>JAHDYG010000012.1 GCA_023383815.1 Rhodocyclaceae bacterium
CAAAACCGCGGGGAACGTTTGAGCGGATCTACAATCCCTGATCCATTCTCCTCCGTACCGATTCCCGATGTCCGACTCCATCCGCATCCGCGGCGCGCGCCAGAACAATCTGAAGAACCTCTCGCTCGACATCGGCCTGAACGCGCTGACGGTAGTGACCGGGGTGTCTGGCTCGGGCAAGTCGTCGCTGGTGTTCGACACCCTTTACGCCGAGGGTCAGCGCCGCTACGTCGAGACCTTCTCGCCGTATGCGCGGCAGTTTCTCGATCGCCAGGATCGGCCGCAGGTCGACCGCATCGAAGGCGTGCCGCCCGCGATCGCGATCGATCAGACCAACCCGGTGCGGACTTCGCGCTCGACCGTCGGCACCATGACCGAGCTGGCGGACCACTACAAGCTGCTCTATGCCCGTGCGTCGCGCCTGCACTGTCGCGGTTGCGGTGTCGAGGTCCGGCGCGACGACACCGCCAGCATCCTGCGGACCCTGGCCGAACGCTGCGCGGCCGACGATCCGCGCCTGGTGGTGAGCTTTCCGGTGCCGGTGCCGGCGAGTTTCAGCGAGGTGGAGATCGCCGAGTTGCTCGCGCAGCAGGGCTACACCCGCGTGCATGCGCAGGCGGTGAATGGCGATGGCAAGGTGCTGCAGGTGGTGCAGGACCGCTTCCGCCTGGGCAACGCCGACCCGGCGCGGGTAGCGGAGGCGGTCGAGGTGGCGATGCACCACGGCAAGGGCCGCATGGCCGTGCACGCGCTGCACGACGCGGGCGAGACGGTGTGGCGCTTCTCGCGCGATCTGCACTGCGCCGACTGCGACATCCACTACAACGAGCCGACGCCAGGTCTGTTCTCGTTCAATTCACCGATCGGCGCCTGCGAAACCTGTCGCGGCTTCGGCCGGGTGATCGGAGTGGACTTCTCGCTGGTGATCCCGGACGAGTCGAAGACGCTTGCCGAGGGGGCGGTCAAGCCCTGGCAGACCGAAAGTTATCGCGAGTGCCAGGACGACCTGGCGAAGATGGCGAAGAAATACGGCGTGGCGATGGACATCCCGGTGCGCGACCTGCCGCCCGCACACCGCCACTGGCTGCTCGAAGGCGACGACAGCTGGAAGAGCTGGGAATCGTCGTGGCCGCGCAAGTGGTACGGCGTGCGCCGCTTCTTCGAGTGGCTGGAGACCAAGGCCTACAAGATGCACATCCGGGTACTGCTGTCGCGCTACCGCAGTTATACGGAATGCCCGGCATGCCACGGTGCACGGCTTAAACCCGAAGCCTTGTTGTGGCGACTGCCGGGTACGGTGAGTGATGGAAATAGGGGACAGACCACGGTTTCCGCAAGCGGAAACCGTGGTCTGTCCCCTATTTCCTCGCCTATTTTCTCGCTGGCGATCCACGAACTCATGGCCTTGCCGATCAGCAAGGTGCGTGACTTCATGCAGGCGCTCGACCTGCCCGCGCCGCTCGACGAAGCCACCGAGCTGTTGCTCGGCGAGATCCGCAGCCGGCTCGATTACCTCGATCGTGTCGGCCTGTCCTATCTCACGCTCGACCGCCAGTCGCGCACCCTGTCGGGCGGCGAAGTGCAGCGCATCAACCTCACCACCGCGCTTGGCACCTCGCTGGTCAACACCTTGTTCGTGCTCGACGAGCCGTCCATCGGCCTGCATCCGCGCGACATCGACCGCATCCTCGGCGTGATGACGCGGCTGCGCGATGCCGGCAACACCCTGGTGGTGGTCGAACACGACCCGCAGATCATGCTCGCCGCCGACCGCTTGCTCGACATCGGCCCCGGCCCCGGCGAGCGCGGTGGGCAGATCGTGGATTTTGCTCCGCCGGCCGAGATTGCCGCCAACCCGGCTTCGCTCACGGGGGCCTATCTTGCCGGCCGCAAGCGGGTCGACGCCGGCCGTGAGCCCTGCCCAGTGCGCGACGACACGCCGATGCTGCGGCTCGTCGGTGCCCGCCAGCACAATCTGCGCGGCATCGACGTGGGCTTTCCGCTGGCCGGCCTGGTGTGCGTGTCCGGCGTCTCCGGGTCCGGCAAGTCGACGCTCATCCAGGACGTGCTGTATCCGGCGCTCGCCCGCCACTTCGGCCAGTCGGTGACGAGCGAACTGGCGGGCGACGCGTTTGCGCACATCGAGGGGCTGGCGGCGCTGTCCGGCGTGGTGATGGTCGACCAGTCGCCGATCGGCAAGAGCGCGCGTTCCAACCCGGTGAGCCACATCGGCGCGTGGGACGCGATCCGCAAACTCTTTGCCAACCTGCCCGAGGCTCTGGCGCGCGGCTACACGCCCGGCACCTTCAGCTTCAACTCCGGCACCGGCCGCTGCCCCACCTGCACCGGCTCGGGCTTCGAACACGTCGAGATGCAGTTCCTGTCCGACGTCTATCTGCGCTGCCCGGATTGTGACGGCAAACGCTACCGGCCCGAGATCCTTGCGCTGCAGTGGCGCGGCAAGTCGATTGCCGAGGTGCTCGACCTGACGGTGAGCGAGGCGCTGGCCTTCTTCGCCGACCAGCGCGAGGTGCAGACGGTGCTGGCGCCGCTTGCCGACGTGGGACTGGAATACGTGCGCCTGGGCCAGCCGGTGCCGACGCTCTCCGGTGGCGAGGCGCAGCGCCTCAAGCTGGCCGGCCATCTCGCCGAGGCGGCGCGGCTTACGGCGAAGAAGTCGCGCAAGGCGGACGAGACGGACAAGAGAGCCGGAGGCGGGCGGCTGCTGTTCCTGTTCGACGAGCCCACCACCGGGCTGCATTTCGAGGACGTCGCGGTGCTCCTGCGAGCCTTCGACAAGCTGCTCGCGGCCGGGCATGCGCTGGTGGTCATCGAACACAACCTGGACGTGCTGCTCGCCGCCGACTGGATCATCGACCTCGGCCCGGAAGGCGGCGACGACGGCGGCGACCTGGTGGTGGCCGGCCCGCCGCAGGAGGTGATGGCCTGCGCCGACTCGCACACCGGCAAGGCGATGCGCGATTACCTCGCGGCGCTGGACGAGGCCGTGCGTCGCCCGGCCGGTGCGCTCGTTGCGGCCGATTCCGCTGCACCGCGCCTGCTGCCCGCACCGGTGATCGGCATCCGCCATGCGCGCGAGCACAACCTCAAGAACGTCAGCCTGAGCATTCCGCGCGACCGCTTCACGGTGATCACCGGGCTGTCCGGCTCCGGCAAATCCACGCTGGCCTTCGACATCGTGTTCGGCGAGGGCCAGCGCCGCTACCTGGAGTCACTCAACGCCTATGCACGCCAGTTCGTGCAGCCGGCGAGCCGGCCCGATGTCGATGCGCTGTCCGGCATCCCGCCCACCGTCGCCATCGAGCAGCGCGTCAGCCGCGGCGGGCGCAAGAGCACGGTGGGCACGCTGACCGAGATCCAGCCCTTTCTTCGCCTGCTCTACGTCAAGCTCGGCACCCAGTACTGCCCCGAATGCGAGGTGCCGGTGGTGCCGCAGAGCTTCGATGCGATTGCCGCGCAAATCCTGCGCGACTTTGCCGGCGAGTCGGCGGAGTTGCTCGCGCCGCTCGTGTCCAACCGCAAGGGCTTGTACACCGATCTCGCCAAGTGGGCGCGCGGCAAGGGATTCGAGCAGCTGCGCGTGGATGGCGAATACCTGCCGACGCGCAAATGGCCGCGTCTCGACCGCTACAAGGAACACAACATCGACCTGCCGGTGGGCATGCTGGTGCTGCGGCCCGAGCATGAAAAGCCGTTGCGCGAGCAGCTCGAAACCGCGCTCGAGCACGGCAAGGGCGTGGTGCGCGTGCTGCCCCTGGGCAAGCTTGGCGCCACACCGGTGACCTTTTCCACCAAGCGCGCCTGCCCGTGCTGCGGCACGAGTTTCCCGGAGCCCGATCCGCGCCTGTTTTCGTACAACGCCAAGCACGGCTGGTGTCCGGCCTGTTACGGCACCGGCACCCAGGTATCCGGGCGGGTGGAGGACCCGGACGCACTCGATCTGGCCGGGCTGGACGATGAGCGCGACGAGCACGGCGATGGGCCGGATGCGGTGTGCCCGGTGTGCGACGGCGCGCGGCTCAACCGGGTGGCGCGCGCGGTGCGTTTTCGCGACCTCGGCATCCACCGCCTGTCGGCGCGTTCGGTGAATGAGTGTGCCGACTTCTTTGCGTCGCTCGAACTTTTCGGGCGCGAACAGGAGATCGGCCGCGACCTCGTGGCCGAGATCCGCGGCCGGCTCGAATTCCTGCAGAAGGTCGGGCTGGGCTATCTCGCGCTCGACCGTGGCGCGCCGACGCTGTCGGGCGGCGAGGCACAGCGCATCCGCCTGGCCGCGCAGCTCGGCTCCAACCTGCGCGGGGTGTGCTACATCCTCGACGAGCCGACCATCGGCCTGCATCCGCGCGACAACCGGTTGCTGCTCGACACCCTGGAAGTGCTGCGCGACCGGGGCAACACCCTGCTGGTAGTCGAGCACGACGAAGACACCATCCGCCGCGCTGACCACGTCATCGATCTTGGCCCCGGCGCCGGCGTGCGGGGCGGTCGGGTGGTGGCCGAAGGCCGTCTGCCGGAGCTGATGGCCGCCCCCGAGTCGGCGACGGGGGCCTGCCTGCGTGCACCGCTGGTGCATCCGCTGCATCCGCGCCGGGCGGTGGCGGCAGACCATCCGTCCATCGTCGTGCGCGGCGCCACCCTGCACAACCTGCGCGAAGTCGAGGCGCGCGTGCCGCTTGGCCGGCTCACCGTGGTCACCGGGGTGTCGGGGTCGGGCAAGTCCACGCTGGCGCGCGACGTGCTGCTCGCCAACCTCAGGCGGCGGCTCGGGGATGCCAGCCCGGCCGGCCGGGCGAAGGCCAGGAAGGCTGCGCAGGCCGAGGCTGCCGCGAAGACGGAGGCACTCATCGGCTGCCGCGAACTGACCGGCTGGCAACAGGTGGGCCGCGTGCTGGAGGTCGACCAGACGCCGATCGGCAAGACCCCGCGCTCCTGCCCGGCGACCTATGTCGGCTTCTGGGACGCGATCCGCAAGCTCTTCGCAGAAACCTTCGATGCGAAGACGCGCGGCTGGAATGCCTCGCGCTTTTCCTTCAACACCGGCGCTGGCCGCTGCCCGGTGTGCGAGGGCCAGGGGCGGATCACCGTGGAGATGAACTTCCTGCCCGACGTGCGCCTGCCCTGCGAGGCCTGTGGCGGGGCGCGCTTCAACCCCGAGACACTGGCGGTGGAATGGCGCGGAAGATCGGTGGCCGAGGTGCTGGCGATGCCGATCGATGACGCGGTCGGATTCTTCGCCGCCCATCCGGCAATCGCGCATCCGCTCAAGCTGCTGCAGGACGTTGGGCTGGGCTACCTGACCCTGGGCCAGCCAAGTCCGACACTGTCGGGCGGCGAGGCGCAGCGGATCAAGCTGGTCACCGAACTCGCCAAGGTGCGCGGCCGCGCCGGCGAGGGCGTCGCGACCGGCGGGCGGCCGCTGCCGCCGGAGAAGCACACCCTGTACGTGCTCGACGAACCCACGGTGGGCCTGCACATGGCCGACGTCGAAAAGCTGATCCTGGTGCTGCACCGGCTCGCCGACGCCGGCCATACGGTACTGGTCATCGAGCACGACCTCGACCTGATGGCCGAGGCCGACTGGCTGATCGACCTCGGCCCGGAAGGTGGCGACGGCGGCGGCCGCATCGTCGCTCAGGGGCCCGTCGAGCACGCCTGCACCCAGGCCGGATCGCACACTGCGCGCATTCTCGGGGAATTCCTCGCGACACGCCGGGTCGCAGCGGATGGGCAAAGAAGGGAGGCCACCCCATCATGAGTTCGTATCGCATCCAGGTCTGGGATCTGCCGACACGCCTCTTTCACTGGCTGTTGCTCGGGCTGACCGCAGCAGCGATCGTCAGCGTCAAGATCGGCGGCAACGCGATGGTCTGGCACGGACGTTTCGGTCACCTGATCGTGGGCCTGATCGCATTCCGCATCGCCTGGGGTTTTGTCGGGTCGAGCACGGCCCGCTTTGCGTACTTCGTCCGGGGGCCGGCCGCGATCCGGGACTATCTGGCCGGCCGCTGGCACGGGGTTGGCCACAATCCGCTTGGTGCACTGTCGGTCCTTGCGCTGCTTGGGGCGATTGGCTTTCAGGCGATGACCGGGCTCTTCGCCAACGACGACGTCGCCTTCAGCGGACCGTTGCGTGCAGCCGTGACGTCCGGGACGAGCAACCTGTTGAGCGGCTGGCACCGACAGATGGAGTGGATCCTGTACGGACTGATCGCGCTGCACGTCGTGGCGGTGCTGTACCACGTACTCGTGCGCAAGGACGCACTCGTCCTGCCGATGGTTACCGGGACCAAGTCCCTTGACGCGCCCCCGGCCGAAGCGTTGCGCTGTGCGGGCTGGCTGGCGCTGGGGTTCGCGCTCGCGGTCGCCGGCATCGTGCTGTGGCTTACCGGTGGCGGACTGCTGCCTCCGCCTCCGCCCCCGTCGCCGGATCCGGGCTGGTAGCCGGACGGACTTGAAATGCGGGGTGGCGATGCCCATCTGCGGGGCATCCCGTCCTGCCGGAGCTGCACATGAGCTCTCCCCTGCACGTCGTCTGCCCCCACTGCACGGCCGTCAACCGCGTCCCGCAGGACCGCCTGTCCGGGCACCCTTCGTGCGGCAAGTGCCATCGGCCGCTCTTCGAAGGACAGCCGCTGGCGCTCGGTACGAAGAACTTCGAGCTTCACGTGGGCCGCGGCGATCTACCCGTTCTCGTCGATTTCTGGGCACCCTGGTGTGGTCCGTGCCGGACGATGGCGCCCTGGTTTGCGGAGGCTGCCGGCGAGCTTGAACCGGATGTGCGGCTGGCAAAACTGGACACCGAAGCCGAGCCCGCCCTCGCGAGCCGGTTCGGCATCCGCAGCATCCCGACCCTCATCCTGTTCCGCAGCGGGCGTGAGATCGCGCGTCAATCCGGCGCGGTGGGCAGCGCAGACATCGTGCGCTGGGTGCGTCAACACCTGCGTTGATCGTGGCGGTCCGGCGCCTGCTGCATCACGGCGGGGTGCCGTGGGGGCGGAGCAGGTCGATGCGCAGATCGGATTCGTAGGGCGGCACATTGCATTCGATGATGTCACCGGGTGCGATCTGCAGACGTGCGCCGATGATCCCGGCCTGTACCGGCAGGCGCGCGACGCAGCGGTCCACGAGGACTGCTGCATGAACCGAGGTGGCACCGCGCGGCCGCAGGAACTCCAGCACCCGAGCCAGCGAATGGCCGTGGTAGAGCACGTCGTCCACGACCAGCACGCGCCGTCCGTCGAAGTCGCAGGCGAGCTGTTGCGGATTCGCGTCGAGCAGGGTTTCGGGGTGCAGCAGACGCAGGTCGTCGCTGTAGCGCTTGACCTTGAGATCGATCCGTTCGATCGGCCAGCCGGGCCGCGCGTGGCGCAGGCGCTGGTCGAGTGCGTCGGCGAGCGGCGCTCCGCGGCGCAGCACCCCGAGCAGTACGAGCGGGGTGTCGTCGAAGCGGGCGAGGATCTGGCGCGCCATTTGGTCGAGCAGCGTCTCGACACCGGTGCGGTCATGGAGAAGGAAGCGTTCGTTCATCGGCGGACTCCGTGACGGGTACGCGGCGGACGCTACAGGGTCCGCACGACATGAATGGTGCCGGGATCGTCCGTGGCCGCCTCGCGGCGAAAGCCGAGCTGGCGCGCGAACTTCAGCATCCGGTGGTTGTTTGCGAGCACGAATCCTTCCATGGTCTTGAGGCCGCGCGCGCGCGCGGCCGCGATCAACGAGCGCATCAGGATGCCGGCGACTCCCGAACCCTGCCAGGCATCATCGATGACGACAGCGAACTCGCAGCTCGTGTCGTCCGGGTTGACGACGTAGCGTGCGACTCCGATCTCGGTCTCGACACCCTCGATCTCGACGAGCGCGATGAGGGCGAGGTGGTGCTCGTAGTCGATGTCCGTCAGGTAGCGCAGTTTCGCTGCCGGCAGTTCCTTGAGCGTGCCCATGAAGCGCGCGTAGCGGGCATCGGCCGAGAGGTGGCGGACGAAGTCCTGTTCCATCGCCGCGTCGTCTGCGCGGATCGGACGGATCCGTACCGGCGTGCCGTCAAAGAGCAGGTGCTGGCGGATCAATGCGGTCGGGTACTCGGCCATCACGCTCAACCCGTGGCGGGACCGGCTTGCGCCAGGTGCCCCGCGTACCAGCCGAGGATGCCGTCCAGGGTCGCGAGCCGGGCGTACTCGGTTTCGGGGATTTCCGCGCCGAGCCGCTCGTGCAGCGCATCGACGAGGTTCAGGCAGTCCATCGAATCGAACTCGATCTGGCGGCGCAGCGGCACTGCGGGGTCGAGGGTTGCGAGGTCGGTTTCGGGTGCGATGGCCAGGATTGCGTCGAGCACCTTGCGGCGCAGTTCCTCGGGGCTCACGGCGGACCTCCGCCACGGTTGCAGTCCGGGAGGGCGCTTCCGGCATCGATGGCCGCGGTGAGCGTCTGCAAGCCCTTCGAGATGCGTACCGGATACCCCTCGGGCGACGCGGCGCGGTCGAGCAGATGGGGTGGCAGCGTCGCGAGCTGATCCTTGAGCCGCTGGCGTGCTTCGACGAGTTGCGCGCGACCGGACGAGGTATCCAGACGGCGTCCTCCGCGCATCGCGGGCTGCAGCAGGGCGGTGCCCTCGCACGGTTCGTCCAGCGTCGCCAGCACGTCTTCGCAGGCGATCCCGTGGGCACCGTAACGGCGGAAAACCTGTTTTCGGCCCGGCCAGGTGGCCTTGCCCTCGGATCGCTTGCGCCGGGCGTGTCCGGCGTACTCCTGCAGCTTGTAGGCGCAATCGAGCCAGGGTTGGTCGGCGACGGTGTTCATGCGGGTGCCGACGCCGAAGCCGTCGATCGGTGCGCCGGAGGCGAGCAGCTCGTCGATCCGGTCCTCGTCGAGATTGCCGCTCACGAAGATCCGCACGCCGGGAAGTCCGCCGGCATCCAGAATCGCACGCACGCGGTGGGCATGTGCGCCGAGGTCGCCGCTGTCGATGCGAACCGCCTGCACCGCGATGCCCTGCGCCTGCAGGCGCCGCGCCAGCGCGGGCAGCCGTGCCGCCGCCGCTTCGGTGTCGTAGGTGTCGATGAGCAAGGTGTTGGCTTGTGGATGCGAGCGTGCGAAATGCTCGAAGGCGGCGAGTTCGTCGTCGTGGGCCTGGATGAACGAGTGCGCCATCGTGCCGAACAGCGGGATGTCCCAGCGCAGGCCTGCGAGCACGGTCGCCGTGCCGTCGAAGCCGGCGAGATGGCTCGCGCGCGCCGACAGCAGTGCGGCCTCGGCGCCGTGTGCGCGGCGCATGCCGAAATCGACCAGCGTCCGGCCCGGCGCAGCGAGCACGCAGCGTACGGCCTTCGATGCCACCATCGTCGGATACTGCAGGAGGTTGATCAGGCGCGACTCGACGAGCTGCGCCACCGGCAGCGGGGCGACGACCCGCAGCAGCGGCTCGTCGGCAAAGAACACGGTGCCCTCCGGAAGGGCGTCGACGTCGCCGTCGAAATGCAACCCGGACAGCCAGTCCAGAAATGAGGGATCGAAGCGCCCACTGGCACCCAGCCATTCCAGTTCCGCGGGCGAGATCCGGAGCGTTTCGAGATATTCGAGCGCCTGGTCCAGACCCGCGGCGACGAGGAAGTTGCGCGCCGGTGGAAGCTTGCGGACGAAGAACTCGAACACCGCCATCCCGTGCATGCCGGCGTCGAAGTACGCCTGCATCATCGTGAGCTGGTACAGGTCGGTGAGCAGCGCGCTCTCGCCTTCCGGCGGCATCTGGCTCAGCATGCCGGCGCGCCGCCGCGTGTGTCCGACATCTTCGCACCGAGCCGGACCATCTCGGCGATCGCCCGTTCGCCGTCACCGGGTGTGACGTCGACCGCCCGGATCGCATCGGTCAGCACGATCACCCGATAGCCCAGCCGCAGTGCGTCGCGAACGGTGTTGAGCACGCAGTAGTCGGTCGCGAGCCCGCCGACGAAGAGCCGCGCCGCGCCGGCGGCGCGCAGGTGTTCATCCAGGTCGGTGCCCTCGAACCCCGAGTAGGCGTCGGCCGCGGCACGCGTGGCCTTCGAGACGATACGGGTCGCGGCCGGCAGCGCGAGCTGTGCGGCGAAGGCGGCGCCTTCCGTGTGCGCGATGCAGTGGGGCGGCCAGGGCCCGCCCTGCTCGCGAAACGAACAGTGATCGGGCGGATGCCAGTCGCGTGTCGCAAATACCGGCAGGCCTAGTGTGGCGAAGCGCCCGGCGAGGCGGGACAGCCTCGGCACCACTGCATCCCCGTCGGGCACGGCGAGCGCACCGCCGGGCAGAAAGTCATTCTGCACATCGACGAGGACCAGCGCATCACCCGGACCGATCGCCACGGATGGATCTTCCATAGCCCCTCCTGCAGGAACGGGTGCGGTCCGTACCGCGCCGCGCCCCGTTCCTGCAGTCTACCGGATGCCGGCGGCCACGTGCACCGCAAGCGCGCCGTGCGTTTGGGCGCTGTCGAGCGCCTCGGCAAACACCGCGTAGCGCAGTGGGCCGCCGGGCTGGACGGCCTTGAAGGGGTAGCAGGTCACGAGGGTCAGCCGGGTGCCGGCGGGGGGTTGGGCGAGGAGTTCGAGATCTTCCTTGTCGACGACTTCGGTGTGGGCGACACGGTAGCGCAGGCGGCGCCGGTCGGGGGTTTCGACGATGAGTTCGTCGCCGTTCCCGAGCCATTGCAGGAAGGCGAAGTGGGTGTCGCGGTGGGCGCCGACGACGCTGTTGCCTGGGCTGCCGGGGCGCGGGGTGCCGAACACGTGGCCGGGGCCGAAGGCGAGCGTGCGGTCGTCGGCGCCGGCGAGCACGTAGAGCTCGACTCCGCGCTCCGGTGCGCTCAGACGGGCCACGGGCCAGGTGTCGGCCCATGGCCACGGCCGCACTGCCGTGCGCTCGGGACCGGTTTCCGCCCACGCGGCGCGGATCAGGAGTTGCGCGACGACGGCCTTGCCCTGGATCCAGGCCGCCTGGCCCAGTTGCCAGAGCGCGAACGCAAGCACCAGCAGGGTTGCGGCGGAGGCGATGCGGGTGCGCCAGTTGCCGCTGCGGGGTCTGCGAGGGGTGGTGCAGCGACGGGCCGGCCAGGTGCAGCCCGGGCGCAGGAAGCGCTGGCTCGCGCAGTCGCGGCAGAGGTCGGGGCGGTTCATGCGGACCTCCTTGCGGTACTGCGCCGGCCGGGGCGGCGCCAGTGCAGCGCGGCGGCGAGGAGCAGCGCCAGCGCGCCGAAGAGCGCATGCCGGTGCAGGCCGCTCGCCCCGCGCGGCAATTCGCCGAAGACCGCCTCGTGCTTCCAGCCGTCGGGGAGATGGGTCGGCACCGCGCTGCTCGCGAGCTTCGCCTCCTGTGGTCGGGCGGGCGTGCGGTCGACCGCGACGAGGCTGGTATGGCGGCTGACGAGGTGGTGCTCGAGCGCCAGCGCGACGATCTGCTGGCGGACGAGGGCTTCATCGGAGCCGTCGTGCAGGGTGTCTTCGAGTTCGCCGATCTTGTGCCGTGCCCACAGCTTGCCGACGCCATGCCCCGGGTTCGCCTCGCTCATGCGGATGCGCGAGGACCAGTCGAGCGTACCGATGCGGCCGTTGACGACGACCTCGCCGCCCGCCCGCGCGAGGGCGGCGCTGACGAGCAGGGGTTCGCCCAGATAGAGGTCGGGGATGCGGCGCGGCCACTGGTCGGCCTCCGGGTCTTCGCTCCAGCGCACCGTGATTCCCTTGAGGACCGGGGTTTCGAGCTTGCGGAAGAGTTCCTCCATGCGCGCCTGCACGGTATCGACGCGTCCGATGTAGGTGAAGGTGCCGCGCCCGCTTTCGGCCGCCTTGCGCATGAAGTGGCTGTTCGGTGCCGAGCCGATGCCGATCGTGAACAGGCGCGAATCCCCGAGCCGGCGCTCGATCAGCGCGAAGAGCTCGTCCTCGTTGGCGACCGCGCCGTCGGTGAGGAAGATCACCTGGCGCACGCGGCCCGCTTCCTCGCGCGCGTCGAGGGCACGTTCGAGCGCCGGGAGCATCTCGGTGCCGCCGTTCGCTTCGAGCCCTTGAACCCAGGCGCTCGCGCGGGCGACGTTCGCACCGTCGGCAGGGCGTGCTTCGTCGAAGAGCGCCCGGGGGACGGAGTTGAACTCGATGATGTTGAAGCGATCCTCCGGCTTGAGCCGCTGCAGCGCCAGCACGAGTGCCGCGCGTGCCTGCTCGATCGAAGCGCCGTGCATCGAACCCGAGGTGTCGAGCACGAACACCACCTCGCGCGGAAGGCGCGTCGCGTCCTGCGGCCGGCTCGGCGGGATCAGCATCAGCAGGGCATGGCTGCGGCCGGACGCGGTCGCACCCGGGTCGGCGAAGAGCACCGCCGAAGGCGAGCGGACCGGGTCGAGCGACCATTCGAGTTCGAAATCGCGATCGGCCGGCACCGTGCCCCGGGCAAGCGTGGCGACGCGCTGGTGCACGTCCGGCGCCTGAACGTCGATCGCATGGTGCAGGCTCTCGATCCGCGCGATCGGCGCGCCCGCGTCGACCACCACGGTGAGTCGCAGCGGGTTCTGGTGGGTCGAGCCGGGCGGCAGGACCGGGGGCGTGATCCGCGAGGCATCCGGAACCCGATCGGTATCGGGCGACCAGCCGGCGCCGGGGTCCGTGGGTGCGGCAAGCGCGGTGCCCGGAATGTAGCGCGGACCGACCACCATCGGAAAGCGCAGGCGGTAGCGCCCGGCGCCATCGACTTCCTCCCACGCGAGGGTCTGCTGGTATTCGATCTCGATCCGGATTTCCTCCTGCGGGCCGATGTTGGCGACCCGCGTCGTGAAGAGATTCGGACGCGACTGCTCGACCAGCGAGGCGCGCTGCCCGGCACTGCGAGCACGATCGTAGGCCGCCTGCGCCGCTTCGCGCTCGCGGATTTCTCCCTCGACGAGGCGTTCGCCGATCTGCATGCGCAGGCGATCTACGGCGGCATTCTCGGGGAGCGGGAAGGCATACACCCCTTCGAGCCAGGCTTCTGCGGGATTGCGGAAGCGCTGCACGACGCGGGTGCGCGCGAGCGGCCCGCTGACCTGGATCGTGACCTCGGTTTCGAGCAGCGGTGCGGCGGCCGACGTCGCGGCGCCGCGCAAGCTGAGGCCGCCGGTGGAAACGGTGGGTCGTGATTCCTGAGCCTGCACCGGCCCGGCCAGCAGCAGCACGAGCGCTCCGAGCACGAAGCTGGCCAGGAGTGCCGCGGCGAAGGCGCGAACGGCCAGGCCGACGAGTTCGACGGCCAGGTGAGGCTGCTTGTCCGGCCGGGCGGGAGCAGTGTGCATGGGTTCCTCCACTCGAAGTGCGGGCGGGAGTGCCCGTGTGCACATTGGGCGCCCGGAAGCGGGCGCGACCCGGGGCGAAAACGGGCAGGACCCTGATCGATTGTGGCGAAACGATGGCAATCGCACGGGCCGGAACCTCGCTCTCCGCGCAGCGCGCGCGGCGGGCCGCCCGGGCTGTGCCGATTTCGTCATCCGGGGTGCCCGTTCGCGACAAGCGGCGGGCGCGCATTTGTCCTACCCTGAAGGGCATGCCATTCCTTCCGGACTGATCGATGAAACGGATCCGCATCCTCGATACCCACACCGGCGGCGAGCCGACGCGCCTCGTGCTGGACGGCTTTCCCGATCCTGGTCCGGGCGACATGGCGACGCGGCGCGCGCGGCTGGCGCGCGAGCACGACCGCTGGCGCCGTGCCTGCCTGCTGGAGCCGCGCGGCAGCGAGGTGCTGGTCGGGGCGCTGCTGTGCGAACCCGTCGATCCGCACGCCTGTGCTGGAGTGATCTTCTTCAACAACTCCGGATACCTCGGCATGTGCGGGCACGGCACGATCGGGCTGGTGCACTCGCTCGCACACCTCGGCCGCATCGGAGCAGGGGTGCACCGCATCGAGACCCCGGTCGGCCTGGTCGAGGCGACGCTGCACGAGGATCGTTCAGTCAGCGTGCGCAACGTGCCCGCCTGGCGCGAGCGCAAGGCCCTCGCGCTGGCCGTGCCGGGAATTGGTACGGTCGTGGGGGATGTGGCCTGGGGCGGCAACTGGTTCTTCCTCGTCGGCGAGCACGGGCAGAAGATCGCCGCTGACAACCTGGACGCGCTCACCGACTACGCCTGGGCGGTGCGCAGCGCGCTCGCCGGGCAGGGGATCCGCGGCGCGGACGGTGGCGAGATCGACCACGTCGAGCTGTTCGCCGACGACGCCCGGGCCGACAGCCGCAACTTCGTCCTGTGTCCGGGCAAGGCCTGGGACCGTTCGCCCTGCGGCACCGGAACGAGTGCCAAGATCGCCTGCCTCGCGGCCGACGGCGAACTTGCACCGGGCGAGATCTGGCGCCAGGCAAGCGTGATCGGCAGCGAATTCAGCGCGAGCTACGAATGGCTCGACGCCCCGGGCGGACGCATCGTGCCGACGATCCGCGGTCGTGCCCACCTGAGTGCCGAGGCGACGCTGCTGATCGAGGAGGACGATCCGTTCGCGTGGGGGATCGGCGCATGAAGTGCGACTCCGGAGCGATCGTCGTCGGTGCCGGCATCGTCGGGGCTGCCTGTGCCGAGGCGCTGGCCCGGCGCGGCCTGTCGGTGCGCTTGCTCGACGCCCGTTCTGGCGGGGCGACGGCGGCCGGTATGGGGCATCTGGTGACGCTTGATGACAACGATGCGGAACTTGCATTGACGCGCGACTCGATCGTACGCTGGCGCGCATGGGCGCCCGCGATGGACGAAGGGTGCGCCTTTCGCGGCAACGGAACGTTGTGGCTCGCGGCAAGCGACGAGGAATGGGCGCTGGCCGAGAACAAGGGGGCGCGGCTTGCAGCCCTGGGCGAAGCGGTCGACCTGCTCGATGCCCGCGCGCTGGCGGGCGTCGAGCCGGCGTTGCGAACCGGCTTGCTCGGTGCGCTGCGCCTGCGCGAGGACGCGATCGTCTATCCGCCGAACGTCGTGCGCTGGCTGCTGCGGCGCCACCCCGGGCAGATCTCGGAGCGGCACGCGGAGGTGGTCGAGATCGACGGCCGGGGCGTGACGCTCGCCGGTGGTGAACGGCTCGCGGCCGACGTCGTCGTGCTCGCCAACGGCATCGAAGCGGCGACGCTGTGCCCGGAACTGCCGATCGTGCCGAAGAAGGGCCATCTCGCGATTACCGATCGCTATCCGGGCGTGCTCACGCACACCGTCACCGAACTCGGCTACCTCGGCAGCGTCCACAACAGTGAAGGTCCATCGCTCGCCTTCAATGCCCAGCCGCGTCCGACCGGACAGCTCTTGATCGGGACTTCGCGCCAGTTCGGCAGTCGCGACCGCGACGTCGACGGCGGGATCCTTGCGCGCATGCTCGAGCATGCGGCCGGCTTCCTGCCGGTGCTGCGCGAGCTGAACATCGTGCGCTGCTGGACCGGCCTGCGGGCTGCGAGTCCCGACAGCCTGCCGCTGATCGGCCGCCATCCGGATCGCGACGGCCTGTGGCTCGCGGTCGGGCATGAAGGACTGGGCGTGACGGCGGCGCCGACGACGGCCGAACTGCTGGTCGGGGCGATCTTCGGCGAACCCGCGGTGATCGATCCGCAACCGTACGCGCCGGAGCGCTTCCTGGGCCGCAGCGGGGCGCGAGAAGGAGCAGAGGATGCCTGAACTGATCGTCAACGATCGTCCGCAGCAGGTTGCCGCCGGCATCAGCGTGGCCGCGGCGCTGGCGCGGCTCGGTCACGGCACGGTCCGGATCTCGGTTGGCGGTGCTCCGCGCGCGCCGCTGTGCGGCATGGGGGTGTGCCAGGAGTGCCGCGTCCGGATCGATGGCCGGCTCCAGCTCGCGTGCCAGACCGTCGTCCGGGACGGCATGCGGATCTCGCTCGAAACGCTGCTCGGGCAAGGAGGGCAAGGATGAGCGTCGCACTGAATCGCGAGTGTGACCTGCTGATCGTCGGTGCTGGGCCGGCCGGGCTCGCCGCCGCGCTGGAGGCTGCACCCAGCGGCGCGCGGATCGTGATCCTCGACGACAATCCGCGCCCTGGCGGTCAGATCTGGCGCGACGGGCCGGGGGTGAGGCTGCCACGTGCGGCCCGCCGCCTGCGCAGCCGCGTGGCCGCTGCTGCCAACATCGAGATCCTGTGCGGTGCGCGTGTGGTGGCCGCCTGTCCGCCGAAGGCGCTGCTGATCGAGATGCCCGAAGGCGGCGCGCTCGTCTCGTGCACCAAGCTCATCCTGTGCACCGGCGCGCGCGAGCGCCTGCTGCCGTTTCCGGGCTGGACGCTGCCCGGCGTGACCGGAGCCGGGGGCCTGCAGGCGCTCATCAAGGGCGGGCTGGACGTGGCCGGTGAGCGGGTCGTGGTGGCCGGCAGCGGGCCGCTGCTGCTCGCCGGGGCCGCCACTGCGCGCACCGCGGGGGCGAAGGTGCTGCAGATCGCCGAGCAGGCCGGGCGCGAGGCGCTCGTGCGTTTCGGCCGCGGACTCTGGCGCTGGCCCGGCAAGGCATTGCAGGCGTTGCGGTTGTGGTCTCCGGTGTATCGTGCCGGCAGCCATGTCTTCGAGGCGCTCGGCGACCAGCGCCTCGAAGCGGTGCGCATCCGCAGTGCCGATGCGGTGCTCGAGATTGCCTGCGATCGCCTGGCCTGCGGCTTCGGTTTGATTCCCAACACCCAGCTCGGCGAACTGCTCGGCTGTGCGATCGTGAACGGCGCGATCGCGGTCGATGCGCTGCAGGCCACGAGCATTGCCGACTGCTACGCCGCGGGCGAATGCACGGGCTTCGGCGGGTCGGAACTGGCCCTCGTCGAGGGGCGCATCGCCGGGCTCGCCGCCAGCGGTCAGCCCGCGCGTGCCGCCGGGCTTGCGCCGCAGCGCGAACGCTGGCGCCGCTTTGCCGCGGCGCTCGAACGCGCCTTCGTGCTCGATCCGGTGCTGCGCACCCTGCCGACGCCCGACACCCTGGTGTGCCGCTGCGAGGATGTGCCGTATGCCGCGCTTGCCGGCTGCCGCGACTGGGTCGAGGCCAAACTCGCGAGCCGCTGCGGGATGGGCGCGTGCCAGGGGCGCACCTGCGGCGCGGCGGTGGAGTTCCTGTTCGGCTGGTCGCCGCCTGCGCCGCGTCCGCCACTCTTCCCGGTGCGCACCGAAACCCTGCTGCGGCTGGCGGACCGGCGCCATTCGCCGCCGGCACGGCCCGCGGAGCCGGGCCGGTGAGCGGGTGGCCGATCGACCCGGAGGCGCGGCCGCTCGATCTTGCCGGCTTCGTTGCCAGCCTGCAGCAGCTCATGCCGCTCTTCGATGCGATGCCCGAGACGGTGTTCTTCGTCAAGGACCATGAAGCGCGGTACGCACTCGTCAATGAAACCCTGGTGCGCCGCTGTGGCTTCGGCTCGGTTGCGGGCCTCCTCGGGAGACGTGCCGAGGAGGTTTTCCCCGATCGCTTCGGGCCGGTCTATACGGCCCAGGACCGCCAGGTGCTTGGGGGGGATGCCGAGATCCGCGACCAGCTCGAACTGCACCTCTATCCGGCGCGCGAACCCGGCTGGTGCCTCACGAGCAAGCGCGCGCTGCGCGACCGGGTGGGGCGGGTGATCGGCGTGGCCGGCATCTCGCACGAC
This sequence comes from Rhodocyclaceae bacterium, assembly GCA_023383815.1. Classification (GTDB taxonomy): domain Bacteria; phylum Pseudomonadota; class Gammaproteobacteria; order Burkholderiales; family Rhodocyclaceae; genus JACOUN01. Next base: position 17,603 of record JAHDYG010000012.1, read on the forward strand.
CTGCAGGCCCCCCAGTCACGTCATCCGGCCTTCCAGCGCCTGGCGGCGGTCGACGCGCACATCCGGGCGCACTACGCGGAGCCGCTGGCGCTGGCCGAGCTGACCGCGATCGCCGGCTGCTCGGTCGCCCAGCTCGAACGTCTGTGCAAGCGCATCTTCCGCCTCACGCCGCGCCAGATGATCCACAAGGCGCGCCTCGAAGCGGCCTCACGCCTGCTGTCCGGGACGCTGCCGGTCACCGAGGTCGCGCTGCGCTGCGGGTATGGCGACCACAGCGCGTTCAGCCGCCAGTTCCGTGCCCTGACCGGGCTGTCGCCGAGCGAGTATCGCCGGCATCACGCGCGTCGGTAAGCCTGCCGGGCAATGCTATAGTCGGCCCAGCCCGGGCCGCGCACGCGGATCCCGGCCGAGGCGGGAGCCCATGGGACGTCGTATCGCCATCGTCGAGGATGAAGCCGCGATCCGCGCGAACTACGCGGAGGCGCTCGCGCGCCAGGGCTACGAGGTCAGCGCGCACGCCGACCGTCCGTCGGCGCTGGCGGCGTTTCGCGCGCGGCTGCCCGATCTGGCGATCATCGACATCGGGCTTGGCGACGAACCGGAAGGCGGCTTCACGCTATGCGGAGAGCTGCGCGCGATGTCGGTGCGCCTGCCGATCCTCTTCCTGACCGCGCGCGACAGCGACTTCGACATCGTTTCCGGACTGCGCCTCGGGGCCGACGACTACCTCACCAAGGATGTCAGCCTGACGCATTTGCTCGCCCGCATCGCCGCCCTGTTCCGTCGGGTCGACGCGCTCGCCGGGGCGGGCGTTGCAAGCCAGGAAGAGCAGTTCGAACGCGGCCCGCTCGCGCTCGACGCGATGCGCCTCGCGGCGAGCTGGCGCGGCCAGCCGGTGGCGCTGACGCTGACCGAGTTCTGGATCGTGCATACGCTGGCGCGGGTTCCAGGGCACGTGAAGAGCCGCGACCAGCTGATGCACGATGCGCGCCTCGTCGACGACGGCACCATCACCTCCCATGTGAAGCGTATCCGGCGCAAGTTCGCGACGATCGATCCGTCCTTCGACGCGATCGAGAGCGTGTACGGCATGGGATACCGCTGGAAACATTGAGGCTGGCGATGCGCCTGCGCCCCGGCCTGCGCCTCCAGCTTGCGCTGCTGTCGCTCTTGCTGCTCGCGTTGCCGTGGGTCGGCTACCGCTACGTGCAGGAGATGGAAGCCTTCCTGCTCGACGGCCAGCGCCAGGCGCTGGTTGCCACCGCGCGGGCGGTCGCGACCGCGCTGCACGACCGCCCGCAGCTCATGGCGGCACGCCCGCATACCGGACGTTCGACGCTGGAGGCAGAGCGTTCGCTGCTGCCGGGCGAGGAATTGCTCGATGCGCCGCCGCCGCGTCCGCTGGCACGGGAATCGGAGGCGGGGGGCGAACGCGTTGCCGAGGTCGAGGCCATCCTGCGTGGGCTGGAGCGCACGACTTCGCGCATCTGGGTCATCAACCGCGATCTGCGCGTGCTTGCGCTGGCCGGCCGCCTTGGCACTGCGGCCGATCCGGCGGCGGGCGGGGCCGTGCCGTGGTGGCGGCGTGCCTGGCTGGCGCTGCTCGGCCGCATCCTGAGCCCGCCCGGCGAGATCGTCGATGCAGGCCTCGATACCGCGACGCTGGCGAGCGGACGCGAGGTCTACGAGGCCCTGCTTGGCGCGGCCGGATCGCGCGTGCGCCGCGAGGGCAACGGCGGCGCCTTGATCGTGTCGGCGGCCCATCCGATCTGGAGCGGCGACCGCGTGCTCGGCGCGGTGGTCGTCGAGGAGAGCACCGATTCCATCCTGTCCTTGCGCAACCAGGCGCTGGAACGTCTGCTGGCGCTGACGCTGGCCGGCTGCGTCGTCGCTGCGGCCGTCGTGCTGGGGTTCGCCTCGCGCCTGTCGTCGCGCATCCGGCGCCTGCGCGACGAGGCCGAGAACGCGATCGATGCGCGCGGGCGCATCACCGCGCTGGTCACCGGATCGGCCGCGCGCGACGAGATCGGCGATCTGTCGCGCAGTTTCTCGGCGCTGCTCGACCGCATCGCGCGCCATCACGCCTACCTCGAAAACCTTGCCAGCCGCCTGTCGCACGAACTTCGTACGCCCGTCGCGGTGGTGCGTTCGTCGCTCGAAAACCTCCATGCCGAAACGCTGCCCGAAGGCGCGCGGACCTACATGGAGCGGGCCGAGGCCGGCCTCGCGCGGCTGTCGCGCATCCTGTCGCGCATGAGCGAGGCGACGCGCCTCGAACAGGCGCTGGCGACGACCGAGAGCGAGCGCTTCGACCTGCGCGGTGTGGTCGAGGAGTGCGTTGCCGGCTACCGCCTTGCCTATCCCGGGCGCGCGTTCGACCTGCGCCTGCCGGGCTACCCGGTGTGGGTGCGCGGCGCACCGGATCTCGCCGCGCAGATGCTCGACAAGCTCGTCGACAATGCAGCCGGGTTTGCGGATGCCGACACCCCGATCCGCATCGAACTCGCCTTCCAGACCACGAGCGCGACGCTCGCGGTGAGCAATGCCGGTCCACCGCTGCCGCCGCATTTCGACGAGCGACCCTTCGAATCCCTCGCCGGTGCACGTCCCCGCACGAACAGCGGTGAACCGCACCTCGGCCTCGGCCTCTACGTCGCCCGCCTGATCGCGGCCTTCCATGGCGGCACGCTGCGCATCGCCAACCTGGCGGGGGGCGAGGGCGTGCGTGCCAGCGTGGAACTGCGGCTGGCGTGATCGAAGGCGGTCCGGAAGCGGAGCCGTCAGCTTCGCTCCGGGATCGCGCCCATCGCTGCGCGCAGTCGCCGGACCGCTGCGTCGAGGTACTCGGTGCCGGTATTGCCATAGCCGAGCAGCAGGCCGTTGCAGGTGAGCGGGGCGAGGGCGTAGCGGCTGAGGGGCTGGGGGCCGAGTCCGAGCCGGCGTGCGGCTTCGCACAGGGCGTAGTCCGCAAGCTCGGGGGGCAGCCACAGGGTGAGGTGCAGTCCGGCATCGCCGCCGGTGACGGCGAGTTCGGGGCCGGGGTGGCGGGTGAGTGCGTCGCGCAGTTCGCGCTGCCGCGCGGCATAGCACTGACGCATGCGGCGCAGGTGTGCGGTGTAGTGCCCGCGGCGGATGAAGTCGGCCAGCGCGCGTTGCTCGATCGCCTGTCCGGGACGGGTCGCCTGGCCCGCAGCGCGGACGAAGGCGGGGGCGAGCGGCTGCGGAACGATGAGGTAGGCGAGCCGCAGCCCGGGGTAGAGGGTCTTGCTGAAGGTGCCGGTGTAGAGCACCGGTGCGCCGGGGACGAGGCCGAGGAGCGCCGGCAGGGCAGCGCCGGCGCGGCGGAATTCGCTGTCGTAGTCGTCCTCGATCAGCCAGGCGCCGCTGCGGCAGGCGCCATCGAGCAGGGCGAGGCGGCGCGGCAGGGACATCACGCGCCCGGTCGGGTACTGGTGCGCAGGGGTCGCGAGGATCAGGCGTGGCGCGTGCGTGTGCCAGTCGGCCGCGCCGGGTGCGAGCCCTTCTTCATCGACCGGCACCGCGTGCAGGCGCAGCCCGGCCAGCGCGAGCGCAGTGCGTGCGGCCGGATAGCCGGGATTCTCGATCCACACGGTGTCGCCGTGGTCGGCCAGCAGGCGCGCGCACAGGTCGAGCGCGCCCTGGGTGCCGGAGGTGATCACGACCTGATCGGGCTGCAGCGTGAAGCCGCGGGTGGTCGTCAGGTAGCCGGCGAGCGCTTCGCGCAGGGCCGGCTCGCCGCCGTGCGGGGCGTAGCCGAGCTGACGCGCGCTGGCGCCGCGCCACGCGCGGTCCAGGCAGGCGCGCCAGGCGCGCAGCGGGAAGGTGCCGATGTCCGGCACGCCGACTGCAAAAGGCAGCGTGTCGGACGCCGGGTCACCGCCGGCATCCGGCATCGCGCGGGCGCGCTGCGACAGTCCGGGCAGGGCGATGACCGATTCGGATTGCGGGGATCCGGAGCATGCCGCAGCAGGGGGCGGCTCGCGCGCCGGCAGGGTCGCCACCCGGGTGCCGTGGCGGTTCGCAACCAGGCAGCCTTCGGCGCCCAGTTGCTCGTAGGCATGCAGAACGGTATTGCGCGCGATCCCGAGTTCGGCCGCCAGGGCGCGGCTGGCCGGCAGACGGGTGCCCGAGGCGATCCGCCCTTCGACGATCGCGGTCCGCAGACGCTGATAGAGGAGGTGCTGGCGTGCGGTACCGGGGGGGATCGGGGGGGCGAGCAGCCAGGAGAATTCCACGGTGGCTCCATCGAAGCATGATCTGGTGGTGCTATGCATGGTGCCACGGCCGTGCGACGCTTGTCATCGAGCACTGCCGTCGCCGTCGTGCGCACGGTAGCGGCCCGTTCAACGCTTCGTGAGGAATTCCACCATGTCCCGACCCCTGGCCCCATCGCCCCGCACCCGTGTGCGCCGGCTGCCCGACCGTGCCCACTATGATGCCGAAACGATCGCGGCGATCGTCGACAGCGCCTGGCTGTGCACGATCGCCTTTCAGTGGCAGGGCTCGGTGCATGCCTTGCCGACTTCGCACTGGCGCGAGGGGACGTTTCTCTATATCCATGGTGCGAAGGCTTCGCGCATGCTCAAGGCGCTGCAGGAAGGCGAGGCCTGCGTGACGGTGAGCCACGTCGACGGGCTGGTGTACGCGCGCTCGGCCTTCCATCATTCGATGAACTACCGCTCGGTGGTGCTCTACGGGCGCTTCGAGGCGGTCGAGGAGCGCGCGCACAAGGATGCCGCGCTGCGCGCCCTGATCGACAAGCTGGCCCCGGGTCGCTGGGATGCACTGCGCCCGATCAGCGACAAGGAGCGCAACGCGACGACGGTGCTGCGCATCCCGCTCACCGAGGCCTCGGCGAAGATCCGCAACTGGGGGGTCAAGGATGACGAGGAGGACATGAGCTGGCCCGTGTGGGCCGGGGTGGTGCCGCTCGCGCACGTCGCCGGGCCGGCGCAGACCGATCCGGAGAGCCGGGTGGCGGAGGTGCCTGACTCCCTGCCGGGCACGGCCTGAGACGGCGACCGGCTGGCGTCCGCGCGAGCCCGTCGTTGCATCACGCTGTCAGTTCCGACTCGCCCATCCAGTAACACAGCAGCGGCGCAGGGATGCGCAAGATCCGGGTCGTGGTGTCGGGTAGATCGGCAATCGTGCCGAAGTCATCCAGCGACTTCGTGACCACGTAACCGCGATCAATGGATTTCTGCTGGCAAAGTTCGAGCAGGCCCTTGAGCTCACGCAGGCCGGCGTGCTGGGCACGGTACTTCACCTCGAAGGGGATGAGCTGCGCGCCCACTTCGGCGACGAGGTCGACCTCCCGATCCTTCTTGCCGCGCCAATACGTGAATCGCACGTTTTGCGCGTAGTAGCGGGCGAACAAGTGCTTGAACACGGCGGTTTCGGTTGCAACGCCGAGCGCGGTCGGATCTTCGAGAATCGCTTTGCCCTTGAGCATTACGGCCGGTGCGATGGCGGCATCGGCCAGATAGATCTTGAAACGGGCGCGCAGCACGTCCTTGCCGTAGCCAAAGGGCGGCAGGCGGTAGATGAGGTGCGTCGCTTCCAGCAGTTCGATGAAATGTTGCGCCGTCGGACGCTTGACCTCCAGATTGGCGCACAGGTCGACCATGTCGAGCAGCCCTCCGTCGTGCATGCACAGGTAGAGGAAGGTGTGCTCGAGATCCAGAACACGGCGTACGCCGAACAGCGCGGTCATGTCGCGCTTCAGGACCTTGTCGATGATGTCCTCGCGCAGCAGGCGCTGGGCTTGGGTGACGCTGTCGACCTGGGCTGTTTGCGGAAACCCTCCCCGCACCAGGTATTCGTGGAAATGCCCGACGTAAGGCGCGGCCGCTTCCGTGACTCGATAGAAGTCGGACTGCGGCCATTCGAAAAGATCGCGCAAGGACTTGATGCGCGGCAGCGCCGGCAGCGACAGGTTCTTGATCTGGAGATATTCGTAGAACGAAAGCGTGGTCAGACGGATGGTGTACCAGCGGCCGACGCCGGATTCCTGGCCGTCTTCCACCAACGGCATGGCCGATCCGGTGAAGGCGATGCGGCGCCCCTTGCGGAAATCCACCTGATGCTTGACCCAGGTGCCCCAGTCGCGGATGAACTGGGCTTCGTCGAGCAGGAGAAACTCCGGTCCGTCTGCCTTGGGTTCGCGCGCGCGCCACGCCTCCAGCACGGCATCGATGCCCGCAAGCTTGAGCAGCGGGTGGTCGAAAGTGGCGTAGAGGATGTTGGCCGGCGGCACCCCCTCACGCAACAGCGCTTCGGCAGCCTGCAACATCAGTGTGGTCTTGCCGATCTGCCGCGCGCCGGAAAGCAGAACGGCCCGCGGAGCGGGCGGGGCGGTCAGCCACCCCTGCAACTCGCGGAAAGCAGCACGCCGCCACTTGGGCAGGTCGGCAATGGCCTCATCCCGCCACCAGGGATTGAACTGGGACAGGACGGCGACGAGTTCTTCCTTCGATACTTGCATAGCCAGAAAGCTAGCAGAAACGAGTATTTAATACAACTACACATTAACAAAAATAGAACATTAACAACTTAGTGCGTTTTTGCGGCGACTTCTGCGTGTTCCCGCTCGCACGTCTCATGCGGGCGCCTGCAGCGCGGCCAGTTGCGGCAGCGGCTTGAGCGCGCAGCCGGCACCTTCGAGTGCGGCGCGCACGGCGCGGGCGACCTCCACTGCGTGGGGGCTGTCGCCGTGAACGCAGAGGCTGTGGAATGGGAGCGGCAGCCGCCGGCCGGAGAGCGATACGATTCCGCCTGCGTCGAGCATTCGCAGCACATGAGCGACGCAGTCTTCGACGCGGTGCACGAAGGCGCCAGGCTGGTTGCGCGGGACCAGGGTGCCGGCATCGGTATAGGCGCGATCGGCGAAGATCTCGCTCGCGACGCGCAACGACTCGGCCGCACCGGCGCTCGCCAGGTGTGAGCCGGCTGGGGCGAGCAGGATCAGCCGCGGATCGAAGCTGCGCACTGCCTTCGCAATGCGGGCGGCGAGCGCCGGGTCCTCGCACGCCATGTTGTTCAGCGCGCCGTGCGGCTTGACGTGCGTCATCGCCAGGCCCTCGACGCGCGCGATGCCGGCGAGTGCGCCGAGCTGGTAGAGGAGCATCGCCTGCAGTTCGTCCGCGGCGAGATGCATCGGGCGGCGGCCGAAGCCCTGCAGATCCGGGAATCCGGGGTGGGCGCCGACGCTGACACCAGCCTTCTTCGCCGCATGCAGGGTGCGCCGCATGACCAGCGGATCGCCGGCATGAAAACCGCAGGCGATGCTGGCGCTGTCGACGATCGCGAGCAGGGCCGGATCGTCGCCCATCTTCCAGGCGCCGAAGGATTCGCCGAGATCGGCGTTGAGATTGAGTTCCATGATGGGGTCTCCAGTGCGGCTATGGGTGGGGCCTCGCAGGGGGAAAGGGCCGGTTCAGGTGGGGGGCTCGGCTTGCCGGGCGTTGACCACGCCGTCGATCAGGTTGCAGGCATACAGGGCTTCGAGATCCACGCCTTCGCCGATGATCGGGCGGATCCGCTCGCACAGGCGCGCGATCTCGGCCGCACGGGCACGCGCCAGCGCCTCGGCCTGTGCGACTTCGATCGCTGCAAAGCGCAGGGTTTCGCCGGGACGGCGGGCGGCGAGGCGCGCAAGATCGGCTGTGATCACCGTGGCAATCTTGGGGTAGCCCCCGGCGGTCTGGGCATCGGCCAGCAGCACGATCGGCTGGTTCGTCCCGGGGACCTGGATCGATCCCGGCACTGTGGCGTCGGAGACGATCTCGGCGGCCTTGCCGGTCCGGTGGCGCAAGGGCTCGGCGCCTTCGAGACGAACCCCCATGCGGTCGGCGGCGGTGCCGACCGTGTAGGACTGGCCGAACAAGCGCCCAAGTGCGGCGTCCTCGAAATGGTCTGCCTGCGGGCCGGGGACGACGCGGATCGGGTCGTCCGGGTCGCCCGGCCAGCGCGGCGGGTCGGGCAGCCGAAGTTCCGGCCCGCTGCGGGCCGCGTGCGCAGACAGGCGGTCGCCGGCTGCGAGCGCGCGCCCCGCAACCCCACCGAGCCCGGCGCGGGCGTAGGTGGAGCGGCTGCCGAGCGTGGTGGGCACATCGATGCCGGCGATTGCGACCGTCACCAGGCGGGTGCCGTTCGTGCGCACGATCCGGATTCCGTCGCCGGGCCGCAGGAGGTAGCTGCGCCAGGAGGCGGCCGGGCGGCGCTCGCCGCCGGCGAAGAGTTCGAGCTCGGCGGGGCCGGCCACCGCGATGCGCACGGGGCGCCCGGTGATGGCCAGATGCAGGCCACCATCGAACGCCTCGATCACCGGTGCGCCGTCCTCGTTGCCGGCGAGCCGGTTGGCGATGCGCATCAGCGCCGGGTCGAGCGTGCCCGACCACGGCACGCCGAAGCGGCGCAGGCCGAAGCGGCCGAAATCCTGGAGCGAGGCATAGGCGCCCGGGCTGCGGACCTCCAGCGTCGCATCGATGCCCAGGTTCAGCGGGGCGCTCACCGGTCGGCCCCCACGGCGTGCGCAAGAAACGTGTGCGGATCGAGTTCTCCTCCGGCCAGTGCGGCGTCGAGGCGGCGGTGTTCGGCCTGGGAGACGGCGACAAAGCGCACCCGGTCGCCTGCTTGCAGCAGCGCGGGTGAGGCGCGGCGTGCGTCGAACAGCGGAACCGGGCAGCGCGCCAGCAGGTGCCAGCCACCGGGGCTTTCCCACGGATAGATCGCAGTCAGGCCGGTGGCTATGGCGACACTGCCGGCGGGCACGCGGATGCGTGGTTCGGCCCGCCGGGGCAGGGCCAGCGCCGGGGCAACGTCTCCCATGAAGGGGAAGCCAGGCAGAAAGCCGAGCATGTACACGACGTACTCGGTGCCGGTATGCAGCGCGACGATGGTGTCACGCGTCGTTCCGGCCATTCGTGCGACCTCGTCGAGGTCTGGGCCGGAATCGCCTTCGTAGCAGGCCGGCAGGCGCCAGTGGCGCACCGCCGCGCTGGTACTGCCGATGTCTGCATCGATGTGGGGTGCGATTGCGGCGAGCAGGGTCTCGCGGCGGGTGAGCAGGGGGTCGTAGAGCACCGTGAGGGAGCGGAAAGTCGGCACCGTTTCGAGCAGGCCTGGGACGCTGCCGTGCTCGCAGGCCGCGGTCAGCGCCGCATCCAGCCGCCGCACCCGCTCCTGCAATGCGGGGTCGATGGCGTTGCCGAACTCGATGGTGAAGGCGGCATCACCACAATCGAGAATGCGGGTCATCGGGACCGTTCTCCGGAGGTCGAGAACACGCCGCGGCGTCAGAGCGCGCTGGTGGAGGCCGCCCGGGCGGCCTGATCGTAGCGGCCCGAGAGCGTGCGCAGCAAGCGGGCGAGTTCGCCGATCTGGTGGTTCTCGGCCTCCGTGCCGGAAAAGCCGGGCATCAGGCACTCCTCGCGGATCACGCGGTAGCGCTCGCACACCGCATCGCCTTCTTCGGTGGTGGCGTAGAAGACCTCCTTGCCGTGGCGGGCGCTTCGGACGAGGCCGAGGCCTGCGAGCTTCTTGAGCGAGTAGTTGACGACGTGGGTGTCCTCGATGTTGAGGACGAAGCAGATGTCGGACAGGCGCTTTTCCGTATGGCGGTGGGCCACATGGTGGAGGACCAGCACGTCGGTGGGGGCCATGTCCTTCACGCCGGCTGCGGTCATGCAGCGCATCATCCAGCGCGCGAAGCCATGCCAGGCGATGATCAGCCCGAACTCGAACTCGGACAGTTCGGGGCTCTTGGGCGAGACGAGATGCCGGGACGATACGATCCGCCCGTCTGCCGGGTCACTGCCATGGATTAAAGGTTTGCTCATTTCGCGACCTTTTAACGAGGTTTTGTTGACAAATTATAAAAGAAATACCAATATTTTTTCAACGACCATTTGTGCCGGCTTGCGGCAGGTCGTCGATTCGCCCGTCCCATGCGTCGAACCATTCAGCCAGGAGGCTCCCATGAACCTGAGTAGCACACTGCGCAACATCGGTTTCACTCTCGCCACTTCCCTGCTTGCTTCGGCGCCCGTCGTCGCACAGACCAGCTGGGACATGCCCACCCCCTATCCGGCCACCAACTTCCACACCGAGAACATTCAGCAATTCGCCTCGGATGTGGCCGCCGCGAGCGGCGGCAAGCTCCGGGTCACGGTTCATCCGGGCGGATCCCTCTTCAAGGCCAACGAGATCCGCCGCGCGGTGCAGACCGGGCAGGCGCAGATCGGCGAGGTGCTGATTTCCGGCATGGCCAATGAAGATCCGTTCTTCGCGCTCGACGGCGTGCCCTTCCTCGCTACCAGCTACCGCGACGCCAGGGTGTTGTGGGATGCGTCACGCAGTGGCGTGCAGGAACGTCTCGCGAAGGTCGGCCTGACCATGCTGTTCTCGGTACCCTGGCAGCCGCAAGGCATCTACTCCACCACCGAACTCAAGGGGGTGGGTGACCTGCGCGGCCTCAAGATCCGCTCCTACAGCCCGAGCGTGGCACGCATGATCGAACTGATGGGGGGGCAACCGGTCACCGTCCAGGCGGCGGATCTGACGCAGGCGTTGTCGACCGGGGTGGTGTCCGCCAACATCACGTCGTCGGCGACCGGCTACGATTCGAAGAGCTGGGAGCAGTTGTCATGGTTTGCCGATGTGCGCGCCTGGCTGCCAAAGAACGTCGTCTTCGTGCGCACCCGCGACTTCGAAGCGCTCGACGCCGCTACGCGGGATGCGGTGCTGAAGGCTGCCGGCGAAGCGGAAAAGCGCGGCTGGGCCTTGTCGGAAGAGAAGAACGACTGGTACCTCGCGCAGTTGCGTGAGCACCGCATGAACGTGGTTGCGCCCTCGGCGGAATTCGAAGCGGAACTGCGCAAGATCGGCGACACCATGGCCGCGGAGTGGCTGAAAAACGTCGGGGCGGACGGTCAGAAGGTACTCGACGCGTACAAGGCGAATCGCCGCTAGCAAGCCCTCGTGTTCCCGGCGGGCGTCGCCTGAGCCGCCCGCTTCAATTTTCCAGGGATCTCCGATGAGAGCCGTACTCGATTCTCTCTACCGCGGCACCGGGGCGCTGGCCGCACTCGGCATGGTCGGCACGCTGGTCTTCGTCGCCACGGGCATCGTGACCCGGCCGCTCGGGCTCTACCTGCGCGGCACCGACGCCTACGCGGGCTACATGATGGCCGCCTGCGGTTTTCTCGCACTGGCCTACACCTACAAGCACGGCGAGCACATCCGGGTGAGTCTGTTGCTCGATCGCCTCGGGCCGCGGGCGCGGAGGTGGGCCGAATGGCTGTCGCTGCTGGTGGCGTTGGCGGTCGTCGGTGCGCTGGCCTGGTACAGCCTGCGGCTCGCGTGGTTCTCCTGGGAATTTGGCGACCGCTCGCAGGGCATCGATGCGACTCCGCTGTGGATTCCGCAGCTCCTGATGGTGTTCGGTTCGATCACCTTCTTCATCGCACTGGTCGATGATCTCGTCCTGCGCGCCCTGGGCCGCGAGCCCGCCCGCCTGGCCGTCCATGGCCAGGAACCGATCCGGGCTGAGTGAGGGAACGATCATGGACATTCTGGTTGCGCTCATCCTCATTGCCGCGATGCTGCTCATGCTCGCCGGCGGAGTCTGGATCGGTCTGGCGCTGATGGCGGTGGGGGCCCTGGGCATGCTCGGGTTTACCACCCGTGCGCCCGGCGACGGCATGGCGATGAGTATCTGGGGCATGGGGTCGAGCTGGACGCTGACCGCACTTCCGCTGTTCCTCTGGATGGGAGAGATCCTGTTCCGCACCCGGTTGTCAGAGGACATGTTCAAGGGGCTGGCTCCGTGGCTGGAGCGCCTGCCCGGACGCCTGCTCCACACCAACATCATCGGCTGCACGCTGTTCGCGGCCGTGTCCGGTTCGTCGGCCGCGACCTGCGCGACGATCGGCAAGATCAACCTGCCCGAGCTTGGCCGGCGCGGCTACCCGGAGTCGATGGTGATCGGTACCCTCGCTGGCGCGGGGACGCTGGGGCTGCTGATTCCGCCGTCCATCATCATGATCGTGTACGGCGTCGCCGCCGATGTTTCGATCGCACGGCTCTTCATCGCCGGCGTGCTGCCCGGAATCCTGCTCGCAACGCTCTTCATGGGCTGGGTGGTGGTGTGGTCGCTGCTTCACGGCGAGCGCATCCCGGCCGCGCAGATCCGCCTGTCTTTTTACGACAAGCTCCGTGCATCGCGCAACCTGATCCCCGTGGTGGCGCTGATCGCAGCGGTGCTGGGCGGCATCTACAGCGGCATCGCCACCGCAACCGAGGCGGCCGCACTGGGCGTGATCGGCGCTCTGACCATCGCCGCGGCCCAGCGAGCGCTCACCTGGCAGGGGTTCGTCGCCAGCCTGATGGGGGCGACCCGGCTGTACTGCATGATCGCACTGATCCTCGCCGGATCGGCCTTTCTCACCCTCGCGATGGGCTACATTGGCCTGCCGCGCCACCTCGCGGCCTGGATCGGCGAGCTTGGCCTGTCGCCGGCCCTGCTGCTGCTGGCCTTGACGCTGTTCTTCATCCTGCTCGGCTGCTTCCTCGATGCGATCTCGATCGTCGTGCTGACGATGGCGGTGCTGATGCCCACGATCCAGACGGCCGGCATCGATCCGCTCTGGTTCGGGATCTTCGTCGTGCTCGTGGTCGAGATGGCGCAGATCACCCCGCCGGTCGGCTTCAACCTCTTCGTGCTGCAAGGCATCACCGGCCGCGAGATCACGCGCGTGGCCCTCTACGCGTTGCCCTACTTCGTCCTGATGTGCGTCGCGGTCGTGCTGCTCTACCTCTTTCCGGGCATCGCCACCTGGTTGCCGGGACGGATGATGGGGTGAGCCGCGAGATCCGCTGGTAAAATGCCCCGCTTTGCTCCGGGCTGCGCATGCTCGGAGTGTCTGTCCAGCGCGGATTCCATGACCGAAACCCCCTACCCCCCCGAACTGCTGCGCGACGTCGCGAAGCGCCGCACCTTCGGCATCATTTCCCACCCCGATGCGGGCAAGACCACGCTGACGGAGAAGCTGCTGCTCTTCGGCGGTGCGATCCAGCTCGCCGGAACCGTCAAGGCCAGGAAGAGCGCGCGCCACGCGACGTCCGACTGGATGGAGGTCGAGAAGCAGCGCGGCATCTCGGTGACCAGTTCGGTCATGCAGTTCGAGTACGAGGGGCACACGATCAATCTCCTCGACACGCCGGGCCACCAGGATTTCTCCGAGGACACGTACCGGGTGCTGACCGCGGTCGATGCGGCGGTGATGGTCATCGACGCCGCGAAGGGCGTCGAGGCGCAGACGATCAAGCTGCTCGACGTGTGCCGGTTGCGCGACACGCCGATCATCACCTTCGTGAACAAGCTCGACCGCGAGGTGCGCGAGCCCTTCGACCTGCTCTCCGAGATCGAGGACGTGCTGAAGATCGAGTGCGCGCCGATCACCTGGCCGCTCGGCATGGGCAAGAGCTTCCGCGGTGTCTACCACCTGCTCGAAGACCGGGTGCTGCGCTTTACCCCAGGGGAGGAGCGGCGCAGCGAAGCGGAGGCGATTCATGGCCTCGCGAACGCGCGTCTCGACGAGCTGTTTCCGATGGAGATCGGGCAGCTGCGCGAGGATGTCGAGCTGATCGGCGGCGCGTCGGCGCCGTTCTCGCTCGGGGATTTTCTCGCTGGCCGCCAGACGCCGGTGTTCTTCGGTTCGGGGATCAACAACTTCGGGGTGCAGGAGATCCTGCAGGCGCTGCTCGAATGGGCGCCGCCGCCGCAGCCGCGGGTTGCGGGCGTGGGCGCCAGCGGCGACACGCGCCTGGTACAGCCTGCCGAGGCGCCCTTCACCGGGTTCGTGTTCAAGATTCAGGCCAACATGGACCCGAAGCACCGCGACCGGATCGCGTTCTTCCGCATCTGCTCGGGCCGCTACGGCTCGGGGATGAAAGTGAAGCACGTGCGCATGGGCCGCGAGATGAAGCTCGCCAACGCGCTCACCTTCATGGCCAACGAGCGCGTGCACAAGGAAGATGGCGTGGCGGGCGACATCATCGGCATCCACAACCATGGCCAGCTCCAGATCGGCGACACGCTGACCGAGGGCGAGGCGCTCGGGTTCAAGGGCATTCCGTATTTCTCGCCGGAACTCTTCCGCGCCGCGCGCCTGCGCGATCCGCTCAAGACCAAGCAGTTGCAGAAGGGCTTGCAGGAACTGGGCGAGGAAGGGGCGATCCAGGTGTTCGAGCAGGAGGGGGGGAACATGTTGCTCGGTGCCGTCGGCCAGCTCCAGTTCGAGGTCGTCGCACAGCGCCTCAAGGACGAGTACAAGGTCGATGCGATCTTCGAGTCGGCCGATATCTACACCGCGCGCTGGCTGACCTTTCCGGATGAACTGACCCGCCGCAACTTCGAGCGCGAGCAGTCGATCCGGCTCGCGAAGGATGTGGACGGCAATCCGGTCTATCTCGCGAGCACGCGATACAACCTCGACGTGACGATGGAGAAGTGGCCCAAGGTCGGCTTCCACGCGACCCGCGAGCACGGCCAGGTACTGAGCTGACGCGGCAGGCGGTTCGGGATCCGGACGTCCGTCAGACCGGGCAGGGCGCGCCACGCGCGATGCGGGCGGCGATGCGGGCGGCAACCCGCGCCGTGAGGCCATCGCGGTCGAACGCCGGGTTGAGTTCGGCGATCTCGGCCGCGATGAGCTTGCCCGAGGCGAGCACCGTGTCGATCAGGGCTTCGATCCGCGCCAGCGGAACGCCGAGCGGCGCCGGAGCCGAGACGCCGGGGGCGACTGCGCCCGGCAGCACATCGAGGCAGATCGTCAGGTAGACCGCGGCACAGCCTTGCAGGTCGCGGGCGAGCGCGGCGCACGCCGTGCGCAGCCCGTCTTCGGTCTGCAGCGCTTCGTCTTCGTGCCAGACGACGCCCAGTTCGGCAGCGCGCTCGAAGAGCGCCCGGGTATTGGCGAAGCGGCTGATGCCGAACACCCGGTAGTCGAAGGCGGCCCCGTGCGTTGCGCACCAGTCGTGGATCTGCAGGAAGGGGGTGCCCGAGTTGCCGTGCGCCGCGCGGCGCAGGTCGAAGTGGGCGTCGAGATTGACGATCAGCAGGCGATCGAGTCCGGATCCGGCGGCCATCAGGCCCTGAAAGCTTCCCCATGCGACTTCATGGCCGCCACCGAGCACGAGCGGCAGGCTCGCACGCCGCAAGGCATCGGCAACCCGCGCCGCGAGGCGCTGCTGGGCCGCCTCGAGATCGCCATCCGGACACTCGATGTCGCCGCCGTCGAACACTGGCGGCTCGCCATGCACGGGGATCGCAGCGAGTGCAGCACGAAGTGCGTCCGGACCTTGTGCGGCGCCGCAGCGTCCGTGGTTGCGCCGCACGCCTTCGTCGACCGCGAAGCCGAGCAGCGTCACCCCGCCATGCGAGTCTGCCGCCAGCGCTTGCACGTGCTGGTGCCAGCGGGTCGTGACGCCGGACTCCTCGGCGTCGGTGCGCCCGCTCCAGACCAAGGCGTTGCCCGGGAACCCGCTCATGTGCGCGCCTCGCCGGCGACGATGACGCGCTGGCATGGGTTGTAGCCGAACCAGTAGGTGAGTTCGTTCGGATGATCGAGCTGCCAGATGACGAAGTCGGCACGCAGGCCGGCCGCGAGACGGCCGCGGTCGCCGAGGCCGAGTGCGCGCGCCGCATGCGTGGTGATGCCATGTACCGCTTCGAGCGGGGTCAGGCCGAAGAGCGTACACGCCATGTGGGCCATCAGGAGGAGCGACAGTCCGGGTGAGGAACCCGGATTGTGATCGCTCGCGACCGCGATCGGAACGCCGGCCTCGCGCAGCCGGGCAACCGGTGGCACGCGCGTCTCGCGCAGCACGTAGAAGGCGCCCGGCAGCAGCACCGCGGTGGTGCCGGCCCGCCGCATCGCCTCGATTCCATCGTCTCCCAGGTATTCGAGATGGTCGCAGGAGAGTGCGCCGAAGGCGGCGGCCAGGGCGGCGCCTCCCTGATCGGAGAGCTGCTCGGCATGCAGCTTGACCGGCAGGCCGAGCGCCTGCGCGGCCTCGAATACGCGCCGTGTCTGGGCGGGGCTGAAGGCGATCCGGTCGCAGAATGCATCGACGGCGTCGATGAGCCCTTCCCGGTGGAGCGCCGGCAACCAGCCGCACACGGCGTCGATGTAGGCGTCGGGGCGGCCGGTGAACTCGGGCGGGAGGGCATGGGCACCGAGAAAGCTCGTGTGCACGCTGAGCGGAAGCGCCCTGCCGAGCCGCCGCGCAACCCGCAGCAGGCGCGCTTCGGATTCGAGGGTGAGACCGTAGCCGGACTTGATCTCCAGGGTCGTGACGCCCTCAGCCATCAGCGTGCGGGCACGCAGCGCGGCCTGGGTGTAGAGCGTGTCTTCATCGGCGCTGCGGGTGGCGGCGACGGTCGCCTGGATGCCGCCACCGGCGCGCGCGATCTCCTCGTAGCTCGCGCCGGCGAGCCGGCGTTCGAACTCGTCGGCTCGCTGCCCGCTATAAACGAGGTGAGTGTGGCAGTCGATGAGGCCCGGTGTCACGAGCCGGCCATCGAGGTCGTGTTCCTCGTCGACGACGGTGTGCGCGGGCAGGCCGGAAAGCGGGCCGACCCAGGCGATGTGCGGGCCGGCGGTGAGGAGAGCGCCCTGTGCGATGCCTCCCCAGCCCTCGCCGTCGAGGGTTGCGAGCCGCGCATTGCGCCACAGCCGGCGTGGGCTGCGGGGCGATGCGTCGGGGGCGGGGGTGGCATTCATCGCGTCGTTCGGTTCCGCTCGGTCAGGGCAGCATCGGCAGCCGGAGCCCGTGTTTCTTCGCGGTTGCGAGCGCAAGCTCGTAGCCGGCGTCGGCATGGCGCATCACGCCCGAGGCGCAGTCGTTGACGAGCACCCGTGCGAGACGCCGCGCGGCCGCTTCGCTGCCGTCGGCGACGATGACCATGCCGGCGTGCTGCGAGTAGCCCATCCCGACGCCCCCGCCGTGGTGCAGGCTGACCCAGCTCGCGCCGCCCGCGGTGTTGAGCAGGGCGTTGAGGAGCGGCCAGTCGCTGACCGCGTCGCTGCCGTCGCGCATCGCTTCGGTTTCGCGATTCGGGCTCGCGACCGAGCCGGTGTCGAGGTGATCGCGCCCGATCACGATCGGCGCCTTCAGTTCGCCGCGCCGGACCATTTCGTTGAACGCGAGACCCGCGACGTGGCGCTCGCCCAGCCCGAGCCAGCAGATGCGGGCCGGAAGCCCCTGGAAGCGGATCCGGGCGGCGGCCATGTCGAGCCAGTGGTGCACGTGGCGGTTGTCGGGGAAAAGCTCCTTGATCTTCGCATCCGTGCGGTGGATGTCCTCGGGGTCGCCTGACAGCGCGACCCAGCGGAACGGCCCCTTGCCCTCGCAGAACAGCGGGCGGATGTAGGCGGGCACGAAACCCGGAAAATCGAAGGCATTCGCGACGCCCTGGTCGAGTGCGACCTGGCGGATGTTGTTGCCGTAGTCGACCGTCGGTACACCCATCGCATGAAAGTCGAGCAGCGCTCGCACGTGGACGGCGCAGGATCGGGCGGCCTCGTCGCGCAGGCGGGTGTGCTGCGCCGGGTCGTTCTGGGCCGCCTGCCACGCATCGATTGTCCAGCCCAGCGGCAGATAGCCGTGGATCAGGTCGTGCGCCGAAGTCTGGTCGGTGACGAGGTCCGGGCGCAGTCCGCCGTCGCGTGCACGCCGGGCGAGTTGTGGCACGATCTCGGCGGCGTTGCCAAGCAGCGCGATCGACACCGCTTCCTTGCGCGCGCAGTGGTGCCGGATGAGCGCCAGCGCTTCATCGAGATCCTTCGCCTGCGCGTCGACGTAACCGGTGCGCAGACGGAAGTCGATGCGGCTTTGCTGGCACTCGATGGTCAGCGAAGCTGCGCCGGCGAGGGTTGCGGCGAGCGGTTGCGCGCCGCCCATGCCGCCGAGTCCGGCGGTCAGGATCCAGCGACCGGCGAGCTTGCCGCCATAGTGCTGGCGGCCGGCTTCGACGAAGGTCTCGAAGGTCCCCTGCACGATGCCCTGGCTGCCGATGTAGATCCACGAACCGGCCGTCATCTGGCCGTACATGAAGAGCCCCTTGCGGTCGAGCTCGTTGAAGTGCTCCCAGGTCGCCCACTTCGGTACAAGGTTCGAATTTGCGATCAGCACCCGCGGGGCGTCCGCGTGGGTGCGGAATACGCCGACCGGCTTGCCCGACTGAACCAGCAGCGTTTCGTCCTCATCCAGATTGCGCAGGGTGTCGAGGATGCGGTCGAAGCATGCCCAGTCGCGTGCTGCGCGCCCGATCCCGCCGTAGACGACGAGATGCTGCGGGTTTTCGGCCACCTCCGGATCGAGGTTGTTCTGGATCATCCGCCAGGCGGCTTCGGCCACCCAGTTGCGGCAGTGCAGCCGGCTGCCGCGCGGGGCGCGCACGACACGCGTGGGGTCGAGGCGGGGGTCGGCGGCGCGGGGCATCGGGGTTCCTCCAGGTTCTTCCGCAGGCTGTGGATGGCAAAGCGTGGACGGCAAGGATTGCGGAGTTGTATATACATCATAGGTGGACTATTTTCCGTTCGTCAATACAATTCGCCCATCCCTTGCTCTGGATGGCAGAAGCGATGACCACGACTCCCCGGCCGGCCGCCTATCGTCGAATCAAGGATCATGTCCTGGCGCAGATCCATGCCGGCATCTGGAAGGAGGGCGATGCGATTCCGGGCGAAGAGGCGCTGGCGCGCGAGTTCGGCGTGTCGCGGATGACGGTCAACCGGGCGTTGCGCGAGCTGAGCGACGAGCAGGTGGTGGAGCGGGTGCAGGGCTCCGGGACCTTCGTCGCGCAACAGAAGTACCAGTCGACCCTGGTCGAGATCCGCAACATCGCCGACGAGATCGCGGCCCGCGGGCACACCCACCGCAGCGAACTGCATCTGCTCGAACGCTGCCGTGCGAGTGATGCGCTGGCACGCCAGTTCGGACTGAAGCCACGCGATCCACTGTTCCACTCGGTGATCGTGCATTTCGAGAACGACGAGCCGATCCAGGTCGAGGACCGCCACGTGGACCCGCGGCTCGCGCCAGACTACCTGGCGCTGGATTTTTCGTGCACCACGCCCAATGCCTACCTGATGCGGGCTGCGCCGCTGCAGGGGGCGGACTATTCGATCGAGGCGAGTCTGCCCTCTTCCCGGATTTCCGACATGCTGCGAATCGGAGACGGTGAGCCCTGTCTCGTGCTGCGGCGCCGGACCTGGTCACAGGGTCAGGTCGCTTCGGTGGTGGCGATGTGGCACCCGGCTTCGCGCTTTCGCTTCGCCGGTCGGCTGTGATCGAGGGGTGCTCAGAACCGAAGGCGCCTCGTGAAGGTCCCAGTGCCCATGGATGAACCGATTGCCACACAGCGCCGCCTCGGTCGCGGCATGATCGCGCTGGCGTGGATTGCCGCGCTGGGGGTCTTGTGGTTGTTCTTCGAGGACAGCCTGGAGCGGCGCGCTCATCCGAACCGCGACCTTCAGGTCGCACCCGGGGCGAGCGAACTCGTGCTCCAGCGCAACCGGGCGGGACACTACGTCGCGCCAGGAACCATCAACGGCCAGCCGGTGGTGTTCCTGCTCGACACCGGAGCGACCCAGGTGTCGGTGCCGGCGCATCTTGGCGCGCAGCTCGGGCTCGCACCCGGGGCGCCGATGCAGGTGATGACGGCCAACGGCGCGGTGACGGCGCGCGCGACCGTGATCGACGAACTCGGTCTCGGGCCCTTTCGTGCGGTGAGGGTCCGCGGCCACCTCAACCCGGGGTTTCGCGACGATCAGGTCCTGCTCGGCATGAGCGTGCTCAAGCACCTCGAATTCACGCAGCGCGGCGATACCCTGATCCTGCGACCACAGGCCCGCTGACGACCCGGCCGGAACCTGCTCCCCGCCCGGTCAGAAGCGGAAACGGTAGTGGATCGTGTAAGCCTCGACGCCGTCGTTCGGACGCTTGATGTTCGCGTTCGAATAGTGCTGTGCGCGCAGGCCGATTTCGTGTTCGCCGAAGCGCACGCCGAATCCGAGCCGGTCCTCGAACTGGAAGGCGGTACTCAGCTCGAATCCGTACATCTCCGTCCGGGCGAAGAGCGCGATACCGATGCCACCTTCGACATAGGGTCTGAAGCGTTCCCCGGTAAACTCGTAGACGAATACCGGGTTGAGCGAAATACTGTGGTTGCGCGACTTGCTGCCGCCATCCCAGTAGGTGTAGCCCGCGTCCCAGTAGCCGGTGAGCCGGCCGACATCGCTGACGAACCACGCGCGTTCGAAGTCGAACTGCGCCCCGACCCGGACGACGAGTGTCGAGGCGCTCGTCCGCCCGGTCGCGACGGTCAGGTCGGCCGCCTGGGCCCCAGTTGCGGGAACGACTCCCAGCGCCAGCAGCGCGGCCACGGTGGCCGCTGCCCGGATGGGGCGATTCACGTTCCCGTCAACCGGAGACGGGCGCGCAACGAGTGATAAGATCCGCATCGGACAATCTCCCTGAAAGTGTTTGTTTCTGCGGACTCTAGCATGAAGAACTTCGTGATCGGCATTCTCCTGCTGCCGGCGCTGGTGGGCGCGCTGGTGATCTATCACACGCTCGTCGCGGAAAAGCCGGGACCGGCCGGTGAGGAACTCACCAACCGGATCGCACGGGTCGAGCTCGTGTGGCTTGCAATGAACAAGCCGAAGCTCTTCTTCGAGCAGTTTCCACAGCTTGCGATGGACGTTGAAGAGCGCCACGGGCTGGACGAGCGCCAGATGCTGCGCTCCGATGCCTTCGATCCGGAGTTCTTCGTCGAGCGCAATCCGGCGGTCGCAGTCGAGATGGTTCGTGACCGCGAGCTGGTCGGCCGCTACTGGCTGACCCATCTCGAGGAGTGCCGTCCGAGTGCGCCCGCATTCGACGTGATGAGCTATCTCAAGCGAAACCCGGACGTGCAGGCGGCGTACGGCGGTGATTGCCGTCTCGCAACCATCCACTGGGTAAAGTGGGGCAAGCGGGAAGGGCGTGATGGTTCGCCCGAGCCTCGCGGCTGAACCGGATCCTGGAGTCGTCGACATGCATCGCGCTTCCCTGTTCGAACCCGTTCAGCTTGGTCAGCTTTACTTGCCCAACCGCATCGTGATGGCGCCCCTGACGCGCTGCCGCGCCGGGAATGCCGAGTACGCCCCGACCGCGATGATGGCCCGCTACTATGCTCAGCGGGCTTCGGCCGGGCTGGTGATCTCGGAGGCAACGATCGTCTCGGCGCAGGGCCGGGGTTATCCTGACACGCCGGGAATCTGGTCGCAGGCCCAGGTGGACGGCTGGCGACAGGTGACCGATGCGGTGCACGCCAGGGGTGGGCGCATCGTCTGCCAGCTCTGGCACTGCGGGCGCCTGTCGCTGCCCGAGTTCCACGGTGGCGCGGCGCCGGTTGCACCTTCTGCGATCGACCCGCAGTGGAAGATGCTGACCGCGCAGGGTCTGAAGCCGACGATCACGCCGCGTGCACTCACCCGCGAGGAGATCGCGGCCACTGTCGCGGATTTTGGACGGGCCGCGCGCAACGCGATGGTGGCGGGCTTTGATGGTGTCGAGATTCACTCCTCGAACGGCTACCTGATCCACCAGTTCCTGTCGCCGTGCGCGAACCAGCGTGAGGACGAGTACGGCGGAAGTACCGATAACCGGGCGCGTTTCTTCTTCGAGGTCCTCGATGCAGTCGTCTCCGAGGTCCCGGCGGGCAGGGTGGGGTTCCGGCTCAATCCGATGATGCACAGGATGCATGGCCTGACGGTCGACGAGCAGACCCTGCCGACCTTCGAACATCTCGTGCGCCGCGCAAACGGATACGGGCTGGCCTGGCTGCATCTGACCGAACCGTATCAGGCCAGGCACACGGAGGGTTTGGCCGGGTGGATTCCGGAACTTGCACCGTATTTTCGACCGATCGCAACGATGCCGATCGTCTCGAACGGTGGGTTCGACTGCGAAAAAGCAACGCTCTGGATCGAAAGGGGCTTGTGTGATGCGGTTGCCTTCGGCAGACTCTTCATCTCCAATCCGGATCTGGTGGAGCGGTTCCGGGCGGGAAGGGAAGTCGCGGCCTGGGATGCCGATACCTTTTACCAGGGGGGTGAGAGGGGTTATCTCGACTATCCGCCAGCGGTCGTTTGAGATTCTGGTGCTCGTCGTGTCTTCGCATGCCGGTGTTGTCCTTTTTGTCGCATCCGTTCGATGGCGCTGCGCTTGCAGCGCCGCGACGGTGCTAGAATCGTTCGGGTGGAACCGAAATCCTTTCAAACTCACACCAATCGAGGAAAAGCATGAACAAAGGTGAATTTGTCGAAGCCTTGGCTGACCGTCTGGATGTATCGCGTGCTCAGGCCGACCGCTCGCTGTCGGCTGTACTGGACATCATTGCCGACCGTCTCGCCGCAGGCGAGAAGGTTTCCTTCACGGGCTTCGGCTCATTCGAAGTTTCGGAACGTGCCGCCCGCACGGGCCGCAACCCGCAGACTGGTGCCACGATCAAGATCGCGGCCGCTCGCGTCCCCAAGTTCTCGGCTGGCGCATCCCTGAAGGGTGCCGTCAACGGCAAGTAAGATCGGGTTCGGGTTTTCCGAGAAGCCTGTCGCCGGAAGGTGGCAGGCTTTTTTTGTGTACTCTCAGCCGCTGCTCGCGTACAATAGCGAAAGTTGTGCAACGCAGCATTTCGGTGCAAGAAGCCTTTCAGAAACCGCAGCGGTCTTTGGCTGCGGTGTCCAGCCGAGGGACTGTCCAACACAGCCCCATCGTCCCGACCCCCTCCGAACTCCATTCGTTCTTCCGATCGAGTGGCATCGCGATTCCCGGTTGGAGCCGATGAGCAACCCGCTCGGGCGCACGCGCCTGAACCGGTTGCCCCAAGCCCATCAGCGTGTTTCCGCAGGGAAGCGCGGCGATGCCATTCCCGCCCTTTCGGGCGGACTGACTCCGGTCGCCTCCGTGGGGAGCGGCCGGAACCATCAAGGAAGAAAATGACTTTCAAGGAACTTGGTCTCGACGAGGCCCTGCTGCAGGCGATCGAGTCGTCCGGCTATCCGAATCCGACGCCGGTCCAGGCACGGGCCATTCCTGCTGCACTGGCCGGCGGAGATCTTCTCGTGTCCTCGCACACAGGCAGCGGCAAGACCGCTGCCTTTGCATTGCCCTGCCTGCATCGCCTGGGGCAGAACAAGCCGGCTCATGGCGCAGGACCCCGCGTGCTGGTGCTGGCGCCGACGCGCGAACTGGCTCAGCAGGTGGAAAAGGCCTTCAAGACCTACGCGCGTCACTTGCGCGGACTGAACACCGCCTGTCTGGTCGGCGGAGCCCCCTTCTTCGCACAGGCCAAGCAGCTTGCACGTCCGGTGGACGTCGTGGTCGCAACGCCGGGGCGCCTCATCGATCATCTGCAGCGTCGCAAGCTCAGGCTTTCCGAGGTCCAGACGCTCGTGCTCGACGAGGCCGATCGGATGCTCGACATGGGGTTTGCCGAAGACATTGAAACCATCGTCGCCGCAACGCCCGCCGCGCGCCAGACCCTGCTGTTCTCGGCGACGCTCGACGGCGTGGTCGGAAGGCTCGCCCAGAAGCTGACGCGCGATCCGCAGCGGATCGAGATCGTCGCCAGCCAGACAAAAACCGGAACCATCGAGCAGCGTCTCCTGATGGCCGACAGCCTCGGGCACAAGACGCGCCTGCTCGAAGCCGTGCTGTCGGGCGATGGGCTGCAACAGGCGGTGGTCTTTACGGCGACCAAGCGCAGTGCCGAAGAACTCTCCCTCGGATTGCAGGAGAAGGGGTTTGCTGCAGCCGCCTTGCATGGGGACATGCACCAGACGGCTCGCAACCGTACACTCGACAAGCTGCGTGCGGGACGGATCGGAATCCTCGTTGCAACCGACGTTGCTGCGCGGGGCATCGACGTGGCCGGTATCAGCCACGTGATCAATTTCGACCCGCCACGTGCGGCCGAAGACTACGTTCACCGGATCGGACGGACGGGTCGTGCGGGCCGTGACGGCATCGCGATCACCTTTTCCGGTCCTCGCGAGATGGGCATCATTCGCGCCATCGAACGCTTCACGGGAAATCGCCTCGCGGTGCACGTGATCGAAGGGCTGGAGCCGTCGGCGCGGCCTGCCGCCCCGCGCGGAAGGCCCGGCTACGGAGATCGTTCAGGCTCTGGCGGGCGCCCGGCGCAGGATGCCAGACCGGGTTCAGGCAAGGGCTGGACGGGGGGCGCAGGACGCGGTAACGGACGCTTCGGCGGCGAAGGCGGACGCCCTTCCTCAGGGCGGTCCGATTCCGCTTCGCGCAGGACGCGGCCGGATAACCGCTGGTAGAGAGGCTTGACGCTGCGGGCATCGCTCCCGCGGCAAGGCTGAATGAGTCGAGGCCCGTCCGTGAGGATGGGCCTCGGTGCGTTGGCCTGCTCGTTACGATTTCTTCACAAGCTCTCAGGGCTTGTCGGGAGTTCGCTGGCTTTCGATCTCAGTCTGGCGCAGATGGCCTGCGAGCTTGTCGAGCACGCCATTGACGAACCGGTGTCCGTCCGTGCCGCCATAGCCCTTGGCGAGCTCGATCGCCTCGTTGATGATGACGCGGTAGGGAATCTCTGGACTGCACTTCAGTTCGAACGCGCCGAGCAACAGGATCGCACGCTCGACGGGCGACAGCTCTTCTACGGTGCGATGGATGAAGGGCGCCAGATCGGCTTCTAGCTCGGCGGACCGCCCGATCGTGCCTCGCAGGAGCTGCGTGAACAGCTCCCCGTCGGCCTTTGCGAACTCCTCGGATTGCTGCAGGTGTTCGACGATGCCGGGGACACTGTTGCCAGACAGCAGCCACTGGTAGACGCCCTGGAGGGCAAGTTCCCGCGCCCGACGGCGCGCGGCACGCCCGCTGCTCACTTGAACCTCTTCAGCAGGTTGGCCATCTCGACGGCGGCGCGTGCGCAGTCGGTTCCCTTTTCGTTCATGCGCGCAAGAGCCTGGTCGTCGTCCTCGGTCGTGAGTACACCGTTGGCGACCGGAACGCCGGTGTCCAGCGCAACGCGTGTGATGCCGCTGCCCATCTCGTTCGAGACCAGTTCGAAGTGGTAGGTCTCGCCCCGCACGACCGCACCGAGTGCGACCAGCGCGTCGAACGCCCCGCTTCGGGCCATGGCTTGCAGCGTGAGCGGGATTTCGAGCGCCCCGGGGACGGTTGCGATCCGCATGCATTCGGGCCGGACGCCAAGCCGCAGGAGCTCTGCCGTACAGGCCGAAAGCAGTCCCTCGCAGATGTCCTGGTTGAAACGGCTCATGACGATGCCGACGCGTACTGCGCTGCCGTCCAGATCGATGTCGATTTCGTTGATGTTCTCGTAGCGTGCCATGGGGTTCTGTCTTGGGTCGGAGGGAAGGGGCGCGGCCGGGGAAGGCGTCGGTCAGGGGTTTCAGTCCTGATCGAGGAAGCCGGTGATCTCCAGGCCGAAGCCGGTCATGCTTGGAATCTTGCGCGGGCTTGCGAGGATGCGCATCTTGCCGACCTTGAGGTCGCGCAGGATCTGCGCGCCGACCCCGAAGAGCCGTGCGTCCCACTTCGGGGCGAGACCGCGATCGCCGCGCAGGCTGGCGAGCAGCTCATGCCCGGTCTGCGGGCGGTAGAGCAGTACCATCACGCCTTGGTCGGCGGCCGCGAGACGGTTCAGCGCGTCGGGGACCGGAAAGCTGTGATGGCCGCTCGCAGGATCGAGAAAATCCACGATCGAGATCGGCTCATGCACCCGTACCAGGGTCTCGCGTTCGGGCCGGATCTCGCCGTGGGTGAGTGCGAAATGGACGTCGCCCGAGGTCTTGTCCTCGAACGCGGCGAGCTGGAATGTGGTGCCGGCAATCCTGACGTCCTTCTCGGCGACGCGTTCGATGAGGCGGTCGTTGGCCGCACGATATTCGATCAGGTCGCGGATGGCGCCGATCTTGAGGCCGTGTTCGCGTGCGAACGGGACGAGATCGGGCAGCCGGGCCATCGTGCCGTCGTCCTTGAGAATCTCGCAGATGACCGCCGCCGGTTCCAGTCCGGCGAGCATCGCGAGATCGCATCCGGCCTCGGTGTGCCCGGCGCGGATCAGCACGCCGCCCTTCTGGGCCATCAACGGGAAGATATGTCCGGGTTGCACGATGTCGGTCGGGCGGGCATGACGGGCGACCGCTGCCTGTACCGTGCGGGCACGATCCTGCGCCGAGATGCCGGTCGTCACGCCTTCAGCCGCCTCGATCGAGGCGGTGAAGGCGGTCCCGTGCGGCGAACGGTTGTCCCGCACCATGAGCTGCAGTTCGAGCTGCCGGCAGCGCGCCTCGGTCAGCGTCAGGCAGATCAGGCCGCGGCCA
The DNA here is from genome assembly GCA_023383815.1 of Rhodocyclaceae bacterium. Taxonomy (GTDB): domain Bacteria; phylum Pseudomonadota; class Gammaproteobacteria; order Burkholderiales; family Rhodocyclaceae; genus JACOUN01. The sequence goes on from JAHDYG010000012.1 coordinate 44,050, forward strand.
TGCCGCGCCATGAAGTTGATCGCCTCAGGCGTGACGTGCTCGGCCGCGAGAACCAGATCGCCCTCGTTCTCGCGATCCTCCTCGTCGACCAGCACCACCATGCGGCCGGCGCGAATTTCGTCGATGATCTCGGTGATCGGTGCCAGTGCGGTCATGTTCCGGTCTCCTCGCGCCATGCGAGCATGCGTTCGACGTAGCGCGCGATCAAGTCAATTTCCAGGTTCACCCGGCTGCCGGTCGCGAGGTGCTTCAGATTCGTCACTGCGACGGTGTGCGGGATCAGGTTGATCGAAAAATCCGCGTGTTCGACCCGGTTCACGGTGAGGCTCACGCCGTTCACCGTGATCGATCCCTTGCGCGCGATGTAGCCGGCGAGTGCGTCGGGTGCGCGGATCACGAGTTCATGGCTTTCGCCGACCGGTTCGAAGCGGATGACCTCGCCGACGCCATCGACGTGACCGGTCACGAGGTGGCCACCGAGCCGGTCCGCAAGGCGCAGCGCCTTTTCCAGGTTGACCTCGGAGCCTTGCTGATCGAGCCCGGCAGTGCAGTTGAGGGTCTCACGCGAAACGTCGAAGCGGGCGCAGCGGTCGTCGATGTCGACGACCGTCAGGCACACGCCGTTGTTGGCGATGCTGTCGCCGATCCGGACGTCCGAGAGATCGAGGTCGGCGGTGTCTACGCTCAGGCGCACGCCATCCTGCAGGGGCGTGATTGCGGTAATGCGGCCGCATGCGGCAATGATTCCGGAGAACATGGGGGCTTTCGGGGAGACGGGAAGGCGCAATTGTAGGCCAAAAGGCGGCCAAAAGCCGAACCTGCGCAGGCGCTCGGCAAGGCTTAGGATCAGTGCGTGGGGGTGCAGCGTAGCCGTTGGTTTCAGCGCGCAGTCAGCGCAGGGCCTGGTCGAGAATGTCCGCGAACGGTCCGCTCGGCATGAAGCCGACGACCCGCAAGCCCTCACGCTCGCTTCCTTCGGAATCGAAGAAGATGATGCCGGGGGGTCCGAACAGATTGAAGCGCTTGAGCAGCGCTTTGTCTTCCTCGCTGTTGGCGGTCACGTCGGCCTTGAGGAGCAGCATGCGCTGCATGCGTGCCGCGACACCTGCGTCGGCGAAGGTGAAACGCTCCATTTCCTTGCACGACACGCACCAGTCCGCGTAGAAATCGAGCATCACCGGACGCCCGGCACTTTTTACGCGCGCTTCCAGTTCCGCAACCGAGCGTACGCGCTCGAAACCCGGCTGTGTCGTCGGGACTGTGGATCCGGCCCGCAGGACGGCAAGCGGCTGCAGCGGGTCACGCGAGCCGGCGAGTGCGCCGACCAGCATCGCGGCGCCCGCGATCAGCATCACCACGCCGGCGCCTTTCCAGAAACGCTGCCAGCCGCGGGCGTGCTGAGGAAGCGGATCGAGCGCATGCAGGAAGATCCCCGAAAACACCAGCAGTGCCGCCCATGTGAGCATGCTGACGAGCGCCGGCACCACGGGGCTGACAAGCCACACTGCGACGGCCAGCAACATCACGCCGAAGGCCTTCTTGACCCCTTCCATCCACGGGCCGATCTTCGGAAGCAGTGCACGCGTGCCGACTCCGACCGCGATCAGCGGTGCGCCCATTCCGAGCGCCATCATGAAAAGGGCAAGGCCACCCAGCACGGCATCGCCCGTCTGCGCGATGTACAGGAGCGCGCCGGCAAGCGGCGCCGCAACGCAAGGGCCGACGATCAGCGCCGAGAGCACGCCCATCACTGCCACGCCCCCGAGGCTGCCGCCCTTCTGGTGACTTGCGGTCGACGACAGGCGGGTCTGCACGGCGCTGTGCATCTGCAGCTCATAGAACCCGAACATCGACAGCGACAGCACGACGAAGACGAGCGCAAATCCCCCCTGCACCCATGGGTTCTGCAGTGCCGCCGCGAGCAATGTGCCCGACAGTCCGGCCGCCACTCCGGCGACCGCATAGGTCAGCGCCATGCCCAGGACATAGACCGAGGACAGTACGAACGCCCGGGTGCGGGAAATACGGTGGCCGTGCCCGACGATGATTCCGGACAGGATCGGAATCATCGGGAACGTGCACGGGGTGAACGCCAGCAGCAGGCCAAAGCCGAAGAAGCTCGTCAGGATCAGCAACGGCCCGGCATCCTTCAGCAGGCGTGCGATGCGACCGCTCTCGTCGCCTCCGGAAGGTGGGGGCGTCACTGCGCCGCCGGTCGCGCTGGTGGTGCCGGCTGACTTGCCGAGCTCGAGTTCGACGGTATGCGTCATCGGCGGATAGCAGATGCCGCCGTCCCAGCAGCCCTGGCTGTGGGCGGTCAGGGTGAAGCGGGTCTGACTGCCGCCCGCTTCGACCGGAATGAGGATGTTGAGCGTCCCGCGGTGGATTTCCGTATCGCCGAAGAACTCATCCTTGTAGGGCTTGCCGGGAGGACGCTCGGCGGGTCCGAGTCGCACGTCCTCCGGTGTCGCGGTGAACCGCAGCTTGCTGTCGTAGAGATAGTAGTCCTTGCGGATCGTGTAGCTTGCTTCGATCGTGCCGGCGTCAAGCATGCGCGCAGTGAAGCGGTAGGCCTTTTCCGGCTCGACGGGATCGGCCAGAGCGGGCAGCGCGACCATCAGCAGGGACAGCAGGCAGGTGATCAGGGTGAGCAGGAACAGGTGACGGCGCATGGTTCGGGTCGGTTGCAAGCGATCAGCTACAGGGGGCGTCGGGTGCGCCATCGGTACATTGTTCCGCGATCCATCCCAGGTACTCCGGCAGGCCGCGCTCGACAGGGACCGCGACGATTTCCGGAAGTTCGTAAGGGTGTGCTTTGCGGATTGCGCACTCCAGTTCGGTGTAGCGGCTGCGCGGGCACTTGATCAGCAATGGAACTTCCTGCGCCGATTCGACTTCGCCCTTCCAGCGATAGACCGAGCGGCACGGCGCGAGAATGTTCACGCAGGCCGCCAGTCTCCTGGCCACGAGTTCGCTCGCGAGCCGTTCGGCCGATTCCGGATCGGGCAGGTTGGTCAGTACGATGAGGGCTTCGCTCATGGGGTGCCTTGATGTCTGTCAACGGGGTCCGAGGGAATGAGACGGCGCCTCGTGGACAGGGTGCTCGGGCCTCAATTGTCGGTGGCATGCCTGAGCGGGTATTATCCATGACAATCCAACAGCGGCGGTCTTGAACGGGCCGCCCAGATCCGCGATGCCAGACCACCGTTTCGGGATCGAATCCTTGTGCCTGCATGCCGGTCAGCAGCCGGATCCGGTGACGGGCGCGCGCGCGGTGCCGATCTACCAGACCACCTCCTTCGTCTTCGATTCGCCGGAGCACGCGGCATCGCTCTTCAATCTGCAGACCTTCGGCAACGTCTATTCGCGGATCTCCAATCCAACCGTGGCGGTATTCGAGGAGCGCATGGCTGCGCTCGAAGGCGGCCGTGCGGCACTGGCGACGGCGAGTGGTCTCGCGGCGCAGATGACGGCCTTCCTGACGCTGTGCGAAGCCGGCGATGAAATCGTGGCTGCGCGCACCTTGTACGGCGGCAGCTTCTCGCAACTGGATGTCAGCCTCCGCCGGCTCGGCATCCGCACGGTGTTTGTCGATGTACGCGATCCGGCGAGCGTGCGCGCCGCGATCAACGAACGCACGCGCGCGGTCTATGGCGAGATCATCGGCAATCCGGGTCTCAACGTGATGGATCTGGAAGCAATCGGCGAGATCTGTCGCGATGCCGGGGTGCCACTGATCATCGATAACACGCTTGCCTCACCGTATCTGTGCCGGCCCCTGGAACGGGGGGCGGACATCGTCGTGCATTCGGCAACCAAGTACATCGGTGGTCACGGTACGACGATGGGGGGCGTCATTGTCGAGTCCGGGCGATTCCCGTGGGACAACGGACGCTTCCCGCAGATGGTCGAGCCGTCCGAGGGCTACCATGGCGTGCGCTTCCATGAAACCTTCGGCGATTTCGGCTTCACGATGAAGGCGCGCATGGAAACCCTGCGCACGCTCGGTCCGGCATTGTCGCCGTTCAACGCCTTCCTGTTGTTGCAGGGGCTGGAAACCTTGCCGATCCGGATGGAGCGGCACGTGGCGAATGCGCAGGCGGTGGCGGATTTTCTGTCGGGTCACCCGCAGGTCAGCTGGGTGAACTACCCCGGACTGCCCGAAAGCAGCGAATTCATGCTGGCGCAACGCTATCTGCCGAAGGGGGCGGGTGGGATCCTGTCGTTCGGGATCCGTGGTGGCCAGCCCGCGGGCGAGCGGTTCATCGAATCGCTGCAGATGATCAGCCATCTGGCGAACGTCGGCGATGCCCGCTCGCTGGTGATCCACCCGGCCTCGACCACGCACCGCCAACTGTCCGCGGACGAGCAGATCGCCGCTGGCGTGCCGCCTGACATGATCCGGCTGTCGGTCGGGATCGAGACGATCGATGACATCGTCTGGGATCTCGAACAGGCGCTGGCGAGGCTGCAAGGGGGATAGCGCGTGCGCGGACTGCTCTGGCTCGTTGCGGTGCTCCTGTTCGTGTATGCAGCGTTCGAGCTGTTTCGCGGCTATCGTCTGCGTGCACGTCCGCAGATTGCCGAGGAGAACCCGCCGGATCGCACGGAGGATGCGACGCCAAGGCTGTTTGAGTCGAATGCCGACGAACCGGCGCGGCGCGAGGCGGTCCGCAGGGTCTACGAGGCCGTCGTCGAAGAGGAAGGGAGTGGCACGGCCGATGCGTGGGTACAGGCGGAAGGCGGGCCTGATCGGGTGATGGTCGAGGAACAGGCCGGACAGGCCTCCGGAGGCGGATCCGCTCCCTCCTTTCAATCTGAACTGGAAGTGCGCCAGCTGCGCCAGGAGATCGCCAGGCTGGAAACGCAGGTTGCGGTGCAGCGCGAAGAGCTCGCGGCGCTGGGCGATGAGTTGCGGTTGGTGAAATCGCAGATGGAGGCAGCCGTGGTGCCGCGGACGATGTCGCCCGAATACAGTGAGGCGCTGGTCTTCGCGCGCAGGGGGCTCGATGCCGAGGGGATCGCCGAACGATGCGGCATCTCGAAGGCGGAGGCCGAGCTCGTCCATGCGCTGGCGCGCAGAGGGCCGGATGAGCGGGAGAGCGAGGTATGACGACAAGCGCCCGGATCGGAAGTGCGGGGCGTGAATGGCCGATCCGCAGGGAGAACCTCATTCGTGCCGCGCTGGCGTTTTCCCTGATGTGGATGCTGGTCATCGGCTTGATGGTGACCGGCGGATCGCAGCCGGTAGCGCAGGAATCGAGCGCAGTCTCGTCCCCCCCGAGCCTGACCCTCTCGTCCGAACCGGTGGCGCGCGATGCGGGTTCGCCGGTTCGGGCGGATCTTCCTGCCTGGGCGCTGCCTGTCGAAGAGGCGGGCGCTCAGAGCGGCGACCGGACGGTGGAGGCGGGGAATGTGGCGGGCGAACTGTCCGGGAAGGCGTCGCCGGATGCGGAATCCAGTGAAAGCCGGTCTGGGACGGAGGTGGACGCGCAGGCCCTGACGGCGCTTGCGCGTGCAGCAGAAGGGGCGTACGCGCGGCAGGCAGAAAGCCGGGCGGAGCCCGAACCGTCGCCCCGGGAAGCCGATCGCGAGGCGCTGCCGACGCGGGCATCGGTTTCCGATGGAGCGCCGCGGGCCACGACGCCTGCAGCAAGTGCCGGCGCATCGAAATCTCCTCGGGCGGTGACCGAACCGGTCGCCGCATCGGGTGCGGCTTTCAGGATCCGGCTGGGAGATTTCGAGGCGCTCGATGCAGTCCAGAGCCGGCAGGCTGATCTGGTGGCGAGGGGACACCCGGCTGCCCTTCAGGTTCGTGTGGCGGCCGGCCCGTACCGCGTGCGCGGGCAGGCCGAACAGGCGGTTGCCAGACTGCGTCGCGAACACGGACTGGGTGGCTTGCTCGTGTCCTTGCCGTCCGGCTCGGGAATTCTGGTCCAGCTTGGGGTATTCTCCGATGCCGCCAATGCGGCGGCGCTGGAGCGGAGACTCACCGGTTCGGGCTATCCGGCGGTCTCGCACGGGAGAATCGTGCTTGGTCCCTATCCGGATCGCGCGATGGCCGAATCGGAGTTGAAGCGTCTGCGCGCCCAGGGCGGCGCGAATGCCGCCGCCGTTGTGTTGCCGGCATCGTGATGTCGGGCTGCAATCGGCAGGGTCCGATGATAATGATCCTTTTCATGGGAGTGAGAACATGAACATTCTGAGTCCGGTCCTAGGTGCGATCGATGTGTCCGACGACAAGGTGATCGAGTTTCCGGCGGGTCTGCCTGGTTTCGAGCAGTGCCGGCGCTTCGTGCTCGTGCATGACGCCGAGCAGAACGCAGGACTCTTCATGCTGCAAAGTGTCGATGACCCCGAACTGGTGCTGTCGATCACGGGACCCGAGATGCTGCGCGTGAATTACGAGTTCACGCTCTCGGATGACGAACTCGAAATGCTGGAGCTCAAGAAGCCCGAGGATGCTGCGGTTGCAGTCATCCTGAGCAAGGAGGAGGGCGAGTCGCCCGCCAGTGCAGGCTTGCGGGGCAATTTCATGGCGCCGCTGGTGATCAACACGGTGACCCGCAAGGGGGTACAGAAGATCATCAACAAGCGCGGTTGCGAACTGACCCTGCGCGCGATCGACTGATCCGGACGGACTTTGGAGCGAACCGTGACCCCGGGCATCCGGGAGGGCGCCGCTTCTCTTGATTGCCTGAAGAGGAACTGAATTCATGAGCCGTATCATCATCTCCACCTCCAACGCTCCAGCCGCGATTGGAACGTACTCGCAGGCCGTTCGGGTCGGTGACACCGTGTACGTGTCGGGCCAGATCGGGCTCGATCCTGGCTCGATGCAGATGGCAGAGGGGTTCGAAGCGCAAACGGTGCGGGTGTTCGAGAACCTCAAGGCCGTGGCGGAGGCTGCGGGAGGTTCGCTTGCGGATGCCGTGAAGCTCACGATCTTCCTGACCGACCTTGGAAATTTCGCCAGGGTCAACGAGATCATGGCGCGCTATTTTGCCGAGCCCTATCCGGCGCGCGCGGCCGTCGGTGTCAAGGAACTGCCGAAAGGGGCTCAAGTCGAGGCAGACGCGGTGCTCGTGTTCGCCTGAACCCCCGCCGAACCGTCGTAGACCTTGAGTGAGGCAGGAGACGGGAAGGCATTGCCCGTGCGGCGCGTCCATGAAGCGTGGCCGGGAGTCGGCACACAGCTGTCGTCCCGCTTGGCCCGCCTCGACGTTCACAGACCTGCCGATCTGCTGCTGCACCTGCCGCTGCGTTACGAGGACGAAACCCGCCTCACGCCGATCGCTCATGTGCGCGAGGGGGGGGCTGTCCAGATCGAAGGCGAGGTCGTTTCATGCGAGGTTGTGCTGCGCCCGCGTCGGCAGCTTCACGCCCGGATTCGTGACGCAAGCGGAGTTCTTCTCGCGCGCTGGCTGAACTTCTACCCGTCGCTGCAGAAGCTGCTCGTGCCGGGTGCGCGCGTGCGCCTGTTCGGCGAGGCGCGCAGTGGATTGTTCGGGGGCGAGATGGTGCATCCGAGGGTGCGTCGAGTGGTCGAGGGCGAACCGCTTCCGCTTTCGCTCACTCCCGTGTATCCGACGACCGCGGGCCTGGCGCAGACGACCCTGCGCAAGCTGATCGGCCGCGAACTCGAAGGGTTCGACGCGACCGAACTGCTGCCCCGGGACGTGCTGGTCCGCCAGGGGCTGCCCGGATTTGCACAGGCGTTGCGTCAGTTGCATCTTCCGGAACCGGGGATGGCACCCGAGGGGTTCGAGCGCCGTCAGCACCCTGCCTGGCGGCGCATCTGCTTCGAGGAGCTGCTGGTGCAGCAGATCTCGTTGCGGCGCGCCTACCTCGCCCGGCGCGCGAAGGCCGCGGTGTCACTCGAACTGCAAGGGACACTCACGCGGGCGCTGCTCGATGCCCTGCCGTTCGAACTGACGGGCGCGCAGCAGCGCGCGTGTCGAGAGATCTCCGAAGATCTCTCAACGCCGCATCCGATGCAGAGGCTTCTGCAGGGGGACGTGGGAAGCGGGAAGACCATCGTTGCGGCGCTGGCGATGCTGCAGACCGCCGAGAACGGGCTTCAGGCGGCGCTGATGGCTCCGACCGAGATCCTGGCCGAGCAGCATCACCGCAAGCTCGAAGCGTGGTTTAGTCCGCTCGGCCTCGACGTGATCTGGTTGTCGGGCAGTCTTCGCAAGCGAGTCCGGGCCGATGCGATTGCGCGTCTCAAGGATGGCGATGCCCTTCTCGCTGTCGGCACCCATGCGCTGATCGAGGATCCGGTTGCGTTGCCGCGACTGGGGCTCGCGATCGTCGATGAGCAGCATCGTTTCGGTGTGCGACAGCGCCTTGCATTGCGCGAGAAGGCCGCGGGCGGACTGAATCCGCACCTGCTGATGATGTCCGCGACCCCGATCCCGAGAACACTGGCAATGACGCACTACGCCGACCTCGATGTGTCCGTGCTCGACGAGCTACCGCCCGGACGGTTACCGGTGCGCACGCGCCTGGCGGCGGAGTCGCGCCGCGAGGAGGTGATCGGGCGCGTACGACACGTGTGCGATGCGGGTCGCCAGGTGTACTGGGTCTGTCCGCTCATCGAGGAATCGGAGACGCTTCAGCTGAAGACGGCCGAGGAAACCTACGGGATGCTCGTCGCGGCGCTGCCCGGTTTGCGCATCGGACTCGTGCACGGCCGGCTCAAGGCCGCGCAGAAGGCTCTGGTGATGTCGGAATTCGCGGAGGGGCGACTCGATGTGCTGGTGGCCACGACCGTCATCGAGGTCGGCGTCGATGTTCCCAACGCCACGCTGATGGTGATCGAACATGCGGAACGTTTCGGACTGGCCCAACTGCACCAGCTGCGAGGCCGCGTGGGGCGCGGTGCGGCCGAATCGACCTGCATCCTCCTCTACGCGCAGCCGCTGTCACCGACAGCGCGTGCGCGCCTGAAGGTGATCTACGAGAACGCAGATGGATTTGTGATCGCGCGCGAGGACCTGAAGATCCGTGGCCCCGGGGAGTTTGTCGGTGCCCGTCAGAGCGGCGTTCCCTTGTTACGGTATGCCGATCTCGAAGCCGATGCGACCCTGATCGAACCGGCGCGTGCGCTCGCGCAGCGCCTCCTTGCCGAATCGCCCGAGCACGCTCTTCGTCTCGTTGAGCGCTGGCTGGGCGGACGTGAAGGGCTGTTACGAGCCTGACCGGGGCGCACGGGTGGTAGCGCGGGTGTATCATCCGCCCCTTATATTTCCGGTCGCTGGCCGCGTGCGGCCCATCGCGTGGAGCCGGGCAGTTTCCGGGCTGGCGTGTTGCTGCGGCCGAATGCGGCTTGAAGGGTGTCTCGAATGCGTCGTCTGTTGGCCTTTGCAATCCTCGTCGTGGCCCTCGGTGGCTTCCTGTGGCTGCAGGCGACCCGTCCGGCACCCCAAGCGGTCGAGGTGCGTGAGCGGGTATGGCGTGTCGAGACGATGCAGGTCGAACCGGCCAAGCTGCGCCCGACCCTCAAGCTATACGGGCGCGTCGAGGCGCCCGACCGGATGCGGGCCGCCGCCCCAGTCGCTGGCCGAGTGCTTGACGTGTACGTGCGTGACGGCGAGCGCGTCGCTGCGGGGCAGGTGCTTGCACGGCTTGACCCGCGTGACCTGGAGCCGCGTCTGCAGCAGGCCCGCGCCGAGCTCGAGCGCGAAATCGTTCGGGTGCAGCATGACCGTGAGGCACTCGAGCAGGAGCGCAGGCTGCTGGAGCTGGTCGAGGCGCGGCTCGAACGGGCGACCCGGCTCCAGGGTGCGCGCGCCGGGGCTGAAAGCGCGGTCGATCAGGCGCGCGAGGAGGTGATCCGGGCACGTCTTGCCTTGAATCAGCGCAACCAGGCCATCGCGGAGCATCCTGCGAGACTGGAGTTGCTGAAGGCGCGGGTCGCTGAGGCCGAGCGGGATGTCAGTCGGGGGCGGATCGTTGCACCCTTCGACGCCCGGATCAGTCGGGTCGAGGTTGCGGCAGGCGATCCGGTTCAGGCCGGCCAGAGCATGCTGTCGCTCTATGCGGACGACGCGCTCTACCTGCGTGCAGCGGTGCCCGCCTTGTATGCAGCCGAACTTGGGGCTGCGATCGCTGCAGGGGATGTGCTGGAGGCGGCGGTGCGCTTCGGAACGAAGACCTTTGCCGCCCGCCTCGAGCGCATTGCCGGCGAGGGGGATGCGCGCGGGGTCGACGCCTTGCTGCGACTCGGGCAAGGGGTCGACGTGCCAGCCGGAGCATTCGTCGAGGCCGTTCTGGAGCGTCCCGAGGTCCAGGCTGTGCTCTCGCTCCCGTTCTCTGCGCTCCACGGCGGAGATCGGATCTACGAGGTGCGCAAAGACCGGATCGCCGCACAGAGGATCGAGCGTGTGGGCTCGCATGAGGTGGGCGGAGTGCCGCACGTGCTGTTGCGGGTCGCCGATTCCGATCGTGCGCTGGAGGTGATGACCAGTCATCTTCCCCATGCGGTGGACGGGCTTGCCGTGGAAGTCGTGCGCCCATGAGGGATGGCGTCCTTGCTGGGCTCCTGAGGCATCCGGTCGCGGCGAACGTGCTCGTACTGCTGGCGATGATGGCGGGTCTGGTCGGGTTGCTGCGGATGAACGTGCAGTTCTTTCCCAGCTTCGAGCTCGATCTCATCAGCGTGCGGGTAGTGTGGAGCGGGGCTTCGGCGGAGGACGTCGAACAGGGCATCACGACCCCGCTCGAAGAGCGACTGCGCACGATTGACGGACTCAAGCGCATGACCTCGACTTCGGCCCAGGGTGTCTCCAGCATCACGCTCGAGTTGCACGAAGGCTCCGATCCGCTTGCCGCGCTCGACCAGGCGCGCCAGCGTGTCGACGAGTTCCGCAACCTGCCGCGCGATGCCGAACCACCCCAGGTGAGCAGGGTCGTTCGCTATGAGCCGATTGCGCGACTGCTCGTGCGCGGTGGCAGCGTGGAGGAACTGCGGCCGTGGGTGCGTCGCTTCGAATCCGAATTGCTTGCTGCGGGTATCGACCGGATCAGCATCACGGGCCTGCCTCAGGAGCGCATCGCGGTCGAAGTCCCCTCGGCAGCGCTCGAAGCACTCGGGCTGTCCCTGCCGGGCATTGGCGAGCGGATTTCGGCGCTCGCGCGCGATGTCCCGGCCGGCGCTGCGGGGGAACTGGACGGTGCGCGCGACGTGCGCGGTCTCGAACAGCGGCGTGATCCGCTCGATTTCGAAGGGCTGCCGGTCGTCAGCGACGAACGGGGTCTCATCCGTCTTGGAGAGATCGCGCGAATCACACGCGAGGCACGCCCGGGTGAGGTCGGGTTGTCCGAGGGCGGCGACGTCGTGGTCGAACTTCTGTTGCAGCGCAGCGAGAGCGGGCACTCCCTGCGTGCGGCGAGGGTCTTCGAAGGCTGGCTCGACGCCACGGTGCCGACCCTGCCGCCTTCAATCCGCCTTGAGGTGTTCGACACGCAGTGGCAACTGATCCGCGACCGGATCCAGTTGCTCGTCAAGAATGGCCTGGGGGGGTTGGTGCTGGTCGTTGCGGTGCTCTATGCCTTCCTGCCGGCGCGGGTTGCCTTCTGGGTGATGTTCGGGATCCCGACCGCATTTCTTGCGACCCTCGGGTTGATGTACTTCTTCGGCGGTTCGATCAACATGATGAGTTTGTTCGCTCTGATCATGGCGCTCGGGATCATCGTGGATGACGCGATCGTCGTGAGCGAGGACGCCGATACCCACCGGCGCCGTGGAGAGGGGCCGGAGCAGGCGGCGCTGGGTGGAGCGCGGCGGATGTTCTGGCCGGTGATGGCAGCCTCGCTCACGACGATTGCGGCCTTCCTCCCGCTGATGCTGGTTGGCGGGATCATGGGCAACGTGATGTTCGACATTCCCTTCGTGATGATCATGGTCATCGTCGCATCGCTGCTGGAGAGTTTCCTGATCCTGCCGGCACACTTGCGTGGTGCACTGCAGGAGATCTCCGTACGGAGGGTCTCGCGCCTGCGAAGCGCGCTGGAAGGAGGGTTCGAGCGCCTGCGCGAGGAAGTGTTCCGTCCGCTGGTCACGATTGCGCTCGAGTGGCGCGGAACCACGGTCGCGATCACCCTCGCGACCGTGATTCTTGCTGGGGGCCTGCTGGCTGGCGGGCGTCTCAGTTTCGTGTTCTTTCCCGCGCCGGAAAGCCCTGTGGTGTTTGCCAATGCGGGTTTTGTCGCCGGCACGCCCCGTTCGCACACCGAAGCGTTCCTGCGTGAACTGGAGCGTGCGCTGATCGAGACGGAACAGGAGCTGGGCGGCGGGCTGATCCGCACGGCCGTGTCCCACCTTGGAGAGTCGATCGGTGGCGCGGGAGGTGCGACAACGAAAGCCGATCAGCTTGCCTCGATCATGGTCGAGTTGCTGCCGTCGGATCAGCGCGAGGTGCGCAATGAACGCTTCCTGGCAGTCTGGCGCGAGAAGACCCGCGAGTTTGCCGGGCTCGAGAGCCTCAGTTTCAAGGTGCGCCAGTCCGGACCTCAGGGGAGGGATCTGACGGTTCGTCTGACAGGACAGGATGCTGCGGTCTTGAAAGCGGCAGCGCTCGATCTGGCCGAAACCATCAAGGCGCTGCCCGGCATCAGCGATTCCGAGGACGACATGCCGTTCGGACGCGAGCAGCTGGTGTACCGGCTGACGGCTGCCGGCGAGGCGCTCGGCCTGACGACCGATACCCTGGGCCGGCAGTTGCGTGCGGCGTTCGACGGCAGCCTTGCGCAGCTCGTGCAAAGCGGACGCGACGAACTGGAGGTACGGGTTCTGCTGCCACGAGCCGAGCGGCAGCGGCTTGATGTTTTCGATCGACTGGTGGTGGAGGTGCCGGGCGGACAATTCGTGCCGCTCGCGAGTGTTGCGCGATGGGAGTCGCGGAGTGGATTCGAAGCGCTGCGCCATGCCGATGGGCGGCTGGCCGTGGAGGTCTCGGCGAGCGTGGATCGGGCCGTGACGAACGCCAATCTCGTTCAGGCCGATCTCCTGCGTGAAGCGCTCCCACGCCTGTCTGCACGCCATGGTGTGAACTACAGTCTTGAAGGCCAGGCCGCCGACCAGCGTGAAACGATGGAAGACATGCGCATGGGGCTGATGATCGGGTTGGGGTTGATCTATCTGGTCCTGGTCTGGTCCTTCGGCTCTTGGAGCTGGCCGCTCGTCGTCATGGCCGCCATCCCGCTCGGGCTGGCGGGAGCGATCTACGGACACTGGATGATGGCCCTCGATCTGACGATCCTGTCCCTGTTCGGGTTGTTTGCGCTGGCCGGGATCGTGGTCAACAATTCGATCATCCTCGTCAGCCTGTTCAAGGAGCTCAAGAACGCGGGCGCAAGCCTTCGCGACGCGTTGATCGGAGCCGCGTGCGGAAGGCTGCGCGCGGTACTGCTAACCTCACTCACGACGATCGGGGGGCTGACCCCGTTGATGTTCGAGACTTCCTTGCAGGCGCACTTCCTCATCCCGATGGCCGTATCGATCGCATTCGGGCTCGGATTTTCCGCTGCGATCGTGCTCTTCTTCATCCCTGCGCTGCTTCATCTGCTCGAGGATGGAAAGGGCTGGTTCGCACGCTGACACCCCGTGGTGGAGCTTCCAGTGACGCCTCACTTGGCGCTCATCGGCTATGATGCGCGCCATCCGATGCAAGCCCGACGTTCCTCCTGCCGCTGGCGCTGCGCCCGGTCGCGTGCCGTTCTTCCCTCCGACCTTCGCCTCTGGCTGACGGACGAAGGGTCCCTGACGGCGCGGATCCGAGCGCGCTGCGATGATTTTTCGGTGCGCGTACTGCGGCAGGGCGCTGGCGCCGTACTGCGCGACGAATGCGAGGTGCTGGGCCTGCGTCCCGGTCGGCGCTCGCTCGCTCGTGAAGTGCTGCTGATGGCGGGCGGCACGCCCGTGGTGTTCGCACGCACGGTTCTGCCGCAGATTCATCCGAGGGGTGCGTGGCAGCTCCTGCGCGGAATCGGTTCGCGACCACTGGGTGCGGCGCTCTTTTCCGATCCAGGCATCGAGCGCTGTCCGCTTGCCACTGCATCGCTCGATTGGCGAGATGCGCGCTATCATCGTGCGGTCGAGACCGGTGCCGTCGCGGGTCGGCCCGCGCGACTGTGGGCGCGCCGCTCGGTGTTTCGCCAGAACGGACAGCCGCTCCTGGTGACCGAGGTCTTCCTTCCGGCCATATCTACTCTCTACCGATGACCGCGACCCCGTTTCGTCCTTCCGAACGCGTTTCCGCCTATGTGCGCCTGGCGCGACTCGACCGTCCGATCGGCATCCTGCTGCTGCTCTGGCCCACGCTGTGGGGGCTATGGCTGGCGGCGGACGGGTTTCCACCTCCCTATGTGCTTTTTGCATTCGTCACCGGAACGGTGCTGATGCGTTCGACCGGCTGCGTGATCAACGACTACGCCGACCGTGAGTTCGACGGACACGTGGAGCGCACGCGGATGCGGCCGCTGGCCACTGGTGAAGTCACGACGAAAGAGGCGCTTCTTCTCGCGGGCGGCCTGTCCGTTCTGGCGCTCTTGCTGATCCTTCCGCTCGACCGTCTGGTGTTGTGGTTGTCGATCCCGGCGATCTTCCTTGCAGCAAGCTATCCGTTTACCAAGCGCTTTTTCGCGCTGCCTCAGGCCTATCTTGGTATTGCGTTCGGGTTCGGCATTCCGATGGCCTTTGCGGCGGTGCACGGAAGCGTGCCGGCCGTCGCGTGGTGGATGGTGCTTGCGAACGTGTTCTGGGCGCTTGCCTACGATACCGAGTACGCGATGGTCGATCGCCCCGATGACCTGAAGATCGGCATTCGCAGCGCGGCGATCACGTTCGGGCGTCACGACGTTGCTGCAGTCATGACCTGCTACGCTATTGCGCTCGCTCTGCTGGCCGCAATTGGCCTCGTGCATGGGCTTGGATACGCCTGGTTCGCGGGCCTTGCGGTTGCGGGCGTGATCGCCGGCCACCATTACGTCCTGATCCGCGGGCGCGATCGACAGCGCTGCTTCAAGGCATTCCTGCACAACAACTGGTTCGGTGCCGTGGTGTTCGTCAGTCTCGTGCTGGACAGACTCCTGGTGTGATGGAAACCGGATCGGCTCGCGCCGGTCAAAGTCTCGTTGCGGACCTACCCGTGACATACCCCAGGAGACCGAACCATGAAAAGAATCCTGATCGTCGGAGCGATCGCGTTGCTGTTCTCCGGATCGGCACTCGCATTCCATTGCCCGGCAGACATGAAGAAGATTGACGAGGCGCTTGGCAAGAACCCGCAGTTGACCAGCGAGCAACTCGCTGAGGTCAAGGCGATGCGCACCGAAGGCGAGGCCCTGCACAAGGCGGGTCGTCACCAGGAGTCGGTGGATACGCTCGCCAAGGCGATGAAGATGCTCGGAATCCAGCCGTCGATGTAGCAAGCCCACGGGCCCTCCGCAAGGAGGGCTCGTCGCCCCGGATCAGGGTGTCCGGAGTATCATTCGGGCCTTGCGACCCAGCCTGGATGATCCTGATGCACTTCATGACGGCCCTGCGTGACGCATGGCGCGAGCGAGACACCCTGCTGTGTGTCGGACTGGATCCGGATCCGGCCAGATTCCCGGCCCACCTCAAAGGGCGTCGGGATGCCATCTTCGAGTTCTGTCGCGCGATCATCGACGCGACCGCCGATCTCGTGTGCTGCTTCAAGCCGCAGATCGCGTACTTCGCGGCGCATCGCGCCGAGGATCAACTGGAAGCCCTGATCAGGCACGTCCACGCGGCACACCCGGGTATTCCGGTGATTCTGGATGCGAAGCGCGGTGACATCGGCAGCACTGCCGAGATGTACGCCGTGGAAGCCTTCGAGCGCTTCGGCGCAGATGCAGTCACCGCAAACCCCTACATGGGCCACGATTCGGTCCGACCCTACCTGGAGCGGGCCGACAAGGGCGTGATCCTGTTGTGCCGAACCTCCAATCCGGGCGGAAGCGACCTCCAGTTCCTCGACGTGGGCGGCCACAGGCTGTACGAACATGTCGCGCGCCTGGTTGCGGAACAATGGAACGAGAACGGAAACTGCGCGCTCGTCGTTGGTGCGACCTTTCCTGACGAAGTGGCACGGGTGCGCGCCTTGACGGGCGAGATGCCGCTTCTCGTGCCCGGAATCGGCGCTCAGGGAGGAGATATCGCGGCGACGGTCCGGGGTGGAAGGACACCGGACGGCACCGGTCTCATGATCAGTTCGTCGCGGGAGATCCTGTACGCTGGAGGCGGGGAAGACTTTGCAGCGGTCGCACGCGAAGTCGCACAGGCGACACGGCGAGCGATCAATGACTGGCGTTGAGTCGCGAGATGTGCGCTGTAGTGTTGGGCGTGGTGGGGCGGGGGCTGCCGCATCCGGCTCTATCGTTGGAGTTGCATTTGCGCGTAATATGCGGTCCAATTTCCGGGCGCTTCGTTTCCGTACGGGAATGATCTGTTTGACTGGATAAGGGGATATCAGTGCGTTTTTCTTCAATCGGCATGCTCAGGGGCCTGATCCTGAGCGCGTCCGTTGCGCTCGTCGCGGCCTGCGGCGGGGGAGGCGGTGGAGGCAGCAGTGGAGGATTGCCGGGCGGGCCGGTGGCGCCGAATGAGTACAAGGTTCAGCTGACTGCCTCGCGGACATCGATTCCGTTGACCCTGGATCTGAATCCCTGCACGAACCCTCCCAGCTACGCCTGGCCGGGGGCAGCGACGATTTTCGTGAATGCTTCCCGTGATCGAACCAATGACCCGATTCCAGGTGGGGACGAGGTGTTCGGGTGCAATGTGCTTTCCGGGCTCGAGAGTGGGGCCTTGTATTATTTCCGCGGTAACGAGGACGATCGAGTTGAGATTCTGTGCGGCCCCGATGACGAGAGAGAGATCGAAGGCGCGTTCCGGAATATTGTGCTTGGATCGAACTCCGGCGGTAACAGCTTCCATGTGCTTTCGACCAATCGTTCTGGAACGGTGGTTGTGCGTTGCACGGCGACGGATCCGGTCAGCGGCGAACAGGCGTTCAAGGATATTTCGATTGCGGTCGGTGGAGCGCCGACGGGATTGCCGTCCCAACTCGTTCTCAACCTCTCTGCGCCGAATGCGCTGATTCGTCAGGGGCAGAATGGGCCAACGCAACTGGTGGTTCAGGTCGAAGTTGTCGACGAGCAGGGGCAGCCGGTCCCGAATCCCATCGCCGGTGGAGCGAACCTGATGGCCTCCATCGTTACCGGAACAGCGCAGTGTGCAGCGGGGGCCGGCGCGAATCTTAGATCCGGTGCAGTAACGGCGAAGTCGGTGACGGCGGCGACCATCAACGGTCAGGCGCAGTTTTCCGTTGTGAGTGGGGAAGACGCTGGATCGATTTGCGTAGAATTTTATTCAGATCGTTCCGATAACAGCGTGTCGAACGGAATCAGCCAGTTGGTTTACAATGCCGTTGCAATCCCGGTCTATGATGCTTCGGACTTCGATACGGCATTGTCGATCACGACTGAGGCGGCTCTGCCAGATGCCTTCTTTGGTACACCATATGCGCAGTTCCTTGCCGCAACAGGTGGGCGTCCACCCTATACGTGGGCACTGCGAACGGGTAGCACATTGCCGACCGCTTTGACGCTGTCTACCGATGGCGTCATCTCCGGGGTTCCCTCTCAAGTGGGCGACAACTATTCTTTCATTGCGGTCGTGACCGATTCGATCGGCCGGACGGCTGAGCGGTCATTCAGGTTGAACGTGAAAGATGCAGCTGGCTTTGGTCTCAGGGTCGTGACAACGGCGCTTCCGGGTGGTGTGGCGGGGTCCACGTATTCAGCGGTTGTGACGGCGGCCGGAGGCACACCGCCCTATACTTGGTCATCGATCCCTGCTGCGCCATTCCCGGGCGTTGCGCTTGCGGCGACGGGCGTGTTGTCCGGTGTTCCTCCCGCGGCCGGCACCTTTAGTGCGAATTTCACTGTTACGGATTCGACTGGTGCGACCGCGAGCCGAGTCTTGCAGATCGCGGTTCAGTAAGCAGAAAGAAGCTGAGTGCGAGTCGATTGGATTCGCATCAGATCGCGTCGGAGTGTTCATCCGTTACCGATGTGCATGCCCCGCCTTTACAGGCGGGGCGTTTTTCCTGAATGAGAGTGCTTGATAAGGATGCGCGAAGCCCGCATTCCTTGAGACGGCGCTAACAAGTGTTGCCGAGGTTCTGTTCCTCTCCGCGATGGTGCTAGCACGTTCGCGCTGAGATTCCTCTGAGGCGCGCGACATCTATGGGTTGCCACGACCTGCAACAGTTCATTGCCGTGCTGGAGCGTGTCGGTCAGCTGAGGCGTATATCCGTATCCGTCGATACCCACCTCGAGATGACCGAGATCGCCGACCGCGTTCTGCGTGCGGGCGGGCCGGCCTTGTTGTTCGAACGGCCGGTGCGGTCTGGGGTGCCGCTGGCGATGCCGGTCTTGATGAATCTGTTCGGTACGCCACAGCGTGTGGTTCTCGGGATGGGCGAAGCGCTTCCAGAGGGGGGTGATTGGCGCCAGCCTTTGCGGGAGGTCGGGAAACTGCTCGCCTTCCTGAAGGAGCCGGAACCGCCGCGCGGACTCAAGGATGCGTGGGAGAAGATGCCCGTCTTCCGGCAGGTGCTGAACATGGCGCCCAAGGTCGTAAGCCGCGCCGCTTGTCAGGAGATCGTCTGGCAGGGCGAGGAAGTGGATCTCGGGCGTTTGCCGATTCAGCACTGTTGGCCGGGGGATGTGGCGCCCTTGATCACGTGGGGGCTGGTGGTGACCCGGGGGCCAGAGAAATCGCGTCAGAACCTCGGAATTTATCGCCAGCAGGTGCTCGGTCGGAATCGCGTGATCATGCGCTGGCTCGCACATCGCGGTGGTGCGCTCGATTTTCGCGATCACCAGAGGGCCCGCCCTGGCGAGCCGTTCCCGGTGGCGGTCGTGCTTGGATGCGATCCGGCTACCATACTTGCAGCCGTCACGCCGGTTCCCGACACGCTTTCCGAGTACCAGTTCGCCGGCTTGCTTCGGGGCGGCAAGACTGAGCTCGTGAAGTGCATTGGTTCCGACCTGCAGGTGCCTGCGCGCAGCGAGATCGTGCTCGAAGGGGTGATTCGGCCTGACGATACGGCCCCGGAGGGGCCATATGGAGACCATACCGGTTACTACAACGAGCAGTCCGAGTTTCCGGTGTTCACGATCGAGCGCATCACGATGCGCCGCGACCCGATCTATCATTCCACCTACACGGGGAAGCCACCGGACGAGCCCGCAATGCTCGGCGTCGCGCTCAATGAGGTTTTCGTGCCGTTGCTGCAGCGCCAGTTTCCCGAGATCGTCGACTTCTACCTTCCTCCCGAAGGTTGTTCCTACCGGCTTGCGGTGGTCAGCATCCGAAAGCAGTATCCCGGGCATGCGAAAAGGGTCATGTTTGGCATCTGGAGCTTTCTGCGGCAGTTCATGTATACGAAGTTCATTCTGGTCGTCGATGAGGATATCGACATCCGCGACTGGAAGGAGGTTGTCTGGGCGCTGACCACTCGCGTCGATGCGGCACGAGACACCGTTCTGGTTGACAACACGCCGATCGACTACCTCGACTTCGCGAGCCCGGTCGCCGGGCTTGGGAGCAAGATGGGGCTGGATGCGACCAACAAATGGCCGGGCGAGACCGCGCGCGAGTGGGGGCGCCCCATTGCCATGGACGAGGCGGTCAAGCGACGCGTCGATGCGTTGTGGCCTGATCTCGGCCTGTAGGCGAATCAGGGCGGGTCAGCGGTCGGCCCAGATCCATTCGAGCAGTGCGTCCTGAGCTTCCAGACTGGATGCTGCAGCCGGATCATTGACCATCATCACGAGCGCATGTCGACGCCCTTTCCGGTCGAGGACATAGCCAGCGATCGCGCGCACGCCTTCGAGCGTTCCTGTCTTGATGTGGGCCTGTCCGCGGGCCGGACTGGCAGACAGGCGGTTTCTGGCGGTGCCATCGAGGCCGGCGATGGGGAGCGACGAGACGAACTCCGGCATGAACGGGCGCTGCCAGGCCGTCATCAGGAGCTTTCCGAGGCAGTTGGCGGAAATGCGTTCGTGACGCGACAGCCCTGAACCGTTCTCGATGATGAGGTCCTCAGCAGGGATCCCGGATGCCAGGAGTCGCTCTTTCACGACATTTGCACCGGAAGTGAGCACGTCCCGGGTATTCTGGTCTGTTGCGCCAAGCGTCGCGAGCACTTGCGTGGCGATGACGTTGCTTGACCACTTGTTCATTTCGCGCACTGCCTCTGCCAGTGATGGCGAGCTTTCCTCAATCAGGAGGGATGTCTGGCGGGTAGGCTCTGTTCCGCTTCGTACAGTTCCGTCGACCCTGCCTCCCATCTCCTGCCACAATCCAGTGACCAGCGCTTCGGAAAACCGATCCGGCGGCATTGGCGCAGCACTCCATGAGCGGGGGCCGCAGGCCAGCGAAAGACGGCCGCTGAGCTCCAGTAAGACGCCGGGCTTGTGGGATTTGAGCGAGGCCTCCAGCCGATGTTGCCAGTTTCCGCAGATTCCGTCGTCGGTTGCGATGGCACTGCGAATGGTGAGTCCGCGAAGCGGGGGATGGGGCACGATCCTGACCGGATCGCCTTTGGTGGCGCCAGGCATCAGCTCAAGGTGGAGCGTGTTGAAATGCAGCAATGCGCCGTATGGGCCAGAGTTGTAGGGCCGTAGCCCCTTGCCGTCGAATGCGAACGGATCGTGGAAGGGAAGATCGAAGATCGACGCATCGAGTACGATGTCGCCGCGAACACGTTCGATTCCGAGCGCCCGGACGCGATGCAACAGCTTCCACAGCCGTTCGTAGCTCAGCAGCGGGTCGCCACCGCCGACCAGGTACAGATTGCCGTGCAGTTGGCCGGCCGAGATATCCCCTTCGACTTCAATCCGCGTGGTCCAGTTGAAGGCAGGGCCGAGTGTTTCGAAGGCCGCAAAAGCCGTGACCAGCTTCATCACGGAAGCCGGATTCATCGCGCGCTCAGTGTTGTATGCGATGTGCGGCGATGTGGCGTCGAGCGCCTGAACCCAGACGGCCACTCCTGTGTCGGCGATCCCGTGCCTGAGCAGCGCAGCACGGACCGGCCCGGGAAGAGGACCGGTTGCGCCAGCCGGGACGCAGAGCGCCAATGCCAGCAGGGCCGTCAATAGGGCTTGTGCGAGGCTGGGCCTGGGTCCCGATTCGGGCAAGGTCGGAGACTCCTTTGGGAAGTCCGAAATGGAACAGGATACAATACCGGCGGGCCGCCGCGTGCGGCGTATTTCCGGGCTGCAAGGCGGCACATACAGGGAGTGGTGGATGATTCTGGTGACGGGCGGCGCCGGGTTTATTGGCGCCAATTTCGTGCGCGATTGGCTCGACGGTTCGGACGAGCCTGTGATCAATCTGGACGCGCTGACCTATGCGGGCAACCTTGAAAACCTTGCGGCGCTGAAGGCGGATGATCGTCATGTGTTCGTGCAAGGGAATATCTGCGATCGTCCGTTGCTCGATGAACTGCTTGTGAGGCATCGCCCGCGGGCGATCTTGCATTTTGCTGCCGAAAGCCATGTGGACAGGTCGATCCAGGGACCCTCTGCCTTCGTCCGGACCAACGTAGAGGGAACGTTCTCCCTGCTGGAGGCGGCCCGGGCGTACTGGCAGGGGTTGGAGGGGGATGCGCGTCGATCGTTTCGCTTTCTTCATGTGTCTACAGACGAGGTATATGGATCCCTCGGCCCGCAGGATCCTCCATTCGCCGAAACGAAGGCCTACGAACCGAACAGCCCGTATTCGGCGAGCAAGGCAGCCTCCGATCATCTGGTACGGGCGTGGCACCACACGTATGGCTTGCCGGTTCTTACGACGAACTGCTCGAATAACTACGGGCCGTTCCAGTTTCCGGAGAAACTGATCCCGCTGATGATCACGCGGGCGCTTGCGGGTGAACCGTTGCCGGTCTATGGGGATGGCATGAATGTGCGCGACTGGCTCTACGTGGGGGATCACTGCGCTGGACTGAGAGCGGTTCTGGCCGGTGGCGTGCCGGGCGAGACGTACAACATCGGCGGCTGGAATGAGAAGCCGAATATCGAGATCGTGCACACGATCTGCGCTCTCCTTGATGAACTGCGCCCCAGTTCGGACGGCTCCCACGCGCGCTTGATCACTTACGTATCCGATCGCCCGGGTCACGATCGCCGCTATGCAATCGACGCACGAAAGATCGAGCACAGGCTTGGCTGGCGGCCAACGGAGACGTTCGAGACGGGAATACGGAAGACGGTCGCCTGGTACCTCGATAGCCAGGACTGGGTCAAGAACGTGGTCAGCGGTGCGTACCGGCAGTGGTGCACCAGTCAATATGGAAATGATTGAACAGGACTGTACGTGAGCAATCGAAAGGGCATCATCCTTGCCGGAGGCTCCGGCACACGGCTGCATCCGGCGACGCTGGCGGTTTCCAAACAGCTTCTCCCGGTGTACGACAAGCCGATGATCTACTATCCGATCTCGACCCTCATGCTTTCGGGTATCCGCGACATCCTGATCATCTCGACGCCGCAGGACACACCTCGTTTCGAGCAGTTGCTCGGTGATGGAAATCGGTGGGGGCTACGGTTCGAGTATGCAGTTCAACCCAGTCCGGATGGATTGGCGCAAGCGTTCCTGATCGGCGAGGAGTATCTGGCGGGGAATCCTTCGGCTCTCGTGCTTGGTGACAATCTTTTCTACGGACACGAGTTTTCGCCCGGATTGCGTCGTGCTGGTGAGCGGACGCGCGGTGCGACCGTTTTCGCCTATCCGGTGCATGATCCCGAGCGATATGGGGTCGTCGAGTTCGACAGTGCAGGCCGTGCGATCAGCCTCGAGGAAAAGCCCGCACGCCCCAAGAGCCGCTATGCGGTCACAGGCCTGTATTTCTACGACTCGCGTGTCGTGGACATCGCGCGCGCGTTGAAGCCGAGCGAGCGCGGTGAGCTGGAGATCACCGACATCAACCGGCGTTACCTGGAGTGGGGAGAGCTCGATGTCCAGGTGATGGGCCGTGGGCACGCATGGCTCGACACTGGCACCCACGAGAGCCTGCTCGAGGCCGGCCTGTTCATCCAGACGATCGAGAAACGCCAGGGATTGAAGATTGCCTGCCCCGAGGAGATCGCCTGGCGAGCAGGATGGATCGATGCAGATCAGTTGCGCGAGTTGGCTCGGCCGTTGTCGAAGAACGGCTACGGCACGTATCTGTTGAGCTTGCTCGAAGAGCGGGTGTTCTGATGAAGGTGATCAAGCTCGAAATTCCGGGGCCTCTCCTGATCGAGCCAAGAGTGTTCGGGGACGAGCGCGGATTTTTCCTCGAAAGCTACAACGCAAGAACTTTCGCCGAGAGAACGGGAGTGGAGGCCGGTTTCGTGCAGGACAACCATTCGCGCTCTGCCCGTGGCGTGCTGCGAGGACTCCACTACCAGATCCGCCAGCCGCAGGGCAAGTTGGTCCGGGTGGTCCGGGGGCGTGTGTTCGATGTCGCGGTCGATCTGAGGCGACCTTCTTCTACATTTGGGAAATGGGTCGGCGTCGAGTTGAGCGAGGATGACCATCGGCAGTTCTGGATCCCCCCTGGATTCGCGCATGGGTTCGTGGTGCTGAGCGAGTTCGCCGACTTTCTGTACAAGACGACGGACTACTACGCACCCGAGCACGAGCGCTGCCTGATCTGGAACGACTCAGATGTGGGCGTCGACTGGCCTCTCGGTGTTTCCCCTATTTTGTCGGAAAAGGATCGGCAGGGATTGCGGCTGGCTGAGTGCGAGGTGTTCGATTGAGGCTGCTTGTCACGGGAGCGCTTGGTCAGGTCGGTTTCGAACTGGTTCGCAGTTTGATGCCGCTTGGAGAGGTTCGCGGACTGCGCCGCCAGGACTGCGATCTCTCGAATCCGGAAGCGATTGCGTCGACGGTGGCCGCGTTTCGCCCGGACGTCATTGTCAATGCGGCCGCCTATACCGCAGTCGATCATGCCGAACATGAGGAGCCTCTCGCGCATGTCGTGAATGCGACAGCGCCGGGCTTGCTAGCAGAGGTCGCGCAGCGACTTGGAGCCCTGCTGGTTCACTATTCGACGGACTACGTGTTCGATGGAGCAAAGGACCAACCGTGGACGGAGGATGATCCTGTAGGCCCGCTCAATGCGTACGGACGGAGCAAGCTCGCAGGGGAGCGCGCGATTGCCAGGACGGATTGCGACTACCTGATCTTACGAACGTCCTGGGTGTTCGCGTCACGGGGAGGAAATTTCGTCCGGACGATGTTGCGCCTGGGTGCGGAGCGGGAGTCCTTGCGGATCGTCGGAGACCAGATCGGCGCTCCAACCTGGGCTCGGAATATCGCGGATGCAACGGCCCAGATCGTCGTGCATGCCCAGGCGGAGCGAAACGAGGGAAGTTTCGAGCGGGGCGTCTACCATCTTGCTTCGGCCGGTGAAACCTCATGGCACGGATTCGCCAGCGCAATCTTCGACCATGTGCGAACCCACTGCACCGCTCAGCCTATGAAGGTACGCGATATCGTTCCGATTCCGGCTTCCGAGTACCCCTTGCCAGCGTTGCGTCCAGCCAACTCGCGGCTTGACTGCGGGAAACTTGAGCGTCGGTATGGAATCGTAATGCCGCCCTGGAGAGACGCACTTGCGCGGTGCCTCGAAGAGATAGTCTGACCCGCCGAGCGGGTGGATGCGGCGACCCGTTTCAGGAATCCGGCAGCCCAGACTCCAGCGCCAGCAGCGAGGCAATCGGCTCACGGCGGCGCACGAGGTGAGCCTGTCCGCTGGATATGATCACTTCCGCAGCTCTCGGGCGCGTATTGTAGTTCGAGCTCATCGTCATTCCGTATGCTCCGGCCGAAAGAATGGCCAGCAGATCGCCCTGCGCAATCGCGAGACTGCGATCTCTTCCGAGAAAATCGCCGCTCTCGCAGACCGGGCCGACCACATCGTAATTCCGGAATTCTTGCGTGTGAGGGCGGACGGCGACGATGTCGTGCCAGGCGTCGTACAACGCCGGGCGTGCGAGATCGTTCATGGCCGCATCGACGATCGCGAAGTTCCTGTCCCTGCCAAGCTTGAGGTACTCGATTCGCGTCAGAAGAAGCCCCGCGTTGCCGATCAGGGATCTTCCAGGTTCGAGAAGAATTTCTTCCTTGCGCTCCGAGAACAGTTCCAGCACCGGCTCCAGGTACTCGATGGGGGAGGGCGCTGCTTCGTCCCGGTAACGGATGCCCAGCCCGCCGCCGATATCGATATGCTCGAGCTGGATACCGGCTTCGGTCGACAGTGCGTCGATCAGTTCGATTAGCCTCGAGGCGGCCTCGGCAATCGGCGCCGGATCGAGCAACTGAGATCCGATGTGACAGGCAATCCCGGCAATCCTCACATGGTCAAGGGAGGCGGCATGGCGATACAGGCCCAGCGCTTCCTCGAAGGCGACGCCGAACTTGTTGTTGCGCAGACCGGTCGAGATGTACGGGTGCGTTCTTGGATCGACGTCCGGATTCACACGCAGCGCGATCGGGGCGATCTTGCAGGCTCGCGCCGCGACTTCGTTCAAGCGTTCCAGCTCAGCAGCAGACTCCACATTGAAGCAGCGGATTCCGGCATCAAGCGCGAGCGTCATTTCGTCCGACCGCTTCCCGACTCCGGAAAATACGGTCCGCGCAGGATCCCCGCCGGCAGCGATGACCCTTTCAAGTTCACCGCCCGAGACAATGTCGAATCCGGCGCCGAGGCGCGCGAAGGCGGAGAGGATCCCTAGATTGGAGTTGGCCTTCACGGCATAGCAGATCGATGCGTGCCGTCCACCGAGCGCCGCGCGGTAGGCCTCGAATGCCGTCGACATCGCCGCGAGGGAATAAACGTAGGTCGGTGTTCCGAACCGTGTGGCAATGTCGGAGAGCCGGACGCCTTCGAGTTCAAGCCCTTCCGGACCGGATCTCAGGAGGGGCATTGGGGAGTTTGTGTTCATGCTCGGTTGTTCGTAGATTGCTTGCTATGATCAGCGCCGGGTACGGTCGCGGTGCCGGTGGCGTGCTTGGATTCCGGCAGATGAAGCGGGCCTTTGATACCGCAGGAGGCGAGCAGTACCGCGGCCGCAGTCAGGAGTATCCAGGAAAGCCTCGACATGGTTGGAGTGCGCTCCGATCGTGCCGCAAAGGCATGAATGCTAACAGAAGGAACGGGCATGGATGAATCGGAGTTCAATGCGCTGGCGGAACGGGAGCTTGCGGGGATCGAGATGGCGATCGAGTCCTGTGGGGCCGGCATCGATGCGGAGATGAAACCTGGTGGGGTGCTCGAGCTGGAGTTCGAGAGCGGCGCCAAGATCATCATCAACCGCCATTCGATAGCGAAGGAAATCTGGGTGGCAGCCAGATCGGGCGGTTTTCATTTCCGTCCTGTCGACGGCCAGTGGATCGCCGCAAGGGATGGTTCGGAACTCTATTCCGTTCTGTCTTCGCTCGTCGGAGATCAGCTTGGGCGGATGGTCGAAATCCGGCCGGTGCGTTAGCTGTCTATTGGTTGAAGAATGGTACGGCACGTTCCTCGACAGGGGCCGGGCGGCCGTCATCGATGAAGTACCGTAACTCGGGAGTGTTGAACAGATCGGGTTGCTCTGGCTGCGGAGGTGACGGAGGTGGAGTCTCCTGGTAGTGGAAGTCCTCGCGCTCCTCTCCCGGGTGGCGCATGGCGGCCAAACCAGGAGGACGGGTCCGCTGCTTCTCGGGTAGCCCTTTGAGCGCAAAACGCATGTAATCGATCCAGATCGGCAGCGCTGCACGCCCTCCGGTCTCACCACGCCCGAGGTTGCGCGGTTGTCCATACCCCATCCAGCTCACTGCGACGACATCGGGGTTATAGCCGGCGAACCAGGCATCGACATAGTCGTTCGTCGTTCCGGTCTTGCCAGCAAGATCGTTTCTGCCAAGCGACTTTGCCCGTACGGCCGTTCCGCGGGTGACGACATCCTGAAGCATTGAGTCGATGAGCCACGCGTTCCTCGGGTCGATGACCCGGAGCGCGCTGCGACCCGCGACCGGAGGGTCGACCCTCGCCACCGTTCTGCCATTGCCATCGATGATCTCCTTCACGACGTAGGGTTCGATCCTGAAACCGCCGTTCGCGAATACCGCATAGCCGGCCGCAAGCTGCCACGGAGTGACCTGGCCGGAGCCGAGCGCCATGGTCAGGTAGGGCGGGTGATGCGATGGCTCAAATCCGAACCTTCCGATGTAGTCCTGTGCATACTCGGGCGTGATCGACTGCAGCAGCCGGATCGACACCATGTTCTTGGATTTGGTCAGTGCGGTTCTCAAGGTCATCGGACCATCGAACTTCCCGTCGTAGTTCTTGGGCTCCCACTCCTTGCTTCCGGTGACCTCCGCGGGGAAATAGAGGGGGCTGTCGTCGACATAGCTCGCCGGTGAAAATCCCCGCTCGAGCGCAGCGGAGTAGATGAAGGGCTTGAAGCTCGATCCTGGCTGACGCAGGGCCTGCGTCACGTGGTTGAACTTGTTGCGACTGAAGTCGAAACCGCCTGCGAGGGCGCGGACCGCGCCGGTGTTGGCGTCGATGGCAACCAGCGCCGCCTCGACTTCCGGCAACTGGGCAATCTCCCAGTTGCCTTTGCCAGTGTCACGAATGCGGACGATTGAACCCTTGCGCACGCGGCGAGTCTGTGGCGCGCGCGGATCGAGCATTGGCGATGCGAAACTCAGGCCGCTTCCAGCGATGGTAAGGACCTCGCCACCTTGAAAGACGCGCACTGACTTTTGCGATGCTTCCAGTACCAGAGCCGCGCGCAGTCCGCCGTATTCAGGGTGTTCGGCCAGCAGATCGGTCAGGCGGTCATCCGTTTCACTGTGGATGTCGCCCAGGTCAACATAGGCCTCGGGCCCCCGGTAGCCTCGTCTGCGGTCGAAATCCATGACGCCCTGGCGCAGCGCGGCATATGCGGCAGCCTGCTCTTCGCTCGAAACAGTCGTGATGATCTTGATGCCAAGATGGTATGCATCTTCTCCGAACTGCTCGACCGCGATCTGCCGAGCCATCTCAGCGACGAAATCACCCCCCTCGCTCGAACTGCGGTTGCGCGTCGAGCCCAGGCGCAGGGGCTCCGATCGGGCGGCCTCGAAGGCTGTCGCATCAATGAAGCCTGCGTCAAGCATGCGCCTGAGCACATATTGTTGACGGGCCGTCGCGCGTCGTAGATTCGAAATCGGATTGTAGGCGGAGGGGGCCTTTGGAAGTCCGGCCAGCATTGCCGCCTCGGCAAGCGTCAGCTCACCCAGTTCCTTGCCAAAATAGGTTCGCGCGGCAGCGGCGAATCCATATGCACGGTGGCCGAGAAAAATCTGGTTGAGATAGATCTCGAAGATCTGATCCTTGGTGAGACTGTGCTCGATCTTGATCGACAGGAGGATCTCGTATAGCTTGCGATTGTAGGTCTTCTCGCGCGAAAGGAAGAAATTGCGGGCAACCTGCATCGTGATCGTGGAGGCTCCCTGCCCCCGCTCGCCCGAGATGAGGTTTGCTAGGGCGGCACGTGCGATCCCGACCGGGTCGAAGCCGGGATGTTCGTAGAAGCGCTCGTCCTCGGCGGCGAGGATGGCATGCCTGAGTGAGGCTGGAACCTGGCTGATATTGACGAACGCGCGGCGCTCCTCCCCGAACTCGCCAAGTAGTGCGCCATCAGCTGTGTATACTCGGAGGGGAATACGTGGGCGGTAGTCAGTAACCGACTCAAGGGTGGGCAGTTTTGGCCAGGCAAGTGCGACGGCCGTCCCGAGTGTCGCGAGACCGAGAAGGAGAGCTGCTGACAGGGCCAGCAGCGGGTACAGAACCCAGCGCATCAGGTAACGGCGGAATCGGTCGAAACCCGGATTATACGGGGGGGTTTGATGTGGCTCCAGTCAAATATCTTACGCATTTTGCTTTACACTTTCCCTTGTTTGTTGCTAGGATTTGAAGTAGTGACTGAGATGTTCTGTCTAACATAAAGAAATTTAAGGATTTTCTTTGTGATCGACCTCCAATTGTTCGGTTCCAGATCCCGCCAACTGGCCGGTCTCGATATTTCATCTTCATCCGTGAAGATGGTCGAGTTGTCCGGCGATGAGAAGGGTGGGTACCGGCTCGAGCGCTATGCGATCGAGGCGTTGCCGCGCGATGCGGTGGTCGATGGCAACATCACCAATCTGGAGGCGGTCAGCGAGTCGGTCAAGCGTGCGGCGAGAAGGATGGGTGCGGGGGTAAAGCAGGTTGCTGCTGCCTTGCCGGCATCGGCTGTCATCACAAAGAGAATCCTCCTTCAGGCTGGCCTGCGTGAGCTGGAGATGGAGGCGCAGGTCGAGTCTGAAGCCAACCAGTATATTCCGTTCGCGATCGAGGAGGTTAACCTCGATTTCCAGTT
Source organism: Rhodocyclaceae bacterium (assembly GCA_023383815.1). Classification (GTDB taxonomy): domain Bacteria; phylum Pseudomonadota; class Gammaproteobacteria; order Burkholderiales; family Rhodocyclaceae; genus JACOUN01. The sequence goes on from JAHDYG010000012.1 coordinate 73,531, forward strand.
GATCGGGCCTGCGCCTGGAAGTCCGGATGATGTGGAGGTCCTGATTGCGGCGTCGCGCAAGGAGAAGGTTGAAGATCGGGTGGCCGTGGCCGAGGCAGCCGGGCTGAAGGCGGTCATCATGGACGTGGAGTCCTTCGCGGCCGAGGCAGCGTTTGATCTCGTGAGCAAGCAGCTTCCCGATGGAGCCAAGGGCAAGATCGTGGCGCTGGTCGACATCGGCGCCAGTGCGATGAACGTCACGATGCTGAGGGACGGGAAGCAGATCTATTCCCGGGAACAGGCGATCGGTGGAAACAAGTTGACGCAGGAGATTGCACGCCAGTACGGGATGAGTGCCGAAGAGGCGGAACTGGCCAAGAAGGCCGGTAGCCTGCCGGACGATTACGAGCGGGATCTGATGCGCCCGTTTCTTGACAGTCTTGCCCTTGAGGTTTCGCGGGCGTTGCAGTTCTTCTTCACGTCGACTCAGTTCAACGAGGTGGATTACATCGTGCTTGCGGGTGGCTGTGCGGTCATGCCGGGGCTGTCGGATGTCATTGCGGGCAGGGTCCAGGTCCAGACCTCGGTCGCCAATCCGTTTGCAGGGATGAGCCTGGCCTCGCGCGTGCGGCCGAAAAACTTGCTTGCTGATGCTCCGAGTTTGATGGTTGCATGCGGCTTGGCGCTCAGGAGGTTTGACCCATGATACGGATCAATCTGCTCCCGCATCGGGAGCACAAGCGGCGTGAGCGACGGACTCAATTCTATGTTGGATCGGCTTTGATGGCGGCCTTGGGCGCGGCGGTCGGGCTTGCTGGCTACACCTTTATGGCCGGAAGGATTGAGCATCAGGAGGCCAAGAATGGCTTTTTCAAGGCCGAGATTGCAAAGCTTGATGAACAGATTGTCGAAATCAAGAGGCTGCGTGAACAGATTGATGCGCTGGTCGCGAGGAAGCAGGTGATCGAGTCCCTGCAAGGGAATCGGGCTGAATCCGTGCACCTGCTCAACGAATTGGTTCATCGCATGCCGGAGGGTGTCCATCTCAGGTCGCTGAAGCAGACTGGCGTCCTTGTAGCGTTGAACGGATTTGCGCAGTCCAATTCGAGGGTATCCCATCTGATGCGCGGGCTGGACGAGTCGCCGCACATCGAGCAGCCGAATCTGATCGAGGTCAAATCTGCCATCCAGGATGGCCGTCGGCTCAGTGACTTCACTCTCAGCATCAGTATCGAACGACCGACCTCTGATCAACTCGATGGTGAGCTCAAGTAAGGGGGGAGTATGGCTGCGGCTCGCAAGATTGATTTTGAGCAACTGGCTCAGGATTTCAGGGGGCTCGATCCGAATGATCCGGGTGCTTGGCCGCTTGCACCACGTGTGGCGGTGTTCATCGGGTTGTTCATTGCCGTCGTTGCGCTTTCCTGGTGGTTTGTCTGGAAGGATCAGGTCGAGTTGTTGGAGACCAGGGTGGCCGAAGAAGCGCAGCTGCGACAGGATTGGGTGGGCAAGAAGCGGCTGGCACTGAACCTCGAAGCCTACAAGAGACAATTGGGCGAGGCCGACCGGCAGTTCGGCGCTCTCCTCAAGCAGCTTCCGAACAAGGCCGAGATGGATTCCTTGCTCTCGGACATCAATCAAGCGGGCTTGGGGCGTGGTCTGCATTTCGATCTGTTCAAGCCCGGATCTGAGGCGGTGAAGGACTTCTACGCCGAGATGCCGATTGCGATCCGGATTGTCGGGAGTTACCACGATTTGGGACGCTTTGCGAGTGATGTGGCGAGGATGCCCCGTATCGTGACGCTCTCCGATATGGACCTGAAGACTCAGGAAGAGGGATTGCTGGTCATGGAGGCCAACGCGATCACCTACCGCTATCTGGACGAAGAAGAACAGAGTCAGCAGCGTCGTGCTGCCGCAGGTCAGGGGAATTGACGATGGATCTTGCAAGGCTCTTGATCCTCACGCTCTGCTGGGCCTTGGCGGCGTGCTCCTCGGATAGCGAGGATATCCAGGCGTGGATGGCAGAACAGGAGCGAGGAATGACCGGGGGCATCCGCCCATTGCCGGAAATGAAAACCTTTCCATCGGTGGCGTACGATGCTGAGTCATCTGTTGATCCATTTTCTACATCGCGCATTGAGCCGGCTGCCCGGGCCCAGACGGTCGGTGGGCCGGATCTCAACCGCAGGCGCGAACCGCTTGAGGCCTACCCGCTTGAATCGCTGTCAATGGTCGGCGTTCTGATGCAGGGCGAGATCGTTCAGGCGCTGATCAGCGTGGACAAGGTGTTGCATCAGGTCCGGGTCGGAAATTACATGGGGCTTGATCATGGCGTCGTGACCGGGATCACGGAAACCGAGGTCACCCTCAAGGAACTAGTCGAAGACATCAATGGCGACTGGGTAGAGCGCACCAGTTCGTTGCTGTTGCAGGAGCAGTAGGAGTGTATCGATGAAACGTGAATCCATGATGGCGCTTCTCGCAGCCGCGCTTCTTCAGCTGCCTTTGGTAGCCCACCCACAGACACAGGGGACAGCTTCCGAGTTCAGGGAGGCAGGCAACCGAATCGAGAACCTTCGTGTTGCCGAGCAGGGCGGGACGGTTTACCTTCGCCTTTCGATGCGCGATGCACTTGAAGCCGTTCCCGCGAGCTTCAGCGTCGCGGAGCCCGCGCGGATCGCGTTCGACTTTCCGATGACTTCGAACGGACTGAATCGAACGCATGAAGATGTGCGGCAGGGAGACCTCAGGAGCGTCAACATCATACAGGCGGGCGATCGCACGCGTTTGGTATTGAATGTCGGGCGTGTGATGCCCTATACGACGCGGATCGAGGGAAGGGATCTCGTCATCGAACTCGCTTCCCGTGTAGGAGACGGCAAGGTCGAAACCCCGATGAATGCCGCCATGGCGACTTTCACCATCTCGAAGCAGGAGGCGAGCCCTGGCACGCGTTCGGTGCAGGATGTTCGCTTCCGGCGGGGGAAGGACGGTGAGGGGAGGATTGTCGTGAAGCTGTCGAGGCCGGATATTGCGATTGACGTCCGCAGACAGGGCCCGGGACTGGTGGTCGATTTCCTAGACACTTCGCTGCCCGACCACCTTCACCGTCGATCCGACGTAACCGACTTCGGTACCCCGGTGGTCGAGATGGTTGCACAGGCTCAGGGGGACAATACCCGGCTGTCCGTGACTCCGGCCGGTACGTGGGAGCACGTCGCGTATCAGAGTGACAATGAATTTGTACTGGAAGTGCGCAGGTTCGTCGAGGATCCAGGTAGCCTCGTACAGGGTGCTGCGCGTGGGGACTATCAGGGCGAGAAGCTTTCGCTCAACTTTCAGAACGTGGATATCCGGTCCGTGCTGCAAGTAATTGCCGATTTCACTGACTTCAACATCGTTACGAGCGACTCGGTTCAGGGGAACCTGACCCTGCGCCTCAAGGATGTGCCGTGGGACCAGGCGCTCGACATCATTCTTCAGGCCAAGGGCCTGGATATGAGAAAGAGTGGCAGCGTGATCTGGATTGCGCCTGCTGACGAGTTGGCGACGCGCGAAAAGCTGTTGCTCGAGGCTCAGGCCCAGAAGGCCGATCTTGAGCCCTTGCAAACGGAGATCTTTCAGATCAACTACCACAGCGCCGAGGAGATCTTCGAGTTTCTGAAGGACAAGGAGCAGACCGCCTTGTCGGAGAGAGGAAGCGTCGTCGCCGATACGCGTTCGAACAAGCTCTTCATCACGGATGTCGGCGTTAGGCTGGAGGCAATCCGCCGCATCATCAAGGAAATTGATGTTTCGCCGAGGCAGGTTCTGATCGAGGCGCGAATCGTGGAGGCAACCAAGGGTTTTGGAAAGGATTTGGGCGTCAGACTCGGTGTCGGTGGCGCAGTTGGGAAGGTGGTCGGGTTCGATGCGGCTGGGAGGCCGATTCGGCAGGGCACCTTTGGTGGGGATTTGCAGAACACATCAGCATTCGCTGGTCAGCTCGTCGGTGCCTCGGAAGGCGAGGAAGCGAGTCTTCCGCGTGGTTTGAACCTGGACCTTCCAGCCAGTCCTTCCAGAGGGATCGCGAGTGCTCTGTCGATGATCCTCTGGAACAATGACGCAACACGATTCCTGAACCTTGAGTTGAGCGCGCTGGAGTCCGATGGGCGTGGGCGGATCGTTTCGAGCCCTCGCGTGCTGACCGCGAACATGCGTGAAGCGAACATCGAGCAAGGGATGGAGATTCCATACATCATCATCGTCGATGGCACTCGTACGGTAATGTTCCGAAAGGCTGTGCTCAGCCTGAACGTCGTTCCGAACATCACACCGGACGGGCGCATTCAGCTCAAGGTCAAGGTCAACAAGGACCGTCCCGATTTCTCAAGACAGGTACTTGGGCAACCTCCGATCGACACGAAGAGCGTCGAGACCGAGGTGCTGGTCGAAAATGGCGGGACCGTTGTGCTAGGCGGGATCTTCGAGGATCAGGAGGAGACCAGCGAGACGAGGGTTCCTTTGCTGGGCGAGATTCCAGGAATCCGCCACCTGTTCCGGAATACCCAGAAGTTGACGGAACAGCGCGAGTTGATGATCTTCATCACGCCGCGGATCGCCTCTGAAGACCTCACGTTGAATCGATGATCGAACCTGATCTTCCAGATGGCGCTCCGGCGCCTCTGGTGGTGCTGGTCGGAATGATGGGGGCTGGCAAGACGACGGTCGGGCGAGAGTACGCCCGACGGCACGGCATGCGGTTTCTGGATTGCGATCACGAACTCGAGGCACGGACGGGTGTCTCCGTGTCGACGATCTTCGAGATCGAGGGGGAGGAAGGCTTTCGGCGGCGCGAGAGTGCCGTTCTGGATGAGCTGACGCGGGAGTCCGGACTCGTTCTGGCAACCGGTGGCGGCATCGTGCTCGACCCGATGAACCGCGCTATCCTCAAGGAACGCGGGATCGTGATCTACCTGAATGTCCCTCCGCAGATCCTGTGGGAGCGCACCAGGAACGACCGTAACCGCCCCCTGCTTCAGGTGCCCAATCCGAGGGAGCGTATCGAGAGTCTGTACCGGGCGCGCGATCCCCTGTATCGGGAAGTTGCCGATGTCGTCGTCGACGGCGGACGGGGGAATCCGGGCGGCATGGTACGACAGGTCGAACGCGCCATCGCGCATTTTGGCAAGAATTCATGCACACACTGACCGTCTCGCTCGCAGAGCGTAGCTATCCGATCCATATCGGCGCCGGCCTGCTCGACGATGGGCGCTATTTCTCGAGTGTCCTGAGATCGCGGCGCGTGATGATCGTAACGAACAGCGTCGTTGCACCGCTGTACCTGGAGCGTGTGCTGCGCGCGTTGCAGACCGAGGGGGTGCGCGCGGATGCGGTGGTGATGCCGGATGGAGAGGCGCACAAGGATTGGTCGACCCTGATGACTGTTTATGACGGTCTGCTCGAGAAGCGTTGTGACCGGACGACTGCCCTGGTCGCCTTGGGCGGAGGAGTGGTCGGGGACATGGGTGGCTTTGCCGCGGCGACCTATCAACGAGGAATCCCCTTCGTGCAGGTTCCGACCACGCTTCTGGCTCAGGTCGACTCTTCGGTCGGCGGCAAGACAGCGATCAATCACCCGCTTGGAAAGAACATGATCGGTGCCTTCCATCAGCCGAGGATGGTTCTTGCGGATGTTTCGACTCTCGACACCTTGCCCGATCGTGAATTGCGGGCAGGGCTCGCTGAGGTCATCAAGTATGGCCTGATCCGGGATCCCGAGTTCTTCGACTGGATCGAGTCCTGCCTTGACCAGATCCTTGCGCGGGATCCTGCGACACTGATCGAGGCAATCTCCCGATCGTGCCGCAACAAGGCCGATGTCGTTGCTGCAGATGAAACGGAGCAGGGCGAGCGGGCGTTGTTGAATCTGGGCCATACATTTGGTCACGCGATCGAGACGGGTCTGGGGTACGGGGTTTGGTTGCACGGTGAGGCGGTCGCTGCAGGCACATTGATGGCCGCCGAGCTTTCCCGGCGGCTCGGTTGGCTTGCCGATGCAGAGCTTGAGCGAATCGAGCATGTGTTCCGGCGTGCCGGCCTTCCGGTACACGGGCCCGACTTGCCGACATCCGCGTATCTGGCGCTCATGGCGCACGACAAGAAAGTCGAAGACGGTGCCTTGCGCCTTGTCCTGCTGCGCGGTATTGGCCGCGCCGTGATTCACTCTGGTGCGAGCGCGGACGACATCGCCGCCGCGATCGACGCCCGTCGGGCATGAGTCCCGCTGCAAGCTACGCGGTACGAGACGATACATCGCGTGGCCGCGTTCATCCGGAAGCGCCTCCCGAGTTGCGTAGCGAGTACCAGCGCGATCGTGACCGGATCGTGCATTCGACTGCATTCCGGCGCCTGGAATACAAGACTCAGGTGTTCGTCAACCATGAGGGCGATCTCTTTCGCACGCGCCTCACGCACACGATCGAGGTGGCTCAGATCACCCGCAGCATTGCGCGTGCGCTTGCCCTCAACGAAGATCTCGCCGAGGCGGTTGCCCTCGCGCATGATCTGGGCCATACGCCGTTCGGTCACGCAGGGCAGGATGCCCTGGATCGCTGCATGAAGCCGCATGGAGGGTTCGAGCACAACCTCCAGTCCTTGCGTATCGTCGATCTCCTGGAAGAACGCTACGCAGGTTTTGACGGACTCAACCTTACGTTCGAGACACGTGAGGGCATCCTCAAGCACTGCTCGAAAGAGCGCGCGGCCCTTCTGGGCGAGGTCGGACAGCGCTTTCTCGAAGGTACGCAGCCTTCGCTCGAGGCACAACTGGCGAACCTCTCCGACGAGATTGCGTACAACAACCACGACGTCGACGATGGTCTGAGATCCGGGCTGATTACCTTGGAGCAACTCGACGAGGTGGCGATCTTTTCGGACACGCGTCGTGCGGTCGAAGCGCACTGGCCTGGGCTTCGGGGACGTCGTCTGATCCACGAAACGGTGCGCAGCATGATCAACGCGATGGCGGTTGACCTCGTTCAGACCACGCGTTCGGCACTCAAGCAGGCGAAGGTCGAAACCCTCGAAGACGTGCGTCGTGCCGGAAAACTGGCAGGCTACTCCCCGGACTTCTCGACGCGGCTCAAGGAGCTCAAGCGCTTTCTTCACGACAACCTGTATCGCCACTATCAGGTGCTGAGGATGACGAACAAGGCGCAGCGCATCATCACAGAGCTGTTCCAGGCCTTCATGGCCGATCCACGGCTGCTTCCGCCGCAGTATCAGCATCGCGCCCGGAGTGATCAGCCCCGCGCGATCGCTGACTATATCGCAGGGATGACCGATCGCTACGCAATGAAAGAGCACCGCAAACTCTTTGCCGTCGACGAAACTCATTGATTCGGCACGGATATACTGCAGTGCAAAAAAATCTTGAATCACGCGATTCGGGCTAGTATATTCGTCCACCCGCCCAAAAGATCAGACTGAGGCCGTATGCGCGCGCCGGAGATCTTCGCTCCGGAACCGGCAGACGCCGATTTTTTTGTGCGCGCACTAATTTGGTGCGTTTTTTGCTTGCGGCGTCTGCCGTCCGTCCCGAACCGGGCAATCCCGGCCAATGTTGTGTTGAGGAAGAGTGCGATGGACCTCCCCCAGAAGCAGGGTCTGTACGATCCGGCGAATGAGCATGACGCCTGTGGCGTCGGTTTTGTGGCCCATATCAAGGGTCAGCGCAGCCACCAGATCATCCTCCAGGGCCTGGAGATTCTCAAGAACCTCGACCATCGCGGAGCGGTCGGTGCCGATCCGTTGCAGGGCGATGGGGCTGGCATCCTGATCCAGATTCCCGATCAGCTCTATCGCGAGGAAATGGCCAAGCAGGGGGTAAGCCTTCCTGCACCCGGCGACTATGGTGTCGGGATGGTGTTCATGCCGAAGGAGGCAGCATCGCGTCTGGCCTGCATCGAGGAGATCGAGCGCGGCGTGCGTGCCGAAGGTCAGATCGTCCTGGGATGGCGCGACGTTCCGGTCAATCACGACATGCCGATGTCTCCTGCGGTGAAGGCCAAGGAACCTGTGATCCGGCAGATCTTTGTGGGTCGCGGTCCCGACGTCATGGTGCCCGATGCACTCGAGCGCAAGCTCTACGTGGTGCGCCGCCGCTCGGCGAACGCGATCAACGCGTTGCACCTGAAGCATGGGCAGGAGTTCTACTTCGTCTCGATGTCGACGCGCACCGTGAACTACAAGGGGCTGTTGCTCGCGACTCAGGTGGGTGAGTACTATCCGGACCTCGTCGATTCGCGCACGGTCTCGGCACTTGCGCTCGTGCACCAGCGCTTCTCGACCAACACCTTCCCGAAATGGAACCTCGCCCACCCGTTCCGCTACATTGCGCACAACGGCGAGATCAACACCCTGCGCGGCAATTACAACTGGATGCGCGCGCGCGAGAAGGGGGTTTCGTCGCCGCTGCTGGGGGCTGATCTCGAAAAGATCTGGCCGCTGATCTATCCAGGCCAGTCGGACTCGGCCTCGTTCGACAATGCGCTCGAGCTGCTCGTGATGAGCGGCTACTCGCTCGCGCACGCGATGATGATGATGATTCCCGAAGCCTGGGAGTCGCACACGCTGATGGACGATCGGCGGCGCGCGTTCTACGAGTATCACGCGGCAATGATGGAACCGTGGGACGGTCCCGCTGCGGTCGCCTTCACCGACGGTCGCCAGATCGGCGCGACGCTCGATCGCAACGGGTTGCGTCCGGCGCGCTACATCGTCACCGATGACGACGTGGTCGTCATGGCCTCGGAATCAGGTGTGCTGCCGATTCCTGACAGCAAGATCGTCAAGAAGTGGCGTCTGCAGCCGGGCAAGATGTTCCTGATCGATATGGACCAGGGCCGCATCATCGACGATGCCGAGCTCAAGGATTCGCTGGCAACCGCGAGGCCCTATACGGATTGGCTGTCGCGCATCAACATCAAACTCGACGGGCTGGAGCAGCCTGCTGAAACCGATGACGAAGGATTTGCAGCTTCCTTGCTCGACCGCCAGCAGGCCTTCGGTTTCACGCAGGAAGACATCAAGTTCATCCTCGAACCGATGGGCAAGACAGGGGAAGAGGCGATCGGCTCGATGGGCAACGACTCGCCGCTCGCGGTGCTTTCGGCGAAGGAAAAGCCGCTCTACAACTACTTCCGCCAGCTCTTCGCGCAGGTCACCAATCCTCCGATCGATCCGATCCGCGAGCAGCTCGTGATGTCGCTGGTGTCCTTTATCGGACCGCGGCCGAATCTGCTCGAGATCAACGAGATCAACCCGCCGTTCCGGCTTGAGGTCAGCCAGCCCGTGCTCGACTTTGCGGCGATGGCAAAGATCCGCAACATCGCGCGCTACACGAAAAACAAGTTCCGCTCGGCCGAACTCGACATCTGCTACCCGATCGAGTGGGGCAAGGAAGGCGTCGAAGCACGCCTGGCCTCGCTCTGTGCCGATGCCGAGGATGCCGTCCAGCTCGGCTACAACATCCTCATCGTGTCCGACCGGCGCGTCGATGCGGGTCATGTCGCGATTCCGGCGCTGCTCGCGCTGTCGGCGATCCATCAGCACCTCGTGACAAAGGGGCTGCGCACCCGTACGGGGCTGGTCGTCGAGACCGGCAGTGCGCGCGAAGTCCATCACTTCGCAGTGCTCGCCGGCTACGGCGCCGAGGCGGTCCACCCGTACCTCGCACTGGAGACGCTGCAGACGCTTGCAGCGGATGCCGAACACGGTGAGAAGGCGATCAAGCACTTCGTCAAGGCCGTCGGCAAGGGGCTCATGAAGGTCATGTCCAAGATGGGCATCTCGACCTACATGTCCTACACCGGCGCGCAGATCTTCGAGGCGATCGGTCTACAGAAGACCTTCGTCGACAAGTACTTCACCGGCACCACGACCCAGGTCGAGGGCATGAGCGTGTTCGAGGTCATGGAGGAGGTCATCCGCCTGCACAAGAATGCCTTCAGTCCCGATCCGGTGCTCGCGACGATGCTCGATGCCGGAGGAGAGTACGCTTTCCGCGTGCGCGGCGACGAGCACATGTGGACGCCGGACGCGATCGCCAAGCTGCAGCATTCGACGCGTTCAGGCAAGTACGAGACATACAAGGAGTATGCCCGCATCATCAATGACCAGACCCGCAGGCACATGACGCTGCGCGGTTTGTTCGAGCTCAAGCCGTCCGGCCCACCGGTTCCGCTCGACGAGGTCGAACCGGCACGCGAGATCGTCAAGCGCTTCGCGACTGGCGCGATGTCGCTCGGGTCGATCTCGACCGAAGCGCACACGACGCTCGCCGTCGCGATGAACCGCATCGGCGGAAAATCCAATACCGGCGAGGGCGGCGAGGATCCGATGCGCTTCAAGCCGGTCACGCAGGCGATGCGGTTGTCGGAGCTCATCGGCGACAAGCGGATCGCGCGTGACCTGGAACTCAAGGCCGGAGACAGCCTGCGCTCGGCGATCAAGCAGGTGGCCTCCGGGCGCTTCGGGGTCACGGCCGAGTACCTCGTCAACGCCGACCAGCTCCAGATCAAGATGGCGCAAGGTGCCAAGCCGGGGGAAGGTGGTCAGCTACCGGGTCACAAGGTCAGCGAATACATCGGCTACCTGCGCCACTCCGTCCCGGGGGTCGGCCTGATCTCGCCGCCGCCGCACCACGATATCTATTCGATCGAGGATCTGGCGCAGCTGATCCACGACCTGAAGAATGCGAACCCGGCGGCCGACGTTTCGGTCAAGCTCGTCTCCGAGATCGGTGTCGGAACGGTTGCGGCTGGCGTTGCAAAGGCCAAGGCGGATCACGTCGTGATCGCTGGCCATGATGGTGGTACGGGGGCAAGTCCGTGGTCGTCGATCAAGCACGCCGGATCGCCGTGGGAACTCGGACTGGCCGAGACCCAGCAGACCCTGGTGCTCAACCGCCTCAGAAGCCGCATCCGGGTCCAGGTGGACGGTCAGATGAAGACCGGTCGCGACGTCGTCATCGGTGCACTGCTCGGAGCCGACGAGTTTGGCTTTGCCACGGCACCACTCGTCGTCGAAGGTTGCATCATGATGCGCAAGTGCCACCTCAACACCTGCCCGGTCGGGGTTGCGACACAGGATCCGGAGCTTCGCAAGAAGTTCACAGGGCAGCCGGAGCACGTCGTCAACTTCTTCTTCTTCGTCGCCGACGAGGTCCGCGAACTGATGGCGCAGCTCGGCATCCGCAAGTTCGACGACCTGATCGGGCGCGTCGATCTGCTGGACCTGCGCAAGGGCATCGCGCACTGGAAGGCGAAAGGGCTCGACTATTCGCGCATCTTCCACCGCCCGAACGTGCCCGCGAGCGTCCCGCGCCTGCACTGCGAGACGCAGGATCACGGGCTCGACCAGGCGCTCGACCGACAGTTGATCGAGCTTGCAGCCCCGGCGCTCGATCGGCGCGAGAAGGTCCGCATCGAACTGCCCGTGCGCAACATCCACCGCAGCGTCGGTGCGATGCTGTCCGGGCGGCTCGCCGAGCGTCATGGTCATGCCGGCCTGCCGGACGACACCGTCCATGTCGCCCTGAAGGGGACTGCCGGGCAGAGCTTCGGCGCCTTCCTTGCGCGCGGGATCACGCTCGATCTTACCGGCGAGGGCAACGACTACGTCGGCAAGGGGCTTTCCGGCGGACGCATCGTCGTGCGCCCGTCGCCGGATTTCCGCGGAGCGACGACCGAAAACATCATCGTCGGCAACACCGTGCTGTACGGTGCGATCGAGGGCGAGGTGTACTTCGCCGGGGTCGGTGGCGAGCGCTTTGCGGTCCGTAACTCCGGCGCGACCGCCGTGGTCGAGGGCGTCGGGGACCACGGCTGCGAATACATGACGGGCGGCACTGTGGTCGTGCTCGGGCGCACCGGGCGCAACTTCGCCGCGGGCATGTCCGGTGGCGTTGCCTACGTGTTCGACGAGGACGGCAGCTTCGCCAGCCGCTGCAACATGGCGCAGGTCGCGCTCGAACCCTTGCCCGAGGAACTCGAAGCACGCAAGGGTTCGGAGTCGGGCGACGAGCTCGAAGCACTCGGCCGCGTCGACATCGACCACCTCGAGATGGGCGACGAACTGATTCTCAAGGGACTGATCGAGCGCCATGCCCGCTTCACCGGCAGCGCCCATGCCCGCAACATTCTCGACCACTGGCTCTCCTTCCGGACCCGTTTCGTCAAGGTGATGCCTCATGAATACCGGCGTGCGCTGGCCGAGATGGCCGAGCTGCGCCAGAAGCAACTGGAGGCCGCATAACCATGGGCAAGCCCACCGGATTTCTGGAGTACCAGCGTCTCTCCGAGGCCTACGAGCCCGTCACCGAGCGGGTCCGCAAGTACAAGGAGTTCGTCGCCCGCCTTGACGACGACCAGGCGGCCGTCCAGGGTGCGCGCTGCATGGATTGTGGTATCCCGTTCTGCAATAACGGCTGCCCCGTCAACAACATCATTCCCGACTGGAATGACCTGGTGTATCGCAACCAGTGGCGCGAAGCGCTGGAAGTTCTGCACTCGACGAACAACTTCCCGGAGTTCACCGGCCGCATCTGTCCGGCGCCCTGTGAAGAGGCGTGCACGCTCAATATCAACAACGATCCGGTCGGCATCAAGTCGATCGAGCACGCGATCATCGACAAGGCCTGGGAAGAAGGCTGGGTTGCACCGCAGCCGCCGGCGGACAAGACCGGGAAAAAGGTCGCGGTCATCGGTTCCGGCCCTGCGGGTCTCGCCGCGGCCCAGCAGCTGGCCCGTGCCGGACATGACGTCACCGTGTTCGAGAAGAACGATCGGGTCGGGGGCTTGCTGCGCTATGGAATCCCCGACTTCAAGATGGAGAAACACCTCATCGACCGCCGTGTCGAGCAGATGCAGGCCGAAGGCGTGCGTTTCCGAACGGGGGTGCTGGTCGGAGCCGACAAGTTGCCGGCGGGCATAGCCAACGATGCGCGCGAGACCTTGTCGGCCGGGCTCATCCTGGCGGAGTTCGACGCGGTGATTCTCGCCGGGGGCTCCGAAGTGCCACGTGACCTGCCGGTACCGGGGCGTGAGCTCGATGGCGTGCACTTTGCGCTCGAGTTCCTGATTCCGCAGAACCGCGAGGTCGCCGGGGGTGAACAGAACCCGATCTCGGCGCGCGGCAAGCATGTCGTCGTGATCGGCGGGGGCGATACCGGTTCGGACTGCGTCGGGACTTCCAACCGTCACGGCGCGGCGTCCGTCGTGCAATTCGAACTCTTGCCGATGCCGCCCGAGCGTGAGAACAAGCCGCTCACCTGGCCCTACTGGCCGACCCGGTTGCGCACGTCCAGCTCGCACGAGGAAGGCTGTTCGCGCGATTTCGCGATTGCAACCAAGGCGTTCATCGGCGAGAACGGCAAGCTCACCGGGCTCAAGGCCGTGCGTCTGGACTGGAAGGACGGTCGCATGAGCGAGATCCCCGGCTCCGAGTTCGAGCTCAAGGCCGATCTCGTGCTGTTTGCGATGGGTTTCGTCCATCCGGTCGGCGGCGTGCTCGATGCCTTCGGGGTCGAACGCGACACGCGTGGGAATGCGAATGCTGCGACCGAAGGCGAGCGAAGCTACGCGACGAACGTGCCGAAGGTCTTCGCCGCCGGCGACGTGCGGCGGGGGCAGTCTCTGGTCGTATGGGCGATTCGCGAAGGACGCCAGGCCGCCCGCGCAGTGGACGCCTTCCTGATGGGGGAGTCGCTGCTGCCGCGGTGAGTCGAAGCGCCCGAGGGTGCCCGGTTTCCGCCCCTATGGGGTGGCGACCGGGTGGCCGAAGAGGTAGCCCTGAAAGGCGTGGCAGTGGTGGATTGCGAGAAAGTCGCGCTGGGCTTCGGTTTCGACTCCGGATGCGATGACCGGGATGTCCAGGCTCGCTCCGAGGGCGACGATCACGCGTGCGATCGCCGCATCGTTTGCATCAGCGGTGATGTTGCGCACGAAGGAACGGTGAATCTTGATCTGATCGAAGCGCAGCCGCTTCAGCCAGGCGAGCGATGAACAGCCGGTGCCCAGGTTGTCGAGCGCAAAGCGCACCCCGACGGCCTTCAGGATCTCCATCTTGCGCACCGTCTCGTCGACTTCTTCCAGCAGCAGGTCTTCGGTCAGTTCGAGCTGCAGACGGTCGGCCGGCGCCCCCGTTTCGTCGAGGATCGCGATCACTTCGTTCACGAAGTCCGGATGGCGAAAATGGCCCGGGCTGATGTTGACGGCCAGCATCGGAGCTGCGCGGGCAGCCATTTCTTGTGCGGATGCAAGGCGCCGGCAGACCGTGCGCAGCACCCACAGGTCGATCGCACGCGCGAGACCCGATTCCTCGGCCAGCGTCATGAATTCGGCCGGCAGCAACATCCCGCGGCGCGGGTGGTTCCAGCGCAGCAGCGCTTCGTGTCCGATCGTGTCGCCGGCTCCATTGACCTGCGGCTGCCAGGCAAGCTCGAACTGATCTTCCCTCAGGGCCGCGCGTAGGTCGCTCTCCAGATCGAGACGTGCCTGCACCGAGGCCTGCATGTCCGGATCGAAGAAGCGCACCGTGTTGCGCCCTGCCGCCTTTGCTTCGTACATGGCCATGTCGGCGCGTCGCAGCAGTTCCTCGCAGCCGGTCTCGGCACTGTTGTAGAGCGCGATGCCGATGCTCGGCGTGTTGCGATAGGGGTGGTCGCCAAGCTGGTACTCCAGGTTCAGTGTCGCGAGGATCTTCTCTCCGACCGCTTCGGCCTGTGCCGCAGCATCGCCCGCATGCTCGCCGAGCCCGCCGAGCATGACTACGAACTCGTCGCCACCCAGGCGCGCAACCGTGTCCCCCGCTCGCACGCTGCCCTGGACGCGGGCAGCGACGAGCTGCAGGAGGCGGTCGCCCATCGCGTGGCCCAAGGTGTCGTTGAGGGCCTTGAAGTTGTCGAGATCGATGAACAGCAACGCCCCGTACTGCCCTTCGCGGCTGGCAGCGGCAAGTGCCTGCGCCAGCCGGTCGAGCAGAAGGCGCCGGTTCGGCAGGCGGGTCAGCGGGTCGTAGAAGGCGAGGTGGCGGATCTCCTCCTCGGCTGCCTTGCGCTGCGTGATGTCGGAAAACGCCGCCACGTGGTGGGTGATCCGCCCGGTGTCGTCCTTCACTGCGGTGATCGTCAGCCACTCCGGGTAGATCTCGCCGTTCTTGCGCCGGTTCCAGATCTCCCCCTGCCAGTAGCCGTCTTGCTTGAGGCGTTCCCAGATGTCACGGTAGAAGCTCTCGTCGTGACGTCCCGAGCGCAGCAGCGATGGGGTCTGGCCGATCGCCTCCAGCGCGCTGTAGCCGGTGGCCGCCGTAAAGGCATGGTTGACGCGCTGGATGCGACCATTTGCGTCGGTGATGAACATGCCCTCCTGCGACTCGAATGCGATCGCTGCGATGCGCAGCTCGTTCTCGATGTGCTTGCGCTCGGTGATGTCGCGCATGTACGCGGTGAAGAAATCGTGTCCCCGCTCGCGAAAGGCGGTGATCGACAGCTCGGCCGGAAACTCGCTGCCGTCACGGCGCAGTGCGGTGACCTCGACCCTGCGGTTGAGCACATGCGGCTGGCGTGTGCGCAGGAAGCGCGCCATGCCGTTGTGGTGGGCGCCGCGCAGGCGCTCGGGAATGATCACGTCGGCCATCGGGCGGCCGAGAATCTCCTCGCGGCGCCACCCGAACACCGCCTCGGCGGCCGGATTGAACTCGATCAGCTGGCCGTCGGCGTCGATTCCGATGACGCAGTCGAGTGCGCATTCGAGCATTGCACGCAAGCGTGCCTCGCTCGCGGCGAGGGCCAGCAGGCCTGGGTCAGGCATGCGCTCTTGAACCGCTGGTGTGCCATCGGCGGACGGAGACGGCGCAACGGACGGCAAGGCAGGGTGGGCTGCCGATGTCATCGTTTCGGGTGTGGGGGGGCATCAAGGCTGCATATCCTACGCGGTTTCGCAGGTGAACCATGGAGCGACTGCCCGAAGCGGGCAATCAGACTGGATTCAGGACTCCGTCCAGTGTTTCGATCGTGTATCGCGCGATCATGCGCTCTTCGTCGGTCGGAACCACCGCGACCGCGACCCGGCTGCCGGCCGCGTCGATGCGGCGCGCGCCGGTGGCGCCGGGTGAGCCGTTCGCGGCCGCATCGAGTGCGATTCCGAGCCAGGCCGATTGTTCCCCCACCTGGGCACGGATCGGGGCGGCATGCTCGCCGATCCCGCCCGTGAACACCAGCGCATCGAGCCCGCCGAGCGCTGCCGCGAGCGAACCCAGTTCGCGTGCGATGCGGTAGCAGAAGAGATCGACTGCTTCGCGCGCCTCGGGGGCGGTCGATGCGAGCAGGGTGCGCATGTCCTGGCTGATGCCGGAGACACCGAGCAGGCCCGATTCCTTGTAGAGCAGCTGCGTCAGCGCGGCCAGGTCCATCCCTTCGTGTTCCATCAGGTAGAGCAGTACCCCGGGGTCGATTGCACCCGTGCGCGTGCCCATCATCAGCCCTTCGAGCGCGGTGAATCCCATCGTGGTGGCGATGCTGCGCCCGCCGCGAAGCGCGCACATCGAAGCGCCGTTGCCGAGATGGGCGATGACCACCGCCCCGCGCGCGCGCTCGCCGACCACCTGTGGCAGTTCGCGCGCCACGTAGTCGTAGGACAGGCCGTGAAAACCGTAGCGCTTCACGCCGCGCTCCGAGATCGCGCGCGGCAACGCAAAGCGGCGCGCGATCTCGGGCTGGCTGCGATGAAAGGCGGTGTCGAAGCAGCCGACCTGCGGCACCTGCGGCAGCAGGGCGGACACCGCGTGCACGGCGCGCAGGTTGTGCGGCTGGTGCAGCGGTGCGAGCGGAACCAGCGCTTCGAGTTCGGCGATCACCTCGGGCGTGAGCTGCAAGGGTGCGCTGTAGCGCTCGCCGCCGTGCACGATGCGGTGTCCGGCGGCGCTGATCGCAAGCCCTGGGTGCTTGCGTGCGAGCCAGTCAAAGAGCCGGTTCAGCGCTTCCTGGTGCTGTGAGCCGGCGCTGCCGCCGCCTCCAAGCGTTTCATGGTGGTCTTCGCCATCCTGCGAGCGCGCATGCAGGCGGGGTTCGGCGCCAATGCCCTCGACCTGCCCGGTCAGCCAGGCGCGTTCGGGTAGCCGGTTGGTCGAGTGTGAGAACAGTGCGAATTTGAGACTGCTCGATCCGGCATTGAGGACCAGTACGGCAGGCCCGTTCATGCCCGACCCGGCGTGCGCTTGCGATGGGCCATCAGTTGCGCGACCGCGCATGAGGCGGCGCGCGTCTCGGCGGTGTCGGCGCGGCTCGTCAGCACGATCGGCACCCGCGCACCGAGCACGAGGCCGGCCATCAGCGCATTGCCGAAGTATTCGAGCTGCTTGGCCAGCATGTTGCCCGACTCGATGTCCGGCACCACCAGAATGTCGGCATTGCCGGCGACCGCCGAGACGATGCCCTTGGTCTTGGCGGCGACCATCGAAACGGCGTTGTCGAAGGCCAGCGGTCCGTCGAGCAGGCCGCCGCGGATCTGGCCGCGATCGGCCATCTTGCACAGGCAGGCGGCGTCGATCGTCGAGCGCAGCTTCGAGGTCACCGTCTCGACTGCCGACAGGATCGCGACCTTGGGCAGTGCGACGCCGAGGATCTGCGCGAGATCGATCGCGTTCTGGATGATGTCGACCTTGGTCTCGAGCGGTGGATCGATGTTGATCGCAGCATCCGTGATCATCAGCGGATGCGGATAGCTCGGCACGTCTGCGAGAAAGACATGCGTGATGCGCCGCTCGGTGCGCAGGCCGGTCGTCTTCGACACCACTTCGCTCATCAGCTCGTCGGTGTGCAGCGAGCCCTTCATCAGGGCTTCGACCTTGCCGTCCCGGCACAGCGCGACGGCCGCCTCGGCCGAGGCGTGGCTGTGTGGCGTGTCGACGATGCGCAGGCCCGCGATCCCGATGCCGTTCTCTTCGGCGACCGCGCGGATGCGTGCCTCCGGCCCGACCAGCAGCGGTTCGATCAGCCCCGATTCAGCCGCCTGCACGGCACCGCGCAGCGACTCGCGATCGCATGGATGAGCCACCGCCATCGGAATCGGCGACAGATCGGCCGCAATCGACAGTAGATGACCGTAGCGCAGTTCTCGGTCGGAGATCGTGACCTCGGGAAGTTGCATGCGCTTGCGCCGGATCTTGTCGACCGGCGCCTGCACTTCGGCCGTGCCGTCGATGACCTTCAGTCCGTCCTGGTTCACCGCCAGGCAGTCGAACACGATGTGGTGGTTGTGGGCGTACTTCTCCCGACAGGTCACGGTGATCGTCAGCGTGTCGCCGATCGCGACCGGGCGCGAGAAATTCAGGCTCTGCGAGACGTACACCGTGCCGGGCCCCGGGAACTCGGTTCCCAGCACGGCAGAAATCAGCGTGCTGCCCCACATGCTGTGTCCGACCACCTCGCGGAACTGGCTCGAGCGCGCATATTCGACATCGACGTGCGAGGGATTGACGTCGCCCGACATCACCGCGAAAAGGTGAATGTCGTCGGGGCGCAGCGTGCGCAGCAGGCGGGCGTGATCGCCGACGCGGATCTCGTCGAAGGTGCGGTTCTCGATATACGTGGGGGTGCCCTGGTCCATGCGGGATCTCGCTGTTTGCGTTGCAACATTTCAATTCTACCCCCGCTGGGCTGCTAGAATCGGCGCCGACCCCTCGTCCTCTGGAATGTTCATGGATGTTGTGATTCTTGCGGCCGGCAAGGGCACGCGCATGCGTTCGGCCCTGCCCAAGGTGCTGCAGCCGCTCGCCGGACAGCCGATGCTGACGCACGTCGTTGGTGCCGCCCGTGCGCTCGATGCCGGACGGGTATGCGTGGTGGTCGGCCATGGCGGCGACGTCGTCCGCACGCGTCTTGCGCAACCCGATCTGCTGTGGGCCGTGCAGGAGCCGCAGCTCGGCACCGGCCACGCCGTCGCGGTCGCGCTGCCGCAACTGTGCGAGGCTGGCCAGGTGATGGTGCTCTACGGCGACGTGCCGCTCGTCGGCGCCGAAACCCTGCGCCGCCTGCAGGCCGCAGCCGGGTCCGATGGCGTCGCGCTGCTCACGGTCACGCTCGACGATCCGGGCGGCTATGGGCGCATCGTGCGCAACGCCGCAGGTGCGGTCGTGCGCATCGTCGAGGAAAAGGATGCCAGCGCCGCCGAACGCGCCGTGTGCGAGGTCAACACCGGCATGCTGGTCGCCCCCGCCGCGCGCCTGCGCGACTGGCTCGGGCGCATCGGCAACGACAATGCCCAGGGCGAGTACTACCTCACCGACATCGTCGCGCTTGCGGTCGCCGATGGCGTGCCGCTCGCCACCGTTGAGCCTGCTGCGGCTTGGGAGGTACTCGGCGCCAACAGCAAGGCGCAGCTCGCCGCGCTCGAACGCGCGCTGCAGCAGGTCCGCGCCGCCGCGCTGATGGAGGCCGGTGTCACGCTGATCGATCCGGCCCGCATCGACGTGCGCGGCCAGCTCGTTTGCGGCCGCGATGTCGAAATCGATGTCAACTGCGTCTTCGAAGGGGCGGTCGAACTTGGTGACGACGTGCGCATCGGCGCCCAGTGCGTGCTGCGCGACGTGCGCGTCGGGCCGGGTACGCGCATCGCACCGTTCTCGCACATCGAGCAGGCCGAGATCGGGCCGGACTGCGTGATCGGCCCGTACGCCCGCCTCCGCCCTGGCACCGCGCTGGGTGAGGGGGTGCATGTGGGCAATTTCGTCGAGGTCAAGAACTGCCGGCTCGGCGACGGCGCCAAGGCGAACCACCTCACCTATCTGGGCGATGCCGACGTCGGCCGCCGCGTCAATGTCGGCGCCGGAACCATCACCTGCAATTACGACGGCGTGAACAAGCACCGCACCATGATCGAAGACGACGCCTTCATCGGCTCCGACACCCAGCTCGTGGCCCCGGTGCGCGTCGGGCGCGGTGCCACGCTTGCGGCCGGTACCACGCTCACCAAGGATGCGCCGCCCGGGCAGCTCACCGTGTCGCGTGCGAAGCAGATCACCGTGCCCGGCTGGAAGCGGCCGGAGCGCAAACAATCCTGAAGATTCGCCCGGAGATCCCACCATGTGCGGCATCGTCACCGCAATCGCCAAGCGCGACGTCGTCCCGGTCCTGCTCGAAGGGCTGCGCAAGCTCGAATACCGAGGCTACGATTCGGCCGGACTGGCCGTGCTCGATGGCGGCCTCCAGCGCCTGCGCTCGGCCGGCCGCGTGGCCGAGCTCGCTGCGCTCGCCGAGCAGGGCGGGGTCGCAGCCCCGGTCGGCATCGCCCACACGCGCTGGGCGACCCACGGCGTGCCGTCCGAGCGCAATGCGCATCCGCACGTTTCGGCCGGGCTCGCCGTGGTGCATAACGGCATCATCGAGAATTTCGAGTCGATCCGCGAACGGCTGCGCGCGCACGGCTACGACTTCACCTCCGACACCGACACCGAGGCCATCGCCCATCTGATCCACCATCATCTGCAGCAGGCGCCGGATCTGCTCGAAGCGGTGCGCCGCACTACCCTGGAGCTCGTCGGTGCCTACGCGATCGCCGTGCTCACCGAGGCCGACCCGTCGCGTGCGGTTGTCGCCCGCCACGGCGCGCCGCTGCTGCTCGGCATCGGGGAAGACGGCACGTACGCCGCCTCCGATACCGCCGCGCTGCTGCAGGTCACGCGCACCGTCGTGTACCTCGAAGATGGGGATCTTGCCGAGCTCCGTACCGACGGCTACCGCATCGTGCGCCCCGACGGCGCCGCGGTCGAGCGCCCGTCCCATCTCTCCAGTCTGTCGGCCGATGCGGTGGAGCTGGGCCAGTACCGGCATTACATGCAGAAGGAAATCTTCGAGCAACCGCAGGCACTCGCGAACACCCTCGAACTCATCGCCGGCGGTGGCTCGGTCTCGCCGCAGATCTTCGGCAGCCTGGCGCCCGGGCAACTGGCCGGCGTGCGCCAGGTGCTGATCATCGCCTGCGGCACCAGCTATCACGCCGGGCTCGTCGCGCGCTACTGGCTGGAGGAACTGGCGCAGATTCCGTGCACGGTCGAGATCGCCAGCGAATACCGCTACCGCGTCTCGGTGCCCGACCCCGACGCCCTCGTCGTCGTCATCTCGCAATCGGGTGAAACCGCCGACACGCTCGCCGCCCTCAAGCACGCCAAGGCGCAAGGCATGGCGCGCACGCTCGCGATCTGCAACGTGCCCGAATCCGCCATCGTGCGCGAAGCCGCGCTGCGTTTCATCACCCGCGCCGGCCCCGAGATCGGCGTCGCCTCCACCAAGGCCTTCACCACCCAGCTTGCAGCGCTTGCGCTGCTCACGCTGGCGCTTGCCAAAGAGACCCGCCGCCTCGACGCCGAGGCCGAAGCGCGCCACCTCACCGCACTGCGCCACCTGCCCGTCGCCGTGCAGAAGGTGCTCGAACTCGAACCTCAGATCGAATCCTGGGCGCAACAGTTCGCCGGCAAGCACCACGCCCTCTTCCTCGGTCGCGGCCGCCACTGGCCGATCGCGATGGAAGGCGCGCTCAAGCTCAAGGAAATCTCCTACATCCACGCCGAAGCCTACGCCGCCGGCGAACTCAAGCACGGCCCGCTCGCCCTCGTCGACAAGGACATGCCCGTCATCGCCATCGCCCCCGCCGACGGCCTGCTCGAAAAGCTCAAGTCCAACCTCCAGGAAGTCCGCGCCCGCGGCGGCGAACTCTACGTCTTCGCCGACGCCGGCAGCGAAATTCCCGAAACCGAAGGCGTGCACATCCTCCACATGCCCGAACACTACGGCCTGCTCTCCCCGGTGCTGCACGTCGTCCCGCTGCAACTGCTCTCCTACCACGCCGCGCTGGTCAAGGGCACGGACGTGGATAAGCCGAGGAACCTCGCGAAGAGCGTGACGGTGGAGTAGGTCAGGGGCGGGGAAACGATCAGTGTTCCTTGCCAATAAAGTTGAAAACTTGGCAATAAAGTTGAAAACTTGGCAATAGAGTCGAAAACGCCCGGGTGATGTCCGGGCGTTCTCGCTTGAGCGGATGATCAGCCTTCTGATCAGCGAACTACGCGTGGCTCACTGGGTAGGGGTGTCCTCCGGCTGTGGGCGACATCGGCGACCGGCAGGTGCTCGGCCGGAGCCGACCTTGGGTCTCTGGCCACGTTAGGGCGGCAATGCGCCGGTCACCTGCCGTTCAGTCTCTGACTACGGTCAATGGCCGCTTCCCTAGCCGATGAACTCGAACTTCCGACCCTTACGAGACATAGCGGTGATTTCAACGCTGTCGTTCAGCATACCGTCGCAGCAACTGGACAAGAAACCGTCTGCAAGAGGCTCAAGCCGATCCACTTGCGGATTAGTTGGCAGTGCACCGGCCGCCGTCGAAGACAAACCAAAACTCATCATCGCTCCTCGTTGTCAGCACAAACCGCGGACCACCTCCGCGGTAACCCTGAATGCCTCTTGCTTTGCTGCGGCAGTAGGGCACCGTCTCCTGGCTTTGATGCTTCTTGGCGCAATCGGAGATGACGACTAGTGCTGGGCTACAGCCATACAAATCGAATAGTGCCTCGCATTTCCCATTCTCGCGCCCGTGATGAGCGGCAACAAGCACGTCAATGCCGGGCATCAGCGCAGCGAACTACGGCAGTTTCAGCATGTTCTCCCAGCCGTCGGTCTCAAGGTCGCCAGGAAAAAGGAAATTCCATCCGTGAATGCTGAGGTGAGAAACCAGCGAGAGGTTGTTCTCACTATCCCAGTACGGATAGGGATTCCAGAACCAAGTCAGGTCCAGGCCCGGGATGACCGGCGGCGCCTGGACCTCACCCGCGTCGCGACGTCCGGCCAAGCTGTTCATGAGGATACGAATGCCGGCCCCCATCCGGGGTAGCGCCGGGATGAAGCAAAAATTAGGACTTTCGAGCCGTAAACGCCTGTTTTTAATTTAGAATTATGGAGCGTCGGACGTTGCGGTTTTCTCGCCGACACCCGCGACCTCGTCCTGTGGTCCGTTCCGTTTCCTGCGGTTGCCCTGCTGCAGGAGTTGTGCCTGCAAGTCTGCCATCACTTTTTCCTGTATCGCCAGTGACGCCTGTGCGGCCGCGAGCTCGATTTCCAGGGTTTGACGACGTTCGCTCTGCCCGGCGAGCGTAGCTTCAAGCACACTCTTGCTGCGAAGCAGATCCTCAACTTGCAGTTCCCGGTCTGCCAAGCGCTGGGCCAGCGCCTCGGCGCGTCGCCCTGCTTCCTTGGCGACCGCCAATTCGTCGCGGAGCGATCGCCCCTCCGTCTGAATCTGGTGAAGCTGCGCATGGGCCTGCGACAGCTCGGCCGCTAGGCGGGCGTTGTCCCGGCTGATCCCGGTCAGCTGATCCTGTTTGATTCCAAGCGTCTGATTCAGTTGCCGCAGTTCGGCCTGCAGGTGCTGAATCTGCTGCTCGTGCTGACGCTGCTCCTGGTCGCGTTGTTCCTTGGCCGCCTGCCGGAAATGGTCCAGGGCTTCACGCGCGTGACGGTGTTTGTCCTCCAGCGATTGCCGGTGCTGTTCGCCTTGCGCCAGTTGTGACTGCAGATCGGCGACCTGTTGCGCGGCCAGAGCACGCTGCACGGTTTCCTGTTGCAGTGCGAGCGCTGTCTGACGATGACGGTCACTCTCCTCGTTCAGCAGGGCCTCGGTATGCTGCAACTGGATTCTGAGTGCGTCACCTTCCTCGTGTTGCCGCCGGAGCGCGTCCTTGAGTTGGCCAATTTCGGCGGTGTAGCGGGTTTTCGCCTCGGCAATTCGGGCGTCGGCCTCTTCGTGCAAGCGGCCGGCCAGGCGGCCGACCAGATCCTGGATGGCCTCGCTCACGGCAACCTGCGTGCCGCCGGCCCCGCCGTCTTCCTCTTCGATCTCCTTCAAATAGCGGTGAATCGTCGCCTTTGAGCCCGTGTTGCCGAGTTCCACCCGGATGGCGTCGATCGAGGGATGTCGCCCCTGCGCGCGCAACGCGTCACGTGCCCGCACCACCTCGGACTTGTAGATCCCGCTTCTGGCCATGGCGACACCTCTGTTTTTTTCATACTGTATTACATGGTACGTAATTACATACCAATTGCAATGAGCACAAGCGCAGGAAGGCGCCAAGTTTTACGCGGGATAATCGCGGATTATCCCGCCTAAGGGCGCGCTCTAGGGTGAGTACGGGACTGGCGGGTACGAATGCCCCGAAATTGTGCCCAACTTGGAAAATGGTCGCCAAGGTCTGCTTCGCTTTGCGGCGAACTCGGCATTGCGGCGGTCCGGTTCGAGCAGGATGGGGGCGTGGACGACTTGAAGTGCTACCTGCGTCGGGGCCCTTGATTGGGAGGCATGGCCTTAGCCTCGCGCTTGGCGTGAAAGGAGGTCCGAATTAGACGGACCCATCGGAAGTCCTCGGCACGGGACGGTTCGTGCGCGGGGCTCGCTGCCCCTCCAAGATGGCGACGACATTCTGTCGCCCCAAAGTCTTTGCGAGCCAGAGTTCATCATGTCCTTCCGCGTCGAGCTGGTTGCGTTTTGCACCGCCGATCAGGAGATGCCGGACAACTGCTGTGTGGCCCTTGTAGACGGCCCAGAACAGAGGCCACTCCCCGTCCGCGTTCCGCGCGTCGGGATTGGCGCCACGGCCGATCAGGAAGGAGACGATGTCCGCATGGCCGTTGAAAGCCGCCCAGAAGAGCGGCGTCCATCCTCGGCGATCGGGCAGGTCGACCGATGCACCGCGCGCCAACAGGCTGTCAATGACGACCCACTGGCGGTGATAGGCTGCGAGGAAGATCAGACTGCACCCCTCGGTGTCCTGCCAGTTGGCCGGCAGTCCGTCCTCCAGCCATCTCAGCACTTCCAGGACGTTGCCGTGGCGAACCGCATCGAGCAGTGCTGGGGTGACGCGGTCGCGCCAGGCTGCGTGATGGATGTCGTCAGTCATCGTGTCGCTCCTCACCAGACCAGCCAAGGTCTCTCCGATCGTTGATCAATCCCATCCATCTCCCGTATTCCGCGCGACAAGCGCATCAATTGAATTCCATCCGGTCGAATGTTCATGAGTTGCGCTTCGGGATCGGTGCGTTGCAGTCCTTGAAGTTCACATACACTTTGTCACCGACCTGCAATTGCGCATCTGCAGGCAACTTTGCGGCGCGCGCGTACGGGTGGCCATTGCGCAGAAACGCAACCATCACGTACGGCGTGTCGCCTTCCGCGTCGGACGCCTCGGCCCTGCAGTCATAGAACGAAGGCCGCTTCAAGCTAGTCGCCAGCCCGATTTCGACAACAGTTCCTTTGCGCCACCCGTCCGCCTCGGAGTATTTCCCTTCCAGCACGGTGGGGCTCGCACATCCAGCCAGTCCACCGAGGGCCACGACGACCATTCCTGCAGCAAGAGTTTTCATTGAGTCACCTTTAGATCGCATGGGATGGCCACCCGCAGCGACGTGCTGCGGGCAGCCGGACGGCGTCACTTCAGCGTGAAGCGCGCGGTGGTGGAGGGTTTGCCCGGCAGCGTGACGACGGCCACCAGCTTGGTGCCGGCGCCCACCTTGAAGCTCCCCTTGGACTCCAACCGGTCGCCGGCAGGCTTGAGTTCGACTTCCTGCTTTTCGGTGCCGGTCAGGAGCGTGAGCTTCGCGCTGCCGTTGGCCACATCGACCGGCTTGCCGTGATCGCGCAGGTGCAGTTGGATGACGTCAGGCTTGGCGACGAGCTCGAGGTCGATATCCTTGACCTCGACCACCAGGCCGCCGTGCATGGACTCATGTCCGTGGGCGTGGTCGTGCTTGTCCGCCGCGAAGGCCGGGCCGACGGCCACCAGGGCGGCAAGGGTGATGAGCTTCGAGAGTTTCATGTTTTCTCCTTTCAGGTTCGGTGTCGTGAGTGGATCGGGGTCAGAACGCTTCGGCATTCCGGTCGTTGAGAAGGCGCTCGACGTCGCGGCGACCAAAGAGCCAGAACATCGCGGGGGTCAGGAAGGTATCGAGCAGTGTCGAGCTGATGAGGCCCGAGAAGATCACCACCGCGACCGGATGCAGGATCTCGGTACCCGGACGCTCAGCCTCGAATAGCAGCGGCGCCAGCGCAAATGCCGTGACCAGCGCCGTCATCAGTACGGGGGAGAGGCGTTCCAGCGAGCCGCGCAGGATCATCTTGTGATCGAAGCTTTCGCCTTCGATGCGCATCAGGTTGATGTAGTGGCTGACCTTCAGGATGCCGTTACGCACCGAGATGCCGGCGAGCGTGATGAAGCCGATGAGCGCCGCGACCGACAAGGGCTGGCCGGATATCCACAGGCCGATCACTGCGCCGACCAGCGCGAGCGGAATGTTGGCCATGATTAGCGCCGAGAGCCGAACCGACTTGTAGCGGCTGTAGAGCACGACGAACATCAGCACGAGCGACACGATAGAGAGCAGCCCCACGAGACGCGACGCTTCTTCCTGTGCCTGGAACTGCCCACCGAGCGTGATGAAGTAGCCTTCGGGCAGTTTCATGTCGGCCACCACGGCGCGGATGTCCTCGACGATTTCCGAGAGCGGCCGCTGCTGCGCATTGGCCGACAGCACGATGCGGCGCTTGCCGTCGTCGCGGCTGACCTGGTTCGGCCCGTCGCCGTCCTCGATGGCGGCGACCTTCGACAGCGGGACATGCCCGGTCGGCGTTTCGATGAGGATCTGCGCGAGCCCCTCGACCGAACGCGCCGACTCGGGCAGCCGCACGACCAGCGCGAAGCGCCGCCCACCTTCGACGATCTGCGTGACTTTCTCGCCTTCGACGAGGTTCTGCAGCGCGGCCAAGATCTGCGGCGCTGGCACCCCATAGCGGGCCGCCGCCGCATAGTCGACGCGCACC
This sequence comes from Rhodocyclaceae bacterium, assembly GCA_023383815.1. GTDB lineage: Bacteria > Pseudomonadota > Gammaproteobacteria > Burkholderiales > Rhodocyclaceae > JACOUN01. Next base: position 100,410 of record JAHDYG010000012.1, read on the forward strand.
TTGATCTGCGGCGCGAGCACCTGCTTCTCGATTTCCAGGTCCGCGAGACCGGGAATACCGGCCAGCCGCGCCCGCAGCGCATCGGCCTGACCGCGCAGTGTGTCGAGATCCTCGCCGAAAATCTTGATCGCGATCTGCGAGCGCACGCCCGAGAGCATGTGATCGATGCGGTGCGAGATCGGCTGGCCGATCGCGATCGCAGCGGGCAGGCTAACGAGCCGGGCGCGGATGTCGGCGGCGATCTCCCCCATCGAACGGGTGAGTTCTGACGCCGGCTTGAGCCCGACATCGAGTTCGCTGACATGCACGCCTTCAGCATGTTCATCGAGTTCCGCACGTCCGCTGCGGCGACCAACGTGCGTGACCTCGGGCACCTGTTTCACCAGCACCTCCGCCTGTTGTGCAAGCGCGGTGGACTCGGCGAGCGTCACCCCCGGGTTGAGCCGCATGCCGATCAGCAGGGTGCCTTCGTTGAAGGGCGGCAGAAACGTGGTCGGAAAGAAGGGCACGGCGGCGGCCGCGACGATCACCGCGACTGTGCCGGCGAACACGGCAGCCCTGGGCCGCTCGAGGACAGCCTGCAGACCGTTGCGATAGCGCGCCTTGAGCCAGGCAAGTACGCGCGTGTCGCCATGGTCGAGGGACTTCATGCGCGGCAGCAGATAGAACGACAGCACCGGCGTGACCGTCACCGACACGACCAGCGACGCCAACGTCGAGACGATGAATGCCACGCCGAGCGGCACGAACAGCCGCCCCTCCATCCCGGGCAGCGCGAACAACGGCAGGAACACCAGCACGATGATGATCGTCGCGTAGAGGATGGCCGAGCGCACCTCCATCGTTGCATGAGCCACGAGTTCGATCGGGTGCAGGCGATGGTCATGATGCTTCGCGCGATCCTCCTTCAGCCGGCGCAACACGTTCTCGACGCCCACCACCGCGTCGTCGACCAGACCGCCGATCGCAATCGCCAGCCCCCCGAGCGTCATCGTGTTGATCGACAACCCGAAGTACTTGAACACCAGCGCCGTCATGAAGATCGACACCGGGATCGCAGTGAGCGCGATCACCGTCGGGCGCAGCGTGCCGAGGAAGAAGAACAGGATCGCCGCGACGAACACCGAGGCACCGATCAGTTTGCCCTGCAGCGTGCCGATCGACGCCTCGATGAAGCTCGCCTGACGGAAGGTCACCTGCGGCGCCTCCATGCCGGCTGGCAGCGATTTCTTCATCTCGTCGAGCGCGGCCTCGATCGAGCGGGTGAGGTGGATCGTGTCCGCGGTCGGCTGCTTCTGGATGCCGAGAATCACTGCCGGTTTGCCCTCGAAACCCGCGTCGCCGCGTCGCAGCGCCGGGGCAAAGGTCACGGTCGCGATCTGGCGCAGCAGGATCGGCTGACCGTCGCGCGCGGTAATCGCGAGATTCTTCAGATCCTCCAGGTTCGAGGTGCGTCCGAGGTTGCGGATCAGGTATTCGCGCCCGGTGAGTTCGAGGAAGCCACCCGAGGTGTTCGACGAGAACCCGCGGATCGCCGCCTCCAGCTGTTCCAGCGAGATCTCCAGCTCCGCCATGCGCCGCGTATCGGGCTGCACCTGGAACTGCCGCACTTCACCGCCGATCGGGATGACCTGCGCGATGCCGGGGATGGCCATGAGACGGGGGCGCAGCACCCAGTCGGCGTATTCGCGCACCTGCATCGGCGAGATCCTCGCGGTGTCGATCGGGATCGCGATCTGCATGATCTCGCCCATCACGGAGCTGATCGGCCCCATGCGTGGAATCACATCCTCGGGCAGGCCTTCCTCCATCGCGGACAGGCGTTCCGACACCATCTGCCGAGCCCGGAAGATCTCCGTACTCCAGTCGAAGGTGACGTAGATGAAGGACAGCCCCGCGCTTGAGATGGAGCGTACCGACTCGACGCCGGGCAGCCCGTTCATCGTTGTTTCGAGCGGGAAAGTGATGAGCTGTTCGACTTCCTCCGCCGCCATGCCGCCGGATTCGGTCATGATCGTGACCGTCGGCTTGTTGAGGTCCGGGAACACGTCCACGGGCGTGCGGGTGAGCGTGAATGCGCCGTATGCCATTAGCACCAGGCTGGCGATGATCACCAGCAGCCGGTTTCCGAGACTATTGTCGAGTAGCCACTTGAACATCGGTCGGGCTCCCCGTCAGCGGATCTGGTTGATCAGGGTGGCCGCGTTCGTGGCGACACGCTCCCCGGCTGCGAGGCCCGACGTCACGGCCACGTTCGCGCCGTCGAGCGGGGCGGTGGTGACGGTGCGCGGCTCGAAGCGCTCCGGCGCCGTCTTGACCCACACGATGGTCTGGTTCGCCGGGTTCTTCAGCACCGACGCAGCAGGGACGCTCACGCCCTGCAGCGTGCTGCGCGTCTGCACGAACACCTCGACCGGTTGCCCGACAGCGAAACGCGCCAGGGAATCGCCCGCGGCAACGAAAGCGAGCGGCAACGCCTGCTCGCGCAGACTGCGCGCCGCGCCGAGGAAGTCGAGCCTCACGCGTTGCTCGCCGACCGCGAGGCTCGCGCCGGCGACATCGATGGCGGTGTCGGCATCGTAGGCCAGCGCCTCGACGCGCAGCCGCTTAGGATCGACGATCTCGAACACCAGTTCGCGGGCATCGACGACTTGCCCGGCGACCGCGTTGCTCGACGCGATCACCCCCGCGACGGGCGCCACGAGTGCATCGCGATTGCTAAGCCCCGCACCCACAGCCGTCACGCGGGCAGCGAGACTCGCGAGCTCGCTCTCCGCTGCTTCGATTTCCTTGCGCGGAACCGTATCGGCGAGCTCCTTGAGCCGCGCCACGCGCTTTTCCGCGAGCACTTTGGCGGCCCGCAACTCTGCGAGCTGGGCCATCTGGTTCGAGCGCTCGATCTGCCCCGCCGACGGCACGACGTACGCGAGCACCTCGCCCTTTTTCACCTCCTGCCCGATTCCGGGCAAGCCACGCGCCCCGGCTTCGAGGCGGCCGGCGACCAGCGCCTGCACTTTTCCGCCCGCATTGGGGTCCATCACCACTTTGCCGGCGAGCGCCACGGTGCGGGGCAGGTTGCCCGCTTCCGTGACCAGCGTGCGCACGCCGATCTGGCGTTGTGCCGGCTTGGGCAGGAATACGCTGCCATCGGGCAAGCGTCGCGGACCATTGCCGCCGACGGGCGCGGAGCCTTCGTCGCCGTGATCGTGCCCGTCGCCAGCGAATGCGTTCCACGATGCACTTGCCGTAACGAGGCACAGCATGACCAACAGGATTCCCGGTTTCATGCGACACCTCCGGCCGAACGGTTGCGGGCGTTTCCCTTGCGCAGCGCGGCCCAGCCGACCAGTCCGAGCACGAGAACGCCGGCGCCGAGCCATCCTGCGTAAGGTTTCAAGCCTGGTCCGGCCGATTCGTCGTGCACCTCGGTGGCTTCTTCATGCAGATCCAACTCGCCGGCAAGAAGGTCCGCGTCTTGTCCGGCAACGACCGTGGCCGTCACGGACACGACGCCCGGGTTGAGTGCATCCTGCAACGTGGCTTCGAATTCGCCGTCGGCATGGGTTTCGACGGAAATCGCCTTGCCGTCGAGTTGCAGCTCCAGTGTCGCGTCCTTGACTGGGCTGTTGTCGGCGAAGCGGTCGAGATAGAGGGTGATGTTCTTGCCATCGACCACGCCGACCAGCTCGAACAGCTCCGAAGCGGCAGTGAATCGCGGCAGCGCCGGGCCGGCTGCGGGTGCCGGGGCGTCGCCGTGGTCGTGGCCTTCGCCGGCCAGGGCTTGGGGCGTGACGCCCGCAAGGACGGCGGCAAGGCTCCACGCCGCTAAGGTAAGGGAAGCTTTCATGTTCGGGTTCCTGGTGTTCATTCGGGAAGAAGGCCCATGGCCTGCCGCAGCGCGGACACGGCTGCGGCCAGTTCGATGCGGGTACGCGCCACCTGACGCTCGGCTTCGGCGGCTTCGAGTTCGATGCGCAGGCGGGTCGGCAGATCGGTTTCGCCGAGACGGAACGCCTTCTGGAAGAAGCCGCGCGACTCGCGGGCCAACTGCGCGCGCTGTTCGGCAGAGGCGACCAGGGTGCGCGCCGATTCGACCCGGACGCGCGCCGTATCCACTTCGGCCGTCAGGCGTTCGCGTTCGAGCCTCAGCAGGGTTTCGGCTTCGATCGCCTCGGCGCTGGCGCTGGCAACACGGGCGCGGTTGCGGGTATCGGATCCGAAGGGAATGCGTACGCCGATCGTCACCGTGTGTTGCCAGGATTCACCGGATGCACCGCGCTCACGCGTCGTCGCCAGGTTCAGCTCGGGATTGGCGCGGCCCTGAATCCCGGCGAGGGTCATGCTGCGTTGTGCAAGCTCCGCCCGATCGCGCAGTTCCGCGATGGCCGGATGCCCCGCCTCCAGGGCGACAGGGGGGCCGGCGGGGGCGGGTTCGGCTTCGGCCACGGAAAGTCCTTCCGCGGCAAGCGCAGGCGTCATGCCTGTCAGGGCGCGCAACTGCTGTTCCGCACCCGCGAGCGCGCCGCTGGCTTCGGCGAGCGACGCTTCGGCGGTCGCCAGCGCTCCGTCCGCCTGATGCTGGTCGGCGCGTGCGAGATCGCCGGCCCGAACCCGTTTCGATACATCCACCGCGAGTTCGCGGGCGCTGGCAAGCCGCTCGCGGGCGACCAGGACGTCGATTCGCGCACGGTGCCAATCCCAGTACGCGGCCCGCACCCCGGCGGCCGTGCGCAGTTGTGCCGCAAGCGTGCGGCTCGTACTCGCGCGCACTTCGGCATCGGCAAGGGCTGCGGTCGAGGCGCGTTCGCCGGACAACCACAGCGGCACCGCGAGGCCGATCTCGTATTCGCGGCTGCCATCGTTGCGGTGGAGTTGGTCGGTCTTGCCCGACACCTCGAACGCCGGCGGCTCGGCCGACCAACTGTCGGCGCTCTCGCGTCGCGCCAGCGCGGCCGCCCGGCGCATGTCGAGCGACTGCGCCTCGGGCTGACGCGCCCAAGCGGCGTCGAACGCCTGCCTGAGAGTCGTTACGACCGGTGATGCAGGGGACGCGGCTTGCGCCCACGCCCCGCTGGCCGCGAGTCCGAGCAGCAGCCCCGGCAGCCAGTTGATGCGAATTCTTCGAAACATCCAATTCTCCGTTGATGACAAAACACACGGAAAATCGGCAAGGCGCGATCAGCTCGATCGCAATGGACGCGCGGCAACACCGTTCAGAACGGTGAAACTGCCGGAAAGAGAATGGATGCGACCGCCCTGCCGATCAGGCAGGGTGTCGCCACTTGGGGCGCTCTGGTTCCGAGAAATGCCCGGCAAGGGGCCACACTTGGGCGTCCCCATGAGTTGTCGCAATCACGAGGTCGAGGGCCGGCAAACCCGTGCCGCTCGGCAACGCGGTGCAACTGGCCGCATGGCAGAAACTGCAGTCGACATCGATTCCGCCGGCCTTGGGCCAGGACTCGTCGTCGACCTCGCCCTGATGCTTATGCTCGTGGTGGCCGAGATGGTCCGCCGCAGCACCCGCTTCATGCTCGCAATACGCACTCACTGCCGCCCAACTGAGTTGGAATGGCAGAAACAGCAGGAAGAGAATCGCGAACCAGCGGCGCATGGGGACGGATTGTAGCGGTACGAACGGAAATGAAAAATAGCGTTGCCAACATCTTGTTGGCCGTCATCGTTGCGACGCATGACCGCCCGCCCCGAGCGACCAGGGGCTCCGCGTTCACGCCGCCGCGATCATTGCCCGAAGTAGAGTTCGTCCATGCGCGCCCGTTCCTCGGGCGATATGTTCGCCAGCTCCTTGAGCACTTGCTCGCGCGTTTTACCCGGGCCGGTATCGCGTGATGGAACGGGCACCCCGCGCTGCAGGTAGAAATAGCTTCCGTCCGCCTTGGCCTGCTCGAGCTCACGCAACACTTCAGCACGCGTTTTGGTGCTCGTCACATGATCGGGGAAAGAGGTGTAACCCACCTCGCCGCCGGTGAAATGCCATTCCGCGTTCGCTTGAGCGACGCTCGGCACGATCAGGACAGCGAGGATAGGGAGGACGGTGGCGGTTCGGATTATTGACATGGTGAGGCTCCTATCGTTGACACGGGACATGCGTCCCGGCGGTGGGCGCTGCATACGCCATGTGCCGGGTACGGGGCGTACTGTAGAAAACCGTCCACGTCGAATCGCGAACAGCCCGATTACGAATTCGTAATGTCGACGCGCCACCCCCTCCGCGATAATCGGCGCATGAAGATCCTGGTCGTCGAAGACGAGCCGAAGCTCGCCGAATACTTGCGCAAGGCGCTGACCGAGAGCAGCTACGTCGTCGACGTCGCGCGCAGCGGCACCGAGGGGCGCTACCTCGCTATTGAAGGGCATTACGACCTCGTCCTGCTCGATGTCATGCTGCCGGGGCTGGACGGCTTCGCCGTCCTGCGCGAACTGCGACGCGACAAGCACGTGCCCGTGCTGATGCTCACCGCGCGGGACAAGGTGGAGGATCGCGTGAAGGGTCTGCAGGCGGGTGCGGACGACTATCTGGTAAAACCTTTCGCCCTGTCCGAACTGCTCGCACGCGTACAGGCGCTGTTGCGGCGCGGTGCCATTCCGATAGCCGGTCAGGATCTCACGGTCCTCAGGCTGGCCGACCTCGAACTCGATCTGGTGCGGCGCAAGGCGTCGCGCGCCGGTCAGCGGCTCGATCTGACGGCCAAGGAATTCACACTGCTGACCTTGCTGTTGCGCCGACACGGGCAGGTGCTGTCGCGCACCGCGCTGGCCGAGCAGGTGTGGGACATGAACTTCGACAGCAATACGAATGTTGTGGAGGTTGCGGTGCGCCGCTTGCGCAGCAAGCTCGATGACCCCTTCGCGAAGAAGTTGCTGCATACCGTGCGCGGCATGGGCTACGTGCTGGAAGACCGGGAACCCTGAGGATGCGCAATCCGCGTTCGCTGGGCCGCTGGCTGTCGTGGTGGCTCGCTGTGCAGACCTTCATCGGGCTCGGATTCGTCTGCGTCGTCGTGTATGTGGCCACCAGCCTCAACTTCTCGGCGAAGCAGGCCGAGGAGCTGCGGCACAAGCAGGAAGTGATCCGCCACCTTGTCCGCGAGATCGCGACACCGGAGGATCTGCCGAGCCTGCGTCACAAGCTCGACGATTTCTTCATCGGCCATGCCGACCTCAAACTGCGTCTGACCGGGGACGCCGAGACGCTCCTCTACATGACACCACCGGCCTCCGAGCCCCCCCCCGCGAACCTGCGTCGGATTGAATTCGAGATCCCTTCGCCGTGGTCGGGCACAACCGTGCTGCGTGCCGAGTTGGCGCTCGACAGCAGTTCCGATGCCGAATTGCTGAGAAAGCTAGCGTGGACGCTGCTCGCGAGTGCGTTGGCCGGCGCCGTGCTCGTCTCCGCCGGGGGGGCGTGGCTCGTGCGACGTGCGCTGTTGCCTGTTCGCGACCTGGCTCGACAAGCCGCCGCACTCAGCCCGGAAAACGTCGGACAGCCGCTGGATGGTTCCGCGCAGGCAAAGGAGCTGCAGCCGCTGGTCGCGCAGTTCAACGCACTGCTCGTACGGCTGGACAACGCATACCGGCAACTGGAAGGCTTCAATGCGGACGTCGCCCACGAACTGCGCACGCCGCTGGCGACACTGATCGGCGAGACCGAACTCGCCCTGAGCCGCGAACGCGGCATTCCCGAGTTGCGGGACGTGCTGGGATCCAATCTCGAGGACCTGCACCGCCTAGCGGGCCTCGTCAATGACATGCTGTTCCTGTCGAAAGCCGATCGCGGCGAGCGGGCGCGCCGAAGCCCGGTCGGCAGCCTCGCTGCGCTTGCGGTCGAGGTCGTCGAGTTCCACGATGCGGCACTCCAGGAGGCCGGTGTGAGCGTTCGCGTTTCCGGCGACAGCGGTGGCGACTTCGATGCGGCGTTGTTGCGGCGGGCCGTATCGAACCTCCTCGCCAACGCGACGCGGTTTGCGGAGCGCGGGTCAATAATCGATCTGGACATCGGAGCGGACCCACCGGGCCTCGTCCGCGTGTCCGTCAGCAATGTCGGGCCGAAGATTTCCGCGGAACATCTTCCACGCCTGTTCGACCGCTTCTATCGGGCGGACCGGGCCCGCGAGCACGGGGACACCAATCACGGACTCGGACTGGCGATCGTGGCAGCGATCGCGCGCATGCATGGGGGCACCCCGTTTGTCCGCTCCACCGGTGGCACGACGACCGTCGGTTTCAGTATTTCCGTTTCGGGCGAAAGGCATTGACCCGTCCCCACGTGGCGGGTAGCGTGGGCAAGTTGGATCGTGGCTACGCCGATGGTGTGCGTGGCGCCCGCAGGGGACGAGTCCATCCGCGCGAGCGGCATCGCCGATACCTCGCGAGTCAGCCCCTGATACCTGCTCTACTCTTGGGAGATCCAAGTCGATGAACATCCACGAGCGCCCATCGGCGGATGACCTTTTCGGCATCAGCTGGATGCTGGTTTTGGTGGGTTGGTCGATCGCCGCCCTGTCGATGATCGGCGCGCTTTACCTGAGTGAATACCTACGAATTGAGCCCTGCGTCATTTGCTGGTATCTGCGCCTCTTCATGTTTCCGCTAACTCCGGTCCTCATGGTGGGGCTGTTCCTCTTCGACCGGCACGTCGTGTTCTATGCACTGCCTCTGGCGAGCGCCGGATGGCTCATCTCCGTTATCCATCTGCTGCAGACCTCAGTAACGACGCCGGTCGAGGCGGCCTCTTGCTCGCCGATCATGCCGTGTAGCGAGACGCAGATCATGTGGATGGGTTTCGTTGCGGTTCCGCTGCTGTGGGTGGCCGTCTTTTCGGTCATCAATGTGCTCCTGATCGCGGCACACTTCAGCCGCGCAACTTCCCGGGAGTATGCTGCCTAGTGCTCTCTTCGCCGAGCCTGCGATCGTTGGGCTGTCTGTCACGCGGTTCGACTACAGCCAACGTCAAGTTGTCTGCTGCGGATGTTGAGACCACGCGCGTCGGCCCCAGCAGAGTTCGTCGGCTCCGGGGAAATAGGCCCGACCGGAAACGATCGGGTTGAAGACGCGGCCGGCAGACTTCCCGCCACTCTCGCATCCTCACCGAGTCGGCTGCATCCACATGTAGTTCTGATGCTGCATCATATGGTCCATCATCTGCTGCTGCATGCCCATGTACCGATCCATCATGTACTGGCGCTGCTTCATCTGATCCGGGGTGAGCTTCGAATAGTAGTCCCCCATCCCGCGCCATCCCATCATGTGACCGCCCCTCATTGCGCCGCCCATCATCGGACCGCCCGCACAGCAACCCAACATGCCCGGCCCCCACATGCCGTGCATTGTTCCCATGCCGTTGCGCATCGTTTCCCAGTGCTCCTGAAGCAGCTTCTGTCGCTCCTGCGGATCCTGGGTCTGGCGGATCATCTCCATCTGCTCCTGCATCCGCTGCATGGTCTGCTGCATCTGCGCCATCTGCTTGTCGAACTCGGCGACTTCAGGCGCCTGCTGCTGCATTTGAGCGTCTTTCGCGGGCGGGGCCGCTGTCGGCTGCGCCATGCCCGGCGCGGCCGGAAGCACGGCGGCCATTATGGCTGCAATCAAGATCGTCTTTTTCATTTCGCATCCTCCTCGTCGACAGAAAGAACACCTTCGCACGTCTTCGCTCCGATCGCCGCAACACGCGGAGCCCATTTGCCATGCCCGGTATCGGCACGAAGCCGAACTTCGAAGCTTTCTTGCGTAATCATTCCAGATCTGATGCAGGAGGCTTTCCAAGCCCGCCTCATCGTCCGTCTTGCCGGGTTCGTGAGGCTTCCGTCAGCGCACTGTTTACCAACTGCTTGAGCGGTTCGTATCCAAAGCGCGGTAACGGCTGCCCATTCACGAAGAACTCAGGTGTCTTCGTGACGTTAAGCGCCTGCGCGTCAGCAAGATCCTGCTCGATGACGCGTGCGATTTCTGGCGCGGCCATATCCGCGCGCATTCGCGCAAGATCGAGCCCCAACCCTTCGAGATGCTTCCAAACGAGATCCACCTGCGCCGTATGATGGGGTGCCCACTCTGCCTGCGACGCGAGCAGTGCCTCGAGTGCCGGCCAGAGTTTGCCCTGCTTGCGCGCAGCCTCGAGCACGGCAACAACGTCTTCCGATCCCTCATGGAACGGCGCGTAACGCAGGACAAGGCGAATGTCGTTCGGGTTCGCCGCCATCATTTGCTTCACCAACGGATAGAAACTACGACAGGTTTCGCACGCGGGATCGAGAAATTCAACGATGACGACCTTCGCCTGCATGTTGCCAAGCGTCGGCGAATGCATCCGAATCAGGCGGTCTCGATTGCGATCGACCACTTGCTCCGTTTGCTCGGCCGTTTCAGCCTTGTGGTTCATCGTTGCGACGGCGAACACAAGCAGCAGTAGTACGACGGCGCCAAGAAACACGGTCTTTTGCTTCATTTAGAACTCCGAAGATAGGCCCAGATTAGCAAAGTGATGATGATCGAGAAGGCGATGACCGACAGCAGCGGGATCGTCAGGAAGCCGAACCATTCGATGACCGTCTGCGAGCACGGGACACCCTGCGCGCAGGGACGGACATCCTCAGGGATCACACCGGCGACGAGAAGTTGATGGAACACCGCGACCAATCCGCCAATGACGGCCAGCGGCAGGGAATAGCGAATAACTTTCCAGTCGAACGGAAACAGCCCCATTGGAAGAATCAGTGCGAGCGGAAACATGAAAATGCGTTGGTACCAGCACAGCGAGCAAGTCGGAAGCTTCATGATTTCACCGAAAAACAAGGCTCCAAGCGTCGATGCACTCGCGATTAGCCACGCGACGAAAATGATCGTCCAACCTGTTGTGGTTTCAGTGCTCGTCGAGTTGATTTCGGTTGTAGCCATTGATTGGTGACTCGGTGTAAAAGCAGTGGCGAGAGTGCCGCGCAAGTAAACGTCGGCCTGATATCTC
>JAHDYG010000013.1 GCA_023383815.1 Rhodocyclaceae bacterium
CACCGTCGGGGCGCCGAAGGAGCGCTCCAGCACGACGTTGCGGCCCTTCGGGCCGAGCGTGACCTTGACCGCGTTGGCCAGGACATTGACGCCAGCGACCATGCGGTCACGCGCGGAATCGCCGAACTTCACTTCTTTTGCTGCCATTCTCGATTACTCCTTGAATTCGTTACCGGAAGATGGGCGACGGGCGCTCAGGCCTCGACGACCCCCATGATGTCTTCCTCGCGCATGACGAGCAGCTCCTCGCCCTCGACCTTGACGGCCTGCCCGGCATACTTGCCGAACAGCACCTTGTCGCCAGCTTTGACCGCCATCGGACGGACCTTGCCATCGTCGAGGATCTTGCCGTTGCCGACGGCGAGCACTTCGCCCTGGTCCGGCTTCTCGCCTGCGGAATCCGGAATCACGATACCGCTGGCCGTCTTGCGCTCGGCCTCCAGGCGCCTCACGATCACGCGATCATGCAAGGGACGAATCTTCATCGACTTCACTCCTTCTGGTTCACTTTCAATGACTGCAGGCAGCACCTGCAACGGGGTTCTCCGGTAGGCGGCAGGCGAACCCGACAGACTCGCTGTTAGCACTCACCGCCAACGAGTGCTAATGATAGGGGCGAGGCAGTGCGATTTCAAGAGCGCGCGGGCTTACTTGCGCTCCCCTTTCCGATCACTCGCCCGGCAACACGCTCACGAGGCGCATCTGCGCGGCCTGGCGCCCTCATTGCTTCATGGCGATCCACCGTGCCAGGGGCTAAAGTGCAGGGTAATCCTGCCGAAAATGCCCCGCAGCGCCCGGTTCCAACCGCTGCACTCCACACCCCCAGAACTCGGAAAGGACCCTCGACCATGCTCGCCGCCCTCCAACTCAGAACAAAGATCGTGCTGCTCGTGGTGACCACCTTCGTCGGGCTGGCCGCGCTGATGGCCATCGGCGCAGCCGCGGTGAAGGAGGACCTGATGGAAGCACGCAAGCTCCAGGTCGTCTCGATGGTCCAGGCTGCAACGCAGATTGCCGCCGCCAACCACGCCCGCGCGGCCGCCGGCGAACTGAGCGAAGACGAGGCTCGCGCCCGGACCCTGAATGCCATCGAGGACATGCGCTACGGCGGAGCCGATGGCAAGGCCGAGTATCTTTACGTGCTCGCCCCGTCCGGCATCACCGTCATGCACCCGATCCGCAAGGAATGGAACGGGCGCGACGTCAGCGGCGAAGTCCGCGACGGACAGGGCCGCTACACCCTGAAGGACATCATCGCTGCGGGAAACCGGGGCAGCGGCTTCGTGGACACCTCGTTTCCCCGGCCCGGCACCAAGATCCCGGTGGACAAGCTGCAGTACGCTGCGGCGTTCCAGCCCTGGGGATGGGTGATCGGAACCGGGGTCTATGTCGACGACGTGCAGGCGGCCGCACGCACCCGCCTGCTGGTCGATCTGGCGATCGGAGGGGGGATCATGATCGTGATCATCCTGCTCGGGATGCTGATCGCCACGTCGGTCCTGCGGCAGATCGGGGGCGAGCCCGGTGACGCACTCGCCTTGATGGATCGCGCAGCCGCAGGAGACCTGACGGTGGAGGTCGGCAAGGTCCATCCCGGAAGCCTGCTCGACGGACTGGCGCGCATGCTGCAATCGATCCGCACCCTGGTGGCCCAGATCGCCCAGCGCGCCGAGCAGGTCAAGACCACCGCCGAGCGGATCTCGAACGCCTCGCACCAGGTCGCGCAGGCAGCGCACCAGCAGGCAGACGCCACCTCCTCGATGGCGGCAGCGATCGAGGAGATGACGGTGTCGATCGACCACATCTCCGACAGTGCGCGGGAAACCGAGAGCAACTCCTCGACTGCGGCGGCTCTCGCCGAAAGCGGTGAGAGCAAGGTTGCTTCCGCGACGGGCGAGATGCACCGGATCGCCCAAAGCGTGACGGACGCTGCCGAGAGGATCCGCTCGCTGGAGAGCAGCGCCAACGAGATCTCGACGATCGCCAACGTGATCAAGGAAATCGCCGCCCAGACCAACCTCCTCGCCCTCAATGCCGCCATCGAGGCAGCGCGCGCGGGCGAGCAGGGCCGCGGCTTTGCCGTCGTCGCCGACGAGGTGCGAAAGCTTGCCGAGCGGACCTCGGCCGCGACCGAAGAGATCGGCGGCATGATCGGGGCGATCCAGGACAACACGGTCAGCGGTGTCGAAGCCATGGATCGCGCGATTCCCCAGGTCGAACACGGCGTTCACCTGTCTCAGGAAGCGGGCCAGTCCTTGCGCGACATCCGCGCCGGTGCGGGTTCGACGCTCGAACGCATCCGCGAGGTGGCCGCAGCGACCCGCGAGCAGAGCCTCGCGAGCAACGCAATTGCGAAGCAGGTCGAAACCATCGCCCAGATGGTCGAGGAGACCAGCGTCTCGATGCAGCAGACGGCCAGTTCAGCACACGAACTCGAGACGGTCGCGAAGGAACTCGGCAACGTCGTCGCACGCTTCAGGCACTGAACCCGCAGGTGCCGGAGCGCCCGGAACACCATTTCGCGACCAGGGTCGGCCCAACGGAAGGGATCTTGACGACCGTCATGGAACTCCCATCGCGGGTACGCCTAGCATGACGTGCTATCCGGGTGCGCCCACTTCTGGCCGGGCACCTCCCGGCAGCCACCATCTTTTCAACGGAGCGGGATCATGATCATCGGATATCGGGCAGCACGCGTGGCCATGCTGGCGTTGCTGCTCGCCTTGCTGGGCTTCGCGTCTGCTGCACAGGCGCAGATTGCCGACATCAACACGGCGATCAACAAGGCGGGCCGTGAGCGGATGCTGTCGCAGCGCATGGCCAAGGCCTACTTCCAGATCGGACAAGGGATCGACCTCTACCGCTCGCAACGCGTGCTCGACAACTCGATCGCGCTGTTCGACCGGCAGCTGGTCGAATTGAAGAACTTTGCCCCGAACGCCGAGATCCGCGATACGTACCTTCTGCTCGAACGTGCCTGGATCGCCTACAAGGATGCCCTGGTCGGTGCGCCGCCCAGTCAGGATCGCGGAAAGCGGGTTCTGGAGCTGTCCGAAGAGGTTCTGGCGCTGGCCCATCAGGGCACGATGCAGCTCGAACGGGTATCTGGAACGATCGCCGGGCGGCTGGTGAACGTCTCGGGGCGCCAGCGCATGCTGTCGCAACGGATGGCGAAGTTCTACCAGGGCATCGCCTGGGGAATCGGCGGCCCCGAGGCGATGACGGAACTGGACAAGGCGCGCCAGGAATTCACGGCTGCGCTGCAGGAGCTCATCAGCGCGCCGATCAACACCCCAGAGCTGCTGCGCGAACTCGATCTGGTCAAACAGCAGTGGTTCTTCTTCGAGGAAGCCCTCAACCAGCGCAACCTCAATACCGCGACGAATCACGGCAAGACCCTGGCCACCAACGTTGCGACGACGAGCGAACGGATCTTGGAGACGATGGAAGGCATCGTCGCGATGTACGAGAAGCAGCCGTAGCCGCGTCAGAACGCAACAGCAATCGCGAAGTGCAGGCGCAGGCGGCGCGCCTGCCGGCCGTAGGCAAGATCGAGCGCGATCGGACCGGCAGGACTGCGCCAGCGCGCTCCCACGCCGTAGCCCTGCCGGATGCGGAAACTCCTGCGGTCATCCGCGGCATCGCCCGCGTCGACGAAGGCCGCCACTCCCCACTGCGGGCGGAACCAATGGACATACTCGGCCCCGAGAACGGCCATGAGCCGCCCGCCCAGCGTCGCCCGTCCTTCTTCGACGCCCAGGCTCTCGTACGCGTAACCCCGAACGGACTGCGCGCCGCCGGTACGGAACAGGAAATCCTGCGGTATCCCGTCCCGCGAGCGGGCCACGGTCGCGCCCGCCTCCCCGCGCAAGATCAGCACGTCACGCTCGCCAATCGGCTGGTAGCGGACCGCACGCCCATACATGCGGAAGAAATCCTGATCCGACAACAGGGCGCGCGCACCACCGCCCAGTTCGACGTGAAGCACATGCCCCACACGTGGATCGAGCAGATCATCGACCCGGCGCAAGGTCCACGACCAGTTCGCCGTCAAGGCCTTGCGCTGGCTTTCCAGGCCACCGAGCGGACGCAGCGTCTCGCGCTGGTAGCGGACTCCGACGCCGGTCTCGATGGCGCCGCGCTGGTAGTTGCGCACGATGCCGATCGCCTGCCGGGTGGTCGCCAGGCCCTCGATATCGCTGCGCTCGACCACCGCACCGAGGCTATCGCGCACGCCCTTCGGGGCGGGTGGCAGAAAGAGGTCTGCGTAGGCGGACTGGCGCCGCTGCTCGATGCGCAGGCCCGTGGAAAGCTCCCACGCCCGGCCGAACAGATTGACGTCGCGCCAGTTGAGCTCGGCGCGCGCACCAGCGTTGGTCGAGTAGCCAGCGCCGAACCCGAGATGGCGAGAGCGCGCCTCGGACACGGCGACCCGCACGGGCGCAGCCGCCGCGCGCGCCGGATCACGCTCGATATCGACGATCACGGATGCGAACTGCGGAGCTGCCTGCAAGGCGCCCTGAAAGGCGAGCAGGCGCTCCTGGTCGAAAGGCTCTCCCGGCGTCAGCCGGCCCAGCCGGCTCACCAGATCCGCAGGCAGACGCTCCAGGCCCGACACCTCGATCTCGCCAAGCCGGAACGGCGGCCCGGAGTCCACCGTCACGGCCAGCCGCACGCTGGCCGCCGTGGGGTCGACTTCCGCCCGGCTGGCCGTGATCCGCGCGGCGGCGTAGTCGCGCAGGCTCACCGCGTCGAGCAGGCCCTGCTTGGCACCGTCCCAGTCCGCCTGACGGAACCCCTGGCCCACCGGGAGAGACCATTGGCGGCGCAGGGACTCGCGCCGGATCTCCCCGCCGGGTTCGGCCAGATGCCCGTCGAAGCTGAGCTCGACCGCTGCGACACTGGCCTGGCGGCCGGGTTCGACACTCAGGATCCACTGCCCGCGCTCGGCACGCTCGAGTTCGACCTCGGGCGCAAAATAGCCCTCGGTCGCCAGAATGCTGCGGACCTCGCGCCGTGTCCTGCGGATCAGCGCAATCCGGTCGGCACGCAGATCCGGCATGACCTGGTCGGTGCGTGAGAGCGCCCGCACGTGGCGTTCGAGCACGGCGCGCACCGCGTCGGGAGCGCGCAGTTCGATCTGCAGGCCGTTCTGCGCACGGACCGCCTGCGCCGGCACCGACACCAGCGCCACGAACGCCCACCCGACCATCACGCGGCACAGCCTGCTCCGCACGGCGGTGGAATCACGAGAAGTTCCCATCCCCCAATTCTACCGGTGCCACCCGGCGCACGGCATCCGTGCCCGCACGCGTGCACTGCGCCGCGCGCGAACGCGTCACAGCCCCATCGCCATCAGGCTCGCGTTGCCGCCCGCCGCCGCAGTATTGACGCTCAATGTGCGCTCATGCACGAGGCGCGCCGGGTCGTACTCGGGTTCGGGACGCAGCAGCGGCAGGATCGGACCGCTGCGCTGCGCAAGGCGTACGCGCCAGGCGTCGGCCTCCTCGTCCGTCCCGTCGAAGAGCACGGCATCGAACCCGGACTCGAACCCGCCCGCTTCACGCTCCACGCACCCCACGACTTCAGCGGGAAGCGAGGCAAGCAGCCGTTGAGTCAACGCATCATCGGCAAACCGGATCCGGTTTCCCGTCGCCAGCGCAGCCATCAGTTGATGGAGGCGCCCCGTGAGGCTCTGCGACACGCCGGCCAGCGTTCCACGGGCCACGAAACTGAGGCTGTTGTCCTCACCGGTCGGGCCATTCAGGGTCAACCGCAAGCCGGTGATCCGGCGCACGCGGTAGGCGTCGGCCCGGGCACCGAGGTAGCTCAGGTCGTCGCCCTCCACAAGCCGGCGCGCTTCGATGTCGAGCCAGTCGACGAAGTCCGCGAACGCCTTGCCGTGTCCTTCGGCCCGCGCCGGATCGAAACCGGGCCCTGGCGTGCGCCGCAGGAGACGGTGCAGGTAGAGCGGCCCACCGGCCTTCGGCCCGGTGCCCGAGCGTCCCTCACCGCCGAAGGGCTGGACCCCGACCACGGCACCAATCATGTTGCGATTGACGTAGAGATTGCCCACATGAGCCGCCCCGACCACGGCATCGATGGTTTCATCGATCCGGGTGTGGACGCCGAGCGTGAGCCCGTATCCCGTTGCGTTGATGGATTCGACGAGTTTCTCGAGATCGCGTGCGCGGTAGCGCAGCACATGGAGAACCGGACCGAACTGCTCGCGCTCGAGTTCTGCGAGGCTGGCGATCTCGATCACCGTCGGCGCGACGAAAGTGCCGCACTCGGCCCCAGCCGGCAGCGGCAGACGCATCACTTTGGCCCCCTTGCCCCGCCACGCATCTACGTGCCGCTCCAGGCCTGCCTTCGCTTCTTCGTCGATGACGGGGCCGATGTCCGTCCACACGTCGGACGGGTCGCCGAGCCTCAGCTCTTCCGAGGCACCGCGCAGCATCGCAAGCACGTGATCGGCAATTTCCTCCTGCAGGCACAGCACCCGCAGCGCCGAGCAGCGCTGGCCCGCCGAATCGAAGCTTGAGGCAAGGACGTCGGCGACGACCTGTTCGGGCAGCGCCGTCGAATCGACGATCATCGCATTCTGACCACCCGTCTCCGCAATCAGGCGAACATCCCCGCCCCGCTGCGCCAGCGACTGGTTGATCCGCATCGCGACCTCGGTCGAGCCGGTGAAGAGGACTGCACGCACGCGCTGATCATCGACGAGCGCAGCGCCAACGATCTCACCGCGGCCGGGCATGAGCTGCAGCGCCTCCGGCGGTACGCCGGCCTCATGCAGCAGACGCACGGCCTCGGCGGCGATCAGCGGGGTCTGTTCGGCCGGCTTGGCGATCACGGTGTTGCCGCATGCCAGCGCCGCACTCACCTGGCCGGTGAAGATCGCGAGCGGAAAGTTCCACGGACTGATGCACACCGCCACCCCGAGCGCCGGATGCGTGCCGTTGTCGAACGTACGCGCCTGTTCGGCGTAGTACCTGCAGAAATCGACCGCCTCGCGCAGTTCCGCGACTGCGTTGGCCCACGACTTGCCGGCCTCGCGCACACACAGTGCAAGCAGTTGCGACGCATCGCGCTCGATCAGGTCCGCCGCGCGTTCGAGGCAGGTGGCACGCTCGGCCGGCGTTCTCCGGCTCCAGTCCGCAAAGGCGGCCGCCGAGCGCTCCAGCGCTGCCTGCACATCGTCAAGATCGCCTTCGAACACCGTTCCGACGCAGTCGCTGCGATCAGCCGGGTTGCACACGGCAAGCCCCTGCCCGCCTTCGCGGCGGCGGCCCATGGGTGTGGCTTCCCAGGTGCGCGCCCGGCTCGCCTCGATGGCTGCCGCGAATCGCGCCCGCACCGGCTCTGCGGCCAGATCGTGGCCGGCCGAGTTGCGCCGGGACGCCCCGTACAGATCGGCCGGGAGCGGAATACGCGGATGCGGTACACCCGCGAGTGGCGCAGCCTCGGCGACCGGATCCGCGATCAGTTCCTCGACCGGAACTTTCTCATCGACGATCCGATTGACGAAACTCGTGTTCGCACCGTTTTCGAGCAGGCGACGGACCAGGTAGGCCAGCAAGGTCTCATGGCTGCCGACCGGCGCGTAGATGCGCACCATCCGGCGCAGGTCCGGATCCTCGATGATCTGGTCGTAGAGCGGCTCACCCATGCCGTGCAGGCACTGGAACTCGTAGTCACCGACGCGGTAGCCGAAACCCGCCATCTGCACGATCGTCGCGAGCGAGTGCGCGTTGTGCGTCGCAAACTGAGGATAGATCACATCGCGCACGGCAAGCAGCTTCTTCGCACACGCGAGGTAGGACACGTCGGTGTAGACCTTCCGCGTGAATACAGGATAGCCCTCCAGTCCGTCGATCTGGGCACGCTTGATCTCGGCATCCCAGTAGGCACCCTTGACGAGTCGCACCATCATGCGCCGGCTGCTCCTGCGCGCCAGCGCGACGATCCAGTCGAGGACGTGGATCGCCCGCTTCTGGTAGGCCTGGACGACGAATCCCAGCCCATCCCAGCCCGCCAGATCGGGGTCGAGCGCGAGCGCTTCGAGCAGATCGAGCGACAGGTCGAGCCGGTCCGCCTCTTCGGCGTCGATGTTGAGGCCGATGTCGTACCCACGCGCCAGCACGCACAACGCCTTCAGCCGCGGCAGAAGTTCGTTCATCACGCGCTCGTGCTGCGACCAGACATAGCGCGGATGGAGCGCCGAAAGCTTGACGGAAATGCCGTTGCCATCAACGACGCCACGCCCCTCCGAACTCCTGCCGATGGCGTGGATCGCACGCTCGTAGGACTCGTGGTAGCGCTGTGCATCGGCGGCCGTCATCGCCGCTTCGCCAAGCATGTCGAAGGAGTAGCGGTAGCCGCGCTTCTCGGCACCGCGCCCACGCGCAAGCGCCTCCTCAATCGTCCGCCCGGTCACGAACTGCTCACCGAGCATGCGCATCGCCAGATCCATGCCCTTGCGGATCAGTGGCTCGCCACCACGGGCAACGAGCTTCGTGAGAGCCGTCGACAACCCTTCGGCGCTACGCGTGGAAACGAGCCGCCCGGTGATGAGAAGCCCCCAGGTCGCCGCGTTCACAAACAGCGAGGGGCTGTTGCCGAGGTGCGAACGCCAGTCGCCATGCGCGAGCTTGTCCCGGATCAGTCGGTCCGCAGTCGCCTTGTCGGGCACGCGCAGCAGGGCTTCGGCAAGGCACATCAGTGCCACGCCTTCCTGGCTCGACAGGGAGAATTCCTTCATCAACGCATCCACGCCGCTCGAACGCGTGCGCCCTTCGCGCAACCCGACCACGAGGCGGCGCGCCAGCTCGGCGCTCGCCGCCTGTTGCACGACATCGGTACGGGCCGCCTCGACGAGCGGCGGCACACACTCGGGCTCCGGGCTGCGGCAGGCCGCCGCGATACGCTGACGCAGTTCCGGGCGTGGCCAGACGGGCAATGCGGCTGCGTGCGCCGCGGCAGGGGTAAGCGACATGAGGCACGGACTCCTTGATGATCTGGAGCAGGCCGGATGGCCGGCCCACTCACTGCGGGTTCAGGTCGGAAACGGAGCCGCCGCGCCTGGCGCACAACCGCCAGACAGAACCGCTCCAAGTGCCTGCATTCTTAGCCAGATCCAGCAGTAAGTGGCTCTGAACTTGCCCGCATAACAGGCCTTTTTCCTGACTCGAACATACAACGAAGTCAGTTCGCCTGAACCCCAGGGACCCACCCCGGCAAGCACCCCGCCCGTCAGCCCTCCTGGTGGTAGGCCACGACCCGCTCGACTTCGCTCGCCGATCCGAGGATGACCGGAACGCGCTGATGCAGCTTGTGCGGCTGGACGTCCAGAATGCGCTCGCGGCCCGTGCTGGCCGCGCCGCCAGCCTGCTCGATGATCATCGCCATCGGGTTGGCCTCGTACATCAGCCGCAGCTTGCCGCCTGCAGCCCGGCACTTCTCGTCGAGCGGATACATGAAGATCCCACCGCGGGTCAGCACCCGGTGCACATCGGCCACCATCGAGGCCACCCAGCGCATGTTGAAATCCTTGCCGCGCGGGCCGAGTACACCCTGCTGCAGTTCGGCGATGTAGCGCTGCACCGGCGGCTCCCAGTGACGCATGTTCGAAGCGTTGATCGCGTACTCGTGGGTTTCGCTCGGCACGGTCATGAACGGATGCGTATAGACGAAGCTGCCCATCTCGCGATCCAGCGTGAACCCATGGACACCGTTTCCGACCGTCAGCACGAAGAGGGTGGACGGGCCGTACACGGCGTAGCCGGCCGCGACCTGCTCACGCCCCGGCTGGAGGAACGATTGTTCGGTCGGCTCTCCGTCGCCCGAGCTGTTGCGCAGCACCGAGAAGATCGTTCCGACCGAAATGTTGACGTCGATGTTCGAGGACCCGTCGAGCGGATCGAACAGAAGCAGGTAGCCGCCCTTCGGATAGTCGAAGGGAATCTGGTGCACCTCCTCGACCTCCTCGGACGCCATTGCCGCAAGGTGCCCGCCCCACTCATTGGCCTGCAGCAGAATCTCATTGGCGATCACGTCGAGCTTCTTCTGCGCCTCACCCTGCACGTTGTCCGTTCCCGCCTCGCCGAGCACGCCGGCCAGCGCCCCCTTGGAAACATTCACGCTGATCGCCTTGACGGCGCGTGCCACGACCTCGATCAGCAAGCGTAGATCGGGGTTGATGCGTCCTGCGCGCTGCTGTTCGATCAGATACTGCGTCAAGGTGACCCGTCCCATGATTCCACTCCGTTGCGCCGGCAGCGCGGCATCGATGTTGTTTGAAGGTGCGATTATCCCGCGTGGCGGCACAGCGCGCATCCTCGATCGAGCGTCCACGGCCGTTCGTCACGCAACGAACGCAAGGCCCGGGTGGAGCGGGTATCATGGCGTGCCATCGCCCGCCCTGGCGGACGGCACTTTCCAACGCATTGGCCGCTTCACGGATCGTCAGCATGCACGTCATGGTTCTCGGCGCGGGCGTCACCGGCGTCACCACCGCCTGGTACCTGCGCGAAAGGGGGTTCGACGTCAGCGTCGTCGATCGCCAGCCCGGACCGGCGCTCGAAACGAGCTTCGCCAATGGCGGCCAGATCTCGATCAGCCATCCCGAACCCTGGTCCAGCCCTGCTGCCCCCTGGATCGCCCTGCGCGCACTGGGGCGTCGCGACGCGCCCCTCAGACTGAAGCCAGGACTGGATCCCGCCCGCTGGCGCTGGCTCGCCGGGTTCCTGCTCGAATGCCTGCCGCAACGCCACCACCGCAACGCCGAAGCAATTGCCCGTCTGGCCGTTCACAGCGGTGCGTGCCTGCGCACACTACGCGATCGTACCGGCCTGCACTACGAGGAGCAGACACGAGGCATCCTCCATCTCTTCTTCGAGCGCAGCGAGTATGAAAAGGCCCGGGCGAAGATCGCGTTTCTTGCGCGCCACGGAATTGCCGCGCGGCTGTGCGATGCCCACGAGTGCGTCACCCTCGAGCCAGCGCTTCGCAACAGCCACCCTCCGCTGGTCGGGGGCATTCACGCACTCGGCGACGAATCCGGCAATGCAATGCAGTTCACCCGGGAACTCGCGCGGCGCTGCGCTCAGGCCGGCGTGCAGTTCCACTTCGAGACCACGGTCGAGAAAGTGGCGCCCGATGCACGGGGGATCGTCCGGGTGGTGGCACGTACGGCCGACGGCAATGCCGTTCCCCTGCAGGCCGACGCCTGGGTCGTGTGCCTCGGCAGCCATGGCCCTGCGCTGCTCGAAGGGGCCGGGGAGCATCTGGCCATCTACCCGGTGAAGGGCTACTCGGTGACGGCGCCGGTCGTTGATCCGGCACGGGCGCCGAACGTCAGTCTGACCGACGAATCCCGTCGCATTGTCTGCTCCCGGCTTGGCGATACCCTCCGGGTGGCCGGCACCGCCGAGATCTGCGGCTTTGACACGAGCGTGCATGCCGATCGCTGCCGGGCGCTGCTCGACTGGGCGGAATCGATGTTTCCCGGCGCACTCGACACAGCCGGCGCAACGCCCTGGGCGGGCCTGCGCCCGTGCACGCCGTCCAACGTGCCATACATCGGGCGCAGCCGTTGGGAGGGACTGTGGCTCAACACCGGGCACGGTTCGCTCGGATGGACGCTGGCCTGCGGTTCGGCGCACTGCCTGGCCGAGATGATGAGCGGGCGCGCGCCGCCCGTGGCGGGTTTCCCGTTTCGCGGGGCGCAGCCTACTTGACGACCTTCAGATGCCCACGGCGCGGTGCGGGCGGCTGCGGGTCATCGTCTCCGGTCGGCGGCCCGCCGGCCTCCGCCTCTCCGGATTCGACCGCGGGCGGCCCAAGGTCGTCGTCGATCTCGCATTCCTGCGCCGCTTCGGGCTCGAAGGCCATGCCATGGCCGTTCTCCCTTGCATACACGGCGAGCACGTTGGCCATCGGGATGCGCAGAGCGTGTACCGCGCCGCCGAAACGTGCCTGGAAGGTGATCAGGTCATTGCCCATCACGAGACTGCTGGTGGCGTCCGGCCCGACATTGAGCACGATCTGGCCATCGCTCGCGTAACCGGGCGGAACGACGGTGCGGCCATCCACATGGACCGCGATGTGTGGCGTGAAGCCCTGGTCGATGCACCACTCGTGGATCGCACGGACGAGATAAGGCTTGGTAGAAACCATGTCTTCGGTTTCCGGGGTGCGCCGCCGGACCGCACGAGGCGACCCCGCGGAATGCCCCGGATTCTCCCTAGCGCCGCATCACCTTCTCGGACGGCGTCAGGGCATCGATGAACCCCTGCCGGCTGAAAATCCGCTCGGCGTACTTCATGATGCCGGCTGCGGCCTTCGGCAGCTCGATACCGTAATGCTCCAGGCGCCACAGCAAGGGGGCGATTGCCACGTCGAGCATCGAGAACTCCTCGCCGAGCATGAACTTCTGCTTCGTGAACACCGGCGCGAACTGCACGAGCTGGTCACGCACGTGCGCCCGCTCCTTGTCCGCGCCCTTCTGGTTCTTCTCCAGGGCATCGATGCATGAAAACAGTTCCTGCTCGAAGGTGTGCAGAAGCTGACGGGCGCGCGCCCGCATGATCGGATCCGGCGGCATGAGCTGCGGGTGCGGAAAGCGCTCGTCGATGTATTCGTTGATGATGTTCGATTCGTACAGGATCAGATCGCGATCGACGAGCACCGGTACCCGGTTGTAAGGGTTGATCACGGCGATGTCTTCAGGCTTGTTGTAAAGGTCGACGTCGATCACCTCGAAATCCATTCCCTTTTCGAACAGCACGATCCGGCACCGGTGACTGAAGGGATCGGTCGTGCCGGAATAGAGGGTCATCATAATGGGGCTACTCCGCGTTCAAAAACAAAACCGCACCGCGCGATTCACGCGCGGTGCGTCGGGCTGTCCGCACCTTGCCGGCACGCAGCCGGCAACGTCGCATCAGCTCAATGGATATCCTTCCAGTAGTTCTTCTTCAGCGCGTAGCTGAGTACGAACAGACCCGCAAGGAAGATCAGCACGAACACGCCGATCGACTTGCGCTGCTCCGCGCCCGGCTCACCCATCCATACCAGGAAGGAAACCAGATCGGCCATCGCCTTGTCGTACTCGGCCGGCGACATCTTGCCCGGCTTGGCCAGCGACAGCGCAACGCTCTTGGTCCCGTCGGCGTTCTCGGTCACGGTCGCGACCTGTTCGCCCTGCAGTTCCCACAACGCGTGCGGCATGCCGACGTTCTCGAATACGACGTTGTTCCAGCCGGTCGGACGGGCATCATCCCGGTAGAACTGCCGCAGGTACGTATACAACCAGTCGGCACCGCTACCGAACTCCGACGCCCGCTGGCGCGCGATCAGGGCGAGATCGGGCGGCGTGGCGCCGAACCAGACCTTGGACTCGGCCGGACGCATCGCGATCTTCATCAGATCGCCGACCCGCTCGCCCGTGAACATCAGGTTGTCGCGAATCTGCTCCTCGGTCAGGCCGATGCGCGTCAGCGTGTTGTAGCGCACGAAGCTCGCGCTGTGGCAGTTCAGACAGTAATTGACGAACAGCTTGGCGCCATGCTGGAGATCGACCGGGTCCTTGCTCACCGGTGCGCGATCCAGATGCAGTTCGGCACCCGCGGCCAGCGCAAGTGCGGGCGCAAACAGCGCGACAGCGACAAAGCGCTTCAGGGACTTGAACATACGGATACTCATTTGAAGGTCACCCTTTCCGGTTCGGGTTTGCACTTGTCAATCTTGCTGTACCACGGCATCAACAGGAAGAACGCGAAGTACAGCACCGAGCAGATCTGGGCGGCCAGCGTACGGCCCGGGGTCGGTGCGAGAACACCGAGGTAACCGAGGATGAAGAACGCGACGATGAAAATGACCAGCGCGGTCTTGAAGATCGGACCGCGATAGCGGATCGATTTCGCCGGGCTGCGGTCCAGCCACGGCAGGAACGCGATGATCACGACCGAGGCGCCCATTGCCACCACGCCCCAGAACTTCGCGTCGAGGCCGAACAGCGGATAGGTGACCGCGCGCAGCACCGAGTAGTACGGCGTGAAGTACCACACCGGAGCGATGTGCGGCGGCGTCTTCAGCGGATCGGCCGGGATGAAGTTGTTGTACTCGAGGAAGTAGCCGCCGCCCTCGGGCCAGAAGAACACGACCGCGGAGAAGAAGATCAGGAAACCGACGACACCGACGATGTCCTTCACCGTGTAGTACGGATGGAATGGAATGCCGTCGAGCGGAATGCCGTTCGCGTCCTTCTTCTTCTTGATCTCGACACCGTCTGGGTTGTTCGAGCCAACCTCGTGCAGCGCGATGATGTGCGCGATGACCAGGAAGATCAGCACCAGCGGAACGGCGATCACGTGCAGCGCGAAGAAACGGTTGAGCGTCGCGTCGGAAATCACGTAGTCGCCGCGGATCACCAGCGAGAGATCCGGTCCAATGACGGGAATCGCGGAGAACAGGTTGATGATGACCTGCGCACCCCAGTACGACATCTGTCCCCATGGCAGCAGATAGCCCATGAAGGCCTCGGCCATCAGACAGAGGAAGATCAGCGTGCCGAACACCCAGATCAGCTCACGCGGCTTGCGGTAGGAGCCGTATAGCAGGCCCCGGAACATGTGGAGGTACACGACGATGAAGAAGGCCGAGGCGCCGGTCGAGTGCAGGTAGCGGATCAGCCAGCCGCCCGGAACCTCGCGCATGATGTACTCGACGCTCGCGAAGGCCACCGGAATGCCGGCGGCATTGAGCGTGCCATCCGGCTTGTAGTGCATCGTCAGGAAGATTCCGGTGACGATCTGGATCACCAGCACCAGCAGCGCGAGCGAACCGAAGAAGTACCAGAAGTTGAAATTCTTGGGCGCATAGTATTCGGACAGATGCGCCTTCCAGCTCGACGTCAGCGGAAAACGCTCGTCGATCCAGTTGAGCAGAGCCTGGGATTTGGTCGTCATCGCTTAGGCCTTATCGTCTTCACCGATCAGGATCATGGTGTCCGCCAGGTACTTGTGCGGCGGAATCTCGAGGTTGTCGGGCGCGGGCATGCTGCTGTAGACCCGACCCGACAGATCGAACAGGGATCCGTGACAGGGGCAGATGAAACCACCCTTCCAGTCTGCCCCCAGTCCGCTTTCCGCACCAGTGCGGAACTTCTCGGTCGGCGAGCAGCCGAGGTGGGTACAGATCCCGATCGTGACCAGGTACTCCGGCTTGATCGAACGATGCTTGTTCTGCGCATAGTCGGGCTGCATCGGCTTTTTCGACTCGGGATCGGCAACCAGCGGGTCGGTCGCCTCGAGCGAGGCCAGCATCTCCGGCGTTCGCCGGATGATCCATACCGGCTTGCCGCGCCACTCCACCGTCATCATCTCGCCCGGCGCCAGCTTGCTGACATCCGCCTCGACCGGCGCACCGGCCGCCTTGGCGCGCTCCGACGGCGTCAGGCTGGCAACGAACGGCACCGCCGTCGCCACCGCAGCCACGCCCCCCGCCGCTGATGTCGCTACAAGCAGCGTGCGCCGACTACTGTCCATCTTCTGATCCACGCTCATGACCTCATCCTGAAAGGAATGCGAATTCCCGGTTCAAAAACCTGCGCATTATAGGGGAAACCCCGCCGCAGAAAAAGGATCCCGTGCGAACGCTTCGAAATATCAATGCTTTAAGTGTGGTTTTTTGATACACGCACGCCGCTGACCGGAGGCCGCAGGAAGTCTGCTCAGAGCGCGCGCCGCTCGATCAACGCCTGTGCGATCGTGCCCGAGTCGGTGTGCTCGAGCTCGCCCCCTACGGGAACGCCGCGCGACAGCCGGCTCGTACGCACGCCCCGTGCCGCGAGCAGATCCGAAATCATGTGCGCGGTAGCCTCGCCTTCGTTGGTGAAGTTGGTCGCAAGGATGACCTCCCGCAACGCGGGATCGGCGGCGCGTGCGATCAGCCTGTCGAGGCGCAGCTCGCGCGGACCGATGCCGTCGAGCGGCGAAAGCCGCCCCATCAGCACGTAGTACATGCCGTTGTAGGCATGAGTCTGCTCGATCATCGCCAGATCGGCCGGCATCTCGACGACGCACAGCAGCGCCGGATCACGCTGCGGATTGGCGCAGCGGCTGCACACTGCACTTTCGGCGAAGGTGTTGCACCGTTCGCAATGGCGCAGGACTTCGAGCGCGCGCTGCAGCGCCTGCGACAGACGTGCCGCCCCGCGCTGGTTCCGCTGCAGTAGATGGTAGGCCATGCGCTGAGCGGATTTCGGCCCGACACCCGGCAGGCATCGCAATGCTTCGATCAGTTCGTCGAGACTCGAAGGGGACACTGCCGGGCATCCGCAATCAGAACGGCAGCTTCATCCCCGGCGGCAGGTTGAGTCCGGCCGTAAAGCCGGACATCTTCTCCTGCGTGGTGGCTTCGACCCGCTTGACGGCGTCGTTGACGGCGGCCGCGACGAGATCTTCCAGCATCTCCTTGTCGTCCATCACCGAATCGTCGATCGTGACGCGCCGCACGTCGTACTTGCAGGTCATCAGGATCTTGACCATGCCGGCGCCGGACTGACCTTCAACCTCGACCGAGGCGAGCTGGTCCTGCATCTTCTTCATGTTTTCCTGCATCTGCTGGGCCTGTTTCATCAGCCCGGCGATTCCACCTTTCATCATCGCTGCTTGCTCCGTCCTGGTTTCAAAGGGGTCTGACCGATGCTTCCACGAGCGTCGCATCGAATCGATCGATCAGTTCACAGACAAATGGGTCGCTCTCGAGCGCCGCGACGGCTTCGACGTGGCGCGCCCGCTTCTCGGCGGCCTCCCTCTGGGCAGGCGTGACGCTGGCAATCTCACCGGGCCGGATGTCCATCCGGATCGATCGGCCGAGCGCCGCCGCGAGTGCCTCGCCCAGACGCGCCGGCAGCCCCGGATTGAGGTCGAGAAGATGGCGATGACCGGGCGACAGGCGCAGGTTCACGCGCTCGCCATCACACCCGATCCATTCACAGTGCTGGGCCAGTTCGCGCACCATGCCCCCGAGCCCGAGGCTGCGCTGCAGCGCATGCCAGTCGCCGGCGGCAAATGCCGCCGCGAGTTCGCCGGCATTCGCGGGAGCTGGTGCGGGCGCCTGCACGGACTGGGGCAGCGGCTGGGGCGCCTGCGAGGTGCGAGCATGTGACGGGGGCGCAGGTTCGGCCGGAGCGGGCGATTCGGCCGCAGACCGCGACGCCGGACGGGATCCGGCGCTGCGCTCGACGCCACCGCCACCGTTTCGCGCGTCTGGGCTGCCAAGCGCCGGAGGCTGTTCGGGCCGGAAGGCGTGCAGGCGCAGCAGCGTCATCGTGAAACCGGCGTATTCGTCGGGTGCCAGAGCAAGCTCTTCGCGTCCGTGGATCGCAATCTGGTAGGCAAGCTGCAGGTACTCGGGATCGAAGCACTCGCCATAGGGAGCAAGACGCGCGCGTTCGGCCTCGTCGGCGACCGCCTGCGGAGCGTACTGCAGCAGCGCGATCCGGTGCACGAGTGTCGCCAGCGCCTGCAGGGCAGCATCGAACGACAGGCTGCGCGCGGCCATCCCGTCCGCCACTGCGAGCAGGGCCGGCACATCGCCAGCGCGCAAGGCGTCGAACACGGCGAGCAGGTGGTCGTCGCCGACCGTGCCCAGCATCTGGATCACCTGATCCTCTTCGATCCGGCCTGCGCCGTGCGCGATCGCCTGATCGAGCAGCGACAACGCGTCGCGCATCGATCCCGCCGCTGCCTTGGCGACATGGCGCAGCGCGGGCGGCTCGAACGCAATACCCTCGGCGTCGAGGATGTGTCCGAGGTGCTCGATGATGTGGCCCGGCGGCATCTGCTTGAGGTTGAACTGCAGGCAGCGCGAGAGCACCGTGACCGGGATCTTCTGCGGATCGGTCGTTGCAAGGATGAACTTGACGTGCTCGGGGGGCTCCTCGAGCGTCTTCAGCATCGCATTGAAGGCATGCCCGGTCAGCATGTGCACTTCATCGATCATGTAGACCTTGTAGCGCCCCTGCACCGGCGCATAGACCGCCTGGTCGAGCAGCGCCGCCATGTCGTCGACACCGCGGTTCGACGCGGCATCCATCTCGACGTAGTCGGGGAAGCGATCGGCGTCGATCGCGACGCAGGCCGCACACTGCCCGCAGGGCTCGGCGGTGACGCCGGTCTCACAGTTGAGCGCCTTGGCGAGGATGCGGCTGATCGTCGTCTTTCCGACGCCGCGCGTACCGGTGAAGAGCCAGGCATGATGCAGGCGCCCGGTGGCGAGCGCATGCGTCAGGGCACGCACGACGTGCTCCTGGCCCACCAGCGTGGCGAAGGACCGCGGCCGCCACTTGCGCGCAAGGACCTGATAGCTCATGGGCGGGCATTCTAGCAGCCATTGGAAGCCCCTGAGCGATCGAGCAGGAGCGGGCGAAGCCGGGTCCGGGGTTCGCGCAGCCTCACTGCACGACGAAGGTGCCCGCCTTGCGATTGAGTTCGGCCAGCAGGGCGGACACCCGCTCCGCATTCGAGGTGATCGAACCGATCGAATCGGAGTCGCCGCGCACCTGCCGGGCCACACGCTCCATATCGGTACTGATCTGGCGCACCGCGCTGGAGGCATCCCCGACCATCCGCGACATCTGCTCGGCCGAGCCGGCGCTGTCCTGTGCGCGGCTCTCGATCCCGTGCATCACTTCACCGGCCTGCTCGCTGTTCTCCTCCACCCCTTCGAGGTGCTTCTGCGCCTCGACCATGGTCTGCAGCGCATCACCGATCGCACCCTTGATCGCATCGACCGTTCCGGTGATCTGACCGGTCGCGTGCATCGTGCGCTCGGCCAGCGTCCGGACCTCATCTGCCACCACGGCAAAGCCCCGTCCCGCCTCGCCGGCCCGTGCCGCCTCGATCGCCGCGTTCAGTGCCAGCAGATTGGTCTGGTTCGCCAGTTCGTTGATCATGCCGATCACACTGTCGATATCCTGCGACAGCGTGCCGAGCTGCCTGAGTTTGTCGTGGGTGCCACGGACCACACGTGCCGTCTCCTTCAGGCTGCCCAGCGCCTGCCCCAGCGTCTGCGACCCGTCCTCCGCCGCCCGGTAGGTCTGCTCGGCCTTCTGGCTCAACTCCCCGGTGGTGAGCGCGATTCCGCTGATCACTCCGGAAATCTCCTCGGTGCGTGAGGCGGCCGATCCGACCTGGTCATTGACCGCCTGATTGCTCTGATTGAGGCTGCCGATCTCGCGATTGAGGTCCGCGATCATCCGCGCCGTGCTGTCCGCCGATCGCACGACGTCGCCGACCAGGTTCACGAGTCCGGCCGCCATCTCGTTCACGGCTTCGCTCAGCACGTCGAACTCGTCGTTGCGCCGATGATTCACATGCAGACGCGCGGTCAGGTCGCCCGCCCGGATCTTCTCCAGGTCCTCCGAAATCTCGCGCAGCGTACTGCGGACGCTGATGCTGATCCAGGAGATGACCAGAATGACGACGATCACCATCGACAGACCGACCCCGAACAGCATCACCATGGCCTCGGTCGAGCTCTGCTCGGCCTGAACGCGCGCCCCGTCGGTGAGCTCGTTCATGGCCTGGATCAACTGGTTCTGCTGCGCATCGAGCTGGACGAGGGCCTCGGCCAGCGCCTTGCGGCTCGCATCCCGGGCAGCATTGACCCGGATCGCCTCGTCGATCGCCGCCTGGTACTCCGCCACCAGATCGCTGAACCGGGCCAGTTGCGCAATCGCCTGCAGATCGGCCTGGAACGCTTCGTAGCGCTCACGAAAGCGCTGCTGCCGCTCCTCGGACGCGTCCTGCACCAGGTCACGCTCGATGTCGCGCAGCAGCCCGAGGTTGGCGCGCGCCGCGCTGAACGCGATGACGGGCGTGTTGAACCGGTCGCCGATCTGGCCGACCTTGCCACGCAACCCTGAACTTCGGGTGAAGCCAACCTCCTGGTTCAGGCGCGCAACCTCGCTCGAAAGACTCAGGAAACGGTCGAACTGGGCATGGTAGGCCTTCACCTGGTCCGCAACTGCAGCACCTTCGAGCTGCGCAAGATCCTCGTTCAGGCGCGCTGGCAACTCAGCCTGTTGCGCCGCCAGCGTCTCCAGATACGCCGGCAGCGTCTCGTCGTTCAGGTCATGGATCGCCAGGCGAAAGCGCGAGGCGTTGATCGCCAGAGCACTCAGTTGCCCGCTCACCCGCGACAGGCGCTGCACCTGGTCGTTGGCGAGCCCCTGGAGCCGCAGCCCGTTGTATGCCACAGCGAGAATCACCGCCAATCCTGCAACGGCGGACACCAGCACGACGAGCAGTTTCAATCGAAAGCTCAGGTTCTTCATGTCGCCTCCTGTGCAGGCCTGGCCGCAACTTCACGACGGGTATGAAAGCATCGGGGCTTCGGTCGCGTCTATTGTTGACAATACCTATAGCGGATAGCGGGCCCGTTTCTTGAGCGCCGGCACAGGGCAGGCCCGCACGCGACCAGCGACGCGCATGTCATTGACCAGGAGGCAGGCGCGAACCCATGCCTCGTCCCTATTGCCGCGGTTTGTACGTTCAATTGGAACGATCGCCCGGCATCGTCCACACTGGCACCATGAATCGCACGAGATTTCCTCGGGCGGGAAATGCGCCGCGGGAGTTCCATCATGGTCGCAAGAATCGCACGCATGCACTTTCGTCCGCCCAGCCCGGCGGCTGCACTTCGCGCGGCCGCTGGCTGGGCCATCGCCTTCGCGGGACTTGCGCTGATCGTCGCGCAGGCGGGTGAGCTCCTGCGCGCAGCGGACGCCCCTCTGCGCAACGCCGCAGCTGGCGGCGCGCTGGCCGCAGCGGCAACCGCGCTCGGTGCTGTTCCGGTGCTCGTGATGCGCCGGATCCGCGCCGACGTGCAGGGTGCGTTGCTGGGTTTCGGCGCCGGCGTGATGCTCGCGGCGAGCGTGTTCTCGCTGCTTCTTCCCGGTTTCGAAGCCGCCCAGGCAAGGGGAGCCGGCGCGTTCGGCGCTGCGCTCACGATGGCGCTCGGCCTCGGCTCCGGGGCCGCCCTCCTTCTGCTTCTCGACCGCGCGCTGCCCCACACTCATCAGCCCGGAACCCAGCGCACGGTCGCAGCAGTGTGGCTCTTCGTATTCGCGATTGCCGTCCATAACATCCCGGAAGGGCTTGCGATCGGCGTTGCGGCGGGCGAAGCCGGAAGCGGCAATGCGGTCGCCACCGGCATCTCGCTGCAGAACGTGCCCGAAGGCCTGATCGTTGCGATCGCCCTGACGGCTGCAGGCTATGGGCGTCGTCTGGCCTTCGCGGTCGCGACGATCTCGGGCCTGGTGGAACCCCTGGCGGCACTGGCTGGCTCCCTCATGGTCAGCGTTTCGGCGGCTTTCCTTCCCTGGGGCCTGGCCGGGGCTGCCGGTGCGATGCTCTTCGTGGTGAGCCACGAGATCATTCCCGAGTCGCATCGCCGCGGCCACGAAACCCTGGCGACCGCTGGCCTGATGGCCGGCTTCATCCTGATGATGATGCTCGACACCGTGCTTGCCTGACGCCCGAGCGCCCGTGGCTGGAAGCGCGCCGTCCCCGCCCGGCCACGGACGCTCAGGCCGCGCCGAACATCGCCCGGGCGAGCGGACCGCGGGGGCGACCCGATTCCTGCGCCGCAAGACGGATCACATAGCCGAGCTTGAAGGCCGCAGCCCCGACCGGAATCAGGAGGTGGCCGAGGATCTGGATGCCCAGCGGGAAATGCGGTGCATAGGGATAGGCGACAAGCGCGGCCGCGATCGCCATTGCCGCGCCGCCCGTCAGGGTCAGGGTGCCGATGCGCCGATAGCGCACCGCGCCCGGCACGGCACCTTGCTCACGGGACAGGCTCTTCCACTTGCTCGCAGGAATGCGGTTCATCTCATGCTCCTTTCTGATCGGGGTCGGTTTCAAGCAGGTGCCGCTTCTGCGCGGCTTCGGCCCATTGCTCCGCATCGGGCAACGATGCCTTCACTTCGGTGATCACAGGCCACTGAAGGGCCAGTTGGGCGTTCAGCTCGAGGTACTCGCGCTGCGACTCCGGCAGATCCTCCTCGCGCACGATCGCGTCGACCGGGCACTCGGGGATGCACAGCGTGCAGTCGATGCACTCCTGCGGATCGATCACGAGCATGTTCGGACCTTCCCGGAAGGCATCCACCGGGCAGACATCGACGCAATCGGTGAACTTGCACTTGATGCAGGCTTCGGTGACGACGTGGGTCATGGTTCGCCGCTCCAATAAGATGTATCGTTTGTACATCTTAAAAAGCAGGTGCGAACAAATCAAGTATTTTTTATACTTCTTTTAACCTTCCCTTCCGGACTCGCGACCATGCACCTGACGGCCCATACCGACTACGCTCTGCGCGTGATGATGTACGTCGCCCTGGTCACCCCGCAGACCACGACGATCGACGAAATCGCAGAGCGCTACGAACTGTCGCGCAACCACCTGATGAAGATCGTGCAACGCCTTGCCGCGGCAGGCTTGCTCGAGACCCTGCGTGGACGCGGAGGCGGAATGCGCCTGGGGCGCCCGGCGCCAGAGATCCGGGTCGGAGACATCGTGCGTACCGCAGAAGGCTCGTTTCAGCTCGTCGAGTGTCACGATGCTGCACGCAACCGCTGCCGGATCAGCGGCAGCTGCCTGCTGCGCGGCGTGCTCGACGAAGCCGTCGCCGCCTTCCTGCAGGTGCTCGACGGCAAGACGCTCGCGGACATGATCGCCAACCAGGAGCATCTGCGCGCAGACCTCAAGTTTTCAGCGGTGACACCGATAGCCGTTCACGTCGATCAATCGTTCCGTACCGGCTAGCCGCCGCACACAGCGCAACGTCCGAGGAGATCCCCATGTTTTTCAGCAAGAAGTCCCGCGAGCGCGATGCATCGCGCGAGGAGGCCCTGGCTCACCAGGCCGAACTGGAACAGCTGCGCGGCCGGCTCGGAGAAGCCGAGCGCGAACGCGATGCGCTGCGTGGCGAACTGCAGCAGATCCAGCAGGACGGCGCGATGGGCCGCGGTATCGCCTCCGGTCTGGACAGCTTCCGTTCCTCGCTGTCCGAGTTCCGAGATTCGTTCGGCCAGATCGTTGCCACGCTGAACACCGAAAAGGAGGCCGCCTCCCGTGCGGCCGGTCGCTCGGACGAAGCCGGCGCAGCGCTTGCGAGCATCGCCGGCAATCTCGAGACCCTGGTTGCGCGCATGCGCCAGGCATCGGAAAAGGTCGAGTCCCTGTTCCAGCGCGCCGCGGCGATCGGCGGCATCGTGCGCCTGATCCGCGAAGTCGCCGATCAGACCAACCTCCTCGCGCTCAACGCCGCAATCGAAGCTGCGCGCGCAGGCGAGGCCGGACGCGGCTTTGCGGTCGTGGCCGACGAGGTGCGCAAGCTCGCCGAGCGGACCGGCGCGGCGACGGCCGAGATCACGGGCCTGGTCGAAACGATCCAGCGCGAGACCGGCGAAGTACGGGACGTCATGGAACAGAGCGGAACACTCGCCGAGCGCTTCTCGGCCGAAACCGCGTCGGCCGGCACCGGCATGGGGGAACTGGGCGAACTCGCGCACGGCATGGAAGAATCGGTGCGACGGATCTCCAGCTTCTCGAACGTCGAACTCGCCAACATCGAAGAGCTGCAGCTCAAGCTGGAGGTGTACCGCGTCCTGACCGGCCAGTCCTCGACGCGCGCCGAAGACCTGCCGGATGAGACGCAGTGCAAGCTCGGCCAATGGTACGTGGGCGAAGGCCGCGAACTGTATGGACGCGAACCGGGCTACGCGGCACTGGAGACGCCGCACCGCGCGGTGCATCGCCACGCCGCGCAGGCGATTGCGCACTACCACGGCGGGCGCAAGAGCGAAGCCTTGCAGGAACTGCTGGCGATGGAGAAGGCGAACCTCGAAGTGCTCGCCGGAATGAGCCGGATCCTCGGCAGCAGCCGCGCCTGATCCACGCGGCTTCGGCTCCTGCAGAAACGACGAGGGCGCCGCGGTTCCGACCGCGGCGCCCTTCTGCATTCAGGGTGGCGAGCCTGACCCCCGGCACTTGCAGGGAGCGGCTGTGGCTGCTGCCTTCCGGCCCTGACCAGGTTCACCGCGCTGCAATGCGGGGAGACCCGCCACGGCCGGCATTGTAGCAGTGAATCACCCAGGGACCGGTTCTTTCTCGGCCCCTGGGCGTCGCCGGAGCGCCCGCGATCGGGTGTGCAAACCGGACAAATCCGGTCCGGCGCGCAGCACGGTGCTACACCATCGCGCTGTGCCGCGTCAGGATCTGACGCAGTTCCGGCACACAGGAGCCGCACTCCGTGCCGCATGCGAGAGTCGCCTGCAGGCGTTCGAGGTCGGCGCCGTCCCGGATCGCGGCGACGATGCTGGCCTCGCTCACGCCCTTGCAACTGCACACGATTCGCCCAGCGGGTGCAGCGGCGCCCGGCGCACGCGCAAGCGGGGCGAAGAGCCAGGCCTTGAGCGGCCCGAGCGGTGCTTCTTCGGCCATCGTGTCGATGACCCAGTCGAAGGCCGCCTGCTCGCCGACGAGGCGGATCGCCCGGAGCCGCTCGGACTCGATGCGCGCCCGTTTCACGATCCCGCGCGCAGCGTCCTCGAATGCGACGCTGGCCTCCTGCGGGCGCAACCGGCAGACGGCGTCGATCGCGTCGAGCGTCGCGGGCGCCGGCGCCCTGGCCGCGGCAAGCCGCAGCATGAGCACCGGCCGCTCGTGCGGCGACAATGTCAGCGCCGCGTAGTCGAAGGCCGGCAGGAAGGCACGAAGCTGCACCATGAGCGCGAAGGCCGCCTCGGCTTCCGGCACCGCTACGGCCCAGACCCCGGACCACGTGCCTTCGAACGGTGCGATCGCAACCGCAGCCGCCTTCAGCGCCGGCTGTCCCGACAGCGGATCGCACGCCGGCGAGCACAGCGCGTTGGCCCCGGCTTGCGCGAGCGTGGCCGACCCCCAGTGCATCGGCAGCCACGCCTGCCCCGGCCCGAGCGCATCGTCGGCGATCGCGGGCAGCACCACTTCACCACGCCGGTTCGACACGCGCACCAGCGCACCCGGCACCCAGCCTCGCCGCTCGAACTCGCCGGGCGGCAGATGCACCCACGGTGCGGGCGCATGCCCGCGCAGCCGGGCAACCTTGCCGCTTCGGCTCATCCCGTGCCACTGGTCGCGCAGCCGCCCGGTGACGAGAACGAAGGGCCGCCGCGCGTCCGGTGACTCGGCGGTCAGGGGTTGCGGCGCCGCGACGAGCGTGGCATCGAAGCGCGCCCGTCCATCGGCATGCGCGAAACGGCCGTCTTCGAAGAGCCGCGCCGTGCCCATGCCGCCAGCGGCAGGCAGCGGCCACTGCAGCGGCCCTTCGCGGTCGAGCCGGGCGTGCGACAGCCCGCTCATGTCACAGCTTCGCCCCGCCGTCAGCGCCACGTGCTCGGCGAAGACCGCCGCCTCGTCCTCGTACCCGAAGCCGCGGCCGGCTGCGCCATCCGGCTGCAGGCGTGCGGCCAGGCGGCGCGCAAACCCGGCCGCAATCGCCCAGTCGGCGCGCGCCTCGCCGGGTGGCGGCACGGCGGCGCGCACCCGGGCGACGCGGCGCTCGGAGTTCGTCATCGTCCCCGACTTCTCGCCCCAGCCGGCGGCCGGCAGCAGCAGATCGGCGAAGGCTGCCGTCTCGGTGTCGGCATAGGCCTCCTGGAGCACGACGAACTCGGCCCGCGCCAGCGCAGCCCGCACCCGCGCCTGGTCCGGCAAGGAATGCGCAGGATTGGTGCAGGCGATCCACACCGCCTTGACGCGCCCCTGCTCCAGCGCATCGAAAAGCTCGACTGCGGTGAGGCCGCGCCGCGCGGGCAGTCCGGCCACGCCCCAGGCGCGCGCAAGCTCGGATCGGGCGTCGGCATCGCCCGGATCGCGGTGGCCCGGGAGCAGGGTCGCCATCGCCCCGACCTCGCGCCCGCCCATCGCATTGGGCTGGCCCGTGAGCGAGAACGGACCGGCGCCGGGGCGGCCGATCTGGCCGGTCGCCAGATGCAGGTGGATCAGCGCCGCATTGTTCGCCGTGCCGTGCTGCGACTGGTTGAGGCCCTGGCACCACAGCGACAGCGCCGCCCGTGCCTGGCCGAAGCGGCGCGCGGCCTCGACGATGCGCTCGGGCGCCAGCGCACAGGCCGACGCGACATTGCCGGGCGAATACTCTGCGAGCGCGTCACGCAGCGCTGAAAACCCCGTGGTGTGATCGCGGATGAACTCGCGGTCGATGAGATCCTCCCACAGCAGCACGTGCAGCATCGCGTTGTAGAGCAACAGGTCGGAGCCCGGCGCGAGCTGCAGGTGCAGGTCGGCGCACGCTGCCGTCTCGGTGCGCCGCGGGTCCACCACCGTCAGGAAGAGTTCGGGGTTCACCCGCTTTGCATCCTCGATCCGGCGGAACACGATCGGATGCGCCCAGGCGGTGTTCGAGCCGGCGATCAGCAGATGATCGGCGAGCCCGATGTCCTCGTAGCAGGCCGGTACGCAATCGGCCCCGAGCGTGGCCTTGTAGCCCGCCACCGCACTCGACATGCACAGGCGCGAGTTCGAGTCGATGTTGTTCGTGCCGACGAGCGCGCGGGCGAGCTTGTTGAAGACGTAGTAGTCCTCGGTCAGCAACTGCCCCGAAACGTAGAACGCGACCGCGTCCGGGCCGTCGCGGCGGATGATCTCGGCAAAGCGCCCGGCGGCCGTCTCCAGCGCGTTGTCCCAGTCGGTGCGCACCTGCTCGCCGCCACGCACCGCGCGAAGGTGCGGATACCGCGCCCGCCCGGTGGTGCCGAGCTGATGCAGGGTCGTGCCTTTCGAGCACAGCCGGCCGCGGTTGGCCGGGTGCCCGGGGTCGCCGCGCACGCCGGTGATGCGGCCGTCGCGATGCTCGATGACGACCCCGCAGCCGGTGCCACAGTAGGGGCAGACGCTACGGGTCTCGTGCACGGCGGGGGCGTCCATCCCGGTGCCCCTCAGGTGCCGGCCGGGGCCGACGGATCGAGCCACACCTCCCCGGCCTCGACCCGCACCGGAAAGCGCCGTGCGCACCCCTCGTCGGGCGGCAGCGCCAGGCCCGAAGCGAGTGCGATGTTCATGCCGTGCAGCGGGCAGGTCACGCGCGCGTGCTCGCCGCTGCCGTGCACGATGCCTTGCGACAGCGGCCCGCCCTGGTGCGGGCAGGCATCGCGCAGCGCGAACACGTCATCGCCGTCGGTCCGGAACACCGCGATCTTCTCGCCGGCAAGCGCCACCACGCGCGCCCCGAGCGGCGCAATCTCGTCAAGCCGACACACTTTCTGCCATGCCATGGCCTTTCTCCTGCTGAGGTTCAATACGGATCGTGCGGTACTGCCGGGCAAGCGGTTCGGCCTGCTGCTCGGCCCACGGGTCGGGCGCATCGCGCAACGCGTGGAGCAGCCGGGCGTACAGCGCGGCCCGGGTCCCGGCGGCATCGACGATCTGGCGCCGCACGTGCTCCAGGCCGACCCGCTCGACGTAATGGCAGGTCCGTTCGAGGTAGAAGCCTTCCTCGCGGTAGAGCTGCAGGAAGGCGCCGGTGATCTCCTTGACCTCTTCCTCGCTCGCGACCTTGCACAGGAACTGCGCCACCTCGGTCTTGATCCCGCCGTTGCCGGCAATGTGGATCTCGAAGCCGGAATCGACGCCGACGATCCCCACATCCTTGATGCCGGCTTCGGCGCAGTTCCTGGGGCAGCCCGACACCGCGAGCTTGACCTTGTGCGGCGACCACATGCCGAAGAGCATCCGTTCGAGCTTCACGCCCAGGTCCATCGAACGCTGGGTGCCGAAGCGGCAGTGCTCGGAACCGACGCAGGTCTTCACGGTGCGCAGGCTCTTGCCGTAGGCGTGGCCGGACACCATGCCGGCCTTGCCCAGATCGGCCCAGATTGCCGGCAGGTCGTCCTTCTTCACGCCGACGAGATCGATCCGCTGCCCGCCCGTGAGCTTGACGGTCGGGACCTGGTACTTCTCGGCCGCATCGGCGATCGCCCGCAGTTCGGCCGGCGTCGTGAGCCCGCCCCACATCCGCGGCACGACCGAGAAGCTGCCATCCTTCTGGATGTTGGCGTGCGCGCGTTCGTTGATGAAGCGGCTTTGCGGATCATCACGAACCTCATGCGGCCAGGTCGAGATCAGGTAGTAATTGAGCGCCGGGCGGCAGCTCGCACAACCGTTGGGTGTTTTCCAGTCGAGCGCGCGCATCGTCTCGTCGATCGACAGCAGCCTGAGCTCGCGGATCGCCTTGCGCACCACGGCGTGGCCGTGCTCGGTGCAGCCGCACAGCGGCCGCGCGCTCTTGTCGACCGCCTGGTAGGCGCCCCCGAGCGTCGAGGCGAGGATCTGCTCGACGAGCCCGGTGCATGAGCCGCAGGAGCTCGACGCCTTGGTGTGCTGGCGCACCTCGTCGAGCGTGAACAGGCCCTTCTCGCGGATCGCCTTGACGATCGTGCCCTTGCACACGCCGTTGCAGCCGCACACCTCGGCGCTGTCGGGCAGTGCTGCGGCCTGGCTGTTGCCCTGGTGGCCGGCATCGCCGAGCTGCGACTGCGCGAAACCCTGCCCGAACATCAGGTGCTCGCGCATCCCCGAGACGTTGCGCCCCTCGCGCACGAGCTGGAAGTACCACGATCCATCGGCGGTATCGCCGATCATCACCGCGCCGGCGAGCCGGTCGTCCTTCAGCACCAGCTTCTTGTAGATGCCGCCGGCACGGTCATGCAGCACGATCTCGTCACAGCCTTCGCCGCCACTGAAGTCGCCCGCCGAGAACACGTCCACGCCGGTGACCTTGAGCTTGGTCGAAGTCACCGAGCCGGCGTAGCGGCCGATGCCGAATCCGGCCAGGTGGTTCGCACACACGCGCGCCTGCTCGAACAGCGGTGCGACCAGGCCGTAGGCGACGCCGCGGTGGTTCGCGCACTCGCCGACCGCGTAGATGCGCGGATCGGTCACCGTCTGCAGCGTATCGGTGACGACGATGCCGCGTTCGCAGTGAAGCTTCGCCGATTCGGCGAGCGCCGAGTTGGGGCGGATGCCCGCCGACATCACGACCAGATCCGCGGCGATCTCGGCGCCATCGGCCAGCTCGACCACAGCCACGCGGCCGTTCTCACCCGCCCGCAGTGCGGCGGTCTGCGCCCCGAGCCGGAACTTCATGCCGCGGGCCTCCAGCGAAGCCTGCAGCAGCTCGGCGGCGGCGCGGTCGAGCTGACGCTCCATGATCCAGTCCCCGAGATGCACGACGGTCACGGCCATGCCGCGCTGGATGAGGCCGTTGGCCGCCTCCAGCCCGAGCAGGCCGGCGCCGATCACGACCGCATGGCGGTAGCGGCCGGCCGCATCGATCATCGCTTCGGTGTCGGCGATGTCGCGGTAGGCGACCACCCCGGGAAGGTCGCGCCCCGGCACCGGCAGGATGAAGGGCGTCGAACCGGTTGCGAGCAGCAGCCGGTCATAGGCGGCCTCGGTGCCATCCTCGGCGCGCACCACCCGCCGCACCCGGTCGATCTCGATCACCTTCCTGCCCGCGTGCAGCGTGATGCCGTTGGCGCCATACCAGTCGAGGTCGTTGAGCAGGATATCCTGCAGCGTCATCTCGCCCGCCAGCACCGGCGAGAGCAGGATGCGGTTGTAATTGCCGTGCGGCTCGGCGCCGAACACGGTGATGTCGTAGAGATCGGGGGCGTACTTCAGCACCTCCTCGATCGTCTTCACGCCGGCCATGCCGTTGCCGACGAGCACGAGTTTCTGTTTTCTCATGTTGCGCTCCACTCACGCCGCGGCCCGGACTTGCTTCTGGTAGAGGAATTCCATGATCGCCGCCCGGCATTCGCCGAACTGCGCGTCGTGGGCAAGCGCAAGCCGCTCGCGCGGGCGTTCGAGTCCGATTTCGAGGATCTCGCCGATCGTCGCCGCAGGGCCGTTGGTGAGCATCACGACGCGGTCCGACAGCAGCACCGCCTCGTCGACGTCGTGGGTGACCATCACCATCGTCGCCTGCGTCGCGGCGAGGATCTTCATCAGTTCGTCCTGCAGGTTGGCGCGCGTGAGCGCATCGAGTGCGCCGAAGGGCTCGTCCATCAAGAGGATCCGCGGCTGCATCGACAGCGCCCGGGCGATGCCGACGCGCTGCTTCATTCCGCCCGAGATCTCGTGCGGATGCTTGTGTTCGGCGTGTGTCAGGCCGACGAGCGCAAGCGCCTCGCGGGTCCGGGTCTTCAGTTGCGCACGCGACTCGCGTGCGCCGAACACGCGCTCGACGGCGAGCAGCACGTTGTCGAAGCAGGTCAGCCACGGCAGCAGCGAATGGTTCTGGAACACCACGGCGCGTTCCGGCCCGGGGCCGGTGATCTCGCGTCCGTCGCACAGCATGACGCCGCTGCTCGGCCGCGTGAGCCCGGCAATCAGGTTCAGCAGTGTCGACTTGCCGCAACCCGAGTGGCCGATCAGGCTCACGCTCTCGCCCTCGACGATGTCGAGGCGCACGTCGCGCAGCACGACGAAGTGGCCGTTGCGCGTATCGAAGGACTGCGTGACGTTCTCGATCTGCACGATCTTCTTCATGACCGGACTCCTTCAGGAATTGCCGTAGCTGAAACGCCGGGCGACCAGCATCAGCACCTGTTCGAGGATCAGGCCGACCACGCCGATCACGAAGATCGCGATGATGATGTGCTCGACCTTGAGGTTGTTCCATTCGTCCCACACCCAGAAGCCGATCCCGACGCCGCCGGTGAGCATCTCGGCGGCGACGATGACGAGCCAGGCGGTGCCGATCGACAGCCGGATCCCGGTCAGCATGTAGGGCAGCACGGCCGGAAAGAGGATCTTCGTGAAGACCTTCCATTCCGAGAGCTTCAGCACCCGCGCGACGTTGAGATAGTCCTGCGGTACGCGCGTGACGCCCTGCGCGGTGTTGAGGATCATCGGCCAGATCGAGCAGATGAAGATCGTCCAGATCGCCGCCGGGTCGGCGCGCTGGAACACCAGCAGGCCGATCGGCAGCCACGCGAGCGGCGAGACCGGGCGCAGCAGGCTGATGAGCGGGTTGAGCATCTGCGCGAGCAGCGCAAAACGCCCGAGCAGGAAGCCGGCCGGAATTCCCACCAGCGCCGCGATGCCAAAGCCGATCCCGACCCGCTTCAGCGATTCGAGCACGTTCCAGCCGATCCCCTGGTCGTTCGGGCCTTCCTGATAGAAGGGGTCGGAGAACAGCACCACCGCGGCATCCCAGGTCTTGCCCGGACTGGGAATGCCGCCGCCGTTGAGCGTGGCGAGGTGCCACAGCCCGATCAGCAGCCCCATGCCCAGCACCGGCGGCAGGGCGACGCGCGCGAGCGCGCGCAGCCACCCGGCGCCGCGCCGGCGGATCGCACCCTTGTCCGCTTGCGCTGCCTTCGCGTTCATTCCGACCTCCTCATCCGGGCCCGCCTCGGGCGCTGCCGGGGCGCTGCCTGCGCCCCTGGCTTCGCGTCCCTGGTCATCGACCCGCTCCATCGTCACCGCCACTGCAGCGCTCATCGTCCCGCCCCCCGTCCGTTCAGGCCTTGACCTTGAAGCCACCGGCATATTTTTCCGGCGCCGAACCATCCCACACCACCCCGTCGATCAGGGTCGAGCTGCGCAGTTCGCCCACCGGCAGTGCCACTTTCGCCGCCGTGGCGGCGTCCCTGTAGACGTCGATGCGGTTGATCGCCCGCGCCACGCCGAGGTAATCCGGCTCGGCGTCGAGCAGCCCCCAGCGCCGATGCTGGGTCAGGAACCACATGCCGTCCGACAGCCAGGGGAAGTTCACCGCCCCGTCGTTGAAGAAGCGCATGGGATTGGCGTCCTTCCACTCCTTGCCGAGGCCATCCTCGTAGTCGCCCAGGATGCGGCCCTCGATCACGCCGACGTCGGTGTTGACGTAGGAGCGGGCGGCGATGACCTGCGCGGTCTCCTTGCGGTGGGCGTCGGAGGCGTCGATCCAGCGCGAGGCATCGAGCACCGCAGCGGTCAGCGCACGCGCCGCGTTGGGGTGCTTCGCGACCCAGTCGGCGCTGGTGCCGAGGACCTTCTCGGGGTGGTCCGGCCACACGTCCTGGCTGGTCGCGACCGAGAAGCCGACCTGGTCGATGATCGCGCGCTGGTTCCACGGCTCGCCGACGCAGAATCCGTGCATGTTGCCGACCCGCGCATTGGCCACCATCTGCGGCGGCGGCACGACGATCGCCTTGACGTCGCGAAAGGGGTCGATGTCATGTGCCGCCAGCCAGTAGTACAGCCACATCGCGTGGGTGCCGGTGGGGAAGGTCTGGGCAAACGTGTAGGTTCCCGGCGCACTGGCGGCGACCACCTTCTTCAGCGAAGGCCCGTCGACCGCACCCTTTTCCTTCATCTGCGAGGACATGCTGATGCCCTGGCCGTTGTTGTTGATCGTCATCAGCACGGCCATGTCCTTCTTCGCGCCGCCCACCCCCAGGTGCACGCCATAGACGAGCCCATAGAGCACGTGCGCGGCATCGAGCTCACCCGACACCAGCTTGTCGCGCACGGCGGCCCAGCTCGCTTCCTTGCTCGGAATGATCTTGATGCCGTACTTCTCGTCGAACTTCTTCACCGCCGCCATCACGACCGAGGCACAGTCCGTGAGGGGGATGAAACCGACCCGGATCTCGCGCTTCTCGGGCGCATCCGAGCCGGCCGCCCGCGCGAATCCGGGCGCCAGCCCCCCGATCGCCGCCGCCACGCCCAACGCTCCCGACGCCCGTACGAAGTCGCGGCGCGAAACACCGCTCGTAGAAATTCTGTTCTGATCCATCGTCGACTCCCTGCTGGGTTTGAAAGCGA
Organism: Rhodocyclaceae bacterium; assembly: GCA_023383815.1. GTDB lineage: Bacteria > Pseudomonadota > Gammaproteobacteria > Burkholderiales > Rhodocyclaceae > JACOUN01. Next base: position 32,899 of record JAHDYG010000013.1, read on the forward strand.
TCCGCCCTCTTCTTTGCAGGAGCCGTGCCATGTCTGGCGCCGAAACACATTTCCTTTGTTTTTCATGTGGCTGCATCGCTGGCAGCACCCTTCGCGGGGATTCACAGGCCGCACTATTGCAGTGCACCAAGATGTCGCTGTCTCCCGGAATGGCACCGGATCGGGGAGTGATTCCCTCCTGGCCCACCGCCCCGTCGTGCCCCCACCGCGAGCGAAGAGGCGGCAGCCCGCCCCACTGACGCTAGAATCCAATGTTTGAACTCCACCCATCGGGACGAGACGATGTATATCAATGGTCAGTGGCAGCAGGCTTCCAGCGGAAAGAGCTTCGACGTGTTCAACCCGGCCGACGGTGACCGGATCGGTTCGGTGCCCGATGGCGGCCGCGAGGATGCCGAACGCGCCATCGCCGCGGCCAGCACCGCGGCTCCGGCGTGGTCGGCCCGCACCGCCTACGAGCGCTCGGCGATCCTGCGCCGGGCGTGGGAACTCATGCTTGCGCGCGCCGACGAGCTGGCACGGCTGATGAGCACCGAGCAGGGCAAGCCGGTCAAGGCCGCTCGCTTCGAAGTCCAGTACGCCGCCGACTTCCTGCTGTGGTTCGCCGAGGAGGCCAAGCGCCTCTATGGCGAGACGATTCCGTCAGCGCGCGCCGATCAGCGCTTTCTCGTCGCGCACCAGCCGGTCGGCGTGGTCGCCGCGATCACGCCCTGGAACTACCCGGTCTCGATGCTCACGCGCAAGCTCGCCCCGGCGCTCGCGGCCGGCTGCACCGTGGTGCTCAAACCCGCCGAATCGACCCCTCTGTGCGCCCGCGCGGTGTTCGAGATCCTCCACGAAGCGGGCCTGCCCGCGGGGGTTGCCAACCTCGTCACCGCCGCCGACCCGCGCCCGATCGGCGAGGTGTTCACGAGCCACCCGGCGGTGCGCAAGATCACCTTCACCGGCTCGACCGCCGTCGGCAAGGCGCTCGCCCGCGATGCCGCGGCCACGATGAAGCGCATGTCGATGGAACTGGGCGGGCACGCTCCCTTCATCGTCTTCCCCGATGCCGACCCCGAGCATGCCGCCAAGGGTGCGGCCGGCGTCAAGTTCCTCAACACCGGCCAGGCCTGCATCTCCCCGAACCGCATGTTCGTGCATCGCGCAATCCTCGATGCCTTCGTCCACACCCTCGCCCAGCGCATCGGCAAACTGCGCGCCGGCCTCGGGCTCGACCCCGATGTTGCGATCGGCCCGCTCAACAACGAAGCCGCACTCGCCAAGGTCGCGCGCCAGGTCGAAGACGCAGTGGCAAAAGGCGCGCAACTCGTGTGCGGCGGCGAGCGCCTTCACCTGCCCGGGCTGGAAAAAGGCTGCTTCTACGCCCCCACCCTTCTCACCGGCGTCACGCCGGACATGCAGATCTACCGCGAAGAAACCTTCGGCCCCGTCGCCGCCGTCATTCCCTTCGACGACACCGACGACATCCTCGCCATGGCCAACGACACCGACTACGGCCTCGCCGCCTACGTCTACACCCGCGACATCGCCCGCGCCTTCCGCATGTTCGAGGGCCTGCGCTTCGGCATCATCGGCATCAACGACATCAACCCCACCTCCGCCGCCGCCCCCTTCGGCGGCATGAAGGAAAGCGGCCTCGGCCGCGAAGGCGCCCGTGAGGGGATCTTCGAATACCTTGAAACCAAGCTGGGCGGGTTTGCGGTGTAGTGCGCGGCGGCCGATTGCACTTCCAGACCATGCCGATCAGGCTCGCGCCCGCACTGACCTGCTCCGGGTTTTTTCCTACGCGAAGCACGTTTCGCTGGAGTTCGGCGCGGGTGCCTCGCTGCCGGATCGATATGGGGTGCTGGAGGGTGGGGGCAAGTTCCGGCATCACATCAAACTGACCTCGGTCGATGAGATTGCCGGCAAGCACGTCCGCGAGTACCTCGCGCTGGAGCTTGCGGCTTCCTTGAAGGCGGATCGGAGTTGAGAGCGCTCCGACGGCTCTGACGATCTGCAACTTCCGGGAGTCGATCGGGGTCCGACTCGGGTTTTACCACCGCCTTTCCTCGCGATGCCCTCATCCTTCCCCCCCTTCAAGCCCCGCCGCGGGTGGCTGCTCCTTCTCGCTGCGCTCGGCGCGGCCTTCTTGCTTGCGTGGCAGTTCAAGCTGCCGAGCCTTGCGTGGTACTGGTTCGGGATGCGCGGTCATGCGGAGGAATGGGCGCAGAAGGGTGTCTGGCTGCCCGGTTACCGGGTCGGCATCGATGGCCGGCGCATCGAGGGGATCGGCAAGAACGCCTCGGGGCTGACCTTCAACCCGGAGACCCGGACGCTCTTCACGGTGATCAATGCTCCGCCCCAGGTCGCCGAGATCACCACCGATGGACGCCTGTTGCGTACCATTCCGCTGACCGGGGTTGGCGATCCGGAAGGGATCAGCCACGTCGACGCAGAGCGTTACGTCATTGCCGACGAGCGCGACCAGCAGCTCTACTGGGTCGAGATCGGTCCCGACACGGGGCGCCTCGACGTCTCTGGCGCGCCCCGGCTCGGGATTGCGATCGATCTGGGCAAGAACCTGGGGTTCGAGGGCGTGTCGTGGGATCACGCGAAGGATCGGCTCTTCGTGGCGAAGGAGAAATCGCCGTTGCGCGTGCTGGAGATCAGCGGGATCCCAGCCCTTTTCACCGGCGGTCCGCTTGACCTGCAGATCCGGGAATGGAAACCCAGCCGCGCGCGCACGCTCTTCATGACCGACCTGTCGTCGCTGACGCTCCACGAACCGACCGGCAACCTCTTGCTGCTGAGCCACGAATCACGGCTCGTGGTCGAGTACGCCTACGACGGCACGCCGGTCAGCATCCTGCCGCTGTGGAAGGGATGGCACGGCCTCGCGCGGACCGTGCCGCAGGCCGAAGGGCTCGCGATCGACGATGAAGGCACGCTCTACGTCCTGTCCGAACCCGACCTCTTCTACCGCTTCGAACGCACCGCGCCGCCTGCCTGGCGTGCGGCGGCGCCTTGAATTCAGCGTTGTCAGGACAATGTCAGGACAGTAGAATCGGCTCACATTACCCGAGGAACTGACCATGCCACCTCCAAATCTTTCCAAGACCGAACGCATCGACGTGCGGGCCAGTGTGCCGGTCAAGGCACTTTTGCAGGAGGCCGCACGCGCCTGTCACAAGAATGTCAGCGAGTTCCTGCTCGATGCCGGGATTACGGCCGCGGCACAGGCGCTGGCGGACCGGCGCCAGTTTGCGCTGGACGACGCGCAATGGCAGGCGTTTCAGGCCGCGCTGGATCGGCCAGTGCAGTTCAAGCCACGTCTGGAAGAATTGCTGCGCAAACCCGGAGTGCTGGGATGAGTGATGGCGTTCCCGCCTGGTCGCCCGTGCGCAAGCTCGCGGCAAGTGATGGCGTGGACGGCTTCGATTGTGGCGTAGCCGCATTGAACCAGTTCCTGCAGCGTCATGCGCTGATCAACCAGAAGGCCGGCAGCGCGCAGACCTATGTTTGCTGTTGCGGCGACGAGGTAGCGGGCTTTTATAGTCTGGCCGTGGGCAGCGTCGATCCGCCGGGTGCACCGGCGCGCGTGATGAAGGGGCTGGCCCGGCATCCAGTGCCGGTGATGATTCTTGCCCGGCTCGCGGTAGATCAGGCACATCAGCGCAGGGGGCTGGGCCAGGCGCTGCTCAAGGATGCCCTGCTGCGCACGGTGCAGGCAGCCGACATCGCCGGGATCCGCTGCCTTCTGGTGCATGCCAAGGACGACGCGGCACGCCGCTGGTATCTATCCTGGGACATGGAACCCAGCCCATCCGACCCTTACCATTTGTTCCTGCTCCTGAAAGACATCCGGCGTGGGATCGGCGGCGGCGGGTAAGAAGGGGCGCAACCACGGTTTCTGGTTGCGGAACACGGCCCGACAGCACGAGGGCGCCATGAACACGGTCAAGTGCTACCGGCGCACAGAGCTTCGTCGCGAAGGCCGAAGCGTATTCGGCCTCCTGTCGTGTTCAATGAGGCAACTGCCGCACTTCCTGACTCGCGAAAACTCCTGTTGATCCTTCAAGCCCTCATTCAGCCAGCTTGAGCGTGCGCTGGCGGCGTGCCTCGAACAGGCAGATGCCGCTTGCGACCGAGACGTTGAGGCTCTCGACGCTGCCGTGCATCGGGATCTGCGCCAGTTCGTCGCAGGTCTCGCGCGTGAGGCGGCGCAGGCCGTCGCCTTCGGCGCCGAGCACCCAGGCGATCGGGCCGCTCTGGTCGATCTGGTAGAGCGACTTGCCGGCCTCTCCGGCGGCGCCGACGACCCACACGCCGGCCTCCTGCAACTCGCGCAGGGCGCGGGCGAGGTTCGTGACGGTGACGTAGGGCACGCTGTCGGCCGCACCGCTCGCAACCTTGATCGCCGTGGCGTTGAGGCCGACCGCCCGATCCTTGGGCGCGATCACCGCATGAGCGCCGGCGGCATCGGCCACCCGCAGGCAGGCACCGAGGTTGTGCGGATCCTGGATGCCATCGAGCACCAGCAGCAGCGCGTTCTCTTCCAGCCCTTCGAGCACGTCGGCGAGCTTGAGCTCACGGCTGCGGGCATCGACGCGGGCGACCACGCCCTGATGGCGGCGCGTGCCGACCATGCGGTCGAGGCGCTCGGATTCGGACGCGATCATCCGCACCGACTGCGACTCGCACAGGCGCGCCACGTCGCGGGCGCGGATGTCGGCGCGCTGCGAGGACAGATACACCTCGAAGACGCCCTCCGGATCGCGCCGCAGCTTGCCGAGCACGGCATGGAAGCCGTAGATCATGCGGCTGCCGCCCGCCTGCGCGCCCGGCGCCGCTTCGGCGCCGCGGGGAAGTTCGGTGCCAGAAGCGGCGTCCGGCCGGCTCGAGGGTTTCTTAGCCACGGCGCTTGCCTCCGGATTTGCCCTTCGAGGCGCCCTTTCCGCTGCGCGGCGCAGCCGCCTTCGGAGCCGTGGTCTTGCGCGTAGACGCGGCGGCAGGCTTGCCGCGCGCGCCGCCCTTGCGCTTGTCCTTCTCGCGCTCCCGTTCCGGCGCCTCCTTCTTGCTCCTGCGCGGTGGCGGTTCGGCCGCCGTCCGCTCACGCTCGCGCTCGCGCCCGGTCTTGCCTGTGCGCTCGGTCACGCGCTCGGGGCCCTCGATGAGGCGGAAGTCGATCTTCGTCGTCGCCAGATCGACGCGGATGACCTGGACCCGAACCCGGTCCGAGAGCCGGTAGCGCGTTCCGGTGCGCTCGCCGGCCAGTTCGTGGCGCGTCTCGTCGTAGTGGAAGTAGTCCGCACCCAGATCGGAGATGTGGACCAGTCCTTCGATGAAGATGTCGTCGAGCGCGACGAAAAGGCCGAACGGCACGACCGCCGACACGCTGCCGTCGAACTCCTCACCGACCTTGTCCTGCATGTAGTAGCACTTGAGCCACGCGACCACGTCGCGCGTTGCATCGTCGGCGCGGCGCTCGGTCTGCGAGCAGTGCAGGCCGATCGCATCCCAATCCTCTGCCGGGAGCTTCTCCCGTTTCAGGGCGGCCTTGATCGCACGATGGACGAGCAGGTCGGGGTAGCGGCGGATCGGCGAGGTGAAATGCGTGTACGCCTCGTAGGCGAGCCCGAAGTGGCCGACGTTGTCGGGGCTGTAGACGGCCTGGCGCAGCGAGCGCAGCATCACCGTCTGCAGGAGCTGGGCATCGGGACGCGTCTTCACCTGGTCGAGGAGCTTCGCGTAGTCGCGCGCACGCGGTTCATCCCCACCGCCGAGTCCGAAACCGAACTCGGCAAGGAAGGTGCGCAGCTTCTCCAGCTTCTCGGGGGTGGGTCCTTCGTGCACGCGGTACAGGGCAGGCTGCTGGCGCTCCTGCAGGAACGCCGATGCGCAGACGTTGGCGGCGAGCATGCATTCCTCGATCAGGCGATGGGCGTCGTTGCGGACTTCCGCGACGATGCGCTCGATCTTGCCGTTCTCGTCGAAGATCATGCGCGTCTCGGTCGTCTCGAAGTCGATCGCGCCGCGGCGGGCACGGGCCTTCAACAGGACGCGGAAGACCTTGTCGAGCATTTCGAGATGCGGCAGGAGTTCGCCCAGTTCTTCACGTACCGCCGCATCCTGCTCGTACAGCGCGGCGGCGACGCGGGTATAGGTCAGCCGCGCATGCGAGAACATCACCGCAGGGTAGAAGCGGTAGGCCTTGATCTCGCCGGTCATCGCGATGCTCATGTCGCACACCATGCACAGACGTTCGACCTCTGGCATCAGGGAGCACAGTCCGTTGCTGAGCTTCTCGGGCAGCATCGGAATCACGCGGCGCGGGAAGTACACCGAATTGCCGCGTTCGAGCGCATCAGCGTCGAGCGCGCTGCCCGCCTCGACGTAGTGCGAGACGTCGGCGATTGCGACGATGAGACGGAAGCCGCGCCCCTGGCGCTCGCACCAGACGGCGTCGTCGAAGTCCTTCGCGGTCTCGCCGTCGATGGTCACGAGCGGAAGATCCGTGATGTCCTCGCGTCCGGCGCGATCCTTCTTGCGCACCTTGTCGGGCAGCTTGCGCGTGAGCTCCTTCGCCTCGGGCGAGAACTCGAACGGAAGCTGGTGCTTGCGCAGCGCAATCTCGATCTCCATGCCGGAGTCTGCGTAGTTGCCGAGGATTTCGACGACGCGGCCGATCGGCTGGGCCAGCTTGGTCGGCTGCTCGACCAGTTCGACCGTGACCACCTGGCCTTCGCTCGGGCGCTTGCCGCCGGGCGCGACCAGGATGTCCTGCGCGATGCGGCGATCCTCGGGCACCACCAGCAGGACGCCGTGTTCATCGAGCACGCGCCCCACCACGACGCGGTTCGCGCGTTCGAGAATCTCGACGATCTTGCCTTCCGGACGGCCGCGACGGTCGATGCCAGCAATGCGCGCGATGACGCGGTCGCCGTGCAGCACTTCACGCATTTCCTTCGGGCCGAGAAAGACGTCGGGCTGTCCGTCATCGCGGATCAGGAAGCCGAAGCCGTCGGCGTGGCCCGCGACGCGGCCACGGATCAGGTCGGCCTTGTCGGGCAGGATGAAGGCGTCGCGCCGGTTGCGGATCACCTGCCCGTCACGCTCCATCGCGCGCAGGCGCCGCTCGAAGAGGTCCTTCTCGTGCTCGGCGATGTCGAGCGCCTGGCACAGCTGGTCGAGGTTCATCGGCACGCCGCGCTCGGCGAGTGTTTGCTCGACGTACTCGCGGCTGGGCAGCGGATGAGGGTATTGCGCCACTTCGCGTTCGAAGCAGGGGTCGGCCTGGCGGGTGGCGCTGAAGCGCACGTCCGCGGCCCTGGCGCCGCTCTTTGTCGTTCTGTCTTTTCTGGTCATTGACTTTCTTCTATGTGTGCTTATAATGCGCGGCTCTTGCCCAGATGGCGGAATTGGTAGACGCGCTAGTTTCAGGTACTAGTGCCGCGAGGCGTGGAGGTTCGAGTCCTCTTCTGGGCACCAGTTTCAAGCATGAGCCGACCTTGTGTCGGCTTTTTTGCGTCCACAGGATTGCGGAAGATTTCATTCAGCGCGGCCATTGCGCGCTTCTCCTGCATCCGGCTTGTCGCTATAATGGCGCGTCTTGCCCAGATGGCGGAATTGGTAGACGCGCTAGTTTCAGGTACTAGTGCCGCGAGGCGTGGAGGTTCGAGTCCTCTTCTGGGCACCAGTGCAGGAGTGAAAGGCCGGTCTTGCGACCGGCCTTTCACTTTTTCAGGCGCCGAACGGATGGCGACGCAGGATGGTTTCGTCGCGCTCCGGACCGGTGGAGATCACGTCGATCGGGATCTCGCAGATCTCCTCGATCCGGTGCAGGTAGGCACGCGCCTCCTGCGGCAGCGCTTCCCAGCTTTGCGCACCGAAGGTCGTCCCGCTCCATCCCGGCAGCGTCTCGAAGATCGGCTCACAGCGCTCGACCTCCTCGGCCCCCATCGGCAGCAGATCGATGCGGCGCCCGTCGAAACGATAGCCGGTGCAGAGCTTGAGTTCGGCCAGGCCGTCGAGCACGTCGAGCTTGGTGATGCACAGGCCCGTGACGCCGTTGATGATGATCGAGCGCTTGAGCGCTGCCAGATCGAGCCAGCCGCAGCGGCGCTTGCGCCCCGTGACCGTGCCGAACTCGCGCCCCTTCGACGACATCTGCTGCCCTGGCAAGCCCTCGGTCTCGATGTCGAGTTCGGTCGGGAAGGGGCCGCCACCGACCCGCGTGCAGTATGCCTTGGTGATCCCGAGCACGTAGTGCAGCCGCCCCGGTCCGACCCCGGCACCGGCGGCCGCCTGCCCGGCGACGCAGTTGCTGGAGGTAACGAACGGGTAGGTGCCGTGATCGATGTCGAGCAGTGCCCCCTGGGCACCCTCGAACAGCAGGCTGCCGCCGCGCTTGTTCACGGCGTAGAGATCGGCCGACACGTCCGACACCATCGGGCGGATCTCGTCGGCATCGGCCATCGCCTGCGCGAACACCGCCTCGAACTCGACCGGCTCGGCGCCGAAATGCTCGGTCAGCACGAAGTTGTGATACTCGAGGTTGGCCCGCAGCTTCTCGGCAAAGCGCTCGCGGTCGAACAGGTCATACACGCGCAGCGCGCGGCGCGCGACCTTGTCCTCGTAGGTCGGTCCGATGCCCTTGCCTGTGGTCCCGATCTTGCTGCCTGCCGCCCGTGCGCCCTCGCGCGCGAGATCGAGCGCGACGTGGTAGCCGAGAATCAGCGGGCAGCCCGGGCTGATCCGCAGCCGGTCGCGCACGCGGAGGCCGCCGGCTTCGAGCTTGACGATCTCGTCGAGCAGGTGGCGGGCGTTGAGCACCACGCCGTTGCCGATGTAGCAGGCCACGCCTTCGCGCACGATGCCCGAGGGCACGAGGTTGAGCTTGTACTCGTTCTGCCCGATCACCAGCGTATGACCGGCGTTGTGCCCGCCCTGGAAGCGGACCACGCCTTGCGCATGGTCGGTCAGCCAGTCGACGATCTTGCCCTTGCCCTCGTCGCCCCACTGGGTGCCGACGACGACTACATTCTTTGCCATGCCTTCACTCTCCCTCGAACGCCTCGACCGCCCAGCGGCCATCGCGCTTCACCAGTTGCCGGTCGCAACCGGCATCCCTCCATGTGCCCTCGTGCCCGGGCAGGGCCGACACAACGACCTCGCCGCGTGCACGCAGGCTAGCAATCACCTCTGCCAGGCCGGGTTCATCGTCCTGCGGCGCGAGGATTGCCCCGGCGACGGCAGCATCCGGCAGGCGCATCGCCAGTTCGCGCAGGTCGAGGCTGAATCCGGTTGCCGGGCGGCCCCGCCCGAAGGCTTCGCCGACGAGATCGTAGCGTCCGCCGAGCGCAAGCGCTCCATGCGCTCCCCCGGCATAGGCCGCAAACACGATCCCGCTGTGGTAGTGATAGCCGCGCAGATCCGCCAGATCGAAGCTCAACGGAAGATCCGGCAGCGCTGCAGCCAGCCTGCGCAGCTCATCGAGGGCGCAGCGCACTTCCGGAAGATCCGGCAGACGGTCTGCCGCCACGTCGATCACCTCGATGCCGCCATAGAGCCCCGGCAGCGCGAGCAAGGCCGAACGCAGTGGCTCCTGCACCTGGGCGACACACAGCGCCAGGTCGGGCTGATCCTTGGCCTGCAGCAGATCGAACAGTTCCTCTTCGCGCTCGGGCACGAGCCCGGCCCGCGCGGCCAGCGCCCGGAACAGCCCGACATGGCCGATGTCGATGCGGCTCGCCGGCAATCCCGCAACCGCGAGCACTTCCGCCAGCAGCCGGATGATCTCGATGTCGGCCTCGAGGCCGCCGTGGCCGTAAAGTTCGGCACCGATCTGCAGCGGTTCGCGCGTCGCCGTCAGCGTCGAGGGCAAGGTGTGCAGCACGCTGCCGCAGTAGCACAGGCGCGAGACGCCGGCTCGGTTGAGCAGATGAGCGTCGATCCGTGCCGTCTGCGGGGTCATGTCCGCGCGCACGCCCATGGTGCGGCCCGTCAGCTGATCGATCAGCTTGAAGGTCCGCAGCTTGAGGTCCTGACCCGCACCGGTCGTGAGCGAATCGAGGTATTCGAGCAAGGGCGGCATCACGAGCTGATAGCCGTGGCCGCGAAAGGCGTCCAGCAGACGCCGCCTCAGCCCCTCGAGCTTGTCGGCCTCAGGCGGCAGGACATCCTGGATGTGATCGGGCAATACCCAGCGCATAGTCAAGAAACCAGCAATAGCAGGAGCAGCCCGGTCAGCATCGAGGCCAGACCGATGAAGCGGATCTGTCCATCGGCCAGCCTGGCCAGTTGCAGAAAAGTTTCACGCCAGCGCGCCGGCGCGACGAACGGCAGCAGGCCCTCGATCACGAGCATCAGCGCAAGCGCCGTCAGGAGGGTGTTGCCCATTGGGTGGTCGGGTCGTCAATTCCTTGCGCCGCCGCTCGGATCCTTGAGGAACTTGAAGAAGTCCGAACTCGGGTCGAGCACCATCACGTCGCCCTTGTCGGAGAAGGTTCCACGATAGGCCTCGAGGCTGCGGTAGAACGAATAGAAACCGGGATCCTTCTGGAACGCATCGGCATAGATCGCCGTCGCCCTGGCATCCCCCTGACCCATGACCATCTGCGCTTCCCGGTAGGCCTCGGCAATCAGCACCTCGCGCTGGCGGTCCGCATCGGCGCGGATCTGTTCTGCGCTCGCAGCCCCTTCGGAGCGCAGCTCGTTGGCTACCCGCTTGCGCTCCGCCTCCATGCGCCGGTAGACCGACTCGGAAACCTCGGTCGGCAGATCGACGCGCTTCAGTCGCACATCGATGATCTGCACGCCGATCTGACGCGCGTCCGCATCGGCGCGCACCCGCATGCTCTCCATGATGCGGTCGCGCTCACCCGAGACGACCTCCGGAACCGTCCTGCGCCCGAACTCTTCGCGCAGGCCGGAGTTGACCGTCTGCAGCAGACGGGTGCGCGCCCGAACCTCATCTCCGGCAACGGACTCGTAGTAGCGGCGCGGATCGATGATGCGCCACTTGACGAAGTGGTCCACGAGAACGTTCTGCTTCTCGGCCGTGATGAAGCGTTCCGGCTCGGGCGTGTCGATCGTGAGGATGCGGCGATCGAAGAACCGGACGTTCTGGATGACCGGAAACTTGAAATTCAGCCCCGGCTCCTCGATCACGTCCTTGATTTCCCCCAGCTGGAACACCACTGCATACTGACGCTGATCCACCGTGAACAGCGTCGCGGAAGCCAGCAGGCCCACGCCGACCACGACTCCGGCGATCAGATTCATCCGGTTGCTCATCAACGGCCTCCAAAATCGCGGCTGCGCATCATGTCGCGATCGCGCGGATCAATCGGCAGCTCACCACGCAGCGGCATCGACGGGATGCTGCTCTGGGGCTGTGGCGTCTTGTCCTCGGCGGCACCGGACGCGCCGCCCGCCAGCAGGCGGTCGAGCGGCATCAGCAGCAGGTTGCCACCGTTGCTGGCGTCGATCATGACCTTGCTCGTGCTCGAAAGAACCTGCTGCACCGTGTCGAGGTACATGCGTTCGCGCGTCACTTCGGGCGCCCGGCTGAATTCCTCGTACACCTGAACGAAGCGCGAGGCCTCACCCTCGGCGTTAGCCACCACGCGTTCGCGGTAGGCATTCGCCTCTTCCAGCAGGCGCGCCGCGGTACCTCGGGCGCGAGGAACGATGTCGTTGCGGTAGGCCTCGCCTTCGTTGCGCAGGCGCTCTCGGTCCTGGCCCGCCTTGACCGCGTCGTCGAACGCCGCCTGCACCTGCTCGGGCGGCTGGGCGTTCTGCATCGTCACGCGGCTGATCTGGATCCCGGTCTGATAGCGATCGAGAATCGCCTGCATCATCTGCTGCGAAGTCGCCGCCATCTCCTCGCGGCCTTCATACAGCACGAAATCCATGCGGTTCTTGCCGACGATCTCGCGCATTGCCGTCTCGGCCGCCTGGATCACCGTATCGTCCGGATGGCGGTTGTTGAACAGGTAGTCTTCCGGGCTCTTCAGGATGTACTGCACCGCAAACTGGATGTTGATGATGTTCGCGTCTTCGGTGAGCATGAGCGCCTCGCGCAGGACCTTGTTGCGCTCCGCACCCCGATAGCCGACCTCGACGGTCCGTACGCCGGTCAGATCCACGATCTCGTGCCGTTCGATGGGCGCGGGAAAGCGCCAGCGCAGGCCCGGCTCCGTGGTTTCGATCAGCTTTCCGAACCGCAGCACGACCCCGCGCTCGTTCGCATCGACGGTATAGAACCCGCTCCCGAGCCAGACCGCCGCCAGCAGTGCGATCAGCGCGCCGATCCCGCCGCCGAACTGGCGGAAGGTGAACTGCGGCAATTGCGGACCGCCGCCGCGACCGGAACCTCCACCGCCCCCGCCCCCGCGGTTGCGATTGCCGAAGATGCCGGACAGGCGTTGATTGAAATCGCGCCAAACGTCTTCCAGATCAGGCGGCCCCTGATTGTCGCCACGACCCTTGTCGCCGCGCTTGTCGTCGTCATTCCCCTGGTTGCCCCAGCGAGGATCATTGATTGACATTGGCAGACCTGTAGTTACGTTAAATCCGTTCAAATTCCTGCGACGGGATTTCCTGCGCCTGGGCGTGCGCGACGAGGGCGGCGTCGTGCGCCGCCTCGGCCAGCGCATCGCGAAGCAGGGACAGGCCCGCGCCGGTCGCCGCGCTCAAAAAAACGCTCGTGATCTTACCACAGTCACCCCTCCGGGCTTCCGGGGACATCCCGGTCAGATCGATCTTGTTGTAGACCATGATCTGCGGCACATCCCCGGCCCCGATCTCGGCCAGGACCTGGTTGACGGCTTCGATCTGGGCAGCCCGATCCTCGCTGGCCGAATCGACCACATGCAGCAACAGATCGGCACTCGCCGTCTCCTCAAGCGTGGCGTGGAAGGCTTCCACGAGTGCGTGAGGAAGATCCCGGATGAATCCGACCGTGTCCGACAGCACAACGTTCCCCGCCTCGCCGACATAAAGTCGCCGCGAGGTCGTGTCGAGCGTCGCGAACAGCTGATCGGCGGCGTAAGCGCCTGCTTTCGTCAGCGCATTGAAGAGCGTGGATTTCCCGGCATTGGTGTAGCCCACCAGCGAGACCGAAAGCACGTCGCGCCGTGCCCGCCCCTTGCGTCGCGTCGATCTTTGCCGGCGCAGCTTCTCCAGGCGAGCCCTCAGGGTCCGCACCCGAAGGCCAAGCAATCTCCGGTCGGTTTCGAGCTGTGTCTCACCAGGACCACGCAGCCCAATCCCTCCTTTCTGCCTTTCAAGGTGGGTCCACCCACGTACGAGGCGCGTGGACAGGTGATCGAGTTGCGCGAGTTCGACCTGCAGCTTGCCTTCGTGACTGCGCGCACGCAGCGCGAAGATGTCGAGGATCAGGGCCGTACGATCGATGACGCGGCACTGGAGCGCACGCTCCAGGTTCCGCTGCTGGGCAGGCGACAGCGCGTGGCAGAACACGACGAGGTCCGCATCGTGCGAGCGCAGGGCTTCGGCGATTTCCTCGACCTTGCCGCGGCCCGCGAAAAGCGCGGGATCCGGTCTTGCGCGACGGCCGGTGACCACCGCCTCGACCGAGGCTCCCGCACTGGCAACGAGCAGGCGTAGTTCGGAGAGCCGCTCGTCGAGCACCCCCTGCCCGAGATCAAGCTGGACGAGTACCGCCCGCTCCCCGGAGGCCGGACGCTCAAACATCGGGACTCTGGCTCATGGGCAGTGGCTCAGCCGTTCCCCGCATCGGCATCCTGCTGGATATTGACCGGACGGGCTGGCACGACCGTCGAGATGGCGTGCTTGTAGACCATCTGGGTGACCGTGTTCTTGAGCAGCACGACATACTGATCGAAGGATTCGATCTGCCCCTGCAGCTTGATGCCGTTGACCAGATAGATCGCAACGGGAATATGTTCCTTGCGCAGGGTGTTCAGGAAGGGGTCTTGTAGAAGTTGCCCTTTATTGCTCATGTCGTAACCTCAGGCTCTTGTGTTTTTGTGAATGTAAAGGATTTCATGCTGCACCGCCACAACGGTATCGGCATGCAATCCCGGTGTGGAAATCAATCCTTGCCTGCGTAGGGATTATGCGCGGTCTTGAACTGGATGCGCAGCGGGGTTCCCTGCAGTTTGAACGCCTCCATGAAGGTCCGTTCAAGAAATCGGACATAGGACGCCGGAACGTGATCCAGCGCCGCGCCGTGAATCACGACGACCGGCGGGTTGCTGCCTCCCTGGTGTGCGTAGCGCAGCTTCGGCCGGAAGACGCCGTGACGCGGTGGCGCCTGCTTGGCGACCGCCGCCTGCAGCGTGCGGGTCAGGCGTGGCGTGGAGAGATTGCTGGTCGCCGCAGCATAGGCAGCATCCACGGACTTCATCACCGCGGCAGCGCCGCTGCCGGTGAGCGCCGAGATGAAGTGCGTGCGCGCAAACGCCAGGAAACCGAGCTTGCGCGCGATGTCCTGCTTGACGAGTTCGCGACGGTAGCTGTCGACCGCATCCCACTTGTTGACGGCAACGACCAGGGCACGCCCTGCATCGACGATGAAACCGGCGATGTGGGCATCCTGATCGGAGATGTCCTGCGACGCGTCGAGCACGAGCACAACCACGTTCGCCTTCTCGATCGCCTGCAGGGTCTTGATGACGGAAAACTTCTCGACTGCCTCGAAGACCTTGCCGCGCCGGCGCAGGCCCGCAGTATCGATCAGCGTGTAGCGGCGCCCGCCGCGCTCGAACGGGATCGCGATCGCGTCGCGCGTCGTTCCGGGAAGATCGAACGCGATCACCCTGTCCTCACCAAGCAGGGTGTTGACGAGCGTCGACTTGCCGACGTTCGGGCGGCCGACGATCGCAATCGAAGGCGCCCTGTCCTCGACCTCATCGGGCTCATCATCGGGTGCAAACGGGGCGAGCACGCACTCGATCAGCTCCCGCACCCCGTCGCCATGCGCGGCCGAGATCGGTACGGGCTCGCCCAGGCCGAGTGCGTGAAACTCGGCGCCGACCAGACCGCGATTCATCCCCTCGGCCTTGTTCACGACAAGATGGACCGGACGACCGGAACGCCGCAACCGCGTGGCGATCTCCTCGTCATGCGGAGTGAGCCCTCCCCGGCCATCGACCAGGAACAGCAGCACGTCCGCCTCGGCGATCGCCTGCTCGGCCTGCAGCGCCATCTCGTGCATGATCCCGGACTTTGCGACGGGGTCGAATCCGGCGGTATCGACGACGATGTAGTCGCGCGTGCCAACGCGCCCGATCCCGTAGTGGCGATCGCGCGTCAACCCCGGTTTGTCGGCGACCAACGCATCGCGTGTGCGGGTGAGGCGGTTGAACAGCGTGGATTTGCCGACATTGGGACGGCCTACCAGAACAAGAGTCGGCTTCACGAAATCCTTCCGTCTAGCGGGCTTCGAGGGCGAAGATTCCGCCTTCGCGCGTCTGGATGACGAAGCGGTCCGCGCCGAACGCTTGCGGGTCGGCCGCGATCGCGCTGTCGTCGGCGCGCAAGCGCGCAACGAACTGCCCGGTCTCGCGGTCGAGCGCATGCACGACACCCTCACGATCTCCGACGACAACGGCTGCGGTCATTGCCAAGGGGCGCGTGACGCCACGGCGGCGCAGTGAATCCTGCTTCCAGACCGAGGCCCCTCCGAAAGCGTCCAGGCCATGCACGGCATCATTGTCTTCGGTGACATATACAAAACGCGCATCGCGCGCAAGCCCGACACTGCTCGACATCTCGCGTGACCAGAGGGGTCGTCCGTTGGCCAGATCGAAGCAGCCGATGCGACCCTGGTACGCCACCGCGCAGATCTCGCTGCGCCACAGGACCGGCGTTCCGGCGACATCCGTGATCCGCTCAAGCTCGGTTACGCCGCGCGGCGAGGCGACCGCCAGCTCCCACAGCAGGCCGCCGTTCTCGGCGCTCAGACCGGCGACCTTGCCAGCCGGGAATCCCGCGACGAGCGCGCGATCGGCCATCACGACCCCAGCAGCGCTGCGCAGCGACAGCGCCGGCATCGTGCGCTGATAGAGCCAGCGCCGGCTGCCATCGGCCGCATCGAACGCGATCAGACGCCCATCGCTCGCTCGCACCACGACGATCGCGTCAGACACCGCAGGCGGCGCAAGCACCTCCGCGCCAACGGGTGCGCGCCACAGCTGCGCGCCGCTCGTCGCATCGAGACTCACAAGCTCGCCATCGGTCGTCACCACCGCCACGATGCGCCCATTGCTGCCCACTCCGGCGGACAGGCGCTTGCCGGCATTGGCGCTCCAGGTCGTGGCGCCGTCCTGGATCCTCACGACCGTTCCGTCATGGGCTGCCGCATATACCGCCTGTCCTGCGACGGCTGGTTGAAACGTGTAGTTTGCGGCTGATCCGACGCGGCTCTGCCAAACGACGCGCAGCTCTCCAGTGGCCTGAAAGGCGGCCAGCTCGGGCAGCCTGGCTGCGGAGTCCGCGAACGGATTGAGCGAGGAGCATGCCGGCAACGCAAGAAGCGCGACGAGGGATGCAACGAAGGGAATGCGGCGGACGGGATGGCCGGATTTCATCGGTCAGGACTCCAGCGATTCAAGTTTGCTGCGGATCACCTGATGCAGCGGATCGGCGGCACGCTCTGGACTCGAACCGAGCGCATCGAGCGCGGCCTGCCAGGCGCCACGCGCCTGCTCGGACTTGCCTTCCTCGGCAAGGATGTCTCCACGCAGATCCTCGAAGCGCGGCTTGAGGGCAGGCATGGGCGCCTTTTCCAGCTGCGCCAGCGCTTGCGCGTGCGCCCCTTCGTGCAGCAGCACAGCGGCAAGGCGCAAACGCGCGAGATCGCGCAGCGCGGGATCATCGCCGCGGCTGGCGAGCCATTCGAGGTGAGCCCTGGCGTTCTGCCTGTCGCCCTGGTCGAACTGAATGTTGGCCGAGATCAGTGCCGCCATCTGCGCGTAGCCGGAGGAACCGAAACGGTCGATCAACTGGCCGGCCGCCTCGCGCGCACGTGCAGCGTCCCCACCCTCGGCTGCCTTTTCGACGAGATGGAAGAGCGCGCTCGCCTCATTGGCCTGCTTGTCGCGATACCACTGGTAGCCCTGCCAGCCCACCGAGCCGATTGCCGCTGCCAGCACGACGGCGACGACAAACCGGCCGTTGTCCTGCCACCAGGCCTTGAGCTGGGAAATCTGTTCCTGTTCTTCGAGATCATAGACTGCCATATTCGTCCCCTTCTTCTGGATACAGGCACGCCGCGACCGCCTCGGAAAGCTGGTCGAGCGTGATCTGCTGCTGCGCTCCCGGACCGCGCAAGGGCTTCAGGCCGACCAGACCCGCAGCCGCTTCGTCATCACCGATCACCACCGCAAGCTGCGCTCCGCTGGCATCGGCCTTCTTCATCTGGGACTTGAAGCTGCCGCCGCCACAGTGGGTGAGCACGGCGAACCCGTAGCCGCGCAAGGCCTCGGCGGCACGGAACGCAAAACGCTGAGCGAGTTCGCCCGCATGCACCACATAGACATCGGGCTGCACCTGCTCGGCCTGCCCGCCGCTTTCGTGCCACAGGGCAAGCAGACGCTCGACGCCCATCGCAAAGCCCGCCGCGGGAGCCGCTTTGCCGCCGAGCAGTTCGACCAGCCCGTCGTAGCGTCCGCCTGCGCACACCGTCCCCTGCGCGCCAAGCCGGTTCGTGACCCACTCGAACACGGTGCGGTTGTAATAATCCAGTCCGCGCACCAGCCTCGGATTGATGCGGTACGGGATCCCCGCGTCCCTCAGGATCGCCTGAACGCCCTCGAAATGCGCAACCGAGTCGGCTCCGAGATAGTCGACCAGCCGCGGCGCCTTCTCGACCATCTCCTGCAGATCGGGATTCTTCGTGTCGAGGATGCGCAAGGGGTTCGAGTACAGGCGGCGACGCGCGTCATCGTCGAGAATCGCCTGATGTCCTTCGAGATAGGTGATGAGATCGGCACGGTGCCGCGCCCGCTCGTCCGCGGAGCCGAGCGAGTTGAGCTCGAGGCGAACGTCTTCCAGTCCGAGATCGTCCCACAGCCGTGCACACATCAGGATCAGTTCGGCATCGATGTCGGGGCCGGAGAATCCGAGCGCCTCGACCCCGATCTGGTGAAACTGCCGGTAGCGCCCTTTCTGCGGACGTTCATGGCGGAACATCGGCCCCTGGTAGTAGAGGCGCTGCCCTCCGGCGAACAGCATCTTGTGCTGGATGGCCGCCCGCACGCAGGAAGCCGTCCCCTCCGGACGCAGCGTCAGGTGCTCGCCGTTGAGGGCGTCCTCGAACGAGTACATTTCCTTCTCGACGATGTCGGTCACTTCACCGATTGCGCGCTTGAAAAGCGGCGTCGGTTCGACGATCGGCATGCGGATCGGGCGATAGCCATAGCTGCGCAACCAGTCGCGCACCAGATCCTCGAAATGCTCCCAGACCTCGGCCTCGTCGGGAAGGATGTCGTTCATCCCGCGCACGGCCTGCAATGTTTGACTCATGTTCTCCAGCCTGAACCAGATGGGCCTTCAGCCCGCTTTTCTCGGATAGCTCGTCGCCACGTATCGATCGACGATGGTGCGAAATTCTGAAGCAATGTTGGCTCCTCGCAAGGTGACCGTCTTGACGCCGTCGACGAACACCGGCGCGGCCGGGCTTTCTCCGGTGCCGGGCAGGGAGATGCCGATGTTGGCGTGCTTGCTCTCGCCCGGACCGTTCACGACGCAACCCATCACGGCAACGGTCATGTTCTCTACGCCGTCGTGCGTCTGACGCCACATCGGCATCTGCTCGCGCACGTAGGACTGGATGTCGGCCGCGAGTTCCTGGAAGAAGGTGCTCGTCGTCCGGCCGCATCCCGGGCACGCCACGACCATCGGGGTGAACGCTCGCAGGCCCATCGTCTGCAGGATCTCCTGCGCGACGATGACCTCCTCGGTGCGCCGCCCCTCCGGCTCCGGCGTCAGCGATACGCGGATCGTATCGCCGATGCCCTCCTGGAGCAGCACGCCGAGTGCGGCCGTGGACGCCACGATGCCCTTGGAACCCATGCCCGCCTCGGTCAGCCCCAGATGCAGCGGGTAGTCGCAGCGCTGCGCGAGCGTCCGATAGACGGCAATCAGGTCCTGAACGCTCGACACCTTCGCCGAGAGAATGATCCGGTCGCGTCCGAGGCCGTACGATTCGGCCTGCAGCGCCGATTCGAGTGCTGACACGACGAGCGCCTCGCGCATGACCTCGCCTGCATCGCGTGGCTGGGCGAGTCCGGCATTCTGGTCCATGATCCGGGCCAGCACTGCAGGGTCGAGGCTGCCCCAGTTCACCCCGATGCGCACCGGCTTGTCGTACCTGCAGGCCAGTTCGACGATCTCGGCGAACTGCGTGTCGCGCCGGCTCCCGGCACCGACGTTGCCCGGGTTGATGCGCAGCTTCGCGAGCGCTTCGATGCAGGCCGGATGGTCGGCAAGCAGTCGGTGGCCGTTGTAGTGGAAATCCCCGATCAGGGGCACGTCCATGTTGAGCGCGAGCAGCCGCTCGCGGATGTGCGGTACGGCTTTCGCCGCGGCTTCGTTGTTGACCGTGATGCGCACCAGTTCCGATCCTGCGCGCGCCAGCTCGGCCACCTGCATCGCAGTGCGCAGCACGTCGGCCGTGTCCGTGTTCGTCATCGACTGGACGACGATCGGCTCGTCCGAGCCGACCCGCACACCGCCGATCCCGACGGTCTGCGTGCGGCGACGCGGTTTCGGACCGAACGCCGGTTCCGAGGTCCTTTCAGTCATTGCCCCGCCTGCTCCAGCTTCAGACGCGCCACACCACCGGATCGGGTGTGCGGAACCAGATCCACAGCGACGCCATCACGTTCGAGTTCCACCTTCGACGCGTTGCCGATCACCAGATCGAACGGCCCCCGACCCTGGACCACACGCTCGGTCCCCGGTGCGCCGACGCCTGTGAACAGCGTCATCCCCTCCGCGTCGCGTACCTGGATCCACGACTCCCCGGCCAGACGGAACACGAGTCGCTCCATCCCCGACGCAGTTGGCTCCATCGGCACAGGGGGCGGCTCGGCAGGCGCCGGAGCCACTGCACCGGCTTCCATCGCGCCTGAACCGCCCGGCTCCCCAGCATGCGATCCCACGGCAGCGCGAACGTCCTCGCCCACCGGTCCGGACGACACCGCGGAGCCGGGTGCGTCGAGCCCGGTCTCACGCCCTTCCGCTTCCGCGCGGTCTGCCTCGACGGGGGCGGGCGCGACGGCAAGCTCCGCGGCCGGCGGGGAAGGCTCCGGGGCTCGCACCGGCTCGGACGGCACAGCCGCCGTCGCGGGCTGCGGGGCGCCACGACCCGAACCCTCGGTGAGGATCTCGGGTGGCATCGGAGGATCGAGCGGCGCCTTTTCCTGCGGATTCCGAACGGCGACAGGCCGATCATCGACCTGGAACCAATCGAAGTACCACCCCACCGCGAGCATCAGAAGCATGCCAATGACCAGAATCCTCACCGGTCGCTGCACCCTGCGCTCGCCGTCTTCGTCCGGCATCGTCCCGTCGGCGTTCGCAACCGGCGACAGCTCGACCCGCTGGACCGGTGCGCCGGCACCGGGCATGCGAGAGACCACAAGCTCGGCATCCAGGCCAAGATGGCGCGCATAGTTGCGCACGAATCCGCGCGCGAACGCCACTCCCGGCAACAGGTCGAAGCGCTCCTGTTCGATGGCCTCGATCTGGCGCACCGAAAGCTTCAGCGCATGGGCAATGTCTCCGATCGATTCACCGCTCGCTTCGCGTGCTTCACGCAGCAGGCGTCCGGCGCCGCACGCCGCCTCCGGCTCATCCTGGGCTGCTCTGTCCTCGTACTGCTCGCTCACTCGAATCTTCCCTGGATCATTTCCTGAAACTGCGGCGAATCCGAAAACCTGCCGCGGAGTTGCTCGGCATAGCTTGCAGCCGCTTCACGATTTCCGAGCCGGCGCTCCGTGCGCAGACCAAGCCACGCGGATTCTGCGGTCGGGTCGCGGCGCTGGTGCAGCTGGACGAGGTGACCGCGTGCGGTCGCATAGTCGCCCCGGCGATAGGCGATCCCGGCCAGATGATAGAGCGCCAGAGCATTGCCCGGGTCGACCGTGACCGCAAGCTGGAACTGCACCCGTGCGGCCTCCTCGTTCTTGAGTCGCAGATGGCACAGGCCGGCATTGGCGTAGGGACGCGTCGCATGCCGGTAGTAGGGATTGGAGGCGGCCAGCGCGAGGAGCCGGAGCCCTTCCTGCTCCTCGCCGACCGAGCACAGGAACCATCCATAGCTGTTGTTGAAATCCGGATCGTTGGGCGCCACGCTCAAGGCCCGCTGGAAACTGGTGCGCGCGGCGCCGGTGTCGCCCACCATCATCAGCACCAGGCCCATCAGGTGATGCGCCGGTGGGTAGCCGGATTCATAGGCGAGCGCGTTGCGTGCCGCCTCGAGCGCCAGATCGTAGCGGCCGACCTCGAAATAGGCCATCCCGAGATCGACGTGCACCTTGGATCTACGCTGCGCGTCGGTCGTGGGATCTGCGTCGAGCATCGGCCGTTCCGCCGTCTGGACGCCTCCTCCGGGCGCCATGCCTGCGCAACCGGTCAGCGCCAGGGACCCGGCCACCGTCACCCAGAGTACGAATCTGCGCACCATCAGCATGCCTCCCTCGAAGCGTGAATCGGAACGGTTCGTCGTGTCCGGTCCTGCACCTGGCCGGCGAGCTGGCCACATGCGGCATCGACGTCCTCGCCGCGGGTGCGCCGCACCGTCGTGACGATTCCGGCGTCGACGAGGATACCTGCAAAACGCTGGATCCTCTGCTGCGGGCTGCGGCGAAACGGCGAGTCCGGGAACGGATTGAACGGAATCAGGTTGAACTTGCATGGCAGTCCGCGCACGAGCGACAGGAGCTGTCGCGCGTGCGCATCGCTGTCATTCACGCCGTCGAGCATCACGTACTCGAAGGTGATGAAGTCGCGCGGCGCACGTTCCAGATAGCGGGCACACGCTGCCATCAGTGCTTGCAGCGGATACTTGCGGTTGATCGGCACCAGCCGGTCGCGCAGCGCATCGTCTGGTGCGTGCAGCGAGACGGCCAGCGCAACCGGGCACTCTTCGCGCAGACGATCCATCGCCGGGACGATGCCCGAGGTCGACACCGTCACGCGCCGACGGGAAAGGCCATAGGCGTAGTCATCGAGCATCACGCGCAACGCGACGAGTACGCTGTCGAAGTTCGCAAGCGGCTCTCCCATCCCCATCAGCACGACATTGCTGATGACGCGGCCATTGTCGCGCTCGTCTTCACCGCCGCCATCGCCCTGTGGATCACGCGCGGCACCCAGCAGCCGGTTGGCCAGCCACAGTTGCCCGAGGATCTCTCCGGTTGCGAGGTTGCGGTTGAACCCCTGCTTGCCCGTCGAGCAGAACGCGCAATCGAGCGCGCAACCTGCCTGTGTCGAAATGCACAAGGTGCCGCGGGTCGCCTCCGGGATGAACACGGACTCGACCGCATTGCCCCCGCCCACGTCGAGCAGCCACTTGCGCGTTCCGTCGACCGAGACGGAATCGCGCATCACCGCAGGCGCGCGCACGCAGGCCTGCCCGGCGAGCCGCGCCCGCAGCGCCTTGGCGACGTCCGTCATTCGGTCGAACTCTGCGCAGCCTTCACGGTGCACCCAGCGCATGACCTGGCGGGCGCGAAAAGGCTTCTCGCCGAGCGATTCGAACCAGGTGGTCAGGCCGTCCAGGTCCAGATCCAGCAGATTGACCGGTGTGCTCATCGTATGTGGGGGCGCGGCGCTCCGTCGACCGGAGGCGCCGCATGCGTGCGCCTCAGCGCGCAAATACGTTCATGCCCGGAAAGAAGAAGGCGACTTCCACCGCCGCAGTTTCCGGGGCGTCCGAACCATGAACCGCGTTGGCGTCGATCGAGTCGGCAAAATCCGCACGGATCGTCCCCGGCGCGGCCTTCTTCGGATCGGTTGCGCCCATCAGCTCTCGGTTGAGCGCAATGGCGTTCTCGCCCTCGAGCACCTGGATCATCACCGGCCCGGACGTCATGAAGGACACGAGATCCTTGAAGAAGGGACGCTCCTTGTGCACCGCGTAGAACTGCCCCGCCTCACGCTCGGACAGATGCGCCATGCGCGCTGCTACGATCTTCAGGCCTGCGTTCTCGAAGCGCTGATAGATCTGGCCGATCACGTTCTTGGCCACGGCATCGGGCTTGATGATGGAAAGGGTGCGTTCGATTGCCATCTGCAAATGCTCCAAAGTTGCTATAGAGTGGATGAAAAGTAAAACGTTGCAGTTTAACAGAGAACGGGCAACCACTCTTGAACGCCCGCGACGCGCGCGGACCCGTTCGTGGTTGCGCCGCGCCCTGCTCAGAATCGATCGGGATCGAAGCCCGTCTCCCGGTAGATCGCCTGGATGAGTTCGGGTCCGATACGTGCCGCCATGCTGCGGTGGACGGGGATCAGCGCACGCTTGAAGGCTCGCCGCCCGTCCGCGTCCAGTTCATGGATCTCGGTGGTCCCTGCAGCGCGGACCGCTTCGATGGCCCGCGCGTTTTCCTCTCGTGCAATCCGGTTCGCGTACACGCTTGCCTCCTCCAGTGCCTGCTCCAGTTGCCTGCGGATCGACCACGGCAGCGCATCCCAGAACCGCGCGTTGGTGATCACCGCATAGCCCAGATAGCCGTGGTCCGTGATCGTCAGATGCTTCTGCACCTCGTGCATCCGCTGCGTGTAAAGGTTGGAGTGCGGATTCTCGGTTCCGTCTACGACTCCGATCCGGAGCGCCTGATAGACCTCCGAGAACGCCATCATGTGAGGGATGGCGCCCAGGGCAAGCATCTGCTCCTCGAGCACTTTCGAGGCTTGAATGCGCATGCGCTTGCCATGCAGGTCTTCAGGCGTGCGGATCGGCGTATTGGCCGAGAACGACTTGAATCCGTTGTCCCAGAACGCCAGCCCCTTGATGCCGCGCGATTCGAGCGACGCGAGAAGACGCTTGCCGATGGGGCCGCGCGTGACCTTGGCCAGCGCCGCCTCGTCGTCGAAGATGTACGGCAGGTCGAACACCTCGAACTCTGTCACGCCAAGCACGCTGAATTTCGCCAGCGACGGGGCGAGCATCTGGACGGCACCCAGTTGCAGGGCCTCCATCTCCTCGCGGTCGCGATACAAGGAGCTGTTCGGATGGATCTCGACCTGCACGCGCCCCCCGGTCAGCGCCTCGGCACGCGCCCTGAAGAACTCGGCAGCCTTGCCCTTCGGGGTGTCGGGCGCCACCACGTGGCTGAAGCGGATCACCAGCGGATCGGCCGCCGGCGCCCGCGGCGCAAACGCTCCAAGCCCCGCCACGAGCGCCGCATACAGCAGCAGCATGCGATACTTCATCCAATTTCCTCCTGCGATCGGTCGTGCGCTCTGGCCCCTTCACGGCGAGCGCTACCGAACCCACTCCTTCGACCCCGACGCGCCACGGCGATTTCCAATGGAGAAACCCGCCCCGAGTACCGCGACGAACCCCACGACCTGGCAGTCGTGGCTACCCTTCATGGTCCTGGCCCTGTTCGTGGTCCTGATCGGCGTCCTGGTCTGGCTGACACGCGCGCACGATGAGGAATCCCAGCGCGCCACCCTGATCAGTGATGTGCTGTGGATGGAGCAGAACCTGCAGTTTCATCTGGACCGCAACGCAACCCAGCTTGCCCAGCTCGGCCCGGAGCTGGTGGTGCCCGAAATCAGCCCTCAAACCGACGCCAAGCTGCGTCAGTTGCTGCGGGCCGGGAGCGGGCTGGCGCGGATCATCTGGCTCGACCGCAATGGTACCGTACTGGGCGCCCTGCCGCCGCTCAGCGATGATCACCTGATCGGCGAATCGCTCGGCGCAGTGCCTGCGCAGTCGATCTTCCGTCTCGCGCGGAGCATGGGCCGACCGGTGTACGGCCCCGTCTATGAAATTGCGGGAGGCGCCCACCAGTTCGAGGTCCACGTTCCGACTTTCACCGACGCAGGCTTGCTCGGCGTCACCGTCGGCGTCTACTCCCTGCAGGATCTCGTCCTGCGCGAACTTCCCTGGTGGTTCTCGGAACGCTATCGCGTGAGCGTGCTCGATGCCGAAGGACGCGAGATCGCGGCGAAGTCCAAGGTCGCACCGCTGTCGGACCGCCAGAGCTACACGATGGCCTTCGATCCGCCCGGGCACGGGCTGCTGGTCCAGATCACGGCCTACCGGGGCGAGATCCGCTGGATTCCGGTCCTCCTGGTCGCATCCATCGTCCTGCTCGGCAGCATCATCGTCTGGACCATCATCCAGCTACGCCTGCAGCTGGCGCGGCGACTCGCTGCCGAGCAGGCGCTGCGCGGCGAGACCCAGTTCCGGAAGGCGATGGAAGACTCCTTGCTGACGGGCCTGCGCGCGCGAGACCTCGACGGCCGCATCACCTACGTGAATCCGGCCTTCTGCCGGATGGTCGGCTACAGCGCGGAAGAGCTCATCGGAAAACTGCCGCCGATGCCCTACTGGGATCCGGATCATATCGACCGGACCCAGGAGGTTCATGACATGATCCTCGCCGGAGAGGGACCCAGCGAGGGCGTCGAGCTGCGGCTGAGGAGAAAGAGCGGAGAGCAGATCGACACCCTCATCTTCGAAGCACCGCTCATCGATGCCGAAGGGCGTCACACCGGCTGGATGGGCTCGATGCTCGACATCACGGAACAGAAGCGCACGCGCGAACTTGCGCGCCAGCAGGACGAGCGCCTCCAGGCCACCTCGCGCCTGATCACGATGGGCGAGATGGCCTCCACCCTCGCACACGAGCTGAACCAGCCGCTGGCAGCAATCTCGAGTTACAACACCGGGTGCCTCAATTGTCTGGCCGACGGCACGGCCGACCCCGAGGAACTGCGGGAGATCCACGAGAAACTGGGGCGCCAGGCGCGTCGCGCAGGAGAGATCATCCGCCGCGTGCACGACTTCGTTCGCCGCTCCGAACCGAAGCGCGAACCGCTCGACGTCAACGCGATCATCCGCGATGCGGTCGGGCTGATGGAGGCCGACACGCGCAAGCGGCGCATGCGCATCCGGATCGACCTGGCTCCACGGCTGCCCGAGATCGCAGCCGATCCGGTGATGATCGAACAGACCATCGTCAACCTCGTGCGCAACGGCATGGACGCGATGGAGGACAATCCCCGCGAACGGCGGACCGTCCAGATCATGTCGGGAGAGGAAGGCGGCCAGGTCATCGTCCGGATTGCGGATCAGGGCAAGGGTATCGAGCCCGACACGGCCCGCCGCCTGTTCGAGCCTTTTTTCTCGACGAAGCAGGAAGGAATGGGCATGGGTCTCAACATCTGCCGGTCGATCGCCGAGCTGCACCACGGACGTCTCGGTTTCGAAGCGAATCCCGACGGTGGTACGATCTTCGTGCTGTCCCTTCCGATCGAATCACGGCCATCGACCTGAACCCCGGACCTGCCATGACCGAAGCACGCGCCCACGTGATCGACGACGACGAAGCCATCCGCGATGCCCTGCACTGGCTTCTGAAGACCCGCAAGGTCCCCTGCACGACCTGGGCGAGCGGCGAAGCCTTTCTCGAAGCGCTGCAACCGGACTGGAGCGGATGCGCAGTACTCGACATCCGGATGGACGGGATGAGCGGGCTTGAATGCTTCGACGCGCTGCGCGCCCGCGGTAACACGCTGCCGGTGGTCTTCATCACCGGCCACGGCGACGTGCCGATGGCCGTGTCCGCACTCAAGAAGGGCGCCTTCGACTTCATCGAAAAGCCGTTCAACGACAGCGACCTCGTCACGGTCGTACAGCGGGCGATGGAAAGCGACGCGGCGCGGCGCAGCGCCGCGACCCTGCGCCAGGAGATCGGCGCCCGGCTCGCCCTGCTGACCGCGCGCGAGCGCGAAGTCATGGATCTGATCCTGGAGGGCAAGTACAACAAGGTGATCGCGGATCAGCTCGACATCTCGATGCGTACTGTCGAGGCGCACCGCTCGAAGGTCTTCGAAAAAATGGAAGTGCGATCTGCCGTCGAACTCGCTCAACTGCTCAAGCTCCACAGCGGGAGTCACTGATCCACCCGTGCTCCCCTGGCATCCAGCGGGGCAGCATCCCACCCGCCCCGACGGGGCAAGCCCAGTCTGCCGCAAGCCCGATCCCGCCGATCCAGACGGCCTCCGTTCCCACCTGCAGCACCGGAAGGCGGTCGCGCAACCACTCCGGTACGCCGGCTTCCTGACACAGGTTCTTGAAGGTTCGGGTCGGCCGATCGGCGTGCACGCGCATTACCAGTCCCGGCCACCGGGGCACCAGGGACACTGGTTGGCCCATCAACCGATCCGTCGCGACGCCCGATCCATTCTGAGACTCGAAGCGCACCGTACCGTCTCCCCAGCACAGTTGCGCCTCACCGGCCCACCGAACCGGCTGCACGCTTCGGATCTCGAACGGCTCGAGCCAGAATCGATCGCGATAGACGCAACAGGCCAGTCTGCCGAGCCGAAAGCGTAGCGGCCGGCCACCGATCTGCGTCAACTGCCGGACGACCTCGCTCAGGTGCTCATGCGACGGCGATTCTGCACCAGCACGCGCGATTTCGTGACGCAACAGATTGCGTAGCCGGGCCTCGGGCAACCCGAGCAATGCAACGCGCGAGAGCGAATCCCCACCGCAGGCGGCCCGATCGATGCGAGCCAGGTCCTCGAGCAACCCCTCGGTTTCGCGAAACAGTGCGGCAGCCCGCCCGAGCGTTCTGGCCGCCCCTGGAAACGACGTTTCGATCCGCGGCAGGATCTCGTGCCTCAACCAGTTACGCGCATGCTTGCGGTCCAGGTTGCTCTCGTCCTCGATCCACTCAAGGCCGCGCGCATGCGCACAGGCCCGGATCGCATTGCGCGGCACCGCCAGCAAAGGGCGAAGCCGGCCGGGAGCACCCGTTTCGTACGCGGCCATCGCGGCCGCACCCCGCACCCCGCACCCCCGCAGGAGGCGGAACAGCAAGGTCTCGGCCTGATCCTCCCGATGATGTCCATACGCCAGCCAGTCGGCCGGCAACCGCCTCAACACGCCATGGCGCAGCTTGCGCGCAGCGGCCTCGAATCCCTCGTCCGCGCACTCGGGAACCGTCACCGCAAGCGCGTGAAACCCGATCCCCCTCCGTGCGCACAGATCGGCACAGAACTCGCTCCAGGCATCGGCATTCGGACTGATGCCGTGGTGAACGTGGGCTGCACTGAGGACGTAACCAAAGCGCTCCTGCAACCGCTGCATCAGGTCGAGGAGGACGACGGAATCGAGCCCTCCGCTCAGCGCAACACAAACCCTCTGAGCCGGCCGCACGCCGGCACGGCTCAGGACCTGCGCCGCCGCATCGATCGGATCCGGATCAGGCCGCGGCGCCCTGGTCCTTGAATCGACCATGATTCATCAGACGTTCGAACCGGCGTTCGACCAGTTCGGCCGGGCTCAGGTCCGACACTTGCCGCAGCGCATCCTGCAAAGCCCGTTTCAAGGTCTCGGCCATCGCAGTATGGTCGCGATGCGCGCCCCCGACCGGCTCGGCGACAACGCGGTCGATCAGACCCAGCGACTCCAGACGCGACGCTGTGATGCCCATCGACTCCGCGGCAATCGCAGCCTTCTCGGCGCTCTTCCAGAGGATGGATGCACACCCTTCCGGCGAAATCACCGAATAGGTCGCGTACTGGAGCATCAGGACCTGATCGCCGACGGCGATCGCGAGCGCCCCGCCCGAGCCCCCTTCCCCGATCACGGTCGAGATGATGGGCACCTTGAGTTCCGCCATCACATATAGATTGCGGCCGATCGCCTCGGACTGCCCGCGCTCCTCGGCACCGATTCCTGGATAGGCACCCGGCGTATCGACGAAGGTGAATACCGGCAGATTGAATTTTTCCGCCATCTGCATCAGCCGCAAGGCCTTGCGGTAGCCTTCGGGCCGCGGCATGCCGAAGTTGCGCTGGATCTTCTCGCGCGTGTCCCGCCCCTTCTGGTGACCGATCACGACGCATGAGCTGCCGTTGAAGCGCGCCAGCCCGCCGACGATCGCCTTGTCGTCGGCAAACGCGCGATCCCCGTGCAGCTCCTCGAAATCGGTGAAGATCAGCCGGGCGTAGTCGAGCGTGTAGGGTCGTTGCGGATGGCGTGCGACCTGTGCGATCTGCCACGGGGTCAGTTTGGCGTACAGATCCTTCGTCAGGGACAGGCTCTTGCTTTCGAGGCGCTCGATCTCGCCAGAGATGTCCACGGCCGGATCGTCCTGCACGAAACGAAGCTGTTCGATCTTCGCTTCGAGTTCGGAAATCGGCTGTTCGAAGTCAAGAAAAGTGGTCTTCATCGCTGCCCGGCCCCGGCATGAAAGTGCGCAATTGTACCCGCTCCCGCATTCACGTGCGGCAGCCTCCCAGGAAACACGACGGGCGCCCACAGGCGCCCGTCCGGTCAGACTGCATGCCGTTCGACCCGCAACGGCAGCTCACATCTACTCGTTGTTGAACACGCCGAGCAGGTGCAGCAGGCTCGTAAAGAGGTTGTAGATCGAGACGTACAAGGTCACCGTCGCCATGATGTAGTTCGTCTCGCCCCCATGGATGATCGCGCTCGTCTGATACAGGATCAGCCCCGCCATCAGCAGGACGAACATCGCCGACACGGCGAGCGAAAGCCCTGGAATCGAGAAGAAGATGGCACCCAGCCCGGCAAGGAAGGCCACCAGGATGCCGACCATGAGGAAGCCCCCCATGAACGAAAAATCCTTGCGGGTGGTCAGCGCATAGCCGGACAGCGCGAGGAAGATCGCTGCCGTGCCGCCCATCGCCTGCATCACGATCGCGTGGCCATTGGGCAGCGCCAGATAGGCCGACAGGATCGGCCCCAGGGTGTAACCCATGAAACCGGTCAGCGCGAAGACCGACACCACACCACCTGCGCTGTTGCGCAGCTTCGTGGTCAGGAACAACAGGCCGAAATACCCCACCAGCGTGATGATCAGGCCAGGGTGGGGCAAACGCAGCGCCATCGACACCGCCGCAACGACCGCCGAGAACGCGAGCGTCATCGACAGCAGGATGTAGGTATTGCGAATGACCTTGTTGGTGGCAAGAACCGATGCTTCGGCACGGTTCATCGTGAGAGTACGGTTTTCCATGTAAGGATGTCCTCCTGTTCCTGCAAGTTCGCACCGGGCAGCTCAAGCACGCCACCGCGGCACGTGAATCGATGAACAACGAATGATGGCTGGATCGCGGCCCGCACATCCGGCCGCGCATGACACCGTGCATGCTAAGGCTAAGACTGTTCGATAATATACGAGTTCATCGGAATTTAGATCCGGATTTTTCGAAGTGTCGGGATGTCGGTTCCCGGCACTGCCGCCTCCCTCCAACGACCCGATCCATGCTCAACTACAAGCAGCTCCATCACTTCTGGAACGTTGCTCGCGCCGGCGGCATCGTCCGCGCGAGCGAGCGCTCGGGTCTGGCGCCTCAGACCCTGAGCGGCCAGATCGCCGCCCTCGAAGCCAGCCTGGGGGTGACCCTCTTTCGCCGTCAGGGCCGCCGTCTGGCCCTGACCGAGACCGGCCAGGTCGTCCTCACCTATGCCGAGGAAATCTTCCGCACCGGATCGGAACTGGAGGAAGCCTTGCGCAACCGCGCGAGCGGCCGCGCCATCCCCTTCCGCGTAGGCATCGCCGACGTGGTGCCGAAGACCATCGCCTGGCGCCTGCTCGCTCC
Organism: Rhodocyclaceae bacterium; assembly: GCA_023383815.1. Taxonomy (GTDB): domain Bacteria; phylum Pseudomonadota; class Gammaproteobacteria; order Burkholderiales; family Rhodocyclaceae; genus JACOUN01. The sequence goes on from JAHDYG010000013.1 coordinate 63,700, forward strand.
GGCGATGGCGATCACGCAACCGCTCCGGATCGTCTGCCGCGAGAACAAACTCGAACGCCTGCTCGGAGAGCTGGCCATCCACAACCTCGATGTCGTTCTGGCCGACAGCCCGGTTCCCGGCCACATGGACGTGCGCGGCTACAGCCACAAGCTCACCGAGTCCGCCGTCGCACTGTTCGCCGCGCCCTCATTGGCCGACAGCCTCACATCGCCTTTTCCGGAATGCCTGGATCGTGCGCCGATGCTGCTGCCAAGCGCGGAGGCAGCGCTGCGCCCACCGCTCATGCGCTGGTTCGAAAACCGGCGCGTCGCGCCACGGGTGGTCGGCGAATTCGATGACAGCGCCCTGATGAAATCCTTCGGCGAAGCCGGCGCCGGGCTCTTCCCCGCACCCGAGCTCATCGCCGACGAAGTGTGCAGACAGTACGGCGTCCGCAAGCTTGGCGTTCTGTCGGGCCTGACGGATTCCTACTATGCGATCTCGGTGGAGCGACGCCTGACCCACCCCGCCACGCTTGCGATCAGCGAGGCCGCCCGCCCGCACTCCGGATGAACCCTGGGGCACACCCGCTACGGGTGCAGCAGACCGACCGCAGTGCTATCATCGCGCCGCCTCGCGATCGGTCCACCCGGAATTCCGGGGGCGCGGCACGAGCCCGCACCTGCCTTCGCAAGAGCTGGATCATGCACTGGTGCCGGGAGAGGGACTCGAACCCTCACGGTGTCACCACCGGCGGATTTTGAGTCCGCTGCGTCTACCGATTCCGCCATCCCGGCCGGGAGGCGGCGTATTATCAACGAAGACCGCCGCGCGCGGCAAGTTCATGTCACTCACACTCGAAGATTTCGACTATTCCCTGCCAGAGGCGCTCATCGCGCAGGAACCCCTGCCGGATCGCGCAGACAGCCGACTGCTCATCGTCGATGGCGACCGGTTTTCCGATCGCAACTTCCGGGATCTGCCCCAGTTTCTGACGCCAGGCGATCTGCTCGTCTTCAACGACACGCGCGTGATCCACGCACGCCTGCACGGCTTCAAGAACACCGGAGGCCAGGTCGAGGTGCTCGTCGAGCGACCGATCGGTCCGCACGAAGCGCTGGCCCAGATTCGCGCCAGCAAGTCGCCTCCGACCGGATGCGTGCTGCGGCTTGCCGACGCATTCGACGTGACGGTGCTCGGAAGGGTCGGCGAGTTCTATCACCTGCGCTTCCCGGCCGGACACAACCTGCTCGACCTGCTGGAACAGTACGGCAAACTGCCGCTGCCCCCCTACATCCAGCGCGCAGCCGGCGAGGCGGATGAATCCCGCTATCAGACCGTTTATGCGCGCGAGCCGGGCTCGGTGGCCGCCCCGACGGCCGGGCTGCACTTCGACCGCGCCCTGCTCGACCAGCTCGAACGTCAGGGCATGAGATCGGCCTGGCTGACCCTGCACGTGGGGGCCGGAACGTTCCAGCCGGTACGTGTAAGCGATCTCGGCGCACACCGCATGCACCGCGAGCGCTACGTACTGCCGGAAGAGACGGTCACTGCGATCGCGGCTACACGGCGCGCTGGCGGGCGCGTGATCGCCGTCGGAACCACCAGCCTGCGAGCGCTCGAAGGCGCGGCGCAGGACGGACCGCTGGAAGCCGGCGCAGGCGAAACCGAGCTTTTCATACTGCCCGGTTTCCGGTTTCAGGTTGCCGACGCGTTGATCACGAACTTCCATCTTCCGAAGTCGACGCTGCTGATGCTGGTATCCGCCTTTGCCGGAATGCAACGGATCCGTGACGCCTACGCCCACGCGATCGCACACCGGTATCGCTTTTTCAGCTATGGCGATGCAATGCTCCTCGGCAGGCACAACGATGAAATTTGAACTGATCGCGACCGACGGCGCGGCACGGCGCGGCCGCTTGCAACTTGCCCATGGAACGGTCGAGACGCCGGTCTTCATGCCCGTCGGCACATACGGCACCGTGAAGGCGATGACACCGAGCGCACTTGCCGAGGTCGGCGCACAAATCTGCCTCGGCAACACCTTCCATCTGTGGCTGCGCCCCGGCCTCGAAGTGATCGCCGCCCACGGCGGACTGCATCGCTTCATGGGCTGGGACAAGCCGCTTCTGACGGATTCCGGTGGCTTTCAGGTCTTCAGCCTCGGCGCCCTGCGCAAGATCAGCGAGGAAGGCGTGAAGTTCGCGTCACCGATCGACGGCGCGCGCCTTTTCCTGACGCCCGAGGAGTCCATGCGCATCCAGACCGTGCTCGATTCCGACATCGCAATGATCTTCGACGAATGCACGCCGCACCCGGCCACGCACGACCAGGCGGCGGACTCGATGCGCCTGTCGCTGCGCTGGGCGAAGCGTTCGCGAAACGCCTTCGACGCCCTCGAGAACCGCAATGCGCTCTTTGGGATCGTGCAAGGGGGCATGTTCGAGGATCTGCGCGACGAATCGCTCGCGGGGCTGCTCGAGATCGGGTTTTCCGGCTATGCGATCGGAGGACTGTCGGTCGGCGAACCGAAGGAGGACATGGCCCGCATCCTCACGCATACCACCCCGCGCCTGCCGCAGGGACAGCCGCGCTACCTGATGGGGGTAGGCACCCCGGAGGACATCGTCGCCGGAATCGCAGCCGGCATCGACATGTTCGACTGCGTGATGCCGACCCGCAATGCGCGCAACGGCTGGCTCTTCACCCGTCACGGCGATCTCAAGATCAAGAATTCCGTACACAAGAAGGACACCCGGCCGCTCGACGCCGAATGCACGTGCTATACCTGCCGCAATTTCAGCCGCGCATACCTTCATCATCTGCACCGCGCCAACGAGATCCTCGGCAGCATCCTCAACACGATCCACAACCTCCACTACTACCAGACCCTGACCGCTGAACTTCGGGAAGCGATCGCGACCGGACGGATGAAGGAAGCCATGCAGGGGTTTCACGACCAGCGCGCTCGCGGCGCCTGAAGGCACAAGACGGGGGCGAGTCCGTGCACATCCGCCTGCTGGTATAATCGGCCGTTTGTTCAACCTGTCCGGAGTTCAAAGTGTTCATTTCCAACGCATACGCGCAAGCGGCACAGGCCGATCAGACCGGTGGCCTGCTCGGCCTGCTGCCGCTGATCCTGATGTTCGTGGTGCTGTGGTTCCTGATGATCCGCCCGCAGATGAAGCGCGCCAAGGAGCACAAGAACATGGTTGCCGCGCTCGCCAAGGGCGATGAAGTGGTCACGGGGGGCGGCGTCGCCGGACGGATCACCGAGCTCGGCGAGAATTTCGTCCGCGTCGAAGTCGCCGAAAAGGTTGATGTCCTCGTGCAGCGGCAGGCCATTGCGACCGTCCTGCCGAAAGGGACCCTGAAGACGCTGTAAGCGGGCCAGCAACACAGGCAGCCCGTCTGCCGCCGCGCACTCCGCCCGGTGCCCCGACAAGGAAGCGGCCCTCAATCAGCCGCTGCCTTGCCCCCTTCTCCGAGAACAAGCACACCCGTCATGAACCGCTATCCGCTCTGGAAGAACATCCTGATCTGCGTGATCCTGTTCTTCGGCCTGATCTACACCCTCCCCAACTTCTATGGAGAGGTTCCCGCCGTCCAGATCTCGAGCGGCAAGGCGACCCTGAAGCTCGATCCTGCGCTCATCGCGCCGATCGAAAAGACCCTCCAGGATGCCGGTATCGAGCATACCGGGGTGTTCGCCGAAGAGAACAGCGTCCGGTTTCGCTTCGGCGGCACGGAAGACCAGCTTCGGGCCAAGGATCTGATCGAGGAACAGCTCATCCCCGACCCCGCAGATCCGTCCTACGTCGTCGCACTGAACCTGCTGCCGGCCTCGCCGAACTGGCTCAGCAGCATTCGCGCGCTTCCGATGTATCTGGGGCTGGACCTGCGCGGAGGCGTGCACTTCCTGCTCGAAGTCGACATGCCGGGGGCGATCGTCAATCGCCTCGACTCGACCGCCGCCGACCTGCGCACCCTGATGCGTGACCGGCGCATCCGCCACGCAGGCATCAGCCGCGAAGGCAACACGGTACACCTGCGCTTTCGCGACGCAGAACTGCGCGAAGCTGCGCGCGCGGCGATCCTGAACAATACCAATGATCTGCAGCTCGTCCCCCGCGACGACGCTGCGAACGACCTCAAGCTGATCGCGTCGCTGACCCCGCAGGCCCAGCAGACCATCCGCGAGTTTGCGATCAAGCAGAACATCACCACGCTGCACAACCGCATCAACGAACTGGGCGTCGCCGAACCCGTGATCCAGCAACAGGGCATGGACCGCATCGTCGTCCAGTTGCCGGGCGTGCAGGACGTCGCAAAGGCCAAGGACATTCTCGGCCGCACCGCGACGCTCGAGATCCGGATGGTGGACGACACCCCCGGCGCGCTAGAGGCAGCGATGTCCGGCCAGCTCCCGCTCGGCACGGAGCTCTATACCGAACGCGGCGGACTTCCTCTGCTCGTGAAGAATGACGTGATGCTGACCGGCGACCGGCTCACGGACGCACAGCCCGGCTTCGACAGCCAGTCGAACGAACCGGCGGTCTTTCTCAACCTCGATTCGGCCGGCTCCCGCATCTTTCGCGATGTCACGCGTGAGAATGTCGGCAAGCGGATGGCCATCCTGCTGATCGAGAAGGGACGCGGAGAAGTCATCACGGCGCCGGTGATCCGCACCGAGATCGGTGGCGGGCGCGTGCAGATTTCGGGCAGCATGACCACGGTCGAGGCCAACGACGTCGCGCTGCTGCTGCGTGCGGGCAGCCTTGCCGCGCCCATGCAGATCATCGAGGAACGTACCGTCGGCCCCAGCCTCGGTGCAGAGAACATCGCGCGCGGCTTCAATTCGGTGCTATGGGGCATGCTCGCCATCGCAGTGTTCGTCATGGTCTATTACTCTGCGATCGGCGTCATCTCGGTCATCGCACTCGCGGCCAACCTGATGCTGCTGATTGCCCTGCTCTCGCTCCTGCAGGCGACGCTCACACTCCCGGGCATCGCCGCGATCGCGCTGACGCTCGGCATGGCAATCGACGCCAACGTGCTGATCAATGAACGCATCCGCGAGGAACTGAGAAACGGCGTCACCCCCCAGGCGGCCATCCACGCCGGCTACGATCGCGCCTTCGACACGATCCTGGACGCGAACGTGACGACCTTCATCGCCGGGATTGCGCTGCTGGTCTTCGGCTCCGGGCCGGTCCGCGGCTTCGCAGTCGTGCTCTGCCTCGGAATCCTCACATCAGTGTTCAGCGCGGTGATCGTGTCGCGCATGTTCGTCAACCTGCTCTACGGCCGCCAGCGCAAACTCGCCGGCGTGCGGATTGGCTGACCCCTCACGGATCGCCTAAGGAACCCTCATCATGGAATTCTTCCGGGTCAAGAATGATCTGCCCTTCACGCGCCATGCGCTGAAGTTCAACATCTTTTCCATCATCGTCGTCGTGCTCGCCGTGTTTTTCCTGGCGACTCGCGGACTCAACCTCTCGGTCGAGTTCACCGGCGGAACCCTCGTCGAAGTGCACTACCCGGACGCGGTCCAGGTCGAACCGATCCGCCAGGCGCTGGCGGGTGCGGGTTATGTCGACGCCCAGGCCCAGCACTTCGGGGGTACGCGCGATGTGCTGGTCCGGCTGCCGACGCGCGCAGACACGGATTCCGACGACATCTCCCAGAAGGTCATCACCGCACTGACCGCCCTCGAAGGCCCAAAACCCGAACTGAGGCGCGTGGAATACGTCGGGCCGCAGATCGGCGAGGAACTGGCCGAAGAAGGAGCGCTTGCACTGCTGTTCGTGCTGATCGGCATCATGATCTACCTCGCGCTGCGTTTCGAATGGCGCTTCGCGGTCGGCGCAACCATCGCGATCCTGCACGACATGGTCGTCATTCTGGGATTTTTCGCGTTGTTCCAGTGGGACTTCTCGCTGGCCGTACTCGCTGCGGTGCTTGCTGCGCTCGGCTACTCGGTGAACGAGACCGTCATCATCTTCGACCGCATCCGCGAATCCTTCAAGAAGAAGCGCGGAATGACCACCCCAGAGGTCATCGACCATGCCATCACGCGCGTCATCTCGCGCACCGTGATCACGCACACGACGACCTTGATGGTGGTATTCACGATGCTGATCTTCGGCGGCGAGACCCTGCATTACTTCTCGCTTGCACTTGCGATCAGCATCATTTTCGGCATGTACTCCTCGATGTTCGTGTCGAGCCCGATCGTGATGTGGCTCGGGGTCTCGCGCGAGCAGTTCGTCAAGCCAAAGAAGACCAAGGAAGAGGCAGTCGTCTAGTCGGGACCTGGCGGCCAGGACAGGGGCTTACCGCATCGCGCGCTGCCCAGCCCCCGTTCAGTCGGCGCGGATCTTCGGCTTCAAAGCGCAAACACCTGCTTCACCCGCAGGGTTTCGCGCCGTTCGACGAGCCCAATCAGGCGGTCGATGTTCGGATGCTTGCCCGGATTCTCGCGGGCATCCACCGTGTGCTCGGCGTACAGTTCGAGCCCTTTCGCTGCTGCATCCGGGGTGATCGCGCCGTGGATCTGTGCCAGATGGTTGTAGAGCGCGAGCGAGCCCGCCTGCCCTGGCTTGTTCTCGATCGTCGCAACGGCGGCGCCGTTTTCATCAATGAGCGCCAGGGCCGCGAGATGGGACACGCCCGGCAACTGGCGAAGGTTGTCTGCAAACGCCATCCTCGTCAGATCCTTCGGGCCAGTTCCGCAGCCTTGCCGACATAGCTTGCAGGAGTCATGGCAAGCAGGCGCTCGCGCTCGGATTGCGGAATCGGGAGGCTGCGCACGAAGTCGTGCAGCGCGTCGCGCGTGATCGCCTTGCCGCGCGTCATCGCCTTGAGCTGTTCATAGGGGTTGGCGATTCCGAAGCGGCGCATGACCGTCTGCACCGGTTCGGCAAGCACCTCCCAGGCTGGATCGAGGTCTGCCGCCAGCCGCACCGGATCCGCTTCCAGCTTTCCCAGTCCGCGCTGGCAGGAATCAAGCGCCAGAACCAGGTGACCGAAACCCACGCCCATGTTGCGCAGCACCGTTGAATCGGTCAGATCGCGCTGCATGCGCGAGATCGGCAGTTTCTCCGAGAAATGACGCAGCACCGCGTTCGCAATGCCGAGGTTGCCCTCCGCATTCTCGAAATCGATCGGATTGACCTTGTGCGGCATCGTCGAGGAACCGACTTCGCCTTCCTTGAGCTTCTGCTTGAAGTAGCCGAGCGAGATGTACATCCACAGATCACGGCACGCGTCGATCAGCATCGTCCCGGTGCGCGCCATCGCGTCGAAGAGCTCCGCCATCGCATCATGCGGTTCGATCTGGATCGTATACGGATTGAAGGCCAGCCCCAGTGATTCGACAAACCGGCGGTTGAAGCCCTCCCAGTCGAACTGCGGCCAGGCAGAGAGATGAGCGTTGTAGTTGCCGACCGCTCCATTGAACTTGGCGCCAAGATCGACCCCGGCGATCGCTTTACGCCCTCGCGTCAGACGTGCGGCGATGTTCGCCATCTCCTTGCCCAGGGTGGTCGGGCTCGCCGGTTGACCGTGGGTACGCGAGAGCATCGGCAGATCCGCGTGCTCGTGCGCGAGCGCACGGAATCTGTCGATGACCGCGTCAAGCGCGGGCAACAGGACCGTGTCGCGCCCCTCACGCAGCATCAGTGCATGGGAGGTGTTGTTGATATCCTCGGACGTACACCCGAAGTGAATGAACTCCGACACCCGCATCACCTCGGCATTGGTGGCGAGCCGCTCCTTGAGCCAATACTCCATTGCCTTGACGTCGTGATTGGTCGTGGCTTCGATCGCCTTGACTGCCGCGGCGTCTCCGGGTCCGAACGCAGCGACGACGGCGTCGAGCTCGGCCACCGTTGCATCCGAAAACGGGGCAATCTCTGCCAGCGCAGCATCCGCCGCCAGCGCCTTGAGCCACTCGACCTCGACCCGCACCCGGTTTCGGATCAGGCCGTACTCGGAAAAGTGCTCGCGAAGACGGGCGACCTTGCCTTCATAGCGGCCATCGAGCGGGGACAGTGCGGTGAGGGAGGAAACGGACATGACAAGACCTTCCGGACAAAAGCCGGTATTTTACCCGCTCGCCGGAAGAGTCCACGTACTAGCTGCGGTAGTCGGCGTTGATCTTCACGTAGTCGTAGGAAAAATCGCAGGTCCAGACCGTCGCGCTTGCGCTCCCGCGGGCGAGGTCGACGCGGATCCCGATCTCTGCGCCTGCCATCACACGCGCGCCATCGTCCTCGCGGTAGCTCGTGGCGCGCCCGCCGGATTCCGCAACCAACACGGACTCGGTCGCGCTTTCGAGACGCACACTGAGCGCTGAAACGTCCAGATCCTCGACGCCTGCGTATCCGATCGCCGCGAGAATGCGGCCCAGATTCGGGTCCGAGGCAAAGAATGCCGTCTTGACCAGCGGCGAGTGCGCAACGGCGTAGGCGACCTTCCGGCATTCGTCGCGATCGCGGCCATTGTCCACCGCCACCGTGATGAACTTGGTCGCGCCTTCGCCGTCCCGGACGATCGCCTGCGCCAGTTCGACACTGACCCCGATCACCGCATCACGAAGGAGCCTCCACTGATCCGACCGAGCGTCGGCAATCTCGGCGTTGCCGGCCGTGCCGGTGGCAATCAGGACGAAGGAGTCATTGGTCGACGTATCCCCATCGACCGTGATGCTGTTGAACGACAGATCCGCCGCCTCGACCACCAGCCGCTCCAGCAGGGGCTGGGCAATCGCACAATCGGTCGCGACGAAACCGAGCATGGTCGCCATGTTCGGACGGATCATCCCGGCACCCTTGCTGATACCCGTGATCGTCACCTTCATGCCGTCGAGTTCGATCGTCCGCGAAGCCGCCTTCGCGACCGTGTCGGTCGTCATGATCGCGTGCGCGGCGTCATGCCAGCCGTCGGGGCGCAGTGCCGCCCGCGCGGCAGGCAGTCCGGCCACGATGCGTTCGACCGGCAGGGGTTCCAGAATGACGCCGGTCGAAAAGGGCAGTACCTGATTGGGCGCAATCTCGAGCATCCGGGCAACGGCCGCGCAACACGCGTTCGCGTTGGCAAGCCCCTCCTCGCCCGTCCCGGCGTTCGCAACCCCGGTATTGATCAGAAGCGCCCGCACCTCACCACCGAGCAAGTGCTCGCGGCATACCTGGACCGGCGCGGCACAGAACCGGTTGCGTGTGAAGACGCCCGCCACACGACTCCCCTCGACGAGTTCCACGAGCGTCAGATCGCGCCGCCCGGGCTTGCGGATTCCGGCCACGGCCACACCGAGCGTGACGCCACCGACCGGCTTGAGTTGGTCCGCTGCGGGGGTCGAGTAGTTCACAGGCATCGTCGCTCTCCAGGGGCTGTTCATGGGCGGGCAGCCATTCTAGCAGCACGCACGAACCGTACGCGGCCGACACGCCGGCAGCCCTCAGTTATCCGCGCCTGGGGACTGGATCGACCCCGAACTCAGCGCGATCTGCTGCACGAAGAGCTGAAACGCCTCGAAGCTCTCGTCATCGAGTGTCGCGGACGGTGCGGTCCGGTCGGCGTAGAACAGCCCGATCACATGGCCCCGAATGACGATGGGCGCGATGCACCCGAGCACGCATTCGGTCACCATCTGCAGTCGGTCCAGACGCAACCCCTCGACGCTCTCGCCGGGACGGAAGCGCAGTGCGCGCGGTCTGCGAAAGAACTCGTTGAAAAGGTCACCGGCCCGCTCGTCAAGCGAGAAGACGAACTGCTGCCGCAGCGCCTCGGCACCCACCCCGAGGGCTGCCTTGCCCAGCAGTTGCTGGCGATTCGGCGTGAGCATCGCGAACAGCACCCGGTCGAACCCGACGCCGCGATACAGGCCTTCCAGCACGAGGTTCATGACCTGATTGATGCCCGCACCCGTGCTGATCATTCCGGACAATTCTCGCAGGATGCGGAGCTGGAGCATCGGATCGGGATCGCGGCTCACCACTTCGGCGAGCGGTGCTACCGCCTCCGGCTTGCGGCGTGCCGGAATCTGAAGCGCTGCCTCCCCAGCCCCGAAGCAGGCAGCAACACCCACGGCCTCCTCGGTTCCGGAAACCAGTGCGTTCTCCATGTCCTCAAACGGAATGTTCGCGAAGTGGGCCAGCCGCCGAACCAGATCTCGCGTCGCCGGCTGCTCCCACCCCTTGCGCGCCTCGACGGCGATGCCCTGGGCGAACAGGATCGATTGCTCGGCGGGTCCGGGACGCCGTCCTTCCAGCAAGGATTGCAGCAGCGGTCCGAGTTTCCACTCGCGCGCGAGCCCGACCGAGATCTGGCGCAGCCGGAACCCGAGCACGGCCTGTTGCGCCTGCTCCGGCTCCAGCGTCCCCTCGCTCAGGATCGCATCGAGCCGCTGTGCTGCCTCGCCGCCGAACGCCCAGAACGCCATCTCGCCAACGCGCGACAGCAATGCGGCGATGAACATTTCTTCGCCGCGAGGATCCCGCCGGATCGACGCAATCGAGCGCGTCAGGACGGCGGTATGAAAGCTGCGCGCCATCTCCTCGACGACCCGCCGGCGTACACCGGCGGCAAGAAGGGAATCCACGAGCCGGATGCCAACCGCCATCGCCGCAACGAGGTTGAATCCGAGCACGACGATCGCACGGCTGATGGTGCTGATGTTCAGTCGCGCGGGATTGTAATAGGCACTGTTCGCGAGCTTCAGCACCTTGGCGGTCATCGCCGCATCCTGAAGGATCACGCGCGCCAGGCGATCGGTCGAAGCGGATTCATCGTCGGCGATCGACTGCACCAGCACCACGGTCGCACCGAGCGCCGGCATCTCCTCATCGCGAATACGAGCCACCCACTCGGCAGCAGTCTTCGGACTGCGGCCGCCGGCGGAGCGCACCCCGGCGCCCGGAAGGGCGCTGGACTCAGTCGCCTTACCGGTACCCTTGTCGGCCGAAGAACCGGATCCGGCCATTCTCACACACCTTTGAAATTACCAACCCGGAAACGAATCCGCGTCAGCTGAGCCTGCCGTGGCAATGCTTGAACTTCTTGCCCGAACCGCAGGGGCAGGGATCGTTACGCCCGACCTTGGGCAGAGCATTGACCTTCGGTTGCTGGCCGTCCGACCCGGTCGCGCCCTCGCCGCCCTCCAGCGCCTCTTCGTAGCTCGAATGATGATATTCCACATTCTCGAGCTCAGGAGGCCTTTCCGCGGCCTCCAGCTGCGCCTCGGTACGGATCTGAACCGACATCAGCAGCTTGGTGACGTCCTTGCGGACGGTATCGAGAAGGGTTTCGAAGAGTTCGAACGACTCGCGCTTGTACTCCTGTTTCGGGTTCTTCTGCGCATAGCCGCGAAGATGAATCCCCTGGCGCAGATGATCGAGTGCTGCAAGATGCTCTCGCCAATGGCTGTCGAGACTTTGCAGCATCACATTGCGCTCGAACTGGTGCCATGCGGCGGGATCCACGAGTGCGATCTTCTCCGCGTAGACCTGGTCTGCGGCGTCGAGGATGCGCTTGAGCATGACCTCATCGTCCAGGTTCGGCTCTGCCGCGAGCCACTGCACGACCGGAACCTTGAGCTGATACTCCGCGGCCAGCGCGAGTTCGAGTCCGGACGTGTCCCACTGCTCCTCCACGCTGTCGGCCGGAACGTAGATCCGGAACGTGTCGTGCAGGACACCATGGCGCATCGCCGTCACCGTTTCGGTGATGTCGTCCGAACGCAGCAACTCGTTGCGCTGTTCGTAGATCACCTTGCGCTGGTCGTTCGCGACGTCATCGAACTCCAGCAGTTGCTTCCGGATGTCGAAGTTGCGTTGCTCGACCTTGCGCTGTGCCGATTCGAGCGAGCGCGTCACCATGCCGTGCTCGATCGCCTCGCCCTCGGGCATCTTCAGGCGAACCATGATCGTATTGAGACGATCACCGGCAAAGATCTTCATCAGCGGATCTTCCAGCGACAGATAGAAGCGCGAGGACCCAGGATCCCCCTGGCGTCCCGCGCGACCGCGCAGCTGGTTGTCGATGCGCCGGGACTCATGCCGCTCGGTCCCGATGATGTGCAGGCCACCTGCGGCAATCACCTGCTCATGGGTCTTGACCCACTGCGCCCGCATGCCGGCGATTTTCTGTTCGCGAGCCTCCGGGTCAAGCGATTCGTCGGAACGCACGGCATCGATCTGGCGTTCGATGTTGCCCCCGAGGACGATGTCGGTGCCGCGGCCGGCCATGTTGGTCGCAATCGTGATCACGCCCGGCTGGCCTGCCTGGGCGACGATCGCGGCCTCGCTCTCATGCTGCTTGGCGTTCAGCACCTGGTGTGCGAGTCCGGCCTTCGACAGTTCGCTGGAGAGGAACTCGTTCACCTCGATCGAGGTTGTGCCCACCAGTACCGGCTGGCCGCGCTCGGTGCAGGCGCGGATGTCAGCGATTACGGCGTCCCATTTTTCCTTCGCGGTGCGATAGACCTTGTCGTTCTCGTCCTTGCGGATCATCGCCCGGTTGGTCGGAACAACCACGGTTTCGAGCCCGTAGATGCTCTGGAATTCGTAGGCCTCGGTGTCGGCCGTGCCCGTCATGCCGGCGAGCTTGCCGTACATGCGGAAGTAGTTCTGGAAGGTGATCGACGCGAGGGTCTGGTTCTCGGCCTGGATCTTGACGCCTTCCTTGGCCTCGACCGCCTGGTGCAGACCATCGGACCAGCGCCGCCCGACCATCAGACGTCCGGTGAACTCGTCGACGATGACGACTTCGCCGTTCTGGACGACATAGTGCTGGTCCTTGTGGTACAGCGCGTGCGCCCGAAGGGCTGCGTACAGATGGTGGACGAGCAGGATGTTGGCCGGATCGTAGAGGCTCGCTCCGGCCGGCAGGAGACCCATTCGGGTGAGCAACTGCTCGGCGTTCTCGTGCCCCTGCTCGGTGAGGAGCACCTGACGCGCCTTGAGGTCGACGGTGAAATCGCCCGCCACGGTGACCGCATCGCCTTCGCCCTCCTGTTGCTTGAGCATCGGCGCAGCCTGGTTGAGCTTGAGGTAGAGGTCGGTGTGATCCTCGGCCTGGCCGGAGATGATCAGCGGTGTTCGGGCCTCGTCGATCAGGATCGAATCGACCTCGTCGACGATCGCGTAGTTCAGCCCGCGCTGCACCCGTTCCGGCAGGCCATAGACCATGTTGTCGCGCAGGTAGTCGAATCCGAACTCGTTGTTGGTTCCGTACGTGATGTCTGCCGCATAGGCAGCCTGCTTTTCGGCATGTGCCATGCGGGACAGGTTGCAGCCCGTCGTGAGTCCCAGGAAACCGTAGATGCGCCCCATCCATTCGGCATCGCGACTGGCGAGATAATCGTTTACCGTGATGACGTGCACGCCCTTTCCGGTCAATGCATTGAGATAGGCCGGGAGGGTGGCGACCAGCGTCTTGCCCTCTCCGGTACGCATCTCGGCGATCTTGCCGTCATGCAGCACCATGCCCCCGACCAGCTGGACGTCGAAGTGGCGCATCCCGTGCACACGCTTGCCCGCTTCGCGCACGACCGCGAACGCTTCTGGCAGCAATTTCGCGAGCGGCTCACCATTGGCGACGCGCAGCTTGAAGTCATCCGTCTTGGCCCGCAGCGCCGCATCCGACAGCGCCGAGATCTCTGGCTCGAGCGCGTTGATGGCACGGACGGTCTGGGAATACTGGCGAATCAGGCGGTCATTGCGACTGCCGAAGATTTTCTTCAGAAGGCCGGAGATCATGGATGGAGGATGGGTCGATTCGGCAAAAGCGTGATCTTAGCATGAGCGCATCGCTTGCCTCCTATGCGCGTCCCAGATGGGCAGGCAATCTCGTCGCGCGCATGGTAAGTTCAGGCTTTGCGCAGACCACATCCTCATGGCCGCTCCCCTGCAGCGATATCTCGAACACGGAGACACCCTGGCGCGCCTGCAGGATCACGCCGGCCGCCTGTTGCGCGCCCAGTCGATCCTCGTGTCGCTGCTCCCCCCGCCCTTGGGTGAGCATTGCGCCGTGGCCAATCTGAAACAGGGAGCGCTGGTCGTGTTCGCGGCCAACGGCGCGACAGCCGCGCGGGTCCGCCAGCTCGTGCCGACCTTGCTGGACGGATTCGCCGCCGCTGGAGTTCCGCTTCGTGAGATCAAGCTGAAGGTCCGTATCGACCAGGGCGCCGTCCAGGCTGCACCCCGGACGCCACGGGTACTGACGGATGCCGCGCGCGTGAGCCTTGAAGCGCTTGCCGCCTCGCTGCCCACAGACGCCCCGCTTCGATCCTCGATTGACCGGCTGCTTGAGCGCGGCCGGCACGACGACCCCAGCGCGCCCTTCAAGCCGCCAGGCGCTCAAGCACGAAAAGCCCCAGGATGAGCAGCAGCACGGCGATGCCGATGCGTGCGAGCAGCCACGCAGATCTGCGATAGCGCGGATTTCCGGTCAGGATCCAGGCGATCAGCGAACCCCCGGTCGCGAGCAGGATCGCCAGCGCAACCAGGCGTGCGATGAGCATGCGTCAGGCAAGTACCGGCAGCGCGAACTGCTGCCGCACCGCGACGGGTGCAGCCTCAGTGCGTTCGAACGTCACCAGTTCCCACGCCGAACGATCTTCGAGGAGTTCCCTCAGCACCTGGTTGTTCATTGCGTGCCCTGCCTTGTGCGCCGTGTAAGAGGCCAGCAGCGGATGCCCTCCCAGATAGAGGTCGCCAATGGCGTCGAGCACCTTGTGCTTGACGAACTCATCCGGATAGCGCAGCCCCTCGGCATTGAGCACCCGGTACTCATCCATCACGATGGCGTTGCCGAGACTGCCGCCGAGCGCAAGGCCATTCGCACGCATGAACTCGACGTCCTGCATGAACCCGAAGGTCCGGGCGCGCGCCACGTCGCGCTCGTACGACTGTTGCGCAAAATCGATCGTTGTCCGGGTTGCAGTGCCGTCGATTGCAGGATGGTTGAACACGATCGAAAAACTCAGGCGGAAGCCGTCGTATGGCTCCAGCCGCACCCACTTGTCTCCATCGCGCACCTCGACCGGCTTCTTCACGCGCAGAAAACGCTTGGGAGCGGCCTGTTCCTCCAGTCCGGCCGAACGCAGCAGGAAGACGAAAGGCCCGGAGCTGCCATCGAGGATCGGGATCTCGGGTGCGTCGACATCGACATGGACATTGTCGACTCCGAGCCCGGCAAGCGCCGACATGAGATGCTCGACCGTCCCGACCTTGTGTCCATCCGGAGACTGAAGCCCGGAGCACATGCGGGTGTCGCACACACTGTACGGATCGGCCGGAAGACTGACCGGTGGATCGAGATCAACCCTGTGGAACACGATCCCCGTGTCGGGTGCGGCCGGACGCAGCACCATGCAAACCTTGCGGCCGCCGTGCAGGCCGACCCCGCTGGCGGAGACGAGCGACTTGAGTGTGCGTTGCCTGATCATCTTGGTTCCGGACTGGTTAGCCGGGAATTCTATCATGCAGCGGCACGCAAGCCGGGATGTACACTTCGTGCCCGATCCAGCTCAGTCGGCCTGCTTGCGCAGGAAGGCCGGGATGTCGTACTGCCCCATCCCGTTCGCGTGCATGGCCTCGACGGTCGTGCGACGCGTGCGGATCACGGCAGGCACATCCAGATCGGCCGCCTGGGGTGAAGACGGCCCATAGGTGCCCGTACCCTTGACCACCTGCATCACCGGCTGGCGTGCGGCGCCCGGCATCCCGAGGCCGGTCGCGACGACGGTGACCCGGATCCGGTCTTCCATCGACTCGTCGAACACCGTGCCGTACTTGACGAAGGCTTCCGGAGCCGCAAACGCCTGCACCGTCTTGACCGCATCGCGCACCTCGGACATCTTCAGGGAGCGGCTGGCCGTGATGTTGATCAGCACGCAACGCGCGCCTGAAAGCTCGGTGCCTTCCAGCAACGGACTGACGGCCGCCTGCTCGGCGGCAATCCGTGCGCGATCGATCCCCGATGCCTCTGCCGATCCCATCATCGCGCGGCCCATCTCGCCCATCGCGGTGCGCACGTCCTGGAAATCGACGTTTACCAGACCCGGTACGTTGATGATTTCGGCGATGCCGCCGACCGCGTTCTTCAGCACATTGTCTGCCGAGCGGAAGCAGTCCTCGAACCCGGCGTCGTCGCCGAACACTTCGAGGAGCTTGTCGTTGAGGACGATAATCAGGGAATCGACATGGCGCGTCAGTTCTTCGACTCCGCTTTCCGCCACGCGCAGGCGGTTCTCGAAATCGAAGGGCTTCGTGACCACCGCAACTGTGAGGATCCCCATCTCCTTGGCGACCTCGGCCACGACCGGAGCCGCGCCGGTGCCGGTGCCGCCCCCCATGCCTCCGGTGATGAAGCACATGTGCGCACCTTCGAGCGCGGCGACGATCGCATCGCGCGTATCCTGCGCCGCGGCGCGACCCGCCTCGGGCTTGGAGCCTGCCCCGAGTCCGGTCGAGCCGAGTTGAACCTTGGTCGCCGCCAGGCAGCGACGCAGGGCTTGCGCATCGGTGTTGGCGACCACGAAATCGACGCCCTGAACGCCCTCCCGGATCATGTGGTCGACGGCATTTCCGCCTGCTCCGCCCACACCGATCACCTTGATGATCGTCCCGGATTGCTCCTTTTCAACGATTTCAAACATTTATCTCGCCTCCTCTTGAACACCTACGCTGCACACCGAACCCTGCCAGACCCGCTATCTAGTATGCTCGCGCGAGCATACAACTAAATACCGTAAAAGAACAGGACTTCATCCAATCTGACTGGCCACCTCGCCCGTCCGTCAGAAATTTCTCTCGAACCACGACTTCATCCGCCCCAGCATCTGCCGCAGCGTGCGCGTCTCGCGCGCCATCATTCCGCGCCGCCTCTGGACCAAGCCCTCCATCAGGAGACCGGTCACGGTCGCATACTGGGGCTGGCACACCACGTCGGCCAGACTGCCTTCGTACTGCGGCGATGCGACCCTGACCGGCAGATGGAAAACCTCTTCCCCCAGCTCGACCATGCCGCGCATCACGGAAGAACCCCCGGTCAGCACGATGCCGGAGGACAGCAGTTCTTCGTATCCGCTGCGGCGCAGTTCCGCCTGCACCAGCTCGAACAGCTCCGACACCCGCGGCTCGATGACATCGGCGAGGCGCTGGCGCGACAGTGCGCGCGGCGGGCGATCACCGACACCCGGCACCTCGATCATTTCCTCGGGATCGGCCAGCGCGTGCATTGCGACGCCGTGGCGGATCTTGATCTCCTCCGCTTCGGAGGTCGGTGTACGCAAGGCCATTGCGATGTCGTTCGTGATCTGGTCGCCGGCCACCGGCAGCACCGCGGTGTGGCGGATCGCGCCCTGGGTGAAGACGGCGATGTCGGCAGTCCCACCGCCGATATCGACGAGACACACCCCGAGATCCTTCTCATCCTCCGAGAGCACTGCATAGCTCGATGCGAGCGGCTGCAGGATCAGGTCCATGACCTCAAGACCGCAGCGGCGCACGCACTTGACGACGTTCTGGGCGGCCGACACGGCGCCGGTGACGATGTGCACCTTGACTTCGAGCTTGACGCCACTCATGCCGATCGGCTCACGCACGCCCCCCTGACCGTCGATGATGAATTCCTGCGTCAGGATGTGGAGGATCTGCTGCTCGGCCGGGATCGGCATCGCGCGTGCCACTTCGATGACCCGTTCGACGTCCAGCGGCGTAACCTCCTTGTCCTTGATGGCGACCATCCCGTTGGAGTTGAAGCTCTTGATGTGGCTGCCTGCGATGCCGGTATAGACGTCACGGATCTTGCAGTTCACCATCAGTTCGACTTCCTGCACGACGCGCGAAATCGCATCGACCGTCGCCTCGATATTGACGACGACACCCCGCTTCAGTCCGCTCATGGGCTGCGTGCTGAGCCCCACGACATCGAACCGGCCGTCCGGCCTGACCTCGGCAACCATGCACGTGACGGTCGATGTTCCGATATCGAGGCCCGTGATCAGATCCTTGTATTCCTTGCTCATTGCATCCCTTTCGGCACGTGGGGTCCGGACGTTGGGGTGAGTGCAAACCCTCGCTGGTAGCGCAGGTCCACGGTTGCGATCTGCAGACCGATGTTCCGTTCGGTTTGCGGCCAGGCTCGGACGAAGCGCATCAGGCGCTGCTCGACCGGCGCCTTGTCCTGCTCCCGCCCGAGCACGATCACCATTCCGTCGTCGAGCTCGAGTTGCCACGCCTCGCGGGCTGATAGCCACACACTCACGAGACGTCGCTGCAGCGGCTCGAGTACGGTTGCAAAGGCCCGGTAGCGCTCCAGCAGATAGGCCGCCGATCCGGGCGGTCCGGCAAATTCGGGCAGATCGGCGTTGCTTGCGGCGATGAAGAGTTCCCCCTGACGATTGACCAGGTGAACCGAGTCGCTGTCACCACTGCGCCAGTACGCAACCGCCTGGTGCTCCTCCAGCCGGAGTTCGACCGCATTCGGCCAACGCCTGCGTACCTCGGCACGGCGCACCCAGGGCAGCTTCTCGAAGGCAGTCCGCACCTCGTCGAGACTCATCGAGAAGAAATTGCCGCGGATCGCCGATCGCGCGGCGAATTCGATCTGCGCCGTCGTCACCTGCGCCGGCGGCGTCAGCACCACAACCTCGCGCACGGGAAAGAACGGTCGGGCGAGAAACCATGACAGCAGCGCATGGCCAATCGCCAGGGCCGTAATGAGCAGCAAGAGATCCGAGAGAAGATCGAGCAACGCAGGCCGGTTCCAGAGACCGCCCTCCTCACGCGCACGCGTCCGCCCGCGCGCCGTGGCGGAGGCTCGGTTCGACGCGGATCGCACGCTTTGCTCATGCAAGACGCGCCCCCTCCAGAATCGCCAGGCACAGCTGCGGAAAACTCATCCCGGCCGCACCGGCAGAGATCGGCACCAGCGAGTGTCCGGTCATGCCCGGCGAAGTGTTCATTTCCAGTAGATGCGGATTTCCCTCTGCATCCAGGATCAGGTCGGCACGCCCCCAGCCCGTACACCCCAGTACGCGCGCCGAACGCATGACCAGATCCTGAATTTCGCGCTCCTTTTCCGGGGACAGGCCGCACGGGCACAGATACCGGGTGTCATCGGTGAAGTACTTGTTCTGGTAGTCGTAGTTGCCGTCCGGCGCCTCGATCCGGACGAGCGGCAAGGCACGCTCACCGAGGAACGGCGCAGTGAGCTCCGCGCCGGCGATGAACTCCTCGGCGATCACGAGGTGGTCATAGCGGGCGGCCAGCTCCCAGGCTGCACGCAGTTGCCCGGCACGCTCGACCTTGGTCGCCCCCATACTCGACCCTTCGTGGACCGGTTTGACGAAGATCGGCAAGCCCAGGTCGCGAACGACCGCGTCCCAGTCCGAATGTTCATCGAGAATCGCGTAGCGCGGCGTAGGCAGACCGCACGCCGCCCAGATCATCTTGGTACGCCACTTGTCCATCGACAGGGCCGATGCCATGACGCCGCTCCCGGTGTAGGGAATGGCCATCAGTTCGAGCATGCCCTGAACCGTTCCATCCTCACCGCCTCGGCCATGCAGGGCAATGAAGACACGCTGGTAGCCCTGCTCCTTCAACCGGTGCAGATCTTCATACGCGGGGTCGAATCCATGCGCATCGACACCGGCCCCCTGCAGTGCGGCCAGGACTGCCCTTCCGGACATCAGCGACACCTCCCGCTCGGCCGATGAACCGCCCATCAGCACCGCAACCTTCCCATACACCGTGCTCACCTGCCCTCCTCAGCGTCCGTCAGCCGGCCCGCCACGCCACCGATCGTGCCGGCACCCATCGTGATCACCACGTCGCCGTCGCATGCAATGGCGCGGATCGCATCCGGCATTGCGTCGATGTCCTCGACGAAGATCGGCTCGATCCTGCCCGCAACGCGCAGGGCCCGGGCGAGCGAGCGCCCATCTGCTGCGACCAGCGCAGGCTCGCCAGCGGCATATACCTCGCTCAGCAGGAGCACATCGACCGAGGACAGCACCTTCACGAAATCCTCGAAGCAGTCCCGCGTCCGCGTGTAGCGGTGCGGCTGGAAGGCGAGCACCAGGCGCCGGCCGGGGAATGCGCCCCGGGCAGCCGCGATCGTCGCAGCCATTTCCACTGGATGATGTCCGTAGTCGTCGACGAGCGTGAAACAACCCGGTGACGCCACACCAGGGCGCACGACCGGGACCTCTCCGTAGCGCTGGAAGCGCCGGCCGACCCCGTGAAACTCGGCCAGGGCCTTGATGATGGCCGCATCGGGCACCTGCAGCTCGGTCGCCACCGCGATCGCGGCCAGTGCGTTGAGAACGTTGTGCACCCCGGGCAGGTTGAGCTCGATCGGCAAGCGGCTCACCGTGCCATTCTCCCGCACCGCATCGAAGCACATCCGGCCCGCCTCCGCACGGATATTCTCGGCACGGATTCCGGCGGCCGGCGACAACCCGTAGCGCACGACCTGACGCGAGACGGCCGGCAGAATCTCGCGCACATTCGGATCGTCCTCGCACACAACCGCAACGCCATAGAAGGGCAGGTGCTGCAGAAAGTCCACGAAAACCTGCTTGAGCCGCGAGAAATCGTGCCCGTAGGTATCCATGTGATCGGCATCGATGTTGGTAACGACCGAGATCACCGGGGTCAGGAGCAGGAAGGAGGCGTCCGACTCGTCCGCTTCGGCAACCAGAAAATCACCCTTGCCGAGCCTCGCATTTGCACCGGCCGCATTGAGCCGCCCGCCGATCACGAAGGTCGGATCCATGCCACCCTCGGCGAGAATGCTGGCCACGAGCGAGGTCGTGGTGGTCTTGCCATGGGTGCCGGCGATCGCGATCCCCTGCTTCAGGCGCATCAGCTCGGCCAGCATCTGGGCACGCGGAACGACCGGAATCTGGCGCGCCCGCGCAGCAATCACTTCGGGGTTGTCGTCCTGGACCGCGGTGGAGATCACCACGGCATCGGCCCCTGCGATGTTGGCCTCGGCATGCCCGCGCACCACCGCCGCGCCGAGCGAGCGCAGGCGGCGCATCGCTGCGTTCTCACCCAGATCCGAACCGCTCACCTCGTAGCCGAGATTGAGCAGCACCTCGGCGATGCCGCTCATCCCGGAACCGCCGATGCCGACGAAATGCAGGCGCTTGATCTTGTGTTTCATCGACTCACCTCCTGCGCAAGTTGCTCGCACGCGTCGGCAACCGACTCGGCCGCGCGGGGACGCGCAAGCGCGCGCGCGCGCATGGCCATGGTCTGCAGGCGGCGGCGATCGAGCCCGGCGAGAATTCCGGCCAGGCGCATGGGGTCGAGTTCGGTCTGCGGCAGGACAAAGGCCGCATCGTGATCGGAAAGGAAGCGCGCATTGCTGCTCTGATGATCGTCCACCGCATGCGGAAACGGCACCAGCAGACTTGCGGCACCGACCGCCGCAAGCTCGGCGACCGTGAGCGCACCAGACCGGCAGATCACCAGATCGGCGTCAGCATAGCGACGCGCCATATCCTCGATGAAGGGCAGCAACTCCCCGTCCACACCGGCCTCGCGGTAGGCCGCACGCAGGGCATCGATCTGCTTCTCGCCCGCCTGATGCGTCACGATCGGGCGCTGCGCCGGGTCGATGCGTGCAAGCGCCTGAGGCACGATCTGGTTGAGCGCCGCAGCACCGAGACTGCCCCCGACGACCAGCAGACGCAGCGGCCCGTTGCGCCCGGAAAACCGCTCCTCGGGCGGTGCAACCGCCGAAATCTCCGAGCGAACCGGATTTCCGACCCAGTCCGCTCCCTTGAGCACATCGGGAAACCCAGCCAGCACCCGGTCGGCCACGTGCGCAAGAACGCGGTTCGCCAGCCCCGCGATGGCATTCTGTTCGTGCAGCACCAGCGCCCGTCCGGTCAGCGCCGCCATCATTCCGCCCGGAAAGGTGACGTAGCCGCCCATGCCGAGCACGACGTCCGGACGAACCCGGCGCAATGCGCCGAGCGCCTGCCAGAATCCACCAAGCAAGGTGAAGGGCAGCAAGGCCAGGCGCACGATGCCTTTGCCGCGCAGCGCAGAGAACTTCATCCAGGCCATCTCGTATCCGCGCGCCGGCACGATCCTCGCCTCCATGCCCGCCGGGTTTCCCATCCAGACGATCCGCCAGCCCCGCTCGCGCAGACATTCCGCAACCGCGATACCGGGAAAGATGTGTCCGCCCGTTCCACCGGCCATCACCATGAGCGTCTTCACAGGTTCGCCCCCCGCTTCATCTGACGCACTTCCCAGTCGACCCTCAGCAGGATCGCGAGCGCCATGCAGTTCGCGACGAGCGCCGATCCGCCGAAACTCATCAACGGCAGCGTCAGCCCCTTGGTCGGCAAGAGGCCCATGTTCACGCCCATGTTGATGAAGGACTGGACGCCGAACCACAATCCGATCCCCATCGCCACAAGACCCGAGAAGTAGCGTTCAAGGTGGATCGCTTCCCGGCCGATCGAGAACGCGCGCTGGACCAGCACCGCGAACAGCAGCACGACGGTCAATACCCCGACAAACCCGAGTTCCTCGGCGATCACCGCAAGGAGAAAGTCGGTATGCGCCTCGGGCAGATAGAAGAGTTTCTCGACACTCGCACCCAGACCGACCCCGAACCACTCCCCGCGACCGAAGGCAATCAGCGCATGCGAGAGCTGATAGCCACGCCCGAAGGCGTCCTGCCACGGATCCATGAAACCGAAGATGCGGTCGCGGCGGTAGGGGGAGAGCCAGATCAGCAGCACGAATCCGATCACCGCAACCGTGGCGAGCAACGCGAACAGACGCCCGTTGATTCCCCCCAGGAACATCACGCCGAAGGCAATCGCGGCGATCACCACGAAGGCACCGAAGTCGGGTTCGAGCAGCACCAGGCAACCCACGGTCAGCACCACACCCACCATCGGCAGAAAGCCGCGGCGGAAACTACCCATGTCCGGCAGCTTGCGCACCGTGTAGTCGGCCGCATAAAGTGTCACGAAGACCTTCATCAGCTCGGAGGGCTGGAGGTTCACAGGTCCGAGCGAGAGCCAGCGCTGGGCGCCGTTGACTTCACGTCCCACTCCGGGAACCAGCACCACCGCCAGCAGGACCAGCCCCAGCATGAAGAGCCAGGGCGCGAACTGCTGCCACTGGCGCAAGGAGAACTGGAAACTCAGCAGGCCGACTGCCACGCCGACCGCAAGGAACACCGCGTGGCGCAACAGGAAGTAGTGCGGAAGGTTGCCGGTGAAGCGGCTGCCCTCGGCCAGGGCAATCGACGACGAATACACCATCACCAGACCGATCAGCAGGAGCGCAACCGCCGGCCATACGAGCAGTGGATCGAGCTCACGCGCGGTCCCGGGCGGGCGCATCAGTCGCTCGACCGCCCGGCTGGTCTCGGCCCCTTTGCGCCCGTCGGGGACGGGAAGCAGACCGGAGAGGACGGTTGCAAGTCTCATGCCGCACTCACCGCAGGCAGTTTCAGGACCGCATCCACGAACACCTCGGCACGGTGGGGATAGTTGCGGAACATGTCGAAACTCGCGCAGGCAGGCGACAGCAGTACGGCGTCCCCCGTCCGTGCAAGCCGGTTCGCCTGCACGACCGCGTCCTCCATGCTCTCGGCCCGCTCGACCGGAAGGTCAAGCCCGGCAAGGGCGCTTGCGATGAGCGGCCCATCGCGCCCGATCTGGACGACCGCCCGCGCGTGCCGGGCGACGGCCTCACGCAGCGGAGAAAAATCCTGTCCCTTGCCGTCTCCGCCGACGATCAACACCACCGGACACCCTAGACCCTGCAAGGCTGCCAGCGTCGCACCGACGTTTGTTCCCTTGGAATCGTTGTAGAAGGCCACTCCGTCGTGGCGTCGGGCAACGAGCGCCACCCGGTGGGGCAAGCCTTCGAACCGGGACAGCGCATCGACCATCGGCGCGCGCGCGCATCCGATCGCCTCCCCCAGTGCCAGCGCCGCCAGGGCATTGAGCGCGTTGTGCTCCCCGGCAAGACGCAGGTCCCGCTGGCGCAGCAGCCGCTCGTCTCCACGCACCAGCCAGCGCTCACCGCCTTCGGAGACGATCCCGTAATCACCCGGCGAGGTCGGCCTACCCGCGCCGAAACGGATCAGCCGACGCCCCGGCAACGCCATTGCGCATACGCGCGCATCGTCGCGGTTGAGCACCTGCACACCGGATCCCTCGTAGATCCGCGCCTTTGCCGCGGCATAGCCCACCAGGTCGCCATGGCGATCGAAGTGATCGTCGCTGAGGTTGAGGACGACCGCTGCATCGGGGTTCAGCCCCTGCATGGTTTCGAGCTGGAAACTCGACAGTTCAAGCACCCAGCAATCGGGCAGGTTCCCTCCTGCATCCAGCCGATCGACGAGCAGCGCCAGCGCGGCGGGGCTGATGTTGCCGGCCGCCACCGCATCGCGCCCGGCCGCGCGGAACATCGCCGCAGCGAGTGCCGTCGTGGTCGTCTTGCCGTTGGTGCCGGTGATCGCGACGACCGTGCTCCTCGCACGTGCACCGAGCGTTTCGAGTGCCCCTGCAAAAAGCGACATTTCGCCCGTGACCGGAATTTCCCTTCGGCGCGCTTCCTCGACGACCGGCATACGCGGATCGAGACCTGGACTGAGGGCGACCAGGGTCACGCCATCGAGCAACCCGGGCGTGAAGGCTCCGAGCACCGTTTCGGCTGCCGGGACCTTGTCATGCAGGATCTCGAGCGAGGGCGGGGCCTCCCGCGTGTCGGCCACCCGCAGCCGCGCACCGGCATGGGCGCACCAGCGCGCCATCGCCAGGCCTGACTCACCCAGTCCCAGTACCAGTACGAAGTGTCCTGCCAGCGCGTTCATCGCAGCTTGAGTGTGGAAAGACCGAACAGCACGAGCATGATCGTGATGATCCAGAACCGGACCACGACCTGGGTTTCCTTCCAGCCACCCAGCTCGTAGTGGTGGTGCAGCGGAGCCATGCGGAAGATCCGTTTGCCGCCGGTCGCCTTGAAGTACAGCACCTGGATCATTACCGACAACGTCTCGGCGACGAAGAGCCCACCCATGATGAAGAGGACGATCTCCTGGCGGACCACCACCGCGACCGTGCCGAGCGCAGCCCCGAGCGCCAGTGCGCCGACGTCCCCCATGAAGACTTCCGCCGGGTACGCGTTGAACCACAGGAAACCGAGCCCGGCGCCACAGATCGCACCGCAGAAGACCGCGAGCTCTCCCGCACCCGCGATGTAGGGCACGCCGAGATACTTGGCGAAGCCGGCATGGCCCGCTACGTAGGCGAAGATCGCCAGCGCCCCGGCAACCATCACCGTCGGCATGATCGCGAGTCCGTCGAGCCCGTCGGTCAGGTTTACCGCGTGGCTGGTACCGTTGATGACGAAGTACGAAAGGGCCACGAACCCGAACAGACCGAGCGGATAGGTCACCGCCTTGAAGAAGGGGACGATCAGCTCCGTCTGCGCCGGATCGCTGGCCGTCAGCGCGAGCACGAGCGCGGCCGCGAGCGCGATCAGCGACGTCCACAGATACTTCCAGCGGCTCGCCAATCCCTTGGGATCGCGATGCACGACCTTCTTCCAGTCATCGATCCAGCCCACTGCGCCGAACCCCAGCGTCACGAAGAGGGTGATCCAGACGTAGTGATTGCCCAGATCTCCCCAGAGCAGAACCGTCGTCCCGATTGCGATCAGGATCAGCGCGCCGCCCATCGTCGGCGTACCGGCCTTGGTCAGGTGCGACTTCGGGCCGTCGTCGCGCACGGCCTGCCCGATCTTCTTCGCGGTCAGCCAGCGAATCACCATCGGGCCGCAGATGAACGAGATGATGAGTGCGGTCATCGCGGCCAGCACCGTGCGCAAGGTGATGTAGCCGAAGACGTTCAGTGCGCGGATGTCTTGCCCCAGCCACAACGCCAGTTCAAGCAGCATTGGAATCTCCCTGATCAGAAGGGTCGCCATTGTGCACGGCACTGAGCGCCTCGACCACCCGTTCCATGCGCATGAAACGGGAACCCTTCACGAGCACCACCGCATCCGGTTCGAGCCGCTGCACCACCGCATCGACGAGTCCCTGAACGCTCTTGAAATGCTGGCCACCATCTCCGAAATTGCGCACTGCGACCGCACTCATCTCCCCCAGCCCGAAGAGGGCATCCACCCCCTTGCTCTTTGCGTAGCCACCGATCTCGTCGTGGACCTGCGCGCTCGTGCGTCCGATCTCGCCCATGTCGCCGAGCACGAGATACTTGTGGCCGGGTGTTGCGGCAAGCACATCGATCGCCGCACGCACCGAGTCCGGATTGGCGTTGTAACTGTCATCGACCACCGTCGCGCCGCGCAAGCCCGGCCGGCACTGCAGCCGACCGCGCGTACCCTGGTAGCCGGACAATCCCCGTCCCACCGCCTCGAGGCTCACGCCAGCAGCCAGACAGGCCGCGGCCGCCCCGACTGCATTGCGCGCGTTGTGCTCACCCGGAATCTGCATCGATACGCAGATCTCCCCGCGCGGCGTGCGAAGCCTCAGTTCGGATCCGAACCCATGCATCGTGCACGTGCCGGCAACGTCGGCCGCCTGACGCATGCCGAAGGTGAAGAGGGTGCGGCCCGCGTTCAACCCGCGCCAGTAGTCCGCATGCGGGTCGTCGGCGTTGACGACGGCAACCCCGCCTTCGCCGAGGCCCTCGTAGATCGCGCCCTTCTCCTGCGCGATCTGGGCGATCGACCC
Source organism: Rhodocyclaceae bacterium (assembly GCA_023383815.1). Lineage (GTDB taxonomy): Bacteria > Pseudomonadota > Gammaproteobacteria > Burkholderiales > Rhodocyclaceae > JACOUN01. Next base: position 90,434 of record JAHDYG010000013.1, read on the forward strand.
CATGCCCTGAAGGTGGGCGCGCTGGGCATTCGTGACGATCGCGACGGTCGGACGCGTCCAGCGGGTCAGAAGCGCGATCTCACCGGGGTGGTTCATTCCCATCTCGATGACCGCGGCCCGATGCGTGGACCGGAGTCCGAGCAGGGTGACCGGCACCCCGATGTCGTTGTTGAGATTGCCGCGAGTGGCCAGCACGGCCTCATCTCCGGAGCCATCCATGGCTGCCTGCGCACGGAAGATCGCGGCGCACATTTCCTTCACGGTCGTCTTGCCGTTGCTGCCGGTCACGCCGACGACCGGAATGGAAAAGCGGTCTCGCCAGTCGGCAGCCAGTTGCCCCAACGCTTCGCGCGTATCGGCAACCACGAGCAGCGGTGGCGCCCCATCCGGCGCCCCGTCCGCCCAGCGGGTATCGACCAGGGCCGCGACGGCGCCGGCTTGCACGGCGGCAAGCACGTAATCGTGTCCGTCGAAATGTTCCCCGCGCAAGGCGACGAAGAGCGCTCCCTCGCGCAGCGTCCGGCTGTCGGTCGACACGGAATCGAAGCGGGTGTCCGCGCTCGCGCGACCCGACACGGCCCGAGCCGCTTCCTGCAGGCTCATCATGGGCACATCCCCCGCTTCCGGTTCCATTCGCGCAATGCGTTGCGCGCCTGCTCGATATCCGAGAACGGATGCCGCACCCCGCAAACCTCCTGGTAGGGTTCGTGCCCCTTGCCGGCGATCACGATCACATCGTCGGCAAGCGCATCGCCCACCGCCTGTTCGATCGCCCGGGCCCGATCGAGGATGCATGTAAGCTCGGTTGTCGTCCCGCTTCGGATCTGATCGATGATGGCCTGCGGATTCTCGCTGCGCGGATTGTCGCTGGTCAGAATGCAGCGATCCGCGAGCCGCGAGGCAACCTCTCCCATGATCGGACGTTTGCCTGGATCGCGATCCCCCCCGCAGCCGAACACGCAGGTCAGCACCCCTTCGCGCGTCCGCGCGGTGCCCCGAACCGCCTCGAGCACCTTGGCGAGCGCGTCCGGCGTGTGGGCGTAATCCACGACGATCAGCGGCTCTCCGACGCCACCGAGCAACTGCATCCGCCCCTCGGGCGGCGCCAGATGTCCAGCGACGCGCAGCGCATCGGAGAACGGTATGCCGCGTGTCAGCAAGGTCGCGATGACGGCCAGCAGGTTCGAGACATTGAACGGCCCGACCAGACGTGCCTGAACCTCACCGGCCTGGTCACCCCAGCGCACTCCGAAGCGCAGCCCAGCCGCCGACGCATGCAGGTTTTCCGCCACGAGAAGCCGTGCCTGCGGTACGGCGTCGCCGTTTCCGGCGGTGCGCGTATAGCCGATCACGGGCAGGCCACGCGCGGCCACACGGCGCGCGAGCGTCAGGCCGAACGCATCATCCAGATTGATCACCGCATGTCCGAGCCCTTCGACCTCGAACAACCGCGCCTTTGCGGCACCGTAGCGCTCCATCGATCCGTGGTAGTCGAGATGATCGCGGGTGAGATTCGTGAACACCGCGACGTCGAAGGCGATCGCGTTCACCCGCCCCTGTTCGATACCGATCGATGAAACTTCCATTGCGACCGAATCCGCTTCATCAGCGACGAACTGCGCCATCTTCCGGTGCAGCTCGAGCGCATCGGGTGTCGTGTTGAGCGCATCCCCCAGTCGCCCCGGGTATCCGCTTCCGAGGGTCCCGATGACACCGCACCGCATCCCCAGTTCCTCGAGCGCGGCGGCGGTCCACTGACTCACCGTCGTCTTGCCGTTGGTGCCGGTGACCCCAGCCACCCAGAGTGTCCTGGACGGTCTGTGGTAGATCTCGTGCGCGATCGCACCCGCAAGCTCCCGCAGACCTTCCACGCCGATGGCCGGCACGGCGATCGGACCGGGATCGAACCCGTCACCGGAATCCCAGAGCACGGCGACGGCACCGCGCTCGACCGCATCGGCGATGAAGCGCCGACCATCGGTCACGAATCCGGGCCACGCGGCAAACAGGTCACCCGCTCCGATCCTGCGCGAGTCGGCCGTGATCCCGCCCGCCAGCACGCCAGCCTCCTGCAGGCGTGCGAGAAGTTCGGCTGCGCGAACGCTGCTCACATGTTCCCCTTCTGTTCTTCAACGCGGTTCGCCAGGTGCAGTGGCACCAGCGGTGCATCCGGAGCCACCCCCAGCGAGCGCAGCGATCCTTCCATGATGCGCGCAAAGACCGGTGCCGAAACCGCGCCTCCGTAATGCTGCCCCGCTGAAGGCTCATCGATCATGACCGCCACGATGAGGCGCGGATCGGACACGGGTGCAAATCCCACGAAGGAAGACACATACTTGCTGACGTACTTGCCGCCCTCGAGCTTGTGGGCGGTCCCGGTCTTTCCCGCAACGCGATAGCCTTCGATGCGCGCCTTCGGCGCCGTGCCGTGCGGGCCTGCGGCGTTCTCGAGCATCGCGCGCATCATGCGCGCCGTCTCGACCGAGAACACTCGGCTGCCCGCCGGCGCGGATTCGACGCGCGTCAGCGAGAGCGGGAGTAGTTCACCATCGCGCGCGAACACGAGGTACGCCCGCGCCAACTGGGTCAGCGTGCTCGACATGCCGTGCCCATAGGCCATCGTGGCCTGCTCGATCGGCCTCCAGCTCTTCGCCGGCCGGAGCCGCCCTGCCGCCTCGCCCGGAAAACCCAGGTCAAGCTGCGTACCGAATCCCAGTTCGTCGAACAGGCTCCACATCTCTTCCGGAGCGAAATTCATGGCCATCTTGACCGTACCGACGTTCGAGGATTTCTCGATCACCTGGGAGACGGTCAGAACCCCGTAACGACGTACATCGGAGATCGTTGCCCTTCCGATCGTCATCCGGCCGGACTCCGTGTCGATCGTCGTATCGGGACGCACCTTGCCGCGTTCGAGCGCGAGCGCTCCGATGAAGGGCTTGATCGTGGATCCGGGTTCGAACACGTCGGTCAGCACCCGATTCCGGAGCTGCGCCCCACTCAGGCCAGTCCGGTTGTTGGGGTTGAAGGTCGGTGCATTGACGAGCGCCAGCACCTCGCCGGTACGTGCGTCGAGCACAACGACGCCTCCCGCCTTGGCGCTGTGTTGCTGCATCGCCTGGCGCAGCGCCGAATACGCGAGGAACTGGATGCGGTTGTCCATCGCCAGCACGATGTCCTTTCCGTCGCGTGGCGGGCGGATCGATTCCACGTCCTCGATGATCTGCCCCCTGCGATCGCGAATCACGCGCCGCGACCCGGGCCGCCCCTTGAGCTCTGCATCGAAGGCGAGCTCGATTCCTTCCTGTCCGCTGTCCTCGACTCCGGTGAACCCCACGACATGCGCCATCACCTCACCACCGGGGTAATAGCGGCGATACTCCTGGTGCTGGTGGATGCCTGGAAGCCCGAGATCGGCAATCCGGCGGGCGGTCTCCGGGGACAGCTGCCGCCGCAGATAGACGAAGTCGCGCTCGCTGTCGAGGCGGCGGTTCAGGTCGGCAACGTTCATCTCCAGCAGCTCGGCAAGCTGGCGGGTCTGCGCAGGCGTCAGCCTCGCATCGCCCGGAATGGCCCAGATCGAGCGCACAGGCGTGCTCACCGCGATGACATCTCCGTTCCGGTCGGTAATCCGCCCACGCGTTGCCGGTACCGGGATCACCCGCGAATAGCGCGACTCTCCCTGCGCCTGGAGAAATTCGTGGTTGAAGCCCTGGAGCCACGCGGCGCGCCCGACGAGCGCAGCCGAGCCGAGCAACAGCGCCAGCAGCACGAAGCGGGCACGCCAGGCCGGCAGCCCCTTCTCGAGAAGCGGATTGTGGTTGAAGGTGACCGGCCGCTGGCGCCTCATCGCGACGCCTCGACGACGATCATCCTGCCGGGCCCGGGTTCGCCCATTCCCAGCCGTGTTCTGGCCAGCGACTCGACCCGGCTGAGCGCAGCCCAGGTACTCTGCTCAAGTTGAAGCTGCCCCCATTCGACCTCGAGTTCGTGCGTGCGCGACTGTTCACGCTCGAACTCGGCGTACACCTTGCGGGACTGATGCTGCGAGGCGACCACTCCCAGGGCGCTGGCCACCACGAGCGACAACAGCAGGGCATCGATCCTGATCACGGTTGCGCTCCAACGCGCTCGCACACGCGCATCACGGCGCTGCGGGCTCTGGGGTTGGTCCGAACCTCGTCCTCAGAAGGACGCACGGCGCGCCCCACAAGACGCATCGTCGGCTGCGGAAGTTCATTCGCGCGCAGCGGCAGGCGGGCAGGCACCTGCGCCGGTCGCGCCGCATCCCGCATGAACCGTTTGACGATGCGGTCTTCGAGCGAGTGAAAACTGATCACCACCAGTCGCCCCCCCGGTCCGAGACGCTGCGCCGCCGCTGCCAGCCCTAGCGACAGCTCCTCAAGTTCTTGATTGATGAAAATCCGAAGAGCCTGGAAACTTCGCGTCGCCGGGTGCTGCCCCGGCTCGCGTGTCCGGACCGCTTTCTCCACGATCTGGGCAAGCTGTCCAGTGGTTGCAACAAGCCCCCCTGTCCGAGCAGCTGCAATCGCCTTTGCAATCGCATGAGCAAACCGTTCTTCTCCATAGTCCTTCAGCACCTCCCTGATCTGATCGACCGACGCCTCGGCCAGCCACTGCGCCACCGTTGGTCCTCGCGTCGTGTCCATGCGCATGTCGAGCGGCGCATCGAAACGAAAGCTCATGCCACGCGTGGCGTCATCGAGCTGCGGTGACGACACGCCAAGATCCAGCAAGACGCCATCGAGCCGTTCCACACCCAGTCGCTCGAGCGCGTCGCCCATCGCGCCGAACCGCTCATGCACGAGCGTGAGACGGGCATCCTGAATGAAATCCCCGGCAGCAACGGCCTGGGGATCACGATCGAATGCGACGACCCGCCCAGCCGGTCCGAGCTGCGCAAGGATGGCTCGGCAATGTCCGCCGCGCCCGAACGTGCCATCGACATAGACCCCATCGGGGCGCACGGCCAGCGCGTCCACTGCCTCACCGAGCAGGACGCTGAGATGTCCGCCGGCACTCATAACGACAGGCTCTCGAACCCGGCAGGCAGGGCGTCGCCATCGAGCGCCAGCATTGCAGCCTGTTGCTGCTGCCAACCCGCATCCGACCACAGTTCGAAATGCGAACCCACGCCTACCAGCCAGAGCTGTTTTTCCAGACCCGCCCACTGACGCAAGGAGGGAGCGACCAGGACCCGTCCTGCCGCATCGAGTTCCTCGGTCTGCGCATGGCCGACAAGCAGCCGCTTGAGTGTTGCACTGCGCGCATCCAGCCCCGGCATCGCCGAGATCTGCTTGCTGATCGGATCCCATACCGAGTGCGGATAGACGAGAAGACAACGGTGGGGATGCGCCGTGATGACGAGAGGCGCCCCATCGGGCACGAGCGCATCCCGATGCTTCGCGGGAACCGCAATGCGGCCCTTGGCATCGAGACTCAGCGCGACCGTACCCTGGAACATTCACCCCCCTGCATTCCCGCGGGTCAAACGTCACTCAAATGACACTTTTCCCCACTTCAACCCACTTTCACCCACTCTAGTGCAAAGAAACCCCATGGTCAAGCCGAGCGGATCGGCTTTTCCGTTGCTGCACAATGACTTATCGGAGAATGCAGAAATGCCTGGAAACGCTTGAAAATCAACGTGGATAGGCGCAATTCGTCAGATCCAGCTTGAACTTTGGGAGCGGCGCCCACTCTGGGCCAAGTCCGCACATCCGCCCAGAGATGGTGGGCACGGCTGCATCGAGTGCCCGGGCGCAGGGCACGCGCCAGCACCACCCGGCAGCCGTGCTGCCCGGGTGGTGCTGGGACACCGAATGAAGAAAGCCGGAGTGGAAGTTCGCCTGTAAGCCGGGTTCTGTCGAGCGATCCAGCCGAAACCGGACCGCCGGGCAGTCATTCCTCTGGGCGACGCGTTACCGCGGCGCTCTAGCAGCCTACCCGGGAGCGACGCGAGCCACGCCATTGCTCCCCTATTTGGCCTTGCCCCGGATGGGGTTTGCCGTGCCAGTCCCGTTACCGGTCCTGCGGTGGGCTCTTACCCCACCGTTTCACCCTTGCCTGATCCTCTTTCGAGGCCATCGGCGGTCTGCTCTCTGTTGCACTTTCCGTCGCCTCACGACGCCCGGCCGTTAGCCGGCATCCTGCTCTGCGGGGCCCGGACTTTCCTCCACGCATGAAACCATGCGCAGCGACTGCCTGGCGAACTTCCGGCGCAGATTATACGCTCGCACTCAACCTGCTTCGGAAACGAATACCGGCTTGCCGTCGCGTAGCACGAAGCGCCCCACCCGCGGTCCTGGCGCTTCGTTGGACGGGTGGTTCCAGTCCTGGACCTGACAGATCTCTGTGCTGGCGAGGTACCAGCGCTCGCCCTGGCGCAGCGCCCACAGACGATCCCCTGCCTCGAACACCTCCATTTCGGTCAGCGTCGTCGCTCCGGGGTGAATATGGACCTTGCGCTGGCAATGCGGCAGGCGTGACACCACAACCGACTGATTCACCGTCGAGGTCCAGAAATACGGCTGCTCGCGCACCAGCACCAGCGCATGCTGGCTGGTATCGATGGTATAGGCGGTCGCGCTGTTCTCGCAGGCTGCCAGAACGGTCAGCAGCAACGCACCGGCCAGCAGGTTCGTTCGTCCATCCTTCCATCCGCCCCAGCCCATGTCATTCCTCCTGCCGGATGCACCATTCCACCGACTCGCCCGCGCGCAGCGGAACGAGCGGATCATCATCCAGATAATCGTAGCCGGTCGGAACCGGCCATGTGCGTCTTTCCAGCGTCAGGCGCGAGCGGTTCGGCGGCAGGCCGTAGAACGCGGGCCCGTTGCGGCTCGCAAAGGCCTCCAGCCGATCCAGCGCCCCAGCCTGGTCAAACACTTCGGCGTAAAGCTCGATCCCGGCATGGGCGGTGTAGCACCCGGCACAGCCACAGGCGCTTTCCTTTGTGCTGCGGGCGTGGGGAGCGGAGTCGGTGCCAAGAAAGAACTTCGGATCACCCGAGGTGGCCGCCCCGAGCAAGGCCTGCCGATGCCGCTCGCGCTTCAGGACGGGCAGGCAGTAATGATGGGGGCGCACACCGCCCGCGAAGATCGCATTGCGGTTGAGCAACAGATGGTGTGCGGTCACCGTCGCCGCAACGTTCGCCGAAGCGGAACGGACGAACTCGACCGCGGCCGCAGTCGTGATGTGCTCGAAGACGATCCTCAGCCCCGGAAAACGGAGGGTCAGGGGCCCCAGGATCTCTTCGATGAAGGCATCCTCACGGTCGAACACGTCGACCTCGGGCCGGGTCACTTCACCGTGGACGCACAGCACCAGTCCGACCTCCTCCATCCGCTCGAGCACCGGATAGATCTTCTCGATCGCGGTGACGCCGGCATCCGAGTTCGTCGTCGCACCGGCCGGATAGAGCTTGGCGGCGACGATCACACCGCTTTCCCGCGCCTCCCGGACGCGCGAAGGCGGCATGCTGTCAGTCAGGTACAGGCTCATCAAGGGCTGAAAATCCATTCCGGCAGGCACGGCCGCGAGGATTCGCTCGCGATAGGCCAACGCCTGGGCGACGGTCGTCACGGGCGGGCGCAGGTTGGGCATGATCAGCGCGCGCCCGAAGCGCTGCGCCGTATGCGGGACGACCGTACGCAATGCGGCGCCGTCCCGCACATGTAGGTGCCAGTCGTCGGGACGGGTCAGGGTCAACGATTGCATGAGCGTTCCGGTGGTCAGGATGATCGGATTATAGGCTGCCACCCGACGGGGCGGCCACGGGGCGGCCCGAAGTGGCTCAGCCGCGGCCCATCCAGCGCCGGATCACTGCTTGCGTGCCAGCGCAGCCGCATACAGTGCATTGCGCGGCGCACCGGTGATCTCGGCGGCCAGTCGTGCCGCGCTCTTGACCGGAAGCTCCGCCAGCAGTAGATCGAGTACCCGCAGCGTTTCCGGATCCAGCCCCTCACGGGGCGGGGCCGCCGCGAGGATCAGCACGAACTCGCCGCGCGAGCGGTCCGGATCTGCTGCGAGCCACGGCAGCGCCTCACCGAGCGGCATGCGAACGATCTGCTCGAAGCGCTTGGTCAGTTCCCGCGCGATGACGATCTCGCGCTCCGGCTCCAGCATTGCGATCAGATCGGCCAGGCTGGCGGCGATCCGGTGCGGCGCTTCATAGACGACCCACGGAACCGTGAGCGGCCTGAGCGCAGCGATGGCCTCGCGCCGTGCACCGCTCCTGGCGGGAAGAAAGCCGGCGAAATGAAATCCCGCCTGAGCAAACCCTGCGACCGAAAGCGCCGCAACCGCAGCGCAGGGCCCCGGAAGCGGCACGACGGAAAAGCCCGCATCGCGCACCCGCGCCACCGCACGCGCACCTGGATCACAGATCCCTGGAGTTCCGGCATCCGAGATCAGGGCCACCGAGCCTCCGGTTTCGAGCATGCGCAGGATCTGTGATGCCGCCTCCTGCTCGTTATGCTCATGCAGGGCCACGAGTCGGGTCCGGATCCCGAAGGCATCGAGGAGATGGCGGCTGTGGCGCGTATCCTCGGCCGCCACGAAATCCACCGAGCGCAGCACTTCGAGGGCCCGCGCCGTGATGTCGCCCAGATTCCCAAGCGGAGTCGCAACGACATACAATGACGATGTATTTTCTGATGACCGGAGCGAGGCGGACATGGCGATCGAAGAGGCGGATGGACGAGCACGGATTGTCGACGCCGGACGCGGCACTGCGCAAGCCCGTGGCGCCGAAGCCGAAGCCCTGGCCTGCCAGTATCTCGCATGCAATGGAGTCCGGATCCTCGAACGCAACCTTCGCTGCCGGGGCGGAGAGATCGACGTCATTGGAATCGACCGCGACACGCTGGTGTTCGTCGAAGTACGACTGCGAACCGGCGTGCGCTTTGGAGGACCAGCCGAGAGCATCACCGCGCACAAGCGCAGGCGGATCACCCACGCCGCACGCTGGTGGCTGGCGCATGAAGGGCGCAGGCACGCGTGCCGTCCCTGTCGATTCGACGCGATCCTGCTCTCGTCGCTCGACATCCGGACCATCGAATGGCTGCGCGCAGCGTTCGTCGATCCTTGACCCGCCCTGGAGCACAACGGCAACCGGGCCGCAAGATCGTAAGGGCTTGTAATCGACCAAGCGCTCGCGAACCGCGCAAGGCATACTCGCCACGAATCGAGCTCGGACCGGCATGCTAGACTTTTGCCCCGAACCTCCCGGAGCCGAACCCTGAAATGGACCTGATTCAGCGCATCACACGGCAGTTCGAGGACAGCGCGCGCGCAAAGCACGAGGCGCTCGAAGTGCTCGCCGTTCCGATTGCCGGCGCAATCGAGATGATGACCGCGTGCCTGCTCGGCAATGGAAAGATCCTCGCCTGCGGCAATGGCGGCTCGGCCGCCGATGCCCAGCACTTCGCCGCCGAACTGGTCAACCGCTTCGAGATGGAGCGCCCGCCACTTGCAGCGCTCGCATTGACGACCGACTCCTCGATCCTGACGTCGATCGCCAACGACTATGACTACGTCCAGGTGTTCTCGAAACAGGTTTCCGCGCTTGGCCAGCACGGTGACGTTCTGCTCGCGATCTCGACCAGCGGGAATTCCCCGAACGTGATTGCTGCCATCGATGCCGCCCACGAGCGCGACATGCGGGTCGTAGCGATGACCGGAAAGGGTGGCGGGCGCATCGCCGAGCAGCTGCATGAGACCGATCTCCACATCTGCGTTCCCGCCGACCGCACCGCCCGCATCCAGGAAATCCACCTTCTCGTGCTGCATTGCCTGTGCGACGGCATTGACTGCATGCTACTCGGAGTCGAAGACCAATGAACAAGACGCAAGCATTGACCGGTTCGGAAAAACGCCGTGCCTTCCTGGTCGGCCTGTGCACCCTCGTTACGCTGCCGGCGCTGCAGGGGTGCTTTCCCCTCGTCGCCGGAGGGGCTGCAGGCGCCGCAATCATGATTGCCGATCGACGCACCTCGGGCGCCTTCGTCGAAGACGAGGGAATCGAGTGGCGAACACGCAACCGGCTCAACGAACGTTTCGGCAGCAGCGTGAACATCAGCGTTACATCCTACAACCGGAACGTGCTGCTGACCGGCCAGGTGCCCGACGAAGCGACCCGGGCCGAGGCAGGGCGGATTGCCACGGCCGTCGACAACGTGAACGGCATCATCAATGAGCTGGAGATCGCGGGCATCAGTTCGCTCACGGCGCGCAGCAACGACACCCTCGTGACCTCCCGGGTCAAGGCGCGCTTCGTCGATGCACAGACCTTCGGTGCACATCACGTCAAGGTCGTGACCGAAAACGGCACCGTGTTCCTGCTCGGCATCGTCACCCGGCGCGAAGCGGATGCAGCGACGGAAGTCGCCCGTACGACGGCTGGAGTCCAGAAGGTGGTGCGTGTCTTCGAGTACATCAGCGACGAGGATGCCGCGCGGCTCGACCGCAACACGCAGGCTCAGAAATAAGGCATCCGGGGCGGATTGGTCGGGTGGCGCGACCCGATCAACCCGCCAACCCTGCGAGAAGCTTCTCGTGCACGCCACCGAATCCGCCGTTGCTCATCACCAGAATGTGGTCTCCTGAAGCCGCTTCGGCGAGCACGGCGGCAACCAGTTCATCCAGTCCGGAGAAAGCCTGCGCCCGCTCCCCGAGCGGAGCAAGCACAGCCGCTGCGTCCCACCCAAGCTGGTCGGCATAGCAATAGACGCGATCGGCAAGCGCCAGGCTCGAAGCCAGCCGGTCCTTCATGACACCCAGTTTCATCGTATTCGAACGCGGCTCGAGCACCGCGAGGACGCGGCCGCCCGGCTCACTTCGCCTCAAGCCTTCCAGGGTTCTTTCGATCGCTGTGGGATGGTGTGCAAAATCGTCATAGACCGTGACACCCCGCACGCAGCCGCGGCGCTCCATGCGTCGCCGGACGCCCCGGAACGTCCCCAGACTGGCGATCGCCTGCTGAGGCAGGACCCCCACATGGCGCGCCGCGGCAAGCGCGGCCAGCGCATTCTCGCGGTTGTGCGCGCCCGCCATCGCGAGCACACCCCGGCCGAGTGCGGTTTCACCCAGGCGGAATTCGGCGATCCGGCCGTCTTCACCCGCCACGGGCGCAGCCTGCCAACCTTCGGGGCGGTTGAACCATTCCGTCTGCGACCAGCACCCCCGCGCGAGGACGCGCTGCAGACTCTCCTCCCGTGCGTTGGCAATGATCCGCCCGGCCCCGGGAACGATTCGCACAAGATGATGAAACTGGGTTTCGATCGCCGCAAGATCGGGGAAGATGTCCGCGTGATCGAACTCGAGATTGTTCAGGACCAGCGTCCGCGGCCGGTAGTGGATGAACTTCGATCGCTTGTCGCAAAATGCCGTGTCGTACTCATCGGCTTCGATCACGAAGAATGGAGAAGCGCCCAGCCGGGCCGAAACCCCGAAGTTGCCGGGCACACCACCCACCAGAAAACCGGGATCGAGTCCGGCGTCCTCCAGGATCCAAGCCAGCATCGAGGTCGTCGTCGTCTTGCCATGGGTGCCGGCCACTGCGAGCACCCAGCGCCCCGGCAGGATGTGCTCCGCAAGCCACTGCGGGCCCGACGTGAAGGGCAGGCCCCGGTCGAGGATTGCCTCAAGCAGGGGGTTACCGCGCGAAATCGCGTTGCCGACGACGAATACGTCGGCGCCACTGTCGGCCTGATCCGCAGCGTAGCCTTCTACGAGATCGATCCCGGCTTCGGCGAGTTGTGTGCTCATCGGCGGATACACGTTGGCGTCGCAACCGCTCACGGTATGGCCGGCCGCTCGTGCGAGAAGCGCAATGCCTCCCATGAAGGTACCGCAGATACCGAGGATGTGAAGGTGCATGGAGCCAGCCCGACGCTGCCCGCGCCCGGTCCCGTGTAAGATAGGCGGCATTCTACATGGACCCGTCCGACCATGAGTTCGCGCGCCCACGCCTTCAGAACCGGTACCTTGCGGCGCGAAATCGCGGCACTGGCTGCCAGAATGATCGCCGAGGACGGCATCAGCGATTTCGGCTTCGCCAAACGCAAGGCTGCACGCCAGCTGGGCGTCTCCGATTCGGAATCCCTGCCGAACAACGCGGAGATCGAAACCGAGTTGCGGGCCTGGCAAGCGCTCTACCAGGACGATGAGCAGGCCGAACGGATTCACGCGATGCGCTCTGCCGCCGTCTCGCTGATGCGCGAACTTGCTCCGTTCCGCCCCTATCTGACCGGCGGCGCACTCGACGGCACCGCGGGGCGTTACTCCGAGCTCGAGATCGACGCCTATCCCGAAAGTGCGAAGGAGGTCGAGATCTTCTTTCTCAACCACAACATCGCATACACCCACAGGGAGCCGAGGCGGCAGGCCCTTCATCCTCCCGAAGCGATCCTGTGCTTCGACTGGAACGAGGTGCCGGTCCGCCTGTCGATGTACGATCCGCAGGCCGAACGCAACGGCCGCCGCAACACGGAACGGGCCCGGCTCGCCGCAGTCGAAGCCCTGCTCCTCGACCACCCGAGCACCACCGAATGAACCGAACGACCCGCCTTCTCGTATTCGCAGCCATCGCGGCCACCGCCGCCACCGTTGGCCATCTGACCTACCGCAGCATGGAACCCGCCCGTGCCGCCGCAAGCAACGCGGCCGAAACCCTCATGGCCTTGACCCTCCCGGACCTCCAGGGCAAGGAGCAGGCGCTCGAACAATGGCGGGGCAAGGTGATCGTCGTGAACTACTGGGCGACCTGGTGTCCCCCCTGCATCAAGGAGATCCCGGAATTCGCCGCCGTCAGTCGCAAGTTTGCGGATCAGCCGGTGCAGTTCGTCGGCATCAGCATCGACACGGCCGACAAGATCGAGGAATTCCGCCGCCAGCATGACGTCCCATACCCCTTGCTCGTGGCGAACCACGAAACCCTGCGTCTGACGGCCGATCTCGGCAACGCGCCGCAGGCCCTTCCCTTCACGGTGCTTGTGGACCGGAAGGGCGGGATCGGCTATGCGAAGCTGGGGACCTTGAGCGAAACCGAACTTGAAGGCAGAATCCGCGAACTTCTTCCAAGATAGCCCCCTCCTGACCTGCCACGGGTACGCGGCGGACTGGACAAATTGCAGCGATTTGCGGCAAACTTGCCGCCATGAAGCGCTCAACTCGCACAAAAGAACCCAAAACACCGCCGCCGCCGCAGGCGAGAATCCTCGCCCTTCACGGCCCCAATCTGAATCTTCTGGGCGTACGCGAGCCCTCGGTCTACGGGCACACCACGCTGGCCGACATTCATCAGGCCATGGAAGCCCGGGGGCGTGCCGAAGCGGTTCTGGTCGAGTCCTTCCAGAGCAATCATGAAGGGCAGCTGATCGACCGGATCCAGGCGGCTGGCTCGGAGGGTATCGGCTTCATCATCATCAACCCGGCCGGCTACACGCATACCAGCGTGGCCCTGCGCGATGCCCTGGCGGCGGTTGCGATTCCATACGTCGAGGTTCACCTGTCGAACATCCATGCCCGTGAACCGTTCCGGCAGCATTCGTACTTTTCGGATCGCGCCGCCGGCGTGATCTGCGGACTCGGGGCGTACGGCTATCTCGCCGCACTCGAGTTCGCGCTTTCCTATCTGAGAGAACACTGAAACCTGCGCCGTCCCCACCCGGCCATGCGCCGGAGGACTGGCCATGCCCGGAGTACACGATGGATCTGCGCAAGCTGAAGAAACTGATCGACCTCGTCCAGGAATCTGGCATCTCCGAACTTGAAGTCACCGAAGGCGAGGAAAAGGTCCGGATCGCGAAATACATGTCGCCCGCCCCGGCGACCGGACATGCGCCGCACGCATGGCCTGCCGCACAGGTACACCCCGTTCCGGCAAGCGCCAGCGCCGATCCGGCGGCCGAATCGAATACCCTGCCCGATGGCCATGTGGTGAAGTCCCCCATGGTCGGCACCTTCTATCGTGCAGCCTCCCCTGGCGCCAAGCCATTCGTCGAGCTCGGACAGGAAGTTGCCGCCGGCGAACGCCTGTGCATCATCGAGGCGATGAAACTGATGAACGAGATCGAGTCGGACAAGGCCGGCACCGTCAAGGCGATCCTGGTCGAGAACGGTCAACCGGTCGAATACGGCCAGCCCCTCTTCGTGATCGGCTGAGCTTCCCATGTTCGAGAAGATCCTCATTGCCAATCGGGGCGAGATTGCCCTGCGGATCCTGCGTGCCTGCCGTGAACTGGGCATCCGCACGGTCGCAGTGCACTCGACCGCCGACACCGAGGCCAAGTACGTGAAGCTCGCCGACGAATCGGTCTGCATCGGTCCGGCGGCATCGAACCTGAGCTACCTGAACGTTCCTGCGATCATCTCGGCAGCCGAAGTCACCGATGCCGAGGCCATTCATCCCGGCTACGGATTCCTGTCCGAGAATGCGGATTTTGCCGAGCGGGTCGAGCAATCCGGCTTCGTCTTCATCGGACCGCGTCCCGAGACCATCCGCATCATGGGTGACAAGGTCAGCGCCAAGGATACGATGAAGGCCGCCGGGGTCCCCTGCGTTCCGGGCTCCGAAGGCGCCCTGCCCGATGACTCGAAGGAGATCGTCAACATCGCACGCGGGATCGGCTATCCGGTGATCATCAAGGCGGCCGGCGGCGGCGGCGGGCGCGGCATGCGCGTCGTGC
>JAHDYG010000058.1 GCA_023383815.1 Rhodocyclaceae bacterium
CGCGTACGTCGAGCGCGTGTACGACCAGGCCAACTTTGGAGCACTGGGAATCTGATCATGACTCACATTTCACTCATTGCTAGGGCAACGAGAGGGGCGTTGGCCGCGAGGGACGACGCCAACGACGCGGACGACCGCGCGATGGGACTACTGCCAACGCTTCGCCGACACGGTCCACGTTGCGCCGTTCCTGAAAACCTCAATCGCACCCCACTGCGTTCGAAGCGTCGCCGTGCCTGCCTCGGACAGTGGCACGGGCTCCGGTCCGAATTCGAGGTCAGGCGAGAACCAGAGCAACTCGCCGGCGCAGTGCCCCGATGTTCCACGCTGGTAGCCGTGCTGCAAAGTGTGCCGAACCGATTGCCGCCAGCGGATGCTTTCGTCGGTGGCGCCTGGGGTCTCCTCGTCTCGTGGCAGGCGGCGGGGTTCAGGGCAAATGAACACGACCAGCGGCTCCACACACACAATCATGGGCGTGTTGGGGTAGATCAGCACCGGTGCGATCAGAGCTTCGCCGTGAGAACCCCATCGCACTGCTGGCATCGGGCTTCCGTCGGCATCTTCGCCTTGCGGCTCGCGAGACACACCCTTCGCGCGAAGATAGGTCTCGCATCGTGCGACCAATCGGTCCGCGTCGAACTCTCGTCCGTCAGGGTGGATCCAAAGCAGTCTCTGATCAAGCCGAACAAAGTCAGCGTCGATGTGCACGGTTGCCCGAGCTCGCACGTCCGGCGCGATCCACGGCTGATCGGTCTGGGCATCGGCGAAGGCCCCACTGGAGTTGGTCACGGGAAGCGCGCATCCGAAGAGAGCCGACGCGAAGACGCTCAACGACAGCACCTTCAGCATGCGCAGGATGCCGCGAGTCGTGATATGCGCTCCGCACTTGGAAGGCGCTTTCCTCATTTGCTGAAGTGTACGGCTGAGCTTAGCGAGGACGGTGTGATCTCAATTGGAGGGGAGGGCTGATGCCCGACGACCTCCGCAAAGTCCGATCCGGCCAGCCGCTCCGCATCCCCGCGGGCGCGTACAACGCGTTCGTCGATGCGGCGGTCGATCTGCGCACGCGTCAGGGTCGCGGCCAAGCCGTCGCCGGTCCTCTTGTCGAATCCGCCCAGCGTGGTATCGGCGTGGTGCTGGTCCGCAACGAGTCGGACGAACTGATCGAACCGCACCACGCGCTGGCGATCACCGGCGTGCTAGTCGAGCCCGGTGCGGACGATCAGGAGCGGACCTTCCACAGCCGCACGCCCCTGACGGGCGACGTGGCCACCGAAGAGTCCGACACGCTCGCCTTCGCGGTGGCGCTGCAGCCGATCAAAGCCAACAAGCTGGGCCCCTGCGTGCTCACCGGCGTGACGACTGCGCGGGTCTACATCACCAACGAGACGGACACCACCTGCGAGCTCGCCGCCGACGAGACAGTCCTGGCAAGCACGCCCATGGGCGGCATCCCGATCCTGTGGAAGGAGGATGGCACCGGTGAGAAGTGGGCGGTGATCGAGCTCGGCCGCCCCTCGCCCGGACGCATCACCGCGATCCTCGGCGCGGCCCAGCCGA
>JAHDYG010000014.1:0-71429 GCA_023383815.1 Rhodocyclaceae bacterium
CGAAGGTGGCCGTACCGTCGGTGCTGGCGTCGTTGCAAAGATCGTCGAGTGATCGACTCGATCCTGCCCGGTGCTCCGAGCGCCGGGCTTTCGCTCTTTAGGAAGATTTGAAATGCAAAACCAGAAGATCCGCATTCGTCTCAAGGCGTTTGACTATCGGTTGATTGACCAGTCGGCGCTCGAAATCGTTGATACGGCGAAACGCACCGGTGCAGTCGTGCGCGGGCCGGTTCCGCTGCCGACGCGCAAGGAGCGGTTCGACGTCTTGCGTTCGCCGCACGTCAACAAGGCGTCGCGGGATCAGTTCGAGATCCGCACCCACCTGCGTCTGATGGATATCATCGATCCGACGGACAAGACGGTCGATGCGCTGATGAAACTGGATCTGCCCGCCGGCGTGGATGTCGAGATCAAGTTGCAGTAATCCGCGGTGCTTGCGTAGTTTGTAGAAAGGCCGGTATAATCCGGCCTTTACGCTTTTTGGCGTGAAATTTGATAGGGTCCGGTCAATCGTAACCGGGAATCAGGAGAAGAAAATGAGTCTAGGCCTTGTTGGGCGCAAGGTTGGCATGACTCGCATTTTCGCCGAGGACGGAAGAACAGTCCCGGTGACGGTGCTTGACGTGTCCAACAACCGCGTTACCCAGATCAAGACGCCCGCCGCCGACGGCTATGCCTCGGTTCAGGTGGCGTTCGGCCAGCGTCGGGCAAGCAGGGTGGTCAAGCCGCTTGCCGGGCACTGCGCAAAAGCCGGTGTTGAAGCCGGTCATCTCCTCAAGGAATTCAAGGTTGATGCGGACCGGCTGGCGAGCCTGAAGCCCGGTGATGTCATTGGCGTCGATCTCTTTGTGGCAGGTCAGAAGGTTGATGTGACGGGGACTACGATCGGCAAGGGCTTTTCAGGCTCGATCAAGCGTCATAACTTTTCGTCCAACCGTGCTTCACACGGCAACTCGATTTCGCACAATGCGCCGGGTTCGATCGGCATGGCGCAGGATCCGGGTCGCGTGTTCCCTGGAAAGCGCATGGCGGGTCAGCTGGGGTCAGTGACGCGAACCGTCCAGGGTCTTGAGGTGGTGCGTGTTGATCAAGAGCGTCAGCTTCTTCTGGTCAAGGGCGCCGTCCCGGGTTCGAAGGGTGGGGACGTGTTCATTCGTCCGGCGGTCAAGGCGGGTAGCTGAACGAGGCCATGATGGAAATCAAACTACTGAATGATTCCGGTCAGCAGGCGTCGACGCTTCAGGTGTCTGATGTGCTGTTCGGCCGCGAGTATAACGAGGCGCTGGTCCACCAGGTCGTCGTTGCCTACATGGCAAACGCCAGATCGGCGAACCGCGCGCAGAAGGGGCGTTCCGATGTCGCGAAGTCGACTCGGAAGCCATGGCGCCAGAAAGGTACCGGGCGTGCGCGCGCGGGGATGGCGTCGAGTCCGTTGTGGCGTGGGGGTGGTCGGATCTTCCCGAATTCTCCGAATGAGAACTACTCCCAGAAGGTCAACCGCAAGATGTACCGGGCCGGCGTTGCCGCGATCCTGTCGCAGCTTGTGCGGGAGGATCGGTTGATGGCGGTTGAGGAGTTCAAGGTCGACGCGCCGAAGACCCGGCTGCTTGCGCAGAAGCTCAAGAGCATGGGGCTTGAGTCCGTGCTCGTCATTACCGATCAGTTTGACGAGAATCTGCTCCTTTCGTCGCGCAACTTGCACAACGTGCTTGTGCTTGAGGTGTCCGAGGCGGATCCGGTCTCGCTCGTCAATTTCCCGAAGGTGCTGGTCACCAAGGGCGCGCTAGCGAAGATGGAGGAGTCCTGGCAATGAGCGGATTTAGCCAAGAGCGTCTGATGCAGGTGCTGCTCGCGCCGCAGATTTCGGAAAAGGCGACTTTTCTCGCCGACAAGAATGAGCAGGTCGTTTTCCGGGTTGCCTCGACCGCAACCAAGCCCGAAGTGAAGGCTGCTGTGGAGCTTCTCTTCAAGGTTGGTGTGAAATCGGTTCAGATTTCCAACGTCAAGGGGAAGGTCAAGCGGGTTGGCAAGATCACCGGGCGCCGCAAGGGCTGGAAAAAGGCTTTTGTGTGCCTGATGCCCGGGCAGGAAATCAATTTTGCGGCCGGGGAGTAATCGATCATGGCACTGGTAAAACTCAAGCCCACCTCGGCTGGCCGACGCGCCATGGTCAAGGTGGTGAATGCCGAGCTGCACAAGGGCAAGCCGTTCGCCGCACTCGTTGAGAAGCAGTCGAAGAGCGCTGGTCGTAACAACAACGGGCGCATCACGGTTCGACATCAGGGCGGCGGTCACAAGCAGCATTATCGTCTGGTGGACTTCCGTCGCGTGCGGGACGGGATTCCGGCTCGCGTCGAACGTGTCGAGTACGACCCCAACCGCTCTGCCAATATCGCGCTGATCTGCTATGCGGACGGCCAGCGCAGCTACATCATTGCTCCTCGCGGGGTTGAGGTCGGACAGCAGTTGGTCAGTGGATCCGAAGCTCCAATCAAGCCCGGTAACGCATTGCCGATTCGGAACATTCCCGTCGGTACGACGATTCACTGCATCGAGCTGATGCCCGGAAAAGGCGCCCAGATTGCTCGTGCAGCGGGTTCTTCGGCACAGTTGCTTGCGCGTGAAGGGGTGTATGCACAGGTTCGCCTGCGCTCGGGTGAGGTTCGGCGTGTGCATGTAGAGTGCCGCGCGACGATTGGAGAGGTTGGCAACGGCGAGCATGCGTTGCGCAAGATCGGTAAGGCCGGGGCGAATCGGTGGCGAGGTATTCGACCCACCGTTCGCGGTGTGGCAATGAACCCTGTCGATCACCCGCATGGCGGCGGTGAAGGCCGTACTGGCGAAGGTGGTGTGCCGCGCAGCCCGTGGGGGCAGCCAGCGAAGGGTTATCGCACCCGTAGCAACAAGCGCACGGACAAGATGATTGTCCAGCGTCGGCATAAGCGTTAAGGGGTAAGAAATGGCACGTTCTATCAAAAAGGGCCCATTTGTCGACGCACACCTTCTGAAGAAGGTGGATGCCGCCCGGGCGACGAACGACAAGCGTCCAATCAAGACGTGGTCACGTCGTTCGACGGTCTTGCCTGATTTCGTCGGCTTGACGATCGCGGTTCACAACGGGCGCCAGCACGTTCCGGTATTTGTTTCCGAGAACATGGTTGGCCACAAGCTGGGCGAGTTTGCCTTGACGCGTACCTTCAAGGGGCACGCTGCGAGCAAGAAGGCAAAGAGGTAAGGAGGCAACATGGAAACCAGAGCGATTCTCCGCGGTGTCCGGCTGTCGGCCCAGAAAGGCCGGCTGGTTGCGGACCAGGTGCGGGGCAAGCGGGTTGATCAGGCGCTCAATATTCTCGCCTTCTCTCCAAAGAGAGGCGCGCAGATCATCCGGAAGGTAGTTGAGTCGGCGATAGCGAACGCTGAACACAACGATGGCGCAGATATCGATGCCCTCAAGGTGAAGACGATCTACGTCGAGGAAGGGACGTCCCTCAAGCGCTTTGCGGCACGGGCAAAGGGGCGTGGCAATCGCATTCTCAAGCCTACCTGCCACATTTTTGTGACTGTCGGGGAGTAAGGAGCATACATGGGTCAGAAAATTCATCCGACCGGGTTTCGCCTCGCGGTGACGCGAGACTGGAATTCGCGTTGGTTCGCTGCGGGCGGACAGTACTCATCGATGCTTCACGAAGACCTCGAGGTCCGTTCCTTCCTGAAGAAGCGCCTGGCGCATGCTTCGGTGGGGCGCATCATCATCGAGCGCCCGGCCAAGAATGCGCGGATTACGCTTTTCAGCGCGCGCCCTGGTGTCGTTATCGGCAAGAAGGGCGAGGATATCGAAGCGCTCAAGCGTGATCTTCAGGGCATCATGGGCGTTCCGGTCCATGTGAACATCGAGGAAGTCCGGAAGCCTGAGACCGACGCACAACTGATTGCGGATTCCATCGCACAGCAACTCGAGAAGCGGATCATGTTCCGTCGCGCGATGAAGCGTGCGATGCAGAACGCGATGCGTCTTGGAGCTCAGGGGATCAAGATCATGAGCGCCGGACGGCTGAACGGCGCCGAGATTGCGCGTACCGAATGGTATCGCGAGGGGCGAGTGCCATTGCATACCCTGCGCGCAGATATCGACTACGGAGTCTCGGAAGCATCGACCACCTATGGCGTGATCGGTATCAAGGTGTGGGTGTACAAGGGCGAGATGCTCGGCCGCAATGAGAAGCCGGCAGTCGTCGAGACCGACAATGAGGCACGCCGCACGCGGCGTGCACCTCGAAACGAGGCCGGTGACAATCGGGGCGCCAAGCGGCCCGCGCGTCGTGCCGGTGGTGCCGAACAAACGGATGCCGACAAAACCGGCAAGCGTACCAGGAAAGCGGGAGTAGACGATGCTGCAGCCGTCGAGAAGGAAGTATCGTAAGGAGCACAAGGGGCGAAACACCGGCGTTGCAACGCGTGGTGCGAAAGTCAGCTTCGGCGAGTTCGGACTCAAGGCTGTCGGGCGTGGTCGTCTGACCGCTCGCCAGATCGAGTCCGCGCGTCGTGCAATGACACGCCACATCAAGCGCGGTGGGCGGATCTGGATCCGCGTGTTCCCTGACAAACCCATTTCGAAGAAGCCCGCCGAAGTCCGGATGGGGAACGGGAAGGGCAACCCTGAGTACTGGGTCGCCGAGATTCAGCCCGGAAAGGTGCTGTATGAAATGGACGGCGTGAGCGAGAGCCTCGCGCGCGAAGCGTTTCGCCTCGCAGCGGCGAAGCTTCCGTTCGAGACGGTTTTCGTGCTGCGCCATTTGGGGTGATCGATGAAAGCGAGTGATCTTCGCGCCAAGAGCGCAGATGAATTGAACAATGAACTGCTCGAACTGCTGAAGGCACAGTTTTCGCTGCGCATGCAGGCGGCTACGCAGCAGCTCGGCAATACGAGCCAACTCGGAAAAGTTCGCCGCGACATCGCGCGCGTGCGCACGGTTCTGCGGGAAAGGGCGATGCAATCATGACGGATACGAAACAGAAAGTGCGGCGCGTGCTCGTGGGCAGGGTCGTCAGCGACAAGATGCAGAATACCGTGACCGTTGCCGTCGAGCGCAGGGTCAAGCACGAGCTGTACGGAAAGATCATCACCCGTACTGCGAAGTATCATGCCCACGTCGAGGGGGATGCGGCAGCAGCTGGAGATCTGGTCGAGATCGAGGAATGCCGCCCGATTTCGAAGACCAAATCCTGGCGAGTGTCGCAAGTGCTCGAGAAGGCGCGGATCATCTGAGTTCGCACCGCTGCCTGACGTGAACAGCTTGGCAGTTTTCTGCCAAGCTGTTATAGTTCCAGATCTTTGTTTCTGCTCTTTCGAGCGCCCTACCCAAACGGGTTCCAAGACTGACCGCTGTGGCGGGGCAAGTTGGAGATTAATTCATGATTCAAATGCAGTCCATTCTGGACGTCGCCGACAATTCAGGCGCTCGTTCGGTGATGTGCATCAAGGTGCTTGGGGGTTCCAAGCGCCGTTACGCTGCGATTGGTGATGTCATCAAGGTCAGTGTGAAGGATGCGGCGCCGCGCGGACGTGTCAAGAAAGGCGACATCTTCAATGCGGTGGTCGTGCGCACGGCAAAGGGTGTTCGTCGTCCTGACGGGGCCCTGATCAAGTTCGATGGCAATGCCGCGGTATTGCTCAACAACAAGCTTGAGCCAATTGGTACGCGCATTTTTGGGCCGGTTACCCGTGAGCTTCGCACCGAGAAGTTCATGAAGATCGTGTCCCTTGCGCCCGAAGTGCTCTGAGGAGTCCTGGTATGAACAAGATTCGCAAGGGCGACGAAGTGTTCGTCCTTTCCGGCAAGGACAAGGGGCGGCGCGGCACCATCGTGCAGCGCGTGGACGATGAGCATGTCGTGGTGGAAGGCGTGAACGTCGTCAAGAAGCACGTGCGCCCGAATCCGATGAAGGGGCAGGTTGGCGGGATCGTGGACAAGGCCATGCCGATTCACATCTCGAACATTGCGCTCTTCAATCCTGCTACGCAGAAAGGGGATCGGGTTGGAATCAGGGTGCTTGAAGATGGGCGCAAGGCGCGATTCTTCAAGTCGAATGGCGAACTGGTGGACGCCTAAGGAGTGACGATGGCGCGCTTACAAGATTTTTACAAGTCGACGGTCGTTCCGCAACTGGTCGAGCAGTTCGGCTACAAGTCGGTGATGGAGGTGCCTCGGGTCACCAAGATCACGTTGAACATGGGCGTTGGCGAGGCGGTTGGTGACAAGAAGATTCTCGATCACGCAGTCTCGGACATGACCAAGATTGCCGGTCAGAAGCCGGTTGTGACGAAGGCCAGAAAGTCGATCGCGGGATTCAAGATTCGTGATGGTTATCCGATCGGTTGCATGGTGACTCTGCGCGGGCCGCGCATGTACGAGTTTCTCGATCGTCTGATTTCGGTCGCCATGCCCCGTATTCGAGATTTTCGCGGGGTGTCGGCGAAGGCGTTTGATGGTCGAGGGAACTACAACATCGGCGTCAAGGAGCAGATCATTTTCCCCGAAATCGAGTATGACAAGATTGACGCGCTTCGCGGGATGAACATCAGCATCACGACTACCGCCAAAAGCGATCAGGAAGCAAAGGCTCTGCTCGCGGCGTTCAAGTTCCCGTTCAAGAATTGAGGGTGTTATGGCGAAACTGGCTCTGATCAATCGTGAAGAAAAGCGCCGCAAAACCGTGGCGAAGTTTGCTGCGAAGCGTGCGGAACTGATCGCGCAGATCAAGGATATGAAGTTGTCCGAAGAGGAGCGGATGGGCGCTCGTCTGAAGCTCCAGCAGTTGCCGCGTAACGCGAGTCCCGTGCGTCAGCGCAATCGCTGTGCACTGACCGGGCGGCCGCGCGGAGTGTTTCGCAAGTTTGCCCTGTGCCGTAACAAGTTGCGCGATCTGGCATTCCGTGGCGACGTTCCCGGCATGACCAAGGCGAGCTGGTAAGGAGAATTCACATGAGTATGTCCGATCCGATCGCCGATATGCTGACCCGTATTCGCAACGGGCAGCAGGCGCAGAAGCTCAGCGTGCGGATGCCGAGTTCCAAGGTCAAGGTGGCGATCGCCAAGGTGTTGCAGGATGAAGGCTACATCGATGGCTATTCCGTGCGTGATCTGGAAGGCAAGGCCGAGCTTGAGGTGGTGCTGAAGTATTACGCAGGTCGCCCGGTGATCGAGCGCATTGAGCGTGTCAGTCGTCCCGGTCTGCGGGTTTACAAGGGAAGCGACAAGCTTCCGCGAGTGATGAATGGTCTTGGGGTGGCGATCGTTTCCACTCCGCGTGGCCTCATGACCGATCGCGCAGCGCGTGCCGGCCGTGTTGGCGGCGAAGTCATCTGCTACGTCGCGTAAGGGGGTTCCATGTCTCGTGTTGCAAAGAATCCGGTATTGGTTCCCAAGGGCGTAGAGGTTGCAATCGGGAACCAGGAGATTACCGTCAAGGGGCCGCTCGGATCGCTCAAGCAGTACATCGGTAGCTCCGTAGTCGTTGAGCGCGAAGGTGACTCCCTCGTATGCAAGGCGCGCGAAGGGGCTGCCAACGCACGTGCCATGTCGGGAACTGTCCGCGCCCTGCTGAACAACATGGTGACCGGTGTCAGCAAGGGCTTCGAGCGTAAGCTTACCTTGGTTGGGGTCGGGTACCGTGCTCAGGCCCAGGGCGATCAGCTGAATCTTACACTCGGCTTTTCGCACCCTGTTGTGCACCAGATGCCTGCGGGCGTAAAGGTCGAGACGCCGAGTCAGACCGAGATCGTGATCAAGGGCGCGGACAAGCAACAGGTTGGACAAGTTGCTGCCGAGGTACGGGCATACCGCAAACCCGAGCCCTACAAGGGCAAGGGCGTTCGCTATGCGAACGAAGTGGTGTTGCTCAAGGAAACCAAGAAGAAGTAAGGGCGGTTCGTCATGAACAAAAAACAGGTTCGTCTGCGTCGTGCTCGCAAAACCCGAGCAAAAATTGCAGAGCTCAAGGCGGTGCGCCTAACGGTCTTCCGTTCCAACGCACACATCTATGCGCAGATCATCTCCGGTTGCGGCTCGAAGGTGCTCGCGGCCGCATCTTCGGTGGAGCAGGACGTGCGCGCCCAGCTCAAGAACGGTGGCAACAAGCAGGCTGCCGAACTTGTCGGGAAGCTGATTGCCGAGCGTGCCAAGTCCGCCGGCCTGGAGTCGGTTTCCTTCGATCGCTCCGGATTTCTATATCACGGTCGCGTCAAGGCGCTGGCCGAGGCCGCCCGTGAAGGCGGACTCAAGTTCTAAGCGAGGATTGTATGGCTAAGCAACAGGGCAAGAAGTCGCCGGCGGTCGAGGAGCGTGAGGATTCACTGCGCGAAAAGATGGTCGCGATCAACCGCGTGACCAAAGTGGTCAAGGGTGGCCGGATTCTTGGTTTTGCGGCGCTGACTGTCGTTGGCGATGGCGATGGTGCAGTCGGGATGGGCAAGGGGAAGTCGCGCGAGGTCCCGGTTGCCGTTCAGAAGGCCATGGATGAGGCTCGGCGCAAGTTGACCAAGATCCCGCTCAAGAACGGAACGCTCCAGCATACGGTGATTGGTCGTCATGGTGCGTCGGAGGTTCTGATGCAGCCCGCCCCTGGAGGAACAGGCATCATTGCGGGCGGGCCCATGCGAGCGGTATTCGAGGTGATGGGCGTCACGGACGTAATCTGCAAGTGCATCGGCTCGACCAATCCCTACAACGTTGTTCGCGCGACCATCAATGGTCTGCTCGCGATCAACACGCCTGCTGAGATTGCCGCCAAGCGTGGCAAGACAGTCGAAGAGATTCTGGGGTAAGAGATGGCTGACAAGAAGATCAAGGTCACGCTCGTTCGAAGCGTGATCGGAACCAAGCAGTCGCATCGCGCTACGGTGCGCGGTCTAGGGCTGCGCCGCGTGAATCACACGGCAGAGTTGATCGATACTCCGGAAGTGCGGGGGATGATCAACAAGGTGTCGTACCTGGTCAAGTGTGAGGGTTGATATGAAGCTCAATTCGATCAAGCCCGGTGCCGGGTCAAAGAAGGCGGCTCGTCGCGTTGGTCGCGGCATGGGTTCCGGGCTTGGAAAGACCTGCGGTCGGGGTCACAAGGGACAGAAGTCGCGCGCCGGCGGTTTCCACAAGGTTGGATTCGAAGGCGGTCAGATGCCGTTGCAGCGTCGCCTTCCGAAACGCGGTTTCGTTTCGTTGACGGCTGCGCGAAATGTCGAGGTCCGGCTGTCTGATCTGGCTAAGGTGCCCGTGGATGAAGTTGACCTTCTGGTCCTGATGCAGGCTGGGGTGGTGCCGGCCAACGCGCTGTCAGCCAAGGTGGTCCTGTCGGGTTCTGTGGATCGCAAGATCACATTGCGGGGCGTCGGCGCGACGAAAGGCGCCCGTGCTGCGATCGAGGCCGCCGGCGGCGCGGTCGTAACCGAGTAAGCGGGAATTCTGCTGTGGCGAATACTGCGGCCACTCTTGGGGGGGCGGGGCGATTCGGTGACCTCAAGCGCCGGATTCTGTTCTGCCTTGGGGCGTTGCTCGTCTATCGAATCGGCGCCCATATTCCCGTCCCCGGGATCGATCCGGTCAGACTTGCGGAGCTCTTCCAGTCGCAGGCTGGTGGCATCCTTGGGGTCTTCAACCTTTTCTCGGGCGGGGCGCTTTCGCGGTTTACGATCTTTGCGCTCGGAATCATGCCGTACATCTCCGCGTCGATCATCATGCAGCTGATGACTGTCGCCATGCCGTACTTCGAGCAGCTGAAGAAGGAGGGGGAGGCTGGCCGGAGGAAGATCACGCAATACACGCGTTACGGCACCCTCGCATTGGCTTTTGCGCAGGGGCTCGGGATCTCGATTGCGCTTGAAAGCCAGTCCGGGCTGGTGCTCGATCCGGGTGTGATGTTCCGGTTCGTGACTGTCGCAACACTGGTCACCGGGACCATGTTCCTGATGTGGCTCGGAGAGCAGATCACTGAGCGGGGAATCGGCAATGGCATTTCGCTGATCATCTTTTCGGGGATTGTCGCAGGACTGCCCAGCGCGATCGGCGGCTTGTTCGAGCTGGTCCGGACGGGCGCAATGCATCCGTTCACAGCGCTTCTGATCTGTGTTCTCGTAGCGGTTGTCACGGCCTTCGTCGTGTTTGTCGAGCGTGGGCAGAGGAAGATTCTCGTCAATTACGCCAAGCGTCAGGTCGGCAACAAGCTTTATGGCGGACAGAGTTCTCACCTGCCGCTGAAGCTCAACATGGCAGGTGTCATCCCTCCGATCTTTGCCTCAAGCATCATCCTGTTCCCCGCGACACTCGGTCAGTGGTTTGGCTCGTCGGAGCAGATGGTGTGGTTGCGTGACATTTCCTCGACGCTGGCGCCAGGGCAGCCGATTTACGTGATGCTTTATGCAGCAGCGATCGTGTTCTTCTGCTTCTTCTATACGGCGCTCGTATTCAATGCGCGTGATACTGCGGAGAATCTGAAGAAGAGTGGTGCATTCGTGCCTGGAATTCGGCCCGGTGACCAGACTGCGCGCTACATCGACAGGATCCTGACTCGTCTGACGCTCGTCGGAGCGGTTTACATCACCCTCGTATGTCTGATTCCTGAGTTTCTGATTCTGCGTTGGAACGTCCCGTTCTACTTCGGGGGTACGTCGCTGTTGATCATCGTCGTAGTCACGATGGATTTCATGACTCAGGTTCAGTCTCACGTCATGTCTCACCAGTATGAGAGTCTGCTGAAGAAGGCGAATTTCAAGGGCTCCGGGCTTCCCGTTCGGTGACGACCAATGGCCAAGGAAGACGTCATAGAGATGCAGGGGGAAGTGCTGGAAAATCTTCCCAACGCGACTTTCCGCGTAAAACTTGAGAATGGCCACGTCGTGCTGGGCTACATCTCGGGAAAAATGCGCATGCACTACATTCGCATTCTTCCTGGTGACAAGGTCACCGTGCAGCTCACGCCCTACGACCTGAGCAAGGCCCGGATCGTGTTCCGGACGAAGTAATTGAGATAACAGGAGCAGCAAAATGAGAGTTCAGGCTTCGGTCAAGCGGCTGTGCCGTAATTGCAAGATCGTCCGGCGAAAGGGCGTTGTGCGCGTCATCTGCACCGATGCGCGTCACAAGCAACGCCAGGGTTGATCATTCTGCCTTCGACGGTTAAAATTTAATGTTCTGCTTTTTGGGGTAAACGAATGGCCCGTATTGCTGGGGTAAACATTCCCAATCACAAGCACACCGAGATCGCGCTGACCGCCATTTACGGAGTCGGGCGGACTACGGCCCGCAAGCTCTGCGACGCTGCAGGTATCGAGCGTTCCGCTAAGGTCAAGGATCTGACCGAATCGGATATGGATCGCCTGCGCGATGAGGTGGGCAAGCTCGTCGTCGAGGGAGATCTGCGGCGTGAAGTAACGATGAGCATCAAGCGCCTGATGGATCTCGGGTGCTATCGCGGCTTCAGGCATCGCCGCGGTTTGCCCGTGCGCGGGCAGCGCACGCGCACAAATGCACGTACACGCAAGGGCCCGCGCAAGGCCATCGCGGGCAAGAAGAAGTGACAGGGGTAGATCATGGCTAAGACAGCAGCGAAGGTTCGCAAGAAGGTCAAGAAGAACGTAGCCGAGGGGATCGCCCACGTGCATGCGAGCTTCAACAACACCATCATCACCATCACCGATCGCCAGGGGAATGCCCTGTCGTGGGCGACATCGGGAGGTGCTGGGTTCAAGGGTTCCCGAAAGAGTACTCCGTTTGCTGCGCAGGTCGCGGCGGAGGCGGCCGGAAAGGCCGCACAGGAGTGCGGAATCAAGAACCTTGAGGTTCGGATCAAGGGCCCCGGTCCCGGGCGTGAGTCTGCGGTGCGTGCGTTGAATGCGATTGGAATCAAGATTTCCAGCATCACCGATATCACGCCGATTCCGCACAACGGTTGCCGCCCGCCCAAGAAGCGCCGTATCTGACCAGGCGCATTAGAGAAGGAGTAAAACGTGGCTCGTAATCTGGATCCCAAGTGCCGCCAGTGTCGTCGCGAGGGCGAGAAGTTGTTTTTGAAGGGTGAAAAGTGCTTCACCGACAAGTGTGCGATCGAGAGGCGTTCGTATGCCCCAGGTCAGCATGGTCAGCGCTCCGGTCAGCGGATGTCCGGCTATGGGGTGCAGTTGCGCGAGAAGCAGAAGATTCGCCGTCTCTACGGTGTGCTTGAGAGCCAGTTTCGCAAGGTGTACGCAGAAGCGGATCGCCGTCGCGGGCAAACCGGCGAGAACCTGCTTCAGTTGCTTGAAGGGCGGCTGGATTCGGTTGTGTACCGGATGGGGTTCGGTGCGTCGCGTGCCGAGTCGCGACAACTCGTCCGTCACAACGGCATTCTGGTCAACGGGCGACGGGTCAACATTCCTTCGTTCGTGGTCCGCCCCGGTGACGTTGTCGAGCTGACTGAACGGTCGCGCGGACAGCTGCGCGTCAAGGGCGCGCTCGAGGCAGCGAGTTCACGTGGTTTTCCCGAATGGCTTGAGGTTGACGTCAAGGCCGGCAAAGGGGTGTTCAAGGCGTATCCGCAGCGTAGCGAGCTTCCGCCGACCATCAATGAGAATCTGGTCGTCGAACTGTATTCCCGCTAAGTGCGGCCTGTCCGTAGAACCCAAGACCCGAGGAACTGCTGATGCAAAGCAATTCGCTGCTGAAACCCCGCATCATCGACGTTCACAACGTCTCAGCCGTGCAGGCTCGAGTGACGATGGAGCCGTTCGAGCGAGGTTTCGGCCATACACTGGGGAATGCGCTCCGGCGCATCCTCCTGTCTTCGCTGCCGGGTTGTGCTCCCACTGAAGTCGCGATTGAGGGTGTGCTTCACGAGTACTCGACGCTGGATGGCGTGCGGGAGGACATCGTCGATGTCCTTCTCAACCTGAAGGGTGTGGTGCTCAAGCTGCACAACCGTAACAGTGCGACGCTGCGTCTTTCGAAGTCGGGCGACGGGCTTGTGACGGCTGCCGACATCGAGGCTGGGCACGATGTCGAAGTGATCAATCCGGATCACGTCATTGCTCATCTCGCGCCCGGCGGCAAGATCGACATGGAGATCAAGATCGAGGAAGGCCGCGGGTACATCCCGGCCAATGCGCGTCCTGTGAACGAGGAGAGCAAGAGCATCGGGCGGATCATGCTGGATGCCTCGTTCAGCCCGGTCCGGCGCGTGAGCTATCTGGTCGAGAGCGCGCGTGTTGAGCAGCGTACGGATCTGGACCGACTGGTCATCGACATCGAGACGAATGGCGCGGTCGATCCGGAAGAGGCGATTCGATACGCGGCACGCGTTCTGATGGATCAGCTGTCCGTGTTTGCCGACCTCGAGGGAACGGAGCCCGTCGACGTCAAGCTTCCCGAGGAGAGCATTGATCCGGTGCTGCTGCGTCCGGTGGATGATCTCGAGCTTACGGTGCGGTCTGCGAACTGCCTGAAGGCCGAGAACATCTACTACATCGGTGATCTGATTCAACGTACGGAAACCGAGTTGCTCAAGACCCCGAATCTGGGTCGCAAGTCACTCAATGAGATCAAGGAAGTGTTGGCCACGCGTGGTCTGACGCTCGGGATGAAACTGGAGAACTGGCCGCCGGCCGGGCTTGAAAAGCTCGGTTGAGGTGTGTCGGCGAAGTGAGGTAAGAAAATGCGTCACCGTAATGGTCTTCGCAAACTGAATCGTACTAGCAGCCACCGCCAGGCGATGTTTCGCAATATGGCAAATTCGTTGCTGCGGCATGAAGTGATCAAGACGACGCTTCCGAAAGCCAAGGAGCTGCGCCGTGTCGTGGAACCACTGATCACGCTGGGCAAGAAGCCGAGCCTTTCGAATCGCCGCCTTGCGTTCAACCGGCTGCGTGACCGCGAGATGGTCGTCAAGATCTTTGATGAGCTGGGGCCGCGCTATGCGACGCGCAACGGCGGATATTTGCGGATCCTGAAGTTCGGTTTCCGCGACGGGGATAACGCTCCGATGGCTCTGGTCGAGCTGCTTGATCGTCCCGAGGTATCAGAGGAAGAGGGGTCGGAGGTGCTGGAGCAATCAGCCGCCGCCTGATTGAAGCTTCGCCTCAGGGATCCGGAAGGGCCGCATCGCGGCCCTTTTTTTTTGTCGACCCGCCAGCCTGCGGCCAGTCTGATCTCAAGGGATCCCTATTGCGTCCGTGCGTGCAGAGTTGGGGTTCCCAGTAGAATGAACCAACCGCGCTGGCGTGGGCGGTTCCGTCGTGTCGGCCTGTTGAGGACATCCGTGCCTGCCGTATGATGAGCATCGTTGTCAGCAGGTCTGGCTCCATTGCTCGGGAGGTATGTATGGACAAGTCTGGGGTCGTGGAACAGGTAAATGTGCTGGGGGAGCCGCTTCAGGCATGCAGTTATGCCCCGTTGACTGGGTTCTTTCGCACTGGGTGTTGTGATGCGTCTTCGGCGGACCCGGGTCTTCACGTGATCTGCGTGAAAGTTACGGAGTCGTTCCTGGCTTTTTCGAAGCAACGGGGCAATGACCTGACTACGGCGAGGCCGGAATACCGTTTTCGGGGGCTGGCGCCGGGAGATCGCTGGTGTCTGTGTGCGGCACGTTGGCTGGAAGCCTGTGAAGCGGGTGTCGCTCCAAGGGTGATTCTCGGTGCGACGCACCGGGCCGCACTGCAGGTGGTCAACCTGGACCTGCTGCGTCGCCACGCGGTTGACGACTGAAGCGGACGCAGGCCAGCGGCTACCAATCCCTGCGCAGCCTGTTGCGATACTGCACGTCGTGGGGCAGGACCCGCTGCATCGATTCCAGGTGATTGCGGATCATCGTCGTTGCGGCATTCAAGGTCTCCGGCCTCAAATGGGGGAGTTCGCTCTGGCGGGCCATCATCCGGACCAAGGCTTCGATCGACCGCTTGCGCTGTCCTTCGTCAGGGGACAGGTAAATCCCGAACTCCGCGATGAAGAGAGTCTTCAGGAACTGCGCGCGCCTTTCGATGCGTTGCAGGAAGCGGGTTTCGTAGCTGTTAAGATCGTCGGACATGGTTGGCTCCTGACGTGTGCGATCACCGCCGGTCCGTGAATTCTGCACCAATCGGCCGGCTCATTCCAGATGCATCGCCTGAACTTCGGTCCGTGTATTGAATGGGAGAATGCAGTTCATGGCCCAGCAGGGCGGTCTTCATCGATGGCGATCGAGGACCCCCTGGAGATACCGGCCGGTATGACTGTACTGGTTGTGCGCGATCGACTCTGGCGTACCGGCAGCGACGATCGTGCCACCGCGGTCACCGCCTTCCGGGCCGAGATCGATTACCCAGTCGGCGGATTTCACGACGTCGAGGTTGTGTTCGATCACGACGATGGTGTTGCCGCTATCGCGTAGTCGCTGCAGTACACGGAGCAGGAGTTCGATGTCCTGAAAGTGCAGTCCCGTGGTCGGCTCATCGAGAATGTACAGCGTGCGACCGGTATCCTTGCGCGACAGTTCCTGTGCGAGCTTGACCCTCTGCGCTTCGCCGCCCGACAGCGTGGTGGCATTCTGTCCCAGGCGCATGTATCCGAGACCGACCTGAATCAGGGTGTCGAGCCGGCGTGCGATTGCCGGTACTGCGGAGAAGAAGGCGGACGCGCGTTCGACAGTGAGTTCGAGGACCTGGTGGATGCTCAGTCCGCGATATCGCACCTCAAGGGTCTCCCGGTTGTAACGCTGCCCCCGACAGTGATCACAAGGAACGAAGAGATCGGGCAGGAAATGCATCTCAACCCGGACAAGACCATCGCCCTGGCACGCTTCGCATCGTCCGCCCTTGACATTGAAGGAAAATCGGCCTGGGCCGTAGCCACGTGCGCGGGCTTCGGGCACGCTGGCAAACAGTTCCCGGATCGGGGTGAAGAGACCAGTGTAGGTGGCGGGGTTGGACCGGGGCGTTCGGCCGATGGGCGACTGGTCGATGCAGATCACCTTGTCCAGGTGCTCCAGTCCGTGTGCTGTATCGAACGGGGCTGCGTCAGAAGCTGCATCATTGAGCCGGATCGCCGCGAGCGGGTACAGGGTGTCATTGATGAGTGTGGATTTTCCAGAGCCCGACACCCCGGTGACGCAGGTAAAGAGACCGCACGGGATCAGTAGTTCGATCCCTTTCAGATTGTTCCCGCGACAACCGGAGATCCGGATCTGTCGTGCGGCGTCCGGGGGAGTGCGCACTTGCGGGACCGGGATGGCGAGCCGTCCCGAGAGGTATGCTCCGGTCAGCGAGGCTGGATTCCGGGCGATTTCTTCAGGAGGGCCGTGCGCGATGATCCGGCCCCCATGCTCGCCCGCACCGGGTCCGAGATCGACGACGTAATCGGCCGAGCGAATCGCATCTTCATCATGTTCCACGACGATTACCGTGTTGCCTTGATCACGAAGGTAGCGAAGACTGGCCAGCAGACGGTCGTTGTCTCGTTGATGAAGGCCGATCGAAGGTTCGTCGAGCACGTACATCACGCCGGTCAGACACGAACCGATCTGGCTTGCCAGCCGGATCCGCTGTGCTTCGCCTCCTGAGAGGGTGTCTGCCGAGCGGTCGAGTGACAGATAGTCGAGCCCAACGTTCGTGAGAAACCCCAATCTGCCGGTGATCTCGGCGATGAGCCGCCCGGCGATGACAGCTTTCTGTCCATGCAGGCGCAGGTCGCCGAAAAATGCCTGACAATCACCGAGGGTCATGCGGCTGATCTCGTCGATCGACCGATCGGCGATGCGAACCTGCCGCGCTTCGCGCCGGAGTCGGGTGCCGCCGCAACTCGGGCAGGGGCGGCTGGACCGATCGCGTGACAACTCTTCGCGCACGGCGTGCGATTCGGTTTCACGATAGCGTCGTTCGAGGTTCGGCAGGATTCCCTCGAAACGATGTTTCTTGGTCACGCGCCGGCCGCCGTCCGAAACGTACTGGAAGTCGATCTCGTCTTGACCGGACCCATGGAGGAGGCACATACGAATGGCTTCCGGCAGTTCCTGAAACGGCCGGTCGATGTCGAAGCCATAGTGCGACGACAGGCTCGTCAGCATCTGGTGATAGAACGTATTCCGGCGGTCCCAACCGCGGATCGCGCCTTCTGCTAGTGACCGCTCCGGATGCCGGACCACGCGAGCGGGATCAAAGAACTCGATTCGTCCCAGGCCATCGCAGTGTGGGCACGCTCCGGCCGGATTGTTGAAGGAGAACAACCTCGGCTCAAGCTCGGACAGCGAAAACCCACACTCCGGGCAGGCATACCGAGCCGAGAAGACCTGCTCCGATTCGGTCTCGAGGTTCACGACGACCGCGCGGCCGTCAGAGTGGCGTAGCGCGGTCTCGAATGATTCGGCAAGACGGATGCGCTGATCCGGTCTGACCTTCAGACGGTCGATGACGATCTCGATCGTGTGGCGCTGGTTTCGCGTCGGAGCGGGAACCGAATCCAGATCGCTCACCTTGCCGTCGACTCGTACGCGCGCGAACCCCTGCGCGCGCAGCTCCGCAAACAGATCGTCGTGCGCGCCCTTTCGTCCGGAAACGACGGGTGCAAGAATCATGACGCGGCTGTCGGGCCGGAACTCCAGCACATGGTCCACCATCTGCGTCACCGTCCGGGCTTCCAGGGTCTGCCCGGGATGATCGGGACAATGAGGCGTGCCGGCCCGGGCAAAGAGCAGACGAAGGTAGTCGTGAATCTCGGTTACCGTGCCAACGGTCGACCGGGGGTTATGGCTTGCGGCACGTTGCTCGATCGCGATCGCAGGCGACAGGCCCTCGATCAGGTCGACCTCGGGTTTCTCCATCTGCTGCAGGAAATGGCGCGCGTACGTGGAGAGCGACTCGACGTAGCGTCGCTGTCCCTCTGCATAGAGCGTATCGAACGCCAGCGATGACTTGCCGGAGCCGGACAGGCCCGTGATCACCGTCAGTCGGTTGCGTGGCAGATCGAGGTCGACGTCGCGCAGGTTGTGGGTCCGCGCGCCCCGTATCCGGATGTTGTCCATGATCTACTCGTGATTCAATGCTCTGATCCACTATACGAGAGAAACGCCATGCGGGACAAAGTGCATGCTGGCTGATGCTAAAATCTCACGTTTTTGGTAAGCGACACCCCTGATGACCCCTCCTGCAAGGGATTCGATGACGGCAGCCGAGTGGCGCGCCGGGATCAGCCTCTCTGCGATCTTCGGTTTGCGGATGCTCGGGCTGTTCCTCATCCTTCCGGTGTTTGCCGTACACGCACACACGATCCCCGGTGGCGACGACCTTACGCTGGTCGGAGTCGCAATCGGCGCCTACGGCCTCACCCAGGCCTTTCTCCAGATTGCCTTCGGCGCAGCTTCGGACCGTTTCGGCCGTAAGCCCGTCATCGTCTTCGGGCTGCTGGTATTCCTTGCGGGCAGTGTCGTCGCAGCGCTGGCAACGAGCATTCATCTGGTCATCGTCGGCCGTGTGCTGCAGGGGGCAGGTGCGATCTCCGCCGCGGTCATCGCGCTTGCAGCCGATCTGACGCGCGATCAGCACCGCACCAAGATCATGGCGATGATCGGCGCAAGCATCGGATTGGTGTTTGCCCTGTCGATGGTCGCGGCCCCTCTGTTGTATGCGGCCGTCGGCATGGACGGGATCTTCTGGCTGACGGCCGCACTCGCGCTTGGGGCCATCTTCGTCGTTCTGTGGGTCGTGCCGGATGCGCCCCCGGTGCCGCGTGCCAATGGCGGGCGATTCGTGGACGTCCTGCGCAATGGGCAACTGATGCGCCTGAACTTCGGCGTTTTTTCGCTCCATCTGATGCAGACGGCGATGTGGGTCCTCATCCCTGCCGCGCTGGTTGCCGGAGGGTTGCCGCTGGCAGGACACTGGAAGGTCTATCTGCCGGTGGTCCTCCTGTCCTTCGTGGTCATGGTGCCCGCACTCATCGTTGCCGAACGGCGCGGGTCGATCAAGCTGCTCTTCAATGCCTCGATCGTGTTGCTGCTCATGGTCCAGGCAGGGTTCTACCTCTTTTCGCACAGTGTTCCGGCTGTGGGGCTGTGGCTGGTCATCTTCTTCGTGGCCTTCAATGTTCTCGAGGCAACCCAGCCGTCATGGATCTCGAAAATTGCGCCGCCGGATGCGAAGGGAACCGCGCTGGGTGTGTACAATACGCTCCAGTCCGCCGGGCTGTTCATGGGCGGAATGCTGGGTGGGTATGTTGCCCAGCATTTCGGCGCCGGAGCGGTGTATGCGGCATGCGCACTCGTTGCGCTGGTCTGGCTGATCCTGGCGGCGTCGATGATACCGCCGCCGCGCCGCGTTGAGCCAGCCATTCAGACTGGTTAACGACACGAATAAAGGAGAGAGCAATGGCATCCGTCAACAAAGTGATCCTGATCGGCAACCTCGGCGCCGACCCGGAAACCCGTTACATGCCCTCGGGCGA
Organism: Rhodocyclaceae bacterium; assembly: GCA_023383815.1. GTDB lineage: Bacteria > Pseudomonadota > Gammaproteobacteria > Burkholderiales > Rhodocyclaceae > JACOUN01. Next base: position 19,431 of record JAHDYG010000014.1, read on the forward strand.
TGCCATCTGCAACGTGCGCATCGCGACGACCGAGACCTGGAAGGACAAGGCGACCGGCGAGCGTCGCGAGGCCACCGAGTGGCATCGCGTCGCGTTTTTCGGGCGTCTGGCCGAGATTGCCGCCCAGTATCTGCGTAAGGGCAGCCAGATCTATGTCGAGGGTCGTCTACAGACACGCAAGTGGCAGGACAAGGACGGCCAGGATCGCTATACCACCGAGATTCGTGGTGACGAGATGAAAATGCTCGGGGGGCGCCAGGGGATGGGTGGCGATGCACCGTCTTCCAGGCAGGATGGCGGTGGTTACGACTCAGCGCCGGCTCGCAGCCGCGAAGCGGAGCCCCAGCAAGGGCAGGCTGGCCGTGCGCCAGCACAGAAGAGCGGCGGTTTCGGCGATTTCGACGACGACATTCCGTTCTGAAACTTGTGGGCGACTGATGCCCCTTGTTGCTGCGGACCCCGTTCAGATGCGGGATATCGCCCGCTGCATCCGGGACAGGGCCTCTTCCAGGGTGGCACGAGAGCAGCCGAAGTTCAGTCGCACGAAACCAGGCTGGCCGAATGCGGTCCCGTCCGACAGTCCAACGCCAGACGCCTCGAAGAACCGGGCGGGGTCATCGAGACCAGCTGCACGGCAGTCGATCCAGGCGAGGTAGGTCGCCTCGACGCGCGTGCTGGATAGTCCGGGCATGGCAGCGATGCGATCCGCGACCCTCGCCTCGTTACCGCGCAGATACGCAAGCAGGGCCTGCCGCCACGGATCGCCGTCCCGATAGGCGGCTTCCGTTGCAACCATTCCGAGCACGTTCGGCTGCGGGATCAGCCCGCGCATCGCATTGCGATAGCGCTTGCGCAGGGCGGGGTCGGGGATGATCGCGAAGGCGCAGTAGAGGGCGGGGATATTCCAGGTCTTGGAGGGCGCCATCAGCGTGATCGTGCGCCGAGCGACCGAATCGTCGAGGGCGCCGATCGGCACGTGACGGCAGTTCGGGTCGAGCACCAGCCCGCAGTGGATCTCGTCGGAGCAGATCACGAGATCGTGCCGTTCCGCGAGATCGGCGATCCAGCGCAACTCCTCGGTCGTGAAGGCCCGCCCGACCGGGTTGTGCGGGTTGCACAGCAGGAACAGCCGGCTTCGCGCGCTCAGCGCGGCTGCGAAGGTGTCGCGGTCCCACTCCCAGCGACCGGCCGAGCAGACCAGCGGACGGTGCGTGAGGCGTCGCTCATTGTTGCCTGGCGCGCTCAGAAAGGGGGGATAGACCGGGGTTGCAGTCAGCACCTCGTCGCCCGTCTCGCCAACCGCCCGGCAGGCCAGATTGAAACCCGTGACGACACCGGGCAACCACACCAGCCAGTCCGGCTGGATGTGCCAGTCGTGATCGCGCCGGACGCCTTCAATGACCGCGTCGACCAGTCCGGGCCAGGGATCGGTGTACCCGAACACGCCGTGCTTGATGCGGCTGTGCAGCGCATCGAGGATCTCCGGGGCGGCCGTGAAATCCATGTCCGCGACCCAGAGCGGCAGGACGTCCCGACCCGCGTAGCGGCCCCATTTCTCCCCGGGTACGGAACGCCTGTCCGGTGGTGTGTCAAAGTGATCATCCATGTTCGTTCCTTGCAGGCAGCCCCTGCGTGTCCGCGAGTGTAACCGCTTGCTGCCGGGACGGGACCGAAGGGGGACGAGCAGATACAATTGCAGAAAACATCTTTACAAGACCAGGGGGAGAGAATCGTGCAGTACGTCACCGCGCATCCAGACGGCGTGCTGGCTGTCGATTCAGGGTACGGGCGTCCCGGGCTGGCCGCGGTGCACCTCGTCATCCACCAGGGGTGGGCAGCCATCATCGATACCGGGACCAATGGTTCGGTCGCCCGCGTTCTGTCCGCACTGGCGGCCGCCGGTGTGGCACCCGAACGGGTCCTCTGGGTGATGCTCACCCACATTCATCTGGATCACGCGGGCGGCGCCGGCAGCCTCATGTGTGCGCTGCCGAACGCGAAGCTCCTCGTGCATCCGCGCGGTGTGCGTCACATGATCGATCCGACGCGGCTGTGGGATGCGACCGCCGAGGTCTATGGCGCGGAACAGACGTTTGCGCTTTATGGGCGGCTGGCACCGGTTCCGGCCGAGCGGATCGTCGCCGCGGTCGACGGTCTGTGCGTCGACCTGAACGGGCGTCGGTTCGAGGTCCTCGATGCGCCAGGGCACGCGCGCCATCACGTCTGCTTCCGCGACGAGACAGCGCGTGCCATCTTCAGTGGCGACGCGTTCGGTCTGTCGTATCGGGAACTCGACGTCGATGGCCGGCCTTCCATCTTTCCGACCACCTCTCCGTCGCAGTTCGATCCCGAGCGGATGCATGCGACGATCGACCGCATGATCGGATGCGAGCCCGAGGCCGTCTATCTCACGCATTTCAGCCGCGTCACCGATGTGCATCGGCTGGCGGCGGATCTTCACCGGCTCATCGACACCGAAGTCGCCGTCGCACGCGCCGCGCGGGGTGAGGGCGTTGCCCGCCATGTCGAGATCCTTGCCGGGCTCGAGCAGATCGTGCGCGAGGAATCCGAGCGTCAGGGATGGGTGTTGTCGGAATCCGAGCTGTTCGAGCTGCTGCGCATGGATCTCGATCTGAATGCGCAGGGCCTCGGGGTGTGGCTCGACGCATGTCGTGAGATCGAGACCGCCTGAATCTGGCAGCGAACCGCCGCTACTCGTTTCCGGTCCCGGGTTGCTCCTGCACCGCCTCGTCCGGTTCGAGTTCCTGCAGGGCGGCGCGCGCGGCGGCGTGCCCGGATCGGGCTGCGGCACCGAGCCAGCGCACGGCCTGGTCGCGATCGGTAAGGGCGCCGGACTGCTCGCTCCGTTCCAGCAGCAGCCGAGCAAGGTGTACCTGAGCCTCGGTATGACCCTGACTGGCCGCCCTGCGATACCACTCGATCGCGACGGGCATTGAAGGGGATACCAGATCGCCTCGTTCGTACCGCAGTGCGAACTCGAACTGTGCCTGCGCCAGACCAGCACCCGCTGCACGCCGGAGCCAGCGCCAGACGGCATTGGACTCCCGACTTTGCGCCGAGCCGTCCAGCAACATCATTGCGTACCGGTACTGCGCGTAGCGATTTCCAGCTCTCGCGGCCCGCTCGAACAAGAGGGCGGCCTCTTCGGGCCGGTCGTCGGCATGCAGGCGTTTCGCCGCCTCGACCAGCGCACCGGTTCCGCCAAGAGCCAGCGCGAGACCCGGTACCGTGATCCAGCATGCAAGCAGCGCAGCGTACAGCGCGCATCGACGAATCTTGGTTCCGGGTAGTGGGGCTGCGCTCATCGGGGCGTCGTGCGGGTCGGGTTGGAGGTCGGGCAAGCCAGGTTCGGGGCATCCATCTTCCCGCTCCGGCTCGTCCGTCGTGCAGTTTGGAGTCGCCTCGTGTCATCGAGTTCAGCTTCGCTCCGATCGCGCTCCTGTACCATCGAGTCTTCAGGAACGATGCAGGATGGAGGGTGGACGATGCAGGAGTTGCCGATCGACGAGGCCGTGGCCGACAGGGAGCGCCGGTTCGGGGGCGTCACACGCCTGCTCGGGTCCGCGGCAGCTCGCCGGCTGGCGACGGCGCGCGCCTGCGTGGTCGGGATCGGTGGGGTCGGCTCATGGGTGGCCGAGGCGCTCGCGCGCAGCGGAGTCGGACATCTGACCCTGATCGATCTGGATCACGTTGCCCAATCCAATTTCAACCGTCAGATCCACGCATTGGAGCACACCCTCGGACAAGCCAAGGTGCAGGCCATGCGCGAGCGCATTCTCGCGATCGACCCGTGGGCCCGGGTTGAGGTGGTCGAGGACTTCCTCACCCCCGACAATGCGAGCGTGTTGCTGCAAGGCTTCGATGTGGTGGTCGACGCGATCGACAATGTACGGGCGAAGGTCGCCATCGTGCTGGCATGCCGCAGGGCCGGCATGCCCCTGGTCGTAACCGGTGCTGCCGGCGGAAAAAGGGATCCACGTGCGATCCGGGTCGAGGATCTGGCGCGCACGGAGCAGGATCCGCTGCTGGCGCGGATGCGGCGCATGTTGCGCCATGAGCACGGTTTTCCGCGTCGAACCGGACAGCGTTTTGGAATCGAGACCGTGTACTCGATCGAGCCGACCAGCCGTCCGGATTCCTGTGCTGCCGATCGTGCGCCACAGGGGCTGGCCTGTTCAGGGTACGGATCGAGCGTCGTGGTCACGGCCAGCGTCGGAATGCTGGCGGCTGCGCGGGCCATGGAGCAATTGCTCGAAGGAGGGGGCGGGCCGCAAGCCCGTATTACGGAGGAGATCGGACATGAAGCATGAAAAAGCAGTGGTGCTGTTCGGGCATGGCGCGCGCGACCCGCAGTGGGCCGAGCCGATGCGGCGGATTCGCGAGCGGTTGCTTGCCCAGGCCCCAGGTGTCGCAGTCGAGCTCGCCTTCCTCGAATTCATCGCACCCGCGCTGCACGAAGCGATCGATGCGCTGGTCGCCGAAGGGGTTGCCAGCATCACGGTGATCCCGGTGTTTCTCGCGCAAGGCGGTCACCTGAAGAAGGATGTTCCGGTCTTGATCGACGCGGCGCGCACGCGCCATCCGGAGTGTGCGATTCATCTCACGTTGGCGGTTGGCGAGGCCGACGAGGTCGTCGAGGCGATCGCAGGATTCGCCCGAAGCTGCGTCCAGGCGGTCTGAAGGGTGACTTCCTTGATTCCCCATGTTTATTAGAGTATTCTAATAAACATGGAAACCCGAACCCTGTTCTCTATTTCGTTGCTGCTCGCCGGATGGCTGGGGATTGCTGCTTTCCCGGCTGCGGCACAGGTGCCCACGCTTGTGGTGCAGGAACGCGCAAACGCGGTGGTGCACGTTGCCGAGGCAACGCTGGAGGCCGTTCGCGAAGCGACGGTTGCAGCGCGTGTGTCCGGACGGATCGTGGCGCTGCCTGTCGATGCCGGTGATGTGGTGGAAGCCGGGCAGGTCATCGTACGGATCGACTCGGCAGAAGCCGACCAGGCGATTGCCGCGGCCCGTGCGGTTGTTGCGCAGGCCGAGGCGCACCGCGCAAACGCAGCGGCCGAGCACAGGCGTGCTCAGAGCCTGCACGATCGGGCATTCGTCAGCCCGTCCGCCGTCGACCAGGCGCGTACCGCACTGCTGGCTGCCGAGGCCCAGCTTCAAGCGGCACGTGCAGCGCTGGAGCAGGCCACGGCGGCGCGTGCGTACACAACGATCGTCGCTCCGCTGTCGGGTGTGCTCTCCGTACGTCACCGGGAACCGGGCGAGATGGCGATGCCGGGGATGCCGCTCGTGACCGTATTCGATCCGCAGCGCTTGCGTGCGGTTGCGGACGTACCGCAGGCGCGGCTAGCGGGGCTCGATTCCGGTGCCCTCTCGGCGTGGGTTGAACTGCCGGGCACGAAGCGCAGGGTGGAGGCAGAGCGGGTGATCGTCCTCCCGGCGGCCGATCCGCGCACGCACACGCTGCGCCTGCGCGTCGATCTTCCCGCGGGCGCCGCAGGGGGGGCGCCGGGCGGTTTCGCCCGAGTGCATCTACTGGCCGGTGAGGCGACCATGATCCGCATTCCAGCCGAGGCGGTCGTGCGCCGCAGCGAGATCACCGGGGTGTATGTTGCCGATGCGCGTCATGTTTTCAGCCTGCGTCAGATCCGCACCGGTCCGGTTCATCCGGATGGCACCGTTGCCGTGCTGGCCGGTCTTGCTGGCGGCGAGGAGATCGCGCTCGATCCGGTCGCAGCCGGTATCGCGGCGCGTGCGGCGCGTTCTGCCGGACGCTGAGCGGGGGTGCCCATGAACCAGGCCCTCGGGACATCGGGGCGTATCGCAGCCGCCTTCCAGCGTAACGCACTGACGCCGTTGATCGCACTGATCCTGTTGCTGCTGGGGCTGTTCGCGACGCTGATCACGCCCAAGGAGGAGGAGCCTCAGATCGACGTGACGATGGCCAATGTTCTCGTTCCGTTTCCGGGAGCATCGGCGCGTGACGTCGAGGCGCTGATTGCGCGTCCGGCCGAGCAGGTGCTGTCGCGCATGGCCGGCGTCGAGCACGTCTATTCCGTGTCGCGACCGGGCATGGCGGTCGTGACCGTGCAGTTCGAGGTCGGCATCCCGAACCAGGAGGCGCTGGTCCGCCTGTACGACACCGTCCATTCGCACCGCGACTGGCTCAGTCCGCAACTAGGCGTGGGTGAGCCCATCATCAAGCCCAAGGGCATCGATGATGTGCCCATCGTCAGCCTCACCTTCTGGACCGCTGACGAGCGCCGCGCCGCGTTCGAGATGCAGCAGGTTTCGCGCGCCGTCGAGCTTGAACTCAAGCGGGTGGCAGGAACCCGCGACGTTGTCACGATCGGCGGTCCGGACCATGTAGTGCGTGTACATCTGGACGGTCACCGGATGAATGCCCATGGCGTGACGGCATTGGATCTGCGCGCAGCGCTACAACTCGCCAATGCTTCGCAGCCGTCCGGTACGCTGACCGAGGGCAATCGCGAGGTGCTGGTGCGCACCGGAACCTATCTGGAGTCGGCCGACGATGTTCGCAGCCTTGTCGTCGGCGTGCAAGATACCCGTCCGGTCTTCCTGGGCGACGTGGCGACGGTCGAGGATGGACCAGACCAGCCCGCGCGCGCCGTGTGGTTCGGAACCGGGCCGGCGGCGGCGTCCAAGGGTGTGTCCGAACACGGCGTGTTTCCAGCGGTGACGCTGGCAGTTTCCAAGAAGCCGGGGTCAAACGCTGCCGACGTCGCCGACGCCGTGATCGCACGCGCGCGCGCGCTCGAGGGTTCGATCGTCCCAGAGGGGGTTCAGTTTACGGTCACGCGCAACTACGGTCAGACGGCCGATGACAAGGCCAACACGCTGATCGGCAAGCTCGCCTTCGCAACCGGTGCGGTGGTGTTGCTCGTCCTTGTCGCCCTCGGGCGTCGGGAAGCATTGATCGTCGGCATCGCGGTCACGCTGACGCTGGCGGCGACGTTGTTTGCGTCGTGGGCGTGGGGCTTCACGCTCAACCGGGTGAGTCTGTTCGCACTGATCTTCTCGATCGGCATCCTCGTCGATGATGCGATCGTCGTGGTCGAGAACATCCATCGCTGGAAGACCCTCGAGCCCGGTGTGCCGCTGTGGAAGCTGGTGCCGAGGGCGGTTGACGAAGTCGGCGGCCCGACCATCCTCGCCACCTTCACGGTCATCGCCGCGCTCTTGCCGATGGCTTTCGTGACCGGGCTGATGGGCCCGTACATGAGCCCGATCCCGATCAACGCATCGATGGGCATGTTCATTTCGCTGGCGGTCGCCTTCATGGTTACGCCGTGGCTTGCGCTTCGGTTGCTCGGCGGAACGGCGCATGTGCCGGCCGCTGAGGGCGTTGCTGTTGAGCACCCTGCCGAGGATGCGCTCACGCGCCGGCTCGACGGTTTTTTCCGCCGGGTGATGACGCCGATGATCGATCCGGCCAAGGGCGCGCGCGCGCGGCTCGTACTGTGGCTGACGATGTTCGCGCTGATCGTTGCCTCGGTGGCACTCCCGGCGACCCAGTGGGTCGTGCTCAAGATGTTGCCCTTCGACAACAAGAGCGAGTTTCAGGTCGTGCTCGACATGCCCGTGGGGACCCCGGTCGAGGAGACCGCACGGGTGTTGCGCGAGATCGGGGACGTTCTTGCCGACGTCCCCGAGGTCACCGACTGGCAGGCCTACGCCGGCACCGCCAGCCCGATCAACTTCAATGGTCTGGTGCGCCAGTACTTCCTGCGCAGCGCACCCGAGCAGGGCGACCTGCAGGTCAATCTGGTCGACAAGGCCGAACGTACGCGCAAGAGCCACGAGATTGCGGTGTCGGTGCGAGAGGCGGTCCAGGCAATCGCCCGCGCCAGCGGCGGCAACGCCAAGGTTGTCGAAGTCCCGCCTGGGCCACCGGTGCTCTCGCCCGTCGTCGCCGAGGTCTATGGACCCGACTACGCTGGCCAGATCGAGGTGGCGCGCCGCCTGCGCGGACTGTTCGAGCGCACGCCCGACATCGTCGGCGTCGATGACACCATAGACGAGGCTGCGCCGAAGCTGCTGCTCAAGGTCGACCAGTCCAAGGCCGCGCGCATGGGCGTGGCACAGGCCGACGTGGTCGAGGTCGTGCGTCTGGGGCTCGCCGGCGAGAACGTTACGCCGATCCACGGGGGCGACCACAAGTACGAAATCCCGGTGCGCATCCAGTTGCCACCCGAGCGCCAGGCGAGCGTTGACGATCTGCTCGGGCTCAAGGTGCGCGCGCGCGACGGGGCGCTGGTCGCGGTGTCCGAGCTCGTCGCCGTGCACGAGGCCCAGCGGGAACAGGTGATCTACCGCAAGGATCTGCTGCCGGTGGTGTATGTCACGGCCGACATGGGGGGCAGGCTCGATTCTCCGCTCTATGGCATGTTCGATCTGCGCTCGCGGCTGGACGGGATCGAGCTGTCGGGCCCGGGCCTCGCCGGCACGCTTGGCGAGTGGTTCATCCGGCAGCCGGCCGACCCCTTCGCGGGCTATGCGATCAAGTGGGACGGCGAGTGGCAGGTCACCTACGAAACGTTTCGCGACATGGGTGCGGCCTACGCAGTGGGCCTGATCCTGATCTACCTGCTGGTTGTCGCGCAGTTCCGGAGCTATCTCGTGCCGCTCGTCATCATGGCTCCGATTCCGCTCACGATCATCGGCGTGATGCCCGGACACGCGCTGGCGGGCGCGCAGTTCACCGCCACGTCGATGATCGGGATGATCGCACTGGCCGGCATCATCGTGCGCAACTCGATCCTGCTCGTCGATTTCGTGAACCAGCAGGTGCGCGAAGGCATGGAACTGGGTGAGGCGGTGATCCGTGCGGCAGCCGTGCGCGCCAAGCCGATTGGTTTGACTGCGCTGGCGGCGATGATCGGTGCGGTGTTCATCCTCGACGACCCGATCTTCAACGGCCTCGCACTAAGCCTGATCTTCGGGGTGTTCGTTTCGACCGCGCTGACGCTGGTCGTGATTCCGGTGCTGTACTTCGCGGCGATGCGAAACCGTGTCGACCGGATCGTGGAGGCGTGGGTGTGAGCTTCGAGCGCAGGCTGCGCACTCATGCCGAGGCCCGATCGGCCGCGTTCGAGGCCGCCTCGGTATGTCCGCAGAGGTGGCAGGTGGCGGAGGCATTGATGGAACTGCTGGCGAATGCGATCGAGCATGGCAGCCTCGGTATCGGGCATGAGATGAAGGCGCGTTGTCGCGCAGCCGGAACCTGGGAGGCGGAGCTGGCACGGCGGGCGGAGCAGCCGGATCTGGGCCGGCGCATGGTCCTGCTCCGCCGCGTGAAGACCTACGACGGTTGGCGCTTCGAGGTTCGTGATGAAGGGGCGGGGTTCGACTGGCGTGGCTGGAGAGGTTTCGATTCAGCGCGACAATCGGCACCGTGCGGACGCGGGATAGCGCTCGTCGAGCAGTGGTTGCCGGGCTGTCTGAGCTATGAGGAGGCGGGCCGCGTGGCCTGTCTGGAGCTGGCTCGCAATCCAGGATCGGCTTAGGTGCGCGATTCCCGCGAGCTTGTGATTCCTTTTGCAATGCCATGCATGCAGGCTACAATCGGCCAGGCATTCCGACATGATGGGCACCGTCCATGACCGATTACGAATCCCCGGCCGATCGTCGTCTCGACCGCCGTATTCCGCTGGGCTCCCGAGCCCGCATCCTGCTCGACGGCGGCGATGTGATCGATGCCGAGTGTGTCGAACTGAGCGTGAGTGGGATGACCTTGCGGGCGGATTTCGTACCCGGTCAGTCCGAAATCATCGAAGTCGAGGTCGTCCCGCCAGCCACGGGGCTGGAGCGGCCTCCGCTGGTGGTGCGTCTCGAAGTCCGGCGCTGCCACATGGTGGCCCAGCGGGTGTACGAGATCGGTGGGGCGATCGTCAAGATCCTCGACTGAAGGATTGCCGGCGGGGATCGCGCCGCAGCGTCAGCCACAGCCCCACGAGCGCGACCGCGGCAAAGCACAGCAGCGACCAGTTCGCGATCGACAGTCCGAGCAGCGACCAGTCGATGACGGTACAGTCGCCAGCGCCGCGGAAGATCATCGGCAGGGCCTCGGCGATTCCGAAACTGTCCAGCAGGTATTCCAGGCCCGGCCCGCATTCCGCGAGATCGGGTGGAAAGCGCTGGATCCATGACTGGCGGGCTGCCACGCCCCCACCCGTGAGTGCGAGAAGCAGGATCATTCCGCCATAGAGCCGGGTACCGGACGAGCCCGGGCCGTGCACGGCCGCCGCGAGCGCAACGAGCGCCACGCCAACGAATGCGTAGCGCTGCATGATGCACATCGGGCAGGGTTCAAGCCCCACCGCGTGCTGCAGATAGAGTCCGAAGCCGAGCAGGCCGGTGCAGGCGATGAAGAGCAGCAGGAATGCGGGCCGCGACGAGAACGTGTGTGAGGGCATGGGGGGCGATCCGTAAAACTGGTGCGAATTGTAGTCCACGCCGACCACCCACGAGTGGAGAAGAGAAGGCGCGATTCGGTCGGAAATGCCTTCTACGACCGGCTGATGCCCGGTGCGTTCGCGAGCATGTCCAGGAAGGCACGGGTCTTGGCGGGCATCAGTCTTCGTCCCGGGAACACGGCCCAGCAGTCGACCGCGGGCAGACACCATCCTGGCAGCACGCGCACCAGTTGGAGGCGGGCCACGAAGGGCGCGGCGTACTGGTTCGGCACCGCCGCGATGCCACTGCCCGATGCGGCGAGGCGGATCAGCAACTCGGGGGAGTTGGCGATGATCCGCGCTGGTGGGTTGATCCGCACTTCGGTTGCATCGTTCCGCAGGATCCAGTCGAGCGGCTCTCCGCTGCGGCTTGCGAGGCGCAGGCTTGCGTGCGCCATCAGATCGGAGGGTTGTGCGGGTGTGCCGTGTTCGCGAAGATAGTCCGGTGCTGCGTACAGGTTGCTCGAAAACACTCCGACCTTGCGGGCCGCCAGGCTGCTGTCGTCCGGCAGATCGCCCATGCGCAGCGCGAGGTCGAAGTTCTCTCCGATCAGATCAACCCGGCGTGGCGACAGATCGATGTCGAGCGAGACGCCCGGGTGCAGTGCGGTGAAGGCCGCGAGCAGGTCGACGAGCAACACGTTCGCGAAGTCGCCCGGCATCGAGATGCGCAATCGCCCGCTCGGACGAACCTGACGGTGTTCGGCGAGGGCGAGTGCAGCATCGACCTCTTCGGCAACGTGTCGCGCGTGATGCAGCAGGCTGTAGCCGAACTCGGTCAGCGTCAGCTTGCGCGTGGTACGAAGCATCAGCCGCTCGCCGAGTTGTTCCTCCAGCAAGGTGATGCGACGCGAAACGGTGGACTTCGGCAAGCCGAGATGCTCTGCCGCACGGCTGAAGCTGCCGAGTTCCGCGACATTGGCGAAGATCAGGAGGTCGTTGGGATCCATGGTGATGATTGTTCGGTAAATGGAACAATAATATCCGGTTGCCGGACTTAATCGCAGAAATTGCTTCGAATAACATGGGTTCCACGCAACCAATCCCGATGGAGCCCACCATGAACATCCTGCAGATCAACGCCAGCGCCCGCACTGAAGGGTCGAACTCGAGCCGCCTTGCCGAGCAGATCGTCGAGCGCCTGCAAGCACGCCACCCTCAGGCCACCACCGTGCGACGCGACCTTGCGGTCGACCCGCACCCGGTTCTCGATGAAGCTGCGCTTCAGGCGCTTTTCACGCCTGAAGCGCAGCGCACCCCGGAACAGCTTGCCCGTGTGGCACTCGATGATGCGCGCATCGCTGAAGTTCAGGTTGCAGACATCCTGGTGCTGGGTGTACCGATGTACAACTTCGGCGTGCCGGTGCAGCTCAAGAACTGGCTCGATGCGATTGCGCGTGCGGGTGTGACCTTCCGCTACACGGCGAATGGACCGGAAGGTCTGCTCAAGGGGAAGACCGTCTATGTTGCGCTGGCGCGCGGCGGGCGCTACCGCGACACACCCGTCGACTCGCAGGTTCCGTTCCTGAAGACGATTCTAAGTTTCCTCGGGATGACCGATGTGCGCTTCATCTATGCCGAAGGTCTCGCGATGGGGCCGGATGCCGTCGAGCGTGGCTTCGCCGAGGCAAACTCGGATCTCGAACGGGCGCTGGCATGAAGTCCTTCAACCATGGAGCGGGAGCCGAAATGAACTCCGTTACGAAGCGTTCGCAGGCCCCGGTAAGCCGCAGTCGCAGCGTTGAGCGTCTGGTCGCCGGTACGCCGACCTCCGATGGCGCTGGGGTCCGTCTGACCCGTGTTCTGACGCAGCCGCTGCAGCACCGCCTCGATCCTTTCCTGATGCTGGACGCGTTTCGCAGCGATGACCCCGACGACTATATCGCTGGGTTTCCCGATCACCCCCATCGGGGGTTCGAGACGGTTACCTACATGATCGCGGGCCGTCTGCGCCATCGCGACAGTGCAGGCCATGAAGGGCTTCTGGAAAACGGTGGGGTCCAGTGGATGACCGCCGGGCGCGGCGTGATCCACTCGGAGATGCCGGAACAGGAGGACGGTGTGATGGAAGGCTTCCAGCTGTGGCTGAACCTGCCCGCCCGCGACAAGATGAGTCCGCCCTGGTACCGCGATTTCAAGGCGGAAGAAATCCCGAGCTGGCGACGCGAGGACGGTGTCGAGGTCAAGGTGATTGCTGGCGAAAGCGCCGGGGTGCGCGGTGCGGTGACGCGCGATGCAACGGCGCCGCTCTACCTCGATCTCCATCTGCCTGCCGGAACCGTTCTTGGGCAGCGCCTGGAAAGCGAGCTGAACGCCTTCCTCTACGTCTATCGTGGCTGTGCGACAGTGGCCGGAACCGAGGTTCCGGAGCGCACCATGGCGATCCTCGGCAACACGCAGGGCGACGGCGTTCTCATTGAAGCTGGCGAAGCACCTGTGCGGGCGTTGCTCGTGGCAGGCCGGCCCTTGAACGAGCCGATCGTCCAGTACGGCCCCTTCGTGATGAACCGGGAGGAGGAGATCTACGCTGCGGTCAGCGACTATCGCGAGGGCAGGCTGGCCTGAGATCGACCGGTTCCGGGTTGTGCCGGCGCAGGTCGTCGAGCAGTGCGGATCGCGACCCGGAGTCAGTCGTTGGCGAGCCGGACCAAGGCCGTGAGCTGATCCAGGATCGGCTGCGGGATCGGCACCTCGCCGGCCAACATCGCCCGGATCAGCGCGGCGTTGCCGACGATGTCCGGAACGTCCGGCAATCCGGCCAGCGGGGGTGATCCGCCTTCCTCGGCCAGCCAGGCGACTTCAGCGCTCGTATCGCGGAAGACTTCCATGCACGGGCGGCGGCGCGGATTGGCGAAGGCTTCGCCTTCGGTCCCGCGCAACAGCATTGCACGGCCGCCATCGGCGAGCAGGAAGTCGTGCATCCGTTCGAGGTACTCGGGATGTGTCACGGCGACCACCCGCACGCTGCGGCCCCGGCTCGGATCGACCAGCTTGGCCATCGTATGGGCGCTGCCGCGCACGCCGAAACGCAGGCGCAGCGCAAGGAGCCGGTCGAGGCCAGGCAAAAGGTGCTCGAGCGCGAGGCAGGCGATCCGCCCGGCAGCCAGTTGTCCGGCGGCGGCATCCACGTCTTCAGCGGGGTGGATCCCCAGCTGCGCCAGCAGTTCGAACGGGCTGCTGCGGGTTTCGAAATCGTGTCGTCCCTGGATCAGTACCGGAACGTTCTCGCGGGCCAGCAGCAAGGCGAGCAGCGGCATCAGATTCGCCTGGCGCCGCGCGCCGTTGTAGGTCGGCAGCACGACACAGCGTGGACCGTCGGGGACTTCGATACGGGCACAGCGGGCGTCGATCGCGCGCTTGAAGCCGAGCAGCTCGTCGAGCGACTCGCTCTTGATGCGCAGTGCGATGATGATCGCGCCGAGTTCGAGATCCGGCACCCTGCCATCGAGCATGTCGCCGAAGAGTGCTTCGGCGTCCTCGGTCGCGAGGGGCTTGGAACCCTTGGCGCCACGCCCGATTTCCTTGATCATGGAAGCGTAGTTCATGGCGTGATTATCCTTGTTCGCGCCTCTTTCGGCCAGGCGCTGAGCGGAAAATGGAGGATGTTCGATGAAAGTCGGGTTTATTGGACTGGGTCTGATGGGGCGCCCGATGGCGCTCAATCTTTTCAAGGCGGGAAATGTCCTGCACGTCTGGAGTCGCCGGCGCGAGTCGATGGAGCCGCTGCTTGCGGCGGGTGCTCAGGCGTGTGCGAATGCCGCCGAGCTGGCGGGCAATGTGGAGGTCGTGATCAGCATGGTCGCCGATGCGCCCGACGTCGAGCGGGTTGCGCTGGGGCCGGACGGTGTCGCGGATGGTGCTCGCCCCGGGCTGATCTTCGTCGACATGAGCACGATCGCACCGGCCGCAGCGCAATCGATTTCGGCCCGGCTCGCCGAGCGGGGGGTGACGATGCTCGATGCCCCGGTGTCGGGTGGCGAGGTTGGCGCAATCGACGGCACGCTGACGATCATGGTGGGCGGCGATGAGGTCGACTTCCGCAGGGTCTTGCCGCTGTTCGAAGCGATGGGCAAGACCGTATCGTTGATCGGCGGCAGTGGTGCCGGCCAGGTTGCCAAGGCGTGCAACCAGATCCTGACCGGGGTGGGGGTCGCGGCCGTGGCCGAGGCGCTGAATTTTGCGCAGAGAGCCGGCGTTGATCCGGTGCGCGTGCGCGAGGCGCTGATGGGGGGATTCGCCTATTCACGCATCCTCGAAAACCACGGCAAACGGATGCTCGATCGCAATTTCCGACCCGGCTTCAAGGCCTGGATGCACCAGAAGGACATGCGCATCGTGATGGAAGAGGCGCACAGGCTCGGATTGGCATTGCCTTCGGCCGCGGCGACGGCGCAGATGTTCAATGCGATGGTCGGCAGCGGACTGGGGGAGGAGGACTCCGTTGCAATGCTGAAGCTGCTCGAGCGCATGAGCGGGGGTGAGGAGGGCGCTGCATGAAGGTCGGGTTCATCGGCCTGGGCGTCATGGGGCGCCCGATGGCCGCGCACCTGCTCGCGGCCGGACATGAGCTGGCCGTGTGGGCGCGCCGCGCAGAGGCGGCTGCTTCGCTCGTCGAACGGGGCGCACGGATCTGCGCAAACCCGGCCGAACTGGCAGCACGCAGCGAGGTCGTCATCACCATCGTGACCAGCAGCCGGGATGTCGAGTCCCTGGCCTTCGGTCCGACGGGGCTTGTCGAAGGCTTCGCACGCGGCAGCGTGCACGTGGACATGAGTACGATCGCTCCGTCCACCGCGCGCGATCTGGCCGCGCGTTACACCGAGCGCGGCGTGGGCTGGGTCGATGCACCGGTGTCCGGTGGCGAGCGTGCCGCAGCGCAGGCGGCGCTGGCAATCATGGCTGGGGGGGCGGCCGAGACCCTCGAACGGGTGCGGCCGCTCCTGGACTGCCTGGGCCGCAGCCTCGTGCATGTCGGCGAAGCCGGAGCCGGTCAGGTCGCCAAGGCGTGCAACCAGATGATCATGGTCGCCGCCATTCAGGCCTGCGCCGAAGCGATGCACCTCGGGCGCGCGAATCGGGTCGATCTCGATGCTCTGCGTACCGCACTGATGGGCGGCTCTGCAAACTCGAGGATGCTCGATCTGATGGGCGGCCGCATGGTGCGGCGCGAGTTCGACAACGGCATTCAGGCGCGGCTGCACCACAAGGACTTCGGCCTGGTGTTGAGCGAGGCAGCCGCGATGGGTGTACCGCTTCCGGTCGCTGCCCAGGTGTGGCAGCAGCTCAATGCGCTGATGGCCAACGGCTGGGGTCGGGACGACACCTCCAGTCTCTTGCGCGTGCTCGAGCGGACGAGCGGGGAAGACTAGTCCTCGTTCGGCACTGCACTCCCGTACCAGCTGAAGCGGGCAATCGCGTCGGCCATCTCGGCTGGGGTGAGCAGCACCGGCGGACCGAGTTGCAGCGTGCGCCAGTACTGCTCGCACAGGGCTTCGAACTCGATCGCGAGTGCGAGCGCATGGCCGAGGTCGCGTCCGAACACGACCATGCCGTGGTTCGCGATCAGGCAAGCGCTGCGCGCCTCGATCGCCGCGAGGACATGCTCCGACAGTGCCGCCGTACCGAAGGTCGCATAGCCGGCGCAGCGGACCGTGTCACCACCGAAGCGCGCGATCATGTAGTGGAATGGCGGGATCTCCAGGCGCTGGCACGCCAGCGCGGTCGCGAACGGCGCATGGGTGTGGACGACGGCACCCGCCTCAGGTCGGTTTGCGTACAAGGCGGCATGAAAGCGCCATTCGCTCGACGGGGCGAGCCTGCCCTGAGCCGTACCGTCACTGTGGACGAATACCATGTCTTCGGCGCGCGAGGACTCCGGCGCGAGTCCGCTGGGTGTGATCAGCATGCCGCCGGCCGCGCGCACGCTGGCGTTGCCCGCCGTGCCGGCGTTCAGGCGTGCAGCGGACATCGCACGTGCAGTGCTGAGCAGCGACGCGCGCAGCTGGGCTTCGGCACTCACGCCGACTCCGGCGCAAGCTTGCTCAGTTCGCTCGGTGCGCAGATCCCGAACTCGGTGAGGATTCCGGTGATGAGCCGGGCCGGGGTCACATCAAAGGCCGGGTTGGGGGCATCGGTGCCAGCCGGCGCGAGGCGCAGCGAGACGACTTCACCCGTTTCGTTTTCGCCCGTGATTGTGCACACCTCGTCGGCGCCGCGGTCCTCGATCGGAATGTGGGCGCCGTCGGGACAAGAGAAATCCACGGTCGACAAGGGTGCGGCGATGTAGAACGGCACCCCGTTGTCCTTTGCTGCGAGCGCTTTCAGGTAAGTACCGACCTTGTTTGCGCTGTCGCCGTTGGCTGCCACGCGGTCGGCGCCGGTGATGACGAGGTCGACCTCGCCGCGCGCGATCAGAATGCCCGCCGCGTTGTCCGCGATCAGCGCATGCCGTACGCCTGCCTGGCGTAGTTCCCAGGCTGTGAGCAGTCCCTGGTTGCGAGGCCGGGTCTCGCTCACCCACACCTTGACCGGGATGCCGCGGCGCTGTGCTTCGTAGATCGGGGCGAGTGCGGTGCCCGGTCCCAGTGTCGCGAGCGCGCCCGCATTGCAATGGGTCATCACGCGTACAGGCCCGTCGCGCTGCGTCGCGATCCGCTGCAGCAGTGCTACGCCGTGTTGGCCGATCGCGGTGCAGGTCTCGAAGTCGCTGCGGCGGATCGCCTCGGCCTCGGCCCACGCGGCCTCATGGCGCATCGACGGGTCGAGCGGCAGCAATCGCTCACGCATGCGCGCCAACGCCCAGTGCAGGTTCACCGCGGTCGGGCGGGTCGCTGCAAGGGTGTCCAGAGTTTGTGCCAGATGCGCGTCGTCCGCATTCTCGTTCAGGGCGATCGCGACACCAAAGGCAGCGGTTGCGCCGATCAGCGGTGCGCCGCGTACCTGCATGCTGCGGATGGCCGTGGCGACCGCCTCCAGCGTGGCGAGCCGCAGAGTGCAACTGCGGTAGGGCAACCGGGTCTGGTCGAGAATGATGGCGCTGTCGCCGTCGCGAGCGATGGTTGGGGTCGGGGGCTGGTAGCTCATCGCGCGATTCTAGCGCAGCGTCGGAGATGCTGAGGGGCTCGCGCTTCGCGTGACCGGGTGGCTCTGACAGAATGGAAGGCATCGTGCACGCCGCGTGCCATTGCTCCCAAGGACTCTCCAATGCCCTATTTTCCTGCAGCCGTCCGTTCACGCTTGCCGGCGGTCGGCACCACCATCTTCACCGTCATGTCGCGCATGGCGCAGGAGGCCGGCGCGATCAATCTCGCGCAGGGCTTTCCGGATTTCAATGCCGAGGACGTTTTGTTCGAGCGGGTCGCGCACTGGATGCGTGCCGGACACAACCAGTACGCGCCGATGGCCGGCGTGCAGTCGATGCGTGAGGCCGTCGCCACCAAGATCGAGAGCCTGTATGGCACCCGCTACGATCCGGAGACCGAGATCACGGTGACTGCGGGGGCCACCCAGGCGCTCTTTACGGCGGTCGCTGCGCTCGTGCATCCGGGCGACGAGGTCATCGTGTTCGAACCCGTCTACGACTCCTACGCGCCGTCGATCGAACTGCAGGGCGGTGTGGTCGTGCGCATGCAGCTTGGCGCCCCGCACTACCGGCCGGACTGGGAGGCGGTCGCCGCCGCGATCACGCCGCGCACCCGCATGATCATGATCAACTCGCCGCACAATCCGACGGCGACCGTGTGGTCTCGCGCGGATCTCGATCGACTGGCTGCGCTCGTGCGCGACACCGGTATCGTCATCGTCTCCGACGAGGTCTATGAGCACATCGTCTTCGATGGGCTGGCCCATGAAAGCTGTGCGCGTCATCCCGAACTGGCCGCGCGCACGCTGGTCGTGTCGAGCCTGGGCAAGACCTACCACATCACCGGCTGGAAGGTCGGCTACGTCGTCGGCCCCCGTGAGCTGATGACCGAGTTCCGAAAGGTGCATCAGTTCAACGTATTCACCGTGAACACCCCGGTGCAACTCGCGCTCGCCGAGTACATGGCGGATGCCTCGCGCCACCAGGGGCTGGCGGCCTTCTACCAGGCCAAGCGCGACTTCTTCACGGCGGCGATGGCCGGCTCGCGCTTCGAGCTGCTGCCTTCGCTCGGGACCTACTTCCAGCTCGCGCGCTACGGTGCGATCTCGGATGAACCCGACACGGTCTTCGTCGAGACCCTCACGCGCGAGATCGGGGTCGCCGCGATTCCGGTGTCGGCCTTCTTTGCCGATGGACGCGACGAGCGGGTCGTGCGCCTGTGTTTTGCGAAGAACGAGGCGACGCTTGCGGCGGCCTGCGAGCGCCTGCGCGCGGTGTGACGCCAGGTGCGTGATAAGATCGGAACCCCTGTTTCCGACGATTCCATTTCGCCGTGCGCAATCTTCTGATCTTCGTTCTCGTTCTCATCGTGATCTGGTGGGTGCGCCGTGCGCTGGCCAGGCCGCGTGGAGACGGCACGGACGGGGGCGCGCGCGGGCGCCATGAGCCCGGAGCCCACGCGATCACCCCCGAACGGATGGTGGAGTGCGCGCACTGTGGCGTGCACATTCCGGAAAGTGAAGGCGTGCGCGAGGGCGGGCATTTCTTCTGTTCCGATGAGCATCGCCGGCTCGGCGTGCGGCCCTGACCGTATTGCAGCGGGGGCTGGCGAGTCGTGGTCTATCCCCTACCGGACCCTGCGCAGCTGCGACTGCAGCGGTACTTCAACGTATTCCGGCTGATCGTCGCCGGTATCTTCCTCGTGCTCGGGCGCGAGCTCAACCTGGGTGACGAGGCGCCACGCGTATTCGTTGGCGCCACGGTTGCCTATCTCGCCTGCGTGCTGGCTCTGGGTTTTCCCGACGCGATCCGGCGCTTCGGGTTCGATCGGCTGATCTCGATCCAGGTCGTCGTCGACGTCACCGTGCTGGCCCTCATCATGTCGGTCAGCGGCGGTTTCCGAAGCGGCATGCCCGTGATGATGCTGGTGTATCTGGCTGCCGCCGGGCTCGTTGCGGAAGGGCGGATGGTCCTGTTCTTCGCAGCCTTCGCGACGGTTGCGGTGTTGTTCGAGAATGCGATGCGCTCCTACGTGCAGACCAACCCGGCCGAGTTCGTTCAGGTCGGGATCACCTGCATCGGGTTCTTTGCGATTGCGTTCACGGCGCGGCTGCTTGCGATGCGGGCGAAGGCCAGCGAATCGCTGGCGGTGCAGCGTGGGGAGGCGCTCGGCCGTCAGCAGGCGATCAACGAACGGATCATCGAGGATCTGCAGGACGGCGTGCTCGTGATGAATGCGGACGGGCGACTGAGACAGTCCAATCCCCGTGCATCGTATCTGCTCGGGAGCGTGCTTGCCGAAGGGATGAACCTGACCGAGGTGGATCCGCTCTTTGCGGAATGTGCGGCGCGCTGCGCCGGCCCCCACGGGACTTTGCTGCGTCTTGGAGCGGAAGGCAGGATGCTGCGCTGCCGTGCCGTACACGCGAGCAGTCCTGAAGGGCGGAACGGGGATGTGGTGCTCTATCTCACCGATTTCGAGGAGATCCAGAAGCAGATCCAGCAACACAAGCTGGCGGCGCTCGGGCGCCTGACGGCGAGCATGGCACACGAGATCCGCAACCCTCTGTCCGCTGTGACACAGGCGGCCGATCTGATGGCGGAAGAGAAGCGCGGCGATGTGCAGGAGCGCCTGATCCGCATCATCAACGACAACGCACGCCGGATCGAGCGAATGGTGCGCGAAGTGCTCGCGCTTGGACGACGCGATGCGCTCATGCGTGAGGCGCTTCCACTCGCGGCCTTTGTCGAAGGCATGATCGACGAGCTGGCGGTTCGTGATGCGGGCGAACGGGATGTCTTTCGCGTCGAGATCGACCGGGAGGCGACGCTTGCGGTTGACCGGGCACATCTGCACCAGATTCTCGGCAACCTGATCGGAAATGCGCGCCGTTACTGCAGCGGGGGGCCGGGTTCGATCCGGCTCTTCGTCACCGGGTCGGCACGCGAGCGCATCGCCCTGCACGTCGTCGACGATGGTCCCGGGGTCTCCCCAGAGCAGCGCGCCCACATGTTCGAACCCTTCTTCACGACCGACCCGAAGGGGATCGGGCTCGGAATGTACATCGCCCGTGAGCTTGCCGAGGCAAACGATGCGAATCTCGAATTGCTCGATGAGCAAGGGGGCGGAGCCCATTTCGTATTGACCGGACGGAGCCAGCCATGAAAGAGGCGAACGATCGACGTGCCAGACCGGAGAGTGCCTCGGTGCTCGTCGTGGACGACGAAGACGACATCCGCGAGTTGATCGAATTGTCGCTCCTGCGCCTGGGTGTGGCCTGCGACACGGCGGCCAGCCTCGGGCAGGCGCGCGACATGCTGGCGCAGCGTTCCTATCGACTGTGCCTGACCGACATGCGGCTTGGGGACGGGGATGGTCTGGAGCTCGTCGCGCACATTCAGGCCCATCATCCAGGCCTGCCGGTCGCGATCATCTCGGCCTACGGCAGCATGGAAACCGCGATCCGTGCGCTCAAGCTCGGGGCCTTCGATTTCGTCACCAAACCGATCGAACTCAAGGAGCTGCGTGAACTCGTCAAGCATGCCCTGAAGCTCGCGCCCGCGTCGGCGCCGGTAGCGACGGAGGAGGTTGGCGCGCGGGAGCTGATCGGGCACTCCCCGGCGATTGTGCAGTTGCGCAGCCAGATCGGGAAGCTTGCCCGCAGCCAGGCACCGGTTTTCATCCACGGGGAATCGGGTACCGGAAAGGAGGTGATCGCACGCCTCATCCACAAGCTCGGCCCGCGCGCGGCGGGTCCGTTCATCCCGGTGAACTGCGGGGCGATTCCGGCGGATCTGATGGAGAGCGAGTTCTTCGGATACCAGAAGGGCAGTTTTTCGGGTGCGGTCGCCGCGAAGGAGGGGCTCTTCCATGCGGCCCACGGTGGAACGCTGTTTCTCGATGAGGTAGCCGAGTTGCCCCTGGCCATGCAGGTCAAGCTGCTGCGCGTGATCCAGGAGCGCTCGGTGCGCCCGATCGGGGCACAGGTCGAAGAGCCGGTGGACGTGCGGATCCTGTCCGCCTCGCACCGGGATCTCGGACAGTGGGTCGCGGAGGGGCGCTTTCGTCAGGATCTCTTCTTCCGGGTGAACGTCATCACGCTGCACGTGCCACCGCTACGTGAGCGTGGGGAGGATGTCGTCGAGCTTGCCGGGCACATCCTGCGCCGGCTGGCAGAGCGTGACGGCGGCGTGCCGCGGCGACTCGGCGCCGAGGCAAAGACCTGCCTTCTGCGTCATTCGTTTCCGGGCAATGTCCGGGAGCTCGAAAACCTGCTCGAACGGGCTTGTGCCTTGAGCGATTCAGAAGTGATCGAGGCGTGTGACGTCGATCTGCAGGCAGCCGATGGGCTCACGACCACGTGGCTCGAAGGCGATCTGATGCGCGACGTCGCGGACCCAGAGTGTGGACCGCTCGATGACGATGAACGCAGCCGCGTGCTGCGCATGCTTGCCGATACCCGCTGGAACCGGTCCGAGGCGGCGCGCCGCCTCGGGCTGACCTTGCGCCAGTTGCGCTACCGGCTGCACAAGTGGGGCATCGAGTAGCCCCACTTCCGAGTCGCTCAGTCGTCGCCGAAGCGGATGCCCTGTGCGAGGGGCAGGGCGCGTGAATAATTGATGGTGTTGGTCGCGCGGCGCATGTAGGCCTTCCACGCGTCGGAGCCGGATTCGCGCCCGCCACCGGTTTCCTTCTCGCCGCCGAAGGCACCGCCGATCTCGGCGCCTGACGTGCCGATGTTGACGTTCGCGATTCCGCAGTCCGATCCGGAGGCGGCCAGGAATTGCTCGGCTTCGCGCAGGTCGTTGGTGAAGATTGCAGACGAAAGCCCCTGGGGGACTGCGTTCTGAAGC
The DNA here is from genome assembly GCA_023383815.1 of Rhodocyclaceae bacterium. Taxonomy (GTDB): domain Bacteria; phylum Pseudomonadota; class Gammaproteobacteria; order Burkholderiales; family Rhodocyclaceae; genus JACOUN01. The sequence goes on from JAHDYG010000014.1 coordinate 41,871, forward strand.
GCGATCGCCTGCTCCAGCGTGTCATAGCCGAGCACGTACAGGATGGGCGCGAAGGTCTCATGGTGTACGCAGGGGGACTGTTCCGGCATCTCCACGATCGCGGGGGTGACGTAGAAGCCCTCGGGGTAGCGATCCTGCAGGGTGCGCGCGCCGCCGCTGACGCTGCCGCCCTCGGCGCGGGCCTGCCCGAGTGCTGCCTGCATCGCGTCGAATGCAGCCCGGTCGATCAGCGGGCCGAGCAGGGTGTCCGCTTCGAGCGGGCTGCCGATGCGGATGCTGGCGTACGCTTTCTTGAGTCGCGCGACAAGGGCCTCGCGAACCTCGTGGTGCACGATCAGGCGCCGTGTGGTCGTGCAGCGCTGCCCGGCGGTGCCGACGGCGCCGAAGAGGATCGCGCGCGTGGCCAGATCGAGATCCGCGCTGGGGGTGACGATGATCGCGTTGTTGCCGCCCAGTTCCAGCAGCGAGCGGCCGAAGCGCGCAGCAACCCGTGGGCCGACCTCGCGCCCCATGCGTGTCGAGCCGGTGGCCGAGACGAGCGCCACACGCCGGTCGTCGACGAGCCGCATGCCGGCGTCCCTGCCCCCGATCACAACCTGCGACAAGCCTTGCGGGGCATCGCCGAAGCGTACGAGCGCACGCTCGAAGAGCGCCTGGCAAGCAAGCGCCGTGAGTGGCGTCTTCTCGGACGGTTTCCACACCACCGAATTGCCGCACACGAGCGCGAGCGCAGCATTCCATGACCACACCGCAACCGGAAAATTGAAGGCACTGATCACGCCGACGACGCCGAGTGGGTGCCAGGTTTCCATCATCCGGTGCCCCGGTCGTTCGGAGGCAATGACCAGGCCGTGGAGCTGGCGCGACAGGCCGACCGCAAAATCGCAGATGTCGATCATCTCCTGCACTTCGCCCTGGCCTTCGGCAAGAATCTTGCCGGCCTCGACCGACACGAGCCGTCCGAGCGCGTCCTTGTGGGTGCGCAGTTCCTCGCCCAGCAGGCGCACGAGTTCTCCGCGGCGCGGCGCGGGAACGTCGCGCCAGACCTCGAAGGCCGCCCGCGCGCGCGCGACGGCCGCGTCAATCTGCGTGGGGCCCTGCTCGGCAAGGCGTGCAACCGGCGTGCCGTCGATCGGAGTGCGTACTTCGAGCGTGCCTTGCTGCAAGCTGTCGGTGGTGAGTCCGAACGGTTCGATCAGATCCCTGATGTCCATGAATGGTGGTCTCCTGTAGTGGAATGGCACGTTCAGCCGCGCAGGGCGGACAGCGTGCTGCGGGTGGTGATCTGCTCTGGATCGACGCGCAGTTCGAGCAGTGCGACCCTGCCGCTTGCGAGTGCACGTTCAAGCGCAGGAGCGAATTCCGTCGTTTGCGCAACCACGTCGCCGTACGCGCCGAAGGCCGTTGCAAACGCTGCAAAATCCGGATTGACGAGCGTCGTCGCGATGGTGCGTCCGGGGAAGCTGCGCTCCTGATGCATGCGGATCGTCCCGTACATGCCGTTGTTGACGACGAGGATCAGCGGGCGAGCGCCGTACTGGACTGCGGTCGCGAGTTCCTGCCCGTTCATCAGGAAATCCCCGTCGCCGGCAAACGCGAGCACGCTGCGATTGGGCTCGCGCAGGCTGGCGGCGATCGCAGCCGGGACGCCGTAGCCCATCGCGCCCGACAGTGGCGCGAGCTGGCTCGGATAGTGGCGGAAGCAATGAAAGCGCTGTGGCCAGCCCGTGTAGTTTCCGGCGCCATTGCAGACGATCGTGTCTTCGGGAAGGCGGGCGGCGAGTACGCGCATCACCGCGCCCAGATCGAGCGCGCCCGGGTACGAAGCTGGTGTGGCGTTGCGCTCCTGTTCGGCGCGCGCACTGTGCATCCAGTCGAGCCAGGGCAGTGGGGTACGGGTCGGGAGGAGGGCGCCGAGCCGGGTGGCGAAGGCATTCACCCCGGCGGCAATCGCCAGGGTCGGCTGGTAGGTCTGATGCAGGACCTCTGGATCGGAATGCACGAGCACGAGCGTCTGGCGCGGAGCCGGCGCCTCGATCAAGGTGTAGCCGTTCGTGGTCATCTCGTCGAGGCGGGCACCGACGGCGAGCACGAGATCGGCGTTGCGCACGCGTGCGGCGAGCGTCGGGCTTGCCGAGGTGCCGAGTTCCCCGACGTAGCACGGGTGCGCGTTGTCGAAGATGTCCTGGCGGCGAAACGCGGCGGCAACCGGTAACGACCAGCGATGGGCGAAGTCGGCGAGCGCTGCACGCGCTTCGGGCTTCCATCCGCCCGCGCCGACGATCATCAGCGGAGCGCGGGCCGATTCGAGCAGGCCGCCCAGGCGTTCGAGCGCGGCGGGGTCGGGTTGCGGTTCGTAGGTCGCGACCGGCCTGGGGGGCGAAGCATCGGTTTCTTCCGCGAGAACGTCTTCCGGCAGTGCGATGACGACGGGTCCGGGACGCCCGCTCGTCGCGACCTGCCAGGCACGGGCGAGGATCTCGGGGATGCGGGCAGCCGCTTCGAGCTGGGTCGCCCACTTGGCGATCGGGCCGAACATCTGCCGGTAGTCGATCTCCTGAAAGGCTTCGCGGCCCAGCTCCGGGCGTCCGACCTGGCCGATGAAGAGGATCATCGGCGTCGAATCCTGGCGGGCGGTATGGACGCCGATCGAGGCGTTCGTCGCGCCCGGTCCGCGGGTGACGAAGCAGATTCCGGGTCGGCCGGTCAGCTTGCCCCAGGCTTCGGCCATGAAGGCGGCACCGCCTTCCTGGCGGCAGGTCACCAGGCGGAATCGGTCTTCGACGTCATGCAGGGCGTCGAGAACCGGGAGATAGCTTTCGCCCGGCACACAGAAGGCGGTGTCGGCTCCGAGCGCAAGCAGGCTGTCGACGAGCAGTCGCGCGCCGTTGCGCGGGTGCGGATCCATGGTGGGGGTCATGCAGACGCTCCGTTGGTTGGAGAGGCCTCCGGCGCGTCGGCCCCGGTCGGTTCGGGAAGCGGCTCCGGCTGGGTGCTCACCCACAACAGGCGTGCGTCCTGCGGGCCGACGCTCACGACGCGGTGCCCCATGCGGCTGTCGAGATAGAAGCTGTCTCCTTCGGCAAGTCGCTCGGGCCGGTAGTACTCGGTGTGAAGCTCGATCTCGCCCGAGAGGACATGCACGAACTCTTCGCCGGGATGCCGGCTCCACTCTTCCGGCGGATCTTCGGGCCGTGCGTGGACCGTCGTCACGAAGGGCATCATCTGCTTGTGCGCAAGCTCCCCGCACAGCAGTTCATGCACGCACCACGGCGTCGGGTGGGCCTGGCCCTCGCCGCGACGGCAGATGCTGCGGCGACCGCTGCCCATGTGAGCGACGGGCGATGCAAAAAGCTCCGCGAGGTCGAGCGCCAGCCCGTCGGCAAGCTTCAGCAGGGCGTCGTAGGTGGGCGAGAGCAGTCCGTTCTCGATCTTTGACAGCGTCGAGCGGGCCAGTCCGCTCGACTGCGACAGTTGCTCCAGGGTCCAGCCGCGCTCGGTGCGCAGCGCGCGCAGGCGGGCGCCAAGCGCGCTGGAGGGGTTCGTTCGATCCGGAGTGAACATCGTCGTCATCGCATCTTGCCTTCATGCACCATTCAGGCGATTATACGGAACAATATTTCGTATAGGAAACATTCTTTCCTGGAGATTCCCATGCAGCACACCTACGACGTCGTGATCGCCGGCGGGGCGGTCATCGGAAGCGCGGCCGCCTTCTTCCTGATGAACCACCCGGCGTTCAGTGGCCGGGTGCTCGTGATCGAACCCGATCCGGGCTACCAGAACTGCGCGACCACCCGCTCGGCGGCGTCGATCCGGCATCAATTCTCGACCCCCGAGAACATCCGGATGTCGCAATTCGGAACCGAGTTTGTGAAGGACATCGGGACGTGGCTTGCCGTGGACGGCGAAGCACCGCAGCTCGACTTCGTCGAAGGGGGCTACCTGTTTCTCGCCACGGCGCCGGGGCTGCCGGTGCTGCAGGCCAATCACCGGATACAGCGCGAGCTTGGCGTCGAGGTCGCGCTCCTTGAGCCGGCCGCGCTTGCCGAGCGCTTCCCCTGGCTCAACCGTGAAGATCTCGCCGGCGCGTCGCTCGGTTTGTCGGGCGAAGGCTGGCTGGATGCGTATGGGCTGTTGCGCGGCTTTCGCCGCAAGGCGATCGCGCTCGGGGCCGAGTACCGGCAGGCGCGGGTCGTTGGGCTCGAGCGCGAAGGCAATCGCATCGCGCGGGTCAGCCTCGATGACGGTTCGACCGTCTCGTGCGGGGCGGTGATCAATGCGGCGGGAACGGGCGCGCGGGCACTCGCCGCCACTGCTGGCATCGCGCTGCCAGTCGAGTCGCGCAAGCGCTTCGTCTTCTATTTCAAGTGCCGCACCACGATCACCGGCTGCCCGCTCGTCATCGACCCGAGCGGGGCCTACTTCCGTCCCGAAGGCGCCGGTTTCATCTGCGGCATCTCCCCCGCTGAGGCGAACGATCCCGAGTGCTACGACTTTGACGTCGACCACACCGTCTTCGATGACGTGCTGTGGCCGACGCTGGCCCACCGCGTGCCCGCCTTCGAGGCGATCAAGGTCGAAAGCGCCTGGGCGGGGCACTATGACGTGAACACCCTCGACCACAACGTGATCCTCGGACCCCACCCGGACCTCGGCAACCTGCTCTTCGCCAATGGATTCTCGGGCCATGGGCTGCAGCAGGCGCCGGCCGTCGGGCGGGCGCTGGCCGAACTGGTGTGCGATGGCGGCTATCGCAGCCTCGACCTGGGAGCGCTCGGATGGAAACGGGTGCTGGAGGGAAGGGCGCTGCGGGAGGTGAATGTGGTGTGAGGACAAGGCGGCTCTTGGTGTGATCTTGGGATACTGTGGCGTCAGTCTTTGACGTAGCAATGCGGGAATTGTCAGTTTTTGACAGGCGCGGCTCTGGGAAATGGTCGTGTTCAGCCAGATCTCAGGGGTTGGAGTGTTGGCACAAAACATGCTTTGAGTTCGCTGGGCGGATTTCCGCTGTTTCGTTGAAGGAGAAGACTCATGAAGAAAGTGCAGCAAGGTTTCACTCTCATCGAACTGATGATCGTCGTTGCGATCATCGGTATTTTGGCCGCCGTTGCTCTTCCGGCATACCAGGACTACACGATCCGTGCTCAGGTTTCTGAAGGTGCCTCATTGATGTCTGGCGCGAAGAATGCGGTCACCGACTTCTGGGCTGATCGCGGCACCTTTCCTGGCAGCAATGCATCGGCTGGACTCGCGGCCGCAGGTTCGATTCAGGGCAGCTATGTCACCCAGGTGGCTGTTGCTGGAGCTGGCGTGATCACTGCAACCTACGGCAAGAAGGCGAACACCAGTATCACAGGTGGTACCTGCTCCCTGACGCCGAACAACCTCGGCGGCAGCGTGACCTGGACGGGAACCTGCTCGTTCGCCGAGAAATGGCGTCCGAAGGCGTTCCGCCCGTAAGTTAACGGCTGCGCCTAGTGCAATGAACGCCCGGCTGGCCCGGGCGTTTTTTTTCACGCCGACTTTCGCCACTTGCCCGCAGCCTAGTGGTTCGAGCCGAATTTGTAGATCCGATGCGCGCGGGCCGTCGCGATGTCGGACAATGCGTGCGTAGTTTTTTCACGATTGCGTACCGTGCCGGATGGAGTGGAGCGCATGAGACGTGATCCGATCGCGGTCTTGGGCGCTGGTGGAACTAGAGCTCTGGCATGACGATCGATCATTCAATTCATCAACATGACGTGATGTGTCGATGACCTTGATTCCTCCCCCCACATTGCGAGCCCAGGTGTGTGCCGTCCTTGCCTTGGGTGGCGCCCTCGCCTTGCTGTTCGCGCTGTACGGATCCGCTCAGGGGCTGACCTGGCAGTTCGACGATCGCCTGAACCTTTCGCCGCTTGCAGACGTGAGCACGCATGATGCCCTTCTGGCCTATCTGACAGCGGGGGCGGCTGGTCCGACCGGACGACCGATTTCGCTGCTGGCGTTTCTGCCGGACTATGTTCACTGGCCGAATCACCCGTGGGGTGTCGTGCGCGGCAATCTGGTGTGGCACGGGCTTAACACCTTGCTGGTGTTTCTGCTCACTTTGCTACTGCTGCGTCAGCGCGCTGAGTGCGCTCAGCGAGCAATGTGGCTTGCGCTGATCATTGCGGTGCTTTGGGCGACAGCACCGATCCACGCGACGGCGATTCTCATGCCCGTCCAGCGCATGACGCTCGTGTCGGCGTTTTTTGCCCTTGCAACCCTTTTGGCATTTTTTTCCCTGCGCAGCCGGCTGACACGCGCAACAGGATGGAGCGCGTTGATCCCACTGTGTGCGGTGGGCGGAATCGGACTGTTGCTTTCGGTCTTCTCAAAAGAGAGTGGGGTGGTTCTCGTCTGTTTTGCCGTGCTCATAGAACGAATGTTCTTCGAGCACACGCCACCACCGTGCGATCACCGCCTCTGGCGGGCAGGTCTCGCACTTGCGTTGCTTTCGGTCCCGGCGCTTGTGCTCGGATACTGGCTCACGCACAGTGAGTTGCTTCGAATGGCGTTCGAGAGCTATCGGGAGTTTGATCTTGCCGAGCGCCTCGCCACCCAGCCGGTCGTGCTGTGGGAATACTTGCGCGTGCTCGTGCTTCCACGCGAGGCACTCATTGGGCATCACCAGGATGGTCACGCGATCTACGACTGGTCGATGTGGCAGCCATGGGCTGCGATTATCGCCGGAGTTGCGATGATGGCGGCTGCGTTTGCGTGGGCGCGCACTGGATCGTTCAGTGGGCGACTGCTCATGTTTGCGGGGGCATTTTTCCTGTTCGGGCACCTCCTCGAGTCCTCCGTGTTTCCGCTTGAGCTCTACTTCGAGCACCGCAACTATCTTCCGGTCCTCGGACTGCTGGTGCTGGCGGTATGCGTGGCTGATCGAGTTCCGCGCAGGATTGTCGGGCGGGGCTCATTGCTGGTCGCGACAGCCGTGGTTCTTCTTGTCAATGGCTTCACGGTCCAACAGGTTGCCTCGTTGTGGGGAAATCCCTTGCTGGCCGCCGAGATGTGGGCACTGCGCTTTCCGAATTCGACGCGCTCCGCTCAGTACCTTGCGTGGCAGTATGGGGTGCATGGGTTCGATAGTGCGGCCTTGAACGTCCTCGATGAGTTTGCCGGTCAGCACCCTGGTCGCCTCGATGTACGGATCCAAGCGATTTCGCAGGCGTGTGCGTTCGAGTCTGGTGAAGCGCTGCGCGCGCGGCATGAGGATTTGATGAACGGGGTCGCCAGCATGGTCAATCCGGCTGGTATCACGACTGGACTTGCTGAATGGGGCAACAAGGTGCGCGAAGGAAGCTGCAAGACCGTCAGTTCGAAGGACTACATGCAGTTGCTGGACGCCTTGCTCGAGCGCTCACGGGTCGCGCAGATTCCCGATGTGCGTCATCACGTGTATTACGAGCGGGCTCTGACCGCCGAGGCCCTGGGCCAGACCGAAGCGCACCTAGAGTACTTGATTCTGGCGTTCTACGACTATCCTTCCTTCTCGGGAATTCAGGCGGTTGCGCTGGCGTATTTTCAGCTTGGCCGCATGCGCAATGCGCTGGACTGGATCGATGAAGCCGTTCAGCATGCGCCCAGCAGTGCGGCACGAGCCTCATGGCGCGGCCAACTCGCGGGGCTGTATGCGGAGATGGAGAAGATCGATTTGATGCTTGATGAGTATCATGAACGGGATGGAGAACAGTGATGTTGGTTAGTGTCATACTGCCCGCTCGGAATGAGGCCGGTGCGCTTGCAGATGTTCTGACAAGGGTACGCAGGGTATGTCCGGATGCGGAGATCATCGTCGTCGACGACGGATCCACGGATGCAACGCCGGTCATTGCGCGCGAGGCAGGAGCCAAGGTAATACGGCACAGCTACGCCAAAGGCAATGGCGCTGCGATCAAGAGCGGTGCTCGAGAGGCGAGCGGCAGCGTGTTCGTATTCATGGATGCCGATGGGCAGCACGCACCCGAGGATATCCCGCGGTTGTTGGCGCGTTTGGATCAAGGGTTCGATATGGTGGTTGGAGCCCGCCAGCGAGGCTCACAGGCTTCAGTCGGCCGCGGGCTTGCCAACTCCATATACAACCGGCTGGCGACCGCGGTAACTGGGCATCGGATCGATGACCTGACCTCCGGTTTTCGGGCAGTGCGCGCCGAGTGCTTCCGGGATTTTCTGTACCTGCTGCCAAACGGGTTTTCGTATCCGACTACTTGCACGATGGCGTTCTTCAGGGCGGGCTATTCGGTCGCCTATGAGCCGATTCACGCAGCTCGTCGCATTGGTTCCAGTCATATCCATCCGCTTCGCGACGGCCTGCGGTTTCTTCTGATCATTTTCAAGGTAGGCACGCTTTTCTCGCCACTAAAGATTTTTGTGCCTCTTTCGGTGCTTCTTTTCTTAATTGGGCTGGGGTGGTACGGCTATACGTATCTGGCTCTAGCACGGTTTACCAACATGAGTGCGTTGCTCATGACCGGCGCAGTGGTGATCTTCATGATGGGTCTGATCTCGGAGCAGATTACCGCGCTCATGTACAAGGACACTGGGCGCAGCGTTGGATGGCGTGACAGTGAAACCGAGCAGGACAATCCGGAGGACGGGCTATGACAGATCCTTATATCGTGTTCGGTGCGCCAGACATCCGCGAGGAAGACATTGCGGAGGTCGTTGCGAGTCTACGCACCGGTTGGCTCGGAACCGGACCCAAGGTGATGGCATTCGAGCAGGCGTTCGCGCGATACAAGAACGTTGGGGAGCATCATGTGGCTGCCGTCAATTCGTGCACGGCGGCGCTCCACGTGAGCATGATCGCTGCGAACCTAGATCCAGGAGCGGAGGTCATCACGACCCCGCTGACGTTTTGTGCGACCGTCAATGCGATCATTCACGCGGGTCTTACACCTGTGCTTGCCGATGTCGACGCCCGAACACAATGCATCGACCCGGCAGCAATCGAAGCCGCCATTACGCCACGTACACAGGCGATCATTCCAGTGCACTTCGCTGGACATCCGTGCGAGATGGACAGGATCATGGCGATTGCACAAAAACATGGTCTTGTCGTGATCGAAGATTGCGCACATGCCATTGAAACGGAATATCGTGGACGCAAGGCCGGCACATTCGGTTCGTTTGGTTGTTTCAGCTTTTACGTCACAAAGAACGTGACAACTGGCGAAGGCGGAATGATTCTGGCGCGCAGTGAGCCGCACATCGCGCGTGCGAAGGTGCTGGCCTTGCATGGGATGAGCAGGGATGCATGGCGCCGGTTCAGCGATTCAGGCTTCAAGCATTATCAGGTCGTGGAGTGCGGGTTCAAGTACAACATGATGGATCTGCAGGCTGCCGTGGGACTGCATCAACTCGCCCGCGTCGAGCAATGCTGGAGCCGACGCCAGAGTATCTGGCGACAGTATCAGAATGCGTTCTCGGATCTTGAGATCGGGCGGCCCTGCGATCCAGATCCGGATGTCCGGCACGGGCATCATTTGTATACGGTCCGGATTGATTCGGCGCGCTGCGGCATTGATCGTGATGCGTTCATCGACCGCTTGCATGGTCTAGGGATTGGGACCGGAGTTCATTACCTTTCGCTGGCCGAGCATCCGTACTATCGGCAGCGGTATGGCTGGCAACCGCAGCAGTGGCCGGTCGCACGAAGCATCGGTCGCGAGACCGCCAGCCTGCCATTGTCTTCGAAGCTTTCGGATGACGAGACACACTTCGTGATTGAGGGGGTCAGGCGGGTCGTGGATGGAGACAGGCGAGGGTGATCTGGCGATCGTCCTTCGTGGATGCAATCGCGCGCGCGTGGCGGCGTACGCCGCTTCACCCGCAGTGGCTGCTGGGCCAGGAGCGATCGTTGTCAGACAGGATTCGTAGGATTGGCCATGGGCGGGTGCTCGATATCGGATGCGCCAGCCGTTGGGTCGAAGACATCCTTGGCGCTCACTGCGAGTACGTGGGACTCGATTCAGTTGCGACAGGAGAGAATCTCTACCGAACACATCCCGATATTTTCGGCGAGGCAAGCTGTTTGCCATTTGCTGACCGTTCATTTGACTACGTCCTGCTGCTTGATGTGGTAGAGCATCTGTACTTTCCGCGCGAAGCGTTGCGGGAAGCTGCACGCGTCTTGCGGCCAGGAGGAACCTTGATGATTTCGATCCCGTTTCTCTATCCGGTGCACGATGCGCCGCATGATTTTCAGCGCTATACGGAACATGGGATACGCCGGGAACTGTTCGAGGCGGGGTTCCGGGTGCTGGATCTTCGTCCGAACCTGACTTCGATCGAGAGTGGTGGGCTGATGATGACCCTTGCACTCGGCGCTGCTGCCTTGCAGTGCCTACGAAAGGCACGTATCCAGATCGTGTTCGTTCCGTTCCTGCTGGCGCCGATTCCGGTGATCAACGTCGGCTGCTGGTTGCTTTCGAGAGTCGTTCCGTCCTGGGCGGCGATCACGGCTGGATACGAAATCTCGGCGACGCCGCATGAGTAATCCGACCCTGACCGAACCTGCCGCGATTGTCCTGGTCACGACATCCTTTCCCATCTGCTCGGACGGTAGCGAGGCGGCCGGTGTTTTCGTGGCCGACCTGGCCGAGGCACTCTCCGCGCACCGACCGGTGAGGGTTGTCGCGCCGGGCAAGGCAGCAGGCTCCGAGACCTGGTCAGAAGGCGTGGAGGTGTTCCGCTACGCTGCGCCGAGCAAGCCCTTGTCCACGATAAGGCCCTGGTGGCCTGCGGACCTCGGTCATCTGTTCCGCGTGGTCCGCGGTGGCCTGGCGGCAACACGCGACGCCGTGAGCGCGGGCGCAACTGTCCATGTTCTGGCACTGTGGGCCTTGCCATCGGGGCACTGGGCGCGCCTCGCCGCGAACGAGGCGGGTATTCCCTACTCGGTGTGGACGCTGGGAAGCGACATCTGGACCCTGGGCCGGGTGCCGATCGTGCGCAGCCAATTGCGCCGGGTGTTGCGCGACGCCCATGCCTGCTTCGCTGATGGGCTCCAACTCGCTGAGGACACACGGCGTATTGGCGGTCGCGAAGTCGAGTTCAAGCCGAGTACGCGCCGAATAGGCGTGCGTAGGTCTGTTCCTGTGCGGGCACAACCACCGTATCGCCTGCTGTTCATTGGGCGCTGGCATCCTAACAAAGGCGTGGATCTGTTGCTTGAGGCGCTGGGCTTGCTTGACGATTCGGACTGGGCGCGTATCGAATCAGTTGCGATCTTTGGGGGGGGGCCTCTGGCACCCCAGGTGGGCTCAGGCGTGCTCGCCCTCCAGGCTGCTCAACGTCCTGTTAGCCTCGGCGGCTACCTTGACACGGCGGCCGCAGAAAAGCAGATGCTCTGTGCCGACTTCATGCTGATCCCATCGAGAATCGAGAGTATTCCGGTGGTGTTCTCGGACGCAATGAAGGTGGGCTGCCCGGTGCTGGCCTGTCCAGTGGGTGACCTGCCGCAGCTCGTTTCCGAGGGACCCTGCGGACGTGTGGCGCGCAACGTGTCCGCACGCGCCTATGCGGACCTGCTGGCCGATGTGCTCGCGAGTGCGAGCGCGGCGGGGTATCGCGACGGCGTCGAAGCGATGGCGGGGCGGTTTTCTGTGGAGCGGATCGCGGCAGGTATCGCCTCCCGTCTCGGGGGGCGCGATGACGGATAGGGCGAGCTACAGCGAGCCGCAGTGGGGGCGCGATGGGCGTGACCGCAAGGCGGAGGCGCTATTCAATACGTTGCTGTCGCGCTGCGGCCCCGGAATCGCCGCGGGCTGCTGGGCGGATCTTGGCTGCGGCAGTGGAGGTATTGTGGCGGAACTGGCGGGACGCGTAAGGTGGATCACCGGCATCGATCCCGAGCCATGGGCCGCTTGGGCACAGGCTGCTGCAGTCCACCCGAATCTCTCTTTCATCGAAGCGCCCTGCGACACCACCGAGCTTCCCCTCGCTCAGGCTTCGGTGGATGTGGCGATCTGCAATCAGGTGTACGAGCATGTCGCCGATCCTCGCCGGTTGGTGCTCAATCTGGGCTATATCCTCAAGCCGGGGGGGTGGTGCTATTTTGCCGGGCCCAACCTGCTGTGGCCGATCGAGCCGCATGTTTTCTGGCCGTTCGTACATTGGCTGCCACGACAATTGGCGCACAGCCTGATGCGCCTCGCGGGCGCCCGCCGTCCAGAAGACCTGGATGCCTGCTCCACGCATGTATGGAAACTGCGCCGCTGGTTCGAGGAGGCTGGCCTAGATTGGGTCGATGCAGTGCCCGCGCGCGCGGCTGCGGGACTTGCAATGGCTGGCCATCTACGCCTTGCCAGGATGGTCGAATGCGTTCCCAGTCCGGCGTGGATCCCGCTCCGGCCACTGTGGCCTGGATTCGTCTTCATTCTGCACAAACATGCCCGGCCCAGGGTGGATGCATGAGTGGAGGATGGATACAGTCGGCGCGGGCGTGGGACTGTGCCGGGCATTCTCGCCCACAATGGAGCTTTTCCGAGGGGCGGGGCAAGATCGGGGTCCCGAATACATCGAGCTGGAATCTCCATACGCGAGAGGCTGTAAGCAACGGCTGCGGCCAGGGATGGAGGGCGCCCTCTGCCCGAACCAGGGCAATCGCAGCTACTTTGCATGGGTATTCCAAGTAAACCGTTTGCGATCATGAGCTTAGCCGCCAATTGTTCACAGCGCCTGGTTTTGTGTAGTTTTCTACCTTTTTGGGCATCCCTTGAAGGCAGGAACCAGTGCGATCGACGGCAAGAGCAGCCGGAGAACGGCAAGCAAGGGCAAGACGCCCGCAAGCTACCTGCACGTGGTCAGCGCATTCGCGGCCGGGATGGGCGTGGCGCTGGGCCAGACGGCCACGGCCGAGAAGTCCAACGAGATCACCGCCATCCCCGAACTGCTCTCGAAGCCCGCCCTGGAGGGCTGGGTGGTGACGATCGACGCGATGGGCACACAGACGAAGATTGCGCGCACGATCTGCGAGCGCGGCGCCCACTACGTGCTGTGCGTGAAAGAGAACTACCCGAAGCTTCCGGACCAAGCGGATCCGCGCTGCAACCATTGATGAGTTTCGGGCCGAGTTGCTCGGAGTTATAAATGAACGTGCGATTGCCCTGCTGCCCGATCGTCCTTAAGGAAGATCAGCGGCACACCAAAATCTACAAGGGGTCATTGGTTGCTCGCGTCGGTATGGAGCCGAATGCTTGTAAGAATGACAGAGATTGAATGATGGACATTGAGCGGGGACTGCGTGGAAGTGTCTGGGCTGCGGTCCTGAAGGAAGGACTTGGGGCCTCTGCAGTGTTGACCTGCCCGCCGGGTATGCGCCCGGTGAATTGGTCCGTGTTCGCCAGATTGGGCATGAAGGCGGCGTATCCGAACTTCCCGGTCGGCTTCGAGGAAGAGTTCATCGACGCTCGCGATCGGATCGGCGACCACCTCAAACAGCTCAGGCGGCGTGGAGTTGATTTGGCGATGTTCAGTTTCCCTCGAGCCGCTGCTTTCGACTTGCCGATCCACGCTGAAGTTGCGCGACAACCCGAGACGCGCATCTTGGGGCTGTCTGCATGGTCCGAGGCAAGAATGTCCAGCGCAACCCGGAGAAAAGTCTCGCGCGCAGAGCGGCATGGGTTGGTCGTAAGGCCGTGTAGTAGCGAGGACGGTGAGTGCATCCACAAACTCTACGTGGAATCGGTCAGGCGAAAGGGTGGGGGGCTGCGCTATGGTGTTCGCTATTTTCAGGCGCTGTGCGAGGCTTCGTCTCGTAGTTCAGCGGTTTCGGTAGGGATTGTCCGGCGTGAACCTGGCGACATCGTTGGGTTCATTTCCTTGCTGCATGGGCCCGAGATCAGCTACTACTTGCATGGCGGATACGCGATTGAGGCCGCCACGTTTCGCCCTGGCTATCTTGCGATGTACTGGGCCATCCGCCGGTGCTGCGCGCTTGGTTGCGAAACCTTGAATCTTCTCACGTCGCCGGCGGACCAGCCCGGTCTGGTAGCGTTCAAGGAGAGCTTTGGCGGACTGACGCAGGAGCGCATTCACTACCGGGTTCCGCTGGGCTTTTTCGGAAACTGCGCGGATTTGTCCTTGAGGACATTGCGCGGATTAGGTATATAGCTCGATCTTGGCTGGATCGGTTGAGATCGATTGCTGCGCAGAGCACGTCGCCAATTGCCCTGACTTAGGGGCAATCGCCTCGGTAGCGTTGGCTCACTGGGCGGATTTCTTGGAGCTACTGTGGTCTGTTCAACAGCCCGATTGTGCGAAGGAGTAGCAGATCGTGGGATCTACGCTGCAACGCACGCATTACCGGGTTCGCGGTGCACGCGTCATGGAGAGATCGCCAGTTGTCGTGAAGGTGAGGACAGTGCGCATGGCAGCACGACCCACGTGGTAAGTGACCATTTGCTTGATGATGTTGTGTTGCGAGCGCGGGAAAAGGGCGCGATTCGGTTTGGCCAACCGTTTCGCCGTGGACCCCGTTCCGGGCGCTCCGCTTCAAGAGCAAGCGGGGATATCGGAAGGGCAGTTTCCTTACCTTCGAAGTTCCGGGCGGTGTGCTCGGCTCGTGTGCCACGCTGCTTTCACAATGGACTGCCTGCATGGGCCGACAAGCTGCGGTCGAGGAGCGCTGATGCGCGTCCGTGACCTGGTTCTGAGTGTCGGTAGTCTTGGAGCTGCCAATATCATCGGCAAGCTGTGCTGGGTGCTTTCCCTGATGCTGATGATGCGCGCGCTAGGCCCCGAGGAGTATGGGCTTCTTGCGGCAATATGGTCGCTGTTCGGATTCATTGCGCCGTTGACCGATCTTGGTCTGTCGCAATTGCTCGTTCGTGATGGAGCGAGAGATCCGAGTCTGCGAGCATACATATTGCGAGGCGCTGTGGCGTGTCGGCTGGTGATCGGGGGCGTCGCAGTCGCCGGCATGCTGCTCCTGTCCGCATGGCTGGACGGGCCCTTCTCGCACGCGGGATGGTTGATTCTCTTCGTCGCAGCTTTGCCCCCGCTCTTCGATGGGGCGTTCCAGACTGCGACAGCCGTCGCACAACTGGAGAGCAGGCTTGTACTGTTGTCGGCATGCCGTGTGTTCGGGTTCGCACTGTTGCCGCTGATGTTGTTGTACAGCCTATTCACCTACGACAACGGTGTGGCTGCGGCGGGGTCCTATGCTGCAGCCTCACTGATTGCGTTGCTCGGGTTCTTCGTGTTGCGGAGGAATCCAGAGGCGAGCACACCCCTGGACAGTCCTCTCGCGTTTCGACGTCTCGCAAGACAGGCATTGCCGTTCATGTTCGTGAGTACGGCCGCACTTGCCTACGGCAAGCTTGAAGTTGTCGCGGTCGGCATGATTGAGGGAACCGCGGCATCGGCCTACTATCACCTGGCCTACCAAGTGGTGCTGCTTGCGTTTTCGTTGCCGGAAGTTTTTTTCCTGGCGATCCTCGCGAACCTTTATCGGGTACGTGGTGACGTACCACGGATCGAGCGGAAGTGGGGGCCGATCTGCGATCTCATGTGCGCCTATTGTTCGATCGTGCTGCCTGGTCTGGTATGGCACGCAGCTGACATCGTGGCATTCTTGGGCGGTGAGGGATTTCGTGGGAGCGCACCTGTGCTGTGGGCACTTTTGCCGATGGTCGCGCTCCTGCCAGCATCTACGTCGATGCACTTCTTGATGGTTCTTGATCAGCCGGCTCGCCGGGCTTGGATTGATCTGGCTTGTGTTGCGATCACTGTGCCGATGGTGGCGATGATGACAGCTCTGGGCGGAGTCGTGCCGGCTGCAGCAGTTGCCTCGGCAATCTATGGCGCTGCGGTATGGGTCGCGTGGCGAGTCGTTGCGGGCATGGGATTGAGGCTGCAATGGCTGCGTCCGATGGGCTTGGGTATTCTGACGGTGAGTCCGTCCTTCGTATGCTGGGCATTGCCCTGGCCCACATGGTGGTTCGGTGCAGTTGTTCAAGCGATGATCGCATCTCTTCTGCTGATCGGTACTGGGTTCATTGGAAAAAGGCATGTCATCTCACTTCTCGAATCGTGACGGGTCGTCGTCTGAGCCCGTCGATCAACATGTGTCGCAGGTCGCCGATCTCTATGGCGAACTTTCGGTCAACGGGCCATATGGAACCCTGGCACCCGGAAACAAGGGCGGGCGCAAGAGCCGCTACGTCTCGGACGTGTTCGACGCATCCCTGCTTCCGATTCTGGAGCAGCGTGCCTCTTCCAAGGACCGTCTGCTGGACTATGGCTGCGGAACCGGGATCTTCTCCGTGAAGGCGGCGCGGCTCGTTGGGGAGGTGGCCGGGCTCGATGTCTCTACGGCGATGCTCGAGTGGGGTCGGAAGCTGCAGGCTGAACTCGGCCTGGAGAACATGCGCTGGCTGCGAGGGGATGGGCGGAGTATCCCGATGGCCGATGAGAGCGTCGATTGGGTGGTGGCGCGTGAGTCCTTGTGCTATGTCCCCGAAGACGCCCTCCGCGGAGTGCTTGAGGAGATCCGGCGCGTGCTGTCTCCGGGTGGGCATTTTCTGTGGCTGGAACAGGTTTCAGACAGTCCGAATTTCAGGCGTCAGCCTGCTGCACCTTTGCTGGAAAAGCGTCCGTCCAGCATGTTGATTGAATGTGGTCGCCAGGCGGGAATGCAACTGCAGGAGGCGTATTGTGTGCGTGAGCCGCGGTTTCCGTGGATCTATCTCATCTGGGCAGGTTTGGTGCCACAGGCACTGTCGCCACATCTTGCGCGATGGGAGGTTGCCATCAACAGGCGTTTTGGCAAGTTGCATGCGAGACGCTGGAAGGATGCGCTGATGGTGTTCAGGAAGCCTGCCTGATGGTCTCCGACAGGCTGGATTGCGCGATGCTGAGTGGTGAAAGTTCGTATGATGCACTGCGCCAGCAAGTAGTATCGGTCTCCGGATTCTCACATGGCTGATGTGACAGATCATTCGGCCACCGGGCTGCGAGCTGCAGTTCTTGAGCCATTTCGCTCGCATGAATGGGTCAATGCCAGCGCCGTATGTGTGGGTGGTTCGTCATGCGATGCAGGGCCGGATCTTGTGCTTCTGAGAAGAACTGTCGGGCTGTGGAAGGTGGCCGGTCTTCCGCTGCCGAAATCCGCCACTCCGATGTCTGCGGGGCTGGGTGGAACGCCGATCGAGAACGATGCAGCCTTGTGGAGGCTTGCAGCATGGTTTCAGGAAAGTGACCTGTCATTACTGCAGGTCACTAGCGCAACGCCCCCCCCCGAAGGACTCCAGTGTTCGCGTGTCGAGATGATCGAGAATCTGGAAATACCGGTTGGCGAGCATACCTGCGAGTCGCTTTGGAGTCGGATGTCAAAGCTTCCGCAACGACAGATTCGCCGTGCACTCAAGGCAGGAGTGCGTGTGCATCGGGTCGCACCGTCGGTGGAGCATCTGGCACGTCTCAGGAGCCTTTCGTCGGCGATCTATGCTTCGACGCACGAGAGACCGATCCATGACCCGAGGCAACATGCGGCCATGGCGACCGAGCCCTTGAGCAAGGGCTTGACAATGTTTGCGGTGAGCATATGCGGTGAAACGTTGGGGTATCTGCTTTCCGTCCAGCATGCTGGACGTTCGTACTACTGGGACGTCGCGGTTGACGAAAAGGGGCGCGGTCTGGGGGCTGGGCATCTGCTCGTCTGGATTTGGATGCGTTGGTGCAAGCGACGTGGAGTCGGTATCGTGGACTTCATTGGGCCGCCTGAGGGTGGAAGGGCGGGTGGGCGGCCGGGTATTGGTCGATTCAAGGTCTCGTTTGGCGCAGTTGCGAGGCCTTACTGGGTCGTATACTGGACACGGCATGGCGCCGGATTTGCGCTTGATTGCAGCAGATTTCTGGCTATGTTGAGAAGGAGGCTTCTGGATCTCCGGTTGCCTGATTCACCGAGACGCTAGGTGTGGTGAACCCGTCGCCCCGGACGCAGCGCGGGATCCGAGTAGTGGCGAGAGCTGCAGCCGCAGCCGCAGCCGCGGTCGGGTATGGCTTCGGTTGCCGGCGTCATGGTTTCAGGGAGAGTTCGATGGAGGGATTGGGTTGATCGCCGAAGGCTGGCTTGACTCTGTCCGGCGCTCCGAAACCTTGAATTCTGACGAACGCCCCGGTGGAGTGATTCCCTCCCTTGTGGTCATCCACGCCATCAGTCTTCCCCCCGACTGTTTTGGCGGACATGGCGTTGAGCGACTCTTCACCAACGCGCTCGATCCGGCGGAACATCCGTACTACGAGACGATTGCGGGATTGCGCGTCTCGGCACACTTCTTCATCCGTCGCAACGGTGAGGTGATCCAGTTCGTGTCGACCGAGGATCGCGCCTGGCATGCCGGTCAGTCATGCTGGAGAGGGCGTGAGCGCTGCAATGATTTCTCGATCGGGATCGAGTTGGAGGGGTGCGATACGGTCCCGTTCGAGGACATCCAGTATGAACGCCTGGCGTGGCTTCTCGACGAGCTTGAGGCGCGCTATCCGATTCAGGATGTGGTCGGGCATTCCGACATCGCACCGGGGCGGAAGACGGATCCGGGACCTTGCTTCGACTGGGAGCAGCTCGCGGCCAAGCGGGATGCACGACGCCACAGGCGATGAGTTCCGGGGCCATTGTTGTGTTTGTGCAAATTGACCGTTGACCGGTGAATCCCGGCCTGCAGAAGGGCGTCGCGCGCGGCCTGTCCGATGACGTTGTTCTGTGACTCGAGAAGTTTATCCATCGCGATTGACAAACCTTCGAGGAATCAATAGAGTGCGCGCACTGTTGCGGCGCAGCATGCTGCCGCATGCCTATTCCATTATCATGGTGCGGCACCGGCTTCCGGATGGTCCGGTCGGTGTGGATTCATGGCCGCTCGCACCGCGGGGCGCGTTGTCTGGTTGCGGCGACGCGTTGAACGACCACTGAGGGTCTTCCTTTCCGAGCGACTTCCCGGCGTTTCGTCGGGGGCCGCGTCGCGGTGACGATGCTCGCCGCTGCGTCTGATGCCTGCCTGGGTCGGGCGTCTTCGGAGGAAGGACGGCCGCAGCATGGAGGAGCCATG
Source organism: Rhodocyclaceae bacterium (assembly GCA_023383815.1). Classification (GTDB taxonomy): domain Bacteria; phylum Pseudomonadota; class Gammaproteobacteria; order Burkholderiales; family Rhodocyclaceae; genus JACOUN01. The sequence goes on from JAHDYG010000014.1 coordinate 60,953, forward strand.
AGGATCGCAACTTCACGGATCGCACGTGATTCATTGCTGTCGAGGTTTGTTGCCTGCCCCTGGGTTCGGGGTACGCATGGGGGGGCTGCAGCGCTTGCGTTGATTGCCTGGTTGTACGTGGGCCATGGAGACGGTGGCCCGAGCCCTGAAAGGGTGGGGCTGCGAACCGCCCTTGCCGTGACGGTTGCGGCTCCGGGGGTGGGTGAGTCCGGGCGTGCTGGCGCGAATCCTGGCTTCGACGGAGCGGTCCCGACGGGCGGACTGGATGAACAGGTTGCACGCGCGCTTCGTGGCTGGAACGCTTCGACACGGATCGCGGAGCCGCCCCAGGACGAGCCGCCGTTGTCGGATGAGATGCAACGGGTTCGCGACTGGGTTGCACGCCGCTACCGGGTTTCCGGAGAAGAGCTCGCCCCCGTTCTGGTCGAGGCCGAGAACAGTGCGCGCAGTGCCGGGCTCGATCCCTTGCTGATCGTCGCAATGATGGCGGTCGAGTCGAGCTTCAATCCACTCGCGGAGAGCAGGATGGGCGCGCGCGGTTTGATGCAGGTGATCCCGCGCTGGCACATGGACAAGATCGGCGAGGGTGCGCACGAGGATGTGCTGTTCGACCCGGTCGTCAATGTCCAGGTCGGCACGCAGGTGCTCGTCGAAGGCTTGCAGCGTTACGGCTCCCTTCAGGCAGCGCTGCAGTACTACAACGGTGCGCGCAGCGATCCCGAGGCGCGCTACACGAAGAAGGTGCTGTCGATCAAGCGCCAGCTTGCGTCGGTCGCGCGCGTCGAAGACGACGCGTGATCGGCTGAAGTCCGGCTCAAGCGCTGCGCAGCGTGCCAGGCGCGCTGGCAAGCCGTTCGGCGGCCTCCAGCAGTCGCTCCTGGCGGGTGGTGTAGGCGATGCGCAGATGCTTGTGCGGCGCGTTGTCGCCGAAATCGAGCCCGGGGGTCGTAGCGACCCCGCAGGTTTCGAGAAGCTGACGCGCGAATCGGTCACTGTCGTCGGTCAGGTCGGAGACATCCGCATAGATGTAGAACGCCCCCTGTGGTTCGGCAGACACGCGAAAGCCGATCTCGCGCAGGGCCGGCAGCAGCGTTGCGCGCCGTTGAGCGAAGGCCTCGCGGCGCGCCTCGAGGATCTCGAGTGTTGCGGGCTCGAAGGCCGAGAGCGCCGCGTGCTGTGCGGGCGTCGATGCGGCAATGAAAAAATGCTGGGCGAGCTTCTCGACCGCCCGCACATATTCCGGGGGTGCAACGAGCCAGCCCAGGCGCCATCCGGTCATTCCAAAGTACTTCGAGAAGCTGTTGACGACGAAGACATCGTCCATCTCGCTCAGGACCGTGCTCGATGGCACGCCGTAGGTCAGGCCCTGGTAGATCTCGTCAACGATCAGGAGGCCGTCACGCCGACGAATCTCGCCCCGCAGCGCGGCGAGCTCTGCGGCGCTCAGCAGTGTTCCGGTGGGGTTCGACGGACTGGCGACCATCAGTCCCCGGGTCCGGAGCGTCCACGCCGCGGCGACCTGCGCGACCGTGGGCTGAAAGCGGGTGGTGGCGTCGACCGGTAAGGCGCGCGAAACCCCTTCGAAGCTGCGTACGAGGTGGCGGTCGCACGGGTAGGACGGATCGGCCATGAGCCACTCGTCGCCGGGGTTGGTCGTGGCGGCGAGCGCGAGCATCAGGGCGCCGGAGGCCCCCGGGGTGATCAGGATCCGTTCCGGTGCGACGTCCGCGCCGAACCGGTCATGGTAGAAGCGCGCGATGGCCTCGCGCAGGGCCGGCAGCCCGGTTGCGGCGGTGTAGGGCACGTTGCCCGAAGCCAGAAAACGCGTCGCGGCGTCGATCACGGGTTGCGGCGTCGGAAAATCCGGTTCTCCGACTTCCATGTGGATGATGTCGCGCCCCGCCGCTTCGAGCTCGCGCGCCCGGCGCAGCAGATCCATGACGTGGAAGGGCTGGATGTCGTCCATGCGGCGTGCGAGTGTCGGGGGCATCTTGCGGCTCCGGAATCGAGGGCGGAAATGACAGAGCGCCGTCGAAAACCGGCGCTCTGTCGGGCTCTTCAAGGCGCCGGCGAATGCGCCGCCGGCGCGAGGCTTGCTAGGCGCTCAAGGCCAGCTCGAACAGCTCGCGCTTGAGCACGAGCTGCCGTGGCAGGCGGTCCTGCAGCCTGTCGAACCATTCCTTGTGCAGCTCGAGTTCCTTCTTCCAGGCGTCGGCATCGACCTGGGTGAGGGCGTCGAACTCGGCCTGGGTGACGTTGGAGCCGGTCCAGTCGAGATCCTCGAACGCAGGCATCCAGCCGAGCGCGGTTTCCCTGGCGCCGATGCGTCCGCGTACACGGTCGACGATCCATTTCAGGACGCGCATGTTCTCGCCGAAGCCGGGCCACATGAACTCGCCCTTCTCGTTCATGCGGAACCAGTTCACGCAGAAGATCTTGGGCGTGTGATCGACCACGTGGCCCATGCGCAGCCAGTGGTTGAAGTAGTCGCCCATGTGATAGCCGCAGAAGGGCAGCATCGCGAAGGGGTCGCGGCGGACCACGCCTTGGGCGCCGAAGGCCGCGGCGGTGGTCTCGGAGCCGAGCGTTGCGGCCATGTAGACGCCGAAATTCCAGTTGAAGGCCTGGTACACCAGCGGTACGGTGGTGGCGCGCCGGCCGCCGAAGATGAAGGCCGAGATCGGAACGCCCTGCGGATCTTCCCAGTTCGGATCGATCGAGGGGCACTGGCTCGCCGGGGCGGTGAAGCGTGCATTGGGATGCGCCGCCTTGCGCCCGGTCTCGCGCGCAATCTCAGGCGTCCAGTCCTTGCCCTGCCAGTCGATGAGGTGTGCCGGGCATTCCTTGGTCATGCCTTCCCACCACACGTCGCCGTCGTCGGTCAGTGCGACGTTGGTGAAGATGATGTTCTCCTTGAGCGTCGCCATCGCGTTGAAGTTGGTCTTCTCGCTGGTGCCCGGGGCGACGCCGAAGTAGCCTGCTTCCGGGTTGATCGCGTAGAAGCGGCCGTCCTTGCCCGGCTTGATCCAGGCGATGTCGTCGCCGACGGTGGTGATCTTCCATCCGCCGAAGCTCTTGGGCGGGATCAGCATCGCGAAATTGGTCTTGCCGCAGGCGGACGGGAAGGCCGCTGCGACATACGTCTTCTCACCGTCCGGTGATTCGACGCCGAGGATCAGCATGTGCTCGGCAAGCCAGCCCTCGTCACGCGCCATGGTCGAGGCGATGCGCAGCGCAAAGCACTTCTTGCCCAGCAGCGCGTTGCCGCCATAACCGGAGCCGTAGGACCAGATCTCGCGCGTCTCGGGATAGTGAACGATGTATTTGGTGTCGGGGTTGCACGGCCAGCGGCTGTCCTTCTCGCCCTGGGCGAGCGGGGCGCCCACCGAATGCACGCAGGGGACGAATTCACCGTCACTGCCGAGTGCCTCGATCGCGCCGCGGCCCATGCGCGTCATCGTGCGCATGTTGACGACGACATAGGGGCTGTCGGAAATCTCGACCCCGATATGGGCGATGGGGCTGCCAAGCGGGCCCATCGAGAACGGGATGACGTACATCGTGCGCCCGCGCATGCAGCCCTTGAACAGGCGATCGAGCGTCTCGCGCATCACTGCCGGGTCTTCCCAGTTGTTGGTGGGGCCGGCATCGTCCTTGCTCGCGGAGCAGATGAAGGTGCGATCCTCGACGCGGGCCACGTCCGACGGGTCTGACCAGGCGAGGTAGGAATTCCTGCGCTTTTCGGGATTGAGCTTGATCAGCATGCCCGAATCGACCATTTCGGCGCACAGGCGGTCGTACTCTTCCGCTGAACCGTCACACCACACGACCCGGTCTGGCTCGGTCAGGGCGGCGATCTGCGCGACCCACTTCTTGAGGCCTTCGTGGTGGACGTAGGATGGTGCGGTGACAAGGCTGGCCTCGGACGCGCGTGGATTCATTTTGGGGACTCTCCAGGTTGCTGACGGCAAAACCGGTGTCGACGAGAAATGCTGCGCGCGCCGGGCGTGGCCAGATCCTTGCTGGCCTTGCGAGGCAGGGGCTGGGGGGTGCGCATGTGGAAACTACTAGGGTAAACAGCAGTCGTCGAAAGCCTAATATTATGCCATGCCTGATTGCTTCGAGAAAACCGACGAGCCCGAATCGAGCGCAGTCGAGACCCGGAACGAGCACGAAGCGGTATGGGATAATCCCTGCCGGCGATCGGGTTTTGGGAGAAACCGCTCGCCGAATCCGCGGGCGCCGGGCCCGCACACGCTACCTCACATGACAATGGGACAACCATGGACGAACTCATCCGCGCTGCCGCGCTCGATTACCATCGCTTTCCGAAACCCGGGAAGATCTCGGTCACGCCGACCAAGGTGCTCTCCAACCAGCGCGATCTTTCGCTTGCGTACTCGCCCGGTGTGGCGGCGGCCTGCGATGCGATCGTGGATGATCCATCCGAAGCGGCGAACCTGACCGCACGCTCGAACCTGATCGGAGTCGTCACCAACGGGACGGCGGTCCTTGGACTGGGCAACATCGGCCCGCTCGCCGCGAAGCCGGTGATGGAAGGCAAGGGGGTGCTGTTCAAGAAATTTGCCGGAATCGACGTGTTCGACCTCGAGATCGCCGAGCCGGACCCGGACAAGCTGATCGACATGATCGCGGCGCTGGAGCCCACCTTCGGTGGCATCAACCTCGAGGACATCAAGGCGCCCGAGTGTTTCTACATCGAGCGCAGTCTGCGCGAACGGATGAAGATTCCGGTGTTCCACGACGACCAGCACGGCACCGCGATCGTCGTCGGTGCGGCCGTGCTCAACGGCCTGCACCTGCAGGGCAAGGACCTCAGGAAGATCAAGCTGGTGACCTCGGGTGCGGGTGCCGCGGCGCTCGCGTGCCTCGATCTCCTGGTGATGCTCGGAATTCCGGTCGAGAACATCTGGGTGACCGACATTGCCGGGCTGGTGTACGAAGGGCGGACCGAGCTGATGGATCCGATCAAGGCCCGCTACGCGAAGAAGACCGACGCCCGCACGCTCGGCGAGGTGATCGAGGGTGCGGATGTCTTCCTCGGTCTGTCGGCCGCTGGGGTGCTCAAGCGCGAGATGGTGGCGAAGATGGCGCCCAACCCGCTGGTGCTGGCGCTGGCCAATCCGAGCCCCGAGATCCTGCCCGAGGACGTACGCGCAGTCCGGGACGATGCGATCATCGCGACTGGACGCTCGGACTACGCGAACCAGGTGAACAACGTCCTGTGCTTTCCGTTCATCTTCCGCGGTGCGCTCGATGTCGGCGCGACGACGATCACCGACGAAATGAAGCTCGCTGCGGTCAAGGCGATCGCCGAACTCGCGCGTGCCGAGCAGAGCGACATCGTCGCTTCCGCCTTCAGCGAGAAGATCTCGGGCTTCGGGCCGAGCTACATCATCCCGCGCCCGTTCGATCCGCGGCTCATCGTCAAGATCGCCCCGGCGGTGGCCGAGGCGGCGATGGCCTCGGGGGTGGCGACGCGGCCGATTTCCGACTGGGATGCGTATCGCAGCCAGCTCAACAACTTCGTGTGGCACTCCGGCCTCATCATGAAGCCGGTGTTCGCCGCGGCGCGCAACAACCCCAGGCGCATCATCTTTGCCGAAGGCGAATCCGAGCGGGTGCTGCGGGCCGTCCAGACGGTCGTAGACGAGGGGCTTGCGCGGCCGATCCTGATCGGACGACCGGAAGTGATTTCGTTGTACATCGAGCGTTTCGGCCTGCGCATCCGGCCCGATGCCGACTTCGAACTGGTCAATCCGGACTCCGATCCGCGCTTCAAGGAACTGTGGACGCACTATCACCAGATCATGGAGCGGCGCGGTGTATCGGTCGACTATGCGAAGAAGGAAGTCATGCGCCGCACCACCCTGATCGGCGCGCTGCTGTTGCAGTTCGGCTATGGCGATGGGCTGATCTGCGGCACCTACGGCATGCACTCGCTGCACATGCGCTTCATCGAGAACGTGATCGGGCGCCGGCAGGGGGTGAAGAATTTCTACACGGTGAATCTCCTCAACCTGCCCGAACGCACGGTGTTCCTTGCCGACACCTACGTCAACTACGATCCGACCCCGGAGCAGGTCGTCGAGATGACGCTGCTTGCGGCCGAGGAGATGCAGCGTTTCGGCATCACTCCGCGGGTCGCGCTGCTGTCACATTCGTCCTTCGGTACCGCCGATTCGCCGACAGCGAACAAGATGCGTGCTGCGCTGCGGATGCTGCACGAGCAGCATCCCGATCTCGCGGTGGAGGGCGAGATGCATGGCGATGCGGCGCTCGATGCCGAACTTCGCCTGCGCATCTTCCCCAATGCGCGGATGCGTGAAGAGGCGAACCTGCTGATCTTCCCGACACTGGATGCCGCCAACATCGCCTTCAACCTCCTCAAGACGGCCGCCGGGGAAGGCATGACGATCGGTCCGATCCTGCTCGGTGCAGCAAAGCCGGTGCATATCCTGACGCCTTCGGCGACCGTTCGTCGTATAGTGAATATGTGTGCCCTGACCTCGGTGGAGGCGGCGCAGCACGACCGATAGGAGGATCGGAATGGGGGAGGGAAGGGCGGCACTGGTACTGACCGGCGGCGGTGCGCGCGCCGCCTATCAGGTCGGCGTGTTGAATGCGGTGCGAGAGATCCGCGGGCGCCGGCCGGGCAATCCCTTTCCCATCCTGTGCGGAACGTCGGCCGGCGGCATCAATGCGGTCGCAATGGCCGTGTTCTCCGCTGATTTCAATGCCGCCGTCCGGAAGCTCTCACTGATCTGGCGCAATTTCCACGTCGACCAGGTCTATCGGGCCGATCTTCCTGCGCTGCTCGCGACTGGCCTGCGGTGGGGGTCAGCCCTCTCCTTTGGCTGGATCGTGCGTCAGAATCCGCGCTCGCTGCTCGACAACGAGCCGTTGCGGGTGTTGCTGTCGAAGGTGCTGGATTTTTCGGCGATCGACCGATCGATCGAAGCCGGCCACCTGTACGCTGTCAGCGTATCGGTTTCCGGCTACGCCTCGGGCGAGAACCTGGCGCTCTTCCAGGCAGTCCCCGAGATGCGTTCCTGGCGGCGCGCTCAGCGCGTCGGCGTCCGCACCCGTCTCGGCGTGGATCATCTGCTCGCCACCAGCGCGATTCCGTTTCTTTTTCCCGCGATCAAGCTGCACCGGGAGTTCTTCGGCGATGGGTCGATGCGTCAGCTCGCCCCGATCAGTCCGGCGATCCACCTCGGCGCCGAGCGCATCCTGATCGTCGGTTCCGGTCGTCTGGCCGAGGAGGCGCGCCGGCATGGCGACGACTACCCCTCGATGGCGCAGATCGCGGGCCATGCGATGTCGAGCATCTTCCTCGATGGTCTCACCGTCGATCTGGAGCGCATGCAGCGCATCAATCAGACGCTCAACGCCTTTACCGCGGAACAGCGCGAGGCTGCCGGACTGCGGCTCAAGCCGATCCAGTCGCTGGTCATCACGCCGAGCGAGCGACTGGACATGATCGCGGCGCGCCATTTCGATGATCTGCCAAAGGCCCTGCGCACCCTGCTCTCGGGGATCGGTGCACGGCGCACGGAAGGCTCGGCGCTGCTCTCCTATCTCCTGTTCGAACCGGGTTTCACACGCGAGCTGATGGAGCTGGGCTACCGGGATACGATCGGGAGACGCGAGGAGGTCGAGGATTTTCTCGGAGATTCCTAGAATTATTCTGAAAAATACTTGATATCTGTCTGGTTTCATTGACAATGTAAACATGAGTTACGACTTGTTTCCGCACTGCCGCTTGCAGGTAAGACCATGATGAATCGTTCGTTCGCTGGAGCGTTTCTGGCCGTGGTGCTCGTGCTGGGCGGCACCAGTCCCTTGCAGGCGGGTTCGAATACGCCCCGGGCCAAGCAGGCCAGGCCCGCGCAGGTCGTTCAGAAGGCGGCCCCTCAGCCCGCCGTAAGGCTTGACCGGGAAGGCAACCCGGTTCTCGCGTCGGCGGCAGTGGTCGTAGCGAACCAGAAGACCGGCGAGATCCTGTTCGACAAGGGTGCGGACGTTGCGATGCCGATCGCGTCGATCACCAAGCTGATGACCGCGATGGTCGTGCTCGACGCGCGCCAGAGCCTGACCGAGGATCTCACGATCACGGAGGCCGATATCGATCATCTGAAGGGGACCGGGTCGCGCCTTGCGATCGGCACGCGGCTGACCCGCGAGACGATGCTTCATCTGGCGCTGATGTCGTCGGAGAACCGGGCCGCCTCGGCGCTCGCACGCCACTATCCCGGGGGGGCGCGGGCCTTCGTCGAAGCCATGAACGTCAAGGCGCGCATGATCGGGCTGTGGGATACGCATTTCGCCGACAGCACGGGACTCGATCCGGCCAACGTGTCGAGTGCGCGCGACCTGCTGCGCCTGGTATCGGCGGCGTCAACCTACCCGCTGATCCGCGAGTTTTCCACCACCGACGAGCATTTCGTGCGGGTTGGCCGGCGCACCGAGCGCTTCGGAAACTCGAACGCACTGGTCCGCGATCCCGAATGGCAGGTCGGGTTGTCGAAGACCGGGTTCATCCGTGAGGCCGGGCGCTGTCTCGTGATGCAGACCTGGATCCGCGACGAACCGGTGATCATGGTGCTGTTGAACGCGGAGGGTCGCTATACCCGTACCGCAGATGCCAAGCGGCTCAAGCAGTGGCTGGAGGCCAGCGCAGGAAGGCAGCGGCTGGCTGCGCTGGCGGTGTCCAAGCCGAAGGGGGGGTGAGCGCGCCGTCCGGCGAGGATGGTCGTGCTCAGGTGCGTGTTCGCGGCAGGTAGCCCAGGGTGCGCGAAATCTCGTTTGCGGTCGTGCGCACGACCGGCGCCCAGTCGGGGTTGAAGCGTTCGGAAGGGGTCGAGAGCGACAGACCCGCAACCAGTTCGCCGCTGTCGTCGCGGATCGCGGCCGCAATGCAGCGCACGCCGGTCTCGACCTCGTCGAGATCGAATGCGACCTGATGGCGGCGGACCTTCTCCAGTTCTTTTTCCAGCATCTCCGGATCCGTGATCGAGGCCTGCGTCGAACCTGGCAGGCCGGTGCGCCGGGCATATTCCCGTGCCCGCTCCGGGCCGTCCTCGGCCAGGAACAGCTTGCCCGAGGCGGTCGTGTGCAGCGGCGCCCGGGCGCCTACGATGTGTACGACCCGCACCGAGGAGCGGCCGCTGGAGGTACGCTCGACATAGACGATCTCGTCTCCGTCGCGAATGCCCAGGTTCACGCTCTCGCCGGTCTCCTCGTGCAGACGGACCATGAACGGCATTGCCGTCTCGCGCAGCGAGATGCGGGATTTGACCAGGCTGCCGAGTTCGAGCAGACGGATGCCGAGCCGGTAAGTGCCGCCCTCGCCGCGTTCGACAAAGCCGCTCTGAGCCATCGCGTTGAGGATGCGGTGCGCGGTGGACGGATGCAGGCCACTCTCGAGTGCGATTTGCTTGAGCGGTGCCGGATCCGGGTGCAGGGCCAGTACGTCGAGCAGTTTCATCATCCGCTCGACGACCTGTATGGGGTTCTTTGCTTCGGTGGGTTCGGGAGTTCGGGTCACTTTGGTGCTATGGTCCGGCTGGATGCGCGAAGTCTACCCGCAGCCCCAGATTTCGCCTAGTGAAATTCCATGCCTTGATCCGAATCCGGAAGCCCTGAACATGCGTATCGTCTGCCTCGAGCGCGCCTCGATTCCGGCGCCTCTGCCACGCCCCGACGTCGAGCACGAATGGCTGGAATTCGAGTCGACCCAGCAGGACCAGGTGGTCGGGCGGCTATCCGGTGCACGGATCGCGATCGTCAACAAGCTCCGGATCGGTGCGGCGGAACTGGCGGCACTGCAGGATCTGCAGATGATCTCTTTGCTCGCGACCGGGGCCGACAACATCGATCTCGCCGCGTGTGCGGCGCGCGGGATCGTGGTGTCGAACGTGCGCGGTTACGCGGTACACAGCGTACCCGAGCACGCGATCCTGCTGATGCTGGCCCTGCGCCGCAGCCTCTTCGACTACGTCGCGGACGTGCGCGGGGGGCGCTGGGCGCGCGCACCGAGCTTCTGCCTGACCGGTCATCCGGTTCGCGACCTCAACGGGGCGACGCTCGGCATCATCGGGCGCGGCGCCCTTGGAGCGGCCACGGCGAACCTCGGGGCGGCTTTCGGCATGCGGATCCTGTTTGCCGAGCGCAAGGGTGCCGACCTCGTGCGGGAGGGCTATGCATCGTTCGAGCAGGTGCTCGGTGAGGCCGATGTGCTGTCGCTGCATTGCCCGCTCGGACCTGCGACGCGCGGACTGATCGGCGCTGCCGAACTGGCCCGGATGAAACCCGAAGCGATCCTCGTCAACACGGCGCGCGGTGCGCTCGTCGACGAACAGGCGCTGGCCGATGCGCTGCGTGCCGGCCGCATTGCGGGTGCGGCGGTGGATGTGCTGTCGCAGGAGCCGCCGCGCGAGGGCAATCCGCTGCT
>JAHDYG010000014.1:71529-96129 GCA_023383815.1 Rhodocyclaceae bacterium
ACCGGATCCGTGACCCTGCTGGCGTTTGCGCTGCTGCTCACGCACGTGCCTGCGGTGCTGCGCGGGGAGATCGTGCAGGTCGGCTGGCAGTGGCTGCCGGCACTGGGCCTCAACGTTAATTTCTTCCTCGACGGTCTCGGCCTGCTGTTTGCTGGTCTGATCCTCGGGATCGGCCTGCTGATCATCGCCTATGCGCGCTTCTATCTGTCGAAGGACGATCCGATGGGGGTGTTCTACACCTACCTGCTGCTCTTCCAGGGGGCGATGGTCGGGATCGTGCTGTCGGACAACGTGCTCGTGCTGCTGATCTTCTGGGAACTGACGAGCCTTTCGTCCTTCTTGCTGATCGGGTTCTGGCGGCATCTTCCCGAGGGGCGTCAGGGTGCGCGCATGGCGCTGGCGGTAACTGGCGCCGGTGGCCTGTCGATGATCGCCGGCATGCTGATCCTGGGCAACATCGTCGGTTCCTATGACCTCACCGTAATGCTCCAGAATCGCGATCTGATTCAGGCGGATCCTCTGTACCTGCCGGCACTGGTCCTGATCCTTGGGGGGTGCTTCACGAAGAGCGCCCAGTTTCCGTTCCACTTCTGGCTGCCGCACGCGATGGCTGCGCCCACGCCCGTGTCGGCCTACCTGCACTCGGCCACCATGGTGAAAGCCGGAATCTTCCTGATGGCACGCATGTGGCCGGTGCTGGCGGGGACCGATGCATGGTTCTACCTCGTCACGACCGCAGGGCTTGCGACGATGGTCATTGCCGCCGCAATCGCCTTGTTCAAGGATGATCTCAAGGGGCTGCTCGCGTTTTCGACGGTGAGCCATCTCGGGCTCGTGACGATGCTCTTCGGGTTCGGCACGCCGATGGCGGCGGTTGCTGGGGTGTTCCACATCCTCAACCACGCGACCTTCAAGGCAGCACTCTTCATGAACGCCGGCATCGTCGACCATGAGGCCGGCACTCGCGATCTCAAGCGTCTGGGCGGCCTCCTGATGCTGATGCCGGTCACGGCCACGATGGCGATGCTCGCCGCGGCGTCGATGGCGGGTCTGCCCTTGCTCAATGGCTTCCTGTCGAAGGAGATGATGCTCGACGAGGCTGCCCGCACCGCCTGGGCGGGGCAGGGCTGGGTCGTGCCGGTGCTGGCGACGCTGGGGGCGGTGTTCTCGGTCGCCTATTCCTTCCGCTACATCGTGCATGTGTACTTCGGCGCGCGCCGCGACGACTACCCGCATCCGCCGCATGACCCGCCGGCCGGCCTGTGGTTGCCCCCAGCCCTGCTGGTGGTGCTCGTGGTGCTGATCGGACTCTTCCCGGAAACCTTCGCGGGTGCGCTGGTCCGTGCGAGCGCCGGGGCCGTCATTGGTGGACCGGTTCCGGACTTTCATCTCGCGCTCTGGCATGGCTTGACGCCCGCGCTGGCAATGTCGGCCATCGCGCTCGTTCTCGGTCTCGCCATCCTGTGGCGTTACCCGCGGGTGCGTGCGCTGTGGGCGGCCGGCCCGCATCCCGAGGCGAAGGCGATGTTCGATGCCTTCATTGCTTCGCTCGTTGCGACGAGCCGGCTCGTCGTGCTCGGCCTGCACAACGGCTCGCTGCAGCGCTACCTCGCGTTCCTGATCGGCGCCGCGCTCGTGATCGGTGCCGGCGCGTTCCTTGGCGCCAGTCATGCCCCTGGCGTCCGGGAGCTGCTGCCGGCCAATCCCGTTGCGGTGGTTGCATGGCTGTTGCTGGTCGGTGCCTGCATTGCTGCGACCCTGTTGCATCGGCAACGCCTGGTCGCGCTCGTGACCGTCAGCGTCATCGGCCTCATCGTGTCGCTGTCCTTCCTCTACCTGTCCGCGCCAGACCTTGCACTCACGCAGATCTCGGTCGAGGTCGTTACGGTGATCCTCATCCTGCTGGCGCTCTATTTCCTGCCGAAGAACACGCCGCGCGAGCCCGGTAGCGTGCGCCGGCTGCGCGATGGCCTGCTGGCGATCGGCGGGGGGGGCGGAATCGGGCTGCTCACCTGGGCCGTGCTGACCCGCGATTTCAAGACGATCTCGACCTACTACCTCGACCACTCGGTGCCGGGCGGCGGCGGAACGAACGTCGTCAACGTGATCCTGGTCGACTTCCGCGGCTTCGACACCTTCGGCGAGATCATCGTGCTCGGGATTGCCGCGCTGACGATCTTCGCGCTGCTCGACGGCGCCTTGCGCGGCCACGTGGCCCCGAAGCTCGCAGCCTGGGTGCCGGACCAGCCGCAGTCGGCCGACCGCCACCCCTTGATCATGGTCGTCGCGACCCGCGTGATGCTGCCCTTGGCGCTGATGGTCGGCGCCTACATCTTCCTGCGCGGCCACAACCTGCCCGGTGGCGGGTTCATCGCCGGGCTCGTGGTCGCCATCGCGCTCATCATGCAGTACATGGCGAGCGGGTTCGGATGGGCGGCGCAGCGCATGCACGTCGACTACCACGCGATGATCGGCGCGGGCGTCCTGATCGCCGCTGCGACCGGGATTGCCGCGATGGTCATGGACCATCCGTTCCTGACCAGCGCGTTCGATCACTTCCATCTGCCGATCGTCGGCGAGTTCGAACTGGCGAGCGCGATGGCCTTCGATGCCGGTGTGTTCCTGACCGTGGTTGGCGCAGTGATGCTGGCGCTGGCGAACCTTTCCCGCCTGGGCCGGCGGGCCGCGCACCAACCGGTCAACCAGGCCCCGATGGACGTCGATCCGTCGTTACCGGTCCACACGCTGCGGGAGGAGCGCTGACATGGAGTTCCTGATTGCCAGTGCGGTGGGCATGATGACGATGGCCGGGATCTACCTGGTGCTGCGCGGCCATACCTTCCCGGTCGTTCTGGGACTGGCGCTGCTCTCGTATGCCGTGAACGTCTTCCTGTTTGCGATGGGCCGGCTTGCGATCGGGCAGCAGCCGGTGATCGACGCCGCAGCGACCGGATACACTGATCCGCTGCCGCAGGCGCTCGTGCTTACGGCGATCGTGATCTCCTTCGGGATGACCGCGGTGATCGTCGTGATGGCCTTGCGGGCTTATCTCGAGAGCGAGCGCGACACTGTCGATCTTGGCGAGGAAGAACCGCCGGGAGGGGGTGCGCAGCAATGAATCACTGGCTCATCCTGCCCATCCTGCTGCCCGCACTCGTTGCGCCGCTGATCGCGCTGGCCGTACGGCACGACATCGTCCTCGCACGCACCTTCTCGCTGCTGTCGGCCGGACTGCTGCTCGTGCTCGGGCTGATCCTCTTCGCGATGGCGGCACAGGGTGAAATCCTCACCTACGCGCTCGGCAACTGGGCGGCACCGTTCGGCATCGTGCTGGTGCTCGACCGGCTCTCCGCCCTGATGCTCGTCCTCACGGCCGGGCTCGGGTGCGTCGTGCTGCTCTATGCGATCAGCGGCTGGGATCAGCGGGGTGCGCATTTCCACTCGCTCTTCCAGTTTCAACTGATGGGCCTGAACGGGGCCTTCCTGACCGGAGATCTCTTCAACCTGTTCGTCTTCTTCGAGGTGCTGCTGATCGCCTCGTACGGGCTGATGGTGCATGGCGGAGGCGCGATGCGGGTGCGTGCAGGCGTCCAGTACGTGGTCGTGAACCTCGTCGGCTCGACCCTGTTCCTGATCGCGGTCGGGCTCCTCTACGGCGTCACCGGCACGCTCAACATGGCGGACCTGGCTCAGAGGGTTCCGGATGTGCCGGCCGGCGACCGCGCGCTCCTTGAAGTCGGCGCCCTGCTGCTGCTGCTCGTCTTCGGCATCAAGGCTGCGCTGGTGCCGGTGCAGTTCTGGTTGCCGGGCACCTATGCGCATGCACCCGCGCCCATTGCCGCTCTGTTCGCGATCATGACCAAGGTGGGTGCGTACTCGATCATCCGCGTCTACACGCTCGTCTTCGGGCCGGGCGAGAGCGCGGCGGCCAGCACGTTCGCCGGTCCATGGCTGCTGCCTGCGGCCCTCGTGACCCTGCTGGTCGGCATGCTTGGCGTGCTGGGCGCGCGCGCGCTCGGGCAGATGGTGAGCTTCGCGGTGATCGGATCGATGGGGACGCTGCTTGCGGCGGTGGCGCTTTTCACCCCTGAGGCGATGGCTGCGGCTCTGTACTACCTGGTGCATTCGACCCTGGCGGCCGGTGCGCTCTTCCTGATCGTTGACCTGCTCTCGGAACGTCGCCCAGGGTATGGCGATACACTGACCGTAGCCCCGCGCTTTGCGCAAGGAGGCCTGATTGCCGGTGCCTTCTTTGCCGGCGCGATCGCAATGGCCGGCATGCCGCCGCTGTCCGGCTTCATCGGCAAGCTGCTGATTCTCGATGCGGTGCGGGAGGCTCCGTGGGCGAGTACGATCTGGATCCTGATCCTCGGGACCTCCCTGTTGGGGATCATCGGGTTTGCGCGGGGCGGCAGCACGCTGTTCTGGAAGAGCGCATCGGTTCCGGGCAACTTCCAGGCCGGCCAGGCCGCGGCTGGCTTGCCCTTCGTCGCCGTCGGGCTGCTGCTCGCGGGGCTGGTCCTGGCGACGGTGTTTGCAGGGCCGCTGACTGGCTTTCTCGATCAGGCGGCGACCCAGTTGTTCGAGCCGGCTCGCTACATCGAGGCCGTGCTGAGACGGGAAACGGGAGGCGATTGATGGGTGCAAGAAAGGACGGCCGGAGTGTTCTGCAACGCTGGCTTCCCCATCCGCTGCTGAGCGCCGTCCTGGTGCTCCTGTGGATGCTGCTGCAGAACAGCTTTACAGCGGGAGGATTCGTGCTCGGGGCCATTCTCGGGCTTGCGATCCCGATCCTGACCAGCGCGTTCTGGCCGGACCGTCCGCCGGTGCGAGCCTACGGCAAGGCCATGTCGTACCTGCTGCTGGTCGCGTGGGACGTGATTGTGGCCAATCTGCAGGTCGCCCGTCTGATCCTGTTCTGCCCGGTGCGCAGCCTGAATACCCGCTGGGTCACCGTGCCGCTGCAGATCCGCTCGCCCGAGGCGATCACGGTGCTTGCCGCCACGATCACGATGACGCCGGGCACCGTCTCGAGCGATCTTTCGGCTGATGGCCGCAGCCTGCTCGTGCACTGCCTGGATGCACCGGACGCCGAGGAAGCGGTCCGTCAGATGACCACGCGCTACGAAGCCCGTCTGCGGGAGATTTTTCCATGATTGCCAACGCCCTGCTGTTCGGCTATTTCGCCGTCTCGGTCGCGCTGCTGTTCAACCTGTGGCGCCTGTTCGCCGGCCCCTCGGTGATGGACCGCGTGCTCGCGGTCGATACGATGGTGATCAACGTGATCGCCCTCATCATCCTGTACGGCATCGATCGTCACACCTCGGTTTATTTCGAGGCCGCGCTGTTGCTGGCGATGTTCGGCTTCATCTCGACCGTGGCCTTCTGCCGCTTCGTCCTGCGCGGCGACATCATCGAATAGGAGCACTGCAATGCCGTTCGTGCTGGAACTTGCGGTATCCCTGCTGATCGTGATCGGCGCAGTCTTCATGCTGGTCGGCTCGCTGGGAATGGTGAAGCTTCCCGACCTGATGTCGCGTCTGCATGCACCGACCAAGGCGACCACGCTGGGGGTAGGTGGCGCGCTGATCGCCTCGATGCTCTATTTCCTGGGGACCGACGGTGCGCTGTCGATCCACGAGGTGCTGATCACCTTTTTCCTGTTCCTGACCGCACCCGTGACGGCGCATCTCGTCGCCAAGGCGCACCTGCATGCGCAGGGCGGTGCCGGCCTGCCGCCGACCGGCGGCGGGTGCGGCTGGAGCACCTTCGAGTCGACGCCGGAAACTGCCGCATCCGAATCCCCTTCGAGTCACAACAAGGGTTGAATTTCTCAGGAATCCTCCGCCATGGCCAGAAAACCCCCGCCCGATGCCGGTCCAGCGCAGCCGGTAGAAGAGAACCACGCCCTGCCTCCCGCCGAGGGGGGGCGTCGCGTCCTCGGTGTCAGGCGCACCGAGCGGGAGGAGGGCCCCGCGCGCAGCGAGGCCCCGCGGCGAAGCGGAGTGCGCACGCGCTTCAAGCCGGGTGGGCTGAAGCCGGCCAGCGCGACGCCAGCGGGCGCGGTGGAGGCGAGCGCGAAGCCGGCGTCCGGCAAGCGGGTGGCAGGCAAGGCCGCTTCGCAAGGAAGGCCGGATGGGGCGCGTCCGGCCGGACCGAAGCGTGTGCCGGCATCCAGGCCGGACCCCGTTGCCGAGCGTCCGCAGCCCGAAGGGGTGCGCCTGTCCAAGGTGATGGCCGAGCGCGGCCTGTGCTCGCGTCGTGAAGCGGACGCGATCATCGAACGCGGCTGGGTCTTCGTCGAGGGCGAGCGGATCAGCGAACTGGGTACGCGCATCGATCCCGGTGCGCGGATCGAGCTCGCCCCCGAGGCCCAGAAACGCCAGGCCGGGCAGGTGACGATCCTGCTGCACAAGCCGGTCGGCTACGTGTCCGGGCAACCCGAACCCGGCTTCGAACCGGCCGTCGTGCTGATCGGGCCGGACAATCAGCACGATCGCAAGACCGCGCAGCGCTTCCATCCCTCGCATCTCTACGGGCTGGCGCCGGCCGGAAGGCTCGACATCGACTCGACCGGGCTCCTGGTGTTGACGCAGAACGGGCGCATTGCGCGGCGGCTGATCGGCGAAGACTCGAAGGTCGACAAGGAATACCTGGTGCGGGTCGCGGGCCATCTCGACGAGCCTGGGCTGGCCTTGCTCAATCACGGACTCGAGCTGGATGGGCGCAAGCTGCGGCCGGCGAAGGTGGAATGGGTCAACGACGACCAGCTGCGTTTCGTGCTGCGCGAGGGGCGCAAGCGCCAGATCCGCCGCATGTGCGAGCTGGTCGGTTTGAGGGTGGTCGGGCTCAAGCGCGTGCGGATCGGCCGCGTCATGCTGGGTGACCTGCCGCTTGGCGAGTGGCGTTACCTGCGCCCGGACGAAGAATTCTGAGGCGTTCCGGAGCAGGTTCTCGCCCACATGCGTGGGAACCGCCGCAACGTGAGCCGGTCGGACAGAGCGCCGATCTTTTCGAGGGTGTCCGCATGATCCCCTGCCGAAGACTCACCGATCCGTGGACCGCCGACCCATGCTGACGGCGCTGTTCGCGATTGCCGTCTCGGCACTGCTCGCCCCCGCTCTTTCTGCCCGCATGGACGACCGCGCCGGCTGGTTTCTGGCGCTCGCACCGCTGGGCGCGTTCGCCTGGTTCGTGAGCTGCATTCCGACCGTCGCCGTTGGCGGGGTCGTGACCGAGTCCATCGCCTGGGTGCCCGCGCTCGGAATCGACGTGGCGATGCGGCTCGACGGGCTGTCGCTGCTGTTCGCGCTGCTGATCACCGGCATCGGCACCCTGATCGTGCTGTATGCCGGTGCCTATCTCTCGGATCACCATCACCTCGGCCGGTTCTACGCCTATCTGCTGGTCTTCATGATGGCGATGCTCGGCCTCGTGCTCGCCGACGACCTGATTGCGATGTTCGTGTTCTGGGAACTCACCAGCGTGGCGTCCTTCCTGCTCATCGCCTTCCAGCACGAGAAATCGGTCTCGCGCCGTGCGGCGCTGCAGGCGCTGCTCATCACCGGAGGCGGGGGGCTTGCCCTGCTTGCGGGGCTGGTCCTGCTCGGGATCGCGGGTGAGGCGTGGCGTTTCTCCGAACTCGATGTCGCGGCGGTCGAGGCGCACGGGCTGTACTACGGGATCATGGTGCTCGTGCTGATCGGCTGCTTCACCAAGTCGGCACAGATTCCGTTCCATCTGTGGCTACCCAACGCGATGAACGCACCGACCCCGGTGTCGGCCTACCTGCACTCGGCGACGATGGTCAAGGCCGGGGTGTACCTGCTCGCCCGCCTCAACCCGGTGATGGGTGGGGAGGGCGGCTGGAGCGACGTGCTGGTGCTCGTCGGGGCGAGCACCGCGGTGGTTGGTGCCGTGCTGGCGATCCGCCAGACCGATCTCAAGCGCCTGCTCGCCTACACGACGGTGACCGTACTCGGCCAGCTCACAATGCTGATCGGCACCAACACGACCTACGGGCTGCAAGCCTTCGTGCTCTTTCTGCTCGCCCATTCGCTCTACAAGGGGGCGCTCTTCATGGCGGTGGGCGCCGTGGACCACGCGACCGGTACGCGTGAGCTGGCCAAGCTCGGCGGGCTGATCCGGTTCATGCCGCTGACCGGAGCGGCGGTTGCGCTTGCGGCATTCTCGAATGCCGGACTGCCACCCTTCTTCGGCTTCATCGCCAAGGAGTTCGCCTACGCGGGCTTGATCGAGATGGGCGTGACCGGATGGATCGTCACGGCCGTCATGGTCGTGACCAACGCGCTGCTGCTCGCCGCGGCAGGCCTGGTGTTCATCCGGACCTTCCTCGGCGCGCGCGGCCACTACCCACGCGAGCCGCATGAAGTCCCGATGCCGATGTGGCTCGGACCGATGCTGCTGGCGATCGGCGGTTTCGTGCTCGGCGCCTGGCACCACTGGCCCGAGACCTGGCTCATCAACGCCGCGGTGCAGGCGGTTGCGCGCGGTGCGGTCGACGTGAACCTCTACCTGTGGGGGGGCGTGACGCCGGCGGTGGTCGCGAGCCTCCTCACCGTTGGCCTGGGCGTGCTGTTCTACGGTTTCCGTCACGCGGTGCGGCGGCACATTGCACGCTGGCGGGTGTTCTGGGGCGTGTCGGGCGACCTGATCTGGGATCGCCTGCTCAAGCGGCTGTTCCGGTTTGCCGGCATGCTCGCGAGCGGCTGGCAGCACGGGTCGCTGCGCCTGCACCTGATCCTGCTCGGTCTGGTGCTGAGTTCGACGGTGTTCGTCGGACTCGGGGTGGGGGGCGAGCCCCTGCTCGGCGCTGGGGCGCACCCGGCCGGAGCTGTCTCACCGCTCAGCCTCCCGGGCGTGGTTGGCTGCCTGCTCGCGCTGGCAGGCGCCGGCGCGGCGGCGGTGATGCGCGGGCGGCTCGCGCTGGTGACCGCACTCGGTGCGAGCGGACTGGGGCTGGCGCTGTTCTTCCTCGCGGTGAATGCCCCGGATGTCGCCACCACCCAGCTCATGGTCGAGACGCTGACCGTGGTCTTCCTTGCGCTGGTGCTGCGCAAGCTGCCGTCGATTCCCGGGGCTGCGCCGGAGGGGCGAGGCGCGCGCGCGACGCATCTGCTCGTCTCGGTCTTCTTCGGTGCTGCCGTGGCGCTCGCGCTGATCGTCGCGGTCAATCTTCCGCTGGCCGGCAACATATCCGAGTGGTACCTCCAGAACAGCTATCCGGGCGGCAAGGGAGGCAATGTGGTGAACGTCATCCTCGTCGACTTCCGCGCCTTCGATACGCTGGGCGAGATCGTCGTCGTCGCGCTGGCGGCGCTGGCGGCCGCAACACTGCTGGGTGGCGGCGAGCACACCGAGATGACGCGCCGGGGCCAGCCCGAGTTCGATTCGGTGCTCCTGAGGCAGGCCGTGCGTCCGCTCGCCGGGCTGCTGGTGCTCGTGTCGCTGGTGCTGCTGTGGCGCGGCCACAACCTGCCGGGCGGCGGATTCATCGGCGGGCTGGTCGCGGCCACCGGCTTCATCCTGGTGGTGCTCACCTTTGGGAACTATCCGGCGCGGGCGCTGATGCGATTGCGGCCGACGCTGCTCGTGGGGGCGGGGCTCTCTTGTGCCGTGGGGGCCGGACTCCTGGGCCTGATGGCGGGTGAGCCTTTCCTGACGGGGCTGTGGATCTTTCCGCTCGGCCTGCCGCTGGGTACGCCGTTGCTCTTCGACATGGGCGTCTTCCTGACCGTGTTCGGCTCGGTGATGCACATGATGCAGCGCATCGCGGGGAGGGCCACCTGATGGAATTCCTTGCTGCACTGACCGCGGGCGGGCTGGCCGGCATCGGCATGTGGCTGCTGCTCGACCGCAACCTGATCCGCGTCGTCCTCGGGGTGGCGATCATGGGCAATGCGATCAACCTGGGCGTGCTCACTGCCGGGCGCTTCGCCGGCGAGGTCGCGGCCTTCGTGACGCCGGCGGCGGTGCCACCGGATGCCGCGAATCCGTTGCCGCAGGCGCTAGTACTGACTGCGATCGTGATCGGTTTCGGCCTCTTCACGTTTGCGCTGGCGGTGCTCCAGAGCGTTCGCGAGAGTCACGGCATCACCACGACCGACCGAGTCACGGAAGTCACCGAGGAGCCCGCGCCGGACGTCGAGGAGGTGGGGCTGCAGGTCCATCAGGATGATGCAGACCTGCATCATGATGCGGGAGCGCCGCGATGAACGCGCTCGTGGTCGCACCGGTCGTGGTTCCGCTGCTCACCTTGCTGATCGGCATCGTGCTGCGCCCGCGCCACGGCTACGTCAAGGTCGTCAGTGTGATCGGCGCTGGACTGCTGGTCCTGACCGGCGGGATTCTGGTCGTGCTGGCCGGCGACGATGTGCCGCTCGCGGCACAACTGGGCGGCTGGCAAGCCCCTTACGGGATCAGCGTCGTGATCGACCGGCTGTCGGCGGCGATGGTGGCGATCACCGGCGTCATCGGACTGGCCACGGTGGTCTACGGCCTCGTGCGCGAAGGCAACCCGGACGTGCTGCGCAACTTCCACCTGTTCGTGCACGGCTTGCTTGCGGGCGTGTGCGGCGCGTTCATCACCGCCGACGTGTTCAACCTCTACGTGTGGTTCGAGGTGCTGCTGATCGGTTCCTTTGCACTGATTGCGCTGGGCGGCGGGCGGCGCCGGCTGGCCGGAACGATGACCTATCTCGTGCTCAACCTGCTCGCGACCCTGGTCTTCCTGCTCTCTGCGGGCCTCATCTACAGTGCCACCGGAACGCTCAACATGGGCGAGCTGGGCCTGATCTTCCGCTCGGGCGAGGCGCCGCCGGCCGCGACGCTGGCGGTGGCGATGATGCTTTTGTCGTTCGCGATCAAGGCAGCGCTGTTCCCGGTGTTCGGCTGGCTGCCGGCGTCCTACCACGTCGCCTGGACGCCGGTGTCGGCGCTCTTTGCGGGTCTTTTGACGAAGGTCGGCGTGTATGCCCTGATCCGCCTCGTGACGCTGATGTGGCCCGAGTACGGCGCCGTTCATGAGATCTTGCTGTGGGTTGCGTGCGCGACGATGCTGGTTGGCGTGCTCGGCGCGGCAGCGCAAAACGAGGTGCGCCGTATCCTGTCCTTCCATATCGTGAGCCAGGTCGGCTACATGATCCTCGGGCTCGCGCTCGCCAGCCCGCTGGCGATCGCCGGTGCGGTGTTCTACCTGATCCACCACATCATCGTGAAGGCCAACCTCTTCTTCGTCGGCGGACTGGCGGCGCGGCTCACCGGTTCGGAGCGCCTGGCTGCGATGGGTGGGCTGTATGCACGCACCCCGTGGCTCGCCATCCTGTTTGCGGTTCCGGCGCTGTCGCTGGCGGGCATTCCCCCCCTGTCGGGTTTCTGGGCCAAGCTCGTGCTGGTCAAGGCGAGCCTTGCCGGCGGCTTCTGGTGGGCGGCCGGCGTGGCGCTGCTGACCGGGATCTTCACGCTGCTGTCGATGAGCAAGATCTGGAACGAGACCTTCCTGAAGGCGCATCCCGGCGGGGAGGCCGCGATCCGCCCTCTCCTGGGTGTGCGCTGCGCCTGGGGCACGATCGGAGTGCTCGCGCTGATGACCGTCGTGATCGGCCTGGGGGCCGGGCCGGTCATGGAGTACGCGATCGCGGCGGCCGGGCAGCTCGCCGACCCGCAACTGCATTTTCGTGCGATCACGCATCCGGAGGGCACCTGAATGCTCGGACTGCACATCCTGCTGGCGGTGGGCATCGCCGCCTTCGCCAATGCGCTCGATCCGCTGGGAATCGTCGGGGCCTTCGTGCTCGTCTATCTCGTGCTCAAACTGGGCGGCCGCCTGATCCGCGTCGGCAACTACGTGCAACGGCTGGAGCTGGGCACGCGTTTCGTGGTGTGGTTCTCAGGAGAAGTGGTCAGGGCGAGCATCGACGTGGCGCGCATCGTCATCGCCCGCAGGATCCGGACCTCGCCGGCCATCCTGCAGGTCACCCTGGAGGATCGCCGCGAGGGGGTCGCCACGCTCGTAGGCCTGCTGCTCACCCTCACGCCCGGCACCATGGCGCTGGAGTACGAACCCGAGACCGGGGTGCTCTTCATCCATGCGCTCGATGCGGATTCGGTAGACCAGGTCGAACGCGATGTGCGCGAGATCGAACGGCGGCTTCTGGACTGGATGGATCCGGGGAGAAGGGTCGTGCGGGAGGGCGAAGCATGACGGTGGAACTGGCGGGCGCGTTCTGGGTGCTGCCCCTGACGGTCGGGATGCTCGGCCTGAGCGGGCTCCTGATCGTCGTACGCCTGCTGCTGGGGCCGACCGGGCCGGATCGTGTGGTTGCGATCGACGCGCTGACGCTCCTGGGCGTGGCGGCGGTTGCGCTCGGGGCGATGATCAGCGGCCAGATCGTGTTTCTCGACGTGGCCGTGGTGCTTTCGCTCGTAGCCTTCGTCGGTACCGTGGCGTTCGCGCCGCTCTTCCGCAAGCTCGAGCGCGACCACGACCCTGCGGTCGACGAACACGGGAGCGACAAGCCATGAACGGATCCCTGCTGCCCTGGATCGCCTCTGCACTGGTGCTGGCGGGGGGCGCGTTCTGCCTGCTCGGCGCGATCGGCGTGCTCCGCCTGCCCGACTGCTATTGCCGCATGCACGCCGCGAGCAAGGCCGGCGCGCTCGGCGCGGCGCTGATCCTCGCCGGCGTCGCCGCCGCAAGCTCTGGGGAGGCGGCCATGGAGGCCCTCTTCGCGATGCTCGTCGTGCTCGTCACCGCCCCCCTTGCCGCACACGCGATCAGCCGCGCGGCATATCGCGGGGGCAACCGACCGGTGATCGGGAAGCTGGGCGATGCGCTGGCCGAGCGTGGATCCGAAAGTGCGAAATCCGCAGTCAAGGGCGGGTCGGACTAGGACGCTATTACGCTATTCCGCCCGCAGCGCCTCGACCGGATCCAGGCGTGCGGCCTTGCGGGCGGGCAGCACGCCGGCGGCAAGACCGATCACGAGCGCGCTCAGTTCGGCCAGGACGACGAAGTGCCAGGGGGTGCTGACGGGGAGCGCCGGGACGGCGAGGTGGATGAGCTGTGCGATGCCGATGCCGGCGGCCAGGCCGAGCAGGCCGCCGAGGGCGGCCAGTGCGATCGCTTCGCCGAGGAAGAGGCCGAGTATGGTTCGGCGCCGCGCGCCGAGGGCGACGAGGAGGCCGATCTCGTTGGTGCGCTCGGTGACGGCGATCGTCATGATCGTCACGATGCCGACCCCGCCGACAATGAGCGAAATGCTGCCGAGCGCACCGACTGCGGCGGTGAGGATGCCGAGGATGTTCGAGAGTGCGGCGAGCATATCCTGCTGCGTCAGGATCGTGACGTCGTCCTGTCCGTGGCGGGCCGTCATGAGCGTGCGGATCTGTGTTGCGACGCTGGCGGAGGACACGTGCGTGGCATGGGTGACGTTGATCTCCATGAGGCCGTCGCGCCGGTACAGGGCCATTGCGCGCGCGGCAGGGATGTAGATCGTGTCATCGAGATCGACGCCGAGAAACTGTCCCTTCTCTTCCATGATGCCAACGATGCGGAATTGTTCGTCGCCGATGCGGATGCGCTCGCCCAGTGCATTTGCTGTGCCGAAGAGCTCCTGCTTGAGCTTCGCTCCGAGCACTGCGAAGGCGCGCGGGCTGGCCGGATCGTCGGGCGGCAGGAAGCGGCCGATCCGCACGCGGATCGAGAACATCCGGTCCATGGCAGGACCGACGCCGTACACCGAGGTGCGGCGGACCCGATTGCCCGCGCGCACTTCCGAGTTGCCGTAGACGATCGGGGTGACGGCCTCGACGTTCGGCAGGCGTGCGACGGCGGCTGCATCGTCGAGCGTGAGCGGCCGGGCGCTGCTCGGCAGTCCCGGAGGGCCGCCGTGGGTGCCCTGGCGTCCGGGAGTGATCTCGATGATGTGGGTGCCGAACTGCGTGAACTCGCGCAGCATGTACTGATGCAGCCCCTCGCCGATCGAGGTGAGCAGGATCACCGCGGTGATGCCGACCGAGATGCCGAGGAGCGTGAGGAAGCTGCGCAGGCGGTGTGCCGTCAGTGAGCGCAGCGACAGGGTGAGGAAATCGCGTGCGAACATCGCTCCCCTCTCAGCGGCGCGCGAGCGCCTGGATGGGGTCGAGGCGGGCGGCCCGGCGCGCGGGCATCACGCCGAAGAGGACACCGGTGAACACTGCGGTGCCAAGCCCCGCCGCCACCGCCCAGTCGGGCGGCCACGCCGGCAGCACCGGGAACGCGATGCGCAGTCCCCAGGCGCCGGCGTGGCCGATGCCAAGCCCGGCAATGGCACCCGCGAGCGAGAGCAGTGCGGCTTCGACGAGAAAGGCGTTGCGGATCGCGCCGCCGGTCGCACCGAGCGCCTTGAGCAGTCCGATCTCTGCGGTACGCTGGGTGATCGCGACGAGCATCACGTTCATCACCAGGATGCCGGCGACGGCGAGGCTGATCGCTGCGATTCCGGCGACCCCGAGGGTGAGCGCCAGCAGAACGCGGTCGAAGGTACCGAGGATCGCGTCCTGCGTGATCAGCGTCACGTCGAGTTCGCCGCCGCGGCGCAGGCGCATGAGGTCTTCGACCTGACGCTGCACCGGCCCGAGCGCCTCACGGCTGCGCGTCTCGATGAGCACACGAAACAGCGTGTTGGTGTCGAAGAGATTCTGGGCCGTGGCGACCGGGACGATCACCAGCTCGTCGCTGTTCATGCCCAGCCCCTGGCCAGAGCGCTCCAGCACCCCGACGACGCGCAGGCGCCGGTCTCCGAGGCGGATCATCCGACCGACGGCGGCCTCATGCCCGAACAGCTCATCACGCAGCTTTGCGCCCAGCACGGCGACCGACCCGGCCCGGGTCGCGTCTCCGGCGGGCAGGAAACTGCCCTGCGCCATGCGGAAGCGGCGCAGTTCGAGATAGTCTGCGGTCGTGCCCAGCACCATCACTTCGCGCAGCCGCCCGCCGAAGGCGATTTCCGAGTTGCCGACCGCCATCGGAGCGATGCGCTCGACAAGCGGTGCGCGGCGCAGCGCCTCGGCATCCTGCACGGTGAGATCGCGTGGTGTGGTCGAGATCAGGTTGCCGAGTCCGAACCCCCCGGTCTCGCTGCGTCCGGGCAGCATGATGACGAGGTTGCTGCCGAGCGCCGAGAACTCGGCCAGCACATAGCGGCGCGCACCGTCTCCGAGCGCGGTCAGCACGACGACTGCGGCCACGCCGATCGACATCGCCAGCATCATCAGCGCGGTACGCACCGGATAGGCGGTGGCGGCACGGGTGGCAAAGCGCAGGGTGTCGGCGGGACGCATCCGGATCGTTCCGTGTCGTCGTGGTCGCTAGGCGGGCAGTTCTCTGGGGGCCGCCGCGTCGCTCACGATCGCACCGTCTTCCATGCGGATGCGGCGCGTCGCGCGCTCGCCCATGGTCGGATCGTGGGTCACCACGATCAGCGTCGTGCCCGAGCGGTTGAGGCTCTCGAGCAGTTCAGTGACTTCGTGGCCGGTGCTGCGATCGAGGTTGCCGGTGGGCTCGTCGGCAAGCAGCACGGCCGGCTGCATGATCGTCGCGCGTGCGATCGCGACGCGCTGGCGCTGTCCACCGGAGAGTTCTTCCGGCTTGTGGTGCGCACGCGGGGCGAGGCCGAAATCGTTCAATGCACGCCGTACGCGGGTGTTGCGCTCGGCCACGTCGACGCCCGCGAGCATCAGCGGCAGGGCGATGTTCTCTGCAGCCGTGAGGCGGGACACGAGGTGGAAGCTCTGGAACACGAAGCCGATCCGCGTACTTCTCACGCGGGCCTGTTCATCGGCATCGAGGGTGGTCACGTCGCGGCCTTCGAGGTGGTAGTGGCCGGCATTCGGGCGGTCGAGCAGGCCAAGGAGATTGAGCAGTGTCGATTTGCCCGAACCCGAAGGGCCCATCACCGAAAGGTACTCGCCGGCCTCGATGCGCAGTTCGATGTCGCGCAGCGCGTGCACCTCGCTGTCGCCGAGCCGGAAGATGCGCTGGATGCCGTCGAGTTCGATCTGCGCCATGCCGGCCGGGCTAGCGAGGCGTTGCAGCCGGATCCGGCGTTGCGAGCGCACCGTCGCCGACGCCCTCGCGCTCGAGCGAGAGCACGATCCGCTCGCCCGTCTGCAGGCCGTCGAGCACTTCGGTGAACTCCCAGTTCGCGAGGCCCGGCGTGATCGTTACGCGTTCGAGCCGCCCGTCGTCCGGGCGGTAGCGCAGCACCCGGTTGCCCTCGAGGAGCGCGGCGGTCGGAATGCGCAGCGTGTCCGCGCGGGTTTCCAGCACGATCTCGACATCGGTGCTGTAGCCGACGAGAAGCCCCCGCGCCTCCTCCTGGCGGATGAAATCGATGTCGACGTCCACCGTGCGCGCCTGCCGCTCGACGGCGCTGATGTAGGGCGCGATGCGGCGCACGCGGCCCTCGAAGATGCGCCCCGGCATCGCATCGAGGAGGATGCGTACCGGCTGGCCCTCGCGGATCCTTGGTGCGTCGATCTCATCCATCGGCGCCTTCACATAGAGGCAGGAGTCGTCGATCAGGTCGATTGCCGGCGGGGTCGGCACACCTGGCGGCGAGGGCGTCGAGTATTCGCCGAGTTCGCCGGTGATCTTCGCGATCGTCCCGGAAAAGGGTGCGATCAGCTCGGTGCGCCCGGTATCGACGTTCACCGCGGCGATCTGTGCCTCGGCCGTGCGTTCGTCGGCGCGCGCCGTTTCGCACGCTGCCGTGCGTGCCGCAGCATCGGTGGTGGCCTGCTCGGCGCGCGAAGCCGACACGAAGCCGCGGGCGGCGAGGCTCACCTGGCGCTCTGCTTCCCGCTTCGCATTCGCTGCGACGGTACAGACCTCGCCGGCACGCCGCCTTGCCGTATCGAGCTGCGCACGCGCCACGGCAGTCCGTGCGCCAATGTCCTCGTTCCACAGCCGCAGCAGCAACTGCCCGGCTTCGACCCGGTCGCCCTCCCTGACCCCGAGGTACTCGATGCGCCCGCCCATCATCGTAGACATCCGCGTGCGCTGACAGGCCTCGATCTCACCCGCGCGCGTGTTCGACAGCGTGGCCTCGACGAGGCCGCGTCCGACCTCATGCAGAACCACCGCGACCGGCTGCGGGCGTGCGAACCACCAGCCGGCGGCAGCGATGGCTGAAATGAAGACGAGCAGCAGGAGGAGCCGACGCAGCATGCGCATGCGTCAGGGCTTGAGCGGGACGTCTTCGAAGAGCCCCGTGAAGGGGATGCTCATCTCGACGCTACTGAGTTCCATGTCCTCACCGAAGTCGAACTCGAACGTTTCCCACGAGACTTCGCTCGTGCGTCGATAGAGCGTCGAGCCGTGACCGCTCTGCGAAACCATGAGGTATTCGACAAGGGAGGGCAGCTTGCGGTAGGAAAGCAGTTTCTCGCGACGATCGATGCTCTCGGTGCCTGGTGACAGGACTTCGATAACGAGCACGGGATCCGTGACTACGTATTCGTCGGACGCGAGCCCCTGCACCTTGTCCGAGCATGCAACCATCACATCCGGATAGTAGTAGGCATTGTCACGTGCGACATGGAGCTTGACCGCCTCGACGAACACCCGGCAAGGGGATCCGCGCAGGCGTGCCTTGAGCAGGCTCGCCAAGTTCAGCACGACGGAATTGTGCCGAAGCGAGGCGCCCGTCATGGCGAACACTTCTCCGTCTACGAACTCGTGCCGGACGTCGCTGGTCGTCTCGCCGGCAAGGTAGTCTTCAGGACTTACAGGGCAGTGAGATTCCCGGGCCGGCATTGCATCTCTCCACATGTGGCTGATGATCCATGGACTTCAGTCTGAGCCTTAGACGGTCCTACAGGTCATCAAAGAAATCTGTATCCAGTCTCTTCACCGCAATGCTTCGTTTCGTCGAAACCCCGACGTCGTGTTCAACCGCAAGTCTGGCCAACTCCTCTCCATCGATCAGTACGAGTCGTAAGTGCGGAAGATTCACGGCCTGTCGCGCATCACTGGTGAACCGGCTGGTGGTTACGAAGACCCCGCGATTGGCGCCGTGCTTCGCGAGTGCACCCATGAACCCATTGATGTCTGGCGCCCGAACAGGTGAGTCGGTCCACCTCTTCGCTTGGAGGTAGATGCGATCAAGCTTCAGTCGATCTTCGTAGATTACGCCATCGATGCCACCGTCGCCCGAGCGGCCCGTCACTTCGCCCACACCATAGCCCATCGCCGCCAGCAGCTTTACGACAAATCGCTCGAAGCTTGCCGGTTCGATTGCCCTGAGTTGGGCCAGGACCTCTGCCTCAAGGCTTTCCTGCATTTCGTCGAGGACTTCATCCAGTCGTTCCTCGGGTGTTATCGAAACGGTTGAGTTGCACTCCGTGGGTAGCTTTCCCTTGGCAGCCTTGGAGGTTGCCCGAAATGCCCTGAATCTTTCAAATCTTCCGAGCGACGATATGGTGATGTTCTCTGGGTTCTCTCCCAAGAGTTTCTTTCCTTCGGGAGAGATGATGAACATTCCGCGACTTGGGGAATTCACCAGCCCAGCTTGCTCAAGATAGACCTTCGCCCATGCAACACGATTGTCAAAGCGACGTTGACGTCCGCTTGGAAGCTGTTCATCCAGATCTGAAGGGGTCAGCGACAGCACTTCAGCCAGGTGCTTCCGCGCGTCCGACAATGAGCGCGTTTCTCCGTCTTCAACAAAGCGGAGTATGGGTAGCATCAGGGACTGAAAGTCGGGAATTGCCATCGTCGTCTCGTGGTGCGTAGTGACTGATCTCGATCAGGATCTGGGGCAGTGGGCGGCCGGATTCATCCTCGCGAATGCGCTTTGTTCTCGTTCGACCACGAATCCTTGAGCGTCACCGTCCGGTTGAACACCGGGGCGCCGTCGGTCGAGTCGATACGGTCGGCAACGAAGTAGCCGTGGCGTTCGAACTGGAAGCGCTCCTCGGGGCGTGCGGCGCGCAGCGCCGGTTCGAGCCAGGCGTCGATGACGCGCATCGACTCCGGGTTGAGATCGTCGAGGAAGCTGCGCTCGAGGCCCTCCGGGTCGCCCTCGCGCCGCGCACCCGGGTGCGGGTGGGCGAACAGGCGGTCGTAGAGGCGGATCTCGGCGCGGTAGCCGTGCGCGACCGACACCCAGTGCAGGTTGCCCCTGACCTTGTAGGTGTCCGCGCCCGGCGTGCCGCTCTTCGAGTCGGGGAAATACTCGGCATGGACGGCGACGACGTTGCCTGCAGCGTCCTTCTCGCAGCCCGTGCATTCGACGACGTAGCCATAGCGCAGGCGTACGCGGTTGCCGGGGTAGAGGCGGCGGAAGCCCTTGGCGGGTTCTTCCATGAAGTCTTCGCGCTCGATCCACAGTTCGCGGCTGAAAGGCATCGTGCGCTTGCCCAGCTCGGGCTTGAGCGGGTGGTTGGCCGCCTCGCACGCTTCGGATCCACCTTCCGGGTAGTTGGTGATGACGAGCTTGAGCGGGTCGAGTACGGCGACACGGCGTTCGGCGGTGTCATTGAGATGCTCGCGCATGCACTCCTCGAGCACGCCCATGTCGATCCACGAGTCGGCCTTGGAGACCCCGATGCGCTCGGCGAAGAGCCGGAAGCCTTCCGGCGTGAAGCCCCGCCGCCGCGCGCCGATGAGTGTCGGCAGGCGCGGGTCGTCCCATCCGGCGACGTGGCCTTCGTCGACGAGCTGGACGAGCTTGCGCTTGGAGAGCACGACGTTGGTCAGGTTGAGGCGTGCAAACTCGATCTGCTGCGGCAGCGGCCGGGCGAACATGCCGGCATCGGCCAGTGCGGCGAGCAGCCAGTCGTAGAACGGGCGCTGGTCCTCGAATTCGAGCGTGCAGATCGAGTGCGTGATGTTCTCGATCGCGTCCTCGATCGGGTGCGCGAAGGTGTAGAGCGGATAGACGCACCAGCGGTCTCCGGTGCGGTGGTGGGGCACGCGGCGGATGCGGTAGATCACCGGGTCGCGCAGGTTGAGGTTGGGGCTCGCCATGTCGATCTTCGCGCGCAGCACGTGGGTGCCCTCGGCAAATTCGCCATCGCGCATGCGGGCGAAGAGGTCGAGGTTCTCGTCCGCGCTGCGAGTGCGGAACGGGCTGTCGGTGCCCGGCTCGGTGAGCGTGCCGCGTAGCCGGCGCATCTCGTCGGCAGGCTGTGAGTCCACGTAGGCCTTGCCGGCGCGGATCAGCGTGACTGCGCACTGGTACATGGTCTCGAAGTAGTCCGAAGCGAAGTACAGATGCTTGCCCCAGTCGAAACCGAGCCAGCTGACTGCCTCGATGATCGCGTCGACGTATTCCTGTTCTTCCTTCTCCGGGTTGGTGTCGTCGAAGCGCAGGTGGCACGCGCCGCCGTAGTCGCGCGCCAGGCCGAAGTTCAGGCAGATCGACTTCGCGTGGCCGTAGTGCAGGTAGCCGTTCGGCTCGGGCGGAAAGCGCGTCTCGACGCGCCCGCCCCATTTGCCGGTGCGAAGGTCTTCGTCGATCAGGTTGCGGATGAAGTTGGCGGCGGGGGCGGGAGCCTTTTCGGCGCAGGAAGGGGAATGGTCGGACACTGCACGGCCTCGGGAATGTTCACGGCATCGACGATCGATGCAAAACCGGCATTCTACCGCGAGCGGCTGCCGACGATGTGCAGCGCGGGACGCCAGCGTGGGCGAGGCTGGTACACTGGGCGGCCACTGTTCTTGACCGGTTTGCAGAGCGCTCATGCAGGAAGAATCGCTGGAAGACATCCTCTCGTGGGTCACCGGAGGCAACGCGACCTGGACCCTGGTGCTGCAGGTGTTTCTTGTCGTCTTCGCGGTGGTGGCCGCGAATTTCCTCCTGCGCCGCATCCTCGAACGGCTGGAGGCGCGCGCCCGGCAGACCGCGACCCCGTGGGACGATGCGCTGATCTCGGCGGCCCGACGGCCCGCGATGCTGCTCGCCTGGATCGTCGGGCTCACCTTTGCGGTGCGCATCATCCACGACTCGACCGCGGCCGCGATCTTCGAGTTCTATGAACCGGCGCAGATGGTCGGGGTGATCGGCTGCCTGACCTGGTTCCTGCTGCTCTTCATCCGCAATGTGCAGGAGGGGCTCGTCGCGCGCCAGATCGCCCGCGGGCAGCCGGTCGACCGCACCACGGTAGACGCGATCGGAAAGCTGCTGCGCGTCTCGGTGCTCATCACGGCCGTGCTGATCGGGTTGCAGAGCCTGGGCTTCTCGGTTTCGGGCGTTCTCGCCTTCGGTGGCGTCGGCGGCATCGCCGTGGGTTTTGCGGCACGCGACCTGCTGGCGAACTTCTTTGGCGGCCTGATGGTGTATCTCGACCGGCCGTTCGCGATCGGAGACTGGATCCGCTCGCCCGACCGCAACATCGAAGGTACGGTCGAGGAGATCGGCTGGCGCGTCACACGCATCCGCACCTTCGACAAGCGCCCGCTCTACGTGCCGAATGCGGTATTCACCCAGATCGCACTGGAGAATCCTTCGCGCATGAGCCACCGACGGATCTACGAGACGATCGGCGTGCGCTATGACGACTTCGCGCAGATCGGTGGGATCGTTTCGGACATCAAGGCGATGCTGCAGGCGCACCCCGAGATCGCCCAGGACCAGACGATGATCGTGAACTTCAACCAGTACAGCGGCAGCTCGCTCGACATCATGCTCTATACCTTCACGAAGACCACCCAGTGGGTGCGCTTCCATGAGATCAAGCAGGACGTGCTGCTGAAGATCGGCGAGATCATCGAGCGCCACGGGGCGCAGGTTGCCTTTCCGACGCGCACGCTGCATGTGCCCGAGGGGGTGCGCATCGACGCGGGTGCGCTCGCGGCGATGGCGGATCCGGAACGTGGGAGTGCGCGATGAGCGCACCGTCCGGGCTCGCATCCTTTGTCGCGGTCGGGCTGGGGGCCGCGTGCGGCGCGTGGTTGCGCTGGGGACTGGGGCTCCTGCTCAATCCCTTGTTCGTGCTGGTGCCGCTCGGCACGCTGGCGGCGAATCTCGCCGGAGGCTTCCTGATGGGACTCGTGCTCGCCTACCTGCACGCGGTGCCGACGCTCTCGCCCGCGCTCAAGCTGTTGCTGACGACCGGTTTCCTGGGCGGGCTGACGACCTTCTCGACCTTCTCGGCCGAAGGGCTGCACCTCATGCAGCGTGGCGAATGGAGCTGGCTAGCGCTGCACGCTGCGCTGCACGTGTTCGGTTCGCTGGCGCTGGCCTGGGCGGGCTATGCCGCGTTCAATGCCTGGAAGGGGTGAGTGTTCGGGCGCTGGCGGCGGCCCGCAGGCCGCTCGTCAGTCGCTCGTTTCCGCCAGCCAGCGCGCCGCACCCAGTCCTGCCACACGCCCGGTCGCAAGGCAGCCGGTGAGCAGGTAACCGCCGGTCGGTGCTTCCCAGTCGAGCATCTCGCCGCAGCAGAACACGCCCGGCAGGGCGCGCAGCATCAGGCCTGCGTCGAGTTCCTCGAAGCACACGCCGCCGGCGGTGCTGATCGCTTCGTCGAGCGGGCGCGGCGCGGCCAGGTTTAGCGGCAGGGCCTTGATCCGCGCGGCGAGCCGCGCCGGGTCCGATAGTTCGTCGGGGTTCGCGCATTCGCGCAGCAGCCCGGCCTTTACGCCGTCGATGCCGGTCTTTCCCTGAAGGTGCGAGGCAAACGAGCGTGTGCCGCGCGGGCGTGCCAGCTCGATGCGCAGCCGCTCCTCGCTGCGAGCCGGTGCGAGGTCGAGGTACAGGGTCGCCTCGCCGCTCGCTTCGATCGCATCGCGCAAGGGTGCGGACAGCGCATAGATCAGTCCGCCTTCGATCCCGGTCGATGTGATGAGGCATTCACCGGACCGCTCGAACGCGACGCCGGCTGGGTCGACGACGCGGGCCGCCACGTTCTTGACCGGCTGACCGGCAAAGCGGGTGCGAAAGTGGGTGCTCCAGCCCGTACCCGCCGGGCCGGCTACGTCGAATCCGCAATTGGCGGGCCGCAGCGGGGCGACGCGGATGCCGCGCCCGGCGAGCCAGGGAACCCAGGCACCATCCGAGCCGAGGCGCGACCAGCTTGCACCCCCGAGCGCGAGCACGAGGGCGTCGGTATCGAAGCGGTGCTCACCTTCGGGGGTCTGGAAGCGCAGGTCGCGAGTCGGCACAGCGTCCGCATTGCCCCAGCCCCGCCAGCGATGGCGCACATGCAGGCGCACGCCTGCTGCGCGCAGGCGGTGCAGCCAGGCGCGCAGCAAGGGCGCGGCCTTCATGCCGTCGGGAAACACCTTGCCGGAACTGCCGACGAAGGTTTCGATGCCCAATCCGGCGGCCCATTCGCGGATCGCCGGAGATCCGAAGGTTTCGACTGGCGACCGCATGAGCTCGCTTCGTGCGCCGTAGCGCGCCAGAAAGGTCTCGGGCGCTTCGGCGTGGGTCAGGTTCAGCCCGCCAACGCCCGCCAGCAGGAACTTGCGCCCCGGCGACGGCATCGCGTCGAACACATGCACGCTGTGGCCGGCGGCTGCGAGTTGCTCGGCCGCCATGAGCCCGGCTGGTCCGGCACCGATGACGGCGACCCGCAACCTGGTCTTTTTCATCGCAACGCCTCCCAGGCGGCGAGCTTGTCCGCATACGGGATCGACGCATTGGCGGGGCTCGTCGAGGGCAGTCGCCGCAGTTCAAGGCCTCGGGACGAGGCGGGCAGAACGGGAAGCACGCCGCGCAGGAAGTAGCGCTCGGCCGTTGCGCCGTTGAAGAAGATGCGTTCGATCCGCCGATGGCTCGCGAAGAAGGCGCCGAAGTCGTTCAGTTCGGCCGAGTCCGGCTCGATCCGGGCATCGAGACTGCCCGCCCGGCGGCATGCGCGGAGGACGTCCCACAGCGCAAACCCCCGATCCTGCAATGCGCGGGTGCGCTGCACGTATGGGAGCTCGGGTGCGATGCCGAGCACTTCGCCGAGGATCGTCCAGAACAGGTTGCGGGGGTGGGCGTAGTACTGCCCGGCCGCGAGCGACGCAGCACCCGGCATGCTGCCGAGGATCAGCGTGTGAGCATCGCTTGTGGCGAGCGGGGCAAAGGCACGGAGACGGGGCATCGGGAGTCAGTCGGCAGCGACGGTGCAAGCGGCACCTTAGCGCGCGGCGGGGCGGCGCGGCAAGGTGGTCGGGAGGATCTGAACGCCGGGATCGGGAGGGATCGGTTCTGGCATAATCCCGGGCTCGCCCGCGGGCGAAGCGGGCCCAGCCCCCTGCCATGCCGAAATCGAACCGACCGTCCTCCAGCTCGCGCCATGCGCCCGGCCTTGAAGCTGCTGCCGAATGCCTGAGCGCAGATCGTCCCCGGATCCGCAAGCTCGTCGACCAGCTGCGGCACGCCGATGCCGCGCGGCGCGATCGCCTGCAGGCGGAACTCGAGGATCTGCGTGCGCGATCGGCCAGCGCACTGGCGGCGCGCCGGGAGGCGCTGCCAGTGCCGGAGTTTCCACCCGAGTTGCCGGTTACGCAGCGTCGCGGGGGCGGGGGGGGGGCGGGCGACGGGCCCCCCGGGGGGGTAGTGGGGGGGGGCTCGGGGGGAGGGCCGAACCCAAACCAGGCCGCGA
>JAHDYG010000014.1:96139-103146 GCA_023383815.1 Rhodocyclaceae bacterium
TGGGGCGAGACGGGTTGGGGCACGCCCCCTCCGCTGCCCAAGATCGGCATGGCGCGGGGGCGGGGCGCGGGGGGGCGGAGCGGCCACCCCCCGCCGCGCCGGCTCGCCGCACGAGCAACGGCAAGCCGGATTGCGCAGGAGTTGCGCAGCGAACCCGGCGCGGTCGTAGGCTACAAGATCCGCTTCACCGACCGGATCGGGGCCGCGACGGCGATCAAGCTGATGACCGACGGCATCCTGCTGGCCGAAACCCAGGGCGACCCGCTGCTCTCGGCCTACGACACACTGATCATCGACGAGGCGCACGAGCGCAGCCTCAACATCGACTTCCTGCTCGGTTACCTGAAGACGTTGCTGCCGCGCCGGCCCGACCTCAAGCTGATCGTCACCTCGGCGACGCTCGATGCGGAGCGCTTCGCGCAACATTTTGCGCAAGGCGGTAGACCCGCTCCGGTGATCGAGGTGTCGGGGCGGCTGTATCCGATCGAAGTCCGCTGGCGTCCGGTGCTAGCGGAAGGCGATGCAGGGAGGGAGGCGCGTGACGGCGGCGCGGCGCGGCGCAATCGTGAGCGCGATCTTCTGGATGCGATCGTCGATGCCGTCGATGAGGCGCAGCGCTGTGGCCCGGGGGACGTCCTGGTGTTCCTGCCCGGCGAGCGCGAGATCCGCGAAGCCGCCGAAGCCCTGCGCAAGGCGCGCCGGGCGGCGGAAACCGAGATCCTGCCGCTCTTTGCGCGCCAGTCCGCCCAGGAGCAGGCACGCGTGTTCGCAAGCGGCGGGGCGAGGCGTGTGGTGCTGGCGACCAATGTGGCGGAAACCTCCCTCACCGTACCGGGCATCCGCTACGTGGTGGACACGGGGCTGGCGCGCATCAAGCGCTACTCGACGCGCAACAAGGTCGAGCAGCTGCAGGTCGAGAAGATCGCGCAGGCGGCGGCGCAGCAGCGAGCCGGACGCTGCGGCCGGGTGATGGATGGGGTCTGCCTGCGTCTGTATGACGAGGAGGATTTCACCGCCCGTCCGGCGCATACCGAACCGGAGCTGCTGCGCTCGTCGCTGGCTGGGGTGATCCTGCGCATGAAGGCCTTGCGCCTGGGGGCGGTGGAGGACTTTCCGTTCATCGACCCCCCGTCGGCGCGCATGATCGGCGATGGCTACCAGCTTCTGATCGAGCTCGGCGCGGTTGCGGACGATGCCGGACGAGCCCTGACGCGCTCGGGCAGGGAGCTGGCACGCCTGCCGCTCGATCCGCGGGTTGGGCGGATGATCCTCGCCGCTCGCGAGCGGGGCTGTCTCGCCGAGGTGCTGGTCATCGCGGCTGCGCTTTCGGTCCAGGATCCGCGCGAGCGACCGGCGGATGGCGCCGCCGCGGCGGATCAGGCGCATGCGCGGTTTCGCGGTGGCGAGCGTGACCGTCAGTCGGAGTTTCTCTGGTACCGCAACCTCTGGGCTGCATGGGACGAAGTCCTGAAGCACGAGTCGGGGAGCAAGCAGAAGGCCTGGTGCCGGCAGCATCACCTGTCCTGGCTGAGGCTGCGCGAATGGCGCGACGTGCATGGCCAGTTGCATGCGCTGTGTGCCGAGCACGGCTGGCGCGAGAACCAGCAGCCGGCTGCCTACGAGGAGATTCACAAGGCCTTGCTGGCCGGGCTGTTGGGCAACATCGGATGCCGGGTCGAGGAGGCGGGTGGCCAGCAGGCAGGCAGCTACCTCGGCGCTCGCGGAATCCGCTTCTGGCCGCATCCGGGGTCGGCGCTCGTGAAGAAGGCCGGCAAGTGGCTGATGTGCGCCGAGCTGGTCGAGACTTCGCGGCTGTTCGGTCGCTGCCTCGCGCGCATCGAGCCGGAGTGGGTCGAGGAGGTTGGCGCGCATCTCGTGCGACGCCAGGTGAGCGAGCCGCACTGGTCGAAGGAGGCCGGCGCCGTGCGCGCCTGGGAGCGGGGGATGCTGCATGGGCTGGCGCTCTATGCGCGTCGCCCGGTCGGATACCGCGATATCGATCCCGTCTTGTGCCGCGAGATGTTGATCCGCGAAGGGCTGGTGCAGGGCGAGGTCGCCGAAGGCGTGGCGCGCAAAATGGGCTTTCTTTCGCACAACCGCCGCCTCGTGGCCGAGATCGAGCGCCTCGAACACAAGTCGCGTCGCCCGGACGTGCTGGTCGACGAAGGCTTGATCGAGGCCTTCTATGACGCCAGGATTCCGCAGGATGTCGCGGACCTCGCGGGCTTCGAGCGCTGGCGACGGGAGGCCGAAGCGTCCGAGCCAAAGCTTCTGTACCTGACGCGCGACCAGCTGATGCGCCATGAGGCGGAGGGCATCACCACGGAGCGCTTTCCGGCGCATCTCGACGTTTTCGGCCAGAAGCTCGGACTCACGTATCTGCACCAGCCTGGAGAAGCGGACGACGGTGTAACGCTGACGGTGCCGCTCGCGATGCTGAACCAGATACCGGCCGCGCGCTGTGAGTGGCTGGTCCCCGGCCTGCTCGCAGAGAAGGTCGCAGCCCTGCTCAAGACCGTGCCGCAGAAGCATCGCCATCGCCTGCAGCCGATCGCGGAAAGCGCGGCTGCTTTCGCGGCCGCTGCAGAGGTGGGGGACCATGACCGCAATCAGCCTTTGCTCAGAGCTTTGCAGCGCTTCGTCGAGGAGCAGGTCTCGCTCAAGCTGCCGATCGAATCCTTCCGACCGGAAAATCTCAAGCCACACTGCTTCATGAATTTCCGCCTGATCGACGAACATGGGCGGATCCTCGGGCAGTCGCGCAATCTGGCCGACCTGCGTGCGCGCTACGGCCGTGAGGTGGCCGAGAGTTTCCGCGCGGCGCGGCTTGCGACCCAGCTTGCGGGCGGCGGGAGCGTTCCGGAGGCCGTCGCTGCAGTTCCGGCCGATCGGCCTCCCGGCAAGAAGGCCGAGTCCCCGGGCGGCAGCGCGTCCGGACCGCTTTCCGGGCTGACGGCCTGGACCTTCGGCGCGCTGCCCGAACTGCTCGAAGTGCGCATCGGCGGGCGCGACGTCATCGGATTTCCGGCCCTGCACGACGATGGCGACAGCGTTTCGCTGCGCCCCTTCGATACGCCCGAAGCCGCAGCGGCCATCCATCGCAAGGGGCTGGCGCGGCTCTTCGCGCTCGCGTTCAAGGATCAGGTCAAGACGATCGGAAAGTTGCCGGATCTGCGCGCCCTGGCTCTGGCTTTCCTGCCATTCGGGAACGATGCGGATCTGCGCGAGCACCTCGTGACGGCGACCCTCGAACGGGTCTGCCTGCTCGACCCCCTGCCCGGCGATGCCTCCGGGTTTGCGCGACGATGCGAAGAGGCCAAACCGAGGATCATGCTGGTTGCGCAGGAGTTCATCCGGCTCGCGACCCAGATCCTGGGCGAGCATGCGTCGGTGCAAAAGCGCCTGAGCGGGCTCAAGGGGTTTCCCGAAGTGCAGGCGGACATCCAGGCGCAGATCGGACAATTGCTGTCGAAGGAGTTCCTGATCGCGCTGCCGTGGGATCGACTGGCGCAGCTTCCGCGCTACCTCAAGGCCATCGGGGTGCGCCTGGACAAACTGCGCGCCGACCCCGCGCGCGACGCCCGGTGGATGACGGAGTGGCGAACCCTTGTCCAGCCCTTCGAGCGGCAACGCGGCGTGAGCCGGCGCGCGGGTGTGGAGGATCCCTTTCTCGAAGAATTCCGTTGGTTGCTGGAGGAGCTGCGGGTCGGACTCTTCGCCCAGGAGCTGCGAACCCCCATGCCTGTGAGCGTGAAGCGCTTGCAGAAGATCTGGGAGGCCCGGCCGCACTAGCCAGCATTGTGCGAACGGACAACCCCATGCTTTCCTTTGCAGCAGGATCGGGATAGAATCGCACGTTTCCCTTGCTCCACCGGATTTCGCATGCCGGGGGGCTGTCCTCAACCACAAGGAGTACGCATGCGACACTACGAAATCGTGTTCATCGTCCATCCGGACCAGTCCGAACAGGTCCCGGGGATGATCGAGCGCTACAAGTCTCTGGTTACCGCACGGAGTGGCCAGATCCATCGCCTGGAAGACTGGGGGCGTCGTCAGCTCGCCTATCCGATCCAGAAGATGCACAAGGCGCACTATGTGCTGATGAATATCGAGTGCGACGGCGAAGCGCTGGCCGAGCTCGAGCACGCATTCAAGTTCAACGATGCGGTGCTGCGCCATCTCACGATCAGCAAGAAATCCGCGGTCGTCGCGCCCTCGCCGATGATGAAGGAAGAGAAGTCGCGCTCCCTGACTCCGGCCGCGGCCGAAGGCGAAGAGGAAACGGCCAAGGCCGACGAGGCATAGTCTGCCGGAAGTGGCAGAGCCGGGACTGAACCAGCTTTTGCTGGAAGCGACGCTGATCGAATTGCAGCCCCTTCGCAGAACCCCGGCCGGAGTGCCGGTGGTGGGGTGCAGTCTGGGGCATCGTTCGAAGCAGGTCGAAGCTGGCGGCGAGCGCGAAGTGACTGTCGAGTTGCAGGCGCTGGCGATCGGCGAAATCGCTAACGTTCTGGGTCTGGCCGCACCGGGCATGACGATACGGGCCACCGGTTTTCTCGCAGCAAAGAGTTTGCGCAGTCGAACACCGGTGTTGCACCTGAGCAATATTGAATTTCTGGAAGGAACCGAAAATGGCTTTCAAGCCCAAGTCAAAGTTCAAGAAGAAGGATGATCGCGGCAATCGTGGCCTGTTCAAGCGCCGCAAGTTCTGCCGTTTCACCGCCGAGAAGATCGAGGAAGTCGACTACAAGGATGTCGACATCCTCAAGGAATTCATCACCGAAACCGGCAAGATCATGCCGGCCCGCATCACCGGTACCAAGGCCGGCTACCAGCGCCAACTGTCGACCGCGATCAAGCGGGCACGCTTCCTGGCACTGCTGCCTTATACCGATCTGCACAAGTAACCGGAGAGATCGGACATGCAAATCATCCTGCTGGAAAAAGTCGTCAATCTCGGAACCCTGGGCGATGTCGTCAAGGTCAAGGACGGCTATGCACGCAACTACCTGATTCCTCAGGGCAAGGCCAAGCGCGCGACCGAGGCCAACAAGGCCGAGTTCGAGGCGAAGCGTGCCGAACTCGAGCGCGTTCAGGCCGAGAAGCTGGCGGCGGCCGAGGCGCTGGCCGAGAAGCTCGGCGGTCTCATGGTTCAGGTCACGCGCAAGGCTGGCATGGACGGCCGGTTGTTCGGGTCCGTCACGAATGCCGATGTTGCCGAGGCTCTGGCTAGCCAGGGGTTCACGATCGAGCGCAGCGCCGTGCGCATGCCCAATGGTCCGATCAAGCAGGTGGGCGATACGCCGGTCGAAGTGGCCCTGCACTCGGACGTTGTCACCACCATCACGGTTTCGGTGCTCGGCGATCAGCACTGATCCGTTCGCTCGTGGTCATTGAAAAGGGCTGCCTGTGCGCAGCCCTTTTTTCTGTCGGCGGCTAGAATACCGTTCCCGAGTCGAAGGTAAACATTCATGGCCGTATTCGATTCCGCAGCATCCGGCTTTCCGCACGATCTGGAGGTCGGCGCGCTGCGCCTGCCCCCGCATTCGATCGAGGCCGAACAATCCCTGATCGGCGGCATCCTGCTCGACAACACGGCCTGGGAGCGGATCGCGGATCTCGTATCCGTGTCCGACTTTTACCGCGACGACCACCGGCGGATCTTCCAGCAGATCGCACGGCTCGTCGACCACGGCAAGCCGGCGGATGTGGTGACGGTGTTTGCTGCGCTTGAAAAGAGCGGCGAGGCCGAAGAGGTTGGAGGGTTGGCGTATCTCGCCGAGGTTGCCAACAGCACGCCATCGGCCGCGAACATCCGTCGCTACGCCGAGATCGTTCGCGAGCGCGCGATCCTTCGCAAGATGGTTGCAGTCGGCGACGAGATTGCCGCCAGTGCGCTCAACCCCACGGGGCGGGATGCCAAGGAGCTTCTCGATCAGGCTGAAGCCAAGGTGTTCGAGATCGCGGAAGCCGGCGCACGCCATGCGAGCGGTTTCGTGTCGATCCAGCCCATCCTCAAGCAGGTCGCTGACCGGGTTCAGGAACTGTATGACCGGGACAATCCCTCCGATGTCACCGGAGTTCCCACAGGGTTTGTTGATCTGGATGAAAAGACCTCGGGTCTGCAGCCGTCCGACATGATCATCCTTGCAGGCCGGCCTGCCATGGGCAAGACGACCCTTGCACTGAACATTGCAGAACATGTGGCGGTCGATTGCAGGCTTCCGGTGGCGATCTTCTCGATGGAGATGCCGGGCACGCAACTGGCGATGCGCTTCATCTCGTCGGTTGGGCGCATCGACCAGACCAAGCTGCGAACCGGGCGACTCGGAGATGAGGACTGGCAACGCCTTACGGCCGCAATGGGCAAGCTCTATGATGCACCGCTCTTCATCGATGAGACGCCCGGCCTCAATCCCATCGACCTGCGCGCCCGGGCGCGGCGCCTGTCGCGCCAATGCGGCAAGCTCGGCCTGATCGTCATCGACTATCTGCAGCTGATGACCAGCACGCGTGACAACGACAACCGCGCGGCCGAGCTCTCCGAGATCTCCCGTTCGGTGAAATCCCTGGCCAAGGAACT
This sequence comes from Rhodocyclaceae bacterium, assembly GCA_023383815.1. Classification (GTDB taxonomy): domain Bacteria; phylum Pseudomonadota; class Gammaproteobacteria; order Burkholderiales; family Rhodocyclaceae; genus JACOUN01. The sequence continues at coordinate 102,723 of JAHDYG010000014.1, forward strand.
GCATGTGCCGATCATCGCGCTGTCTCAGCTCAACCGGAGTCTGGAGCAGCGTCCGAACAAGCGTCCGGTAATGTCGGATCTTCGCGAGTCGGGTGCCATCGAACAGGATGCGGACATCATCATGTTCATCTACCGTGACGAGGTGTACAACCCTGATTCAGCGGACAAGGGTTCGGCGGAGCTCATTATCGGAAAGCACCGGAACGGCCCAACCGGCATGGTCAGGATGACCTTCATCGGCGAGTGCACCCGATTCGAGAATTTCGCATCGATGGGGGCGCAATACTGATCTTGCCTGGCCCAGGGCTCGTCAGGCCGGGGCTTGGTTCGGGAGCATTGTTCTTTCCTTGTTGACTTTGTGCTGAGGCCGCTTAGAATTCGCGCTCCTTTTGGCGAGTGTTGTCTGAGTTGTTTGGCAGGGGAT
>JAHDYG010000015.1 GCA_023383815.1 Rhodocyclaceae bacterium
TCGACCGACTCCGGGCCGGGGTGGTGAAACTGGTAGACACAGCGGACTTAAAATCCGCCGGCGCAAGCCTTACGGGTTCGAGTCCCGTCCTCGGCACCAATTGGCCGGATCCGGGTCCTTAGCTTCGGAGTGTCTTCATCTTTCTGTACCCGTCGGCGGACGGGGTGGGCGGCGGGGCGTGTCGTGATCGTTCTGAATCTGTGCTGTGAGCGTGAGCATCTGTTCGAGGGCTGGTTCGCCTCGGCGGAGGCGTTCGAATCGCAGCGTGCGCAGGGGCTGGTGAGTTGCCCCGTGTGCGCCTCGCTGGCGATCACGCGGCGACCGACGGCTCCGTATGTGATCTCGGGCGCGAGTGCGGCGGACCGGCCCGCCGCGTCCGTGCCTTCAGGCGCTGGCGGCGCGGCGACGCCGGATCCCGATGCGCTGGCGGTTGCGATGTCGGTGCTGCGGCGCATGGGGCGCGCGTCGGAGGATGTCGGCGAGCGCTTCGCCGAGGAAGCCCGCCGCATCCACTATGGCGAGAGCGAATCGCGAAATATCCGTGGCAAGGCCTCGGGCGATGACGTGGAATCGCTGCTCGACGAGGGGATCCTGGTTTTGCCGCTTCCCCAGGACGAGGGCGATCTGCACTGACCGGACGGCCTGCGCTTCAGCAGTCGATCGTGATCAAGGGTACCCACATCTCGTCGGCCGACAGGCCACCGTGTACGCCGAGCATGGGGTGTTCGCGCTCGCCGGGCACGCGGTCGCGGATCGTCCAGCCGGGTTCCATGAGCAGGGTGTGACTGCCGATGCGCTCGCGCAGGCGGGGGTGCCGTTTCCCCGGGCCGAAGAGCCCGTGCGCGAGCAGTCGGGAAGACGGCACGGCGACGGCCTTGCCGGCCAGTTCGCTGTGGGCGAATGCGAGGAAATCGGTTTCGGCCCCAGTGCGCACTTCGCAAAAGGCGCTGCGGGCTTCGCCGCTGAGGGGCGCTTCGAGCATAGTGGCAAGGCCGGGCATGGCTTCGAGGTGCAGCGTGTGCCCGGGATCCGAGTCGATGAAACCATGATCGGCCGTGATCACGATCTGTGCGCCGGAGCCACTGAGGCGGGCGACGAGTGTTGCGACGGCGGCTTCGATGCGGCCGAACTCTGCCAGCGCAGGCTCCGATGTACATCCGGATTCGTGGGAGATGGCGTCGAGTTCCGGATAATACGCATGCACATATCCGCCGCCGGATGCCTTGAGCGCACGGACCTCGAACTCGACTGCCGTGCTCATCTCGCACAACCCTTCGTACGGCTGGATCCTCGCGCCACGCGCATGCCGGAGCGAAAAGCGCGAGTGTGCGATCGATGCCGGGGAGATGAGCACTGAAGCGCGCCGGCCCGACTGGAACAGGCTGCGGTACGGGAACAGGCGCCGCAGTGCGAACCGACCCTCGATCGGCCCTGCGCCGCGCATCCTCATCGGCAGCGGAGCGAGCGTGCCGCCAAAGCGCTGGTCGCGGATGAACCAGCCGGTCAGCCCGTGCCCGGCGGGCGCCAGCCCGGTCAGCAGGGTCGTTACGGCGCTGGCCGTGGTCGATGGGAAGACCGAGGTGAGGCGGGTCTGCCGATGCTCGAGGAGCCGTGAGCCTGCGCCATGGCGTTGCAGGAAGTGGTCGCCCAGCCCGTCGACGAGGAGCAGGACGAGCACGGGAGCGGATCCGGGTGCCGACCCGGTCGAGGGATCGGAGAAGCCGCAGGCATCGAGCGCGTCGGGAGGCGGCCAGCCGGTCCCGGCGAGAAAGGCGCGGATCTTCCCGACCAGTGCGAACAGGCCGCCAGGGCCATAGTCGGGAAGAACGGCATCGCGGGGGAGTTCGAGGGGGAGCGTGTCCGCAGCGGTCATCGCGGCGCGTCCGCAAAGACGAGGGGGGAGGCGACAGACGTCTTCCCCCTGTGGAATCTGGAGCGGGAAACGAGGTTCGAACTCGCGACCTCAACCTTGGCAAGGTTGCGCTCTACCAGCTGAGCTATTCCCGCATTGGGTGCTGTGCACCGCTTCTCCGGACGCGGTGACCGAGCCGGTCGGTCGCCTGGAGGACGCGAACTATACCGGGGGAGCGGGCCGGATGCAACCATCTGCGGAATGCGCTGCGGGGCGCTGCGCCGGATGGGGTTCGGCGGCGTGAACGCCTCCGGCCGGATGCTCACTTGTTGCCGGACGGTTTGCGTGGCCGGGCCGGCTTGGGTGGGCGATCGGGGCCGCGACCCCTGGGTGGGAAGGTGCGCGGCGCCTTGCTCCGTTCGGGAGTTGCGGCATCCTTCGTCCAGCGCGGTGCCGCTTTCGGTGCGCGCGGGCCGGGTCGGCCGCGCGACGCATGTTCCGGCGCTTCGTTTTCCCCGGCGAGCTGGATCGAGAGCGGGTGCTGCCGTACCCGGAGGCGGCGCAGGATGTTCAGCGTCTGCGAATCGAGGTCTGCCGGCAGTTCGACCGTGGAATAGTCCTCGTAGAGGTTGATCTGGCCGATATGGCGGCTTTCGATGCCGGCTTCGTTTGCAATGGCGCCGACGATGTCCTTGGGCGTGACCTGCTGCTCGCGGCCGACCGCGATGCGGTATCGCACGAGCTTGCCCTCGGCAACCTCGCGGCGGCGACCAAGGATCTGCTCGCGGTTCTCGCGCGGTGGGCGCTCGCTGCGCGGGCGGTTGAGTTCGGCGATGTCCGGACCGCTTGCCGGTTCGAGCTGCAGTGGCCGTTCGCGCTGGGCAAGAAAGGCGAGCGCGGCGGCGATCTCGTGCAGCGAGGCATTCGCCTGCCCTTCGAGGTCGGCAATCACGTCGTTGAAGAACGCAAGGTCCTCGGCCGCGATCACTTCCTCGACCTGGCGCCGGAACTGCGCGACACGCCGGTCGGCGACCGCCTGCCGCGAAGGCAGCGGGAGCGCTTCGATCTTCTGCCGAGTGGCGCGCTCGATGATCTTGAGCATGTGCATCTCGCGCGTCGTCACGAACAGGATCGCGGTGCCCGAGCGGCCCGCCCGCCCGGTGCGGCCGATGCGGTGGACGTAGGCCTCGGTGTCGTACGGGATGTCGTAGTTGATGACGTGGGTGATGCGCGGCACGTCGAGACCACGTGCCGCAACGTCCGTTGCGACGACGATATCGAGTGCACCGCGCTTGAGCTGCTCGACCACGCGCTCGCGCAGTTGCTGCGTCATGTCACCGTTCAGCGCAGCGGCGGCATAGCCGCGTGCTTCGAGCTTTTCGGCCAGTTCGACGGTCGCCGTCTTGGTGCGCACGAAAATGATCGCGGCATCGAACGCATCCTCGACCTCGAGAATGCGAGTGAGCGCATCGAGCTTGTGCTGCGCGTTGACCTGACAGTAGCGCTGCCGGGTGGAGAGCACGGTGGCGGTGCTCGCCTGGATCTTCACCTCCTGCGGTGCGTGCAGGTAGCGGTGCGCGATGCGCCGGATGCGCTCCGGCATCGTGGCCGAGAACAGCGCCGTCTGGCGCTCGGCCGGCGTGTGTTCGAGGATCCACTCGACGTCATCGATGAATCCCATGCGCAGCATCTCGTCGGCTTCGTCGAGCACGAGGGCACTGAGGCTGTCGAGGTTGAGGCTGCGTCGTTCAATGTGATCCATGACCCGTCCCGGCGTGCCGACCACGACGTGCACGCCGCGGTTGAGCTGGCGCAACTGCACGACCATGCTCTGGCCGCCGTAGATCGGCAGGACGTGGAAGCCGGGCAGGTGCTTTGCGTAGCGCTGGAAGGCTTCGGCGACCTGGACGGCGAGTTCGCGGGTTGGGGTCAGCACCAGCACCTGCGGGTTGCGCTGGGCCAGATCGAGCCGCTCGAGCAGCGGCAGCGCGAAGGCGGCCGTCTTGCCGGTGCCGGTCTGGGCCTCGCCGAGCAGATCGGTGCCTGCGAGCAGATGCGGGATGCAGGCGGCCTGGATCGGTGATGGCGTTTCATAGCCGACCTCGGACAAGGCTTCAAGGAGGGGCGGGCGCAGCCCGAGCTGCTGGAAGGTTTCGGGGTTCACGGTGTGTTTCGTCCTTCGTCCAGGGCCTGCAACTGTGCAATCGCGGCGTCCGGGCTGTCGTAGAGGTGCGGAGGGATGGCGCGCGCGGCGAGGGCGTCGGCGAGCCGGGCGCGCAGGAAGGTGCTGGTCGTGTAGCGGGTGACGTGGCTGTAGTGCCGGGCGACGAGCCCGCGCACCATGTCGACGTAGGGGTCGAGCAGCTCCGGTGTGATCGAGAAATTGTCGTAGTTTACGATGGCCGGCACGCGATGGCCCAGCTTGCCGAGCCGCTCTTCGATCAGTTCTCGGATGCGCTCGATCTGTTGCGCATCGCGGATGCGCAGGCCCTCGAAATTCACGAAGAAGAGATTCTGCTGCGCATCATAGCTCAGGCGCTGTTCGAGCGGCAGCGAGAGCAGATCGGTACGCAGCCCCATCGGCTCGTCACGGAAGATGCGCTCGTCCATGCAGGCGAGATTCCTTGCGATCGTGGGGCGGAAATCCATGTGGGCGAGGATGTCGCGTTCCAGGTCGATCCCCGGCGCGATCTCGCTCAGCTCGAGACCCTCGGCGGTCAGGCGGAACACACAGCGCTCGGTCACATAGAGCACCGGTTGCCCGCGGCGGAAGGCATGCTCACCGCTGAAGGTGCGCTGCTCGACCGCTTCCACGAACTTGCGCGAACCGCCTTCGTGCGTGATTGCGAGCCGTCCCTCCGCGATCGCGACCTGCAGCGCACCGGCTGTGAAGCTGCCGGTGAAGACGACCTTGCGCGCGTTCTGGCTGATGTTGATGAACCCGCCTGCACCGGCCAGCCGCGGGCCGAAGCGGCTGACGTTCAGATTGCCGAGGCGGTCGGCCTGGGCGAGCCCGAGGACCGCCAGATCGAGCCCTCCGCCATCGTAGAAATCGAACTGGTAGGGCTGATCGATGACTGCGTCGGTATTCACGGCCGCGCCGAAGTTCAGACCGGAGGCCGGTATGCCGCCGATCACGCCCGGCTCCGCGGTGAGCGTGAGCAGATCGATGATCCGCTCTTCGGCGGCAACGGCGGCAACGCCCTCGGGCATGCCGATGCCGAGATTGACGACGCTGTTGGCGGCCAGTTCGAGCGCTGCCCGCCGGGCGATGATCTTGCGCTCGCTCATCGGCATCGTCGTGATCGAAGAGCCGGGAATGCGGATTTCGCCGGAAAAGGCGGGGTTGTACGCTTCGACGAAGGTCTGCATGTGGTGCTCGGGCTTCTCGGCCACGACCACGCAATCGACCAGCACACCGGGGATCTTCACCTGGCGTGGATTGAGGGTGCCGCGTTCGGCGATGCGCTCGACCTGGACGATGACGATGCCGCCCGAATTGTGTGCGGCCATCGCGATCGCGAGCGCTTCGAGGGTGAGCGCTTCCTTTTCCATCGTGATGTTGCCGTCGGGGTCGGCGGTCGTACCGCGCACGATGCCGACCTGGATCGGGAAGGCCTTGTAGAAGAGGTATTCCTCGCCGTCGATCGTCATCACGCTCACCAGCTCCTCGGTCGTCGAGGCGTTGATGCGACCGCCGCCGTGGCGCGGGTCGACGAAGGTGCCCAGGCCGACGCGCGTCAGCGTTCCGGGCTTGCCCGCTGCGATGTCTCGAAAGAGGTGCGAGATCACCCCCTGGGGCAGGTTGTAGGCCTCGATGCGGTTCTCCACCGCGAGCGCTTGCAGGCCTGGCACCAGCCCCCAGTGCCCGCCGATGACCCGCCGCACCAGCCCGGGATGGCCGAGATGGTTGAGGCCCCGCGCCTTGCCATCGCCCTGGCCGGCGGCATAGACGAGCGTGAGGTTCGCGGGGCGTCCGAACGGACCCGGGTCTTCAGCCAGAAAGCGCTCTTCCAGGGCGCAGGCGATGCCCTCGGCAAAACCGATGCCGACGAAACCACCGGTCGCAATGGTATCCCCCGGGCGGATCAGGTTCACGGCCTCGGCGGCGCTGACGAGCTTGCTGCGCCGGACCAGCGTGGCGCTGGCGCCGAACATCGGATGATTGACGGGATTCATGGGTTCTCCTGGGCTGCGATCCGGGGCCCTTGCGAGTGTAGCGCGGTCGGTGCGCTCGGTGCGACGATCCCGGCGGGTGTCGGCGCTGTGGCACAATCGCTCGCGAATGGCACGGCTCCCCACAAGCACGCTCCGAGGATTTCATGAACCTGATCCCCCTCCTACCGCAGTCTTCCGGCCACCGGTCCGTCCCTTGCGGGATGCGACGCCGTGCGGGCCGGGTCTTCGTGCTTGCCTGGCTTTGCGGGGGGAGCGTGCTCGCCCAGACGCCGGCGCCCTCTCCGGAACCGGCGCCCGTGCGTGCGCAGCCAGCGAGTCTGCCGGTGGAGCGGGTCGTCCTGTCGAATGCCGGAGTCGGGTTCTTCCAGCATGCCGGTACGGTGCGGGGCGACTCGGCCATCGAACTCAGTTTCACGCCGGACCAGTTGAACGACGTGCTCAAGTCGCTCGTCGTCGAGGATGCGGCCGGCGCCGGTGTGCCGGGGGTCACGTACGCCGGGCAGGAGCCGCTCGAGCGCCTGCTGGCGAGCTTCGCGATCGACCTGTCGGCGCAGCCCTCGTTGAGGGAGTTGCTGTCGCAGTTGCGCGGGGCCGAACTGCGGGTCGTGCTCGAAGGCAGTGAAATGCTCGTCGGGCGGGTGCTCGGAACCGAGCTGCGTCCCCAGAGCCAGGGTGATGCGGTGGTAGATGCCGCCTGGGTCACGATTGCCGGTGCAGGTGGCATCCGCAGCGTCGAGCTCAACCTCATCCGCAGTTTCGAGCTTGTGGATCCTGCGCTGCAGCGCGAGCTCGAGCGAGCGCTCGATGCCCTTGCGCAGGCACGCAGCACGCAGAAGCGTCCGTTACGGATCCGTTTTCCCGGCGCGGCGGAGCGGCGGGTGACGGTCGGGTACGTGGTCGAGGCGCCGGTGTGGAAGACGAGCTACCGGCTCTTGCTGCCGCGGGACGGTGCTGGGAAGGGGGCGGCCGCCCTGCAGGCCTGGGCGATCGTCGAGAACACGACCGAGCAGGACTGGGAGAACGTCGAACTTGCGCTCGTGAGCGGACGTCCGCTGGCCTTCATCGAGGATCTGTACGAACCGCAGTATGTCCAGCGTCCGGTCCACCGTCCGCAGCGTTTCACCGCGATCGGTCCACAGGCGTACGAGGCCGGATTCGAGTCCGAGGCGAAGGAGGCGGCCGCCGAGTCGAGCCCGAGGCGGTCGCTCGCGATGGCACCCGCGCCGATGATGGCGCCTGCCACCGCGCCTTCGGCGCCGGCTCTGGCAGAACGGGGTGCTCCGGATTTTGCGGCGTCGGTGCGCAGCGCCGCCGAGGGCCGTCAGCTCGGGACCAGCTTCCAGTACAGCGTGCGCGGAGTGCACGTGGCGCGCCACGGCTCGGCGATGCTGCCGGTGGTGGCAGCCGGGATCGAGGCGACACCGGTGTCGATCTACGATGCGGCAGTTCTGGTACGGCACCCGTTGCGTGGTGCGCGTCTCGTCAATACCACCGGCGGGCATCTGCCTGCCGGCCCGCTGACGGTGCTCGAAGGCGATACCTACGCCGGAGATGCGACGATCGACGAGCTGCCGCCCGGGGGTGAGCGCCTGCTGAGTTTCGCGGTCGATCTGGACGTCACGGTCCAGCGCCGTGATCCCGGAACGGAGACCACCCTGGTCGGCGCGCGGATCGAGCGCGGCGTGCTGCAACTGCAGCAAAAGCGCGTACGCCGCACGGTGCTTGCGCTGCGCAACGAGGCTTCAGTGGCGCGGCAGCTGTGGCTCGGCCATCCCGTCGCGCCCGGCTGGGAACTTGCACCGGACACGCCGGCGCCGCGCGAGCGCACCGAGGCGCAGGTCCGCTTCGTCCTGGATCTGCCTGCCGGTGCGAGCCGCGAGTTCACGGTCGAGGAGGGACGCACCGACTGGGAGAGTGTGCGGATCGGCATCCTCGACGAACGGACGATCCTCGGCTGGGCGGGCAACGGGCAGTTGCCGCAGGCCGTGCGCGATGCGTTGTCGAAAGTGGCCGAGTTGCGCCGCGAGGTCGTCACCGCAGAGCGTGCAGTGCAGGAGACGCAACGGCCGATCGCCGAGATCACTGCCGAGCAGGAGCGCATCCGTGCCAACCTGCAGACGCTTCAGCGCGGCACGCCGCTGCACGAAAGGCTGGTCGCCAAGCTCAACAGCCAGGAAACCGAGCTGGAAAACCATGGCAAGACCCTGACCAAGGCGCGCGAACGTCTGGCCAGGGCGCAAAGTGCGCTCGAATCCCATCTGGCCGGACTGACCATCGAGTAACGAGGGCGGCGGATGAGCGAGAGTCCGTTCAAGGGCAGGACCGGCCTGCGCCGCATCTGGAATGCCCTGCACTACTCGATTGCAGGGCTGCAGGCGGCGTTCCGGCATGAAGACGCGTTTCGCCAGGAACTGCTGCTGGCGCTGATGCTCGTTCCGGTTGCGCTGCTGAGCGATGCGTCGGGGTTGGGCAAGGCGCTCATGATTGCGAGCCTGTTCGGGGTGCTGATCGTCGAGTTGCTCAATTCGGCGATCGAAGCAGTCGTCGATCGCGTCTCGCTCGAACATCACTTGCTCGCCAAGCGTGCGAAGGACATCGGCAGCGCTGCGGTGCTGCTGAGCCTCGTCAACGCAGGGGTCGTGTGGGCGCTGGTGTGGTTCGGCTGAAGACGCACCGGCCGAGCAGGTAGGTCGCCGCAACGCAGCGTTCGTCACCCAGCATCATCAGCGCGAAGAGGTGTTCGTCGAGCGTTGCGGCGGAGCGTGTCCGGCGTGCAAGCAGCGGCGCCGCGCCCGGGTCGAGGAGGACGAAATCGGCTTCGCAGCCAGACGCGAAACTGCCGATGCGGCCGTCCAGGCCCAGGCTGCGGGCGGCGCCCAGTGTCGCGAGATACAGCGCATGGTCGGGCGGCAGGTCCTGGCCTTGCAGTTTCAGCACCTTGAACGCCTCGTTGAGAGTCTGCAGCATGGACAGGCTCGTACCCGCTCCGACATCGGTCCCGAGTGCAACGCGTGCGCCTGCCGCGTGCGCACGTTCGAGATCGAACAGGCCAGAACCGAGAAAGAGATTGGAGGTGGGGCAGAACGCCATCGCCGTGCCGGTATCGGCCATACGGCGACGGTCGGCGTCATCGAGCCAGATGCAGTGGGCGAACAGTGCGCGCGGCCCAAGCAGCCCGTAACGGTCGTAGACGTCCAGGTACGAGCGTGCATCCGGAAAAAGCGCGTTTACCCACGCCACTTCTGCCCGGTTCTCGGCGACGTGCGACTGCAGGTGCAGGTCCGGGATTTCGCGAAACAGCGACCCGGCCAGTCGAAGTTGCTGCTCGGTCGAGGTGGGTGCAAAGCGCGGCGTGACAGCATACGAAAGACGCCCTCGGCCGTGCCAGCGTTCGATGAGCTCGCGCGACCGTGCGTCCCCGGTCGGCGCCGCCTCGCGCAGGGGCTCCGGACAGTTGCGGTCCATCAGGACCTTGCCGGCGATGAGCCGCATGTCGCGCGCGAGTGCCGCGTTGAACAGCGCATCGACCGACGCGGTATGCACGGTCGCGAACACCATCGCGGTCGTGGTGCCGTTGCGCAGCAACTCGTCGCAAAAGAACTCCGCTGCGTCGCGGGCGAGTTCCGGATCGTCGAATCGAGCCTCGGCCGGCAGCGCGCGCTGCTCGAGCCATTCCAGCAGTTGGCCGGCGTGACTGGCGATGATGTCGGTCTGTGCGAAATGGACGTGCGTGTCGATGAAGCCTGGGACGATCAGCTTCCCGCGGTGGTCTTCGATCGGAATCGCGTGGGGCAGGGTCGGGAGCAACCGTTCGGTGGGTCCGCAGGCCACCACGCGGCCGCCTTGCACGACCAGCAGTCCATCTTCGAAGTGCTCCAGGGCGCTGCTGCCGGCCGCTGCCGGATCGTCCATCAGATGTGCGATTCGTGCGCGAAAGACGGTGAGATCGGGGACGTCCCGGGCCATGGTGGTTGCCCGCCTCAGCCTGAAGTGCGTCCGGGAGGATCCGGGGGGCGGGCCGGGGGGGCGAGATCGCAGGTGTGAAATCCGAAGCGTCCGGACTGGCGGTCCGCGAAGTACTTCCGCAGGGTGATGCCGATCGTGCGAAAGGCGATGTCCTCCCATGGAATCTCGTGCTCGGCAAACAGTGCCACTTCGAGGGATTCTTCCCCAGGCCCGAAATCGAGATCGAGCAGGCGTGCGCGATAGACGATGTGAACCTGGCTGATGTGCGGGACGTTGATCAGGGTGAAGATGTCGCCAACCTCGATGCGGGCGCGTGCCTCCTCCAGGGTCTCGCGCGCAGCGGCCGCGGCGGTGGTCTCGGCGTTCTCCATGAATCCGGCCGGAAGGGTCCAGAAACCGAGCCGCGGTTCGATCGCGCGGCGGCACAGCAGGATCCGGTTCTCCCACTCCGGAATCGCGCCCACGACCACCTTCGGGTTCAGATAGTGAATCGTGCCGCAGCACCCGCACACATGCCGTTCGAGCGTATCGCCCGGGGGGACGCGAAGCGTGACCGGGGCGCCGCAATGGGAGCAGAAGTTCATCTGTGCAGACCTGGAATCCAGCGATCGACTGGTGGATTCTAGCGCGCCCGCACGCACCGTGCCGACCCGCAAAAGCGCAGCCGGCTGTGGTTTTTCTGATACGAAAACCCCGGGGAAACAGGGCACTGAATTTGCAATTACTGAGAAACTACTTTAAGTTCGAGGCAATCGCCCATGATCTTGAGTGGAAAATGAAGCGCAGCGACTATCAGGAAGAGATCACCGAGCTGAATCTCGCCTACCTGATGCTGGCGCAGAAGATGCTCCGGGAGGATCGCGAAACAGCCATGTTCCGGCTCGGAATCGGAGCCGAGGTCGCGGATCTCCTGGAGGGACTGACGAGCGCCCGGCTGGTGAAGATGGCCAGTGGGCAGATGCTGCTGCCGGTCTTCCGCTTCGACGACACGTTCCTCGCCGGGTTGCTGGCGGGTGAGGGCCGGGATCCGGCCAGTTCGCGCTTGCACGCGGCGATTCTGGCGGCCGGCAAACCGCCGGTCGGACTGGACGGGAAGCCCGCCAAGCGGGCGTGAGACGGAATTTAGCCGGCCATGCGGATCGGCCGCACGGTGGCATGAAGGGGAAGACGGTGGTGAGCGCGGGCCGGATCGGCCAAAGTAGCGTACACCGGGTCTTTTCCGGGGAGTGTTGGAATGAAGAACAAGTCGATCATCGAAGAAGCCGAAGACGTCCGGCGTGCAGTTGAAATGGTCAGCCTCGGCGCGCGCATGCAGATGCTGGAGGCCGAAACCAGCCTCAGCCGCGAGCGACTGCTGAAGATTTACAAGGAAGTGCGCGGGATGTCGCCGCCGAAAGGCATGCTGCCGTTTTCGACCGACTGGTTCATGGCCTGGCAGCCGAACGTGCATGCATCGCTCTTCATGTCGTTTCAGACCTTCTTCCGCGAGCAGGCGGGTCTTTCCGGCCTGCCTGCGGTGTTGAAGAGCTACCACCTGTATCTCGACCACATCGAAGCCGAGGGGCTGGAGCCGGTGCTGAGCATCACCCGCGCCTGGACGCTGGTGCGCTTTTTCGAAGCGGATCTGCTGCAACAGGCCTCGTGTTCCAGCTGCGGTGGCCATTTCGTCGCTCATGCGTACGATCCGGTCCACGATTACGTGTGCGGCTTGTGCAACATGCCCTCGCGCGCGGGCAAGGGAAGGAAGCGTACCAGCGTCGCGAAGGTTCGTTCGCGTTTCGCCGAAGCGGAGTAAGCCGACCCGGACAACGCTGCTGCTCCGTCCGTCGCAACGAATGGCCGTCCTCGACGGCCTTTTTTTCGTCAAGTTTCTGGCGTCTGCGACGATACATTAGAATGTGCGCTTTGTCGCATGTTCGCCATGACTGGACTGGGGTGACCGGTGTTTCTCCTTATTGGGTACGTGATCATTATCCTGGCCTCGATCGGCACCTATGCGATCCACGGCAGCCTGATGGCACTGTGGGTTCCCGTCGAGTATCTTGCGATCGTTGGTCTCATGATCGGCGGCTTCGTGGCCGGAAACGGCAGCAAGGCGATCAAGGCCACCCTGAAGGCCATTCCTGGCGTGATGAAGGGGTCGCCCTACAACAAGGCTCTCTACATGGATCTGCTCGCACTCCTGTACGAAGTGCTGGCCAAGGTTCGCAAGGAGGGCCTGATGTCGATCGAGAACGACGTCGAGGATCCACATGCAAGTCCGTTGTTCTCGAAGTATCCGGGCATCGTCGCGGATCACCACGTCGTGGAGTTCATGACCGACTACCTGCGCATGATGGTCGGTGGCAACCTCAACGCGTTCGAGATCGAGAACCTGATGGACCAGGAGATCGAGACGCACCACCAGGAGGCGCACGCGGCGCCTCACGTGGTGGCCAAGGTGGGCGACGCGCTGCCGGCGTTCGGCATCGTCGTTGCGGTGATGGGCGTCGTGAACACCATGGGGTCGGTCGGCGAGCCGCCTGCGGTGCTGGGCAAGATGATCGGCGGCGCGCTGGTCGGCACATTCCTCGGCATCCTGCTCTCGTACGGTTTCATCCAGCCCATCGCGAGCCAGCTCGAGCAGCGGGTCGAGGAAAGCGGCAAGATCTATCAGTGCATCAAGGTGGTGCTGCTCGCGAGCATGAACGGCTACGCACCGCAGGTCGCGGTCGAGTTCGGACGCAAGGTGCTGTATTCGACCGACCGGCCGACCTTCCTCGAACTGGAACAGGACATCAAGAGCCGCAAGGGCAAGTGAGGAAGGTCGCGGACCGCACGCGGGCGGGACAGGCCCGGCTGCGTCGACCGGACGAGGCTGAACGATGAGTGACGATACCCAGCAGCCGATCGTAGTCAAGCGCATCAAGAAGGGCGGTGGAGGTCACCACGGTGGCGCGTGGAAGATCGCCTACGCCGATTTCGTGACTGCGATGATGGCGTTCTTCCTGATGATGTGGCTGCTCGGGTCGACGGCGCAGGGGGATCTGCAGGGCATTGCCGATCATTTCCAGAATCCGCTCAAGGTATCGCTCCACGGTGGAAGCGGTACCGGCGACAGTTCGAGCGTGATCCAGGGCGGGGGAGAGGACCTGACGCGCTCGCTCGGCCAGGTCAAGCGCGGCGACGTCGAGGGGCGACGGGCGATCAACCTCGATGCCGCAAAGGGCCGCCAGCCAGAGTCCTACGAAGGCGACACGCCGTCGCGCGACCATGAAGAGGAGCGTCGCGAGCGCGGACGCCTGCTCGACCTCAAGGGGAAGATCGAGGCGATCGTCGAAGCCGATGCCAAGCTCAGACCGTTCAAGAACCAGATCCTGATCGACATCACGACCGAGGGGCTGCGCATCCAGCTCGTCGACGAGCAGAACCGCCCCATGTTCGCCAGTGCGAGTGCCGATCTGCGACCCTACATGCGTGATCTGCTGCGTGCGATCGGGCGTGTGCTCAACGACGTGCCGAATCGGCTCAGCCTGTCCGGCCATACCGACGCGGCGCCGTTTGCGGGGGGGGAGCGCGGATTCTCGAACTGGGAGCTCTCCGCGAACCGTGCGAATGCCTCGCGGCGAGAAATGATCGCGGGCGGACTGGAGCCGACCCGGGTCATCCGCGTGGTCGGTCTGTCGGACATGATTCCGCTGAACGCGAAGGATCCGCTCGATCCGATCAATCGACGGATCAGCATCATCGTCCTGAACCGCAAGACCGAAGAGGCCTTGCTGGCCGAGAGCGCCGCCCGTGCCGCGAATGGCACTGCGAACGGAGGCGGCTCAGGCACCGGACCCGATTCCGCGCCGGCGGGCGACGCGTCGAACGCCATGCCCCGCACGGGCGGCGCGGCTGCGCCGCAACCGCCCGCTGCAGTCGTCTCGCCGGGGGGCTGAGGAAGGACCGGTGCCGCTCGGGGGGCGGGACGGTCATCTCAAGTTCGTCGCGCCCGGGACGATAAACGGATCAGGGCGTACTGCGAAGAACGGGGTCGGGTGTGGCGGTTGACATGAATGCTTTCCGGGAGATGTTCTTCGCCGAATGCGAGGATCTGCTGCTTCGTGCCGGAACGCTGCTCGATACGCCGCGCGCGGATTGGCCGCTTGAAGATCTGGCCGAACTGCATCGGTGCATCCACTCGATCAAGGGTGGGGCCGTGACCTTCGGCCTTGAGTCGCTTTCGGAGCTGGCCCGTGAGGCCGAGAAGCTGCTCGACGGATTGAGGACGGGACGACTCTTGCCGGACGGGCCGCGGCTGGCGCTGATCCGGGAGGTGGTGCAGCAACTCGGTGAGTGCCTGCAAAGGTGTCGCGAAGGGGGGGGCGAACCGCCGACGGAAGGTCAACCGGAGCTGATTCAGCGCCTGCGCGCATCGGGAGGCGGCGGTGACGATGCGTTGGGACCGGCTTCCGTGCACGCGGGTGCGCCCGAAGCCGATTCAGTGCCTGCCGGGGAAGATGCCGCGCTTCCTGTGCTGGGGTTCGATGTCGCGGGGCAGGGCTATGCGATCGATGCCCGGAGGGTCCGCGAGATCCGGTCCGAGAAATGGATGGCCAGGCTCCCTGGGGCGCCCGCTCCGCTGGCCGGGGTGACCGAGCTCGGTGGTGAATACGTGCCGGTGGTCGATCTGCGCAGCCTGCTCACGGCCTGGCGTGATCCTGAAGGCAGCACACGGGCGGGCATGCTGCTGTGCCTTGAACTGGCGAACGGACAGGCGGCGCTTCTGGTCGATCATGGTGGCGAGATCGTTGCGCTCGACACCGGACGTGTCGGTGCGACGCCGGCCTTTGTCATTGCCAGCGGAATCGACTACGTCGAGGGCTTCATCCGGGAGCACGATGGAATCCGGATTCTCCTGGATGTGGAGGTGCTCTTGCAGCGCGTCGGTGTTGGGTGCCGGAACGATGAAAGCCGGAGTGTTCAGGCGCGGATCGAGGCGCTCAACGCACGACTGAGCGCCATCCGCGCGACCCATCCGCGCCTGCCGCAGAACACCTCGATCGGAGCGCGGATCGACGCGGTTCAGGGGCGCCTGGACAGGATGATCGGGCACGCGCTCGATCGGACGCTTGCGCCCCGGGCGGTCGGGGCAGACGATGGAGCGGTCGACTCGCGCGGGCAGGAGCGGTTGAACGGGCTGCTCGATTATGCTGGAGATGCCGTCGATGCGGGGCGGGCCGCGATCCAATGCCAGCGCGACGGGAACGCTGCATTGAGCTATGCTGAGCGTAGCCGCGAAACCCTGTTGCTCTTGCTGGAGTGGGTGGCCGATCTGGTCAGCGGTCTGGAGCGCTACATGCCCGATGACGAGCAACGTGCGAATCGCGCAGGGGCCTCCCGGGCGACCAACGGGTTCACCGAGGCGATGCCGCAGGAAGCTGGCAAGGAACCGTCCGGACCGGACGGCGGGACGCCCGATCGCAGCCGGCCGCCGCTGCCGAAGATCCGGCGTGGAATCCGGCAGGGCGCGGTGGCCGCGGATGAATGGGAGATCTTCAGAGAATGACATCGAAGGACCGTCCTGCGCTTGGCGTACGGACACCAGGCGGGAGCGCCAGGCCGACTGGTTCGTCGCCCCCGCTCTTTCCGCGTGGATTGCCCGAGGTGCGGCCTCTGGCAGCGACGCGTGATCGCGAATTCGAGTTCTCCGAAGCGGACTTCGAACGGATCCGAAAGCTGATCTACGAGCACGCAGGCATTGCGTTGCCGGCTGCCAAGCATGACATGGTCTACAGCCGCCTGACGCGGCGCCTGCGAGCCTGCGGCGATACCAGCTTCTCGCAGTATCTTGCGCGCCTTGATCGGGATCGCAATGAATGGGAGGCATTCGTCAATTCCCTGACGACGAACCTGACCTCCTTCTTCCGCGAATCGCATCATTTCGACATCCTCGCCGAGCGGCTGAAGAAGATCGGTTCGGGACGCACGATCACGATCTGGTGCTGTGCGGCGTCCACCGGGGAAGAGCCCTATTCGCTTGCGATGACGGCCTGCGACGCTTTCAGGACCCTCTCTCCGCCCGTGCGGATTGTCGCGAGCGATGTCAACACCACCGTGCTGGCACACGGGCAGCGTGGTGAGTATGGCGCGGACCGGGTCGAGAAGCTGCGGGCGGAGCAGATCCAGCAGTACTTCGTGCGCACATCGGGTGTTGGCCAGGAAGGCTATCGGGTCCGGCCAGAACTCCAGCGTCTCATCACGTTCCGGCGCATCAACCTGCTCGAGCAGGCCTGGCCGGTGCAGGGGCCGCTCGACGCCATCTTCTGTCGCAACGTGATGATCTACTTCGACAAACCCACCCAGTACACGATCCTTAAACGTTTCGTTCCCCTGCTGCGCCCTGATGGCGCGATGTTTGCAGGGCATTCGGAGAGCTTCATCCATGCGGCGGACCTGTTCCGTCCCCTCGGGCGCACCGTCTACCAGCGCGCCGACGCATAGCCGGGCGAAACGGGAATACACATGAAGACAGCGCATGCTGCGATCGGTGCAGGATGGTCGGGTCAGATCGTCTGCATCGGAGCATCGACCGGGGGTACCGAAGCGGTCAAGGCGGTGCTGCAAGGGTTGCCTGCGAGCATGCCGCCGGTGCTGATCGTGCAACACATGCCCGTCATGTTCACGGCGGCCTTCGCGCGTCGTCTCGACAGCCTGTGCGCACTCACCGTCAAGGAGGCCGAGCACGGTGAGCGCGTGCAGCCGGGGACCGCCTACATCGCGCCAGGCGACGCCCATCTGGCGCTTGAACGGGGTGGTGGCGGATTCGAGTGCGTGCTGTCGAAAGGCCCCCCCGTGAACCGGCACCGACCTTCGGTCGACGTGCTGTTCCGGTCCGTGGCGCAACTGTGCGGCGCATCGTCGATCGGTGTGCTGCTGACCGGGATGGGCAAGGACGGGGCCGAGGGGTTGCTGGAGATGCGCAGGAAGGGCGCCTGGACCATTGCCCAGGACGAAAGCTCGTGTGTCGTCTATGGCATGCCGCGCGAGGCTGCGGTCCTGGGGGCAGCGGCCGAGATCCTGCCGCTTGGTGCGGTATCGAACCACCTCGTGCGCCGCCTCGGGCTTTCCCCGATCCCGCAATAATGGCTAAAGCCAGGGCGCCCAACGGCCGATAGAAATCACAACGGGGGCAGCCGCGCGTGCTCGGGACCGCAGCAAACGCCTGAAATGGTCCCGGAAAACAAGGCTTTTCGGGGTGGTTGCAGCACTGGGGCGCGCGTAATATGGTGTGCAGAGGACCGGCGGAGCCCGGTGCTGGAAGTCCGGCGCGTGTCGGGGAACCTCGAGATCGAACAACCGCAGTCTGCGGAGAGCGAAATGTCTGACCTACTCAAGAATATCGACGCACGGACCAAGCTGGCCGGCACGAACAAGCTGGAGATCCTGCTGTTCTCCCTCGGGGTCGACCAGCGTACCGGTCGCAAGGAGGTCTTCGGGATCAACGTCTTCAAGGTCCGTGAAGTGATGCGTACCCCCGAGATCACCGCGGCGCCGGAGATGCCCGAGTGCGTCGAGGGCATGGTGAGCCTGCGCGGTGTGCTGGTGCCGGTGGTGGATCTGGCCAAGTATGTCGGCATCGTTTCGGACACCCCCCGCAGCATCATGATCGTGACCGAGTACAACGGACATACCCAGGGGTTCCTCGTCGAGAGCGTCGATACCATCCTGCGGCTCGACTGGTCACAGATGCGGGTGCCGCCCGAGATGCTCACGGCGAAGATGGGGGGTCTGGTCACCGCAGTGACCGAACTGTCCGGAAACCGGCTGGTGATGATGCTGGACGTCGAGAAGGTGCTCTCCGAGACCGCCCGATACGATGAGGAGTTTCTCTATCGCGGCATCGAGCCGATCGAGGAGGAGGAGCGGATGGTCGTCTTCGCGGACGACTCGACGGTCGCGCGCAAGCAGATCGAGCGCACCCTCGATATTCTGCAGGTGCCTTACCAGGGTGCGATCAACGGTCGCATGGCGTGGGAAGAGCTGCAGAAGATCGCCAATCTGGCGCGCAGTACCAATCGTGAGGTCAAGGATCTGGTCAGCCTCGTGCTGACCGACGTCGAGATGCCCGAGATGGACGGCTACATCCTGACCAAGACGATCAAGTCCGATCCGCGTTTTGCCGGTATCCCCGTCATCATGCATTCATCGCTGTCGGGGATGTCGAACCAGCAGCTGGGACGTTCGGTCGGAGTCGACGAGTATGTCGCCAAGTTCGAGCCGCAGCGGCTGGCCGAAACGCTGCGCCGCCTGATCAAGGGCATTGACTGAAACTGGCTGCTGACAGGACCGAGAACAAGACCATGGCTACTAGCACTTCTATCGTACCCGGGATGAGCAGTCTGGAGAGCGGATTGCTCGAGTCCGTCGACGCACGCACCGGACTGGCTGGATCGAACCGGATGGAGATCCTGCTGTTTTCGCTCGGCACCAGTGAAACCTTTGGAATCAACGTGTTCAAGGTGCGGGAGGTGTCGGTCGCTCCCTTCGTCACCCGGGCCCCGAACATGCCGAATGGGGTCGAAGGATTGATCTCGCTGCGGGGCAACGTCATTCCGGTGTTGTCGCTGGCGAAGGTGCTCGGGCTGTCGGTTCCCGGCGACAGTCTGGGCGGATCGATGATGGTCACGGAGTACAGCAAGCGGACGCTGGGTTTTCTCGTCGATTCGGTCGATCGCATCGTTCGGGTCGAATGGGACAAGGTGCGGGCGCCCGACAATGTCGCGACCTCCGCCAACGCGTTCATTACGGCGATCACCGAGCTGCCGGATGGCAAGCTGGTTTCGATCCTCGATGTCGAGACCGTCATGGCCAACACCTTCGGTGACGCCGTGGTCGGGGCCATTGCGCCGATCTCGGGTGGGCATGAACTGAACGTCTTCTTCGTCGATGACTCTGCCGTCGCACGGCGCAAGATCACCGAGGTCCTCGACAAGCTCGGCGTCAAGCACAAGTACGCCGTGAATGGTCTCGAAGCCTGGAACCGCCTGGAGGGCATGGCGAGCCATGCACAGCACGCGGGTCGCCATGTGGGCGAAGAGGTCGATGTGATCCTGGTCGATGCCGAAATGCCGGAGATGGACGGCTACGTGCTGACGCGCAAGATCAAGGCCGATTCGCGCTTCGACGGAATTCCGGTGGTCATGCACTCATCGCTGTCGTCGGAAGCGAATCGTGCAATGGGCAAGCAAGTGGGAGTGGATGCATACGTGGCAAAATTCGACGCTGATGTACTGGCCGATACATTGAGGCCCCTGCTCGCCAGAGGGCACTGAACCGATCATGCGGCCGTGAGGCGAATACGGAGACCAGGATGTCCGATCCCAAAATGAAAATTCTTGTCGTCGATGATTTTTCGACCATGCGACGTATCGTGCGCAACCTCCTGAAGGAACTCGGTTTCACGAACGTCGATGAAGCCGAGGATGGCGCGGTCGCGCTGCAGAAGCTGCAAGGCGGAGACTTCGAGTTCGTCGTGACCGACTGGAACATGCCCAACATGGACGGGCTCACGCTGCTTCAGAGCATCCGCAAGACGCCGGCGCTCAAGCATCTTCCGGTGCTGATGATCACAGCGGAGGCGAAGAAGGAGAACATCATCGCGGCGGCACAGGCGGGCGCGAGCGGCTACATCGTGAAACCCTTCACTGCGGCGGTGCTGTCGGAGAAGCTGCAGAAGATCTTCGAGAAGATGGGCAAGACGACTGCCTGAACGGGCAGGGTTCGCGTTCGAGCGGGAGCGAGAGGATGACGAGAAAACAGAAAATCGATGAGGCGGGCGACTCCGACGAACTGCAGGCACTGTTCGACTCCATCGCCACCACGTCGGTCCAGGCCGAGCCGGAACCAGCCCGAGCCGCGAGTCGGATCGTAGACGACGGCAGCGGTGACAGCGACGACCTGCAGGCACTCTTCGACGAGGTCGCCTCCGAGTTCGAAACCACCGAGGAAGAGGGGAACATCGTCACCGCGACGGCGCTCGCCGGCGCAGAGGGGCCCGCGAGCGCGGCGGCAGGAGAGACCCGAACCGCCAGCACCGAAGAGGTCTTCACCCGCATCGGCCAGATGACGCGCAAGGTGCACGACACCCTGCGCAATCTCGGCGGCGACGACACCGCGCTGCTGGCGGACGCCGTGCAGGCGATCCCCGATGCCCGCCAGCGCCTGAGCTACATCGCCCAGATGACCGAGCAGGCTGCCAGCCGTGTCCTCAATGCCACGGACATCGCCCAGCCGCTGCAGGACAAGGTGCAGGCCGATGCCGGCCATTTGCAGCAGAAGTGGGATCGTCTGTTCGCCAACCAGCTCGGCGTAGAGGAATTCAAGGTGCTCGCAACGGAGACGCGCCAGTTCCTGGGGGATGTGACTGTCAGCAGCCAGGCCACCAGCGAGCAGTTGATGGAAATCATGATGGCTCAGGATTTCCAGGACCTCACGGGGCAGGTGATCAAGAAGGTCGTCGAGCTTGCGCAGAAACTCGAATCGGAACTGCTGCAGCTCCTGCTCGAGGTCGCACCGGTCGAGAAGCGCATGCAGACGAACGAGGGCTTGCTCAACGGCCCGGTCGTCAATTCGGAGAATCGGGACGATGTGGTGACGTCCCAGGAGCAGGTCGACGACCTGCTCGACAGTCTGGGATTCTGAACACCACGGCGGGACCGCTTGTCCCGCCCGCGGCGACCCGTCCGAACGGGCAACCGGGGCGGGGTGGGTCGGTCGAACAGGAAACAACGAAGCGAGAACGTCATGAGTGATTTCGCCGGAATGGAAGACCTTCTTCAGGATTTCCTGATCGAGGCGGGAGACTTGCTCTCCGGAGTGGACAACAAGCTGGTCGATCTCGAACGGGCGCCCAACGACCGCGGCTTGCTCAACGAGATCTTTCGCGGTTTCCACACGATCAAGGGCGGTGCGGGTTTTCTGAACGCGACCGAACTCGTGACCCTGTGCCACCTGACCGAGAACCTGTTCGACAAGCTTCGTACCGGAGAGCTGGATCTCAGCTCCGAGATCATGGATGCGATTCTCGATGCGACGGGCACGGTCCGCGTGATGTTCCGCTCGCTCGAACAGGGCGTCCAGCCGAAAGCTGCCGACCCGAACCTCATCGAGCGCCTGGAACTGGCCCTGCAGGGACGCCTCGATGCCGGGGCCGTGCAGGCCGCCCAGAGCAAGCCGGTGGTCGAGGAAAAGCCCGTCTCTTCCGGGGGCATCGAACTCTTCACCGATCCGGCTCCCGCTGCGGCCCCGACCCCGGCACCGGCGCCGGCAGCTGGACCCGACTGGATCGCGCTCCACCATGCGGTGAGCGGCCAGCCGGCTGCGCCCGCCGGATCTGTTGCAGCCGCTGCATCGTCCAAGCCGGCCGCACCGGCTGCTCCCGCGTCGACGAACCCGGGAGGCGCACAGGTGCCGGTCGTTGCAAAGAAGACCCCCGAGGAAGTGATCAAGGATGCCGTCGGTCGCCGCGCGACCGACCGCCCGGGTGCCATCTCGGCGCCGGTTGGCCGGCGCGAGAACGAGCGCCAGCGTGATACCTCGATCCGTGTGGATACGGCTCGCCTCGATCAGGTCCTGAACCTGTCGGGCGAGATCGGCCTCACGAAGAACCGGCTCAATGCACTGCGCAGCGACATCCTGAGCGGGCGCAACGACAGCGAGACGCTGCATGCGCTTGATCTTGCGGTCAGCCAGCTCGATCTCCTGGTGTCCGATCTGCAGAATGCGGTCATGAAGACGCGCATGCAGCCGATCGGCAGGCTGTTCCAGAAGTACCCGCGCATCGCGCGCGATCTCGCGCGCAACATGGGCAAGGACGTCGAACTGGTGCTCGAAGGCGAGGAGACCGAGATCGACAAGACGATGATCGAGGATCTCGCCGATCCGATCATCCACCTGATCCGGAACGCGGTCGACCATGGAATCGAGGATCCGGTCGAGCGTGGTTCGACCGGCAAGCCCCTCAAGTCGATCGTCAAGCTCCAGGCTCAGCAGGAGGGCGACCACATCGTCATCATCGTCGCCGATGACGGGCGCGGGATGAACCCCGAACGGTTGCGCGCGAAGGCGCTCGAGAAGGGGCTCATCACGGACGAGGAAGCCAATTCGATGGACGAGCGCCAGAGTTTCAACCTGGTGTTCCTGCCCGGATTCTCGACCGCCGACCAGGTCTCGGACGTCTCGGGTCGCGGCGTCGGCATGGACGTCGTGCGCACCAACATCCAGAAGCTCAACGGCAGCATCGAGATTCGCTCGCAGGCCAACAAGGGCACCTCGTTCATCATCAGCCTGCCGCTCACGCTTGCGATCCTGCCTGTTCTGCTCGTGCGCCTGGGCGACCAGCCGTTTGCGGTGCCGTTGTCGATGGTGCGCGAGATCCTGCCGATCGACCCCGAGGCGGTGAAGGAGGTTGGTGGCCGTGCGACGATGGTGATCCGCGGCGAGGTGCTGCCGGTGCTGCCGCTGTCGGGGCTGCTCGGCTGGCCGCTCGACCGCACACCGGAATACGGGGTGCTGATGCAGGCTGCGGAGCTCTCCTTCATCCTCGCGATCGACAGCTTCGCCGGCCGCGAGGATGCGGTGATCAAGTCTCTCGACGATTTCCGGCCCAAGGGGGTCGCCGGGGTCACCACCCTGGCGAACGGTCAGATCGTGCTGATCCTCGACATGAAGGAACTGCTCGGTGCGGCCGGCGAGCAACGTGGGGTGACCCGTCGCACGCTGATCCGCGAGGCGCCCACCCCCAAGCCGGACCAGAAAACCCTGGCGGCCTGACCGGCCCGAAGGAAGAGCGATGGCGGCGGGGCCCCCGCCGCCATCGCTCTTTGAGAAGGGATTCAGGCGGTCAGTTCGAGCAAGGCCGAAAACGCTTTCCGGAACTGCTCGAGGCCATCAGCCTGCAGTTGCTCGCCGATCGCGTCCAGGTCGAAGCCTGCATCTGCGAGGGCTTCGAGTTGCGCCCGCGCCTCCTCGCTGCCGTGCTCCAGCGTGCGTTCGACGTGGCCATGGTCCAGGAGGGCAGCGAGCGTGGCGTCGGGAAGCGTATTGACCGTTTCTGGCCCGATCAGTGGCTCGACGTACAGCAGATCGCTGTAGGCCGGATTCTTGGTTCCAGTGCTCGCCCACAGCAGATATTGCGGTCGTGCGCCGGCTGCGCGCAGGCCGGCGAACGCCTCACCGTGGAAACGGGCGAGATATGCCTGGTAGGCGGTCCTGGCCAGGGCGACCGCACTCTTTCCGCGCAGGGCGGAACGCGCGTCGCGCGCCTCCAGCTCGCGGTCGATGAGCGTGTCGACGCGGCTGAGGAAGAGGCTTGCGACCGACATCACCGAGCGTGGATCCATACCTGCAGCGACGAGACGTTCAAGGCCGCGCACGTACGCCTGTGCGACGGACTCGACATGTGCGAGCGAGAACATCAGCGTCACGTTCACGCTGATGCCGCGTGCGATGAGTTCCTCGATCGCCTGCAGGCCAGCTCGGGTTGCCGGAACCTTGACCAGCAGGTTCTTGCGCCCGACCGCCTGATGCAACCGGACCCCCGCTTCGACGGTTGCCCCGGCATCGTCGGCAAGCTCGGGCGACACTTCCAGGCTGACATAGCCCGCGGCCCCTTCGCTGATCTCGAACGTCCGGTGCAGCAGATCGCAGGCGGCCTGAACATCGGGAACGACCAGTTGCTCATAACGGGCTTCGGCGTCGAGTGCGCGCGATTTCAGGCGCGCAAGGTCTTCTTCGTAGTAGCGGCCGTCGGAGATGGCCTTGTGAAAGATCGACGGGTTCGTGGTGACGCCGGCGATGCCATCCTCGGCGATCATGCGGGCGAGATGGCCGTCGCGCAGCAGGGTTCGGGAAAGGTTGTCGAGCCAGATCTGCTGGCCCTCTGCGCGTACCTGAAGCAGGGGATTCATGAGCGGAAGGAAAGTCGTGGTGGCCGGAAGCGGACATTGTGCAACGAATCCGATACAACCGGAAGGTGTGGCGCGGTACACTTTACGCCGTGTGTAGCGCGGGAAAGAAAGAAATATTCCCGCAGGCGCGCATCCTCGGGCAGGCCGTCAACGGTCATCCTGAACCATTCCTTCGGCAGATCGATCGCTCATGTGCGACTCGATGTCGCGAGCCGTGCATACCCGGTTGCGGCCCGCATGCTTTGCCGCATAGACGCCGAGGTCCGCCTCTTCGAGCAACTGGTCGAAACTGCGCGAATCGCCCGCGCACATGCCGGCAACGCCAATGCTGATCGTGATCCGCAGCGGCTCCGCGTCCGGAACCGTGATGCGGCTCGCGGCGATCGTGCTGCACAGCTTTTCGGCGGCGATCCGGGCCTGATCGAGACGGGTGTCGGAGAGCAGTACGACGAACTCCTCTCCGCCGAAACGCGCCACCAGATCGACCGCACGCAGGTTGCTCGACAGGAGGTTGGCAAGCCCTCGCAGGCACTCGTCTCCGACGAGGTGGCCGTGCGTGTCGTTGATGGCCTTGAAGTGATCGATGTCGATGATGAGCAGCGCAAGCGAGCCGCCGGAACGCGCCATTCGCGCAACTTCGAGCTCGAAGCGGCTGAGCAGCTTGCGCCGGTTGCCCAGTCCGGTCAGCGGGTCGTGCAGCGCCATCTGCTCCAGTTCCTGGTGCGCCCGCGTGAGGTCGGTGACGTCGACATCGACGCCACGATAGCCCACGAATGCGCCCTGGTCGTCGTGCACCGGTTGTGCGCTGCACGACAGCCACATTTCACGGCCATCGAGGTGGGTGGTCCGGATCGTCTGCCGGTCCAGGGCGTCGTGGGTCTGCAATTGCTGCAGGATCCGCGCGTGGGCCGGCACCTGAGCGCCGTCGGGACCGAACAGCGTTGCCCACCGGTCCAGGCCGACGATCGACGCATCGGGCTGGCCGAGGATCTTCTCCAGCCCCTGTGCGAAGGTGTAGCGCCCTTCGCGATCGGTTTCCCAGATGTAGGTCGGCGAGAAATTGATCGCGTCGCTCATCAGGTTCTTGACCCGGCGGATCGTCTGCTCGCTGCGTACCCGTTCGGTGATGTCCGTGTAGGTAGTGACGAATCCGACCGGGCGGCCGTCTTCGAGCACGACACGGCCCTCGACCTCCATGCTGCCCCCGTCCCCGCGTGTGCGCTCGAGGCGGTGTGGCTCGAAACGGCGGGCAAGCTCGACCATGCTGCGCACCCGGGCCTCTGGATCGACGGGGCCGTACTCACCGCGCTGCGCGTTGAAGCGGACCACTTCGGCGAAGGTGATGCCCGGCTTCATGAAGCCGTCCGGAAGGTTCTGGAGCTTGACGAAGGCCGGGTTCCAGAGTGCGATCTGCAGATCTTCGTCGACCACGCTGATTCCCTGAGGCAGCGCGCTGACCACCGCGTCGAGATAGCTGGCGCTGCGCCGCGCCTCTTCCTCGGCCCGCTTGCGTTCGGTGATGTCGGTGTAGATCGTCACGAACCCGCCGTCCGGGAGCGGATTGCCTCGGATTTCCAGGATCCGCCCGTTGGGCCGTGCCCGCTCGAACACGTGCGCTTCGCGCCGCATCGCACGCTCGATGACCGCTGCGGCGAGGACGTCCGGGTCGCCCGGTCCGTAGTCCCCGCGTTCGGCGTTGAAGCGTGCCAGTGTCCGGAGGTTCGGCAGGCCATCCTCGAACAGGGAATCCGGAAAATCGAGCAGCTCACGAAGCTGGCGGTTGCACACGATCATGTTGAACTCATGATCGAACAGGGTCACGCCACTGGGCAGGAAGTCGATGATCGTCTGCAGGATGTCGTGCACCGCCGGGGCAGGGGGGGCGGGCACGCGGGGGGTTGCGCAGGGCAAGGCGTCACTCACGGGGCGGATCCTCGGCCAGGAATGCAGGATCAGAGGATCATGCGTGAAACCCGGGCCTCGCGCAACGCGCGCCGCAGCATGGGTTCAGCGTCGCCATCCCCCCGCGGCAAGAAAGCGATGCCGGACTTCGCGGTCACACTGACCCTCGGTATCCCAGGTCCACTCGTGCAGGACAACATTGCCGTCGCGCCCGACGAGAATGAGCGTCGAGCAACGGGTGCCGTAGCCCGGTGCGTGGATGAACGCCGGGGACAGCGCGCGCTCCCACTCCAGGCTGACGCCCGTCTCCGGGAGGTGCTCGTCGGGCGCCCGGGTCGGGTCCCGCAGCAGTTCCAGAAAGGCGCCTTCGTCCGGAAGGCGGCGCAGTGCCTCGGCAAAACGTCGGCAGGCACGTTCCACCTTGGGCCAGGGCGTGTTCAGCAGGTGGTTGGACAACCCGTGGATGCCCGCATCGAGCGTTCTGACCGAACCGTTGGTGCTCTCATGGATCGCCAGGTCGGCTCCATCGCTCACGAGCAGATTGAAGGCCACGTGGTCCGCACTGCGTTTGGCAACTTCGCGCAGCGCTTCCTGCGGGGTTGCGTCCGAAGTGAGGCAGCCGCGTACGAGCAGGCCACGCGACGGGGCGCCAGGGCGGTGACGCGCCGGGTCGCGATAGTTCGTCAGCGCGGCAAAACGGCCCTGGCGCGTCAGGCCCATCCACGTGCCGCCGCCTTCGAGATCCCGCCCGGCGAGCAGGTCCGGTGCATCGCTCCACCAGTGGGCAGGTTGCGCCGGGCGCGCAAGGAATTCGTCGCGGTTTGCGGCGACGACGAGCGGAAAATCGGGGTGTACGCGCCAGCCGACTACGATCAGGCACATTCGACGAAGCGTTCCACGTGCCGTGCGGATCCGGGTTCGATCAGATCGAGCAGACCCGATTCGGCCACGGCTGCCTGCAGTTCGGCCTCGAACACGGCAGGGTTGGGCACCGCCTCGTAGACTTCCATCCAGGTGCCGCCTTCCTCCCGGCGGCGCATGAGGCGTCCCTGCACGCCCGAGCGTCCGGCAAGTGCCTGCTGCATCGCCAGGATTCGCGACCGTGCGGTCCCGGAAGAGACGTCCGCGCGGATCCGGAAATACACGTAGAGATTCACCCTCTCCTGGGCGGATTCTTCATTCATCCGGGCCATCCGAAATTCACGATCGTCGGGTCAGGAATGCTCCGCCTCGGCGTCCGACATTTCATAGGGCAGGTCGAGCAGTTCGAGCTGCGGGCCATCCGGTGCGCCGAGGAATGCCGGGCCGGTCTGTGCGCAACTGATCTGCAGGACCGCGAGCGCCTCGAAGCCGCCGTCCGGCGTCGGCGCGGCGTTCACGATCTTGCCGGCGGATTGGTCGCCGAACCCAGGCGTGTAGAGATCGGTGCCGGCCTTGGGCAGTGCGGTGTCCCGGGCGCTGACGCGGTACATGCGTTTCTTGAGTTTGCCCAGATAGCGCGTGCGGGCGACGATCTCCTGGCCCGGGTAACAGCCCTTGGTGAAGCTGACGCCCCCGATGAGGTCGAAGTTCACCATCTGCGCGACGAATTCTTCCTGGGTTGCCACCGTGATCATCGGCAGCCCTGCGCGGATCATTGCCAGTTGCCAGGCGCTCGTGCCTGCGCGCTGCGCACCTGCGTCCAGTAGCGCGCGGAAGGTGGTGCCGGCCTGCGCGACCGGCACCGCGACGATGAATGCCTCGCTCGTCAGACGAAGGGTCCGCGATCCGTCTCGGATCGCCTGCTTCATCGGCGCATCGGGGCAGGGCAGGTTCGCCCGCTCGATCAGTTCGCGGGCGTTGGCGCCGCTCAGGCCGACGAGCGCCAGCTCGGCGCCAGCGTCGGAGAGCCGGACCTTGCTGCGCAGCACATACATCGAGAGTTTCTTCAGGAAAGCCGGGTGGAGATCTGCAGACACCGCCAGGCAGTGCCCGTCGTCCTGCGGCCACAGCAGGAAACTCGCCAGCATCCGGCCCTTCGGGCTGTTGAAGCTGTTCCACTGCACATCGCCAGCGGCAAGCTTCTTGACATCGTTGGAACACAGGTTGTGGAGGAATGCCGCGGAATCGTCCCCGCTGCTGCGGATCAGTCCGAGGTCGAGCAGAGGGACCGCGATCGTCTTCGTGGCGCCTGCGGATTCATTGGGGAAGGTCACGGTGTGGTCCTCGATCACGGCGCCTTCGCCGACGAGGAATTCGGTCCATGGGGAGGTCATGTGGTTTCGCTCTGGTGTGGAATTGCGATGCAGTATTATAGGGCCGCACGCGGGTGCCCGGATGCTTGCGCGGCACCCACTTGTCCGTCTGTCCTTGCCGGAATGTCCGGCCGATCGAGATGCCCTCCTTCCTGATCAAGTCCGTCTGTGCCTTGCTCGCAGTGGTCTCGGCGCTGTCGGCCGGGGCCTGGTGGTACGCACATCAGCCCTTGCCGATGCAGTCGCAGGTCATCGAATTCACGGTCGTGCGCGGAGCGGGGATGCGTCAGGCGGCAGAGGCGGTTGCAGCGGCGGGGGTCGGGGTGCCGCCTGCGGCGCTCTACTGGATTGCACGCTTCGCAGGCAAAGCTGACCGGATCGTTGCGGGAAGCTATGAGGTTGCGAAGGGGATTTCGGCGCTCGAACTGATCGAGAAGATCCACCGGGGCGAGCTTGCGCGTGCGACGCTGATGATTCCGGAGGGGTGGACGTTTCGCCAGATGCGCGCGGCGATCGAGGCGCACCCCTATCTCGTCCAGGATACGCGCTCGCTTGCCGACGACGAGTTGCTGACGGCAATCGGCGCGCGCGAGCGCCACCCTGAGGGCCTGTTCTATCCGGACACCTATGTGTTCGATCGCCACTCGAGCGCACTCGAACTCTTCCGCCAGGCCTATCTTGCGATGCAAAGCCAGCTTGAGCGGGTGTGGGAGGAGCGGGCCGCAGATCTTCCCTTGAGTTCCCCGTACGATGCCCTCATTCTTGCGTCGATCGTCGAGAAGGAGACCGGACGGGTGGAGGAGCGGGGCCTGGTCGCGTCCGTTTTCGCGAACCGGCTGCGGATCGGGATGCGTCTGCAGACCGATCCCACGGTCATCTACGGATTTGGCGACGGGTTCGAAGGTCGGCTGCGGCGCCATCACCTGCAGACCGATCACGACTACAACACGTATCTGCGCGAGGGGCTGCCGCCAACGCCCATCGCATTGCCTGGCCGGGCAGCGCTGCAGGCGGCGGTCCGTCCGGACGAATCGGAGTATCTGTACTTCGTCGCGCGCGGCGATGGCACCAGCGAGTTTTCTCGCAATCTCAGGGATCACAACCGGGCGGTGAACCGGTATCAGAGGGGGAGAGGCAGTTGACGGCAAAGCGGGACGGGCGCTTCATCACCTTCGAGGGGATCGACGGCGCCGGAAAGAGCACGCAGATCGAGGCGCTGGCCGCCTTCCTGGCGGAACGGGGGCAGCCCGTCGTACGCACGCGCGAACCTGGCGGGACCGAACTGGGCGAGCGCCTGCGCGAGTTGCTGTTGCACGAGCCCATGCACTTCGAAACCGAAGCCATGCTGATGTTCGCGGCGCGACGTGAGCATCTTGCAGTGCGCATTCATCCGGCCCTGCAGGCCGGAGACTGGGTGGTCTCGGACCGCTTCTCCGATGCAACCTACGCCTATCAGGTCGGAGGACGCGGCCTGGATGCCCGGCGCTTCGATGCGCTCGAGTCCTGGGTTCATCCGGGCTTCCAGCCCGATCTGACGCTGCTCTTCGATCTTCCGCCCGAACTGGCCGCAGCGCGCGTCGCGGCCAGCGGAAATCATCCGGATCGTTTCGAGCGTGAGCAGTCGGCGTTCTTCACGCGCGTACGCAATGCCTACCTGGAGCGCGCGAGCCGTTTTCCGGCGCGCATCTGCGTGATCGATGCCCAGCAGGCTCCGGACGCGATCCGCGCACAGATCCGCAGGATCGTCTCGGAGCGCTGGTTCCGATGATCCGGCCGTGGCTGGAGCCGGCCTGGCGCCGGCTCGTCGAACGCGAAGAACGCCTGCCGCATGCGATGCTTTTTGCGGGGCCTGGTGGCCTTGGCAAGCGCGAACTGGCCGAGGAACTGGCTGCGCGACTGCTGTGCGTGGCCCCGGACACGACGAGCGGGCTCGCCTGCGGCCGCTGTGGCGGGTGCCAGCTGCGGCTGTCCGGGAATCATCCCGATCTGATCCGCCTGGTGCCCGAGGCAGATGCGAGCGAGGCGGCCGATGAGGGAGGCGCAGATGCGCTGGCCGGCAGCCGCGCGAAGTCCGCGCAGATCCTGATCGCCCAGGTGCGTGCCGTTCAGGAAGCCCTGACCGTGACCGGGCATCAGGGCAGCCGGCGCGTGACGATCGTCGATCCGGCCGAGGCGATGAACCCTTTCACGGCCAATGCTCTGCTCAAGCTCCTCGAAGAACCGCCCGACGGTTGCCTCTTCGTGCTCGTTTCGGCTGCCCCCGCCCAGTTGCTCCCGACGATCCGCAGCCGCTGCCAGCCTTGGCAGTTCGGCTATCCGGAGGCGGCCGATGTGCAGCAGTGGGGCGCCAGTCGGAGCGACGAGGATCGTGCCTTGCTCGCGCTGAGCGGGGGGCTTCCACTCGCGGCCGAGCGGCTCGGCGCGCGCGGCCAGGGGGCCATGCTGGCGCGTTTCGTGCGTGACATCGGAACGCACCCGGCGCCGGATCCGCTGCGACTGGCCGGGCAATGGGAGGGATGGTTGAAATCGAAGGAAGCGATCGCCGCCGGATTCGGCGTCGTCGAACTCGTCGACTGGATGCAACGCTGGGTCACGGATCTTGCGACGCTGAGACTGGGGGGTAGGGTGCGGTATTTTCCGGCGCAGCAGGACCGCCTCGCGGCGCTCGCATCGCAGCTCAGCATCGCCGCGGTGTCGAACTGCTACAATGAGTTCGTGCGGATCCGGCGGGTCGCCCGCCATCCGCTCAACCTCCGGCTGATGCTGGAGGATATGTTATTGCGCTATGCGCGTGCCCTGAGCGATGCCCGACCATGAGCGAACTGCCCAAAACGAATGTCGCACGACCGAGCGTGCTGTCGCTGAGCATCAACTCGAAATCGGCACTCTACGCAGCCTACATGCCCTTCGTCGCGAATGGAGGCATCTTCATCCCGACGCCCAAGCACTACGTTCTGGGCGACGAGGTATTCATGCTGCTGCAGCTGATGGACGATCCGACGAAGCATCCCGTCGCGGCGACCGTCGTCTGGGTCACGCCCAATGGTGCGCAAGGGGGCAAGGCGCAGGGGGTGGGTCTGCAGTTCAGTTCCGATGACGCCGGCAAGGCGCTGCGCGGACGGATCGAGACCATTCTTGCCGGACTGGTCGGGTCGAACCGTCCGACCCACACGCTATAGTCTTCTTGCAGCTTTCCAGATTCGGGGCCGGATACCGGATGTTCGTCGATTCCCATTGCCATCTCGATTTCCCAGGGCTGCTGGAGCACGAGACCGAGCTGATCGCCGCGATGGCGGCAGGCGGAGTCGGCCACGCCTTGTGTGTGAACGTCCGCCTGGAGGATTTTCCGCGCGTCCTGGCACTCGTCGAACGGCATTCCGTGCTTTCGGCTTCGGTCGGAGTGCATCCGGACAACCAGGACGTCGAGGAGCCGGATGAGGCGCAGCTCGTGCGCCTGGCCGCGCACCCGCGGGTCGTCGCGATCGGAGAGACGGGACTCGACTACCACTGGCACAAGGACGCCCCGCAGTGGCAGCGGGATCGATTCCGGACCCACATCCGTGCCGCACGCAGCTGCGGCAAGCCGCTCATCATCCACACCCGCGATGCGGCTGCCGACACTTTGCGCCTGATGCGCGAGGAAGGCGCGGCCGAAGCGGGGGGCGTGATGCACTGCTTCACCGAGTCTGTCGAGGTTGCGCGGGCCGCGCTCGACCTGGGCTTCCATATCTCCTTTTCGGGGATCGTGACCTTCCGCAACGCGACCGAGCTCAAGGAGGTCGCGTGCCACGTGCCGCTTGACCGGCTGCTGATCGAAACCGATGCACCCTATCTGGCACCCGTGCCCCACCGTGGGCGTACCAACCAGCCGGCCTGGGTCGTTCATGTGGCCGAGGAGATCGCACGGCTGCGCAAGATTCCGCTGCAGGCGGTCGAGACCGCAACCACCGAAAACTTCTACCGGCTGTTCCGCCATGCCCAGCAACACTGATCTGGCCCGATCGATCTTCGGCCGCATTCTTCTGGCGATCCTGCTCACCCTGCTTGCAGGCGGAGTCCTCGCGGACAGCTATGAGCGGGCCATCAGCGCAGCGCGCCTGGGGCGAACTGCGGAGCTGACGAGCCTGCTGCAACGGGGCATCGATCCCGATACGATCGATCCGGAAAGCAATTCGCTCCTGATCCTTGCCGCCCGCGAAGGACATGCCGACACGGTGTCGGCGATCCTCCAGTTCCGTCCCGACCTGTCCTATCGCAACCTGGCCGGCGATTCGGCGCTGATGCTGGCTGCGCTCAAGGGGGATGCCGAGATCGTCGATGCGCTCCTCGGCGCCGGAGCGCCGATCGAACACGACGGCTGGACCCCATTGATGTATGCGGCCTTCGAGGGCCACCTCGCCATCGTCGAGCGCTTGCTGAAAGGCGGAGCGAACGTCAACGCGCTGGCGCCAAACGGCGCGAACGCACTGATGTTTGCGGCCCGCAACGGGCATCTGGCAGTCGTGCGGCGCCTGCTTGCAACGAAGGTGGATCTGCATCAGGCCACCGATCGCGGGTTCACGGCGGAATCCTGGGCTGCGGAAAGCGGCAATAGCGACATCGCCGAACTGATCCGGGCAGAACGCGCGAAGCGTCCGGCGCCCGAACCGGCAATCCGGATCGAGGTTCGCTGAACCAGGAGATGCGAACCAAAGTGGTGCATTTGTTCGAATATGCGCACACAAATGGTGCGTTTGTTCTCAAAAGCTGATTTTTGCCCAAGATTGATGCGTTTTTTTGCGCCAACTTAGTGCAAATTCCGGAATTCTCCGACAGAATTAACCGTTTGCCCACGACTTGTGGTGCCCGGCTTTTTTCGTCAGGAGGGAGAGTCCAAGATGCTGCGTTATCAGTCGCTTGAAGAGTTTCTGCGCACCGTGGAGGAGCGCAATCCAGGGCAGCCCGAGTTCATCCAGGCGGTCGTGGAGGTGATGGAGAGCCTGTGGCCGTTCATTTCGGCCAATCCCCGCTATGCCGAGCATGGCCTGCTCGACCGCCTCGTGGAACCCGAGCGCATCATTCAGTTCCGCGTGTCGTGGCTCGACGATTCGGGTGAGGTCCAGGTCAACCGTGGCTATCGCATCCAGCACAGTTCGGCGATCGGCCCCTACAAGGGCGGACTGCGGTTCCATCCTTCGGTGAACCAGTCGGTGCTGAAGTTCCTCGCTTTCGAGCAGACCTTCAAGAACGCGCTGACGACGCTGCCGATGGGCGGCGGCAAGGGAGGCTCGGATTTCGATCCGAAGGGCAGGAGCCCGCGCGAAGTCATGCGCTTTTGCCAGGCGTTCGTCACGGAACTGTATCGTCACATCGGGTCGGACACCGACGTGCCGGCCGGTGACATCGGCGTCGGCGGTCGCGAAGTCGGCTTCATGGCCGGCATGATGAAGAAGCTCTCCAACAAGGCGGACTGCGTGTTCACCGGCAAGGGCCTCAGTTTTGGCGGTTCGCTGATCCGCCCCGAGGCGACCGGCTACGGTACGGTCTATTTCGCCGAGGAGATGCTGCGCCACGCCGGGCGCACGATGAAAGGGATGCGGGTCGCGGTCTCCGGCTCCGGAAATGTCGCCCAGTACACGATCGAAAAGGCCATGGAACTGGGCGCCAAGTGCGTCACCTGCTCGGACTCCAGCGGCACCGTCATCGACGAGGAAGGCTTCACCCCCGAGAAGCTGGCGGTGCTGATGGATGTCAAGAACGTGCATTACGGGCGTGTCAGCGAGTACGCCGAGCGCATGGGGCTGCCGTTCGAGGCGGGCAAGCGTCCGTGGTTCGTCCCGGTCGACGTCGCCCTGCCGGGCGCCACCCAGAACGAACTCGACGGCAATGATGCACGCGTGCTCGTCAAGAACGGCGTCAAGTGTGTCGCCGAAGGCGCGAACATGCCGTGCAACGCGGAGGCGGTGAAGGTGTTCGAGCACAATGGCGTGCTCTATGCGCCCGGCAAGGCGAGCAACGCCGGCGGAGTCGCCACTTCGGGCCTCGAAATGAGCCAGAACGCGATGCGCATCTCGTGGACCCGCGAAGAGGTCGACGGCCGGCTGCTGGAGATCATGCAGGGCATCCACCGCATGTGCCTGGAGTACGGCACGCGTCCGGACGGTTCGGTCAACTACTCGGACGGCGCGAACATCGCCGGCTTCGTCAAGGTTGCCGATGCGATGCTGGCCCAGGGCGTGATCTGATCACCCTTTGAAGTGATGGAGAATCGGGAGCCTGCGGGCTCCCGATTTTTTTGTGTGAGCCGCACGCGCGCAATCTGCCTTTCAGGCGGTCAGGCGGGGTGTGCGTTGCGCGCCTGGTCGGTGATGATCAGCATCTCCGCCTCGTTCGCGGCGACCGGGCGCGAGTAGAGGAAGCCCTGACCGTACTCGACACCCATCTCTTTCAGGATCCGTTCCTGTTCGACGAGTTCGACCCCTTCGCAGATCACGTCGCGATCGAGCTGGCGCGCGAGTTTGACGATGGTTTCGACGAAGCCCTTGTCGGCGTCGTTATCGTGGACGTTCATGATGAAGGAGCGGTCCACCTTCAGAGTGTCGATGGGCAGCCGGTGCAGGTAGCTCAGCGAGGAATAGCCGGTGCCGAAGTCATCGAGCAGCAGCCGGATCCTCTGGCGCTTGAGCTTGTGGAGCAGTTCGATCGCGCGTTCGGCGTCTTCCATCATCGCGCTCTCGGTGATCTCGAGCTTGAGGTGGCGGGGTGACAGGCCCGTCTCGCGCAGGGTACGGCGTACTTCCCTGGTCAGCTCGCTGCGCAGCAACTGGCGCGCGGACAGGTTGACGCTGATCGTCAGCGCCGGTCGGCGCGGATAACGCAGCTGCCACTCGCGCATCTGGCGACAGGCTTCGTTCAGCATCCATTGCCCGAGCGGCACGATGAGGCCGATCTCCTCAGCCACCGGAATGAAATCGGCCGGCGGAATCAGCCCCTTCTCGGGATGCGCCCAGCGCACCAGTGCCTCGAACCCGGCCAGGCGCCCGTTGTGGAGCGACATAATGGGCTGGTAATAGGCCTGGAACTGCTGGCGCTCGAGCGCCTTGCGCAGATCCATCTCCAGTTCGAGGCGTCGCACCGCTTCGTCGTGCATGCCCTTGTTGAACACGACATAGCTGCCGCCGCCCTGTGCCTTGGCACGCATCATCGCCATGTTCGCGTCACGGATCATGTCGTCCGGTTCGGCATAGTCTTCGCTGCTGATCGTGATCCCGAACGATGCGGTCGAGAACACCTCGTGTTCGTGCAGCGGGAAGGGCAGGTAAAGCATTTCCTGGATGCGCTGGACGACCCGCACGGGTGAGCTGGCATCCTGGATGTCCTCGAGCAGGAGCCCGAACTCGTCGCCACCAAGGCGCGCGACCATGTCGGTCGGGCGCGTCGTGCCGCGCAGCAGGTTTGCCACGCTTACCAGCAACAGGTCGCCGAGGCGGTTGCCGAGGCTGTGGTTGATGACCTTGAAGCGATCGAGTCCGCAGTACAGCACGGCAAAGCGCATGTCCTTGCGCCGGCGCGTGCGCAGCAGGGTGTGTTCGAGCCGGTCGACGAAGAGCGTGCGGTTGGGCAGGCCGGTCAGCCCGTCGACATAGACTTCCGGCAGTGAGGCGCCCTTGTCGGGGAGCTTGACCGCAGTCTCGTGTGCGGAGGCATACAGCAACCCCGACGCCTTGTCGTGGCTGACGTTCCAGGTGAGTCCGATGTAGCCGCCATCGTGACGCCGGAAGCGGCACGAGAACCGCACGGTCGTGAGGTCGCCGTTGAGTGAGGCGAGTTTCTCGATCGTGTCGGCCTGATCGTCCTGGTGGGCCAGCTCCACGAACGGGCGCCAGCGCATGGCTTCCTGTCGCCAGCCGAGGATCTGGCACCAGGCGTCACTCACGAGCTGCACCGTCCAGGCTGGATCGAGCACCATCAGCAAGGTGTCCGGTAGCTTGAAGAACGCGCTTTCGACGGGCGGAAGGACTGGGGGCTTGCGGTAGATCTGCACGTTCGTTCCTGGTCCTGCGGTTGCGTGCTGGGTGGCCCGTAAGAGTACCGCATCCGGCGCCCCGGGTGCGATCCGGCCTGATCCTCGCTGTGCTCAGCAAGCGCCCTTCTTCGGTCCGCGCTTGTCGCGCAGGTAGATGTGGTTGCCGACCTTCTTGAGTTCGAACAGGTCGATTTCGCTGACGAGATCACTCAGCTTGCGATAGCCGTAGTTGCGCGGATCGAAGGAAGTCTGGTTGCCGATGTGCGAGCCGACGCCTCCCAGCGCGGCCCACCCGTCGTCCTCGGCTGCCGCCTCGATGCCACTTCTCAGGAGGTTGACCAGTTTGGCATCGCCCTTGAGTTCCTTTGCGCTCTTCTTCAGCGCGGCAGGGTCCT
The DNA here is from genome assembly GCA_023383815.1 of Rhodocyclaceae bacterium. Classification (GTDB taxonomy): domain Bacteria; phylum Pseudomonadota; class Gammaproteobacteria; order Burkholderiales; family Rhodocyclaceae; genus JACOUN01. The sequence continues at coordinate 36,468 of JAHDYG010000015.1, forward strand.
GCTTCTCCTCGGCCTGGCTGGGCATGCCGAGGTTCTCGAGGTAGAGGAAGCGCGAGCATGCGTTGACGAAGGGTGAGGGCGTCTTCTTTTCGCCGAAGCCGAAGACCTTGAGCCCGTTGGCACGGATGCGCATCACGAGCGGCGTGAAATCCGAATCCGAGGAGGCCAGGCAGAAAGCATCGAGCTTGTGTCCATACAGCAGATCCATCGCATCGATGATCATCGCGCTGTCGGTCGCATTCTTGCCCTTGGTGTAGGCGAACTGCTGGATGGGCTGGATCGCATACTCGTGCAGCACCTGCTCCCAGCCCTTCAGGCCCGTGCTCTTCCAGTTGCCGTACGCGCGACGGATGTTGGTGACGCCGTACTTGGCCAGCTCATCGAGGATGACCTCGATCTTGGAAGCCGGGCAGTTGTCGGCATCGATCAGCAAGGCAATGTGGATCTCGTCGGCGGGGCTGGTTCGGGTGGTCATGCGGGGCTTCCTGAGAGAAGGCGAAAACGGGTCGAGCCTGCCGCGCGTCGGCCGTGCAGCGGCGACAGGGTGCGCACTTGCGCAGCCATCCCCTGTCCAAGCACACTAAGCGTGCTTCGACAGAGACGGTGGCCGTCGCGCAGGAAGGCCCCCGGAAATGGATCCCTGACAACAAGGGCTGAATCATGAGCATCATCGAATCGATACGCGCCGAGCAGGGGCGCCTGGCCGCCATCCGGCGCGACCTCCATGCGCATCCCGAACTGGCGTTTGCCGAGCATCGTACCGCGGATCTGGTCGCCACGCGCCTGCAGGCGCTGGGTTTCGAGGTCCATCGTGGCGTCGGCCGGACCGGCGTGGTCGGCGTGCTTCGCGCGGGTGGCTCGGAGCGGGCGATCGGGCTGAGGGCGGACATGGATGCCTTGCCCATCCTCGAGCGCAACGAGTTTTCGCACTGTTCGCAGTACGCAGGGCGCATGCACGCATGCGGCCATGACGGGCATACCACGATGCTGCTCGCGGCGGCCGAGGTGCTGGCCGTGCGGCGTGACTTCGACGGCGTTGTCGTGCTCGTCTTCCAGCCCGCGGAGGAAGGCGAGGCCGGTGCGCGGGCGATGATCGAAGACGGGCTCTTCGAGCGTTTTCCGATGCAGGCCATCTTCGGCATGCACAACTGGCCCGGCATGCCCGCGGGCCATTTCGCGGTTCATGCGGGGCCGGCGATGGCCAGTGCCGACCGCTTCGATATCGAAGTGCTGGGTGAGGGGGCGCATGCGGCGATGCCGCACCTCGGGCGCGACCCGGTGGTGGCCGCGGCCGCACTGGTGCAGGCGATCCAGACCATCGCCAGCCGCGACCTCGATCCGCTCGACGCAGCCGTGGTGTCCACGACGATCTTCAACGCCGGCGAGGCCTACAACGTGATTCCGGATCGTGCCAACCTGTCGGGGACGGTACGGGCGTTCCGGGCCGAGGTGCAGGATCACGTCGAGGCGCGTCTGGCGGCCCTGTGCGAGGGCATCGGGGCTACCTACGGGGTTCGCGTGCAACTGACCTACCGGCGCGGCTACCCGCCGACGGTCAATACCGTGGAGGAAGCGGAGCGCTGCGCCCGGGTCGTCGGTGCGCTGGTTGGAGAGGACCGTCTGTGCCGCTCGGAGCGCCCGAGCATGGGCGCGGAGGATTTTGCCTTCTTCCTGGAGAAGGTTCCCGGTTGCTACGTGTGGATCGGCAATGGCCCGGGGGAGGGGGGCTGCACGCTGCACAACCCGCATTACGACTTCAACGACGAAATCATTCCGGTCGGTGCCGCCTACTGGGTCGAACTGGTGCGCAACCTCCTGCCGGTGAAGCGATGAACCTCCGGTGACGAATACCGTCCACCGCGGGATGAACTCCTTCAGGATCGCCCTTCGCATGCTCCTGCGCGATCTGCGCGCGGGCGAGCTGCATCTGCTCGGGCTTGCGATCGTGATTGCGGTCGCGAGCCTCACGAGCGTCGGATTTCTCGCTGATCGCGTTTCGCGCGGGCTCGATCGTGAAGCAAACCAGTTGCTCGGCGGGGATCTGCTGCTGCGATCCGACCATCCGTGGAGCGAGGCGCTTGCCGATGAGGCGGTCCGGCGTGGCCTGAGGGTCAACGACACGGTGCTCTTCACCAGCATGGTGAGCAGTCCCGACGAGGTCGAACTGGCGGGCGTCAAGGTCGTCGAGGACGGCTATCCGCTGCGCGGCTCGGTGCGCATCGCCCCCGGCCCCAATCTGCCCGATGCGGTTGCCGGGCGGATTCCGGAGCCCGGTGAAGTGTGGCTCGACGAGCGGCTCTTTGCGGCACTCGGAGTCGCTGTCGGTGAGCGGGTCGGGCTTGGACTGCTGGAGCTGCGCGTCGGTGCGATGATCAGCTTCGAGTCCGATCGAGGTGCGAACTTCTTCAGCCTGTTGCCGCGCGCGATCTTCAACGTGGCCGACCTCGAAGCGAGCGGGCTGCTGGTCGAGGGCAGCCGCGCAACCTGGCGCCTTCATCTGGCTGGCGAGGCAGAAGCGGTGAGTGCCTTCGAACGCTGGGCGACGGCGCGCATGGAGCGCGGGCAGGCGATCGAGAGTATCGAGAATGCGCGCCCCGAGGTGCGGGCGGCGCTCGATCAGGCGCGTCGCTTCCTGCGCCTTGCCGCCTTGCTGGCGGTCGTCCTGGCGGCCGTCGCAGTGGGCCTGTCGGCACGCCGCTACATGCAGCGGCATCTCGATGCCTGTGCGGTGATGCGCTGCCTCGGTGCGCAGCGTGCCCAGGTGATGCGGATCGTGATCGGCGAGTTCGCGCTGTTCGGCCTTGCGGCGGGACTCATCGGGTCGGGGCTGGGCTGGTTGACCCAGCACGGCCTGGCCGGGGTGCTCGCGAGCATCCAGCAGGCATCGCTGCCCGCCCCCTCGCTCATGCCGCTCGCGCATGGGCTGGCGGTCGGGCTCGCGCTGCTGATCGGCTTCGTGCTGCCGCAATTGATCCGCCTTGGCCAGGTCTCGACGCTGCGGGTCCTGCGTCGCGAGATGGTGGTGATCGAACCTGCGAGTGCCAGCGTCTGGCTGCTCGGTGCGACGGTGCTGTTCGCGATCGTTGTCTGGATCGCGGGCGAGTGGCAACTCGGTGCGATCGCCGGAGCCGGATTCCTCGCGGCGATGAGTGTCTTTGCGCTCGCGGCCTGGGGCGTGCTCGCGCTCGTGGCGCGGCTCAAGGGGCGGGGCAGCCTGCGTGGCGGCGGCTGGCGCTACGGCGTGGCTTCGCTTGCGCGGCACATGGGCGCGAGCGTGGTCCAGGCCAGCGCGCTCGGGCTCGGCATGACGGCGCTGCTGCTGCTCACGCTGGTGCGTGGCGATCTGCTGACGAGCTGGCGGGCGATGACCCCGGAAGATGCGCCGAACCAGTTCCTCATCAACATCCAGCCCGACCAGCGCGAAGGGGTGGCGGCCCACTTCTCGGCCAATGGCCTCGAGCCGCCGCCCATCCTGCCCATGGTGCGCGGACGCCTGACCGCGATCAACGGCCGCGAGATCGGTCCATCCGACTTCATCGACGATCGGGCTCAGCGTCTCGTCGAGCGCGAGTTCAACCTCAGCTATGGCAGCGCGCTGCCCGACGCCAACCGGCTCGTCTCCGGCGTCTGGCATGGCACGGCGCGTACGCCGCAGTTCTCGGTCGAGGGCGGACTCGCCCGGACCTTCGATCTGCGCCTGGGCGACCGCGTGCGCTTTGACGTGTCGGGGCGTGCGGTCGAGGCACCGATCACCAGCATCCGCGAACTCGACTGGGATTCGATGCGCGTCAATTTCTTCTTCATCGCTTCCGAGGGGCTGCTCGAATCGGATCCGGCGAGTCTTGTCTCGGCCTACCGTCATCCGCCGGATGCCGAAGGGTTTACGGCCGGGCTGATCCAGTCCTTTCCGAATCTCACGGTGATCGATGTCGGCGCGGTGATTGCCCAGGTCCAGTCGGTGACCGACAAGCTGATCCTGGTCGTCCAGTTCGTCTTCGGTTTCGCACTGCTGGCCGGGCTGGTGGTGCTGTATGCGGCGCTCCAGGCGACGCACGACGAGCGCGAGTTCGAACTGGCGATGCTGCGCACGCTGGGTGCGCGCGACCGGCAGGTGCGGCAGGCGCTGTTCGCGGAGTTCCTCGTGCTCGGGGCCGTGGCGGGCCTGCTCGCGGGTGTCGGGGCCAGTGCGATCGGCTGGGTGCTCGCGCAGTACGTATTCAAGTTCAGCTACGTTCCGGCGTTCGGGCCGATGCTCGTCGCCACGGTCGTGGGCGCGGCCGGAGTGCTTGCCGGCGGAGTGCTCGGCACCCGCCCGCTGCTTGCGCGCCCGCCGCTCGCGAGTCTGCGCGCGCTCGCCTGAGCGCGTCCCGGTCACCCGGGGGTTCGGCCCCTGAGCGGCATTTCGGGGGATGCGTCTGTACAATACCGGCATCCCATCCGGTCAGGCGCTTCGTAGTGGCCAAACTCCGCTCGCAGGTCGATGCCAGTTTTCTGTCGATGATCGCCTTCGTCACCGTGGTGGTGACGGTCGGCTGGAGTGCCTTCACCCATGAGCAGTACCGCTCGGTCAACCGGCTCCTGAGCGACCAGCACGGGGTCGCGCTCGAAGCGGCGTGGCGCGCGACCTCGCGGATGTACCGGATCAGTGCTGCGATCATGGTCGATGATCTGAGTCGCCATCCCGCAGTGACCGACTGGCTCGAACAGGCCAACGAGGCCGACGAACCCGGGCGGGAGCGACTGCGCGGCTGGTTCAGGAGCCTGTTGCGGCCCGACTATCTGCGTCTGCACGAGGAGGGATTCGAGATCTTCCAGGTGCACACGGCGGATGGACGTGCCCTGCTTCGCTTCCACGATGATCGGCGCCACGGAGACGAAGTCACGCTGCTGCGCCCGTCGGTGGCACTGGCGCATGCCGGGCGCGAATCGGTCGTTGCGGTCGAGCGCGATGGCGATGATCCGGCCCTGCGGCATGTGTTCCCGCGCGTGTATCAGGACCGTCTGCTCGGAAGCATCGAGCTGGGGGTGCCGTTTCTGCGCATCCAGGAGCAGCTGGGGAGGATTCTCGCCGGCAACCTATTCGCCCTGATCGTCCGGGCGCCGCAGATGGGCCCCGGGATGCGGGCCTCCGGCCTGCACGAGACGCTCGTCATCGCCGAGCGCCAGTTGCCGCCCGATACCCGCGAAGCGATCGAAGCCGGCCGGCTGACGGCGGTGTTCGAGGATCTGGCCGGCCGTGAGGCGGTTCGCGATGCGGCCTTGGGCAGCGAGCGGCGAACGTTCTCGGTGCTCGTCGGCGATGAAGGCTATTTCGCCAGCTTCATGCCCCTGGCCAACGAAGGCGCACAGGACGCCTGGCTGCTCGCGGTTCACCCGGCAAGGGAGCTGATTGCAACCCGCTCCCGGTTTCTGCTCCAGGGGCTGGTCGGGGGGGTTGGCATCGGCCTGCTCGGCATCGCACTCGGCATGCTGCACCTGGCCGCCCGGCGAAGGCGCCAGCAGGAACAGCGCTATCGGGACGTCGTGACGAACATCCAGGAAGTCATCTTCCGGACCGACCGCAGCGGTCACCTGACCTTCCTGAATCCGGCATGGGAATCGCTGACCGCATTCGCGGTGGCCGATACCCTCGGACGGCGCGCGATCGAGTTCATCCACCCGGAGGACCGATCCCGTTTCGTTGCCTTCCTGCAGCCGCTGCTCCGACGCGAGCAGGAGGTGCTGCGCGACGAGTTCCGCTATCTGCGGGCCGATGGCGGGCAGTGCTGGGTCGAGGTGTTCGTGCAGCTGTCGCGCGACGAGCGCGGTCAGGCGAACGGGGTGTACGGAACGCTGATGGACGTTTCTGAGCGGCGGCGGGTCACCGACGCCTTGCGTGCCGAGCGTGATCTCTTTGCCGCCGGACCGGCCATCGCCTTCATCTGGCGCAACGAACCGGGGTGGCCGGTCGAATACATTTCCAGCAACGTCGTTGCCGGTCTCGGTTATGCGCCGGAGCAGTTTCTGGATCCGGAGTTTCGCTTCGCTTCGATCATCCATCCGGAAGACCTGACGCGCATCGAACGCGAAGGGCGCGAGCACCGCGAGCTTCGCCGCACTTCGTTCGAAATGAACTACCGGATCCGTAACCGAGACGGTGAGTATCGCTGGTTTCGCGAATACTCGATGCCGGGTTGGGACGAGACGCACGAAGGCGCTCCGCTGCGTATCCGTGGCTACCTGCTCGACGAGACGGCGACTGTCGAGGCCCGTGAAGCGCTGGAGCAAAGCGGCCAGCGCCTGGCCTGGATCCTCGAGGGGGCCGACGTCGGGACCTGGGAGTGGGACATTCAGGCCGGTGTGTTTGCGATCAACGAGCGCTGGGCCGCGATGCTCGGTTACGCCCTTGACGAGCTCGTGCCGCTTGGCACCACGGCATGGCGCGGCCTGATGCACCCGGAAGACCGGGACAAGTGTCTGGCGCGCATGCACGCCTACCTGGACGAGGGCAGCGGGTACTACGAAGGCGAGCACCGCCTGCGCCACAAGGACGGCTCCTGGCTGTGGGTCCTGATGCGCGGACGCGTGCTCGCGCGTACGGCCGAGGGCGAGCCGAGGCTGATGTGCGGGACCCAGATGGACATCACGCGGCGCAAGGCGGCCGAGGCGCATGCGGCTCATCTCGCGTACTACGACGAGCTGACCGGGCTCGCCAACCGGCGCATGCTGCTCGAACAGCTGCGCCATGCGCTCGCTTCGAGCGCGCGTACGCATTACTTCGGTGCGCTGCTGTTCATCGATCTGGACAATTTCAAGAACCTCAACGACACGCTCGGACATGACTATGGCGACCTGCTGCTGCGCGAGGTGGCTGCACGCCTGCGCAGCATCGTGCGCGGCAGTGATTCGGTCGCGCGGCTGGGCGGGGACGAGTTCGTCGTGCTGTTCGAGGAGCTGGATACCGACGACGATGGCGCGATCACGAATGCGGAGCGCGCCGTGCGCAAGGTGCTTGCGGTGCTCTCGGAGCCCTATGTGCTCAAGGAATACGAACACCACCTGACGCCCAGCATCGGGGTCACGCTGTTCGGCAGTGGCCGGGAGACGAGCGAGACCCTGATGAAAAAGGCCGATCTCGCGATGTACCAGGCCAAGGCCGAGGGCAAGGGCACCTTCCGCTTCTTCGACCCGGACATGCAGGCGGCTGCCGAGCATCAGCGCCAGGTCGAGGTGGCCTTGCGCCGGGGGCTCGATGAGTCGCAGTTTCTCGTCGCCTACCAGCCAATCGTCGGCGTCGGAGGAATGATCGTCGCAGTCGAGGCCCTGCTGCGCTGGAAGCATCCGGAACGCGGCATGGTCCCTCCGGGCGAATTCATTCCGGTTGCGGAGAAGGCGGGGCTGATCGCAGCGCTCGGGCGCTGGGTGCTGCAGACGGCCTGTGGCCAGCTCGCGGAATGGAAATCCGATCCGCAGCGGGCCGCGTTGTCGATGGCGGTGAACGTCAGCCCGGTCCAGTTTCTGCAACCGGATTTTGTCGATGAAGTGCTCGCGGTCCTGCGTGAGTCGGGCGTCGATGGGCGGCGGCTGCGTCTGGAGATCACCGAGAGCATGCTGCTCGACAACGTCGAGGAGGCGATCGGCAGGATGTCCGCCCTGCGCGAGCACGGCGTGAGCTTTTCGCTCGACGACTTCGGCACCGGCTACTCCTCGCTCAACTACCTCAAGCGCCTGCCGATCTCGGTATTGAAGATCGACCAGAGTTTCGTGCGCGACATCGAACTCGATCCCAACGATGCGTCGATCGTCCAGACCATCCTCGCGATGGCGCATTCGCTCGGTCTCAAGGTCGTTGCCGAAGGGGTCGAGAGCGCGGGGCAGCGGGATTTCCTCATTGCACACGGTTGCGATTTCCTGCAGGGCTACCTGCTCTACCGGCCGATGTTCATCGAATCGCTGGAAGGCGTGCTCGCATGACGCCGGACGAGCTGATGGCGCTGCTGCGCGCGCCGCAAGCACCTGCTGCGCTCCTTGGTGTGCTCGCGTTGCTCGTTCTGGTGCTGCTCGGGGTCATCCTGCGCGTGCGCAGAGCCGTGCTGCGCCTGCCCGCCGACACCTCCGGGCAGGTGACCGGGCCCGTGCGCGAGCTGCTTGCGGGGCAGCAGAAGATGCTCTTCGATGCGCTGCAGTTCGGGTTGATGCACCAGAGCGACCGGCTGGCTGGACGGATTGCCGAACTGGGCGGAGAGGTCGGGATGGCGCACGAGCGCCTGCGCAGCGAGATCCTCGAGCAGATGCTGACGCGCCTGTCGGTGCACGCCCGTGCCGACCGGGAGCTGCTGCAGGAGGGCCTGCATGCGGCGACCCGCCAGCTCGCCGCGAGCAGCGAGGCCTTGTCGCGAACCGTCAATGAGCGTCTGGAGTCGATTGCCGGGCACGTGAACCAGCGTCTTGACGATGGTTTCCGCCAGACCAACGAGACCTTTGCGAGCGTGATGGCGCGGCTGGCGACGATCGACGAGGCACAGAAGAAGATCGATGGACTCACCACCAACGTCGTCGGCCTTCAGGAACTGCTGGGCGACAAGCGCGCCCGCGGTGCCTTTGGCGAGGTGCAGCTCGAGGCGCTGGTGCGCAACATGCTGCCGCCCGAGTCCTTCCGCTTTCAGCACACCCTGTCGAACCACACGCGGGTCGACTGCCTCATCGAACTGCCCGAGCCCACCGGCCGGGTGGCGGTCGATGCCAAGTTTCCGCTCGAGAACTACCACCGCATGCTCGACGAGGACTGCGGGCCCGTCGAGCGCCGGCTTGCGCAGTCTGCCTTCCGGGCCGACGTGCGGCGCCACATCGACGCGATCGCATCACGCTACATCCTGCCCGGTGAGACGTCCGACGGGGCCGTGCTGTTCGTGCCCGCGGAGGCGGTGTTCGCCGAGATCCACGCCCGTCATCCGGAGCTTGTCGCGCACGCACAGTCGCGCCGCATCTGGATCGTGTCGCCGACCACGCTGATGGCGGTGCTCAACACCGCCCGCGCGGTCCTCAAGGACGTCGAGACGCGGCGCCAGGTGCACGTCATCAAGGACGCGCTCGGCAAGCTCGCGAAGGATTTCGTGCGCTTTGACGAGCGCATGAGCGCGCTGGCCCGCCACATCGACCAGGCGAGCAAGGATGTTCAGGACGTTCAGGTCAGTTCGCGCAAGATTTCCGCGCATTTCCAGAAAATCGAGTCGGCTCGGCTCGATCCGCCGTCGGCCGAAGATTCCCTCGCGCCGGGCGCTCAGCCGCCGATGTAGGACATCTCGATCCGGCGCTGGCCGGCCGTGTTCGCGCTGCGGATCTCCGAGTAGCGGTCGTCGCGCCCGCGCCACACGTGAGCGATCGCATCGTCGAGTGCGCCATCGGTGGCGCCGCCGCGCAGCAGCGCGCGCAGGTCGTACCCCTGCTGGGCGAAGAGACAGGTGTAGAGCTTGCCTTCGGTCGACAGCCGGATGCGCGTGCAGGTGGCGCAGAACGCCTGCGTGACCGAAGAGATCACGCCGATCTCGCCAGATCCGTCGCGGTAGCGCCAGCGTTCGGCAACCTCGCCCACATAGTGCGGGTCGATCGGATCGAGCGGGTATTCGGCGCCGATGCGCTCGATGATCTCGCGCGAGGGGACGACCTCATCCATCTTCCAGCCGTTCGAGCTGCCGACGTCCATGAACTCGATGAAGCGCACGATGTGTCCGCTGCCGCGAAAATGGCGAGCCATGTCGAGCACGCCGGCGTCGTTCGTGCCGCGCTTGACGACCATGTTCACCTTGACCGGGCCGAGCCCTGCAGCGCTTGCGGCCTCGATGCCTTCGAGCACGGAGGCGACCGGAAAATCGGCGTCGTTCATGCGCCGGAAGGTCGCGTCGTCGATTGCATCGAGGCTCACCGTGACCCGGTCGAGGCCGGCATCTCGCAGCCTGCGCGCCATGCGTGGCAGCAGCACGCCATTGGTCGTGAGCGTCAGTTCGATGTCCGGGATGCGCGCGAGCTGTTCGATGAGGTTCTCGACGTGCTTTCTCAAGAGCGGCTCGCCGCCCGTGATCCGGATCTTGCGCACGCCTCGGGCCGCGAAGCGCTGCGCGATCCGCGTGATCTCCTCGAAGGAGAGCAGATCCGAGCGGGCGAGGAAGGGATAGTCGTCGCCGAACACCGAGCGCGGCATGCAATAGATACAGCGGAAGTTGCAGCGGTCGGTGACCGAGATGCGCAGATCGCGCACGCTGCGCCCCCGCCGGTCGTGCAGGAGGCCATCCGGATCGTTTCCGGACGAAGGTTCGCTCGCCGGGACCGGCACTGCAGCAGCGGGGTGGATGGGAATGACCTTCATCGTGATTCCAGGGTCGGGCGCTCGTCTGGACGAGCGGTCGGGAGGCTGCCTGCAGGGCGGGCGACCGCCGGGGCGGGAGTGCCCCGCGGGAAGCCGATCTGCCGCTTCGCAGTCGCTCCTGCTACGATTATCGGCACACTGCGCAAGGGGCGCAAGGTCGATCGCCGCAAGCCCTGCGGCGCGCCGCAGTCCGGCGCACATGGAGAACAACAACGATGACCGACCCAAGCGGTTTGCCGCCCGAACGCCTGCGCCAGCAATGCGAGCCGGCCAGTTTCACGTTCCAGACCACGGCCGAGCTGGAAGACCTGCCCGAGGGGATCGAGCAGGCGCGCGCCGACGAGGCTCTGCGTTTCGGGCTGGCGATGCGTCAGCCCGGCTACAACGTGTTCGTGATGGGGGAGTCGGGTACCGGGCGCCATGCGATCGTGTTCCGGCTGCTCAAGGAGCTGGCTGCAACCGGTCCGGTGCCCCCCGATCTGTGCTACGTGCACAACTTCGAGGACGCGCAGCGGCCGAGGCTCCTGAGTCTGCCGGCCGGGCGTGGCAGTGCGTTGCGCACCGACATGCAGGCCTTCGTGCGGGATCTGGGGCCGGCAATCGAGGCTGCGCTCGACAGCGAGGCCCACGTCGAGCGCATCGAGGCACTGCAGGAAGCGCACAAGGAGCGCGAGGAGGCGGCCCTGCGCGAACTCGGGCAGGCCTGTGCCGCAGACGGGGTGTCGCTGATGCGCACGCCCGAGGGCTTCGTTTTCGCGCCGACCCGTGACGGACAGCCGATGTCGCCCGAGCGCTTCGAGGAACTGCCGGCCGACGAGAAGTCCGCGATCGAGACCCGCGTCGGGCAGTGGAGTGACCGGCTCGCCGACCTGCTCGAAGAGTTTCCAGGCTGGCGCAACGCGCTGCACGAATCGGTGCGACGGGCCGAGCGCGAGGCGCTGGCGCCGACCGTCGCGCATCTGACACGCGGCTTGCGCGAGCGCTACGCCGACCTCGACCAGGTTCAGGCGTTTCTCGATGCGGTGAGCAAGGATCTGCTCGACAGCGGCAACGACTGGGGCAGCGCCGCGGGTGAGGAGGAAGACGTGCGCGAGGACGATTCGGCTGCGCGCTTTCATCGCTACCAGGTGAACCTGCTCGTAGACCACGCCCGCACCGAGGGCGCGCCGGTCGTGTATGAGGACAATCCAGGGTTTGGCGGCCTGGTCGGGCGCATCGAGCACGTCGTGCACATGGGCAACCAGATCACGCACTTCAACATGATCCGTGCCGGCGCCCTGCACCGGGCGCGTGGCGGCTACCTCGTCGTCGACGCCGAGCGCCTGTTCTCGCAGCCCTATGCCTGGGACGGCCTCAAGCGCGTGCTGCGCAACCGCGAGATCCGCATCGAGCCACCGGCCGAGGCGCAAAGCTGGAATGCGCCGGCCACGCTCGAGCCGCAGGCCGTCTCGTGCGACGTCAAGGTCGTGCTGATCGGCGATCGCAGCGTGTTCTACCTTCTGGACGAGCACGATCCGGATTTCGAGGAACTCTTCAAGATCGCGGCCGATTTCGACGATGAACTCCCGCGCACGGAGGGCAACGTACGCTACTACGCGCATCTGCTCGCGATGCTCGGGCGCAATGCCGGGCTGCTGCCGTTCGATCGCGAAGCGGTCGCCCGGTTGGTCGACGAAGGCGCGCGGCTGGCCGAGGACTCGGGTCGGCTCTCGCTCTACACGCGCAAGCTGGCCGATCTGATGCGCGAGGCCGACTTCCATGCCCGTGCGGGCACCGATGAAGTCGTCGAGCGCCGTCACGTCGACCGCGCGATTGCGGCGCGTGCCCGGCGCTTCGGGCGCTATCCGGAACGGATCCTCGAATCGATGATCGAGGGTACGACGCTGATCTCGACGACCGGCGAGCGGGCTGGTCAGATCAACGGGCTTGTGGTGGTCGAACTCGCCGGCGAGTACTTCGGTCATCCGGTGCGCATTACCGCGACGGTGCGCATGGGCGAGGGCGAGATCGTCGACATCGAGCGCGAGACCGAACTGGGTGGCGCCATCCATTCCAAGGGGGTGCTGATCCTGACGGCCTTTCTCGCCTCCCGCTACGCACGCCATCAGCCCCTGTCGCTGTCGGCGAGTCTCGTCTTCGAGCAATCGTATGCCCAGGTCGAGGGTGATTCGGCGTCGATGGCCGAGCTGTGCGCGCTGTTGTCGGCGCTTGCCGGGGTGCCGATCCGCCAGGGGCGGGCGATCACCGGTTCGGTGAACCAGTTCGGCGAAGCGCAGGTCGTCGGCGGCATCAACGAGAAGATCGAGGGTTTCTTCGACCTGTGCGCGCTGCGTGGCCTCGATGGCTCGCAGGGTGTGCTGATTCCATCGGCCAGCGTGCGCCACCTGATGCTGCGTGAAGACGTCGTCGAGGCCGTGCGGCGCGGGCAGTTCAACGTCTGGCCGATCGATGACGTCGACCAGGCGATGGCGCTCCTGACGGGGCTGCCGGCCGGCGTGCCCGATGCCAAGGGGGTTCTGCCGCGCGGTTCGATCAATTACCGAATCGCCGCAGCAGTCCGGGAAATGGCGAGCCTGCAGCGCGCCTGGGAGGACGGCGACGCGCGCGGGCGCGCGCGCCGCGGCAAGGGCGCACACTGAGATCGGGGCTGCGGTCGGGAGGTGGCCGCCGCTCCGGGAGGACGCGATGAACACTCGACCGGATGAGGGTTCGCCGGGCGGCGAAGCGCACCCCTCAGGCGACGGCGCGGTGCCGGCCGGCCCGAAGGGGCGCGGGCGCGTAGGCTCCGACCTGCACTCCGTGATCGAAGCCTTGCAGCAGCATCAGTCGGCAGTCCAGGCCCATGGCGAAACCCTGGAGCGGGCCCGGTGCCAGCTCGAGGCGAGCCTCGCGCGCTACACCGAGCTGTACGACGGGGCGCCGGTCGGCTACCTCAGTCTGCGCCAGGACGGTGTGATCCTGCAGGCGAACCTGAGCGCTGCACGCATGTTCGGTGTCGCGCGTGCAGCGCTGGTCGGGCGGTCACTGTTCGAGTTCTTCGATCCGGGTGCGCGCGAGACGGCCACGGCGTTTCTCGAGCGGGCCTTTGCGAGCTGGCACGTCGAGCGCTCCGAGTTCACGATCCGGCTTGCGCACGGCGGCAGCCGGATCGTGCAGATCAAGAGCAAGCTCGATCGGGCGGGTGCGGAGTGTCGTGTGGTGCTCATCGACGTGACGGCGCTGCGTCGCACCGAGGCGCGTTTCAACGAACTTGCACGCTCCATCGAGCAGGTGTTCTGGGTCGCCGACTGCGCGATCACGAGTTTCTCGTACCTGAGCCCGCATTGCACGGACGTGCTCGGTGGTGACTGTCGCCGCTTCGTGGTCGACCGCGGGCTGCGGGCGCGGCTGGTCGCAGTCGAGGATCTTGCTGCCGTCGAGGATGCGATCGCCGCGGCACGCGAGGCGTGCCCCGTCGAGATCGAGTTCCGTATCCGCCATCCTGCCAAGGGGCTGCGCTGGCTGGGCCTGCGTTGCTTTCCGTTCGACGGAGGGGGCGAACGCGTGGTGGCGGGGCTGATCGAGGACGTGACCGAGCGGCGCAATGCCGAAGAAGCGAGGCTGGCGCGTGCGGTCGAACTGCGTGAGGCACTGGTGCGCGAAGTCCATCACCGGATCAAGAACAATCTGCAGACGGTGGTCGGCTTGCTGCGCCGTGAGGCGGAGCGCCATCCAGAGGCCACCGAGGCGATCGAGGCGGCCATCGGGCAGGTGCGCGCCGTTGCCCTCGTTCACGGATTGAGTGCGGCCGGGGTCCGCCAAGGGCTCGCCTTGTGCCGGCTGCTTCCGGAGATCGTCCTGGGCGTGAGCGGCCTGCACGTGGCTGGGCTCACGACCGAGGCTCGTCCGGCCGATTGCGAAGAGGGGCACAGACTGCTGATCCGGGAGAGCGAGTCGGTGGCAGTCGCGCTGATCCTCAACGAGCTCGTGACGAATGCGGTGAAGCACGGGGTTGCGACCGGAGACGGCGCGCTGCGCCCGCCAAGCGTGAGCTTGTCGCGCGAGGGCGCACGGGGCCGGATCCGCATCGTCAATTCGGGCCAACTGCCGCGCGGCTTCGATTTTGCATCCGGCAGCGGCCTCGGGACCGGGCTGGGGCTCGTTCGCGCGCTGATGCCGCAGCCGGGCATGTCGATCACCTTCTCTCGGGAAGACGGACGGGTCGTCGTCGAGCTTCACATTGAACCGCCGGTGGTTCTGCTCGGCGAAGGGGCACCGGAACACTGCAAGGGACAGAACCATGAAATCCGTACTGATTGCCGATGACGACCGCGTCGTGCTGAACCTGCTCGCGGAAGGGCTGCGCGACTTCGGCTACGAGGTCGCGACGGCGATTTCGGGCGAGGAGGCGCTCCGGCAGACGGCCAGCCGAAATTTCGATCTGGCGGTCCTCGACATGCGCATGCCCGGCATGTCGGGGCTCGCCCTGGCGCATGCCTTCCGTGACTCCGGCGGACCACCCTTCGTGTTCCTGTCGGCCTTCGGCGACGAAACGGTGGTGCGCGAGGCGGCGGATGCGGGTGCGATGGGCTATCTGATCAAGCCGGTGGATGTGCCGCAGCTCGTGCCCTTCATCGAAGCGTCGATGGCGCGCGCGAAGGAGATGGCCGGCCTGCGCTCGACGACCGGCCATCTGGAAAAGGCGCTGTCGGTCGAGCAGAAGACCCGCACTGCGGTCGGCATCCTGATGGTGCATAAGGAGCTCGACCGGCAGGAAGCCTTCGATCTGCTGCGCTCGCGCGCCCGCTCGCAGCGGCGCAAGATCGGTGACCTTGCCGAGGAGATCATCGCCGCGGTCGAGAACCTGAACCGCTGCCTGCGCGAACGCTGAGCAGCCGGCGCGGGGACTGCGGCGCCGGATTCCGCCCGGTCGCCGGCGTTTTTCGTTACCATCTGAAGGCCAGGCCCAACTTCTGCCAGGCGTTTCAGAACCCTCGTGCGCGGGTCGCCGCGCGCGTTTTCTTCGGGCCCACTCCCTGCCCCCGGACTCCGATTCTCGGAGATGTGCTGCACTTTTCGCCCTGGCCGGGGCAGACAGGGGCCTCGATGTTCGGCAGACTGACCATCGCGATGCGGCTGGGACTGGGGTTCGGCCTCCTGTTCGTGATGCTCGCGCTGGCCGTTGCGCTGGGTCTGAGCCGGCTCGAAGCGGTTCACCGGCAGATCGAGCAATCGGTCGTGCGCGACTGGGAGAGCACGGTACTCGCGAACCGCACGATCGACCTGATGAATGCGCAGACACGCGATTCGCTGCTGCTCTTTCATGCCCTCGATTCGTCGGAGCTCGTCGGTCGGATCGCGCAGCGGGTGGACACCATCACCGGCGTGCTCGATGAACTCGAGGCGCGCCTGCGACACGCTGAAGCCCGGCTGCTGCTGACCGAGATCCGCAACCGCCGCAAGGCCTATGTCGGATCCTTCCTGGATGCGTCGCAAATGCTCCGCGAGGGGCTGCGGGAGGCGGCGGCACGCCAGTTGCAGGACCACACCATCCCGACGCTGGAAGGCTTGATGGCCTCGGTCGATGCGCTGCTGCGCCTGCAGGGCAGTCTGCTGGAGCAGACTGCCGGGGACTCCCTGCAGCAGTTCCTGAAGGCGCGGATCTGGCTCGTGAGCCTGCTCGCGGCAGCGGCGCTCCTGGCTCTGGGCCTGTCGATCTGGATCTTCCGCGCCGTCGTCCGGCCACTCGGCGGCGAACCGGAAGCCGTGCGTGCGGTGGTCGAGCGGATCGCGTCCGGCAGCCTGGATAGCGAGATCGCCCTGCGCGCGGGTGATCACGACAGCCTGCTCGCCGCGATGCAGACGATGCAGCGCAACCTGAGTGCGCTCATCGCCGCCCGCGTGCGTGCGGACGATGATCTGCGGGAAAGCAGGCAGCGTTTCCAGGAACTCGTCGAGACCCTGCGCGACTGGGTGTGGGAGGTGGATCAGGACTGGCGCTACACCTATGCGAGCCCCCAGGTGTTCAATCTGCTTGGGTACCGGCCCGAAGAACTGGTCGGCCGCACGCCGTTCGAGCTGATGCCGCCGGAAGAGGCGACGCGGGTGCGGGCGCTGGCCGAAGCCGCGCGCAGGCAATATCACCCTCTCGTCGCACTCGAGAACCTCAACCGGCACAGGAGTGGCCGCCTCGTCGTGCTCGAGAGCAGCGGGCGGGCGTATTTCGATCCGCATGGAAATTTTCTCGGCTATCGCGGCATCGACCGCGAGATCACCGACCGCAAGCAGGCCGAGCAGGCGCGGCTGGATGAGGCGCTGCGGTTGCGCGACGCGCTGGTGCGTGAGGTGCACCACCGCATCAAGAACAACCTGCAGACGGTCGTCGGACTGCTGCGTCGGCAGGTGTCGGCGCACCCGGATGCCCGGGGTGCGATCGACGCCGCCATTGCCCAGGTGCAGGCGGTGGCCGTGGTGCACGGCCTGTACGGGCGCGTCAGCGGCCATCGACTGCGACTGGCTGAACTGCTGCAGGCGGTGGCCGGCAGCGTCTCCGAGCTGACCGGCGCGCGGGTCGAACTGGATGGGCTGACGGCCGGGAACGGCGGCGGCACGCTGCGTGAGAGCGAGACGGTTGCGGTGGCGCTGATCCTCAACGAACTGATCACGAACGCGGTGAAGTACGCCGAGCCCGACGAAACGGAGCAGCGCAGCGCACGGGTGCTGCTGTCGGTGCACGAAGGAGGATGCTCCGTGCGCATCGAGAACCGCGGCACCCTGCCTCACGGCTTTGACTTTGCAGCCGGAACGCGAATCGGTACCGGTCTGGGACTGGTGCGTGCGCTCAAGCCGGACACCGGGATGCGCATCCGTTTCGGGCAGGGCGGTGCGATCCACCGCGCTGCGGTGAGGGTGGAGGTCGTGATCGAAGCTCCGGTGCTCAAGGAAGAGCGGGAAGAACGGGAAGAACGGTGTGTCGAGACCGGCCCCGGATTCGTGCGTGCGCGTGCCGACGCAGTGTCCGTTTCGGATCGGGTGCTCGATGATGCAGGCAATCCTCGGGAATGAAGCCGGATGGCCGTGCGGCCTTATGGACGGCCGATGAATTCTGATACGATGTCCCGGCGTGCTGCGCGTCTCGCGCGGCATCGTCGTCCGGTCCGGTTCTGACCGGAGCGACGTTCCAGATTGCCGCCCAACCCGTTGCGGCAGTCGATTCACAGGGCCCTCGAACCCGCCCCTGTCCAATGGCAGGACCCGCTTCGGCACCCAGTGCGCCGGGCGCCGGCCTGCAAGACGTGCGGAGCTGGGGATGACGGGTTTTCCGAGCGCAGGAGCAGTCGGCCGGAGGCCGGGTCGATGACGGTCCGGCGCCTGCTCTACACGATGATCGCGCTGTTCGGCCTGCTCTCGCTCGGAGCCGGCCTGTGGCAGCTCATGGACAGCCGGAACAAGCTTACTGCGGTCGGCTGGATTCACAGCGCCGGTCATCTCGTCGAGGTCGCGCAGCGGACCGCTGCACGAATGGCGATGGAGCGGGGCTACACGGCTTCGCTGCTGGCCGATCCAGCACGTGCCGAACCCCTTGCGCTGTCCGAACTGCAACGTTTGCGTGCTTCGCTCGACGGGCTCTACGGCCAGCTCCGGGACGCCGGGGTGCAACTCGGAAGCCATGCGTCGGCGCATCCGTTGTTCCCGGCGCTCGACCGCATCGAGGCGCGGCGCACAACCCTGGTGGACCTGCGTACCCGGGCCGATGCCCGCATCCGTGGCGAGCCCGATGGGCTGTCCGAAGCGGTCTGGATGGATGTTCTGAACACGCGGATCGCCGAGCTTCAGGATCTTGCCGCACTCAGCATGCTTCCGCTGTCGGACAACCTATACACCTACGCATCGCTGCCGGTGATCAAGGACGTGCTGTTCACCTTCAGCGAGCACCTGGGCCGCGAGCGCGCGATGGTCGGTGTTGCGATCGCGCGCGGCCGGCCGATCGGTGATGAGGAGCAGCGCCTGCTCGACGACTATCGCACGCTGGTCACGAATGCGCGTCACCGCACCGAGGCGATCCTCGAGCACTTGCCGCACACGCCGGACCTCGATCGGGCGCGCGAGGTCTATCTGCGTGACCTGCACCGCTACGAGCTGCTGCGCGCCGGCGTCTATGCCGCAAGCCGCGAGGGGCGTGCCTATGCACTCGATGCCGGGCAGTGGTATCGCGAGGCTACGACCGGTATCGACGCCGTGCTCGGCCTCGCAGCAGCGATCGGAGGACAGTTCGAACAGGATGTCGACCGGCTGCGCGGCCATGCGGTCCAGACGCTGGCGCTGCTTGCGCTCATCCTGGTACTGTTGCTTTTCCTGTTCATTGCGAGCGTGCAGATCCTGCGCTACCGGGTGCTCTTCCCGCTTCAGGTGTTCGAACGGAGTGCAGATTCGATCTCGCGCGGCGATCTGACGCATCCCCTGCCACCGCTGCGGGACGACGAGTTCGGGCGTGTCGGCAAGGCCTTCGAGTACATGCGCAGCACGCTGCTTGCCGACCTCCAGCAGCGCGACGCGGATGCGGCAGAGCTGAAGAAGTTCCGGGCGCTGATCCAGCACAGTGCGAGTGCGATGATCGTGACCGATGCAAATGGCATAATCGAGTACACCAACGAAGGCTTCACGACGGTGACCGGCTATACCCAGGGCGAGGCGCTCGGCCTCAAGGCGGGGTTCTGGCGCTCCGGTCGCACGTCGCTGGAGCAATACCGGCAGATGTGGGAAACCGTCCTGCACGGCAAGGTATGGGAAGGGGAACTCATCAACAGGCGCAAGAACGGCCAGTTGTACTGGGGTTCGATCAGCCTCAGTCCGGTCTTCGACGAACAGGGGCGGGTGACGCACATCATCGGGGCACAGAACGACATCAGCGAACGCAAGCGGGTCGAGGAGCGGCTCAACTACCTTTCCAGCTACGACGAACTGACACAGTTGCCCAACCGCTCGCTCCTCATGCAGCGCTTCGAGCATGCCGCCACGGAAGCTGGCCGCAGCGGTACGGCAATCGCGATCGTCTCGCTCGGCATCGGCCGTTTCAAGCGCATCAACGACAGCCTCGGCCGCAGTGTTGGCGACGAGCTGCTGCGCGAGGTTGCCCGCCGCCTGACCGAGTGCGCCCGTGCGCACGACACGGTGTCACGCCACGCGGGGACCGAGTTCACGATGATGCTCACGCAGTTGCCGGCGGCCTGCGAGGTCGGCGAGCTGCTCGAGCGGATCATCGAAACTGCGAACCTGCCGCTCGTGATCAAGGGCGAGAAGCTGCAACCGGTGGTGTGCGCCGGCGTCAGCCTTCTCCCGCAGGACGGGGATTCCTTTGACGTGCTGCTGCGCAAGGCCGGCATGGCCCTGCACGATGCAGAACGCCACGAGCGCCGGTTCTGCCTGTATTCCGCCGCGCTCGACCAGGATGCGCAGGACCGCCTGTCGCTGGAGAATGCCCTGCGCCTGTCGCTGGAACGAGGCGAGCTGGAGCTTCACTACCAGCCCAAGGTCGACCTCCACAAGGGCAGGATGATGGGGATGGAGGCGCTTGCGCGCTGGCGTCATCCGGTCCACAACGAGTACATCTCGCCAGAGCGCTTCATCCCGATCGCTGAAGAATGCGGCCTGATTCCATTCCTCGGCGCCTGGGCCTTGCGTGAAGCCTGCCGCCAGAACCGGGCGTGGCAGGAGGCGGGGTTGCCGAGCATGATCGTCGCGGTCAATCTTTCTGCGGCACAGCTGCGTCAGCCCGGGCTGGTAGACCTCGTCGTGGAGGTGCTCCGGGACAGCGGGCTCGATCCGGGCCTGCTCGAGCTGGAGCTGACGGAAAGCGCGCTGATGGAAGATCCGGAGGCCGCGAATCTCGTGCTCGCCCAGCTCAAGGGCGAAGGCGTGCGGCTTGCGATCGACGATTTCGGCACCGGCTACTCCAGCCTTTCCTACCTCAGTCAGTTCCCGGTCGACCAGCTCAAGATCGATCGCAGCTTCGTCAAGGAGATCGTGAGCGATCCGGACTCGGCGGCGATCTCCACGTCGATCATCGCGCTCGCCCACCAGCTCGGGCTGGAGGTGATCGCCGAAGGCGTCGAGACCGAAGAGCAGCTCGCCTTCCTCGTCCGCCACGGCTGTGATGCGATCCAGGGCTATTACTACAGCCGTCCGCTGCCGGCGGACCGGATGACGGGCTTCCTCGGCGAGATGCGCATGCTCGTGATGCCGCGCAGTGATCCGGGGGTTCGTACGCTGCTGGTCGCAGACGAGGATCCCGAGATCCTCGCCGCAATGGCGGGGGTGCTGGAGGCCGAAGCGATCAAGGTCCTGACGGCTTGCAGCGGGCAAGAGGCGCTGGAACTGCTGGCCCGCAACGAGGTTCAGGTCCTCCTCGCGGGCGAGCAGCTGCAGGAAATGGACGGTGTGAGTCTGCTCGCCAGGGCCCGCTCGCTGTACCCCGAGCTCGTCCGCATCATGCTGATCTCCGAGTCTGGCTTCGCGCCGCTGGTCGAGATGGTCAATGCCGTCGCCGTGTACAAGGTTCTGCCGCGCTCCTGGAGCGCCGAGCGGCTGGTCACCGAGATCGTCGATGCGTTCGAGCATCACGAAAAGCGCAATCTTTCCGGTTCGACGACCGTGATCTGATGCGCCACTGTGAACCGATTGCGCCACCCCCAGGGTGGCGCAATCGGTTCACAGTGCGTGGCAAGTTGGCTCCCCGACCTGGACTCGAACCAGGGACCTGCGGATTAACAGTCCGTTGCTCTACCAACTGAGCTATCGAGGATCAATCTGATTGTCATCCGGCGCGCAACGCGCCGGATTGAGGTGTTCTGGCTCCCCGACCTGGACTCGAACCAGGGACCTGCGGATTAACAGTCCGTTGCTCTACCAACTGAGCTATCGAGGAATTGAGCCGCGCATTCTAGGCGGACCCTACGCTGGCGTCAAGGCTGCAACGCCGATTTGCGGCAACCCGGATGCTGCGTGCGCAGGCGGTTGCCGCCGCCTGCGCACCGCTGTGAATGCTCAGCCCTGGACAACGGTGCCGATCGCCTTCGCGACGTGCTCGATGTTGCGCGTGTTGAGCGCGGCCAGGCAGATGCGGCCGGTGGAGACGGCGTAGATTCCGAACTCTTCGCGCAGGCGGTCGACCTGGGCAACGCTGAGCCCGGTGTACGAGAACATGCCGCGCTGGGCGGTGACGAAGGAGAAGTCCTGCTTCACGCCGACCGCGCGCAGCGTGTCGACCAGGCTGGTGCGCATGGCGCGGATGCGCGAGCGCATGCCGCCCAGTTCGTCTTCCCACATCGCGCGCAGTTCGGGCGAGTTGAGCACCGCGGCGACGATCGCGCCGCCGTGCGTCGGCGGGTTCGAGTAGTTGGTGCGGATCACGCGCTTGACCTGCGACAGCACGCGCGCGGCTTCTTCCTTGCTGGCCGTGACGATCGACAGGGCGCCGACGCGCTCGCCATAGAGCGAGAAGGACTTCGAGAAGGAACTGGAAACGAGGAACTGCATGCCGCTCGCTGCGAACAGGCGTACTGCCACGGCATCGGCTTCGGTGCCTTCGGCAAAGCCCTGGTAGGCGATGTCGAGGAAGGGCACGAGCGCGCGCTCACGGCAGGCGGCGACGACTTCCTGCCATTGTGCTTCGGTGAGATCGGCGCCGGTCGGGTTGTGGCAGCACGCGTGCAGCACGACCACCGAGCCGGCCGGCAGGCCTGCCAGCGCGGTGCGCATTGCGGGGAAGTCTACGCCGCGGGTTGTGGCGTCGAAATAGGCGTAGGTGCCGACCGTGAAGCCCGAGGATTCGAACAGTGCGCGGTGGTTCTCCCAGCTCGGGTCGGAGATCCAGGCGCCTGCCTGGGGCAGGAGGCGGCGCAGGAAATCGGCGCCGACCTTCAGCGCGCCGGTGCCGCCAAGCGCTTCGACGGTCACGACGCGGCCGGCGGCAACGAGGTCGGCGCCTGCGCCGAAGACGAGGTTCTGCACCGCGCTGTTGTACGCTGCAGGCCCTTCGATCGGCAGGTAGCCGCGCGGCGGGGCTGCTTCGAGGCGTGCCTTCTCCGCTTCACGCACCGCTGCGAGCAGCGGAATCTTGCCGTTGTCGTCGTAGTAGACGCCGACGCCAAGATTCACTTTACCGGGGCGCTGGTCGGCGTTGTAGGCTTCGTTGAGACCCAGGATCGGATCGCGGGGGGCCATTTCGACGTTGGCGAAGAGCGAGGCGGACATGTGTGCTCCAGGGTTTGAAGCAGGCGGGGCGGGTGTCCGGTGGATTCCCTGCGGGCTTCCGGGCAGCCGTGCCTTGCGCTGCGAATTGAGAAATAATGTGCGGCCAGACGATGCGGATCCGGGTGCGCCGGCCGGCTGCGCGGCATCCCGAAACAACAGGAAATTCTAGCATGACGCAGGCGGCGGACGGTGTTGCAGTGCACACATTCGAGGGCAGTCCGTTCCGTCTGCACTGCCCGTTCGGACCGGCCGGCGACCAGCCTCAGGCGATCGCGCAACTCGTCGAGGGGATTACGGATGGTCTTCTGTACCAGACCCTGCTCGGGGTGACCGGCTCGGGCAAGACCTTCACGATGGCCAACGTCATTGCGCGCTGCGGCAGGCCGGCCCTGGTGCTGGCGCCGAACAAGACGCTCGCGGCCCAGCTTTACGCCGAGTTCCGCGAGTTCCTGCCCGAGAACGCGGTCGAGTACTTCGTGTCGTACTACGACTACTATCAGCCCGAAGCCTACGTTCCGTCGCGCGATCTGTTCATCGAGAAGGATTCGAGCATCAACGAGCACATCGAGCAGATGCGCCTGTCGGCGACGAAGAGCCTGATGGAGCGGCGCGACGTCGTGATCGTCGCGACCGTGTCGTGCATCTACGGCATCGGCGATCCAGTCGATTATCACGCGATGATCCTGCACCTGCGCGAGGGCGAGCGGCTGGCGCACCGTGATTTGCTCCAGCGCCTCGTCGCGATGCAGTACACGCGGGCCGACGTGGATTTCCGGCGCGGTACGTTCCGCGTGCGCGGCGACGTGATCGACGTGTTTCCGGCCGAGAACGCCGAGCTTGCGGTGCGCATCGAGATGTTCGATGACGAGATCGAGCACCTGACGCTCTTCGATCCGCTCACCGGGCACCTGCGCCATCGGCTCGCGCGCTTCACGGTGTATCCGTCGAGCCACTATGTGACGCCGCGAGCGACCGTGCTGCGGGCGATCGAGGCGATCAAGGACGAGCTGCGCGAACGCGTCGCGCATTTCCAGACGAGTGGCAAGCTGGTCGAGGCGCAGCGCATCGAGCAGCGCACCCGCTTCGATCTGGAGATGCTCGCCGAGATGGGGTTCTGCAAGGGCATCGAGAACTACTCGCGGCATCTGTCCGGACGTCAGGCGGGCGAGCCGCCGCCGACCCTGATCGACTACCTGCCGCCCGATGCGCTGCTCTTCGTCGATGAGTCGCATGTGGCGATTCCGCAGGTGGGCGGCATGTTCAAGGGCGACCGCTCACGCAAGGAAAACCTCGTTGACTATGGATTCCGACTGCCTTCTGCACTCGACAACCGGCCGCTGCGCTTCGATGAGTTCGAGCGCCTGATGCCACAGACCGTGTTCGTCTCGGCCACCCCGGCCGAGTACGAGCGCAAGCATCAGGCCCAGGTGGTGGAGCAGGTCGTGCGGCCGACCGGGCTCGTCGATCCGGTGATCGCGGTGCGCCCGGCCGCAACGCAGGTCGACGATCTGCTCGCCGAGTCGAAGCGGCGCATCGCGGCCGGCGAGCGGGTGCTGGTGACGACGCTGACCAAGCGCATGGCCGAGGACCTCACCGACTATCTGGCTGATAACGGCATCCGTGTGCGCTACCTGCATTCGGACATCGATACCGTCGAGCGGGTCGAGATCATCCGCGACCTGCGCCTGGGCGAGTTCGATGTGCTGGTGGGGATCAACCTGCTGCGCGAGGGGATCGACATCCCGGAGGTCTCGCTGGTGGCGATCCTCGATGCCGACAAGGAAGGATTCCTGCGCTCGGAGCGTTCGCTGATCCAGACCATCGGTCGGGCCGCGCGCCACATTCACGGCACGGCCATCCTCTACGCCGACACCGTGACGCGCTCGATGGCCGCGGCGATCGGCGAGACCGAGCGCCGCCGCGACCGCCAGCTCGCCTTCAACGCCGAGCATGGGATCGTGCCGAAAACTGTTTCCAAGCGCATCAAGGACATCATCGATGGTGTCTATGTCGAGGACGAAAGCAAGCCGGCCAAGGCCGCCGTACCCGGAACCGACTACGCGGCCCTGGACGAGAAGGCATTGGCGAAAGCGATCCGCCGCCTGGAGAAGGAAATGCTGGAGCATGCGCGCAACCTCGAGTTCGAGCAGGCGGCGGCCGCACGTGATGAACTCTTCCGGCTGCGCGCACGCGCGTTCGGTGCCGACCAGCACGGCAGTGTCGATTGATGCGATGGCTGAAGCAGCCTCGGCGCGTAGCGCGCGGATAGCGGAGGATCGTGAATGAAGCGGGTATTGTTCGTCTGCACCGGTAACATCTGCCGCTCACCGACTGCGGAAGCGGTCGCCCGGCATTTGATCCGGCTGCGTGGACTGGAAGGGCGGATCGAGGTCGATTCGGCCGCGACCCACGGTTACCACGTCGGCGAGGCGCCGGATCCGCGCACGCTCCGGTTTGCGGCGCGACGCGGCTACGACATGGCAGAACTGCGGGCACGCAAGCTCGAGATTGCGGACTTTCAGCGCTTTGATTTGTTGCTGGCGATGGATGCGGGTCATCTGGAGATCATGCGCAGCGCCTGCCCGGCGGTGTACCGCGACAGGGTCGACTTGTTGATGCGCTATGCCCGGCGCTACGCGATTGCCGAGGTTCCCGATCCCTACTACGGGGGGGATGCCGGGTTCGAGGCGGTGCTCGACTACTGCGAGGATGCGGTCGGCGGAGTGCTCGACGCGCTGGCGTGAGGCGCCGGATCGGCGTCCTTGTCAGCCGGATCGGCCCGCTCGGCGGGCGCGTGCACGACGACCCGGTTTCGCCCGGCTCGCTTCGATTCGTAAAGGGCCCGGTCGGCGTCCTGGATCAACCGGGTGGACGGCTCGCCCGGAATCGGGCGGTGCGTTGCGACCCCGATGCTGGCCGTCACCACGCGGGCATTCGCTTCGGGCACGTGGGCGAGCCCGAGGTTTTCGACTTCGCAACGGATCGTTTCAGCGAGCCTCGCGGCTTCTTCCGGTTCAGCGGCGGGCAGGATGACGGCGAACTCTTCGCCACCATACCGGGCGC
Organism: Rhodocyclaceae bacterium; assembly: GCA_023383815.1. Taxonomy (GTDB): domain Bacteria; phylum Pseudomonadota; class Gammaproteobacteria; order Burkholderiales; family Rhodocyclaceae; genus JACOUN01. The sequence continues at coordinate 62,104 of JAHDYG010000015.1, forward strand.
TCAGTTCGCCGGAGCGCAGGACACAGGCCTGGAGCACTGCGCCGATCTGGCGCAGGCACTCGTCACCGGCAAGGTGTCCGAGGTGGTCGTTGTAGAGCTTGAAATGGTCGATGTCGAGCATCAGCAGGCTGAGTGGCATCCGGGTTCGCACTGCGCGCTGCCACTCGGCTTCGAGCGCCTCGTCGAAGCGTCTCCGGTTGGCAAGCCCCGTCAGGCTGTCGGTGGTGCTCAAGCCGGCGAGCAGGCGGTTCGCCCGTTCCAGTTCGGCGGTGCGGGCGCGGACATTGTCTTCCAGCCTGCGATTGGCCGCACCGATCTCCTCGTGCAGTCGTGCCTGCTTGCGCAGTTCCTCGCGCAGCCTTCGCGAATAGACAAGCGCTGCCCACAGCAGCAGCACGAAGGCGGCAATCCGCGCAAACAGCGATAGATGCCGGATTTGCGCGTAGGTCTCTGAGGTGTGTGCCAGCTCGCCGTTCAACGCCCCAATCGCCGTTTCGCTGTTGATCTCGTAGATCTTGCGGGCCAGCGAGTACTCGTTGCCGAACAGGATCGCCTGCGCCTGCGGCCATTCGCGGGCTTCCATGCGTTCGAGCGCCTCCAGCTCGCGGGCGCGAAGGCTTGCCAGTTCCGCACCCAGGGCGACCATGTCGGCAGCCAGCGTGAGGTCGCTGGTGAGGGCCTGAACCGCGGTGACCGTCCGCTCCAGTTCCGACTGGATGGTCGGATAGCTCGCACTGCGCAGGGTGTTGCGATCGAGCACGGCGGTGGTGAGCATTGCCCCGAGTTCCTGGTTCAGGCGCACGATCCGTTCGAGCTGGGTGCTGATCGCGAGCTGGCGCGCGTGCAGCCGGTCGCTGAGGAGGTCCACGTAGGATCCGGCAAGCATGGTCGCCAACAGCAGCGCGGCTGCGGCGACAAGGCTCAAGGGCGGGCGGGTCGGGGTGGAGGGCATCAATCGATGACCTTGTCGGCCTTGCGCAGGATCTCGGGGGAAATACTGACGTTCTGGAGCGCGGCGGCGCGAAGATTGATCGCGAGACTGAATTTCTCCATCACGCCCCAGGGGATCTCGCCCGGCGAGATCCCCCTCAGGACCAGCGCTGCCTTCTTGCCGGCGGCGTAGCCGATGAGGAAATAGTCCATGCCGTAGGCAGCGACGGCGCCGGCTGAAACACTGTCGATATCGCCTGCGAAGAGCGCGATGTCGTGCTCGTTGCAGACTTCGGCGATGGCGGTGAAATTCGACACCGAAGTGTTGTCGGCCGTGATCGCGATCGCCTGCACCTTGCCGACCAGCGAACGTGCGGCAGCCGCAACGTCCTCCGCTTTCGAGACGTGCGCTTCGTGCAGTTCGAAGCCGAGCGATTGCGCCGCTTCGCGCATTTCGCGAACGTGGGAGACGGAATTGACCTCGGCCGGGTTGTAGATCGTTCCCCAGGTTCGCGCCTGAGGGACGATGCTTGCATAGAGGCGGAACTGCAGCGCTACGGGCCAGCGGTCGCTGACGCCGGTGACGTGGGTTCCGCTCTTGTTGCCGGGGGCGCTGCTGGACGGAACGAGGCCGGCCGCGACCGGGTCGGTGACCGCCGAGAACACCAAGGGCGTCTTGCTCGCCGTCTTCAGCACCGACTGTGCGGTCGGGGTCGAGATTGCGTGGATCAGGTCGAGCCGCCCGCGTGCAAGTGATTGTGCGATCTCCCCGGCACGCTTCGGATCTCCGTCCGCGTTGTAGCGCTCATAGACCAGGTTCTGGCCTTCGCGGAACCCGGATTCGGCCAGTCCGGCTTCGAATCCCTGTGCGACCATGTCGAGCGCGGGGTGCGAAACGATCTGGGCGACGCCGATCCGCCAGGCCTTGCCGGCGGTTTGTGCGAGGGCGGTTCCGCTCGAAGCGAGGGCCCATGCGGCTGCCGCAAACAGTGGGAGCAGCCGGCGCCGCGCGGAAGACATTCCTCCCGGTGATCGGTTGGCAGGAAACATCTTGAGCCCCTCCCTTGAGCCTTGGTTCAACCCAGAATAGCGTCGTGCAGGTGCCCGGGCAATCGCGGATTACCAGCACCTTCGGACGCGGCGTCGTACCGGCCGATGACGCGCTCCCGCCTCAGTGCGATCGGTGTGCAATGGCCACCGAGAGTGCGCGCAAGGAGCTCACCAGCCGCTCGCTGAGCGGTGCGATTCGTGCGAACCGGTCCTGCGCCAGCGCGTCCTGGCCCTCGGTGTGCAGTGTCAGGGCCTCCGCGCCAAGTTCGTGGATGCGCTCATGAATCGAATCCAGGGCCTCGAACTCGGGCAGGTGTCCATAGCGGGCCTGGCCCTCGGTGCGGTACCAGGCACCGAATCGGCACTGGGCGCTGTCGGAGGGGTGCGTGGTCGGTGCCACCGTGGTCAGGACGGACTCCACCGTTCTGACCCACTGACGGTGTTCGATCTCGGCGAAGAGGAGGGGCAGGTCTTCGCGGCCGAGTGGCCGTTTGGTCGAGACCAGCCAGCTTGGGTCGGGTTTCCAGCGGTGGACCCAGTGCAGCAGATCGTCGGCAGGCATCGGGCGGGCGATTCCGTAGCCCTGTCCCAGATCGCAGCCCAGACGCAACAGCAGCTGTCCGTGCTCGGCGGTTTCGACGCCTTCGGCGATCACGGTGCGACGGAAGGCAGCGGCCAGCCCGATGATGCCCTCGACGATCGCCATGTCCTCCGGGTCGCTGAGCATGTCGCGCACGAAACTTTGATCGATCTTCAGTTCATTGGCCGGCAGCCGTTTCAGGTAGGTGAGTGAGGAGTAGCCGGTGCCGAAGTCGTCGAGGGCGAAGCTGACCCCCAGATTGCGGCATACCTCCATGACCTGGGAGACGCGGGCGATGTCTTCGAGCGCGGCGGTTTCCAGCACTTCCAGCTCGAGCGCCTCCGGGGCCACTTCCGGATAGGCGGCCAGGCGCTCCATCAGTCGCGAGACGAAGTCGTCGCGCTGGAGCTGGCGCGCCGAGATATTGACGCTCACGGTCATGTTCAGACCATCCCGGCTCCAGCGGACGATCTGCGCCAGCGCGGTGTCGATGACCCAGTCGCCGACGCGCACGATGATGTCATTGTCCTCGATCAGCGGCAGGAAAGCTCCGGGTGCGACCAGTCCGCGTTCCGGGTGTTGCCAGCGCAGCAGCGCTTCCGCGCCGATGACCTCGCCGCTACGCATGTTCACCTTCGGCTGATAGTGCAGGACGAACTCATTGTTCTCGAGCGCAAGGGCGATATGCTCCAGGCTCTCGTGATGCGAGCGCGCCAGGCGGTCCTGCTCCGGGTCGAAGAGATGGTAACGGTTCTTGCCTGCCTGCTTGGCCTGGTACATCGCCTGGTCGGCATGGCGGAGCAGGGTGTCCGGATCACTACCATCCATCGGATGCAGGGTCACGCCCAGGCTGGCCGAGACCTGCAGCGTGAGGTTGCGCACGTGCACCGGCGCGGCCGCCACGCGCAGCAGGCGCGACAGGATCTTGTTGCACTCCGCAGGATCCTCGAGGTCGGTCAGGACGATGACGAACTCGTCGCCTCCGAGACGGGCCAGGGTGTCGCCCTCACGCAGGGCATCCTTCATCCGGGCCGAGATCGCCACGAGCAGTTCGTCACCGACCTCGTGACCGTGCGCATCGTTGACCGGCTTGAAGCCATCGAGATCGAGACATACCAGGGCCATCAGCTTGTCGCGACGTCGCGTCTGCGCAATGGCCTGCCTGACGCGGTCGGCAAGCAGGACCCGGTTGGGGAGGCCGGTGAGGGCATCGTAGTGGGTGACGTGCTCCAGTTGCTTCTGATGTTCCTTGAGGAGCGTGATGTCGGTAAACAGCGCGACATAGTGCAGCGGTTGACCCTGGCGGTCGCACACGGCGGTGATGCTGAGCGTCTCGGCGTACAGCTCGCCATTCTTGCGTCGGTTCCAGATCTCGCCGTACCAATGGCCCTTGGCGAGCAGGTCCCGCCACAACGCGGCATAGAACTCGGGAGGATGGCGGCCCGACTTGTGGATGCTCGGGGTCTGCCCGATGGCCTCCTCGCGTGAATACCCCGTGATTCGTGTGAAGGCGTCATTGACCTCGACGATCCGTCCGCTCGCGTCGGTGATGCTGATGCCTTCCTGGGCATGCGTGAAGACGCTCGCAACCAGTTGCAGGCGCGCCTCGGTGCTGTGCAGGGCCGCGATCTGGTCCTGGAGCGTCCGCGCCTGCTCCTCTAACGTGTCCCGGTACTTGCCCAGCATAGAACGTACGGAATCCTGCGCCGAGACGAGTTGCTGCATCTCGCGCAGGCGGCTCGCTGGCGGTGGGGACGGCGTGAAGTCCAGGGCGGCCATGCGACGACTCGTGTCCACGAGGGCTTCGACCGGCTCGCTGATCTGGCGCGCGAATGCACGGGCAATGAAAAGCGCAAAGCCGATCACGATCGCCATGATTGCCGCAAGCGCCGCGAGCAAGGGAGCCCAGGCCGGGGAGAAGTCGGCCTGAGGGGCGAGGGTGGCGATCCACAGGCGCTGTTCGCCGATCGGGTAGCTGCGCCAGGAAGCGAGCCACGCCTTGCCGCCTGTGCTGAAGCGCTGGACCTCGTCCTGCGGACGGCTGGCTGTCCGCCAGTGGCGGATCGCGTCGGTCAGCGACGGGAGCCCGAGTTCCTCGGCCGCGGCAAGCACGGCCGCATGGCGGTCTCCTTCCGTCTTCAGTGCGGGTCCGGGAAGACCGAGGACCCTGCCGTCATCGGTGAGCAGCAGAGCGAATCCGCTGCGTCCGACCTCGATCCGGGAGGTCTCGCGCGAGAGGTCTCGCAGCATGATGTCGAAACCGACGACGAGATTGCGCCCGCCGTCGAGATTCACGCGCGAGGAAGCCGTGATCCCGGGATCGCCGGTCGTGAAGAAACGATAGGGCTCGGTCCAGTTTACCCGTCCGTCGTCGGGTGCCGACATCGCGAGCTCGTACCACGGACGGCGCCGAGGATCGTAGTCGAGGGACTCGTTGCGCACGGTCACGCTGCCGTCCGGTGCGATGTCGGTGAAGCGGTGCTCGTCGCCCCAGCGGACCCGGTCCGTCATGCGGTTTCGCCAGCCCCCTTCGGGCAGCGCGAGCAGCAGCCAGCCCTGTCCGTCGGTGGTGCCCGCAACGACAGAGGTAATGGCCGCGTTCTCCTCGAGGACGGGCCGGAAGAGCTGGTTGAATCCAACCGTGTTCTCGACGTCGAAGCCGGGTTCGCGGGCCCACCTGCGGGCGACCCGGATCAGATCCTCGACCGGCCCGATCCTCCGGTCCACCGAGGCTGCGACGCGGGTCGCCGCGATCTCGAACTGGCTCTCTGCGATGTGCCTTGCCACCGGTTGGGCGCCAAACCACGCGTAGCCGGCTGCGAGCAGCAGGACTGCGCCGATGACGAGCGCGCAGAACCGCCAGTACAGGCTCTGGCGCAGCGTGACCGATGAGGGTTCTGCCGGGATCGGTCCGTGTTCCGTTGGATGGGAGTCCATGGGGGCGCCGTGTCTGCCTGGTCAGGAGTCACATTCAGGGGATTCCGCGCGGAAGAAGTAGCAGATCCTTCTTGCAGGTGCCAGATACTCGAATACGTCGCGCGGCAACTGGGACGGGCGCAGACAGCGCGCGATCGTCACGCTTGCCGTTTCGCCGAGGTTGACGACGAGCGGTTGATCACGCGGTACCTTCGGCGCATGCATCAGCACGTGCGGGCGCAGTGGCTTGTTCGGGTTGACCGAGATCACCGTGCCGAAGGTGTTGTCCGAGAGCTCCACGATGCTGCCGGGCGGGTAGATTCCGAGCGTCTTGATGAACAGCATCAGGACGTCCGCGTCGAGCTTGCGGCGCTGTTTGGCAAACAGATGTGCGAGTGCCTCGTAGGGGGTCATCGCGTCGTTCACATTGGCAGGATTGCACAGGTTTTCGTACATGTTGACGATCGCGACAACACGCGCCAGAGGGTCGATCGATTCGCGCTGCAGGCGGGCCGGATACCCGGTGCCGTCACACCATTCGTGGTGTTGCAGGATGATGCGGACCACCGCTTCCGGAAAACCCATTCCGGCCGCAAGGCGGGCACCCAGTTCAGGATGCTGGCGCAGCAGCGCCGCTTCGGCGGTCGTCAGAGGATCGGTCTTCAGGACGACCCGATCGGGAATCTGGGTCTTGCCGATGTCGTGAAACAGGGCGCCGAGTCCGACATCGCGTGCCTCCTCGCAACGCATGTCGAGCGTCTTGGCGAGGATCAATGCGAGCACCATCACGTTGAGGGCGTGCACGTAGTGGTCCGGCGCACCTGCCCGGGGTTGCATTGCGTGCAGCACGACCTCGCCTTCGGTGAGCAGGGAGTCGACCAGGGCACGAATCAGCATCTGCGCCTCGTCGAGGTTCTTTGCCGGGTTCACGCAGATGTCGCGCTCGATTCTCTTGACGTCCCGGGCGACGTCGGAAAAGCGCCGCTCGCATTCATGGATGGCGTGATGCAGGGCCTTGAGACGGCTGCGGCGGTCGTCCTTGGCAGGCTTGGCCTCATCGGGGGCCTGAACGTGGATGCCCGGTTCCGCAACGGCATCGGGCTGGGCCGAGCCGGCTGCTTGCGCAGCCTCTTCAGCAAGCGCACGACCGGGAACCTCATCCGTTCTCACCGGCAACGCCGCGGGGTCGCTGCGCAGCGGATCGTAGCGGATGCGCTCGAGCCCGAGCGCCTTGATCTGGACGATCTCGGCCTGGGAGCGAATCCTGAAATTGTTGAACTTGAACGGATGTTCGAGCCAGCTCAGGTCGAGATGGATGTACAGCCCGACGCGGAGCTGGCCCGGGGTGAGATAGTGCTGATTTTCGGAATCTTCCATCGCCTTCATCCGTGGTCGGTGCGGGCTGGCCCCGTGGCGGCCGTTCCACCCTGTTTGCCTTGCAACAGCAGGGCTTCGAATTCCTGGGCCGGCATCGGGACTCCAAAGTAGTACCCTTGCGCGATCCGGCAACCCATGCCGGCCAGGATCTCCATCTGCTCCCGGTTCTCCACGCCTTCGGCGATCACCTCGAGGTCCATGCTCCGGCCCAGCGCGAGGATCGCTCGCGCGATCGCGGCATCCTGTCTGTTACACGGTAGTTCGCGGATAAAGGCCTGGTCAATCTTCAGTTTGTCGAGCGGCAGACGACGAAGCCTTGAAAGCGAGGAGTAGCCGGCTCCGAGATCGTCGATCGACAGCCGTACCCCCAGGCTGCGGATGCGTTCGAACACCTCGTTGATGTGTTCGGTACCGTGCATCGCCGTGCTTTCGGTGATCTCGAGTTCCAGCATCGCAGGATTGCAGCGGCTCTCGACGATGGCGCCATAGACGGTATCGGAGAAATTGCTCCGCAGGATCTGGACGCCGGAGACGTTGACCGAGACCCACTCGAGCCCAGCGTTGCGGCGGGCCCATTCGCGGGTTTGCCGGGCTGCCTCCCTCAGCACCCACTCGCCGATCGGAAGAATCAACCCGATCTCCTCGGCCAGCGGAATGAACCGGGCGGGTTCGACCAGTCCGAGGCTCGGGTGTTGCCAGCGGATCAGTGCTTCGGCGCCGAGAATCCGGCCTTCTGGCACGGACACCTGCGGCTGGTAGTAGAGGATGAACTGGCCACGCTGGAGCGCGTGGCGCAGATCGTTTTCCAATGCGAAGCGTTCGACGCTGCCTGCATCGAGCCCCTTCGTGAAGCGCAGGAATCCGTTCGTGTTCTGCTGTTTCGCGTGACACATCGCGATGTTGGCGGCCTTGACGAGGTCCACCGCATCGTTGCCGTCATCCGGATAGAGGCTGATGCCGATGCTGGCGCCGACGAAGAGCTCCTGCCCTTCGATCCGGAACACCCGGGACAGCGCCTCGATCACCTTCTGCGCGACCCGATTGGCGTCGGCGGGATCCTCCATTCCGGTCATGACGACGATGAACTCGTCCGCACCCAGGCGAGCGAGCAGATCGCTGCCGCGCACCTGGTCCCGGATCCTGGCCGATGCCTGGGCGAGAACAGCGTCGCCGATGCGATGCCCGAGCGTGTCGTTGATCACCTTGAACCGGTCCAGGTCGATATACAGGACGGCCAGCTTGCGGCGCTCGCGCAACTCGCCGCGAATGCCGTGCTCAAGCAGTTCGGTCAGCAGCAGGCGGTTCGGAAGTCCGGTCAGGGGATCGTACTGGGACAGTACGTCGAGCCGCTCGGGCGGCAGATCCCGGGCTGCCGCACCAGAGTGGTGCTGAAGGCGAACAAGAAAGGGTGCGCAAAGCAATGCGACCACCGCCGCAGCGAAGAACGGCTGCCCGAGGCCGCTGAAACCGAGTGGGTGAAGGGCTGCGAGAACCCCGAATACAAGCAGGAAAAAGAGGAGGAAGGGCTTCCACGATGCCCGCGTCGTCCACGCCATGAACGGTGGATAGAGGGTGAGTGCGAAAAGACCTGACACACCCAGGGCGGGAAGAATCGCGGGCAGGTGATCTTCGATGCTCAAGACATCCCCAATCCTTGAGGGGTCAATACGGGCCGACCATGGCGGGAAAGCATGGAGCTAGTATAAGCGATGGAACGCGTCATGAACGTCCAATTCCAGGGACATTGCAGGCGCTTTGCGACAGATTGGAGGCTTCCTGCCCGAGGAGGCCTTTCCAAGGCGTCTCGCGATGGAGCGCCGGACGCAGAATGGTCGGCACTCCATCGCAAGACGAGCCCCCTTACTTGCGGGTTTCGACCTGCTGCAATGGCTCGTTCGGGGGAACGGCAGCCGGGCGGACCTTGCGACCTCGCTGGGGAGGGGCGAAGGGGTCTTCGATGGGAGTCCTTGCGGCTTTCGAGTGGTCCGTTTCGATCAGAATGAGGCCGCTAGATTCGAGCGTGGAGCCCAGATCGATGGCTGCGGTCGCAGCGACTGCCGTAACCGCACTCGCATTGCCGCCGGGACCGGTTTCTGAGGTCGAGGGTTCGGGCTCCTCACAAGCCGATTCGGGTCCGGCTGGCGGTGCCCCTTCGTGGCTTTCCGCCACGGGCACCCCGGAGGCGACGAGGGCAGACGTGTCGGCGGGCAGCGGCTCGACGGGTGGCGCGGATGCCTGCGAGGGCTCTTCTGCGGTTTCGGCCGAAGCTTCTGCCGGAGTGGGGCTGGCTTCGTGCGGGGCGCCCTGTTCGGGCTCAGAGAGGGGGGGGCGTGCCGTGTCGCTTTCCTGTGCGGCACCGACCGTATCCGTGGTCGCAGCGATGCCGCCTTCCGGCGCGAAGGAGGGCGTCACGGTGCCCTCTGGCAGCGTGACCGGCAACGGAGCTGCGTCTGCAGGATCCTGATGTGCGCGGGTTTCGAGTTCGATCGCACTGCCCGCAACCGCTACCGGAAAAAGTGGTTCTGAGGCGGGTGCCGATCGGGGCGCTTCTTCATCTACGGTCGCGATCAGCGATGCCGGCGAGCTTGCCACGGGCTCGATCGCAGCGGCTGGTTCGACATCAGCGGTGCGATCCGATGCGAGCTCCTCGGTTCCCGGCGTCCCGATGCTCGACCCTTCCTCGTTCCGGTTGCCGCGGCGTCCGCGCCCGCGACGCCTGCGCTTGGCCGTCGGATTCGTCGACTCTCCATCCGTGTGGGCATCACTCTCAACGACTGCCGGCGACTCGATTGCGGCGATCGGTGCAGCTTCTTCGTTCGCTCGCGAGGGCTTCTCGGCGGATTCCTCCGGGCGGTTGCCCCGTCCTCCGCGACCCCTGCGGCTGCGACTTTCCTTGTCCTGTTCTGCTGCGGGCTCGCGATCGGCAGCCTCCGGGCGCTTGGCGCCGCGATTCTGACCGGACTGGCGAGCGTTTTCGGTTTCCTCGCTGCGCTCCGCCCGCGGCCCTTCACGGCGCGAGCCGCGCTGGTTGCCGCCGCGGCGGTTCCCGCCTTCGCGCGAATCGCGCTCGCGCTCGCCGCGCTGCCGGGCTTCACGGGCAGGCGCGGGGGCCGGAGTGGGCGCGGGTGCCTCGCGTTCGCCAAATCCGAGCCAGGCAAGGATCTTCGTCAGCAGACCCGGCTGGGGCGCAGACTTCGCAGGCGCGCTGGCGGGCGCCTCCAGGCTTTTCTCTGCCGGCACCTCCGGGGCGTGCGGCGCGGGCTGTCCCGGGGCGACGCCCTTCACGACGGCCTCGGGGCGGCGGGGGCGGTTGGCTGCATCCGAACACGGCAGACGCAGATCCTCGGGCGCCGGGCCGGCAACCATCTGATAGCTGGCGAGCACGACGTCGTCCTGATTGAGCTGGTCGTGGCGCAGGCGGATGATCTCGTGCTGCGGTGTCTCGAGATGGCGGTTCGGTACGATCAGCAGGAGGATCTTGTGGCGCAGCTCGATGCGTGCGATGTCGGAGCGCTTCTCGTTCAGGAGGTAGGTGGCGACGTCGACCGGTACCTGGACGTGGACCGCTCCCGTGTTGTCCTTCATCGCTTCCTCTTCGAGGATGCGCAGGATGTGCAGCGCCGACGATTCGGTGCTGCGGATGTGACCCGTGCCGTTGCATCGCGGGCACGGGATGTAGCTCGTTTCGGCGAGTGCGGGGCGCAAGCGCTGGCGCGACAGTTCGAGCAGCCCGAAACGGCTGATCTTTCCGGTCTGGACGCGCGCGCGGTCGAAGCGCAGCGCGTCACGCAGGCGGTTCTCGACTTCGCGCTGGTTCTTTTGCGACTCCATGTCGATGAAATCGATGACGATCAGGCCTCCAAGGTCGCGCAGGCGCAACTGGCGCGCGATCTCGTCGGCGGCCTCGAGGTTGGTCCGCAGCGCGGTTTCCTCGATGTCGGCGCCCTTGGTCGAGCGACCCGAGTTGACGTCGATCGATACCAGTGCTTCGGTATGGTCGATCACCACCGCGCCGCCGCTCGGGAGGTTCACCTGGCGCGAGTAGGCCGATTCGATCTGGTGTTCGATCTGGAAGCGTGAGAACAGCGGAACGTCGTCGTTGTAGCGCTTGACCCGGGATACGTTGCCCGGCATGACGTGCGCCATGAACTGGCGAGCCTGCTCGTAGATTTCGTCGGTGTCGATCAGGATCTCGCCGATCTCGGGCTGGAAGTAGTCGCGGATCGCACGGATCACGAGACTTCCCTCCTGGTAGATCAGGAAGGCGCCGCTCTGACTGCCGGCCGCACCTTCGATCGCCTGCCACAGCTGCAGCAGATAGTTCAGGTCCCACTGCAGTTCCTCAGCGGAGCGTCCGATCGCAGCGGTGCGCGCGATCAGGCTCATTCCGCCCGGGACTTCCAGGGCATCCATGATTTCTCGCAGCTCGGCCCGCTCATCCCCCTCGACGCGACGCGAGACGCCGCCGCCGCGCGGATTGTTCGGCATCAGGACGAGGTAGCGTCCGGCAAGCGAGATATAGGTGGTGAGGGCTGCGCCCTTGTTGCCGCGTTCGTCCTTCTCGACCTGGACGATGAGTTCCTGACCGACCGAGAGGGCATCCTGGATGCGCGTCTTGGCGCCATCGCCGTTGCCCGAAAGATAGCTGCGCGCAATCTCCTTGAACGGGAGAAAGCCGTGCCGTTCGGATCCGTAATCGACGAATGCCGCTTCGAGGCTGGGCTCGATGCGTGTGATCACGGCCTTGTAGATGTTGCTCTTGCGTTCTTCCTTCGCGGCCGATTCGATGTCGAGGTCGATCAGTTTCTGACCATCGACGATCGCGACGCGGAGTTCCTCGGCCTGCGTCGCATTGAAAAGCATGCGCTTCATGTGTTTCGTTCTCCCGCGATCAACGCACGGGCAGGACGAACGGCGCGCACCATCGCGCTTGTTACGGGATCAGGAGCAGATTGTGAAAGCTTCTTTCATCCGGTGTGCTTGGGCTGTGATGGGTCGGCTGGTCGGTTCTCGCGTGCTCCCGCGCATGGCCGGAGCACTGATCCTGCATGTGCGTCTTGCGTCAAATGTCGATCCGGTGGATCGGAGCTTGTCGATTGCGTTACCATCGCTGCCTTTTGATGGCAGCGTCGGCACGATTGGGCTGGCCGGGAGCTCGCTGGTGGGCTCGACGTCGCACTGACATCCTGCCTTTTCGTGCAGGAGGGCGCGACCGCAACCGGTTCAGCCAGACGCGAGTATATTTCAGGATGACCATGCAAAGCAAAGCGATTCGAGTTCGCGGCCAGGGGCGGTTCCTTGCGATCGGGCATCCGGGCCCGCGTTCCGGAACGCGCGCGTGAGCGGCGAGAACAGGGTGGGCGTCCGTGCGGAGGGTGCTCCGGTACCCGGGGTCCGTCACGAAAGGATCGATGAGCAGGGGGTGGGGCAGCGGATCGACAACTTTCTGCTACGCCTGTGCAAGGGTGTCCCCAAGAGCCACGTCTATCGCCTCCTGCGCAGTGGCCAGGTGCGGGTCAACGGAGGCCGGGTCGGCCCGACGTATCGTCTCGCCGAAGGTGACGAGCTGAGGATTCCACCGGTTCGAATCGCGCAGCCCGAGCGTAATGCCCCCGCGCCCGCAGGCAAGCCGTTGCCGGTCATATTCGAGGACGACGCGCTGCTGGTCGTGGACAAGCCTGCCGGCAAGGCCGTGCATGGCGGCAGTGGCGTGAGCTTCGGTGTCATCGAGCAGCTGCGCAGCCAGCGCCCGCAGGCACGCTTGCTGGAGCTTGCACATCGGATCGATCGCGAAACCTCCGGGCTGTTGATCGTGGCGAAGCGCCGGTCGGCGCTCAAGGCCCTGCACGACATGATGCGCGAGGGACGGGTCGAAAAGCACTACCTCGCGCTCGTGGCGGGGCGGTGGAACAACCGGCTGCAGCATGTGAAGGATCCGCTGTTGAAGTTCCTCACTCCCGAAGGTGAGCGGCGTGTCCGGGTGAGCCCCGAGGGCAAGTCAGCGCACAGCGTGGTGCGGCTCGTGCAGCGCTGGAAGGGATTCAGCCTGCTCGATGTCGAGCTGATGACCGGACGAACCCATCAGATCCGGGTGCACCTCGCGCACCTCGGTTTTCCGCTGTGTGGCGATGACAAGTACGGGGATTTCGCGCATAACAAGGTGCTCGATGGGATGGGGCTGAAGCGCATGTTCCTGCACGCGACGCGACTGGCCTTCGACCATCCGTCGAGTGGGGAGCGGATCGAACTCGAATCCGGCCTGCCGGATGAGTTGCGCAGCTTTCTGGAGCGACTCGACAGGGAAGAAGGATGACGGTCAGGCGGTACGAACTCGTGGTGTTCGACTGGGACGGCACGTTGATGGATTCGGCTGGCGCGATCGCTCGGTCGATCCTGGCGGCCTGTCGGGATCTCGGGTTGGCGGAGCCGGCCGAAGAGCGTGCGCGGCATGTGATCGGGCTCGGTCTGTCCGAGGCGCTCGCGCATGCGGTGCCGGAACTCGCGCCGAGCGAGTATCCGCGGCTGGTGGAGCGTTACCGTCATCACTATCTGTCTGCCGATCACGAGCTTATGCTGTTTCCCGGCATCGCGGAGCTGATTCGCCGGCTCTCCGGCGACGGCCACCTGCTGGCCGTTGCGACCGGCAAGAGCCGGGTGGGGTTGCGCCGGGCGCTGGAGCATACCGGGTTGGGGCCCTATTTCCACGGGACGCGTTGCGCTGACGAGTGCCATTCCAAGCCGCATCCGGCGATGCTCATGGAGCTGATGCAGGAACTGGGCGTCGCGCCACAGGAAACCTTGATGGTGGGCGATACGACACATGACCTGCAGATGGCCCGCAATGCGGGGGTGGCGGCGCTGGGGGTGTCGTTCGGCGCGCACCCGCGAGCCGCGCTGGAGAGCGAGCCGGCCATCGGCATCGTCGATACGCCCCAGGCGCTTGCGGCCTGGTTCGAGAGCCGGCGCTGACCCATGGCGGGCGGGCATCCCGTGCATCGCCGGGGGTGGGTCAGTCTGCCAGGATGAGGAACAGCGCTGGTCGCCGAGACAGTTCCGGCGGACGGCGCTTTCGCCACTGCGCAATGGTGAGCGTCAGAATGGTTTCGCCTGCGCAGTTCAGTTCCATTGCGAGGCACAGGCGGGTCTGGGGTTGGCATTGCGCGAGGAGGGCTTCGAGCATGCGTTCGTTGCGGTAAGGCGTCTCGATGAAGATCTGCGTGCGGGAAAGGCGCTTCGACTCGTCCTCGATCTGGCGGATCCGGGCGTTCCGATCGGCTGGTGCGACCGGCAGGTAGCCACAGAAAGCGAAATTCTGTCCATTGAGTCCTGACGCCATCAGGGCGAGCAGGATGGACGAGGGGCCGACGAGCGGATGCACCCGCAGGCCATGCGCATGGGCGCGCGCGACCAGGCGTGCGCCAGGGTCGGCCACACCGGGGCAGCCCGCATCGGACATCAGGCCCAGGTCGTGGCCGGCGAACAGTGGGGCGAGCAGGTCGTCGAGCTCTCTGTCACTGCCTTCGGCCGGGAGGGGCCGGAGTTCGAGTTCGCGCAGTGGCAGCGGATGCTCCATGCGTCGCAGCTGGGCGCGAGCGGCTTTCGGATTCTCGACGACGAAATGACGAACCGCCGCCGCAGCGCGCCGGGCCTCTTCGGGGAGGTAGGTATTCCAAGGGGTTTCGCCCAGGCTCACTGGAACCAGAATCAGTGTGCCGGGGGCGGCGCTCATGGCAGTTCGATTCCCTCGGCGCGCAGCATCCGTGACAAGGCGATGAGCGGGAGTCCGATCAGTGCGGTCGGGTCGTCTCCGCTCAGTGCGTCTAGCAACGTGATCCCCAGTGCCTCGGATTTCGCGCTTCCGGCGCAGTCGAGCGGACGCTCCTTCTCTACGTAACGCCGGATCTCCCCGTCTGCGAGCATGCGAAAGCGCACGCGGGTCGGAATGCATTCGCTCTGGATCCGCCCGCTTCGGGCGTCGAGCAAAGCGAGTGCGGTGTCGAACACGACGGTGTTGCCGCGCATGCGCCGCAACTGGTCAATGGCCCGTTCGATCGTGCCCGGTTTTCCGAAGATTTCATTACCCATGTGTGCCACCTGGTCGCTTCCGATGATCAGTGCATCAGGAAATGCACAGGCGACTGCGTGCGCCTTCTCGGCCGCCAGGCGCAGCGCGGTGGCCGTGGGCGTTTCGCCGGGCCGTGGGGTTTCGTCGACTTCTGGGCGTGCGGTTTCGAAGGGAAGCAGGAAGCGCTCGAGAAGCATCTTCCGGTAGATCGAGGTCGATGCGAGGACCAGTTTCATGAGGTGTAGGCTTTGACACGATCGGGCGGACATAATATCATTCCCCTCTTATGTCGCGACGATGCATCATCTCTGACCCCTTCAGATTCGCTGCGGAAGGTCGCCGTCAGGCAGGTGTGGTTCCCGTGGCTGAATTGAGCCGTCTGGTTGACATGCTGGCGGGCAGCGAAGGGGTGGTTTCCTTCGTTCTGGCGGGCGAGGTCGATGGCGAGGGCTCGCCGACGCTGAGTCTGATTGCGGACGGGGTACTGCAGTTGCGCTGCCAGCGCTGCCTGTCGGCGATGGGCTGGCCCGTGAAGCTGGAGAGCGAGCTGCATCTGGTTCGACCGGGTACGCCGATTCCTGAAGATGAGCTGGAGAACGACGAGTTCGACACCATCGAGGCTGGAGCCGATCTGGACGTCCTGGCCCTGCTGGAAGAGGAGTTGTTGCTGGCCGTTCCGATCGCCCCGCGACATGAAAGTTGTGACGCGCCGCGCCCGTTGGGCGAGGTGAAGAAGGAATCGCCTTTTGCTGCGCTTGCCGGCCTGGGTAGCAAGAGCCGGACTTGAGAGGCAGGGCGGCAGGCACCGTTTTCGTTTCAGGAGAGTTTTCATGGCTGTTCAGCAGAACAAGAAATCACCGTCCAAGCGTGGCATGCACCGCGCCCACGACTTTCTGACAGACCCGCCGCTTGCCGTGGAGGCAACGACCGGTGAGGTGCATCTGCGTCACCACATCAGCCCGAGTGGTTTCTATCGCGGTCGCAAGGTCGTCAAGACCAAGGGCGAGTAATCCGTCCCGATGGAATGCGGCGCAGCGCATCGAGCGACTGCGCCGTTTTCTTGTCCTGTCTTCCCTGACGAATTTTCCGAGAAATCCAGCATGAATGTCACCGTTGCGATCGACTGCATGGGTGGCGATCATGGTCCCGCGGTCACGGTGCCTGCGGCTCAGGCCTTCCTGCAGAACCATCCGCAGGCCCGGGTGATTCTCGTCGGCCGCGCCGAGGCGCTGGAGCCTGCGCTTGCCCAGGTCGGCCGGCAATTCGGTGAGCGCCTTGCCCTTCAGCAGGCGAGCGAGGTCGTGGGCATGGATGAGGCGCCTGCGAGCGCGATGCGCAGCAAGAAGGACTCGTCCATGCGGGTGGCCGTGGATCTCGTCAAATCAGGGCGGGCGCAGGCGGCCGTATCGGCAGGGAATACCGGCGCACTGATGGCCATCTCCCGTTTCGTGCTCAAGACCCTGCCGGGCATCGATCGGCCGGCGCTACCGTCGATCATGCCGACCCGCAGGGGACGCACCTGTGTCCTCGATCTGGGTGCGAACGTCGATTGCACACCGGAAAATCTCCTGCAGTTCGGAGTGATGGGCGCGGTGTTGATGGCGTCCGTCGAGCACGTCGATCGGCCCACGATCGGTCTGCTCAACATCGGCGAAGAGGCGATCAAGGGCAATGAAGTCGTCAAGCAGGCTGCAGAGCTGTTGCGGGGCAGCGGACTGAATTTTCACGGTAACGTGGAAGGGGACGACATTTTCAAGGGTACGACCGATGTCGTGGTCTGCGACGGGTTTGTCGGTAACGTTGCGCTCAAGACGTCCGAAGGACTGGTGCAGATGCTGGCAGACTTCCTGCGCGAAGAGTTTGGCCGCAATCTGCTCACGAAGGCGATGGCGCTGGCGGCACTCCCTGTCCTCAAGCGCATGAAGCGACGCGTCGATCATCGTCGCTACAACGGGGCTCCGCTCGTGGGCCTGCGTGGTGTGGTGGTCAAGAGTCACGGCTCGGCGGACGCCTTCGCGTTCGAGCAGGCGATCTATCGTGCCGCGGAAGCTGCGTCGAACCGGCTCATCGAACGAATCGTCGAGCGTATGTCGGCGATGGAGGGGGCTACAGCATGAAATTTGCCCGTATCGCGGGAACCGGGAGCTGCCTGCCCGGGAGTCCGGTCAGCAATGAGGATCTCGTCGCGCGCGGGATCCAGACTTCCGACCAGTGGATCGTGGAGCGGACCGGCATCCGCACCCGCCATCTCGCTCACGAGGGGCTTCGCACCAGCGATCTGGCGCATGAGGCGAGCCAGAAGGCGCTCGCCTCTGCGGGAATCGAACCGAACGAGATCGATCTGGTGGTCGTTGCGACCTCGACGCCCGACTGTGTCTTTCCGAGCACTGCGGCCTTGCTGCAGTCGAAGCTCGGAATCACCAATGGTGCGGCGGCGTTCGATATCCAGGCAGTGTGCAGCGGATTCATCTACGGGCTCGCCGTGGCGGAGAAATTCATCCGTTCGGGCAGCCATCGGCGTGCTCTGGTAGTGGGCGCCGAGATCTTCTCGCGCATTCTCGACTGGTCGGACCGCGGTACCTGTGTCCTGTTCGGTGATGGTGCTGGCGCGGTGGTACTCGAAGCCTCGGATGAGCCAGGCATCATTGCGAGTGCACTGCACGCGGACGGAAGACATCACGAGATCCTGTGCGTGCCCGGTGGCGTGGCCCTGGGGCAGGTGACCGGGGATCCTTTCCTGCGAATGGATGGGCAGGCAGTGTTCAAGTTCGCGGTCAAGGTGCTGGGTGATGTGGTGCACGAAGTGCTGCAGCAGTCCGGACTCACGACCGCAGGGGTCGACTGGCTGATTCCGCACCAGGCCAACATCCGCATCCTGCAGGCAACGGCAAAGCGGCTGGAGCTGCCGATGGAGCGTGTCGTCGTAACCGTCGATCGCCATGGCAACACCTCGGCCGCCTCGATTCCGCTGGCGCTCGATCTGGCCGTACGTGACGGGCGCATTGCCAAGGGGCAGCGGGTGGTGCTCGAAGGGGTGGGCGGCGGCTTTACCTGGGGCGCCGTCCTGCTCCAGTTCTGATGGAGAGTTGATGATGGCTTTTGCGTTCGTGTTTCCCGGCCAGGGATCGCAGTCCGTCGCGATGATGGACGCCTACGGCGACCAACCGGTCATCCGCGAAACCTTTGCCGAGGCCTCCGATGCACTCGGAGAGGATCTGTGGCAGATGGTCAGCGAAGGGCCGGCCGAGCGCCTTGCGCTGACTGTCAACACGCAACCGCTGATGCTGACGGCCGGGGTCGCGGTGTACCGGGCCTGGTCCAAGGCCGGGGGTGCGCAACCCGAGGTGCTTGCAGGCCATAGTCTGGGTGAGTACGCGGCCTTGGTCGTTGCGGATGCCTTGAGGTTTTCCGATGCGGTCCCTCTGGTCCGGTTTCGTGCGCAAGCCATGCAGGAGGCGGTTCCGGCAGGTCAGGGCGCGATGGCCGCGCTGCTAGGGCTGGAAGTTGAAGCCGTGCGCGAGGTGTGTTTCGAGGCCGCCGCAGGCGAGGTCGTGGAGGCGGCCAATCTGAATGCGCCGGGGCAGATCGTCATAGCCGGAACGAAGACGGCGGTCGAGCGTGCGATCGAGCTGGCGAAGGGGCGTGGGGCCAAGCGTGCGATGCTGCTGCCGGTCAGTGCTCCGTTCCATTGTGCGCTGATGAAGCCGGCGGCCGAGCGGTTGGCACAACGATTGGCGGATGTGTCGTTCGCTCAACCGAAGGTGCCGGTGATCAACAACGTCGATGTCGCTGTCCGCGAGGATCCCCAGGCGATTCGCGATGCGCTGGTGCGCCAGGCCTGGTCGCCTGTGCGCTGGATCGAGACGATTCAGGCGATGGCGGCGCGAGGGCTGGATCAGGTGATCGAATGCGGACCCGGCAAGGTGCTGGTCGGCATGAACAAGCGCATTGCGAAGGAGGTGCAATGCGGTTCCCTTCACGACGCGGCCAGTCTCGATCAGTCGCTCGAACAACTGAGGTGAGGATCATGAGTTTTTCCCTGGAAGGGCAGCTTGCATTCGTTACTGGCGCCTCGCGCGGGATCGGACGCGCGGTTGCGATCGAGCTTGGTCGCGCGGGAGCCGCGGTCGTCGGTACCGCGACCTCCGAGGCGGGGGCGGGCGAGATTGCGAAGACGCTGGAAGCCGAAGGCATTCAGGGAGCCGGAGTTGCGCTCGACGTTACCGATGCAGTGGCCTGCGAGGCTGCGATCGCCAACGCAGAAAAGCGGTTCGGCCCGGTTGCGGTGCTGGTCAACAATGCCGGCATCACGCGCGACAATCTGGCCTTGCGGATGAAGGACGAGGAGTGGGATGCGGTGCTCGACACCAACCTCAAGTCAGTGTTCAGGATGTCGCGGCTCGTGATGCGCGGCATGATGAAGGCGCGCAAGGGGCGCATCATCAACATCACCTCCGTCGTCGCCAGTTCCGGCAATCCAGGGCAGGCGAACTATGCGGCAGCCAAGGCCGGGGTGGAGGGCATGAGCCGGGCGCTGGCGCGGGAACTTGGTAGTCGCAACATCACGGTCAATTGCGTCGCGCCGGGTTTCATCGATACCGACATGACCCGTGCGTTGCCCGAGGCGGCCCGAAACGAACTGACCGGACAGATTGCGCTGGCCCGTCTTGGGCGGCCCGAAGAGATCGCTGCAGCCGTTCTGTTCCTGGCTTCACCGGCCGCTTCCTACGTTACCGGCACGACACTGCACGTCAACGGCGGCATGTACATGTCGTGACCCAGGGGTGGCTGGCCCGCGTTCGGATGCGATAGCAGTCGGCGGGCTTTTTGGTAGAATACGCCGGCTTTTTCAAACATCTCTATATTTCAGGGAAGGAGTCTCTTCATGGAGAACATCGAACAGCGCGTCAAGAAGATCGTTGCTGAGCAACTTGGCGTGAACGAATCGGAGATCAAGAACGAGTCTTCGTTCGTCGATGATCTGGGTGCAGATTCGCTGGATACCGTCGAACTGGTGATGGCGCTGGAAGAAGAGTTCGAGTGCGAGATCCCGGACGAAGAAGCCGAAAAGATCACGACCGTCCAGCAGGCGATCGACTACGTCAACGCCCACCTCAAGAAGTAAGAAACCACCGCCTCAATCAAGTTGCCGGAGCGAACATTGACCCGTCGCAGAGTCGTCATTACCGGTCTCGGGATCATCTCTCCCGTCGGAAATTCTGTAGCCGAAGCCTGGGACAATATTGTCAACGGACGTTCCGGCATCGGCGAGATCACCCGCTTTGATGCGTCTGCTTTCCCTGTGCGGATTGCGGGTGAAGTCAGGGGGTTCGACGTAAGCGCCTACCTGTCGCCGAAGGAAGCGCGCAGGATGGATGTCTTCATCCACTACGGTCTTGCGGCAGGCATTCAGGCCATTCGCGATTGTGGGCTCGAAGTCGGCCCTGGCAATGCGGAGCGGATCGGCGTGAATATCGGGTCGGGCATCGGCGGACTGCCGATGATCGAATCCACTCATGACGAGTTCCTGCGCGCGGGGCATCGCAAGATCTCTCCGTTCTTCATTCCAGGAACCATCATCAACATGATCGCGGGCAATCTCTCGATCATGTTCGGTCTGAAGGGGCCTTGCCTTGCGATGGTGACTGCGTGCACGACGGCGACCCACTGCATCGGGGAGGCTGCGCGACTGATCGAGCGTGGCGACGTCGATGTGATGGTGGCCGGTGGGGCTGAGTCCACCGTCACACCGCTTGCCATCGGCGGGTTTGCAGCAGCCAAGGCGCTCTCGACCCGTAACGATGATCCGAAGACAGCGAGCCGTCCGTGGGACAAGGGGCGGGACGGGTTTGTGCTCGGCGAAGGTGCCGGGGTGCTCGTCCTGGAGGAATACGAGCATGCCCGGGCACGCGGCGCACGGATCTATGCCGAGGTCGCAGGATACGGCATGAGCGCGGATGCCTTTCACATGACCGCGCCCTGCGAAGATGGTGAGGGGGCCGCGCGTTGCATGGCGGCTGCGCTGAAGGATGCCGGGATGGCCGCTGATGAGGTCGATTACCTGAATGCGCACGGTACGTCCACGCCACTTGGGGATGTTGCCGAAACGGTGGCCGTCAAGCGCTGTTTCGGGGTACATGCGAAGTCCCTGGTCGTCAATTCCACGAAGTCGATGACCGGACACCTGCTCGGGGCAGCGGGAGGTGTCGAGGCTGTGTTCTCGACTCTGGCGCTCCATCACCAGATCGCGCCTCCGACGATCAACCTCGTCGAGCAGGACGAGCAGTGCGATCTCGACTATGTCGCGAACGTCGCTCGTCCGATGAAGATTCGTGCCGCGCTGTCGAACTCGTTCGGATTCGGCGGGACGAACGGGACGCTCGCTTTCCGCCGGATCTGAAGGCGGCGCGGTGGATACCGCGCGGGGCCCCCTTCCGGTCGGCCCACAGGCAGCGGATTTCCGTCACCAGGAGTATTCGCTGAGGGCGTCTCGGCGGCTCATCTGGATGATCGCATCCGTGCATCTGCTTGCGGCCGGAATGGTGCTCGGTGTTTTCGGGACCGCTGGTCGCGGTGCATGGTTGGTCGCGCTGCCAGTGATCGCGCTGCTTCGGGCGATGCGTGTCGAGTTGCAACGCGGGCGCTCGAAAATGAATCTCTGTCCCGACGGACGAGTCTCGATTGAGGGCCCGGGAGGTGTGGTCTGGTCTTCGCTCGTGTCGGGGCACGTCGACCTCGGGTGGGCGGTCTGGGTGCACGGCTCGACTCCGCGACCTACATCCCGCAATCCGTTCTGTCCTTCCCTGATGCTTTTGCCAGATCACTTCGTGCGCCGCAGTGACTGGCGCCTGCTCCGGGTCTGGCTTCGTCATCGGCCCGGAGCCACGATCAGTAGCGGCGACGCTTGAGCGGGCGCAGTATGGTGTTGCGGGGTCGGGGCAGGAGCCCGGGATGATCCCGTGAGGAATGCAGTCCGCGGCTTTCTTTCCGTCGCATCGCACAGCGGACGATCAGGTCGGCCGTCATGACGAGGTTGCGCAGTTCGATCAGATCGTTGCTGACGCGGAAGTTCGAATAGAACTCGTCGATCTCGCGATGCAACAGGCGGATGCGATGGCGTGCGCGTTGCAAGCGCTTGGTCGTTCGCACGATGCCGACATAGTCCCACATGAAGCGCCGCAGTTCGGCCCAGTTGTGCGAGATGACGACCTCCTCGTCTGCATCCGTCACCCGGCTCTCATCCCACGCTGGAAGCTCGGGTAACGAACCGGCAGGCTTCGCGAGAATGTCCTGTGCTGCGGCTTCGCCGAACACGAGGCACTCGAGCAGCGAGTTGCTGGCGAGGCGATTCGCGCCATGCAGCCCGGTGCAGGCCGATTCGCCGACGCAATAGAGCCCGGCCAGATCGGTGCGTGCCGCGAGGTCGGTCACGATGCCGCCGCAGGTATAGTGCGCCGCCGGAACGACCGGGATCGGCTCTCGTGCGATGTCGATGCCCAGTTCCAGGCAGCGCGCGTGTATGTTGGGGAAGTGGGATCGCAGCCAGGCGGTGGACTTGTGGCTGATGTCGAGATAGACGCAGTCAAGGCCGCGTTTTTTCATCTCGAAGTCGATCGCACGGGCGACGATGTCCCGCGGTGCCAATTCAGCGCGGGAATCGTGATCCGGCATGAAGCGCGTGCCATCCGGCAGGCGCAGGATACCGCCTTCTCCGCGCACGGCCTCGCTGATCAGGAAGGATTTGGCTTGTGGGTGGTAGAGGCAGGTGGGGTGAAACTGGATGAACTCCATGTTCGCGATCCGGCACCCGGCACGCCACGCCATTGCGATGCCATCGCCGGTCGCGACATCCGGGTTGGTCGTATAGAGATACACTTTGCCGGCTCCGCCGGTTGCAAGCACAGTGCTGCGCGCTGCGATGGTCACGACGCGACCGTTTTCGATGTCCAGAACGTAGGCACCCAGGCAGCCGCGCGAGGTGTCCCCGATCTTGCTGCCGAGAATGAGGTCGATACCGATGTGATTCTCGAAGATCTCGATGTTCGGGTGTCCGCAGACCTGAGCCGTCAGCGTCGCCTGCACCGCCGCTCCGGTTGCGTCTGCTGCGTGTATGATGCGCCGATGCGAATGGCCCCCCTCGCGCGTCAGGTGATATCCCATTGCAGATTGCTTCTCCCGGGTGAATGGGACGCCACGCTCGATCAGCCACTCGATGGCGCGCTTGCCATGTTCGACGACGAAGCGGGTTGCGGTCGGGTCGCAAAGGCCGGCTCCGGCGATGTAGGTGTCCTGGATATGCGCTTCGAGACTGTCGGTTGTATCAAGAACGGCGGCGATTCCGCCCTGTGCCCAGGAGCTTGCGCTGTCGGCCAGTGAGCGTTTCGTGACAATGGCGACGCGAAGATGATCGGCAAGTCGCAGCGCAAGGGAAAGTCCAGCGGTTCCGCTTCCGAGGATCAGGACATCATGGTCTTTCTGCACGGTGAGGGCTCTCAGGCTCGATTCGGCCGGAGGATAGCATGGCAAGGTGGGAAACCGGGATCACTACCGGCCAGGGGCATAACCCTTGCGGCGTATGAACTATTGTCCAGCGCCCCTGTCTTCTTACTAGCTTCGCCTTTGGGCGTCGGCGTTTTGCGGGACTCATGCCGGATCGCTATACTGCTACGGTTTTGTGTCCAACCGAGAGAAACGACCCGTCCATGAGCGATCGCGAGACTGATCAACTGCTTGTTGAGCGCGTGCAGCGCGGTGACAAGGAAGCCTTCGGCTTGCTGGTTTCGAAGTACCAGCGGAAGCTGCACAGGCTGCTGTCCCGCCTGATCCGCGATTCGGCAGAGGTCGAGGATGTCGCACAGGAGACCTTCATCAAGGCCTATCGTGCGCTCGGATCGTTTCGAGGCGAGAGTGCTTTTTACACGTGGTTGTATCGGATCGGAGTCAATACCGCCAAGAACTATCTGGTGTCGCAGGGCAGACGGGCACCGACCTCGACAGGGTTCGATTCGACCGAGGCGGAGAGCTTCGAGGACGGAGAGCAACTGCGCGACATCAACACTCCGGAGCGTCTGCTGATGACGCGACAGATCGGTGATACGGTGGATCAGGCGATGGCCTTGCTGCCGGAGGAACTGAGGACGGCGATCATGCTTCGGGAACTCGAAGGACTGAGTTACGAGGAGATCGCAAGCATCATGGACTGCCCGATCGGGACAGTCCGCTCCCGGATCTTCCGGGCGCGAGAGGCGATTGCAGAAAGACTTCGGCCGTTGCTGGATACGGCTCCCGACAAACGTTGGTAGGTGGACCTCATGAAAGAACAACTTTCGGCCCTTCTGGATGGTGATCTCGATGACGATGCGGCGCAGCGGGTTCTGGACGGGCTTCGTGGCGACTCTTCTCAGCAGGAACGGTGGGATACTTACTGCCTGATCGGAGACGCACTGCGTGGAACAGTCGGTGGTTCTTCCGTGTTTTCCGCGCAGGTGATGAGCAGGATCCGCAGCGAGCCGACGCTGCTCGCGCCCTCAGCGGTTGTCGCAGCCAGCGCGAGGCGTCGGCCGAAGGCGGGGCCGCGTTCGGCAATGGCGCTTGCCGCTTCGGTGATGGGGGTCGCGGCGGTGGGCTGGGTGGCCTATACGCTCTTTCCTGCAACGGGGGAGAGACTGTCCGTTGCATCGGTCTCGGCGGCTGCGGATCCTTCGGTGCGACCGGTTCGTGCGCTTGCGCAGGCCGAGCGTGACGATCCCCATCGCAAGTACGTGTTCGTCCATCAGGCCATGAACGGCGGCGGACCGATCTCGGGCGCCGTGCAGAATGTCCGTGTCGTATCCGGTGTCCGGGGAGATGCGCTTCGATGAGAAGGATGGCTGCAGCACTGTCCGTTTGCGCGCTCCTCTTCCAGACGGCGGCGCTGGCCGACAGCGGTGGCGATCCCGTGTCGTGGCTGGGCAGGATTGCGAGTGCCGGCCAGCAACTGAACTACAGTGGTACCTTCATCTATCAGTCGGGCGGCAATCTGGAGACCTCGCGGATCACTCGTCTGGTCGATGCGAGCGGCGAACGCGAACGGCTTGAAGTGCTCGACGGCAGCCCGCGCGAGGTGATTCGCAACAACGCGGAAGTGCGCTGTGTCCTTCCGGATCAGCGGCTCGTGATCATGGATCGTTCGGGTACGGCGCGTTCCTTTCCTTCGCGTCTGCCTGGTTCGTATGCCAGCGTGGGGGAACACTACAGCGTTCGTGCGGGTGAGCCGGCCCGTGTCGCCGGGCTCGATACGCAGCTCATCATCCTCGAGCCTCGCGACGATCTTCGATATGGGCACATGCTGTGGGCCGATCTCGCCAGCGGGTTGCTGGTCAAGGCACGCATGGTCGGACCCGAGGGCGAGTTGATCGAGCAGTTCGCGTTCACCGATGTCAGGATCGGTGGGGAAATCGCGGCCGAAGCCCTCCAGCCGCGTTTCGAGGGTGGACAGGACTGGCGCGTGATCGATGTGCAAGGCGAAGTCGTGCGCGAGGAGGACAGTGATTGGGTCCTTGCGTCGCCGTTGCCGGGCTATTTGCTCAAATCGATCGTACGACGTCCGTTGGGCAATGAGCGAGGCGAGATTCTGCACATGGTCTATGGTGACGGACTGGCGGCGATATCGGTATTTGTCGAGCCGGTCGGTGCAGATCATCCGAGCCCTCCCGCAGAGGCCCTGCATTCGGGTGCGATCAACATCTACAAGAGGCTGGTGAGTGGTCATCTCGTGACCGCACTCGGCGAGGCGCCGGCCCGCGCGGTCAGGATGCTTGGCGACGGAATCGAGCCGGTCAGGAAATGATCGAGACCAGGGCGGTCGTCATCGAGGCCGGGAACGGCGAGGCGCGGGTCCTGGTCCAGGATCGGCAGGGTGGCTGTGGCCGCTGCGACGAACCCGGAGGGTGCCGATCGGTAAAGCTCGCCTACGCCCTGAAGGCGCCTGCCGAGATCTTTTCGGTGCCGGACCGGATCGGCGTGTCACCGGGCGATCAGGTCGTGCTGCGGATACCGGATCGGGCGCCACTGCTGGGTGCCATGCTCAGCTACGGCCTTGCAGTGGTGCTGATGCTCGGCGGAGCCGCGATCGGACACTTCTCGGCGACGGCCGGACAGGAGGATCTCGCGGCGGCCTTCGGTGCCGGGTTCGGGATCGTACTGACCGTGATCCTCAATCGCTCCCTGGCTCGGAGTCGTCGCTGGCGTGAAGGCTTGCGGATCGAAATGGCGCGAGGCGAACCGGAGTTCGATCCCTGCCGCGGAGCGCGGGGATGAACGATTCGCGCAGTACGCTCCTGCGGATCGCACTCGTCCTTCTGGCCTGGCTTGCAGTGGGGATGCCGAGTCCCTCGGCCGCCCGATCCTTGCCTGAGTTTTCCGGACTGGTCGAGCGCAATGCTCCGACCGTCGTGAATATCAGCACCACGCAATCCCTGCCGGAGGAGTTGCTGTCCTTTCCCGGGTTCGATGAAAGCGACCCGATGTTCGATTGGTTCCGGCGTTTCATCCCACGGATGCCGGATTTTCCGCGCTTCAGTCCGGACGACCGTTCGCTTGGTTCGGGATTCATCATCAGTTCGGATGGGTACATCCTGACCAACGCGCACGTCGTCGCCGACGCCGAGGAGATCCTTGTCCGCCTGGCCGACAAGCGAGAATACCGGGCCGACCTGATCGGTGCGGATGTTCGTACCGATGTTGCCTTGATCAAGATCGAAGCCAGGGGGCTGCCGGCCGTTGTGCTTGGAGATCCGCATGCCCTCAAGGTCGGCGAGTGGGTGCTGGCGATCGGTTCGCCGTTCGGCTTCGATCATTCGGTCACGGCTGGCATCGTCAGCGCCAAGGGGCGCGCGCTTCCGGACGAGAACTTCGTGCCTTTCATTCAGACCGATGTCGCGATCAATCCCGGGAATTCGGGTGGCCCCTTGTTCAATCTCAAGGGTGAGGTCGTCGGGATCAACTCGCAGATCTATAGCCAGACGGGTGGCTTCATGGGCCTGTCGTTCGCGATTCCGATCGATGTGGCGATGCAGGTTCAGTCGCAGTTGCGTGAGCGCGGGCGCGTCGAGCGGGGACGGATCGGGGTCTCCATACAAGAGGTGACCAAGGCGATCGCGGAGAGCTTCGGTCTGCCCGGAACCGAGGGGGCGCTTGTCAGCGCTGTCGAGCCCGATGGTCCGGCCGATCGTGCGGGCCTGATGCCGGGCGACATCATCCTGGGGGTCGATGGGCGCAACGTGCCCGGTTCTGTGGAGTTGCCACGCATCGTGGCCCGGCTGCAGCCCGGTGTGACCGCAGCCTTGAGGATTCTGCGCAATGGCGAGATCCGCGAGATTGCGGTTGTCGTTGGCGAATGGGCCGAGGAAGGACGGATCTCCGGACGGATGCCTTCGAAGCCAGCAGCAAGAGCCAACCGGCTCGGACTGACCCTGGCTCCGGAGCGTCCGTCGGCCCGTGCACCCGCTCAGCCCTTGGGGTTGGTGGTCGAGAATGTCCAGGGCGCGGCGGCAAGGGGGGATGTGCGAAAGGCCGATGTCCTGTTGGCGATCGTGATCGACGGAAAACAGCATCGGCTCGATTCGGTCGCGACGTTCGACCGTCTGGCAGGTGGCTTGCGGGAAGGGCAGACGATCTCGCTGCTGATCCGCAGGGCCGGAGCGACGCTGTACGTGTCGGTGCGGGTAGGGGCATGAGTGGCGAACGTGTCCTGCAGGTCATGAGCCGGAACTGGTGCCATCTGTGCCATGAACTGATTGCGGCGCTTGAGCCGCTGGCGGCTGAGCTGGGATGGTCGGTAAGGGTCGTCGACGTCGATCAGGAGCCCGAACTCGAGGCGCGCTGGGATGAACTGGTGCCGGTCGTTCTGGCGGGCGACCGGATGCTCTGCCACTATCATCTGGATGAGGCCGCAGTGCGTGCTCATTGCGGCACTTTCGGTTAGAATCCGCCCCTTGGCCAGAGTCAAGCCCCGATCAACCCGGGTGCATGGCCGGGCGTCGTCCCGGATCAGCGGACGGTTCGTTTCTGCCAGTTTCGTTCCCTGAGCGCATCGATCGTTCGGCGCACGCGCGCAAGCACGTTTCGCCGAAGGCGTTCCAGATGATCTTCGGCGGGAAGGTCCGCCGATTCGACGTCAGCGCGTCCGGTTGCATGTGCCTTTATGTGCTGCCCCATGCAACGTATCCGCAATTTTTCGATCATCGCCCACATCGATCATGGCAAGTCCACGCTTGCCGATCGGCTCATCCATTACTGCGGCGGACTTTCCGATCGAGAGATGGAAGAGCAGGTGCTCGACTCGATGGACATCGAGCGCGAGCGCGGGATCACCATCAAGGCACAGACTGCGGCACTGCAGTATCGGGCGCGAGATGGAGAGATCTACAATCTGAACCTCATCGATACTCCAGGGCACGTGGACTTCTCGTATGAGGTCAGCCGCTCGCTCGCCGCGTGCGAGGGTGCCTTGCTGGTCGTGGATGCCTCGCAGGGGGTGGAGGCCCAGACGGTCGCGAACTGCTATACCGCGATCGAGCAGGGGGTTGAAGTCATTCCCGTGCTGAACAAGATCGATCTGCCGGCAGCCGATCCGGACAATGCCCGATCCGAGATCGAGGATGTGATCGGGGTCGACGCGTCCGATGCCATCCTGTGCTCTGCCAAGACCGGCGTGGGGATCGAGGATGTGCTCGAAGTGGTAGTCGGCCGCGTCCCGCCGCCGAAAGGCGATCCCGGTGCTCCCCTGAAAGCACTGATCATCGACTCCTGGTTCGACAACTACGTCGGTGTCGTCATGCTGGTGCGGGTCGTCGATGGCGTCCTCAAGCCGAAGGACCGAATTCTCCTGATGTCGACGGGCGCACAGTACCCGTGTGACGAGGTTGGCGTCTTCACGCCGCGTGCTGTTTCACGAACCTCCCTGTCGGCGGGGGAGGTCGGATTCGTGATCGCAGGCATCAAGGAGTTGCAGGCTGCAAAGGTCGGAGATACGGTCACGATCGCAACGCGACCGGCGGTCGAATCCCTGCCGGGCTTCCGGGAGATCAAGCCCCAGGTCTTTGCCGGCCTTTATCCCGTCGAGTCAAGCGAGTACGAGCAGCTGCGCGAGTCGCTGGAGAAACTCAAGCTGAACGATGCGTCCCTGCATTTCGAGCCGGAGGTCTCACAGGCGCTCGGATTCGGCTTCCGCTGCGGCTTCCTGGGTATGTTGCATCTGGACATCGTGCAGGAGCGCCTCGAGCGCGAGTTCGACATGGATCTCATCACGACGGCGCCGACGGTCGTGTACGAGGTCGTGATGAACAGCGGTGAGGTGGTGAGGATCGAGAATCCGGCGAAGCTGCCTGACCTGTCCAAGGTGGCCGAGATCCGCGAGCCGATCATCACGGCGACGATCTTCCTGCCGCAGGACTATGTCGGGCCAGTCATCACGCTGTGCAACCAGAAGCGCGGCACCCAGGTGGACATGCGCTACCACGGCCGGCAGGTACAGCTCATATATGACATGCCGATGAACGAGGTGGTGCTCGATTTTTTCGACAGGCTCAAATCCGTTTCGCGCGGTTATGCATCGCTCGACTATGAGTTCAAGGAGTATCGGTGCGCAGACCTCGTCAAGCTCGATCTATTGGTCGGCGGTGAAAAGGTCGATGCGCTGTCGGTGATCGTGCACCGGGCGAGTGCGCAGTACAGGGGACGCGAGCTGGCCTCGAAATTGCGAGAACTCATTCCGCGCCAGATGTTCGATGTTGCCGTGCAGGCGGCGATCGGTTCGCACATCATTGCCCGCGAAACGATCAAAGCGCTGCGCAAGAACGTCCTGGCAAAGTGCTATGGCGGCGATATCACTCGCAAGCGCAAGCTGCTCGAGAAGCAGAAGGAAGGCAAGAAGCGGATGAAGCAGGTCGGAAACGTCGAAATTCCCCAGGAAGCCTTTCTAGCGGTTCTGCGCACGGACGAGGGGAAGTAGTGGGCGACTCCGATGGTATGCTGTGCGACTTCCCAATGAAGCGGTTTTCCCCGTGACGGAGTCGATGTGAATTTTGCGCTGATCCTGTTTGGCTTGCTGGTGCTGACCGGCGTTCTCTGGGCCTACGATCGTTTTCATGCACGCAGGCTGCGCGTCCCTGGCGCCCCCTCTCCGTTCTGGGTCGAGTACGGCGCGAGCTTCTTTCCGATCATCCTCATCGTGTTCGCGCTGCGCTCGTTTCTCGTCGAGCCCTTCCGGATTCCATCGGGGTCGATGATTCCGACGCTGGAGATCGGCGACTTCATCCTGGTGAACAAGTGGACCTACGGTATTCGCCTGCCGGTCATCAACAGGAAGATCCTCGACGTGAATACCCCGCGCCGGGGCGAAGTCATGGTGTTCCGCTACCCGGCAGACCCGTCGCTCGACTACATCAAGAGAGTGGTCGGGCTCCCGGGTGATCGGGTCGAGTACCTGAACAAGCGGTTGCGCATCAACGGCGATTGGGTGGATCTGCAGGCTGCGGACGACTACCTGCACCGCGGGCAGTTGCGCTATTCCCCGAGTTATGTCGAAACCCTGGGTGAAGTCGCTCATTCAGTGCTGATCGAACATGACGTGCCTCCGTTCATTCGCCACGTCCTGGATTTTCCTTATCGCGGAAACTGCACCTATACTACGGCCGGTGTGAGCTGCATCGTGCCCGAGGGGCACTATTTCGTCATGGGTGACAATCGGGATGCAAGCAGCGACAGCAGGGTCTGGGGTTTCGTGCCGGATGAGAACATCGTCGGTCGGGCGTTCTTCATCTGGTTCAACTTCAGCGACTTGAAGCGGATCGGCAGCTTCCATTGAAAGGGACGTGCAGATGAACAGGAACAGACAGGCAGGCATCACCCTGATCAGTGTGATCATCGTCGGCGGATTGCTCGCGTTTGCGATGCTGATTGCATTTCGCTGCGTTCCGGCATGGACCGAGTACATGGCGGTGGTCCGGGTCGTGAAGGCGGTGGCGGAAGAGGGGGATCAGGGTGGAACGATCTCCCAGTTGCGCGGGAGCTTTGATCGGCGCGGGGTTGTCGACGACATCTCGACCGTAACCGGGCGCGATCTCATCATCTACAAGCAGGGCGGCAAGGTCGTCGTCGAGGTTGAGTACGCGCGCAAGGTCCCGATCGTGGGCAATGCGAGCCTGTTGTTCGACTTCAAGGCCTCGTCGGCCTCGAAAGGCGTTTAGTGCGTGCACGTTCCGACCGGCTCGAGGACGCACTCGGCTATCGCTTTGAGGCGCCGGAGCTGCTGCGCCAGGCACTGACCCATCGCAGCGCCGGACAGCCCAACAACGAGCGCCTGGAATTTCTGGGGGACAGCATCCTCAACTGCGTCGTCGCGATCGCACTGTTCGAGCGATATGGAGACCTGAAAGAGGGTGATCTTTCGCGGTTGCGGGCTTCGCTCGTGAGTCAGGAGGGGCTCTACCGGGTGGCGCTCGATCTCGACCTGGGGGAGCAACTCAGGCTCGGGGAAGGCGAAATGAAGAGCGGCGGGTTTCGTCGCCCTTCGATTCTCGCCGATGCACTGGAAGCCGTCTTCGCTGCTGTGTTCCTCGATGGCGGTTTCGAGGCGGCGAAGGGGGTGGTCGACCGGCTGTACGCACCTGCGCTCGATGAACTCGATCCGCGCACGGCGCTCAAGGATCCGAAGACCGCGTTGCAGGAGTTCATGCAGGCACGCAAACTGCCCTTGCCGTCCTATGTCACCGTCAATGTGCGGGGCGAGGCGCACGCACAGGAGTTCGAGGTGATCTGCGTGATCGAGCAGTACGGCCTGCGCACGACCGGCACCGGTCCGAGCCGGCGCGCCGCTGAACAACAGTCTGCGCAGTGCGCCCTGGAACAGCTGAGGCAGGCATCATGAGCGGAGCCGGGATCGGGGACGGATACGCCCCGGAAGGATTCCGGACGGGTTTCATCGCGATCGTCGGGCGCCCCAACGTCGGAAAATCCACGCTCCTCAACCGGCTGGTGGGACAGAAGATCAGCATCGTTTCGCGCAAGGCGCAGACGACGCGCCATCGCGTGACCGGCATCCTGAGCACGGCCGATGCGCAGTTCGTGTTCGTGGATACACCGGGATTCCAGACTCACCACAGCAATGCGCTCAACCGCAGCATGAACCGGACCGTCACGCGAGCGTTGCAGGAAGTCGATCTCGTCCTGCTCGTGATCGAGGCTGGGCGCTTCAACGAGGATGATCGCAGGGTCGTTGCATTGCTTCCTGCCGAGGCAAAGGTGGTGCTGGTCATCAACAAGGTCGACCGGCTGGAGGACAAGCAGCAGTTGCTGCCCTTCATCGCCCGCATGCAGGAGGTCCGCGAGTTTTCGGAGATCGTTCCGGTCAGTGCCGAGCGCGGCAGCAACCTGGATGAGCTCGTGCGCGCGATCCGCCCGTTTCTGCCGGTCGCCAGCCCGATCTATGGCGAAGACGACATTACTGATCGCAGCGAGCGCTTCCTCGCGTCCGAGTTTCTGCGCGAGAAGCTCTTCCGCCTGCTTGGTGACGAGCTTCCCTACGGCATGACGGTCGAGATCGAGAAGTTCGAGACGGAAGGGCGTTTGCGGCGCATCCATGCGGCGATCATCGTGGACAAGGCAGGGCACAAGGGGATCGTCATCGGCAAGGGGGGCGAGCGGCTCAAGCGGATTTCGTCGGAGGCGCGTGTCGAACTCGAACAGCTGTTCGATGGCAAGGTCTACCTCGAAGTCTGGGTCAAGGTCCGCAGTGGCTGGACGGACGACGAGCGGGCGCTCAAGAGCCTCGGCTACGATTAGTCCGGGCTCCGCTGACAGGGTGGCTTCGTGAGTCCGAAGCAGCGCATCGATCAGCAGCCGGCCTTCGTGCTGCACTCCTGGCCGTGGCGCGAGACGAGCCTCATCGTCGAGGTGTTCTCGCGCGACTTCGGTCGTGTGGGGCTGGTTGCCAAGGGCGCGCGGCGGCCGCAGTCGGCGCTGCGCGGCGTGCTGATGGCTTTTCAGCCCCTGCGGGTCGACTGGTCCGGCGGAGGCGAGATCAAGACGCTCGTCCGCGCAGAATGGCAGGGCGGGCAACCTCTGTTGCAGGGGCGAGCGCTGCTCTGCGCCTACTACCTGAACGAGCTTCTGGTGCGCCTGTCGGCGCGTGAAGACCCGCATCCGGTCTTGTTCGAAGATTACGGGAGCGCATTGGCGGATCTGGCGCGCCAGACCGCTGCGGCACCGGTCCTGCGGCGTTTCGAACTCGCGTTGCTGCGCGAACTGGGGTACGGCGCCGGCCTTGCGAACGACGCTCAAACCGGAGAGATCGTCGATCCGGCCGGACGCTACGTCTATATAATCGAAAAGGGTCCGGTACGGGCCACACTGGATGCGGCCGGGCAGGTGGTCGTGAGCGGCCAGACCCTGATTGATCTTGCGCAGAACGCGTTCGAGCGACCGGAGACCCTCGCGCAGGGCAAGCAGCTCCTGCGCACGCTCATCCACCACTATCTGGGCGGCCAGACCCTGCAGTCGCGCCGCGTACTCAAGGAGTTTCAGGAGCTGTGATCGAACTCGGCGTAAACATCGACCACGTCGCCACGTTGCGCCAGGCGCGCCGGACCTGGGAGCCCGACCCGGTGTGGGCGGCCGTACAGGCGCACCTCGGTGGCGCGGACGGAATCACCGTTCATCTGCGGGAGGACCGGCGCCATATCCACGACGAGGACGTACGCCGGTTGCGCGGGCTCACGCAGATCAAGCTCAATCTCGAAATGGCTGCGACCGAAGAGATGGTCGACATCGCCTGTGCCATCCGGCCCGAAATGGCGATGCTGGTCCCCGAGGGGCGCGCCGAGATCACGACCGAGGGCGGGCTGGATGTCCTAGCCCAGGAGGGGCGGTTGAGATCGATCATCGACCGGCTGGCCGGCGCTGGCATCGTGACGAGCGTGTTCATCGATGCTGATGTGGCGCAGATCGAGGCGGCGGCGCGGATCGGTGCACGGGTCTGCGAGGTCCACACCGGGCCGTACGCGCATGCGTTCCATGGTGCGGGGCGTGATGTCGAGCGCGAAGCCGTGCAGGCCGAGCTCGATCGCATCCGCACGGCCGGCGAGGCGATCCGCTCGCACGGGATGCGCTTCAATGCCGGTCACGCCCTCAACTACTACAATGTCCAGCCGATTGCCCGCCTGCCGCATGTGCGTGAGTTGCACATCGGCCATTCGATCGTCAGCCGATCGATCTTCACCGGCATGGAGGAAGCCGTGCGCGAGATGAAGCGCCTGATGCGCGAGGCGGCCGAAGGCGCGGAGCGAGGATGAAGCGGTGATCCACGGGATCGGTACCGACATCGTCCGGGTGGCGCGGATCGGCGAATCTCTTGCGCGACACGGCGAGCGCTTTGCCGAGCGGGTGCTTGCGCCGGGCGAGCGCGCCGAGTTCGAACGCAGCCGCGATCCGGCGCGCTTCGTCGCCAAGCGCTTTGCCGCCAAGGAAGCCTTCGGCAAGGCCCTTGGCACTGGCGTTGCCGTACCGGCCACGCTTCACGCGATCTCGGTCGAACACGATGCACTCGGCAAGCCGGTCTTTCGTTATGCCGAGGCACTCGCCTTGCACATGGCCGAGGGGGGCTTGTCAGCCCATCTCAGCTTGACCGACGAACAGGAGTATGTCGTGGCGTTCGCGGTGATCGAGTGCCGTCATGAGCAGATCCCAGAGAGATCGGCCGATGACTGACCGGAGCGCCTATCCCGTGCATCTTCTGCAGGGACCGGTCATGCTCGATGTGCAGGGCACTGTGCTGACCGACGAGGAGCGTGAACGTCTGTGCGATCCGCTGGTTGGCGGAGTGATTCTTTTCAAGCGCAATTTCAGTGATGGTGAGGCCTTGCAGGCTCTGACCGGAGAGATCCACGCGCTGCGCGAGCCGCCGCTCGTCATTGCGGTCGATCATGAAGGGGGGCGGGTCCAGCGCTTTCGCGGCAGTGGGTTCACCGCCCTGCCGTCGATGCGGGTCATCGGTTCCGTGTGGGAGCGGGACTACCTGGAAGCGCTCGAGTTCGCGCGTTGCACAGGTTTCGTCCTTGCGGCCGAGCTGCTCGCGCACGGCGTCGACCTGAGTTTTACGCCCGTCCTCGATCTTGACTATGGCGGAAGTCGTGTCATCGGTGACCGAGCCTTTCATCGCGATCCGCGGACGGTCGCCCGGCTTGCCGGCGCGCTTGCGGCGGGCATGGCCGAGGCCGGGATGGGATGCGTCGGCAAGCATTTTCCGGGACACGGCCACGTCGAGGCGGACTCCCATCACGAGATTCCCGTGGACGATCGTCCGTTCGATGCGATCTGGAAGGACGATCTCGCACCCTACCGCCACCGGATGAGTCGCCAGCTTTCCGGGGTGATGCCGGCTCACGTCATCTATCGTGAAGTCGATGAGCGGCCGGCCGGGTTTTCTCCGTTCTGGTTGCAGGATGTGCTGCGCAAGCGGATCGGATTCGAGGGCGTCATCTTCAGCGATGACCTGACGATGGAAGGCGCGAGTGTGGCCGGCGACATCCTGGCGCGCGCGAAGGCGGCTCACGCGGCAGGGTGCGACATGGTGCTGGTGTGCAACCGTCCCGACCTCGCAGCCGATCTTCTGGATCGCTGGGTGCCGGAGAGCGTGCCGCAATCCCGGGCGCGCATCGAAGGTTTGCGTCCGCGTCCCCGTCATGCCAGCGACCCTTTCGCCCTCGAGCTCAGCCCGGCGTACCAGCAGGCGCGCAGGACGCTGGCGGAGGCGCTGGCAAAGGCGGTCTGACTTGGTACGGACGCCCGGTGCGGAAGGGTCCGAGGGCTCTTCGCGAGCGCAGCGCTTCGATGCACGGGCCTTCCTGAAGACCGTCCCGGACGAGCCGGGCGTCTACCGGATGATCGGAGCGGACGAGCAGGTGCTCTACGTCGGCAAGGCGAAGAACCTCAAGCGCAGGGTGTCGAGCTATTTTCAGCGCACCCAGCCAAGCCCGCGCATCGCGATGATGGTGGCACAGATCGCGCGGGTCGACATCACGCCGACGCGCTCCGAGGCCGAGGCCCTGATCGTCGAGAGCAACCTGATCAAGCGCCTCGCGCCGCGCTACAACATCCTGTTCCGGGACGACAAGACCTATCCCTACCTCTGCCTGAGCGGGCATGCCTTTGCGCGCCTGGAGTACCACCGCGGCGCTTTTCAGCCCGGCTCGCGTTACTTCGGCCCGTATCCGAATGCCGGTGCCGCGCGGGAGAGCATCCACCTGCTGCAGAAGCTCTTCCAGCTTCGTACCTGCGAGGAGTCGGTATTCCGGAATCGCTCGCGCCCCTGCCTGCTGCACCAGATCAAGCGCTGCTCTGCGCCCTGCGTCGGCAAGATCACCGGAGAGGACTACGCCGCTACGGTACGCCTGGCCGCGCGCTTTCTCGACGGACGAGCAAACGAGATCATCGATGACCTGAGCGCTCGCATGCAGGCCGCCTCCGAGCGTCTCGATTTCGAGGAGGCTGCGCTCTGCCGGGACCGGATTCGGGGCCTGCAGGCCGTGCTGCATCGCCAGTTCGTCGACAGCCGTCGCAACGAGGACGTCGACATCCTTACCGCGGTTGAAGCCGAGGGGCTGGTGTGCGTCAATCTTGCGATGGTCCGTGCCGGAAGGCATCTGGGTGACCGCCCCCAGTTTCCAAGTACGCAGGCCGGCTGCAGCGCGCTCGATGGGCTTCTCGCCTTCGTCGAACAACACTATCGCCATCACGGCCTGCCGGCCAAGCTGCTGGTGGAGGTGCCACTGGAGCCGGTTCGGGCGATGCTCGCGGAAGTCGGCGAAGTGCGCTGCACGCTGGCTCATGCACGCCAGCAGGGCGAGAAGGCCTGGATCGAGCAGGCGCGCGACAATGCGCGGCTAGCGTTGCAGGTCCGGCTGCAGGATGCGGGAAGGGTCCGCATCCGTCTCGAAGCGCTGCGCGACGCGCTGGATCTGCCAGAGCTGCCCCTGCGTGTCGAGTGCTTCGACATCAGTCACACTCTCGGAGAGGCCACCGTTGCATCGTGTGTCGTTTGCGAGGACGGTGTGATGAAGCCCTCGGAGTATCGGCGCTACAACATCGCCGGCATCACCGGCGGTGATGACTACGCCGCGATGCGCCAGGTCCTCGAACGACGCTACGGAAAGATGGTTGCCGAAGAAGCCGTCCGCCCCGACCTCATCCTGATCGACGGTGGCAAGGGGCAGGTTGGTGCCGCAAGGGCGATTCTGGCGGATGTCGGACTCGAAGGTCCGCAGATGATCGGCGTCGCCAAGGGCGAAGGGCGCAAGCCGGGGCTGGAGTCGCTGGTCTTTCCGGACGGGCGCGAACCGCTACATCTGACACCTGATCACCCTGCGCTGCACCTGATCCAGGAGATCCGCGACGAAGCGCATCGCTTTGCGATCACCGGGCACAGGGCGCGTCGCGCGAAGGCCCGGATCGGTTCCCGGCTGGAGGACATTCCGGGCATCGGAGCGACCCGGCGGCGAAAGCTGCTGGCCGGATTCGGCGGGCTGGACGGCGTTCGCGGCGCGACCGTCGAAGATCTTTGCCGGATCGATGGGATCAGTCGAAAACTCGCCGAACAGATATACAATGCCCTGCATTGACGCATTTCAAAGGTGACCCCCGGGTCCTGGCGATGCCACTGAACATTCCCAATACCCTGACCTGGGCGCGCATTGCCCTGATCCCGCTGTTCGTCGGTGTCTTCTATCTTCCCGACAGCCTGCTCGGCCCCGCACTCAAGAATCTGATCGCAACCGTCATCTTTGTTACGGCGGCCGTCACGGACTGGTTTGACGGATATCTCGCGCGCACCCTGGGGCAGACCTCGGAGTTCGGCGCCTTTCTCGACCCCGTCGCCGACAAACTGATGGTGGCTGCGGCGCTGATCCTGCTCGTGCAGCTCGCGCGCATCGACGCGATCATCGCGGTTGTCATGATCGGGCGCGAAATCACGATCTCGGCACTGCGCGAATGGATGGCCAGGGTCGGGCGAGCGGCGAGCGTCGCCGTGGCCACGATCGGCAAGTTCAAGACTGCCGCCCAGATGACTGCCATCCCATTGCTCCTGTACCACGAGAATGTGCTGTCTCTGGATGTGCGGCTCGTCGGTACAGTGCTGATCTATGTGGCAGCGGCGCTGACCCTGTGGTCGATGGCCTACTACCTGCACCGCGCGATTCCGCAACTGTCCGGACCGGACCGGCCGCGCGACCTTTGAAAACCGCACCGTGCGGGAAGACTCCCGGAGGCCATGCGGACACAGGCAAACGCGGTTGACAGCTGGGCGCGGGCAACTATAATGGCGGTCTTCCAGCGGGAATAGCTCAGTTGGTAGAGCGCAACCTTGCCAAGGTTGAGGTCGCGAGT
>JAHDYG010000016.1 GCA_023383815.1 Rhodocyclaceae bacterium
CCGGTGATCATCAAGGCGGCCGGCGGCGGCGGCGGGCGCGGCATGCGCGTCGTGCACACCGAGGCCGCGCTCATTCATGCCGTGTCGACGACGCGTTCCGAAGCGCTGGCCGCATTCGGCAACGGCACGGTCTACATGGAGAAATATCTCGAGAACCCGCGTCACATAGAGATCCAGGTCCTGGCCGACCAGCACGGAAATGCCGTGCACCTGGGCGAACGCGACTGCTCGATGCAGCGCCGCCACCAGAAGATCATCGAGGAAGCCCCCGCTCCCGGAATCGAGCGCAAGCTCATCGAGAAGATCGGGGAGCGCTGCGCCGAAGCGTGCCGCATGCTCGGCTACCGTGGTGCGGGAACCTTCGAGTTCCTGTACGAGAACGGAGAGTTCTACTTCATCGAGATGAACACCCGCGTCCAGGTCGAGCATCCGGTAACCGAACTCATCACGGGGATCGACATCGTTCAGGCCCAGATCCGCATCGCAGCACTGGAGAAACTCTGGTTTGGCCAGCGCGACGTCCGGTTGCGCGGCCATGCGATCGAATGCCGCATCAATGCCGAGGATCCTTTCCGCTTCACGCCCTCACCGGGACGGATCACGAACTGGCACATGCCGGGCGGACCCGGAATCCGGGTCGATTCCCATGTCTACAACGGGTATACGATTCCGCAGTATTACGACTCGATGATTGGCAAGCTGATCGCCTACGGCGACACACGCGAGCAGGCGATCCGGCGCATGCGCATCGCGCTGTCGGAGATGGCGGTCGACGGAATCAAGACCAATGTGCCGCTGCATCAGGAACTCATGCTCGATGGCCGGTTCTCCGAAGGCGGCACCAGCATTCACTACCTGGAAGGTTTGCTCGCCGACCGCAGCGAACTGAAGCTCGGCTGAACGCCGGACGGAGCACACGACGGATGTGGACCTCGGTCACGCTGGATGCACCCGCCGACAAGGCCGAGGCCCTGTCGGAAGCGCTGATGGAGACCGGCGCATTGTCCGTCGCGATCGAGGATGCCGACGCCGGTACCGAAGCGGAGAAGCCGCAGTTCGGTGAGCCGGGCCATCAGCCTGGCGGACTCTGGGACCGCAGCCGGGTCGTCGCGCTGTTCGACGCCGGCACCGACGTTCCGCAGGCGCTTGAGTCTGCGCGTACGCTGGCGGGCCTGCCGTGTCTACCGGAGTATCGCTGCGAGCCACTCGAGGAGCAGAACTGGGTCGAACTCACCCAGAGCCAGTTCGACCCCATCCGCATCACCGACCGCCTCTGGATCGTGCCATCGTGGCACGCCAGTCCGGATCCAGGTGCGATCAGTATCGTGCTCGATCCCGGCATGGCCTTCGGAACCGGCTCACATCCGACGACCGGGCTGTGCCTCGAATGGCTGTGCGACCGCAAGCGCGGCTCGATCGGCGAGACGATCCTGGACTACGGGTGCGGGTCTGGCATCCTGGGAATCGCCGCCGCGATGCTCGGGGCAACGGACGTACTGGGCGTCGACATCGATGTCCAGGCGCTGGAGGCGGCGCGGTTCAATGCGGAACGGAACCGGGTCACGATGCGCCTGCAGCACTCTGGACAGGCGCTCGATGGGACGTTCGACGTCGTGGTGGCCAACATCCTGACCAATCCGTTGCGCATGCTCGCGCCCTTGCTCGCATCGCGCGTCGCACCCGGCGGCTGGCTGGTCCTGTCGGGCATTCTCGAAAGCCAGGCGGAAACTGTCATCGCCAGCTATTCCCCGTGGATCACACTGAAGGTCGGCGCTGTCCGCGAGGGCTGGGTGCGCCTGGAAGGACACCACGATGGAGCAACGCCGACCCGATGCTGATCGTATGCTGCCCCGCGTGCCATACCGTGTTCCGGGTTCACCCCGAGCAGTTGCGCACGCGTTCCGGGCGGGTGCGCTGTGGCCACTGCTACCGACCGTTCAACGCCATCGAGCATCTGCTTGATCAGGAAACCCTTCCCGCAGCACCAGCCGCGGGCCTGCACCCGGATTCCGGAGCACCGCCCCCCCACCCTGCCGCATCCGAAGTGGAAGCCGCAGCCGAGTGGGCGCCCCACCTGCAGCCGGACGAACCCCCTTCGGCGACTGACGAAGCCGCGCCGCCAGCGCCAGCGATCGATCTGCTCGACTTCGCAATTCCCGACGCCTTGCTGCCTCCCCGGCGTGCAGCCCCACCCGAGGTTTCGGCACCGAGGCCCGCGGCCGGGCACGAACCCAGCCCGGAACCGGACAGCCCGGCGCTCGAAGAGGAACCCGACACCCAGCCTGGGGAGCCACTTCCGTCGCTGTCCCCCGATACGGAACCGACCTGGATGCCGGCGATGTTCGAGAGCGAGCGCACGCCCGACCGCAAGAATCCGTTCGCCGAGCCGCCGCCCGAACCGGAACCGCCCGCTGCTCCGGAGGACGCACCAGTTCTCGCACCAGGGCATGCCGGTGCCCGGGATCCAGCGCCACCGTTCCAGCGCGACCACCCGGCACCCGACCCGAACGAGCAGTCTGCGCGCCGCGAACGACTTCGGCGACTCGCAACGGGCACCCTGATCGCCGAGCAGATGCCTCATGACACCGCGCGCACGCAGGTCGCCGTTTCCGAGCCGGACTGGTCGGCACCACAACCCTCCCCGACAGGAGGTTCTGCCATCGCACCGCGCAAGGCGGCCAGCGGCTGGGCACAAGGGCTCGTGATCGGAATTCTGGCGGGCACGCTCGCCGCGCAGGCAAGCTACGTCTTCCGTCAGGACATCGCGCGCAAGTGGCCCGAGACCCGCCCGCTCTTCCTGCAACTGTGCGAGCGGCTCGGCTGCACGATGCCCCTGCCGCGCAACATCACGGCCATTCGTATCGAGTCATCGAACCTGGAATCCGATCCGTCCGATGCGACCCGTTTCACGCTGATCGTACAGGTGGGCAAT
This sequence comes from Rhodocyclaceae bacterium, assembly GCA_023383815.1. Taxonomy (GTDB): domain Bacteria; phylum Pseudomonadota; class Gammaproteobacteria; order Burkholderiales; family Rhodocyclaceae; genus JACOUN01. The sequence goes on from JAHDYG010000016.1 coordinate 2,933, forward strand.
GAAGCCCCCTACCCGCAGCAGGTTCCGCACCTGGAGCTCACGCTCACCGACCTGCGCGACCGGCCATTGATCCGGAGGGTGCTGCAGCCACAGGAGTGGGTTCCGGCCGAACGGCACGGTCCGGAAATGGCGTTCGCGCCGTATGGCGTGATCGAGGCCAGCATCCCGTTCGAAGGTGCGCAGGCGCTCGGAGCAACCGGCTACCGGGTGTACGCCTTCTACCCCTAAGCCGTCCGGTATCCGGCCGCTCGAGCGTTAGAGCGACGGCCACGCGCGCGAGCGCGCAAGGCGGATCTCTCCGCTCGCGTATCGACGCGCAAAGGGGCGCGATCCATCGACGCCCTCTTCGTAGCGGATCACGTCGAATCCCGCATACCCGGCGGACTCGGCCAGATGGCGGGCGCTGCGCATGAAGATCTGGCGTGACTCTCCGTCCCCGCCCGTGATCAGTGAGCGCATGCGCAGGTCGAGCCTCAACCGGTCGTCGTCGAGCGGCTGCACGTCGATCTGCCAGGTCGGCGCCGCAGGGTCGTAGATCACGTAAGCGATCGCCGCCGCGGCCAGGTATTCGCTGCGCAGCATGCGTAGCTGCGTGACGTTCGGGGGATCGGAAAGATCCCGCATCATTGCACAACCGCTGAGAAGCACTGCGAGCGAGATCGGAAGGAGGATTCTGGACATGGCGGTCAGCGCAGAAGATCGAACAGGGAGAGCCCCGTCACGCGCACGTAGGACTGCTGGGCGGCCTCGAGCAGCGTTTGCTGCTTCGAGAAGCGCGAGATGGCCTCGGTGTAGTCCAGATCCTGCAGACGCGACAGCGTCTCGGCATACTGCAGGTCGAAGTCCGCACTCACATTCTCGATCGCATCCAGTTCGCCCAGACGAGAACCGACCGACGCCCGTTCGCGCAGGACCATGTCGAGCGCCCCATCCATCGCCGTGATCGCATTGTCGACATCGGTGGCGTTGAAGGCGCCGGACTCGAGTCGATCGATGAATGTCCGCAGATCCGCGAAAAGCCCGGTGACGCCATCCCCGAACACCTGATCGCCCGGTGCGGAAACCGGAATCTCCCGGCTCGACGAGACCTGGATGCGCCGCACCCCGGCATCGCCCGCATAGGTCGTCGCCGGGGCCGTCAGGTCTCCCACGAAGGGCTCATCGTTGATCGCGTAGCCGGAGAACAGATACTGCCCTTCCCCATCGCGCGTGTTTGCCAGCGCGCGCAGCTGCTCGTACTGCGCCCTCAGGTCGGCCGCGAGCGAATCGAGCTCCGGCTGGGACAGGGTATCGTTGCCCGACTCCACGGCGCGGGTGCGCACGTAGGTGATGCCTTCGGTGACGGAAGCCATTGTCCCCTCGACCAGCCTCAGCGCATCGCGCGCGTAGCCGAGGTTTTCCATGAACTGGGCATTCACGTTCTTGCTCTGCGACACCTCGAGCGCACGCGCCGAAGAGACCGGGTCGTCCGACGGCTTGAGCACGCGCCGGCCCGACGCGAGCTGCAACTGGGTGTTCATGAAATCGGCCGTCTGCCGCTGCATCGCGGTCCGGCCGAAGTCGTAGATCATGCTGGTCGAGACTCTCATGCTCCTCTCCTTCAGCGCACGATGCCGAGGATTTCGTCAAACAGGGTTCCGGCCATTGCCATCACCCGCGAGGCGGCCTGGTAAGACTGCTGGAAGCGGATCAGGTTGGCCGCCTCTTCATCCAGATTCACCCCCGACAGCGACTCGCGCGCGGCGAGCGCCTGTTCGTACTGGACATCCTGCGCCTTGGCGGCGATCTGGACCTCGCGCGCCTTGTTGCCCACCGAACTCACGAGCTGCGAATAGGCCGACTGAAAGGTGGCCGTGCCGCCATTCATGAGCTTGCTCGTCTGCAGCGCAGCGAGCGCCAGGGCGTTCTCGTTGTTGCCAGCGCCGGGGATCACCGTGCTCGATGCGGCGATGAGCGCCGGATCCGTGATCTGGACGGCAAACGATGCGGCCGCATCGCGTGCGCTGACCGCTGTCAGATCAGTGAAGAAGTTCGTTCCGGCCGCTCCGGCGAGATCCACCCCGAGACCGTGCTGGGTGTTGAACTCGGCCGAGATCGCCTTGGCGATCTCGCCCAGCTGGTCGCGCACACTGTCGAGCGATTCGTTACGAAACGCGAGCAACCCGCCCAAGCGGCCACCCTGGAGTACGGAGTCGGGGATCAGGACGTCGATTCCCGGGGTCTCCTGGTACACCTGGCCGCGAAACGGATCCGCAGGATCCGGATAGTCGATCTTCAGGTTCGTGACGGCGAACCCCACGACGAGCGGCTGCCCACTGCCCATGAAGACACTGAGCGAGCCATCCGACTCCTGGTTGGCGCTCACGCGCACGAGCTTGTTGAGTTCAGCGACGAGGTTGTCACGCTGGTCGAGCAGATCGTTGGCCTGAACAGTCGGACCAGCGACCTGCACTTCTCCGATCCGCTGGTTGAGTGCGGCAATCTGGCGGGCATAGCCATTGATCTCGGCCACCGTGCTGGCAATCTGGCCCTCCGTCACGTCGCGGATCTCGCGCAGGCGTGTATCGGTCGCTTCGAACCGCCCGGCAAGCGCCTCGGCGAGCGAGATCATCGCCTGTCGTGCCGGGATGCTGGACGGGTTGTTTGCAACGTCGTTCACGCCGCGGAAGAAGCCCGATAGCGCCGACGACAGGCCTGCGCTCTCGTCGGCCAGCAGGTTGTTGATCTGCTCGATCGCGGTGTTGTAGGCGGCAAGCTCTTCCTTGCGCGCGGAAGCACTCAGCACCTGCTGGTTCAGGAACTGATCGTACTGGCGACGGATGGCGTCGATGCGGGAGCCCTGGCCGAAGAACCCCGACCCGGAAAACTGCGGCTCATTGGTCGTCAGCACTACCGCCTGGCGGTTGAAGCCCGGCGTCCCTGCGTTCGTGATGTTGTGGCTGGTGGTGAGCAGATTGGCCTGCGCGGCGGTGATGCCCGTGTATCCAATGCTGAGTAGTCCGGCCATGATTGCTGCCCCTTAACGACTGCGCTTGCCGGATCTGCTGCAAGATCCTTGCCAGTTCGCAAGCGATCAGCCCGACAAGGCTTCGCGCAGGGTGCTTCCGCCGATGATGCGCGTGAGCTTGTCCGCGTACATCGGATCGGTCGCATAGCCGGCACCCTGCAGGCTGCGCGCGAAACCGGCCGCGTCCTGCTGGCCGAGCACCTGCGCGTAGCGCGGGCTGTTGCGCAGCAGCGCAGCGTAGTCCCGGAACGCCTCGGCGTACGACCCGTAGGCACGGAACCTCGCCTGCTCGGTATAGGCCTGGCCGTTCGCGTACTCGGTGACCGAACGCTCGACGACCGGCCCGGTCCAGTTTGCTCCGGCCTTGATGTTGAACAGGTTGTAGCTCGGCCCACCGTCCGCGCGCTGCAGTTCGGCCTTGCCCCACCCTGTTTCGAGCGCGGCCTGAGCGACCATGAAGTGGGGCGGGATTCCGGTACTGCGGCTCGCTTCGACGGCGTGCTGCCAGACTCTGTCGACGAAGCCCCGCGGCCCGACTGCCTCACCCGTGCCGTCCTCCCGTTCAGGCGGACGCACCCGCGACGACCGGACGCTGGCGGCAAGTTCGGCCAACCCCGCGGCGAGCTTTTCCGCACGCTCTGCGGAGACGGCAAAAGATGCCGCGCGAGCCGGCACGGCAAACCCGGGCGCGCGCTCCCCATCCGGCAGGGAATCGATCGCGGCTGGACTCGAGGCCGGGTCATCCACACCGCCCAGTTGCCGAAACAGGACCTCGGCGAGGCCGACGCCCTTTCCCTGGGCCATGTTCATCGTGAGCTGCTGGTCCTGCAGGGACTGGAAGAGCCGCGTCTGATCACTGTCCATCAAGCCATTCGACGGCATTGCGTCACGCATCGACTTGAGCACCATCTGCAGAAACAGCGCTTCGAACTGCTTCGCGGCCGCCCGCAAGGCTTCGGGCGAGTTCTGGTCGCCGCGTGCAAGCCGCTTCAGATCGCCCAGCGCATTCGGATCGAGCGCATTGAACTGCACTGTGCTCGCGACCATTTCAGATCACCTCCAGCTCCGCGCGCAATGCGCCGGCAGCCTTCATGGCCTGCAGGATGCTCACCAGATCCATCGGGGAGGCGCCGATCGCATTGAGTGCCTTGACGACCTCCGCCAGATTCGCACCGGCACGCACGTTGATCAGACTCCCCGGACTTTGTTCGACATCGACCCGTCCACGCTCGATCACCACCGTGTCACCACCCGATAGTGGAGGCGGCTGACTGACCATGACGTCGGTACCAACGGTCACGGTCAGGTTCCCGTGCGCGACCGCGACGTTCTGCAAGGTCACCCGCTGGTTCATCACGACGGAGCCGGTGCGCGAATTCACGATCACCCTGGCTGCCTGCTGCATCGGCGTGACTTCGAGATTTTCCAGCCGGCCGAGAAAGGCGACACGGTCCGAGGCATCGAGCGGCGCCCGGACTTCGATCGTTCGCCCATCGAGTGCGCGGGCCGTCCCCTCCGTCGTGGCCAGATTGATTGCATCGACGACCCGCCGTGCAGTGCCGAAATCCGTGTGGTTGAGTTCGAACACGACGTGCTCGCCATGCCCGAGCGCGCTCGGTACGGAGCGCTCGACCGTCGCGCCGCGTGGAATCCGGCCCGCAAGCAGGTGGTTCACCGTCTGAGACGCACCGCCACCGCTCGCACCCGCGCCGCCGACCAGCAGGTTGCCCTGAGCCATCGCGTAGACGTTTCCGTCTGCGCCCTTGAGCGGCGTCATCACGAGCGTGCCACCGCGCAGGCTCTTCGCGTTGCCGATCGAGGACACCGTGACGTCGATCGGCTGCCCCGGGCGCGCGAAGGGCGGCAGGTTCGCGGTGACCATCACGGCGGCCACGTTCTTCAACTGCAGGTTGGTCCCGGGAGGCAGGGTCACCCCCATGTTGCCCAGCATGTTGACGATGCTCTGCACGGTAAAAGGGGTCTGTGTCGTCTGGTCCCCCGTCCCGTCGAGACCGATCACGAGCCCGTAACCGACGAGCTGGTTGTCGCGAACGCCCGCGATCGTGGCGAGATCCTTGAGGCGCTCGGCCGCATGCACGGCCCCTCCCAGGAAGGCCAGCGATGCGAGAAGCACCAGACGAAGAAAGATTGAACGGGCGTTCATGGTCCGCTCCCGGTGATCAGAATGGCAGCAGGGCCACGAAGAACCGCTGCAACCATCCCATCTGCTGCGATTCGTCGATGTAGCCGCTACCCTTGTACTCGATGCGGGCATCGGCGACCTGGGTCGATTGCACGGTGTTGGCGGAGGTCACCGTATTTGGATTGATGACGCCCGAGAAGCGGATGTACTCGTCGCCCTGGTTGATCGCGATCTGCTTCTCGCCTGACACGAGCAGGTTTCCGTTGGCATAGACGTCGATCACCGTCACGGTGATCGTTCCGGTGAACGCGTTGTTTGCCGCAGCAGCCCCCGTGCCTTCGAACTCCGAATCGATCCCGGCCTCGATGTTCAATCCCTCCAGCTTCTTCAGCGGCAGGTTCGCCAGCGAGGAGATGCCACCCGTCATGCTCGAACCCCGTGCGGCACTTGCATTTGCAGCCTTCTTCGCCGACGTGTTCTCGACAAGGTTGATCGTGATCACGTCGCCGATGCGCCGTGCACGCCGGTCCTCGAACAACGGCTGGGCGAGCGACGCCTGGTAGATCGCTCCGGTCACCGGCGCCGAGTGGGTGCGCGCCACCGGCATCGCCGTCATTGGCTGATGGACCGCAGTCGGCGGTGTGGTGTGAATCGCCGCGCATCCGCTCAGGATGAGCGCGGCGAAGGCCGCGGAATACGGGAGCGGTTTCATGATCCCACCCCGTCAGAGCTGGGTCAGGCGTCCGAGCATCGTGTCGGAAGTCTGGATTGCGCGCGAATTGATCTCGTAGGCCCTTTGCGTCGTGATCATGCTCACGAGCTCTTCGGCGACGTTGACGTTCGAGGTCTCGACATAGCCCTGGTTGATGACGCCGGCGCCATTGGTACCCGGCGCATTCGGCGTCGCCACGCCGCTCGAGGCCGTTTCGAGGTAGAGGTTCTCACCCGCGCTCGACAGTCCGCCCGGATTGACGAACGTTGCCAGCTGGATGTTGCCGACGATCGTCGGCGCAGCCTGGCCGGCCTGGGTCACGCTGACGGTGCCATCCTTGCCGATCGTGATGTTCTGCGCGTCGTTCGGGATGATGATCGCAGGTTCGAGCGGATAGCCGCTCGCAGTCATCAGCTGCCCCTGGGCATCGAGCTGGAAGACGCCATCGCGGGTATAGCCCGAGGTTCCGTCCGGCAAGGCGACCTGGAAGAAGCCGTTGCCCTGGATGCCCATGTCCAGCGGATTTCCACTCTGCTGCAGGTTGCCCTGGGTGTGGATCCGCTCGGTCGCGACCGGGCGCACGCCCGTGCCAAGCTGCAGCCCGCTGCCGATCTGGTTCTGTTGCGTGTTCTGGGCCCCGGGCTGGCGCAGCGTCTGGTACAGCAGATCCTCGAACACCGCGCGCGCGCGCTTGTAGCCATTCGTCGATACGTTGGCGAGGTTGTTCGAGATGACGTCGAGCTGGGTCTGCTGGGCGTCGAGGCCGGTACGGGCAATCCAAAGCGAGCGAATCATGGTGCGGACTCCTGGTCGATCGCGCAGAGGCATCGACCTTTGCGCATGGGTTCCAGCTTACGCCGGACGTGCAACGGGCAATCGCACGAACACGCCGGGAAACCTCCCCCTAATCCGGTTCAACCCACCGGGCGCTAGCGCTGCGCCAGAACCTGGGATGCCGAACGGTCGTTGGTTTCCGCCGTCTGCATCATCTTGGTCTGCATCTCGAACTGGCGCGCGAGCGAGATCATCGTGACCAACTGATCGACCACGCTCACATTGCTGCCCTCGAGGTACCCTCCTGCCACCTGGACGGCCTCGTCGGCGGGCGCCACGGCGCCATCGCGCAGCCGGAACAGGCCGTCGTCCCCGCGCACGAGGTTGTCCTCGGGCGGATTGACGAGCTTGAGACGCCCCGCAACGTTGACGATGTTCTGCGCACCGCCCGCCGCCAGGGCGGACAGGGTGCCGTCCTTGCCGATCAGGATCTCGTTGTCGGGGGGAATCGCGATCGGCCCTCCGTCCCCGACCACAGGAAGGCCACCGCGCGTCTGCAGGACCCCGTTGGCGCTGAGCTCGAAACTGCCATCGCGCGTGTAGGCCTCCGTACCATCGGGCATCTGCACCGCGAACCAGCCCTTGCCTTCGACTGCGACGTCGAAAGCGCGGCCGGTCTGCTGCAGGGGGCCCGGCGCGAAGTTCGTCGCAACGGTTGCATCCACGGCAAAGGCACGTGTCGGAAGCCCCTCGCCCTGGACCGGTACGGCCCGCATCCGGTGCATCGCGGCACGAAAGCCGGTGGTGTTGGCGTTTGCCAGATTGTTCGCCACCGCCGCCTGCTGCCCCAGGGTGTGCTTGGCGCCGGTCATTGCAGTGTAGATCAGTCTGTCCATGGTCCTTCCCGGTTCGAGTCCGCCTGGTCTCGCCGCCCCTGGCCTGAGTCAGGAGCGGCGCGCACCATTCAGGGTTAGCGCAGGTTCACGATCGTCTGCAGGATCTGGTCCTGCGCCCGCACCGACTGCGCGTTGGCCTGGTATGAGCGCTGCATGACGATCAGCGAAACCAGTTCTGCCGTCATGTCGACGTTGGCCTCCTCGACCGAACCGGCCGACAGCAGGCCGAGGTTCGCGGAGCCGGCGATCCCGATGATCGGCTGGCCCGAATCGGGCGATTCGCCGAACATGTTTCCGCCCAGCGCAAGGAGCCCGTTGGGACTCTGGAAGTTCGCCAGCACGACCTGCCCCAGATCGCGGCTCTGGCCGTTGCTGTAGCGCCCGAGGATCACCCCGTCCTTGCCGATCGTGATCCCGGTCAGGCGGCCCGATGCAAACCCGTCCTGGCGCAGGGTGTTGACGCCGAAGGGGCTGCCGAACTGGGTCGTGGTCGTGAGATCGAGCTGGATGTCCTGCGCGGCTTCGGCACCGGACGCGGAGAAGTCGAGCGTGATCAGGTCGTCACCCCCCGCCGTCAGCACGCCATCGGTATCGAAGACCAGATTCGAGAGCGCGGTCGCAGGCACGGCGCCGTCCACCTGGTAGTACAGCTCCCATTCTCCGGGCGTGGCGCTCTTGACGAAGAAGTAGGTCAGGTTGTGCGGGTTGCCCAGCGTGTCATAGACGGTGGCCGAGGTCGAGAAGTTGTAGCCCCCGGCGCCGAGGTTGTTGCGGTCGAGCGGAATGGGGTTGTTCACATCGAAGGCCGCACCGGGAACCGGATCGCGCGAATCGAGGTTCATGCCGAGCATCAGTTCGGACGACGCATTCGGCGAGACGTCCGAGTAGTCGAGCTGGAGCGCCTGCGGGTCGCCGCCGGCGAGGATCACTCCATTGGTGGCCGAGTATCCGGTGAGCCGGAAGCCCTGCGCATTGGAGATGTAGCCGTCCTTGTCCACGTCGAACTGGCCGTTGCGCGTATAGGCCACGGTGCCATCGGTTCCCGCCATCCGGAAAAATCCGTTGCCGTTGATCGCGACGTCCAGCGGGTTGCCGGTCGTCGTGATGTTGCCCTGCGAGAACAATTGCGAGACCTGTGAGATCGACGCGCCGATCCCGACCTGAACGCCCGCTGCCGCGCCACTGAGCGCTGCCGCGTAGACGTCCGTGAACCCGGCACGGCCCTGCTTGAAACCGACCGTATTCGAGTTCGCGATGTTGTTGCTGATGACATCGAGTGCCTTGGATGCGGAGTTCAGACCGCTCAAACCTTGCTGGAAAGCCATGATTTTCTCTCCCGGAGTACTGTCTCAAAGAATCTGCCGGATCTCGCTCATCTTGAAGATGCCCAGATCGCCTATCTGCAAATCGGTGCTCTTGGGTCCGCGCACGACACTCGTGACGGCCCCAAACTCCAGCGCCTCGCTCGTGACCGGCTCGCCAGCCGTCTCGGCGCGAACGCTGATGCTGTACTTGCCGTCCGCCGCACGGCTGCCGTCGATCGCCGTACCGTCCCACTGGAAGTTGTGAGTGCCCGCCTCGAACGCGCCCAGACTGATCTGAGCAATTTCCACGCCCATCGAATCCTTGATGGTGAGCTTCACGCCGTCGGCCGGACCCTCCAGCGAGAAACCGCCCACCGCGCCGGCTTCGGTCAGCAGCAGACCGTTGCCCGGCACCAGCACTCCGCGCCCGACCAGGGTCGCCGCCTGCAGCGCCTCGTTGGATTGCTGCCCTTCCATGATCTGACCGAGCATCGTGTTCAGACGCTCGATTCCGTCCACCGTGCTGATCTGCGCAAGCTGTGAAGTCACCTGTGCGTTGTCCATTGGACTCATCGGATCCTGGTTCTTGAGCTGCGCGGTGAGCAGCGTCAGGAAACGCATCTGCGTGTTCTCCGGGCTTGTCTCCGAAGCAGTGCTCTCCTTGCGCTTCAGCCCCGAGAGGATCGCCTCGGCGGCCGTTTGCGTCGCATCCGTCACAGTACTCATGATTCACTCCGTCCGATTGGTCACTGGCCGATCGCCAGCGTGCGCTGGACCAGCGTCTTTGCCGTGCTCATCAGTTCGGCATTGGTCTGGTAGGCGCGAGAGGCCGAGATCATGTTGGTCATCTCCTCGACGACGTTCACGTTCGACATTTCCACGTAGCCTTCCGCGTTGGCCGCCGGATTGGCCGGGTCGTACACCATCCGCCCGGGTGCCGCGCTTTCGACGACCTGCGTGGCCTGCACGCCAACCGCATGCGGACCGGCGACCGGACGGGCGGTGAAGACCACGTGCTTCGCCTTGTAGGGCTGCCCGTCGGGCCCGGCCACGCTGTCGGCGTTGGCAAGGTTTGACGCGGTGGTATTGAGCCGCGCCGACTGGGCATGCAGCGCGGACCCGGCGATGGTGAGGACGTTGAACATGCTCATGATCGACTCCTGCCCCCGCTTACTGGCCCGAGATCGCCGTCTGCATGCCGCGCAGCAGGCTGCTGATGAAGTTCACGCTCGCTTCGTAGTGCAAGGAGTTCTCGGCAAACGCGGCACGTTCGACGTCCATGTTGACCGTATTGCCGTCGACGCTGTCCTGAACGCTCTTGCGATAGTGGGTATAGGCCTGGAACGGCATCTGCTGTGCAGCGCCGAGGTGCCCCTGAGCCGAGGTCGCCAGCGCGAGCGGGGCCAGCCCCTGCCCGAGCGCATTCTTGAGCGCCCCGCGGAAATCGATGTCGCGCGCCTTGTAGTTCGGCGTATCGGCATTGGCGATGTTCGACGCGATCAACTGCTGCCGCTGCGCCTGAAGGTTCAGGGCGGTCTGATAGAACTGCAACGAACTGTCGAGTCGGGCTTTCATGGCATCCCCTCTGAATCCGGTTTGCGGTCGCCGACATGTGCTCCGGCGCTCTGCAGGAAGTCCAATGCACCTTCCATGCCAGCCATCTTAGTCGCCTGCAAGGGGCGACCTTGTGGTGATAAGGGGCGGAATTACCGGCCAATTTGGCCGTTATCGGTCCTCGCGGCCGACGCCCTGTTGCCGCCCGCCGGAAAATCTTGCCGCCCTCGCCGGCCAAGCAGGCGGGCTGCGCCGTCCGCCGCCCCCTCCCCCGGTGCGCGTTTCCGTGGGTTGCCCCGGACGGGCAGGCGTGGTGCAATCGGACCATGCGTATCCTGCCCCCCCGAGCCGTTGCAGTTCTTTTCCGATCGCAGATCGCCGCACTGGCCTTGCTTTGCGCCACGACCGTACCGGCGCAGCAGCCACCGCTGCCCGTCGAGCAGGCCGCCCGGCAGTTGCTTGAACGCGAAGCCGCGGGGCTTCCGGGCGACGTCTCGATCGCGGTGGAGCCCTTCCAGGCCGACAACCGTCTGCCCGCCTGCACCGGACTCGAGGCGTTTCTGCCGGCCGGTGCGAGGGCCTGGGGGCGGCTCAGCGTCGGTGTGCGCTGCAGTGCGCCCATCGCCTGGACCGTCTTCGTGCCAGCCCGGGTGGCCGTCATCGGAGAGTATCTCGTGACCGCACGCCCGATCCGGGCTGGCCAGATCATCGGATCCGCCGACCTCATCCGTCAGTCCGCGGACCTGACCACCCTGCCCGAAGACACCTTGCGCGACGAATCCCGCGCGACCGGAAAGCACACCCGTTTCGCAGTCGCAGCCGGCACCCCCCTGCGCGCCGGCATGCTGCGCCTTCCTCCCGTCGTGCAACAAGGGCAGAACGTGCGAGTCATCAGCGGCGGAGAGGGTTTTCGGGTCAGCAACGAGGGCCGGGCGCTCAACCGCGCCGCAGAAGGAGAGGCCGTGCGCGTGCGGCTTCCCGGCGGACAGGTGGTCCAGGGCACGGCCAGATTCGATGGCGCGGTCGAGATCCTGCCGTAGCGCAGTCGGCCGCATCGAAATTTCGACGCGTGCGGCGACACGAAGGTCGTACGAAGTAGCGCCGGTTTTTTTCTGCTAAATTCACTCAAGTTGTCGCCGCATGTGCCGTTAAGCCCATCAGAGAACCGCTTTTCGGGAGAGTCATCGTGAAGATCGAAGGAATGCCGAAACCGGTCGGCGGCAGCGGCACCGCCGAAACCCGGCCCCGCGCGCCCGCCAGTCCGGCGCCCGGCAGACAGGGCGACGGTGCAACAGTCGCCCTGTCCCCCCTGTCATCCAGTCTAGGCAAGGCGGAGGCGGCGATGGCCTCGACCCCCGTGGTGAATCGAGAGCGCGTGGAAGAGATCCGCAAGGCGATCAGCGAAGGCCGTTTCCAGGTCGACGCAAGCCGGATCGCCGACGGTCTCATCCACAGCGTGCGCGAGATGCTTGCGGCGCAGTCCGGAAGGTCATGAGCTCTGCCGCAACGGTGACCCGCCTCGCGAACCTGATCGAAGCGGAGTTTACGCAACTGCGTCGATTCATGGATGTTCTGGAACGCGAGGAGGCCCTGCTGGTCGCTGGCGACATCGACGCGCTGCAGGCGCTCACCGCAGAGAAGACCGAGATCTTCCAGCAGCTCCAGCGTCAGCACGACGCGCGTGCGCTGCTGCTCGGCAGCGAACGACTCCCCAATGAGGATGCCTCGGTGCGCTCGGTGTGCAAGGGTGCACCGGCCACGCTGGCACGCTGGGACGCGACGCTCGCGCTCGCGCGCGAGGCCAGGGCACGCAACCAGATCAACGGCAAACTCATCAACGAGCGCATGAAGAACAACCAGGCCGGACTTTCCGTCCTACTCACCGCAGCCCAGGCCCCGCAACTGTACGACGCCTCCGGCGCGGCCCGGCCGGCTGGACGCGGACGCCACCTGGGCAGCGCCTGACGCCCGCCTCGGGTCCATCGTTCACGACTCCGGCAAACCCCCGGGCGCCGCTCCGGACCGTTCTCCCTTCCGAAGACTTTCCCTTGTTCATCCCGGCGTGCCAGAAGCGCGCCCAGCAGGTATCCTTGTGCGCCGCCGAACCACGATAGCCGCCGCACGCCGATGAACAAGCCGCAGCCGCACTACGACGAATCCTCGTTCCGCGTCCTGAAGGGGCTGGAACCGGTGCGCGAGCGTCCGGGGATGTATACCCGAACCGACTCGCCCGCCCACATCATCCAGGAAGTCATCGACAACGCAGCCGATGAGGCGCTCGGCGGCTTTGCGAAGAAGATCCACGTCACCCAGCATCTGGACGGATCGATCACCGTTTCGGACGACGGGCGCGGCATTCCGGTCGGGGTTCATCCGCAGGAAGGGGTGCCGGTCGTCGTGCTCGCCTACACCCGCCTGCACGCAGGCGGGAAGTTCGACAAGCGCGACGGCAACGGAGCCTATGCCTTTTCCGGCGGACTCCACGGAGTGGGGGTATCGGTGACCAACGCCCTGTCGACTCGGATCGAAGTCGAGGTCAGGCGTGAGGGCAGGATCCATCGCATCGATTTTTCCAATGGCGGAGAAACGGTCGGCGAGCTGCGCACCGAAGGCGAGTGCGGTCGCCAGACCGGCACCCGGGTGCGGGTCTGGCCCGACAGCAGGTACTTCGACCATCCGCGCGTGCCGATCGGCGAGCTGGAGCGCCTCTTGCGCAGCAAGGCCGTGCTGCTGCCGGGGGTCTCGGTCCGGCTCGACATCGAACAGGCGTCCGGCCCCGCGTTGTCCAAGCTATGGAGCTATCCCGACGGGCTCGCCGGCTATCTGCGCGAACTGGCGGGCGAGCTCGAACCGGTCTGTCCGCCCTATGCCGGTGAGCGCTACGCCACGGCGGACGACCCGGCCTTTGCCGTGGGCGAAGGCGCGGCCTGGGCCATCGGCTGGTTCGAGTCGGTGATCCCCAGCGAATCCTATGTCAACCTGATTCCGACCGTGGCGGGCGGAACACACGAATCGGGCCTGCGATCCGGAGTATTCGAGGCCGTCCGATCGTTCATCGAACACCATGCGCTCTTGCCACGTGGCGTCAAGCTGCAGCAGGAAGACGTGTGCGCGAAGATGAGCTTCGTGCTGTCGGCGCGCCTTCTGGACCCCCAGTTCCAGGGTCAGGTGAAGGAGAAACTCAATTCGCGCGAGGCAGTGAAGCTGGTTTCCGGGCAGATCCGCGACCCGTTCGAAATCTGGCTCAACAACCACGTCGATGCCGGTCGCGCGATCGCCGAACTGTCGATCCGTCAGGCGATGGCGCGCCAGAAGAGCGCACAGAAGGTCGAAAAGAAGAAGACTTCCGGGGTTGCCGTGCTGCCCGGCAAGCTCTCCGACTGCGAATCGGAGGACCTTGCCGAGAACGAGATCTTTCTGGTCGAAGGCGACTCGGCGGGCGGCTCGGCGAAGATGGCTCGCAACAAGGAAACCCAGGCCATCCTGCCCTTGCGCGGCAAGGTGCAGAACGCCTGGGAGGTCGACCCCGATCGCCTGCTCGCAAACGCCGAGATCCACGACATCGCCGTCGCCCTCGGCGTCGATGCCCACGGTGCGGTCGGCGAAGCCGATCTTTCGGGCCTGCGCTATGGCAAGGTCGTGATCATGTCCGATGCCGACGTCGACGGTGCACACATCCAGACCCTGCTGCTGACGCTGTTCTTCCGGCATTTCCCGAAACTCATCGAACGCGGCCACATCCATGTCGCCCAGCCGCCGCTCTATCGCATCGACGTCCCGGCGCAAGGCAAGAAGCGCCCCGCGCGTAGGCTCTATGCGCTCGACGACGGGGAACTGACCGCGATCCGCGATCGCCTGGTGAAGGAAGGTTTTCGCCCCGACGCGATCGAGGTCGGCCGCTTCAAGGGTCTGGGCGAGATGAACCCGGACCAGTTGCGCGAAACCACGATGGACCCTGCCACGCGCCGCGTGCTGCCGGTGCGCGTGCGCAGCGGCGCGATGGATGACACGCTGAGAATGTTCACCCTGCTGATGGGCAAGGGCGAAGCCTCCGGTCGACGCGCATGGATGGAAGAGAAAGGCGACAGCGTCGAGGCTGACGTCTGAACGGCGCCCCAACGACATGAAGAGTCCGCATGAGCAACGACATCCCTGATCTTTTCGACCCGCCCGAAACCGCTCACGCTGAGCCGCCCGCGCACACACCCACAATCGCCCCGGGTAATGCACAGCCCTCTGCCGGTGCGGCAACCGAGCCATCCTCGCTCGATGCCGCAAGCAGAGAGCCGCCCTCCCCGCCTTCCGCTCCTGACGACACGAGCGACGACGAGGGCAGTCTCCCCCTCGACCGCTACGCCGAGCGCGCCTATCTCGCTTACGCGATGAGCGTCGTGCGCTCGCGTGCGCTGCCGCAGGTCGAGGACGGCCTCAAGCCGGTGCAGCGGCGCATCCTGCACGCGATGAACGAGATGCGGCTTGCGCCGACCTCCAAGCACGTGAAGTCCGCGCGCGTGGTCGGCGACGTGATCGGCAAGTACCACCCGCACGGCGACTCCTCGGTGTATGACGCGATGGTGCGGGTCGCGCAGGACTTCTCGCTGCGCTACCCGCTGGTCGACGGCCAGGGCAACTTCGGCTCGCGCGACGGCGACTCGGCGGCGGCGATGCGCTACACCGAGTGCCGCCTCACGCCGATCGCTGAACTGCTGCTGTCCGAGATCGATCGCGGAACGGTGGACTTCCTCCCGAACTACGATGGCGCTTTCCAGGAGCCGCAATTCCTGCCCGCGCGCCTGCCCTTCGTACTGCTCAACGGCGCGTCCGGCATCGCGGTCGGGATGGCCACCGAGATTCCGCCGCACAACCTGCGTGAAGTCGCCGAGGCTGCCTGCCACCTGATCCGCAATCCCGATGCGACGCTCGAAAGCCTCCTGCCCATCCTGCCCGGTCCGGACTACCCCGGCGGCGGGCAACTCATCTCCAGCCCCGAGACCATCCGCGAAGCCTACGCCTGCGGTCGCGGCAGCCTGCGCCTGCGCGCACGCTGGCATGTGGAAGAGCTTGCACGCGGACAATGGCGCGTCATCATCGACGAGCTGCCGCATGGCGTATCGGCCGCAGGCGTGCTTGCCGAGATCGAGGCGGCCACCAACCCGCAGCCGCGCGCCGGCAAGAAGGACGTGACCCAGGAGCAGAAGAACCTCAAGCAGCTCATCCTGGGGGCGCTCGACACCGTGCGCGACGAATCGAGCGACCAGTCGCCGGTGCGCATCGTGCTCGAACCGCGCTCCAGCCGGCAGAGCCGCGAAGAGTTCATGGCGGTGCTGCTCGCCCACACCAGCCTCGAAACCTCGACCTCGATCAACCTGACGATGATCGGCCGCAACGGCAGGCCACAACAGAAGAACCTGCTGCAGATCCTCAAGGAGTGGATCGATTTCCGCTTCGTCACGGTCGAGCGCCGCACCCGGCACCGCCTCGATGAGGTCGACCGGCGCATCCACATCCTCGAAGGCCGCGCGATCGCCTTCCTCCACATCGAGGAAGTCATCCGCGTGATCCGCGAGTCGGACGAGCCGAAGCCGGCCCTGATCGCGGCGTTCGGCCTGACCGAGATCCAGGCCGAGGACATCCTCGAAATCCGCCTGCGCCAGCTCGCACGCCTGGAAGGCTTCAAGATCGAGAAGGAACTCGCCGAACTGCGCGAGGAGCGCGACGGCCTCCAGGAACTGCTCGACAGCCGCGCCGCGATGACACGGCTGATCCTCAGGGAGATCCGCGAAGACGCCAGGAAATACGGTGACGACCGCCGCACCGTGCTCGAGGCGGTGGCACCCGTCGCTCCAGCCGAGATCGCCGCACCGGACGAACCGGTGACGGTGATCCTGTCACGCAACGGCTGGGTCCGGACCCGCCAGGGACACGGCATCGACCCGGCCAGCATCAGCTACAAGGCGGGTGACCACGGCTTCACGGTCGTCGAGACGCGTACCACCTGGCCACTCGTGGTCATCGACACCCACGGGCGTGCCTACACCGTGAAGATCCCGGATCTGCCGGGTGGGCGCGGCGACGGTGCGCCGCTTACAACCTTCGTCGAGTTCCAGGATGGCGGCAAGCCAGCCCAGGTGCTGTCGGCCGACCCTGGCGGCTCATGGCTGTTCGCCAACTCGGGGGGATATGGATTCATCTGCACGCTGGCCGACGCCACCAGCCGGCAACGGGCCGGCAAGGCCTTCATGACCCTGGAGAAGGGCGAACGGGTCCTCGCTCCGGCACCGGCGCTCGGCGACTGGATTGCGGCAGTGTCGGAGAACGGCCGCATCCTCGTCTTCGCGCGCAGCGAGATGAAGGTGCAGGCGGGGGGGCGCGGCGTCATCGTGATGGCACTCGATGCGCACGAAGCGCTGGCGGCGGTTGCGGTTCCGGCGGCTGACTCGGTGCTGCGCATCGAAGGGGCCGGGCGCGGAGGCCGGACGGTCGAACTGGAACTCAAACCGTCGCAACTCGAAACGCTACGCCATCGCCGCGCGCGCAAGGGCGCACCGCTTGCGCGCAACCTGCGGCCGGTCGCGCTGCGATAGCGCTCAGTTCGCTGGCTGCGGCTCCGTGGGCAGGATCGAACGGATCGGGTCATCCGCATCGATGGTGGCCGGTGCCGGATCCGGCGCCGGCTCGCTGAACATCGACTCGATCAGGATCGTGACGCGCCGGTTGCGCGCCCGTCCGGCATCCGAGGCATTGTCTGCGATCGGACGCTGATCGCTGTATCCGGCAGCGGTCAGGCGGTCGGCGCGCACCCCCGCCTCGATGAACAAGCGCACCACTGAAGACGCACGCGCCGCGGACAGTTCCCAGTTCGACGGGAAGCGGAAGGTGTTGATCGGAGCGTTGTCCGTGTGGCCCTCCACCTTGATCGGAAAGTCGGCCCCCGCGAGCACCTCGGCAACCGCCCGCAGCGGTGCCGCAGCCCCCGCCCCGAGCGCCGCATCACCGAGCGCGAACAGCACACTCGCGTTGATCTCGACCGTGATGCCATGCGCCCCTTGGGACACGCTGACCTGCCCGCTGCGCGTCAGCGGCTCGAGAGCGCGCCGGATTTCGTCCGCCATGTCGTGCATCTGTCGCACCTGCGCCTCGCGCTGCTGTTCGCGACGCGCCTGTGCTTCATCCCGTTGAGGGCGTTCGACGGCAGGCGCCGGTCGCGGCAGGTTCGGGGTCGGAAGGATCACCGGCGGAACGATCATCCGGTTATCGGACTCGTTGATCGTCACATTGCGGAAGGCGCTGACGAGCGAATCCGACAGAACCCGGTACTTGCCTTCATTGACCGAGGAAAGCGAGTACATGACGACGAAGAACGCGAACAGAAGCGTGATGAAGTCCGCGTACGACACGAGCCAGCGCTCGTGGTTTTCGTGCTCTTCCGATGACTTCCTGCGTCTGGCCATGGTTAGGCTCCCTGAAGCGCCCCATGATACGGAGATCAGGCGCATGATGTAAGCGGGCAGCACGGACCGGCACGTCTTCCTTGCGGCAATGGCTGCCGGATCGCAGCGGTTTCGAATACTTAGCAAATTTCGTGCCATATTTCCCGGAAACAGCATGCTCACCCGGTCGTGAATACGGCTTCGAACCACAACCGCATGGATGGCGACGAGTCTTTTCGCGCTCGATAAGCTAAAGTCCTCACCTCCCAGGTCGATGAAGCACTGGAGAGTCGAACCCGCAAAGGCCGCATCATGAAACTCATCCTCGACAGCATCCGCAACAAGCTGCTCCTGATCGCCGGCACCGGCACGGTGCTCGTGCTGCTTGCGGCGGGCACCGGGCTCTATCTCGAGTGGCGCGCGATCCAGGCATTCGCGCAGGACGTCCGGGTGCTCGAGGACGACCGGGCGCAACTGATCGAATCTAAGGTCGCCTTTTCCGACCAGCAGCGCGAATGGAAGAACGCCATCCTGCGCGGCGCCGACCACCACGAACTGGAACGCTACTGGGCGGCCTTCGAGAAGAATGAAAAGGCCGTGGCCGGAACCATGAATGCCCTGCTGATGAGCGTGAGTGACAAGGCCGTGCAGGACGCGATCCGCCTGTTCCTCGCCGCCCACGCCGATCTAGGCCAGCGCTACCGGGACATTCTCGCGGCCTACAAGAGCGACTTCGACATCACCGGGGCGGACAGCAAGGCGGCAGGACTCGATGCCGCGCCCGGCCATCAGCTCGACGAGATCGTCGCCAACCTCGAACGCTCGATCGAGACGAGGCGCAGCGAGATCTCGGCCAGCGCACCCCGCGCGGTTGCGCTCAGCCTGGGACTGATGGCGGCCGCCTGCGTGGTCGCGTTCGTGATCTTCGTATGGCTGCTGCAAAGCCAGGTCGTCCGACCGGCCCGCGAGCTGGAAACCGGCCTCGGCCTGCTGGCACAGGGCAATTTCAGCGCCCCCATCGTCGCCCACACGACCGACGAGATCGGCCGCATCGCCCGCTCGGCCGAGAAGCTTCGATCGGACCTCGGCGAACTGATCCGCAGGGTGTCCGATTCCGTGACGCGCGTCGATAACGCCGCGATCAGTCTCGCCGACGAAACCCGCAAGGCTGAATCGACCGCCGCGGAGCAGTCCGAAGCCGCCGCCTCGACCGCCACCACGGTCGAAGAGGTGACGGTCTCGATCCAGGTCATCAGCGACAACGCCGAGCGCGTCAGCGAGCTGTCGCAAACAGCCGCCAGCGGCTCGAAGGAGGCCGAACGCCGTCTCACTGAACTGGCTACCGCACTCAACCAGACCGCGACGGTGATGCAGCACGTCAGCGACACCGCCAGTGGCTTCATCCAGGATGCACAGCAGATCACGACGATGACCCGCCAGGTGCGCGAGATCGCGGACCAGACCAACCTCCTCGCGCTCAACGCAGCGATCGAGGCCGCACGCGCAGGAGAACAGGGACGGGGCTTCGCCGTCGTCGCCGACGAGGTACGCAAGCTTGCCGAAAAGTCGAGCCAGTCGGCCGCCCAGATCGATGCGATCACCTCGACACTCGGCGAACAGGCCCAGGCACTCGACCGCGAACTGGGTCAGGGCATGAAGGCACTCGAATCCAGCCGTACGAGCATGGCGGCCACCTCCGAGGCGGTCGAGGCGGCCAACGAGTCGGTCAGCCGCACCACCAGCGAAGTCGAGCAGATCAGCGTCGCCGTGCGCGAGCAGAGCACCGCGAGCACACAGATCAGCCGGCACGTGGAGCAGATCGCGCAAATGGTCGAGG
This sequence comes from Rhodocyclaceae bacterium, assembly GCA_023383815.1. Classification (GTDB taxonomy): domain Bacteria; phylum Pseudomonadota; class Gammaproteobacteria; order Burkholderiales; family Rhodocyclaceae; genus JACOUN01. The sequence goes on from JAHDYG010000016.1 coordinate 22,590, forward strand.
GCAGCCATGCGGCGCTGGGCCGCATGTCCGATACCGCAGCACAACTGCGTCGGCTGGCCGATGAACTGAAGGCCTCGACAGGCAACTTCAGGTTGTGAAGGGCGCCCTCAGGACGCGATGTGTCCGCGCATGCGCGTTTCGATGATGCGCGGATTGTCGCCGTTGGCAATGCCGACCAGCCCATCGACGAGCATTTCGCGCTGTGAAGTGATATTGCCGATGTGCGCCATCAGCTTCTTCGAGATCGGCAGGAACACCAGGTTGGCAAACCCGACCCCGTAGATCGTGGCAACGAATGCCACCGCGATTCCGGCACCCAGACGGGAGGGGTCGCTGAGGTTCTCCATCACGTGGATCAAACCCATCACGGCTCCGAGGATGCCGATCGTCGGGGAATAGCCTCCGGCGGCCTCCCAGATCCGCGCCGACAGCCTGAGCTGGCGCTCGGTGGCGTCGATCTCCACTTCGAGCAGCTCGCGCAGGCGTTCCGGCTCGACTCCGTCGACGAGCAACTGCACCCCCTTGCGCATGAATGGATCCGGCAGGGTCTCGATCCTTGCCTCGAGCGCAAGTAGACCTTCCTTGCGCGCCGTGTGGCTCCAGCCGGTGGCCTCCTCGATCAGCCAGTCATGCGCAGCAACGGGGGGCACGAACACCCAGCGCACCATCCGCATCCCGTCGACGAAGACCGGCAGCGGGCTTTGCAGCATGACGGCCCCCAGGGTACCCCCAGCAACGATCAGGAAGGCGGTCGGCTGGATCAGAGAGGAAACGTGGCCACCCTCGAGAACCTGGCCGAAGACGATCGCAGCCAGGCCGAGCGCGAGACCGAAAATGCTGATCTTGTCCATGTCCGGTGCGGGTCCGCGCGGCTCAGGACTTCTTGGGCGGGCGCCCGCGACGCGCCTTCGCACCCGCCTGCGTTCCACCCATCATGCGCGAGCGGATGCGTGCGACCGCCTGACTGTGGAGCTGACAGACGCGCGATTCGGTCACCCCCAGAACCTCTCCGATCTCGCGCAGGTTCAGCTCCTCGTCGTAATAGAAACTCATCACGAGCTTCTCGCGCTCCGGAAGGTCGTCGATGGCGCTCACGAGGAGGCTGCGCATCGACGCGTCCTCCAGCAGGGCGAGCGGATTGGACTGCTCGTCGCCCATGTGGCGTTCGAAGAAGCTGTCGCCGTCGTTGTCGGAGAAATCCTCGAAATACACGAGCTGATGCCCGCGTGCCTCCTGCAGCATGCGCTGGTACTCGACAAGGCTCACGTCGAGCGCCTGGGCAAGCTCGGCCTCGCTGGGCTGGCGTCCGTTCTGCTGTTCGAGGCTGCTGATCGCCTCCTCGATCCGGCGCATGTCGCGCCGCAGGCTGCGCGGGAGCCAGTCGTCTTCCCGCAGTCCGTCGAGCATCGCGCCACGGATGCGTTGCACTGCGTAGGTTTCGAACTGGGCCCCCAGATCGTCGGCGTACCGGTTGATCGCATCGAGCAGACCGATCATTCCGTTCTGGATCACGTCCTCGACCTGGACGCTCGCCGGCAGCTTCGACATCAGGTGATAGGCAATCCGCTTCACTAGAGGCGCATATGCCTCCACCAGATGCGCCTTGTCGAGATTGCCTTCCGCGTCGTACATCCACTGCACCTGAATCTTCTTGCGCCGGGGTCGCGCTGCACCGCCATTATGCACGAGCGTGCCGGCACGGTGTCCCGCATGTGGGTGCATCGTCCCGGAAGAGGTATAGGTCATCGACATCCTGGCGCCCCCAGCCTGGACCGGCCCGTCGGGCCCGTCATGCGCCCGCTGCGTCCGAGCGCGACCAGCCGGCGCAGGAACGCAGCCTCGGCATCACGCGACCGGCTCGCACCGACCTCGCTGTCGAGTCCGCGCGCGATGTCGTCACGCTCGAGCTCGCCCAGCCATGCCAGAGGAATGCCCACATGGCGTCGCACCAGGTTTTCGAGCGCATCGAAGAATGCCTGTGCGTCGCTTCGGCTGCGGGCCCCTGCCGCTGCAACGTGGATCGAACCGGCACCGGCCTCGGCCAGCCGCTTGATGACGCGGTACGACTCGGTCGCACCGGTGCGGCCGACTTCGGCGACGACGAGCCGCCGGGGTGCGGCGAAGATGAACGGCGATGGATCAGCCGCCGCTTCGCAGCAGGAGTGAATCAGCACATAGCCGGCATGCCGGTGCAACAGCCCCAGCGCGCCAACGAGGCGATCGCGCCGCTCGTCGTCGAGCAAGGGCAGTGCGAGGGCCGCGGCGCCCGCTGGCACCCGGCCGACCAGCCCCGGCACTTGCTGGATCAGATCGAGCGGATGCACCTTTGCGCCAAGCACACTCAGCAGATCGGGCCCGGGCGGAAGATCGAGCGCCTGCGACAAGGCCCGTTCGCCTTGCGCCTCGTCGAGGACCAGCACCCGCTCGGCCCTGCCTGCAATCCGGTATGCAGTCCGGATCGCCACGGCAGCCGGCTGCCGCCCGGCAACGTAGAGTGCAACCACGGCCGGTGGTGCCTTGCGAAACAGGCGCCGCAGACCGGCCGCCTGGTCTTCGGTCGAATCGATCATGTCAGTGCTCCGCTCCGGCCGCTGCCATCATCAGCGCGACCTCGTCGTCCCGGAGTTTCCAGGACGATTCGGTGTCGCGCTCACGCAGTGCGCGATTGACGAGATAGGTCCGGTTCGGCAGATGAAGGTCTTCCGGTACGCGCTGGCCATTGGTGACATAGAAGACCTCCAGCTCACGCGTCACGGCCGCACCGATGGCGGGTGCGAGCGACACCGCCTCGTCGACCTTCGTAAAGATGCATCCGGCCAGATCCGGCCCGCGATACGCCTGAATCACATCATCGAGCGTGTCACCGCGGCAGGTTGCGTTGAGCAGCAGCAGCCGCCGCACGTTTCCAGCGCCAGCCAGCATCGCCGCCTGCTGTGCCACCATGCGATCGCGCTGGCTCATGCCTACGGTGTCGATCAGCACCATGTGCTTGCCGCGCAACTCCGACAGTGTCTGACGCAACTCGGCGGCGTCACGCACCGGAAACACCGGTACTCCGAGAATGCGGCCATAGATGCGCAACTGCTCCTGGGCGCCGATGCGGTAGCCATCCGTCGTGATCAGCGCGAGTTTTCCGGCACCGTGGCGCACCACACAGCGCGCGGCGAGTTTCGCCGTGGTGGTGGTTTTTCCAGCGCCAGTCGGCCCGACCAGCGCATAGACGCCTCCGCGGTCGATGAGGTCGGCGTCGGAGGTCATCGCACGCAGATCGCGCCCGAGCAGGCTCCTGACCTGCGCTCGGGCTTCGGCAAGGGAAGCCTCATCGCCTACGCCCTCGGCAAGCTTGCGTGCCAGCGGGCCGGAGAACCCGGCTTCGAGCAACTCGCCGACGATGCTCGCACGCGCCGGCGCGCTGCGCCGGGTTTCACCCCACGCAAAGCCGGCCAGCTGCCGCTCGATCATGCCCCGGATGCCCGCCAGTTCGTCCATCAGGCGCGCATTGGCTTGTTGCAGCTCGCGCACGCGGCCGTCATCGAGGCCGGGCGCCCCCCCTTCGGGACGCACGACTGCGCTCACCGGCTCACGCGGAGATTCCATGGCGGGGCCCGAGGTCATCGCAGCTCCGGTGGCAACGCGCGGATCAAGCCCACGCGGACCCGAGCGCAGGTTCAGCGGCCGTGCCTCGATTCCAAAGCCCAGCTCGTCCCACCCATCGGTCACGAGCGCATCGTGACGGTCCGGATCCGGACGCGGAAGCTCTACGCGGGGTGGCTGGAACGGCCGGATCGTCCGCTCTGCGCCTGGGGCCGTGCGCGCGGACGCGCCCGGAGCCTGGCGTGGCAGTGAACCGGCCGAAAGGCTCACGTGGAAATCATCCTCCTCGCGCGCAACGTTCATGGCCGGTCGGAGCGGGCGCTCGGCGCGGTCGGCCGGAACGGTCTCGGCCCTGTTCGAAGCCGCCGGCACGGACGGAGCGGCGTGGGCCTGTATGATGCCGGCCGCCTCGGCAGGCAGTGCAAGGATTTCCACTCCACCTTCGACCGCCCGGTTGGAAAGCACGATCGCATCGGCTCCCAACTCGGCCTTGAGCACCCGCAATGCCTCGCGTGCCGTGGTGCCAAAGTAGCGCTTGACGTTCATCTCGATTCTCCGGACCCTTGCGCGGTTCTCGCGCAGCATGGATCGATTATGGAACCGCCCCTTCGTTTCGATAGCGCGGAATAAACCCCATTAGTGCGTCCAATTCGTTCTTCGGGGCCGATGCCGCAACCTCGCCCGGCACTACCCGCCGATCACTGCGGTCACGCGAATCGTGCGCGATTCAGGCACCTCGGAGTTGGCGACGACGCGTAGCGAAGGCACGGCACGGCGCAGGAAACGCGACAGCAACCAGCGCAGTTGTGGCGGCACGAGCAGCACGGGCGGCAACCCCATGTCTTCCTGGCGCTGCGCAAGCTCCGCCGTCTGGCGCACGAGACTGTCGGCCAGTCCTGGCTCGATTGCGCCCCCTTCGCCGGAGCTGGCCACTGCCTGTCCGAGAATGCGCTCGAGGTTCGGCTCGAGAACCATGACCTGGATTTCCGAATTGCCCGGGAACATGCTCTGGACGATCGCCCGCCCAAGCCCCTGGCGCACCCGAGAGGTGAGTTCGAGCGGATCCTGGGTGCGCGGTGCCGACTCGGCGAGGTGCTCGATGATGGTGCGCATGTCGCGAATGTTGACCCCTTCTTCCAGCAGGTACTGGAGCACCCGCTGCACGACCGACAACGACAGCTGGCCCGGCACGAGGTCGTCGACGAGTTTCGGGGTCTCCTTGGCGATGTGATCGAGCAGGGCCTGGGTCTCCTGACGTCCGAGCAACTCGGCCGCATGGTTGAGGATCAGGTGATTCAGGTGCGTCGCCACGACGGTGCTCGCATCCACGACCGTATAGCCCAGCGCGTGGGCCTGCTCGCGCTGCCCCGGGTCGATCCAGACCGCCGGGAGATTGAAGGCCGGATCCCGCGTTTCCCGCCCCGCGAGCGGGCCGGTGACCCGCCCCGGATTGATCGCCAGGAACTGACCGGGCCAGGCCTCACCGCTGCCGATCTCGACGCCCTTGAGCGTGATGCGGTAGGCGTTGGGCTTGAGTTCGAGGTTGTCGCGGATATGCACGGGCGCCGCAAGGAAGCCCACATCCTGCGCGAACTTCTTGCGCAGGCCGCGAATCCGCTTGAGCAACTCGCCATCCTGGTTCTTGTCGACCATCGGGATCAGGCGGTAGCCGACCTCGAGCCCGAGCACGTCGACGGGCGTGACGTCGTTCCAGCTCGCATCGAGGCTTTCGGCCGACGCCTGGGCGGGCTCTGCCTCGCGCGCCTCGCTCTGCGCAGCCGTCTGCCTCCGATCCATTTGCTGCCGCTTCCAGGCCAGCGCAAACAGCGCCCCTGCGATGAGGATGAAGACGAGGTTCGGCATGCCCGGGATCAGTCCGAGCACACCGATGATGCCTCCGGTCAGCCAGATCACCTGAGGGTTCGAGAACACCTGGGCGATGACCAGCCCGCCAACATCCCCCTCGTCGCCGACGCGCGACACGACCAGGCCGGCTGCGACCGAGATGATCAGCGCGGGAATCTGCGCAACGAGTCCGTCACCGATCGTCAGCAGGGTGTAGGTCTCGACCGCCTGCCCCATCGCCATTTCGTGCTGGACCGTCCCCACGACCAGTCCGCCGATGATGTTGATGAGCAGGATCAGGATCCCGGCGATCGCATCGCCACGCACGAACTTCGAGGCACCGTCCATCGCACCGTAGAAGTCGGACTCCTGGCTGATCTCCTTGCGCCGGCGCCGCGCCTCGGCTTCATCGATGAGTCCTGCGTTCAGATCCGCGTCGATCGCCATCTGCTTGCCCGGCATCGCATCGAGGGTGAAGCGGGCGCTCACTTCGGCAATCCGGCCGGCGCCCTTGGTGATCACGACGAAGTTGATCAGGACCAGGATCCCGAATACGACCAGACCGATCGCGGTGTTGCCACCGACCAGAAAGTGTCCGAAAGCCTCGATCACCTTGCCCGCTGCATCGGCGCCCGTATGTCCATCGAGCAGGACGATACGGGTCGAGGCGACGTTGAGCGCGAGCCGCAACAGCGTGGTCACGAGCAGCACGGTCGGGAACACCGAGAAGTCGAGCGGCTTCTTCGTGTACATCGCGACCAGCAGGACCATGACTGCGAGTGCGATGTTGAAGGTGAAGAACAGGTCGAGCGCGAACGCCGGCAGCGGCAGCACCATCATGGACAACACCATGATGATGAAGATCGGCGCCCCCAGCAGGCGCAGGTTGGTCGGGGTGAGCAAGGCTCTCAGGTTCAGTGCGTCGATCATTCAGTGGCCTCTATTCATGCATGCCGGGTCAGGCTTCGACCGGAACACCCGGATCGAGCTTCTCGGGGACGGGCAGCTTCGTCGGCGGCTGCGGCGGCAAGCCACCATGGCTCATCCAGTGTCCGAGTTGATAGACGTAGGCCATCACTTCGGCCACCGCGGTGTAGAGTGCGGCCGGCACCGCCTCGCCCAGTTCGCAGTGCGCACACAACGCACGCGCCAGCGGCGGTGCCTCGAGCAAGGGCACCTTGTGCTCGCGCGCAATCTCGCGAATCTTCAGTGCAACCTCTCCACGCCCTTTCGCGACGACCACCGGAGCGCCCATGCGCTCGGCGTCGTACTTCAGTGCAACGGAAAAATGCGTCGGGTTGGTGACGACCACATCGGCCTTCGGCACTTCGGCCATCATGCGCCGCCGCGCCATCTCGCGCTGCACGCTGCGAATGCGGGCCTTGACATGCGGGTCGCCGTCCTGCTCCTTCGTTTCGCGCTTGACCTCGTCCTTCGTCATGCGCAGCTGGCGGTGGTATTGCCAGAGCTGGAACGGCACATCGAGCAAGGCCACGAGCGCCAGCCCGAGGATGATCAGCATCGACGAGAACACGAGCATCTGCATCAGATCGGGCATCGCACTGTCGATCGATTGCGTCATCAGCGCGAACACATCATCCTTCACGCGCCAGACTGCAAGAACCCCCAGAGTGCCAACGATCAGCGCCTTGAGCACGGACTTGAACAGTTCGACGAGACCGTGGATGGAGAACATCCGGCCGAATCCCTTGATGGGATCCATGCGGTCGAGCTTCAGGCTCAGTACCTTGGCTGAGAAGACGAATCCTCCCAGCATGATCGGTGCCGCCACTGCGGCGACCAGCAGCAGACCGAACAGCGGCATCAGGGTCAGCAGGGTCTGGGTCATCAGGCGCCCGAGCACCTGGACCATCAGCTCGGGATCGAACGCCAGCGATCGGTCGAACGCGAAACCCTGGCGAAGCACGCCGAGCACGCGTTCGCCCATCCATCCGCCCATCATCCAGACCGCCGTCACCCCGGTGATCAGAACCATGAAGGTCGACAACTCACGCGACTGCGGAACCTGGCCTTCCTCGCGGGCCTTCTGCAGTCGCGTAGACGTAGGTTGTTCGGTCTTCTCGAGGTCGCTTTCCTCGGCCATCGCCGGCTCCCGCCCCCTTCACCGGAACCCGTCCCGGACTCGGTACGGATACAGGGGGGCATGCGGCAATTATGGCCGCCACCCGGCAAGCACTGCCGCCCGATAAGGGGGCGGAAACACCCTCTATTCGGAACTTCGGACAGGTCGCTCAGCGCCCCGCTGGAAGTCGTGCAAGGCCCGAAATCCTCATTCCCGGCGAGATGCCGCGCGCCGAGAACCACCCCCGGTTCATCTCCAGCGCGTAGCGGGCGTCCCCCGCCGCGCAGTGACTATCCTCGGTCTGCGGCTGCATGGATTCGATGTTGAGGATGCGTCCATCCGCGTCCAGAAAGGCGACCGACAACGGAATCAGCGTGTTTCGCATCCACATGCAGTGGCGGGCATCCTGGGTGAACACGAAGACCATCCCGCGCCCTTCAGGCATGGAACGGCGGTGCATCAGGCCCGTCTGCCGGGTTTCTGGGGTATGCGCCAGTTCAGCCTGGATGCGATACATCCCCGCCGTGAGCTCGACCACCGGCAACTCGGCATGCAGCGGCGCCGCCGCCAGTAGGGTCATCACACCGACGAAGGCCCGGGCGCGCTTCAGGAAGGAACGGATCATCGCAGACTCGCTTCAGGTTGCCGAAGTGGGAAATTCTATCCATCCAGGGCGGGAACTCGCCCCCTTGCATCTTCCCCGGCCGGATCGCCGTCACGCCACTCGCCCGGTGCAAGCCCGGCGATCGACCAGCCACCGATCTGCGTCCGGATCAGGCGCAAGGTCGGATGACCGACCCTGGCCGTCATTCTGCGCACCTGGCGGTTCTTGCCCTCCCGCAACACGATCCGCAGCCACGACGTTGGAATGCTCCGGCGAAAACGAACCGGAGGATCACGCGGCCAGAGCCAGCCAGGTTCATCGACCCGCTCGGCCTCGCACGGCCGGCTCACGAAATCGCCAAGGTCCAGACCGCGGCGAAGGCTGGCGAGCGCGGATTCATCCGCCGTCCCCTCAACCTGCACAAGATAGACCTTGGGGGCCTTGTGCCGCGGATCCGCGATCCTGTGCTGCAGCCGCCCATCGTCGGTGAGCAGCAGCAACCCCTCGCTGTCGGTATCAAGGCGACCAGCCGGATAGACACCGGGCACGGCGACGAAATCCTTCAGGGTCAGTCGCGCGCCATCGCCCGAGAACTGGCACAGCACACCGAAAGGCTTGTTGAAGAGAATCAGGCGGGACATGGGCGTGCCGTCGCGTGAAACGGCCAAACCGTGGCGGAGGCGGTGAGATTCGAACTCACGAGGGGCGTGAACCCCTGCCGGTTTTCAAGACCGGTGCATTCAACCACTCTGCCACACCTCCGGGGAGCGCGAAGTATACCGGGTGCGGATCGCGGCGTCATCCGCCCTCCGGACGCCCGGCGCAGCGCTCGAAGAGCGCAATGGATTCCACGTGCGAGGTCTGCGGGAACATGTTGGCGATTCCGGCGCCACTCAGGACGTAACCCTTTTCGTGCACCAGCACCGCAGCATCACGCGCCAGCGTGGCCGGATTGCAGGAGACATAGACGATCCGCGCGGGCGACTGGGCGGGCCCGAGCGCCTTGACGACGGCGATCGCGCCCTCGCGTGGCGGATCGATGAGCATCGCCGACAGCGAACCCAGCGCTGCCAGACTGTCTTCCGTCGCTTCGAACAGGTTTGCTGCGTGGAACTCGCAGTTCCGATCGAGACCGTTGGCACGTGCGTTGTCGCTCGCTCGTTGCACGAGCACATCGCTGCCCTCGATGCCGATGACGTGCGCACCGGCTCGGGCGATCGGAAGGCTGAAATTGCCGAGTCCGCAGAACAGGTCGGCGATCCGCTCGCCGGCCCGCGGCTGCAGCACCTGCATCGCGCGACGCATCAGGGCCCGGTTGATCGCAAAATTGACCTGCGTGAAATCGGTCGGGCGAAACTGCAACCGAACGCCGAACTCCGGTAGCGAGTAGGCAAGCGCCGGCGCTTCGAGCGGATGGAGACGATACGCGGTGGCCGGCCCGCCCGGTTGCAGCCACACTTGCATGGCGCTGCGCTCCGAGAACGCGCGCAGCCGTGCTTCGTCGGCTGCCGTCAGCGGCTGGAGGATGCGAAACACCAGCACGGTCCCCTCGTCCCCGACTGCCAGCTCGATCTGCGGCAACCGATCCGGAATCGACAAGCCGGCAATCAGCTCCCGCAGTTCAGGAATGCGGGCAGAGACGTGCGGCGGCAGGATTGCGCAGCTACGCAGGTCGGCGATGTAGCTGCTGCGCCGCTCATGAAATCCGACCAGGACTCCGCCCTTCTTCGGCACCAGGCGCACACCGATCCGGGCGCGGTAGCGGTAGCCCCAGGCGGGGCCGTCGAGCGCCGGATAGAGAATGCCAGGACGGATCCGGCCGATGTGCCAGAGCGCGTCTTCGAGGATGCGCTGCTTGACCGCCGCCTGCGCCCCCGCATCGAGGTGCTGCAACGAGCACCCGCCACAGACCCCGAAATGGCCGCAGCGCGGGACGACGCGCTGAGCGCTCGGGTCGATCACCGTCGTCGCCTGCGCGATCGCGTAGTTCGGTTTGCTGCGCAGCACTTCGTAGTCGACCCGCTCGCCCGGCAACGCACCATCGATGAACACGGCCTTGCCGTCGACACGCGCGACGCCGCGGCCTTCGTGATCGAGGGAGTCAATGCGCGCGACAGGCATGGAAAACTCGGTTGAAAGGTTGTAAGTTGGAGGGGCATCGCGGCCTGCGGCCCCTGCCGGCCGGCGTTGCATCCTTCCCGGAGCCCCGCGCATGCCGACCGAGCACCCATTCGACACCTATGCCGAGTATCGCAAGGCCGTACTGGAACTGTTGCGCAGCGCCCGGCAGACGATCGTCCTCTTCGACCCCGACCTGAGCCAGACGGGGATCGAATCGCTGCATGGCGCTGAAGCGATCGCGGCCTTTTGCGAGCGAACGACGTTTCCCGAGAGTCTGCGCATCGCGCTGCACTCTCCCCGGTACGTCGAACGCGAATGTCCGCGCCTGCTCCGTCTCGTATCGCAGTTCGGACACCGGATCACGATCCGGATCACCTCTGCCCGCTTCCGGAACCAGGAACAGCCGTTCCTGGTCGTCGATGGCGAACACTACGTGACACGCTTCCATCAGGACGATCCACGCGGAAAACTGTGCATGGAAGACGGCGAGGGTGCCGCAACACTCCTGTCCCACTTCGAAATCCTGTGGCAGCACGCGCGCCCCGGACCGACCGGGACGCCGCTCGGGATCTAGCGCCTGGAAAGCCGGCTCAGCGCAACTGCTCCTGGAGCAGCGCCAGCATGCGCTGCGCGGTCGGCGAGACGTCCTGGCCGCCTTCACGGGTCAGGACCGAGACCCGGGAACTCGTGCCCGTTCCAGAAACGAGGATGCGATACTCGCTCCCACCCTTGGCCGCACCCGTGTCGCGGTCACGCCAGAACGCCAGCCGCGCGAGCAGACCTTCCTGGTTTCCACTGCGCGCCTCGGCATCCGGGTCGATGTACCGCACAAAGAACAGCCCTTTCGAACGATCCCGATCCTCGACCGTGAACCCGATCCGGTCCAGCGCCAGACCTACCCTGCGCCAGGCACGATCGAACGACTCATCCAGACTCAGGTAACGCTCACCGCCCGCACCGGTCGCGAGGGTCGCCCGTTCCGCCGCAGCCGGCGCCGACAACATCGCGGTTGCGCGCTCTTCCTGCACACCGAGATGAATCATCAGGCGCCGCAGCATCTCGGCTTCCAGCTCAGGATCTGCCGGCCGGGGCTGCCAGATCGTGCTGTCCTTGGCTTCGCTCGAATAGACTTCGATCATGCCGCGATGACTGACGTAGATCTCGACGGTCCCGGGCTCCTTGCCTTGCTCGATACGAGTGCGGAACCGGTCACGTTCGGCCGTAGAGAACAGGCCGTCGAGCACTTTCCCCAATGCGGCGCGCACGAAATCCTGGGGGATCTTGGCGCGATCCTCGGCCCAGTCCGTCTCCATCACACCGATGTTCGGATTGTCGACGTTGAGGATGAAACCGAGTCCGAGCCAGAAATCCTTGAGATCCTGCCACAGCGCCTCCGGTGCACCGGGCACGACAAGCCAGCGCTGGCTGCCGGCACGCTCGATGCGCATGCGCTCGTCGACTGCCGCCAGCACCCCCGGGGTCGTCGCCCGCCCAGGCTGCGCCTCGCGCTCGCTGGCATACGCCGAGTACGTTGCCACGCCCCGCGCACCGCCTCCAGGCACCACATACCGCTCATCCCGCCCCGGAGAGGTCAGATCGGGCGGAATTTCCAGTGGGGTGATCTGGCGTGCGCTCTTGTAGTCGATCTTCTTCGACTCCAGGACCGTACCGGAACAACCCGCGACACCAATGGCCAGCGCGAGCAGCGAAACGGACGTGCGTATCTTCGGATTCTTGAGCATCGAGCGATCCTGAGTAATCAAACATTGATGCCGGCGCGCCGCATCGCATCGCGCACCCGGTCGTGGAAACACTCCGACAGCGGCGTGAGCGGCAAACGGATACCGGCGCCGATGAGGCCCATGCGGTGCACGGCCCATTTCACCGGAATCGGATTGGCCTCGCAGAACAGATGTCTGTGCAGGTCAACGAGGCGTGCATTGATCTCGCGCGCGCGCCGTCCGTCGCCTTCGCGTGCCGCGCTGCACAGTTCATGCATCGCGCGCGGCGCGACGTTGGCCGTCACGGAAATGGCGCCATGTCCACCGAGCATCAGGAAGGCCAGCGCCGTCATGTCGTCGCCGGTATAGAGCGCGAATCCCTCCGGCGCGCGATCGGCAAGGTCACATGCGCGATCGATGCTGCCGGTCGCGTCCTTGATGCCGACGATGGTCGGAATCTCGGCGAGACGCAAGGCGGTGTCGTTCGACAGATCCGCCACCGTGCGACCCGGGACGTTGTACAGGATCAGTGGCAGCTCGACCGCCTCGGCAATCGTGCGAAAGTGGCGATACAGCCCTTCCTGGGTCGGCTTGTTGTAGTAGGGGACGACCGAAAGATGCGCATCGGCACCGGCCTTCGCAGCAAAACGGGCCAGCTCGACCGCTTCCCGCGTCGAATTGGCCCCAGTTCCGGCGATGACGGGAATGCGCCCAGCAGCATGCTCGACCGCTGCACGAATCAGCTCGCAGTGTTCTTCGACGTTCACGGTCGGCGACTCGCCAGTGGTGCCGACGATCACGATGCCATCCGTGCCTTCCGCGACGTGGAAATCGATCAGCCCCCTCAGGCGCTCGAAATCCAGCCGGCCGTCCTCGAGCATCGGAGTGACGATCGCGACAATTGAACCGGTAATCATCAGGGTGACCCCCGGGAAAATAAAATCAGGATTCTACCTGAAGCACGCCGGACGGCGAGCCCTGCGACCCGCAGCCGCCTCAGAGATCGGCCAGCGCCTTGACGTGCGCGACGACCGAGCGCCCGAGCGCAGACAGCGCGTACCCGCCTTCCAGAATGGACACGATGCGCCCGTGACCACATTCCCGTGCAAGCCGTTTCAACTGATCCGTCACCCACACGTAGTCGGACTCCACGAGCCCGCACGAACCCATGTCGTCCTCGTAATGGGCGTCGAATCCGGCCGAGATGAACAGCATCTGCGGCTGGTGGCGCCGCAATGCTGGTAGCCACTGGTCGCTGACGACCTGGCGGAAGGCATCGCCACGCGTGCCAGCCGGCACCGGCACGTTCACCATGTGGGGCGCCGGATTGTCGGCTCCCGAATAAGGATAGAACGGGTGCTGGAAAACGCTCGCCATCATCACGCGCGGATCATCGCGGAACACGTCCTCCGTCCCGTTGCCGTGATGAACATCGAAGTCGATCACCGCTACGCGCTCCAGTCCGTGGGCCTCGAGCGCATGGCGCGCGGCGATCGCAACGTTGTTGAGAAAGCAGAACCCCATCGCGCGCGACCGCTCGGCATGATGTCCAGGCGGCCGAACCGCGCAGAAGGCATTCTCGATCTCGCCACGCATCACCAGGTCTGTCGCCAGGATGCCGGCCCCCGCAGCACGCAGCGCCGCGCGCAGCGTGTGCGGATTCATCGCGGTATCCGGATCGAGGTGACGGATCCCATGCTCTGGAACCTGCTCGAGCAGCGAATCGAGGTATTCGGCCGGGTGCGCCCGTTCCATCTGTTCGCGCGTGACATCAGGCGCATCGTAGAACGAGAGGTAGAGATCGAGCCCGGCCGCGATCAGACGATCATTGATCGCGGCAAGGCGGTCAGGACATTCGGGATGAAAGCTGCCCATTTCGTGCAGCCAGCAATCGCGGTGCGTGATGAACGCCGTGCTTGTCATACCCCTCCCTGTCAGGGCCGGAAGAACTTTGGTCTGCGTTCGGCTTCCAACCATCCGGTCGGCGGCGGCCTGTCCGCTGGTCTATTATCGCCGCTTCGAATCCAATTTTACAGTGATCGGAAAATGCCCCAGATCGATGTTCGCCCCTTGCTCGAAGCCGCCAACCGGATCATCCTGGGCAAGGAACACAGCCTGCGTCTTGCGCTTGCATGCCTCATCGCACGCGGCCACCTTCTGATCGAGGACATCCCCGGGGTGGGCAAGACCATTCTGGCCCACACGATCGCGCAACTGGTCGGACTGGAGTTCCAGCGCATCCAGTTCACCAGCGACCTCCTCCCGGCCGACATCCTGGGCGTATCGATCTTCGATGCCGAACAGCACAGCTTCCGCTTTCACCCCGGGCCCGTCTTTGCCCAGCTCATTCTGGCCGACGAGATCAACCGCGCCACACCCAAGACCCAGAGCGCCTTGCTGGAAACGATGGAAGAGCATCAGGTCACGGCCGACGGCCAGACCTTTGCACTGCCGAGCCCGTTCTTTGTCATCGCGACCCAGAATCCGGCGGACCAGATCGGGACCTTTCCGTTGCCGGAAAGCCAACTCGATCGCTTCCTGATGCGCATCGAACTGGGGTATCCCGACCGTGAAGCCGAGCGGGCGCTGTTGATGGGCGAAGATCGCCGCCGCATGCTCGAGCGCCTCGCGCCTGTGCTCCAGCCACAGGACCTGCAGGCGTTGCAACGGGCAGCCGACGCGATCACGGTTTCCCCCCGATTGATCGATTACACACAATCGTTGCTGGCCGCATCGCGCCAGAGCCCGGATCTTCGCAATGGACTCAGCCCTCGCGCCGGACTGGGCCTGCTCGCCGCGGCACGCGCATGGGCGCTGACCGATGGTCGCGACTACGCACTCCCCGAAGATCTGCAGGCGGTCTTTCCTCATGTTGCCGGACATCGATTGCGGATCGCGGGCGAAGAGCGCCCGGTGCCGGCAGAGACCTTGCGCGCCCTCATCCAGAGCGTCAAGCTGGACTGACGATGATTCGCGGCGGAATCGATCGTCTGCGTGAGCGGATAGAACGCTGGCTGTTCCGGGTCGGCAATCCCGACCCGGCGCCGATCACGCTGGTCCAGCGCCGGATCTTCGTACTTCCCACGAGCGCGGGCCTGATGCTCGGAGCCGGGCTGATCGTCATGCTCCTGGCCTCGATCAACTACAGTCTGGGCCTGGGCTACGTACTGGTGTTCCTGCTTGCGGCCGTGGCGATCACCAGCATCCTGCACGCGTTCAGGAATCTGCTGCATCTCGAGATCATGCCCGGCCGCACCGATCCGGTGTTCGCCGGCCAGCCCGCCAGCTTCCGCCTTCATGTTCTCAATCACCGCTCCCAGCGCAGGCCCGGGCTGCGTCTTCGCATGCGGGATGCGCAAGCCGGTTTCGATCTTGGCGCCGACGGGACGGCAGAAATCGTGCTGGCCAGCGCAACACAGCAGCGCGGATGGATGCCAATCGGCCGGGTCACGATCGAGACCTGCTGGCCGCTTGGACTGATCCGTGCATGGAGCGTGATCGTTCCCGACCTGGACTGTCTTGTCTTCCCGGCGCCAGAGCGCAATGCCCCTCCGCTCCCGGCACCACGTGGTGACGCCCATGGCGGCCTCCCCGTGAGTACCCAGGGCGATGAAGATTTCGCCGGGCTCAGGACCCATCGTGTGACGGACTCGCCGCGCCACGTCGCATGGAAGGCCGTTGCACGCGGCGGCCCCATGCTGACCAAGCAGTTCAGCGGTTCGAGTTCCGGGATCCTCGCGCTGGACTGGGACAGTCTGCCGGAGAATCTCGGCGTCGAGGCCCGCCTGTCGCGCTTGAGTGCATGGATCCAGAGCGCGCAGGACGCTGGGCTGGCGTTCTCGCTCTCGCTGCCCGGATGCCGTCTTCCCGCTGCCTCGGGCCCGCAGCACGCCCAAGCCTGCCTGAAGCAGCTTGCCCTGTTCTGATCATGGCCCACCCTGGTCCGATATCCGCTTCCCGTCAGCCCTGTCAGTTGTGGCTGCTTGCGATGTCCGCACTGACCCTGGCGCCGCACGCACCGTTCCTGCCTGCCTGGCTCGGCATGCTTTGCGCCGGCTTGATCATCGTACGTGCCACGCAACTTCGCTTCGACCGGCTGCGCGTGCCACAACTCGTCGTCATCCTGATCGCACTCGCGACGGCGATCGGTGTCAAGCTCGACTTCGGCCATTTCTTCGGCAAGGATCCGGGTATCGCATTGCTGGCCGTGCTTCTGGGCCTGAAGCTCATCGAGGTGCGCGCTTCGCGCGATGTGTACGTTGCCGTACTGCTTTGCCTCTTCTTGCTGCTTGGGCTCTTCTTCGAGGATCAATCCATCCTCGCCGGAGTCCTCGCACTCGCTGGCTTCGTGCTTGCGCTGTGCACCCTCCTGAGCCAGCAGGATGCTGCCGCTCCCGCAGGCGCTCAGCTGAAGGCGGCCGCCAGTCTGCTGTTTCAGGCGACACCGCTGTTCGTCGTGCTGTTCTTCCTCTTTCCTCGCGTCCCCGGGCCGCTCTGGGGTCTGCCCTCGGACGCCTTCAGCAGCATGACCGGACTCTCGGACACGATGCGCCCTGGCTCGATCAGCCAGCTCAGTCTTTCCGAAGCGATTGCGTTCCGGGTCGAGTTCGACGGCGCCCCGCCCCCACCCGCCCAGAGATACTGGCGTGGCCCTGTGCTGACCCGCTTCGACGGCCAGGTCTGGCACCCCGTGTTTTCTCCGGTCACGGACACGCCACAGTACTCGGTCACCGGATCCGGATTCGGGTACCGGCTGACGATGGAGGCGCACAACCGCCGCTGGCTGTTTGCACTGGAATTCCCGGATCGAGCGCCCACCGGCGCCCGGTTCAGCAGGGACAATCGACTGCTTCTGCAGTCTCCCCTGCATCAGAGAGCGCGCTTCGAACTGCGCTCCTACCCCGCGACCGCAACAGGCCAGGACGAAGACCAGCACAGATTGACCGAGGCGCTCCGGCTTCCGGCCAACTCGAATCCGCGAAGCCTCGAGCTTGCGCGGCGCATTGCCGATGACGCGACACACCCGAAGGAGATCCTCGACCGGGTGCTGGCCGAGATGAAGACGCTGGATCTGACTTACACGCTCGAACCGCCGCTGCTGGGCACCCACTCGGTCGACGAGTTCCTGTTCGATACGCGGCTCGGATTCTGCGAACACTTCGCCGCAGCATTCGTGGTCCTCATGCGTGCCGCCGAGGTTCCGGCGCGTGTGGTGACCGGCTACCAGGGCGGCGAGATCAATCCGGTCGACGGCAGCCTCGTCGTGCGCCAGTCCGATGCGCATGCCTGGGCAGAAGTCTGGCTCCCGCAAAGAGGTTGGGTCCGGGTTGACCCGACCGCACTCGCGGCGCCTCAGCGGATCGAGTCCGGACTCACGGCAGCCCTGCCGCGCGACGGCGACCTGCGCGGACTGATGCGACCGGCGGCAGACCTCCTGCTCAGCATCCGCTATCACTGGGAAGCCCTGACGAACGCATGGAACCAGTCGGTGCTGGGCTACAATGATGAAGTGCAGCGTGACCTGTTCAAGGAACTCGGATTTCGTGAGCCGGACTGGCGTCTGCTCAGCACCTTGCTCGGAGCCAGCGCGGCAACCGTGTTGCTGGCGCTGTTTGCCTGGTCGCTCAGAAGACACCGTCGAGGCGAGCATCTTGACCGTCTGTGGCAGATTTTCTGCAGACGACTGGCACACAAGGGGCTTGCGCGCATGGCCTGGGAAGGTCCGATCGACTACGCAGAAAGGGCCGCGGCCGCATTTCCACGGGAGGCCCGAACGATCCGGATGATCGCTCACCACTACGCCCGGCTTCGCTACGCCACCACCGGCAAACCCGACCAGGGAGCCCTCCGCCAGTTTTCCGTCTTGATCCGCAGCCTCAGATTCTCGAAGAAGACCGATGACGATCGCAAGCCAGCCAAGTCGTAGTGCCCTCATTCGCCTCCTGTATGCAAGCTGCCTGGCCGTATCCGTCACGGCACCTCCTGTTGCCGCATCCTATGCACAGCACCCTGAAGCGCTGCACTTTGTCGACGAGATGGCGGCGCGCCATGGCTTCGAGCGTGGCGAACTCCAGGCGTTGTTCGAGCGCGCCCGGCGCGACGAGCGCGCAATCCGCCTGATTACCCCGCCCAGTCAGCCGGGGGCCCGTTCATGGCGGCGCTACCGTTCCCGCTTCCTGACCGAAGATCGAATCGAAGGGGGGATCACCTTTCTCGACATGCATGGTGAAACACTACGGGCAGCAAGCGAGCGCTACGGAGTACCGCCCGAGATCATCGTCTCGATCCTGGGCGTGGAGACACACTACGGCGGCCATACCGGAAACTTCGAAACCCTTTCGGCACTGGCTACCCTGGCCTTCGACTACCCCCCGCGCGCGCCGCTCTTTCGTCGAGAACTCGAGAACCTGCTTCTGCTCGCACGCGAGCAGGGGCGGGATCCCTTCACCTACTCTGGGTCGTACGCCGGCGCGCTCGGAACCCCGCAGTTCCTCCCCAGCAGCATCCGGACCTACGCGGTCGATTTCGACAGCGACGGCCGCATCGATCTCGAGGCCTCGATCGCCGATGCGATCGGCAGTGTCGCGAACTACCTCGCGACGCACGGCTGGAGGTCCGGTGAGCCCGTCGCCATTCCGGTCGAATTGCCCGCGGCGCTCGATCCGAGACCACTGATCGACGCCGGCATCGAACCAGTACTCGACAGCGATTCACTGGCACAACAGGGGATCGTTTCCCGACACGGTCCGCTTCCCGCGCTTCCCGCGACCCTGGTCGACCTCGCAAGCCCGGGCGAAGCAACACAGTACTGGCTCGGCTTTCGAAATTTCTATGTGATCACGCGCTACAACCGCAGCAGCTTCTATGCCATGTCGGTGTTCGAGCTTGCCGAGGCGATCCGCAGCGGATCGGCACACCGGACGGTCCGCGCCCACCATTGAACTCCGCCCTCCGGCACGGCTCCCACACTCCCAGGAGGGGAAACCCGGGGCTGCGTGGTGGGCACCATCTTCGCCCCTACAGAAGGACGTCGCGCGGGATGCCCCTGCGCCGGATGGTCCGCCGCAATTGGCCAAGCGCCTCGAGCTGGATCTGACGCACCCGCTCGCGGGTCAGGCCGAGCCGCGCGGCAAGCTCTTCGAGCGTCATGATCTCGCTGTCGTCGAGCCCGTAGCGATGGCGGATCACCGTACGCTGCTTTTCATTGAGTCGATCGATCCAGTCGCGAATCAGACGTTCGACCTCCGAACTCTGGATTCTGGAGTCGGGTGGATCAACGTGATCATCGGCCAAGGATTCCCCGATCGAAAGGGTCGGATCGACATCGAGCGGGGCGTCGAGCGAAGCGGTGTGTTCGCTCAGCACCAGAAGCGCGCGGACATCCTCGACCGGCTTTCCGAGTCTCTGGGCGACGTCCTCGGCCGAGAACTCTCCCCCTCCTTCTGCCTCGAGATGGCGCTGCGCACGAAGGACCTGGTTGAGCTCCTTGACGACATGAACCGGCAAACGGATCGTGCGCGACTGGTTCATGATTGCGCGCTCGATGTTCTGGCGGATCCACCAGGTCGCATAGGTAGAGAAGCGGAAACCCCGCTCTGGATCGAACTTCTCGAGCGCATGCATCAGGCCGAGATTGCCTTCCTCCACCAGGTCGAGCAGCGGAATGCCACGATTCAGATAGTGCTTCGCGATGTTCACGACCAGGCGCAGGTTGCGCTCGATCATGGTCTGGCGCGCCTCGAAATCGCCCTCGCGCACGAGCCGGGCCAGACGCGCCTCCTCCTGAGCGGTCAGAAGCGGATTGGCTCCGATCTCGTTGAGGTAGATCTGGGTGACGTCGTTGAGGAACTCGGAGTCGTACGCGGGCGCAACCGGCTCGCCGAGAACCTCGACCTCGGGCGGCAGATCCGGCTCCTGACTCACATCCCTTTCGTCCTGATTGCCCGGATCGTACATGACGGCCTCGTCAGCGCGGCGGCAGATATTGCATCGGATCGACCGGCCGCCCCTGGCGACGGATCTCGAAGTGCAGCTTCGGACGATCGGCATCGGTACTGCCGAGTTCTGCGATCCGCTGCCCCTTGCCCACTGCATCCCCTTCCTTGACGAGCAGGCTCTGGTTGTGGGCGTAAGCCGTCAGATAGCTGTCGTCATGCTTGATGATGACGAGCTTGCCGTAGCCGCGCAATCCACTTCCGGAATACACGACCCGCCCTGCCGCCGACGCAATCACCGGATCGCCAGGCGCCCCGCCGATATCCACCCCCTTGTTCGTGGCCTCGTTGAAGCCCGCGATCACCGGGCCCTTTGCGGGCCAAAGCCACGCGGCATCCTGGGGCACCGGTGCCGGCACCTCTGGAGCAGCCGGGGGCTGCGATGCAGCTGACGCCGGCGGTCGCAGCGCAGCCCAGGCCTGATCACTGTAGGGCTGCCGCCCGCCACGAGGTTCGTGCTTGACCGGAACTTCGGCCGCGGCTGCGGCGGCGCCCTGAACCGGCCGTACCTCGATCGGCTGTGCCGTCGCGGCCGCGGGAGCGGACCCAGGCGGCGCAATCCGCACCTGCTGGCCGACACGCAGCTGATTCGGATCCATCATGCTGTTCCAGACGACCAGATCGTTGACGTTCTGGCCATACAGACGACTGATCCCCATCAGGGTGTCGCCCGGGCGCACGATGTGCACCTGCTGCGGAGCGCCGGATTGCGTGACCGGAGCCTGGGTCGGTGCCGGAGTGCCATTGCGGACCGGAGCGGGCGTGCTCGAAGCGCAACCTGCAAGAAGGAGCGTGACAAGCGACAAGCCGATCAACGGCCACATGCCGGGGCGTCTGACGATAGAGTTCATTCGATACCACTGAGCAAGGGCACGAAGCGGACGGCCTCGAACCGGCTTTCCTTGTACTGGTTCCCATGCCTTTCGACAAGAATCAGCTGCTGTTCCGCCTGGGCACCGAGCGGAATCATCATTCTTCCTCCCGGTGCGAGCTGCTCCTTGAGGGGCAAGGGAACCTCCCGTGCGGCAGCCGCCACGATGATCGTATCGTACGGAGCGGCCTCCGGCAGACCAAGGCTGCCATCAGCGCATTTTAACCGCAGGTTCGCAAGCCGGAACGGTCGAAGATTCTCGCGTGCCCGATCCAGCAAGGGACGAATGCGTTCCACCGCATACACCTCGGTCGCAAGGAAGGACAGGACAGCGGCCTGATAGCCGCACCCGGCGCCCACCTCGAGCGTCCGTCCGAGTTCCCTTCCCGACCGCAGCACCTCGATCATCCGCGCGACGACGAAAGGCTGTGAGATGGTTTGCTGATAGCCGATCGGCAACGGCGTATCGTCATAGGCACTGAACGCCAGTCCAGGCTCGACGAAGCGCTGGCGCGGCACCCGAACCATCGCATCGAGCACCTTTTCGTCGCGGATCCCCTGCCCGCGAAGACGCTCCACCATCCTGAGCAATGCGCGCTGGGCAGACTGTGCGCTTTCGACGGTTCGCATCATCGACCACTCAGCCACTCGGCCACGCCCGGTATCAGCTCACCATGCGTGAGATCGATCTGCAGCGGCGTGACCGAGACAAAACCCTGGTTGACCGCATGGAAATCGGTACCCTCTCCAGCATCGGCGGCCTGTCCGGCCGGCCCGATCCAGTAAACCGTCTCCCCGCGCGGAGAGGTACTGCGGATCACCGGTTCGGCCTTGTGCCGTTTGCCCAGCCGAGTCACCCGCACACCACGCAGCGCATCATAGCTCCGGTCCGGAATGTTGACGTTGAGGAGGACCGGAGAGCGGATCGGATCGCGTTGAAATCGCTCCACCAGTTCGCGCGCCACACGCGCCGCGGCGCTGAAATCGCTGGCAGACTTGCTGACCAGCGAAATCGCGATGGACGGCACGCCGAGCAGGAAACCTTCGGTCGCGGCAGCGACCGTACCCGAGTAGATCGTGTCGTCGCCCATGTTGGCGCCGTGGTTGATGCCTGATACGACCATATCGGGCAGATGATCGAGCATGCCGGTGACTGCAAGATGAACGCAGTCGGTCGGCGTACCATTCACGAAATGAAATCCGTTCGCAGCGGTCCTGAGAGAGAGCGGCCGATCGAGCGTCAGCGAATTGCTCGCCCCACTCCGATCTCGCTCAGGCGCAACCACGGTGATCTCGCCCAGTCCCTGAAGCGCCTCTGCCAGGGCCGCAATCCCGGGGGCGAAATAACCATCATCGTTGCTGAGCAGTATCCGCATCGCCGTTCCATGACTCGCACACCGGACAACGAAATGAATGCAGCCCGGAGATCTCGCAGCATCTTAGCATATGGCCACCGGCGCCCCTGCCAGGCGGGTCATCCCTGCAGCCAGCTCTGTCCCGAAAACGAAAACCGGCCTTTCGGCCGGCGGATGATTTTCGTTTGGTCGGGGCGGCGGGATTCGAACTCGCGACCCCTTGCACCCCATGCAAGTGCGCTACCAGGCTGCGCTACGCCCCGACACAGGCGCGCATTATAGCAGCCCCCCCGGGATTTGCCAGCGAGTCCTGCCATACGTCGCTCCCACTGTACAGATCCTCCTCACTCCTTCAGGATTCTCAGGGTTTCGGCGATCTCCTCGCGAACCGCGGACATCACGACCTTCATCCGCCCGACCTCTTCGGAGTCTTCCCGTTCCTGGATTTCGGACTCCCCCAGCTTGTTGCGCGCACCGGAGATCGTGAATCCATCTCGATACAGCAACTCGCAGATACGCCGGATCAGCAATACCTCATGGTGCTGGTAGTAGCGCCGGTTGCCTCGTCGCTTGACCGGCTTGAGCTGCGTGAACTCCTGCTCCCAGTACCGAAGCACGTGCGGCTTGACGCAACAAAGTTCGCTGACTTCACCGATCGTGAAGTAACGCTTCGCCGGAATCGGTGGCAGTTTGTCAGGGTAGGCTTCAGGTCCGCTGGCTTGCATCGCACAACCGCTCCACAGCGGTCTTCAGCTTCTGACTTGCGTGGAAGGTGACCACTCGCCGTGCCGAAATGGGAATGTCTTCGCCCGTCTTCGGATTGCGCCCGGGGCGCTGCGGCTTGTCGCGCAACTGGAAGTTTCCGAATCCGGACAACTTGACCGTTTCTCCACGTTCCAGTGCGAGACGGATCTCCTCGAAGAAGCCTTCAACCATGTCCTTGGCCTCGCGCTTGTTCAGACCGACACGTTCGAACAGCAGGTCTGCCAGTTCCGCTTTGGTCAGAGTCAGGTTCATTTCCCTATCCACGCAATCGCGCGCCAAGTTCCGACTCCACCCTGCGAACCAGGGTCGCGACGGCGGCTTCGACTTCGGCATCCTCAAGTGTTCTGTGAGTATCTTGCATCAAGATCCTGAAAGCAAGGCTCTTTTTATCCGGATCAACCCCCTTTCCCTGATACAAGTCGAACAGCTCGACCGATCGAACGATCTCTGGCGCAGAATCTCTGAGCAGGCGCAGTACCGCGTCGACGCAGACCGACTGGTCGACGATCAGGGCAAGATCACGGGCAACGATCGGCTGGCGTGAGATCTCACGGTACGCCGGGACGGACGTCTGGAGGACGGTCTGAAGATCGAGCTCGAACACGACCGGCGCCGATCCAAGATCGTAGCGATCAACCCAGACGGGATGTAGCTCGCCGAGCATGCCGATCCGGCGCCCATCGATCAGCACGGCCGCAGCACGTCCCGGATGCAGTGCCGGGTGCGCAGTCGCCACGTAGGTCACATCCGGATGCGCAAGCAGCGCTTCGACATCGCCCTTGATGTCGAAGAAATCGACCCCGCGCGTGGCACTCCCCCATTGTTCCGGCAGGGCCGTTCCGGCTGCCAGCCCTGCGATCCTGATCGGCTGAGAGAATCCTTCGACGGGTTCGCCGTCCGCACGGCGCTCGAAACAGCGGCCCATCTCGAACACTCGCACCCGCGCGAGCTGACGCTTGCGGTTGGCCACAAGGTTGGCGACGAGACCGGGCACGAGACTCGTGCGCATCACGTTCATCTGGGCAGCAATCGGGTTGGCCAGTCGGATCGGATCGGCGTTGGCGCAGAAGTCGCGCTCCCAGGCTTCGTCCACGAACGCGTAATTGATCACTTCCTGAAAGTCTCGGGCTGCAAGCAATCGGCGAAGCTGCCACTGCGTTCGCCGTGCCTCGCCACGATCGAGCATCGTCAGCATGCCCCGCGGGGGCTGGGCCGGAACCTGCTCGTAACCATACAGGCGTGCAACCTCCTCGATCAGATCTTCCTCGATCTGGATATCGAACCGAAACGAAGGCGGTACGACGAGCAGATCCTCGCCGTGCCTGCGAACCGACAGATGTACACTGCCGAGCAACCCGGCCATCTCCTCGTCGGTGATTCCGATGCCAAGCACTCGCCTGGCACGTGCCGGTCGCAACCGCAATTCCGGTCGCGCAGGCAGATGCTCTTCAGAGACCGCCTCGACGACCGGCCCCGCCTCGCCTCCGCACAGGTCCAGGATGAGGCGCGTGGCGCGCTCCATGGCGCGACCTGCAAGATCGAAGTCGACTCCGCGCTCGAAGCGGTGCGAAGCGTCGGACAGGAAGCCGTAGGCACGCGCTCGTCCAGCAATCGCCCCGGGCGCGAAGAATGCGCTTTCCAGGAACACGTTGGTGGTATCGAGGGTCACGCCGCTTTCCTCGCCCCCCATGATCCCTGCGAGGGCCAGCACGCGTGCTTCGTCGGCGATCAGCAGGGTGTCCGCCGTCGGCTCGACAGTCTGCTCGTTCAGGAGCAGCAAGGATTCCCCGGCTGCGGGGAACCGCACATGAATGGCGCCCTGCAGTCGATCGTCATCGAACACATGCAGGGGCTGGCCAAGTTCGAGCATCACATAGTTGGTGATGTCAACGAGCACGCTGATCGAGCGGATGCCGCTTCGCTCCAATCGCTGTCTCATCCAGGCCGGAGTCGGCGCACGAGCGTCCACCCCGCGCAGAATGCGTCCGCAATATCGAGGGCACGCCGCGGGAGCATCAAGCATGATCGGGCGCCGGGTGTCGAGGGTCGGCGCAACGGGTTCAACCTGCGGCCGATCGAGATGCGCGCCCGTAAGGGCGGCAACCTCACGCGCGACGCCAAGCAGGCTCAAGCAATCCGACCGGTTCGGCGTCAGCTTGATGGTGTGGACGAGATCGTCGAGATCGAGGAGCCTTCGTACATCCGCTCCAACCGGCGCGTCCGCAGGCAACTCCAGCAGGCCACCGTGATCATCCGAGATGCCAAGTTCGCGCGCAGAACACAGCATCCCGAAAGACTCCACGCCGCGCAGTTTCGCGGCCTTGATTTCGAGGCCGGGAAGCTTCCCGCCGATGGTAGCGAGCGGAACCTTCATGCCGGCGGCGGCATTTGGCGCACCGCAGACAATCTGCAGCAGCTCGCCCTGTCCGGCATCCACCCTACACACCTTCAGCCGATCGGCCGAAGGATGCTTCTCGGCAGAGATGATGGCCGCCACCACAACACCCGAGAACGCCGCGCCCACCGGCCGAGTCTCCTCGACTTCGAGCCCGGACATCGTCAGAAGATGCGCCAGCTCGGCACTGTCCAGCCCCGGATCAACGAGGCTGCGCAACCATTGTTCGGAAAATTGCATGATTCGGTTACCTGAATTGACTCAAGAAGCGCAGATCGCCCTCGAAGAACAGCCGCAGATCGCTGATCCCGTATCGCAGCATGGTCAGCCGATCGAGCCCCATACCGAACGCGAACCCGGTGTAGCGCTCCGGATCGATTCTGCCGAACCGCAGCACGTTCGGATGCACCATGCCGCAGCCAGCGATCTCGAGCCACGACCCCTCAAGCGCACCGCTCATGAAGGCAACGTCGATCTCGGCGCTCGGCTCGGTAAACGGGAAGAAGGAGGGGCGGAAACGAACCTGCAGATCTTCGGACTCGAAGAACTTGCGCAGGAAGTCGGCAATCACCCCCTTGAGATCCGCAAAACTCACGCCCTCACCGACCCACAGCCCTTCGATCTGGTGGAACATCGGCGAGTGGGTGGCATCTGAATCCACGCGGTAGACGCGTCCGGGCGCAATCACCCTGAGGTCGGCCATGCGCTGAGCCTCGGCATGGCGCGCGACATGAGCCAACATGGCACGGATCTGGACCGGGCTGGTATGCGTGCGCAGCAGCACATCCTCGCGCCCTTCGAGATAGAACGTGTCGTGCATCGAACGTGCGGGGTGGTTCTCGGGCGTGTTCAATGCGGTGAAGTTGTGCCAGTCGGTCTCGATCTCGGGTCCATCAGCCACGATGAAGCCGATCGAAGCGAACAGTGCTTCGATCCGCTCGAGGGTGCGACTGACTGGATGCAGGCCACCCGCCGCGTGCCCTCGTCCCGGCAGCGTGACGTCCAGCGCCTCTTCCGCGAGCCGGGCATGCAGCCGCGCCTCGCGCAGTGCAACACGGCGCGCATCGAGCGCCGCCTCGATGGCATCCTTGGCCCGATTGATCCGCGCACCAGCGCTTTTTCGCAGCTCGGGCGTCAGCGCGCCGAGGCCCTTCAGCCGTTCGGTGAGCAGGCCCGACTTTCCGAGGAAGCGCGCCTTGACCTGTTCAAGCCCAGCACCG
Organism: Rhodocyclaceae bacterium; assembly: GCA_023383815.1. GTDB lineage: Bacteria > Pseudomonadota > Gammaproteobacteria > Burkholderiales > Rhodocyclaceae > JACOUN01. The sequence goes on from JAHDYG010000016.1 coordinate 49,158, forward strand.
TCCGATGCCGCGGCAAAGGCCGACTCCGCATCGGCCACAAGTTGATCCAGATGATCCTGAGTATCCATGTGTGCGTCATGCCTGATTCAGAATAAAAAAGGAGGCGAGGCCTCCTTTCCTGGTGCCGCCCGTCCGGCGACCGGACCCGAGCGATTGCAGCGACGCGGCAACCGGCGACCGGCGCTTCGAAACCCTCAGGCGGCCAGCCTTGCACGCGCCTGGTCGGCGAGTGCGGCAAAGGCCGGCTTGTCGAACACGGCCAGATCGGCGAGCACCTTCCGATCGACTTCGATCGCGGCCTTCTTAAGACCATTCATGAAGGTGCTGTAGGTCAGACCGACTTCACGGGCAGCAGCGTTGATCCGCGCAATCCACAACGAACGGAACTGGCGCTTGCGCTGACGGCGGTCGCGGTAGGCATACTGCCCCGCCTTCATCACCGCCTGTTTGGCGATGCGATATACGTTCTTGCGACGGCCGCGGTACCCCTTGGCCTGGTCGAGGACTTTCTTGTGACGGGCGCGTGCCGTTACACCACGTTTGACTCTGGGCATGGCGGTCTCCTATCAGGCGTACGGAAGCATTGCGCGAATCAGCTTCTGATCCGCCGCATGGACTTCGGTCATGCCGCGCAACTGGCGCTTGACCTTGGTCGTCTTCTTGGTAAGGATGTGGCGCTTGAACGCCTGGGACCGCTTGATCCCCCCGCTGGCGCGGACCTTGAACCGCTTTGCGGCTCCGCTCTTGGTCTTCATCTTTGGCATAGCCAACTCCTGTTCATGCATGCTGCCAGGTAGATCCGCCTCGCGGATCATTTGCTTGACCTGACATCACTTGTATCCCGGTGAGCCTTGCAGACCGCTCACCGTTCCTTGCCCCGGTTCTTTCCGGGTGCAATCCCTGGATCACGCTCAGCGCGGTTTGCGCGGCGCAATCACCATGACCATCTGACGCCCTTCCATCTTGGGCATCTGCTCCACCAGTGCAATCTCTTCCAGATCGGTCCGGATGCGCTCCAGCTGGCGCATGCCGATCTCCTGATGTGCCATCTCCCGACCGCGAAATCGCAAGGTCACCTTCGCCTTGTCGCCCTCGCCGAGAAAGCGCTTCAGATTACGCAGCTTGATCTGGTAATCATTCTCGTCAGTACCCGGGCGCAGCTTCACTTCCTTGACCTGAACCTGCTTCTGCTTCAGGCGCGCCTCGTGAGCCTTCTTCTGCTCCTGGTACTTGAACTTTCCGAAGTCCATGACCTTGCAGACCGGCGGCTGCGCCATCGGCGCAATCTCGACCAGGTCCAGCCCGGCTTCTTCGGCAATGTTCATTGCCCGACTCAACGATACGATTCCGAGTTGTTCCCCGTCATCACCTACCAGCCGGACTTCAGGCGCGTTGATCTCGTCATTGACGCGCTGCTTCTTCTCTTGAGCGATGGTTCAGTTCTCCACAAAAACCAAAATCAGACCGAACCGGCCTTCGCCTCGATCTCGAGACGCCAGCGTTCGATCAGCGAATCTAGGGACATTTGGCCAAGATCCTGGCCACCCCGCGCACGCACGGAAACAAGCCCAGCCTGTTTTTCCTTCTCGCCCGTGACGATCTGGTACGGCAGCTTGTGCACACTGTGCTCGCGGATTTTATAGTTAATCTTTTCGTTGCGCAAATCCGCCTCGACCCGGAATCCGGCCTTCTTCAGCCGATCCGCCACGTCCTGCGCATAGTCGGCCTGCCCTTCTGAGATGTTGATCACGACAGCGTGCACCGGTGCAAGCCACATCGGCATTGCACCGGCATAATGCTCGATCAGGATTCCTGTAAACCGCTCAAGCGAGCCGAAGAGCGCCCGGTGGAGCATGACCGGTCGTTTGCGCGTGTTGTCTTCTGCCACGTAGGTAATGTCGAAGCGCTCGGGCAGGTTCATGTCCACCTGCAGTGTGCCGCACTGCCAGTCGCGTCCGATCGTGTCGCGCAGGACGAATTCGAGCTTCGGCCCGTAGAACGCCCCTTCACCTGGAAACAGCTCATAGGCCATCCCCATTGAATCGAGCGCACCCGCAAGCGCCCCTTCGAGCCGATCCCAGGTCTCATCGCTGCCGATCCGGTTATCGGGCCGGGTTGAAAGCTTGATCCGGACCTTGTCGAAACCGAAGTCGCGATAGATGTCGAGGATCAACGCGACGACATCCTTGCACTCCTGCTCCATCTGCGCTTCGGTGCAGAAGACATGTGCGTCGTCCTGCGTGAAATGGCGCACCCGCAGCAAGCCGTGCAGGGCTCCGGATGGCTCGTAGCGATGCACCTTGCCGAACTCTGCCATGCGCAGCGGAAGATCGCGGTAGCTCTTGAGCCCCTGCGCAAACATCGAGACGGCCCCGGGACAGTTCATCGGTTTGAGCGCGAACACCCGCTCGTCCTCGGTCTGTGTCGTGAACATGTTCTGGCGATAGTTCTGCCAGTGGCCGGAAATCTCCCACAGAGAGCGGTCCATGACATCGGGCGTATTCACCTCGACGTAACCCGCCTCGTCCTGACGCATCCTCATGTACTGGATCAGTGCCTGGAACAGGGTCCAGCCCTTGGGGTGCCAGAACACCGCACCGGGTGCGTGCTCCTCGAAATGAAAGAATCCGAGTTGCTGACCGAGCTTGCGATGATCACGCTTCTCAGCCTCTTCGAGCATGTGCAGGTAGGCGGCCAGATCCTCCTTGCGGGCCCAGGCGGTGCCATAGATGCGCTGCAGCATCTCGTTCTTCGAATCGCCCCGCCAGTAAGCTCCCGCCACCTTGGTGAGCTTGAAGACCCGGAGCCGACCGGTCGATGGCACATGCGGACCACGACACAGATCGATGAAATCGCCCTGGCGATAGAGGGACACGTCCTCAGCCTGGGGAATCGAAGCAATGATCTCTGCCTTGTAGTGCTCCCCCTGCGACTTGAAGAACTCGACCGCCTCCGAGCGCGACCAGACTTCCCGGGAAACAGGAATCTCGGCACGCGCCAGTTCGGCCATCCGACCCTCGATCGCCTCCAGATCCTCGGGAGTGAACGGTCGCTTGTAGGCGAAATCGTAGTAGAAGCCATTCTCGATCACCGGGCCGATCGTGACCTGCGCCTCCGGAAAGAGCGCCTTCACCGCATGCGCCAGCAGATGCGCCGTCGAATGGCGAAGGATCTCCAGCCCTTCGTCCGTCTTGTCGGTCACGATCGCGAGCACGGCATCGTTCTCGATCCGATGCGACAGATCCACGAGACGCCCGTCGACCTTGCCGGCAAGGGCTGCCTTGGCCAGACCAGCACCGATCGAGGCTGCGACCTCCAGCACACTTACGGAATGCTCGAATTCACGAATGGAACCGTCAGGGAGAGTGATGTTTGGCATGGGTCGAATCTCGGAATCTGGAAAGCGTCGGGCCGAAGCCTAGTCGATACAAACGTAGCGGATGTGCGGGCGAAAAAAAAGTGCGGCCGAGCCGCACTTTTTTCTTGGAGTCCACGCACCGCCCGGGAAGTTCAGGTTCTGGCTTCGAGGGTAGTTCGAAACATGCGATCGGCTCCGAAAACTGGTAGGCGCGATTGGATTCGAACCAACGACCCCCACCATGTCAAGGTGGTGCTCTAACCAACTGAGCTACGCGCCTGCTAAGAGCCGCGGATTATACAGACGGCTCACATGCTGTCAAACAGTTTTGCGCACCGCGACACCCACCGGCAGCCATTCCCCTTTCCCCGGCGCCCCCCAGAGGAATCACGAAACAGCACCTGGATCCTCGTGAGCCTGTCGCGTCGACAACCCGTCGATCAGCAGCGTGACCGAACGCTGGCTGATCTCGTCGAGATCCTCGGGATGAACGTAGATGCCATCGATCATGAAGCGGCACAATCCGTGCAACGTCGCCCAGCTGACCTGCCCGAGACGCCGCTGCACGTCGGCATCGCGCTCGCCCAGCAATGCCAGGGCGGACGAGATACGCTCGCAATATTGCCGGAACGCGCTGTAGGCAACCGCCTTCAGGGATTCGCTCGGGCGACCGCCCTTCCAGATCGCACGACCGAACATCAGCTCATAGCGCTCGACATTGTCCGCTGCGAACCGGATATAGGCGCGAACGAAACCACGCAGCCAGATCTCGAGGTCCGCAAGCGCCGATTCTTCGCTGCGGTCAAGCAACTCGGCAAGTTCCTCGAACCCCTGCTCCGCAACTGCACAGAGGAGGTCGTTCTTGTCCCTGAAGTGATGATAGAGCGCACTGCGTGAAACCCCAGCCCGGTCGGACAGGCTGCGCAACGAAAGCGCATCGATGCCGGACTCCCGGATCAGGGCTGCGGCCTCGCGCAACAAGGCGGAACGAAGATCCCCATGGTGGTAGCGCACGCGCCCGGGTACCGACATGGATCCTCCAATCTTGACAGTGTTCAAACAAAAGGATAGCTTATCTTAACACTGTTCAGATAGGAGCACGCCGTCCATGTCCTCGTCCACGATCTCACTTCGTACCGATGCGACGCTCGCCTTCCTGACCCTGGACCGCCCCGATGCGGGCAACGCGATGAACCGAGATTTCTGGGCAGCGCTGCCCGAGCGGATTGCTCAGATTCGTGCACACCCGGATCTGCGCGCCGTCATACTCGCATCGAGCGGACGCCACTTCAGCGCAGGCATGGATCTGTCGATCTTCGCGGCCCCCGATCCGCGCATCGTGAGCGGCGAGGAAGGCCGTCGCAGCGAGTACATCCTGCGCCTGGTCGAGCACCTGCAGTCGCTGTTCACCGCGCTCGAAGAACTTCGCATGCCGGTGCTGGCCGCCGTGCAGGGCGCCTGCGTCGGCGCCGCACTCGACCTGGTGTGTTGCGCCGACATGCGCTACTGCACCCGCGACGCATTCTTTCAGATCAAGGAAACCCAACTTGGCATGACCGCAGATCTTGGCACCCTGCAACGTCTTCCGCGCCTGATTCCGGAAGGCCTGGCACGCGAACTGGCCTATACCGGCCGCAAGCTCGACGCCGATGCCGCTCTGCGCTGCGGTCTGGTCAACGCAGTATTCGATACCCATGAACAGATGCTCGTAGCGGTCACGGGGATTGCACGCGAAATTGCGACGCAGTCTCCACTGGCCGTTCATGGGTCGAAGCGCATGATCGGCTACGCGCGGGATCACGATCTGCAGGACAGCCTGCACATGATGGCGTGCTGGCAGGCCGGCATGTTCCGCGTCGAAGACATGGGCCGCGCAATGCGTGCAGCTGCCACCAGCACTCCACCGGCCTACGACCCACTGCTGCCCGCTGACTCTTGCGGACTCTGAACCCCCGGCCACTCAAAGGAAGGCAAATGTCCAGCCCCCACTTTCCCCACCTGCTCGCCCCGCTCGATCTCGGATTCATCCAGCTTCGCAATCGCGTGGTCATGGGCTCGATGCACACCGGACTCGAAGACCGCTTCTGGAACTACGGCAAGCTCGCAGCCTATTTCGCAGAGCGCGCGCGCGGCGGAGTCGGCCTGATCGTCACCGGGGGGATCTCGCCAAACCGTACCGGCTGGCTGCTGCCCTTCGGCGGCACCTTGAACTGCCATGCCGACACGCTCAATCACCGCCGCGTGACGCGTGCCGTGCACCGCGAAGGTGGCAGAATCGTGATGCAGATCCTGCATGCCGGCCGTTACGGTTATCACCCCTTGCAAAAATCTGCTTCACCCATCCGATCACCCATCACCCCATATCGGCCGAAGCAGATGACCGAAAGCGACATCCGGTCCACGATCCGTGATTTTGCACGGTGCGCGCGGCTGGCGAAGCTCGCGGGATATGACGGGGTCGAGATCATGGGTTCGGAAGGCTACCTGCTGAACCAGTTCCTGTGTCGCCGGACGAACCAGCGCACCGACGACTGGGGCGGCGACATCGTCGCCCGGATGCGCCTGCCACTCGAGATCGTCAAGGCCATTCGCGCCGCAACCGGCGATCAGTTCCTGATCCTCTACCGTCTCTCCCTCCTCGATCTGGTCGAGGAGGGCAACACCTGGGACGAGATCGTCGCGGTCGCACGCGGGCTGCAGGAGGCCGGCATCCACATCCTGAATACCGGTATCGGCTGGCACGAAGCCCGCATTCCGACCATCGTGACCTCCGTCCCACGCGCGGCATTTCGCGAGATTACAGGGCGCATGCGCCGCGAGCTGAAGATTCCGGTGATCGCTTCGAACCGGATCAATACCCCGGAGGTCGCCGAAGACATCCTCGCCTCCGGCGACGCGGATCTGGTCTCGATGGCACGCCCCCTTCTGGCCGATCCGCACTTCGTCATCAAGGCGGCAAGCGGCCGTGCTGACGAGATCAATACCTGCATTGCCTGCAACCAGGCCTGCCTCGATCACACGTTTTCCATGAAACGTGCGACCTGCCTCGTCAATCCGCGCGCCTGTTTCGAAACGGAGCGGACCGCAAGCGCGGCACGGACAACGAAACGCATCGCGGTTGTCGGCGCCGGGCCTGCCGGCCTCGCCTGTGCCACGACGGCTGCCGAACGGGGGCATCGCGTCACGCTCTTCGATGCCGCAGAGCACATCGGAGGGCAGTTCGAAATCGCCCGCCGTATCCCCGGCAAGGAGGAGTTCGCCGAAACGCTGCGGTACTTCGGCCGCCGCATCGAGACCACCGGCGTCGAGCTTAGACTCAATCACCGGGTCGAGCGAACCGAGCTGGAGGCCGGAAACTACGATGAAATCGTGATTGCAACGGGCATTCGTCCGCGCACCCCGGCGATTGCCGGCATCGATCACCCAAAGGTCCTGTCCTACCTGGATGTCCTCGCACGCGGTGCTCCGGTCGGGGCGAGTGTTGCAGTCATCGGCGCCGGAGGAATCGGCTTTGACGTCAGCGAGTTTCTCGTTCACGACGCGAGCCACGAACGCGACAACTCCATCGCCGAGTGGATGGATGAGTGGGGTGTCGACCCGACCAGTAGCACACCGGGCGGACTGAAGCCGGCACTGCGTCCGAACTCTCCCCGCAAGGTCTACCTGCTCCAGCGCAAGAACTCACGGGTCGGCGCCGGACTTGGAAAGACTTCCGGCTGGGTGCACCGGCTCACGCTCCAGCACCGGGAGGTCGAGATGATCGCCGGAGTCGAGTACGAGCGCATCGATGACCTTGGCTTGCACATCCGCGTGAACGGCGAGCCTCGATTGCTCGAAGTCGACCATGTGGTGATCTGCGCGGGCCAGGAGTCCCTGCGCGAGCTGTACCCGGAACCGCCCGCTCGCGAGGGCGGTCGCTACCATCTGATCGGGGGCGCGGAACATGCCGCCGAGCTCGATGCGAAACGGGCCATACGTCAGGGGTCAGAACTGGCGTCCCGGCTTTGATGAAATTCGATCGGTCCCGGGTCTCAGACCGCCGCAGACCTGCGACACACGGTAAACTGCGCGTTCCAAATTGAGGATGGCGCGCAGTGAGCAACCGGATAGGACGCTTCGAGATCAAGTCGGAACTTGGCCGGGGCGCGCAAAGCGTCGTCTATCTCGCGCATGATCCGCAGCTCGATCGTGAGGTCGCCCTCAAGACCCTGCCGCTGAGCAGCGGCGATCCGAAGCAGAACGAGGCCCTGCTTTCCGAGGCGCGGATCGTGAGCCGTCTGCGCCACCCCGGAATCGTTCCGATCTTCGAAGCGGGCGAGCAGGAAGGCGGGCTCTACCTCGTCTTCGAGTACGTCCCGGGTGAGAATCTGGCAGGCTTCCTGCACCGGCGTGGCGCACTGCCGCCAGCCGAAGCGGCAACGATGATGATCCGGATCCTCGCGGCTGTAGGCGCGGCACATGCGGCCGGAGTGATCCACCGCGACCTCAAGCCAACCAATATCCTGATCGACGAGCGCGGCGAACCGCGCGTGATGGATTTCGGCATCGCCTGTCGCAGCACAGGCGAGAGCACCACCTCCGAAGGATTTTCGGGCTCGCCCGCATACATGGCGCCCGAGTACATCCAGGCACGTACGATCAGCATCCGCTCGGACCTCTTCGCAGCAGGCCTGATCCTGATCGAGATGCTGACCGGTCGCCGGGTGTTCGCAGATTCCGATCCGAAACGGGTGATCCAGCAGATTGCGCGCGAACCCGTGCGAATCCCGGAAGGGTCAGGCGTCGACGATCGTCTGACCAGCATCGCACTGACCGCGACGGCGTTCGAGGCGGCACGCCGGTACGCGAGCGCCGATGATTTCGTGAAGGCGCTGCAGGCCTGGCTGGAACCCGAGGAGGATACGAGCGGTGCCGGTGGCGGACGTCAGGCGACGATGGATTTCCTGTTGCGGCGCATGCGTCACAAGGGTGACTTCCCTGCGCTTTCCGAAACAGTCTCGGCGATCAACCGCATCGTCGCCAGCGAAAGTGAGAGCATCAACAAGCTCTCCTCCTTCATCCTCAAGGACATCGCCCTCACGAACAAGCTGCTGCGGCTCGTCAACTCAAGCTACTTCCGGCGCGCCGGTGGCGGCACGATCAGCACCGTGTCGCGCGCGATCGTCGTACTGGGCTTCGACGCCGTGCGCAATCTCGCGATCACGGTACTGCTCTTCGAGCACCTGCAGAACAAGACCAACGCCGACCAGTTGAAGGAGGAGTTCCTGCGCGCGAATTTCGCCGGATCCATCGCGCGGGAACTGTGCCGGATCCAGAAGCACCGCGACCCGGAGCAGGCCTTTATCTGCTCGGTCTTTCATCATCTGGGACGACTGCTCGCGCAGTTCTATTTTCCGGAAGAGTGCGATGCCATCCGGCGCGAGCTGCAGCAGAAATCCTGCTCCGAGGACGCCGCAACCCTGCGCGTGCTCGGACTGACGTTCGAGGAACTGGGTACCGGCGTCGCACACAGCTGGGGCTTCCCGAAACTGATCGTCGACAGCATGACCCAGCTACCCGCTGGCCACGTCCGGAAACCCGGCACACCCGAGGAAAGACTGCGGCAGATCGCCGGCTTCTCGGCGGAGCTGGGCGCGATCCTGGCCAACTCGAGCGCCGAGGAGCGCGCCTCAGCGATGCGTCCGCTGCGAAAGCGCTTCGAAGAGGCGATCCACCTGTCCGATCAGGATCTCAAGGGTTTGGTCGAAGGCGCGATCGCCGGCATCACCGAGTATGCACGGGTGGTCCGCATCAACCTGGGCCAGACTCAACTCGGACGTCATCTGCGCACCCCCAATGAGCCTCTCCACGAAGCAAAGGGCGCCACGACCTCCCGCGATTCCGCGGGAAGCAGTGACGGCATGGTTGGCACGGTCCTCGAACCGCATGAAGCCCTGCCGCTCGACGCCGCAGCAACGGATGACCGGGGCGGAATCAAGGCGGAGGACGCTCAGGCCGCCCTGGCGGCAGGCATCCAGGACATCAGCAACACGATGGTCGAGGGGTTCAAGCTCAACGACATCCTGCGCATCATCCTCGAAACCATGTACCGCGCGATGGGTTTCCGGCGTGTGATGCTGTGCATCAAGGACGCCCGTGGAAACGCGATGCAGGGACGCTTCGGGCTGGGTCCGGACGTCAATGAGCTGGCACGCCGCTTCCGGTTCTCGTTGCAATTTGCGCCCGACGTGTTTCACGCGGCAATGAAGAACGGGGTCGACATCCTGATCTCCGATGTCGATGATCCCAAGATCGGCACCCGGATTCCGGAGTGGTTCCGCAATACAGTCAGTTCGAAGACCTTCGTGATCTTCCCGCTGAACATCAAGAACAATCCGGTCGCGATGATCTATGCCGACAAGGAGCACGCAGGGGAAATCGTGATTTCGGACAAGGAGCTTTCGCTCTTGCGCACACTGCGCAACCAGGCAGTCCTCGCCATCAAGCAAGGCTCATGATCTGGACCCGACAGGCGGCCGATCGGCTTGTGACCCCGATCAGCCAACCGCGTGCTCGACCCTGTTGCGCCCGAGGCGCTTCGCATGAAGCAACGCGCTGTCCGCAGCTTCCGTGAGCCCCGCTGCAGCATCGATTTCGGGATACACGGAAATCCCGGCGCTGAAGGTCGCATACAAGGCACCCCCTGGATGCGCGTGCGGCAACGCGGCGAAATCAGCCCGGATCCGGTCGATCACACTGCGCGCCAGGCCCGGATCGACATCCGGAAGCGCAACGATGAACTCCTCGCCGCCGTACCGGCCGATCAGGTCGGTCGAGCGCAGACGCGCCTTCAGCAGCCACGCCAGCCCCCGAATCACCTGGTCGCCGACCGGATGTCCGTAGGTATCGTTGATCGACTTGAAGTGATCGATGTCGATCATCGCAACCGTGATTGGCCCCATTGCCGGAGCCGTCCCCACCATCGACTTCAGCCGCGCCTTGGCCGCGGTATGGTTGAGCAGACCGGTCAGACCATCGAGCCGACTCGAACGCTGAGTCTCGCGAAAACGCTCGATCTTCGTCTTGACAACGGCCGCCAGAAGCACGGGATTGAACGGCTTGATCAGGAACTGGTCGCCCCCCAGACGCAGCGCCTCGACCTGCATGCCGATGTCGGATTCACCCGACAGATAGACGATCGGGATCGACTGATAGGCTGACATCTGCCGCAACACCCGCGTCGCCTCGACTCCATTGAAGCGAGGCATGTACATGTCCATCAGAATCAGGTCTGGACGATAGTTCTCGAGTACCTCGAGCAGGGAGCCGGGATCACCGATCGCCCGACTGTCGATCCCGTGTTCGGCCAAGGTGCGCTGGATCAGCGCCACCGCGACCCGGGAATCCTCGACGAGCAGGACCTTGTGCTTCTCCTGCTCATGCGTTTGCACGAGATCCAGGATGCGGTTGAGCACCATCGACGGCTGCTCTTCCGATGGAATCGCGACATCAATGCCGGCCCGCATCAGGGCCACGATCGGATCGATGACCGACTCCACCCCCAGATAGAAGAGCTGACTGGCCGGGCAGGCCTCGCGAAAACCCTCGATGCGGGACAGTTCGTGTCCCTGTGCGGAAGCACGGGCCGGAACGAACAGCACCGCAAGAGGCGCATCGGCCTGAGGAGGCTTGCAGGTCCAGGTCATCACGAACACCTGGAAACCGAAGAACTGCAGCTGACGGGAGAGCCCATCACTCAGCTCGCGCCGATCCGCGGAGGTTACGATCCAGACCGACCGAGGCTTGACCCAGTCGATCTCGTGGCTGACCGTCGAACGCTCTTCGGTACGGCGAGCCGGTACCGGCGCACGCGAGGTCGCGACCGAGCCGAGCAGGGTATCGAGCTGGCGCTGCAGCGAAAGGATGTCCTGCTGTGCCAGCGGATGGCCGGACTGATCTCCCAGCCGTGCCAGCGCAGCATTCTCCAGGCCCTCGCAGAGCCTCACCAGGCCAGGCAGGCGCAGGCGGTTGAAATGCTCCGCAAGGCTGTTGATCGCAACCGCGAACTCGATGAACTGTTCGAACCGTCCCTCGGCAACGTAGCGCTCCCACCGGGTGCGCAGGACGTAGACGCGATCCTCGACTGAACTGAGCGGCAAGCTGGACATGGGGTGGCAACGAAAGGGGATCGGGCATTATGGGCCAACCCCACCCTCCGACGCAAGCCATGCATTCAACATTTCGACGCATGCGCTCACGGACGTGTTTGAACCTTGGGATCAAGCGCTTGGGAGCGAACGCGATACCCCGCAGTTCACGCAACGATGCCGCAAATCACCGTCCGGAGACAGGGCGTCCGGATACCGCAATGCAGCATGCATTACGGATGGAGCGGTCCAGGTGCTGCGACCCGGTCACCGTCAGCCAGGCGGCCACGACGCCAGAAACTCCTGCCAGTGGGGTGCGCCTGAGTGTTCGAGCACCTCCCGCACGGCAGCATGCTCGCGGGCGAGCCCGTGCTCATCCAGTGCGCCACGCATGCGCTGAAACTGCAGATAGACCAGGTAGGTGTTGAGTGCATCCGTCTCGCAGTAGTCCCGGATCTCCCGGATGCGCCCTTCCTGCCAGGCCTGCCAGACGAGCGACCCATCCATGCCCAGCTTGCCCGGCAAGCCCATCAGCCGGGCGATCTCATCGAGCCGCACCGCCGCGCGCGGCTGGTAGAGCGCCAGCAGATCCATCAGATCGAGATGCCGGCTATGATAGCGTCCGAGGTAGTTGTTCCACTTGAACTCACGCGAATCGCCGTAGTCTCCCTCCCCCTGATCCCAGTAGCGGGGCGCCACCACGCGATGGACCAGACCCCGATAGTGGAGGACTGGAAGGTCGAATCCGCCCCCGTTCCAGGAAACGAGCTGAGGTGTGTAGCGTTCGATGCCGTCAAAAAAGCGCTGAATGATCTGGGCTTCGGAGCAATCCGGCTCGGACAGCGAAAAGACCCGGAACTGGGTTGCATCCCTGAGCACGCAGGAAATCGTGACGATTCTCTGCAAATGGTGTGGCAGGAAGTCGGAGCCAGTCGCAGCACGGCGTTGCTGGAAGGCAAGTTCGGCAGCCTCGAATCCATCGAGCTCACCCCCGAGGTCGTTGAGCAAGCGGATTCCCCCGACATCGGGAATCGTCTCGATGTCGAAGACCAGTACGGGCGTCACTTGCGCGCCCAGCCTCCGGTCCCCTGCACCCACCATCCTGGCTGTGCGCGATCGATCCAGCGCCGCGCAAAGGTCGCGCGCACATCGGCCTCCCACTCGGGGTGGCCGTTCGCTCGCGCAATCTCGCGGTAGAGCGCCGCCCGATCCCCGTTCTCGGCAGCGACGAGCGCGTTGACCTGCCCCCGCTGTGCCATCGGAACCCCTGAGGCATCGCGCAGGGCGATCGTTCCATCGGCAGCCAACCCGACCGCTCCGGAGCTGTAGTGGGGAGCAAGTGCCGCGTGGCGCTGCTGCATCGATTGCTTCAGGGCCGCGATCGTCGGCGTATTGATTTCCAGATTGCCCTGTGCAAACGCCGAGCCGACGAATGCGGCCACCATCGCCACCAGGATCACACGTGCGCGATCCAGAATCTGCTTGGTCAAGGAGGTCATTGTGCCTCTCCATTCTTGCGTTCATCGGACGCGGGCCTGCCTTCGCGCAACTGCCAGACCTCGTCGATGATCCGGTCCGCAGCCTTCTCTGCCGCAGCCGCGGGAAAGTAGATGTTGATCGTCACGCAGCCAGCCGTTCCAAGCGTTACGAACGCGGCCGCCACAAGCAGCGCCTGCCGATAGGCTGTCATCTTTCCCATCCTCCTGACAAGGGCGGATTCCCTTCGGTCCAGGACCCCGCGTTGCGCGACGAGCGCTCACTGGACAACCGGAGCGGCATTCGAAGCGATCACCCGTTGCAACCGATCGAGAAACTCGTTCCAGTCGATGCGGCGATTGTAGCCGATGACGTTCAGGGCCGGCACGCCGCCGCCTTCGACCAGAACGAAGCTCCCGTTCTCGCGCACACCTTCACTCCCACCGATCCCCGTCATCGTACACACCCCGTTCTCAAGGCGGCAACCGATCGCCAAACTGCGATAGCCAAAGCTTTCGAAGAAACCCAGAACGCCACGCTGGATTGCCAGGGCCGCCCCCGGACCACCGAGCGCGCTGATGTTCTGCACGGCCCTCTGACTGATCCGTCGTGGATAGCGCCCCGGGCTGCTGCGTACGCTGGCATCGAAACGCTGCGGCCGCCACTGCACCAGTTCCAGCCCAGTCACATCCGCGTCGATGAGTCCGCTGATGCTGCCGAACGAAAAGGTTTCGGTCAGCCCCGTCAGATCGATCGCGCGGGCCTCGATGTCGGCCTCCAGACGCGAAAAACGGCCGAACGGCTCGAACAGATGCAGACGGGAGGCTTGAAGATAGCCTCCGAATACCGAAATCACCAGAGCGCCGTCCAGGACCACCTCTCCCGGCCGCACGATCAAGCCCGGAATCGAGGCCGAGAGCACCCCGGCCATGCGCGGCAGTCCGAGCGCCTCGCTAAGCAGTGGCATCGAAACCGGTTCGACCACAGCGGCCCCGCCTCCTTGCCAGCCCCGCGATCCTCGCACCAGTGCCACGGATTCGAACACGACCGCGCCATCGAGGAGCGGAATGCGAACGGCAGCCAGCTCGACCGACCTTGCATCGAGCTTCGCCCGCAGGTCGAACGCCCCGAAATCAAGGGATCGCCAGCGCCCTCCTGCAACATGCACCGCCAGCTCGCCCGCGCGATCCGAATACCAGGCAACTGCGCCCCCTGTCGGGCCAACCTTCGCCGAGCCATCGGAACGTGCGATCCGCACCTCGTCAAGGCCGATCTCGAGCGCCGAAAGTGTCCCGTCGGCGACCCCGATCACAAGATCGAGGGTCCCCTCGACCGTTAACAACCCCTGCTGGGCTGGCGCCACCGCCGGAAGAATGAACGACGGCCCGAGCACCGCCAGATCCGCACCCTTGAGAGCCAGCGCACCGCTCCGGAGCATGCCGGCGCCCAGATCGAGTTCCCCGCTCAACTTGACCTCTTCCACACCATCGAGGTTCAGGGAAACCCTCTGCAGATCGACGCGGTCACCTTCGCTGCGCGCGGCAAGATGCAACCGAGCGCCCGAGGCGAGGTAGAACGGATCGAGATAGGCCTCTCCGGCACTCCACACGATATCGGCGTCCCAGTTCCAGGTTCGTGCCTGTCCGCGCCCCACCAGATCGACCGCCAGCTCTACGCCCTCGGCGGCCCGCAACCCATCCGCACTCGCGAATCCGCCGCTGTCCAAACGGATCGATGCTTTCAATCTTCGACCCGGACCAAAATCGTACTCGACCCTTCCGCTCATACGCCCGGACGGGCTCCAGCTGCTGGATGCCGCGAAAACCTGCGGCAGCCGGTCCAGCGGTAGCCCATAGAGTTCGGTGAGGATTGCGTGCGTCCCGACGGTCAGATCGACTCGTCCAACCTGTGGTGAATCGATCTTGACGCGGCCGGTCCGATCCCCGGTGTCAAACGCAATATCGAAGCCCGAGCGCTCACCCAATACCGGAATCTCGAGCGAACCCTCAAGGCACTCGATGATGACCTGGGCGAGACGGAGTCGCCCGCAGGTCATCGTAACGTCCGCGATGCGCGAAACCCGACCCTCTGGCTGAAGCGAGCGGATGAAGATACGTGCGACTTCGCCCTCCGCACCAAGCGTCGCTACGACCCCTTCGGCAATGATCGACGGATGAACGACACGGCCGAATCCGATCTCGAGCAACGGGGTTGCCCGCGCCGCCCCCGCCAGGACGCCAGCCAAGCAGGCCGCAACGAGCTTCCAAGGCGCGCCCCGGCCGGAACGGGCGGGCGTGCAGTCGCGGCCGTCAGCCGGGGAACACGCCCGTCGAAAGATAGCGGTCGCCGCGGTCGCAGACGATGGACACAATGACGGCATTCTCCACCTCCGTCGCAACACGCAGCGCAACGTGCATCGCTCCGCCTGAGGAAATACCCGCAAAAATACCCTCTTCGCGCGCGAGGCGTCGGGTCATCTGCTCAGCATCCGCCTGGCTGACGTGCTCGATCCCATCGACCCGGCTTCGATCATAGATGCGAGGGAGATACTCTTCGGGCCACTTCCTGATTCCGGGAATCTGCGATCCTTCCTCAGGCTGACACCCGATGATGCGGATTGCCGGATTGCGCTCCTTGAGGTAGCGGGAACACCCCATGATCGTTCCAGTCGTGCCCATGCTACTGATGAAGTGCGTGATCCGCCCTCCTGTCTGCTCCCAGAGCTCGGGACCCGTGCCGGCGTAGTGCGACAAGGGATTGTCCGGATTGGCGAACTGGTCGAGGATGATGCCCTTGCCTTCATCCCGCATCCGCTCGGCAACGTCCCGCGCCATCTCCATCCCCCCTTCGCGCGCCGTCAACACCAACTCTGCGCCAAAGGCGCGCATTGTCTGGCGCCGTTCGACGCTCTGATTCTCGGGCATCACGAGAATCATGCGGTAGCCGCGCATGGCCGCAGCCATGGCAAGGGCGATTCCGGTATTCCCGCTCGTGGCTTCGACCAGCGTATCCCCGGGTTTGATCTGGCCCCGCTCTTCGGCCTGTACGATCATCGAGAGCGCCGGCCGGTCCTTCACCGAACCGGCCGGATTGTTCCCTTCGAGCTTAGCAAGAATCACATTGTTGCGCCCTGCACCGATTCGCTTGAGGCGCACCAGTGGCGTATGTCCGACATAGTCTTCCAGTGTCTTGAATTCCATAGCATCCCTGCTCACGGCCTTGCGGCACAGTTTAGCCCCGTGATCGCGCTCCGGACAAACCCCGTCACCCGCAGCTCATGGCGCCAGATCGAACTCTTCGGTCTTGCGCGGTGGGTAGGTTTCCCAGCCTCCGCAGGCGGGACATCGCCACTGAAACAACCGCGCCTTGAACCCGCAGGCGTCGCAGCGGTATCGCGCCACACGCCGGGTATGGCCGTGAATCAGCTGCTTGACGAGATCGACATCACTCCTTTGCTCGACCGGCGCAATCATCTGCGCCGCTTCCAGGAGCTTCTCCAGCCCCAGCAGAGTCGGATTGCGGCGCAGCTCCTCGCGAACCAGATCGTAGGCCGCCCGCGCTCCATGGCGCTCGATCTCCCACTTGAACACCTCATCGAGCAGATCCAGCGATGCATGGCGGCCCAGCCAGGAACGCAACAGGACATGTCCCTGTTCCGATCGCCCGAGACGGCCAAAGGCATCCATGACGCGCTCTGCCACAAGGGACAGATAGACGGGATTCTGGTTCTCGATCCGCTTCCATGCCTCCAGCGCCTGCTCGTCACGCCCTTCGGACACACAAAGATCTCCGAGCAGCACGCTGGCTCGCACGCAGCTTCGATTGATCGCGAGCGCGGCATCGATGTGTGTCCTTGCCTGCTCCCGCGAGGAATTCGCAAGCGCACTGGCGGCGAGTTCACAGTGAAAGTTCGCGACTTCGGTCCGCCAATGCACGCTCTCATGGTCGGGCAAGGACTGTGCAATCTCGATTGCCTTGGCCCACTCCTTCTCCTGCTGATAGATCTCCAGCAGGTACCGGACCGCCGACTCACTGTACGGCGTCGCGCGGAGCTTGAGAAAGATCGCCTCGGCGCGGTCCAGAAGACCGGCCTTGAGATAGTCCTGACCGAGTTCCATCAGGGCTTCGAGGCGCTGCTCCTCGTTCAGGTCCTCACGATCGACCAGGTTCTGATGCATCCGGATCGCACGATCCATCTCTCCCCGGCGCCGGAACAGGCTGCCAAGTGCAAAATGCAGCTCGATGGTCTGCGGGTCGATCTTGACGGCCTCGATGAACGAATCGATCGCCTTGTCCTGCTGCTCATTGAGCAGGAAGTTGAGCCCCGTGAGATAGGAACGCGGCAGCGCACGCGACTCGCGCACCACCTGACGAATGTCGACACGTGCAGCAAGCCAGCCCAGGCCAAAGAAGAGTGGCAGCGCGAGCAGCCACCACAGCTCGATCTCCATTGCGATCAGCTACTCCTGGCCGGACTCGCTTCTGCCTCGCGCCGCACCTCATGCAGCGACTTTTCCGTACGTGCGAGATCCCTGCGCAGGCGCCCGATCTCGCGCCGGTTTCCGAGCAACGACACGAATGTCGCCGTGACGCCCAGGATCGAACCCGCCGCAAAGACAGCCAGGATCACGAACACCAGAGGCATCTTCCATTCATTTCCGAAAAAGAAGTGCAGACTGACCAGATGATCGTTCTTCACAGCGAACCCGAAAAGCAGGAAGAACAGCAAGAAGCGCAGAATCCACATCACGATACGCATAGGCGGCGCAGCTCCAGCAAGGACAGGGGTAGCGAAATCCGATACCGGACCCGGAGCGTACTCCCAAAAAAAGAAGGCGGCAAATGCCGCCTTCCGGATCGCAGGTCGTGCGGGTTCAGACAGGCCCGGGCGTACGCGTCCCGCACCCATGAACACGACATTCAGTCAACCCATGATGTCCACGCGTTCTCGCAATTCCTTGCCTGCCTTGAAGTGCGGAACAAACTTCTCGGGCACATGGACCCTTTCTCCCGACTTCGGATTGCGGCCGACGCGTGGCGGCCGATAATTGAGCGAAAAGCTGCCAAACCCACGGATCTCGATGCGATCGCCTCGCGCAAGCGCTTCGGACATCGCATCGAGAACCATCTTGACCGCGAAATCGGCGTCTTTCGCAACCAGCTGCGGAAAACGTCCTGCAAGTCTCGCAATCAGCTCCGACTTGGTCATGACAAGCTGGAGTTACTGCTTCTGCTCGTTCAGCTTGGCCTTCAGCAGGGCTCCGAGGTTGGTCGTCCCGCTCGCAGCCGAGCTGTCTGCCAGCTTGCTCATCGCCTCGCTCTGCTCGGCCTGATCCTTGGCACGGATCGAAAGGCTGATCGAGCGGGTCTTGCGATCGACGTTGATGATCATCGCCTCGATCCTGTCGCCTTCCTTGAGTACCGTCGTCAGGTCATCGACGCGATGCGGTGCAGCTTCAGACGCGCGCAGGTAACCTTCGACATCCTCGTTGATCGCGATCACCGCGCCTCGCGCATCGACGCTCTTCACGGAACCGGTGACAAGCGAATTCTTCTCATGCGTGGCGATGAAGTTCGTGAATGGGTCGCCTTCGAGCTGCTTGACGCCCAGGGAAATCCGCTCGCGCTCGACATCGATCGCAAGCACGACGGCCTCGACCTCGTCGCCCTTCTTGAACTTGCGCACGGCCTCTTCGCCGGCTTCGCTCCACGACAGGTCCGAAAGATGCACCAACCCATCGATCCCGCCTTCGAGTCCGATGAATACGCCAAAGTCGGTGATCGACTTGATCTGGCCACGTACCTTGTCGCCCTTCTTGTGATTGATCGCGAAGTCGTCCCACGGATTCGACATGCACTGCTTCATGCCCAGCGAAATACGGCGGCGCTCCTCGTCGATCTCGAGGATCATCACTTCCACTTCGTCGCCCAGCTGAACGACCTTGCTCGGATGGATGTTCTTGTTGGTCCAATCCATCTCGGACACGTGTACCAGGCCCTCGATCCCCTGCTCGACCTCGACGAACGCGCCGTAGTCGGTAATGTTGGTCACTTTGCCGAACAGCCTCGTGCCCTGCGGGTAGCGGCGCGAGATGCCAACCCACGGATCCTCGCCCAGCTGCTTGAGGCCGAGCGAAACGCGCTGGCGCTCCTGGTCGAACTTGAGCACCTTCGCTTCGATCTCGTCACCGACGTTGAGCACTTCGGACGGATGACGCACACGACGCCAGGCCAGATCGGTGATGTGCAGCAGACCGTCGATGCCGCCAAGATCGACGAATGCACCGTAGTCGGTAATGTTCTTGACCACGCCCTTGACGACCGAACCCTCGGCAAGGTTCTCGAGCAGCTTCTGGCGCTCCTCACCCATCGTCTCTTCGAGCACCGCGCGACGCGATACCACCACGTTGTTGCGCTTGCGATCGAGCTTGATGACCTTGAACTCGAACTCCTTGCCTTCGAACGGCGAGGTATCCTTGACCGGACGCATGTCCACGAGCGATCCGGGCAGGAAGGCCCGGATGCTGTTGGTCATGACCGTCAGACCGCCCTTGACGCGGCCCGAAACCACCCCCTTGACCAGGGTTCCCTCGTTAAGTGCCTTCTCGAGATCATTCCAGGCCGAGATGCGCTTGGCCTTCTCGCGCGACAGGCGGGTTTCGCCATAGCCGTCTTCGAGCGCATCGATCGCCACATGGACGAAATCGCCGACTTCGACTTCGAGCTCGCCGCGGTCATTGCGAAATTCCTCGATCGGCACATAGCTTTCCGACTTGAGGCCGGCGTTGACGACCACGAAGTTGTGATCGATGCTGACCACCTCGGCGGTGATCACCTCGCCGGCGCGCATTTCCTGGCGGGCAAGGCTTTCTTCGAAAAGGGCGGCGAAATTTTCCATGGACATGGAAACAGGGGAGGCAGTTGTCATAAAAGTTGAGAAATCCAAGAACCGCGAAACCGCGGCAACCAGTCATTGATTGAAGGCAAGGGCCGGCACCCTACGGGAGAAAGCCCCACGTCATCGAGGCGCGTTCAGCGACGAACGCACCTCGTCCAGCACAAATGCAACCGCCTCCTCGACCCCGAATCCGGTGGTGTCAAGGAGGTGCGCATCGTCCAGCTTTTTGAGTGGAGCTACCGGACGAGCCGCATCACGTGCGTCCCGATCCATGAGATCCCTCAGAAGGTCTCGCATGTTAGCAGCGATTCCCTTGTCGATCAACTGCTTGGCTCTTCGTTGCGCACGAATCTCCGCACTCGCGGTCAGGAATATCTTGCACTGCGCATCGGGAAAGACGACCGACCCCATGTCGCGTCCCTCCGCCACCAGGCCGGGGCGCCTGCGAAAATCACGTTGCCGCTCAAGCAGCGCGGCACGCACCACCGGCACCGCCGCGACACGCGAAGCTCCGGTGGAGCAGATTTCCTCGCGGATTGCGTCCGTCACCTCATCGCCGTCGAGCCAGATGCGCCCTTCGTCGAATCGAACCGGCAGCGATTCGGCAAGCTGCGCCAGACCCGCCTCATCCTCGAGGGCGATCCCGGCACGCATTGCAGCCAGCGCCAGCACCCGGTAGAGCGCACCACTGTCGAGGTAGTGATAACCCAGCGCCCTGGCCACGAGCGCCGCAACCGTACCCTTGCCGGAAGCCGAAGGGCCGTCGATCGCGATCACGGGCACGGGTTCGACAATCTTCCCGAGGCTGTCGAAGTATCCCGGAAATGTCTTGTTCACGCAGGCCGGGTCATTGATCCGGACGCGGCAGCCCAGACTCACCAGGGAAAAGCACATTGCAATGCGATGATCGTCGTAGGTGTCGATCGCGGCTGGACGAAACACTGCCGGTGGTGTCACGGCAAGGGAATCCTCACCCTCCTCGACCTCGGCACCGACCTTGCGCAACTCGGTTGCCATCGCAGCAATCCGGTCGGTTTCCTTGACGCGCCAGCTGGCAATGTTGCGCAAGCGGCAGGGCCCGTCCGCGAACAGCGCGGCGACCGCGAGCGTCATCGCGGCATCGGGAATGGCGTTCAGATCGAGGTCGAACGCGCGCAGTTTTCCCGTTTCGGGCGCGCTCGCCTCGACCCAGTTCTCGCCCATGCAAATCCGAGCACCCAGTTCGCGCAAGGACTCGGCAAAGCGGATGTCGCCCTGGATGCTGTGAGCCCCGACCCCTTCGACACGCACCGGCCCGCCCCCGATTGCCCCTGCGGCAAGAAAATAGGAAGCCGACGAGGCGTCGCCTTCAACGTGCAGGGCACCCGGGCTACGATAGCGCGAAGCAGAGGGAATCACGAAACGACGCCAGCCCTCCTGCCGCACGGAAACGCCGAAGCGCGCCATGAGGTTGAGCGTGATCGCGACATACGGCTTGGAGATCAGCTCACCAACGACTTCGATCGTCGCCTCCTCACCCGTGAGCGGCAACGCCATCAGAAGTGCCGTCAGGAACTGGCTGGACACGTCGCCACGAACACGGATCGGCCGTCTGCCCTCGATTCTCGCAGGCAACACATGCAACGGCGGAAAACCTGCGCGGCCTTCATAGCGGACGTCTGCGCCGATCTGAAGCAGGCCGTCGACGAGATCACCGATCGGCCGCTCGTGCATTCGCGGCACGCCCGACAGCCTGTATTCGCCCGCACTCAGCGCGAGCGCGGCCGTCAGGGGACGAAAGGCCGTTCCCGCATTTCCGAGAAAGAGATCCGCCTTCTTGACCGGAAAGCACCCCCCGACACCGTGCACGACAAAGCGCCCCGATTCGTCTTCACGCCGCCACGTCACGCCCAAGGCCGTGAGCGCGTCAAGCATGCGGTCGACATCATCCGAGGCGAGCAGATCATGAATCTGCGTTTCACCCTGTGCCAGCGCGGCCAGGAGCAGGCAGCGATTGGAAATGCTCTTCGAGCCCGGTAGCCGGATCACACCGTGCGCCCGCAGCATCGGCGGGAGATCGAGAAAGCCCGTCATTCGGGTACGGCCGGTTCGGTCAGTGCGCGCTCGGCCCAGGCGTTGCGCGCGTCACGTGCCTGCGAAAAATGCTGTTCCAGCCGCTCACCATCGCCGGACAAGAGAAGTGCGCGCAGATAGGCCAGTTCGGCCAGATACTGATCGAGCTCGCCGAGCAACGCCTGCCGGTTCGCGATGCAGATGTCGCGCCACATTTCCGGGTGACTGCCGGCGATGCGGGTAAAGTCGCGAAAACCGCTTGCGGCAAAACCGAACAACTGCTCCGCATTGGCGCGCCCCGCCAGATCGTGCACGAGCCCGAATGCCAACAGATGGGGCAGATGGCTCACTGCAGCAAAAACGCGGTCGTGATCGTGCGGCGGCATCTCGTGAATCACGGCGCCGCAAGCCTCCCAGGCTTCGCGAACGCGCAGGACGGCGGCCGGCTCATTCTCGGGCAACGGGGTCACGACCACCTTGCGTCCATCGTACAGAGCATCGAAGGCGGCATCGACGCCACTTTTCTCCGCACCCGCGATCGGATGCGATGGCACGACATGCGCAAGATTGGGACCCAGATGACGATACATCGCCTCGATCACGTCGCGCTTGGTACTCCCGGCGTCGGTCACGACGGTGTCTGCAGCCAAGTGCGGAGCCATTGCCTGCATCACCGCATCCATCTGTCCGACCGGAGGCGCCAGCAGCACGAGATCGGCACCGTCGAGCGCGTCAGCCCAGGAGTGGGCAACCTCATCGACGACCCCGAGTTCAATCGCCCGGTCGAGTGAATGCTGCGATCTGCCCACCCCGACGATGCGCCGGACCATTCCGGCGCGGCGCAGGGCCAGGGCGAAGGAGCCGCCGATGAGGCCGACGCCGCAGATGACGAGCTTCCGGATCGGGTTCATCGTCCGCACCTCTTCCCGATCAGGCGAGCGCCCGACGCAGGGCCTCGATGAAACGCGCGTTCTCTTCGGGCAAACCGATGGAGACCCGCAACCACTCCGGCATGCCGTAACCGGCAATCGGCCTCACGATCACGCCCTGGCGCAGCAAGGCGGCATTGATGCCCGCCGCGTTGCCGACCTTGAAGGTGACGAAATTCCCCGCCGACGCGATCCACTCCAGGCCAAGCCCGGCCAGCGCCTCGGTAATCTGCGCCATCCCACGCGAGTTGATCTCGGCACTCCGCGCCAGAAACTCCTCGTCCGCCAGCGCTGCGGCGGCGGCGGCCAGCGCCACACTGCTGACGTTGAAGGGCTGGCGGACACGGTTCATCAGGTCAACCACGTCCGGGTTGCCGATCCCGTAGCCGACGCGCAGGCCCGCCAGGCCGTAGGCCTTGGAAAAGGTCCGCGACACGAGCAGATTCGGAAACGCCTCGATCCACCCCAGGCTGTCGTAGCGCTGCGCATCGGAAAGATACTCCGTGTAGGCCTCGTCGAGCACCACCAGCACCTGGGACGGCACCTTGCGCAGGAAGGCCTCGATCTCGCTGCCTTCGACGAAGGTTCCGGTCGGATTGTTGGGATTTGCGAGGAATACGATCCGCGTGTCCGGCTCGATCGCCTCCGCCATCGCGGGAAGGTCATGGCCGAAATCCTTTGCAGGAACCTCGATGCAGCGCGCCCCGGTGGCATTCGTCGCCAGCGGATAGACCGCGAACGCATGCTGGGCGAACACGGCGGAACGCCCTGGTCCTAGAAAGGCACGCGCCGCAAGTTCGAGGACATCGTTGGAGCCGTTGCCGAGCACGATCATGTCGGCCTCGACTCCGAACCGTGCGCACAACGCGGCCTTCAGCTCGAAGCCATTGCCGTCCGGGTAGCGAGCGATGTCGGTGAGCGCCGCGACAGCGGCCTCGCGTGCCTTCGCGCTCATGCCGAGAGGGTTTTCGTTGGATGCAAGCTTGACGATGCTCGCCTCCTCCAGCCCCATCTCGCGCGCCAGCTCCCCGATCGGTTTGCCGGGCTGGTAGGGTGAAATCGCCCGGATGTAGTCGGGGGCCTTGTTCGCTACGCTCATCTCTTTCTCCTCCTTGGATGCGGCGGCCCGGTCGATCCGCCGCGAGGCGGTCGCAGGAGCGCCGGGAACGTGTTCAGATTGCCGCGACGGGATAGGAACCGAGGACCTTGACGAAGGCCGCGCGCTGTTCGAGCTCGTTCAGCGCCTGGGCCACATGAGGTTCCGCCTGATGGCCTTCGAGGTCGATATAGAAGACATACTCCCACAGGCCGCTGCGTGCCGGACGCGATTGCAGCTTCGACATGCTCACGCCATGGCTGGCGAACGGTTCCAGCAGGGAATGCATCGCGCCAGGGCGATTCACGGCCGAGCACACGAGCGAGGTCTTGTCGCGCCCGGATGGGCCGGCATCGTGACGACCGATGACAAGAAAGCGCGTCGTGTTCTTGGGATCATCCTCGATGTTCGCCGCCAGCACGTTGAGGCCGTAGAGCTCCGCCGCCGCCTCCCCCGCAATCGCGCAGGATTCCGGATCCTCGGCCGCGAGCCGTGCAGCCTCCGCATTGCTCGCCACCGGCACGCGCGGCAGGCTGGCCGCGTTCCGGTTGAGCCACTCGTGGCACTGCGCAAGCGACTGCGCGTGCGAGTACAGCCGCTTGGCCGCTCCCATCCCGCTGGCACGGGAAAGAAGATGCTGATGCACCCGCAACATCACCTCGCCACAGATTCGCAACGGATTGGCAAGCAGAAGATCCAGCGTGCCTCCGACCGCACCCTCGGTCGAATTCTCGACGGGCACCACGCCATAGTCGACGTTGCCCGCCTCGACCGCACGAAACACATCGTCGATGGTTGCCAGCGGCAGGAAGTTCGGCGCCGAGCCGAAGTGCTTGCGCGACGCGCTTTCCGAAAACGTTCCGGCGGGCCCGAGGTAGGCCACCTTCAGCGGCTGCTCCAGCGCAAGGCACGCCGACATGATCTCGCGGAAGATCCGCTGCACGGCCTGGTCGGGCAGCGGTCCCGGATTGGCCTCGGCCAGTCGGCGCAGGACCTGCGCCTCACGCTCGGGACGGTAGAGGTTGCCCTGCTTGATCTCGCCGATCCGCTGCGCCCAGCGGGCTCGTTGCGCCAGACTCGCAAGGATTTCCTCGTCGATGCGGTCGATGTTGTTCCTGAGGTTCAAGAGTTCGTCGCTCATGCCCTGCTCTCCAGATCGATCATTCAACCGTGACGACGCGCGAAATGATCCATGAAATCGACCAAGGCGCGCACGCCGGCGAGAGGCATTGCGTTGTAGATCGACGCCCTCATCCCTCCGACCGACTTGTGCCCCTTGAGCTGCACCAGCTGCGCGGCCTCGGCTTCGGCAAGGAATGCGTCCTGCAGCGACTCATCACACAGGCGGAACGGAACGTTCATGCGTGATCGGCTGGCACGCTCGACATCGCACCGGTAGAACGCGCAACCGTCGATGAAGCCGTACAGGAGTTCCGCCTTTTCACGGTTGACCGCCTCCATCGCCGTCAGCCCCCCTTGGGCCTTCAGCCACTGGAACACGAGGCCGGCCACGTAGATCGAGAAGGTCGGCGGGGTATTGAGCATCGACCCATGCTCAGCCATCACGCGATAGTTCATCACGGCCGGCGTTCCGTGCCAGGCGCGGTCGAGGAGATCCTCGCGGACGATCGCGAGCACGAGCCCGGATGGGCCGATGTTCTTCTGCGCCCCGGCATAGATCATTCCAAAGGCCGATACATCGACCGGGCGCGACAGGATGTGCGAAGACATGTCGGCGACGAGCGGCGCCTTGGTGTTCGGCAGCCGCTCGGCCTCCGCGAGTTCGACCCCGTGGATCGTTTCGTTCGTGCACAGGTGCGCGTAGACCGCATCCTCTCCGATGCGGATCTCTTCCTCACGCAGCAACCGGCGAAAACCGTCCGGCTCGGTCGACCCCGCCAGGCGCACGCTGCCACCGATGGCCTGTGCCATTTTCTGCGCCTCCTGATGGGCCTTTTTCGACCACGATCCGGTCACCAGGTAATCGGCCGCTCCGCCAGCAAGGAGGTTCATCGGGATCTGAGCGAACTGCTGCGTCGCCCCGCCCTGCAGAAACAGCACCCGGTAGTCGCCCGGGATCGCCATCAGATCCCTGAGATCCGCCTCGGCGCGTTCGAGAATGGACGTGAACGCCTTGCCGCGATGGCTCATCTCCATCACGCCACAGCCGGCACCGTGCCAGTCGAGCAGTTCATCGGCCACCTGCTCCAACACCGGTTCGGGCAACGCGGCGGGCCCTGCACTGAAGTTGAACACGCGACTCATTCAGGCAGATCCTCCGCCTCGCCAGCGGCGGCTGCACCTGTCGGCGCCTCACCGGACGACGCAATCTCGTCCTCGACATCCGATTCGGCGACCTTCTCGATCCCGGCCAGGCGAGTACCCTCATCGAGGTTGATCAAGGTCACACCCTGAGTCGCACGCCCCATCTCGCGGATATCGCCCACGCGTGTGCGGATCAACACACCACCAGTCGAGATCAGCATGATCTCGTCTGCCGGCTCGACCAGGCAGGCACCGACCAGACGGCCGTTGCGGTCACTGGTCTGGATCGCGATCATGCCCTTGGTCCCGCGGCCATGGCGCGTGTACTCGGCGACCGGGGTGCGCTTGCCGTAGCCGTTCTCGGTGGCCGTCAGCACGGACAAGGCTTCGTCGCCGGTAACGAGCATCGCAATCACACGCTGGCCGTCCTCGAGGCTCATGCCACGCACGCCCCGCGCCTCGCGTCCCATCGGCCGGACATCGCTCTCGGGAAAGCGCACAGCTTTGCCGGCATCCGAAAACAGCATCACGTCGCACGCACCATCGGTGATGGCGACCCCGATCAGATGGTCGCCGTCGTCGAGATTCACGGCGATGATGCCAGCCTTGCGCGGATTCGAGAATGCGGTCAGGGCGGTCTTCTTGACGGTTCCGCCGGTTGTAGCCATGAACACGAAGTGGTCGTCGTCGAATCCCTGCACCGGCAGGACGGCCGTGATCTTCTCACCGTCCAGGAGCGGGAAAAGATTGACGATCGGCTTGCCACGTGCATTGCGCGCGCCCTCCGGTACTTCGTAGACCTTGAGCCAGTACACCCGGCCACGGTTCGAAAAGCACAGGACGTAGTCGTGCGTGTTGGCGACGAAAAGGCGGTCGATGAAATCATCGTCCTTCATGCCCGTCGCCTGCTTGCCGCGCCCGCCTCGACGCTGCGCACGGTAGTCGGCCAGCGGCTGGCGCTTGAAATAGCCGCCGTGCGACAAGGTGACGACCATGTCCTCTGGTGCAATCAGATCCTCGATATGGATCTCTGCCGTGTTGAGGACGACCTCCGAGCGCCGCGGATCACCAAACTGGTTCTTCACCGACGACAACTCTTCGACGATGATCGCCGAGATCCTCTCGGGGCGCGCCAGAATGTCGAGCAGATCGGTGATCAGATCGATGACCTCGCGATACTCGCTGACGATCTTGTCCTGTTCGAGGCCCGTCAGGCGCTGCAGGCGAAGTTCGAGGATCGCCTGCGCCTGAACGTCCGACAGCCGGTAACCCTGCTGCCCTAGGCCGAACTCCGGCAGCAGGCCATCCGGCCGATAGCGGTCGGCCGTGGCACGCGCCAGCATCTGCTCGACCAGCGCAGAGCGCCAGGTGCGAGCCAGCAACTCGCGCTTGGCGTCGGCGGGGGTCGGCGCAGCCTTGATCAGGGCGATGATCTCGTCGACATTCGACAGCGCGACCGCGAGCCCCTCCAGCACATGCCCGCGCTCGCGCGCCTTTCGCAACTCGAACACCGTCCTGCGCGTGATGACTTCGCGCCGATGCGACAGGAAGCATTCGAGCATCTGCTTGAGGTTCAGCGTACGCGGCTTGCCTTCGACAAGCGCGACCATGTTCATGCCGAAGGTATCCTGCAGCTGTGTCTGCTTGAACAGATTGTTCAGCACGACCTCGGGCACCTCGTTGCGCTTGAGCTCGATGACCACGCGCATGCCCGACTTGTCCGATTCGTCCCGGATCTCGCTGATGCCCTCGATCTTCTTTTCGTTCACCAGCTCGGCCATGCGCTCGAGCAGCGTGCGCTTGTTCACCTGGTAAGGCAATTCGTCGACGATGATCGCCTGCCGGTTGCCCTTCTCGAGATCCTCGAAATGCGTGCGTGCGCGCATGACCACACGTCCGCGGCCGCTGCGGTAGCCATCGTGCACGCCGGACAGGCCGTAGATCAAACCCGCAGTGGGGAAATCCGGCGCCTGTACGATCGCGATCAGCGCCTCGATGTCGATCTGCGGGTCGGCGAGCAGCGCCAGGCAGGCATCGACGACCTCCACCAGGTTGTGCGGCGGGATATTGGTCGCCATCCCGACCGCAATCCCGGACGAACCGTTGATGAGGAGGTTCGGGATACGCGCAGGCAGGATCAGGGGCTCTTTCTCGGAGCCATCGTAGTTCGGCCCGAAATCGACCGTTTCCTTGTCGATGTCCGCGAGCAACTCGTGCCCGATCCGCGCCATGCGGATCTCCGTATACCGCATCGCCGCCGCGTTGTCGCCGTCCACCGAGCCGAAGTTGCCCTGCCCGTCGACGAGCATGTAGCGCAACGAAAAATCCTGCGCCATCCGCACAATGGTGTCGTACACCGCCGAGTCGCCATGCGGATGGTACTTGCCGATCACATCGCCGACGATGCGTGCCGACTTCTTGTAGGCCTTGTTCCAGTCATTTGACAGCTCGTGCATCGCAAAGAGCACCCGGCGATGCACCGGCTTCAGCCCATCACGTGCATCGGGAAGCGCACGCCCGACAATCACACTCATCGCGTAGTCGAGGTAGGAGTGCCGCATCTCCTCCTCAAGACTGATCGGCAGGGTTTCCTTGGCGAACGGGATCATCTCGGAATGGCGGACGGAACCGCATGAAACAAAACGTGGAATCTTACCATGCCGAGCACGGCAAGGCGCCTGTACAATGGCATTGCATCGCCCTTGCGCCGAGCGGTCCGGTGACGGCACGTCCGCTGCACGCACGGTTCATCGCTGTGCAACGCCATGGGAGTATGCTTAAATGTCTACAAGGTATAAAAGCCGGCAATAACGAATAATTCTTTATCTGCGGAGGAATCATGAATCTCGGAAAGTTCTCGCTGTCCGCCCTCCTTGGGGCGGTCATGGCCGTCAGCGCATTCACGGCGCAGGCGCAGGATGTGGTAATGGACAAAGGCGGCGTCATCCCCTACGTCATCGACTCGCGCAACGTCGTCGCGCGCAGCGGGACTGGCCTGTGCTGGCGCACCGGATTCTGGAGCCCGGCCCTTGCCGCTTCGGCGATGGCCGGACAGTTCCCGGCTGGCTGCGCATGCGACAAGGACATCGTCCCCCAGGACAAGTGCAAGGCACCTGAGGCCGCCGCGCCGGCGCCCGCCCCCGCTCCTGCCGCTGCCAAGCCGATCGTGCTGTCCGCCAAGGCGCTGTTCGGCTTCGACAAGGCGGTGCTGACCCAGGCCGGCAAGGAAGCGATCGATCGCGAAGTCATCGCCAAGCTGCCGCAGGCCGGCGAGATCCAGATGGTGACCGTCGAAGGGCACACGGACCGCATCGGCTCGCATCAGTACAATCAGGCCCTTTCCGAGCGTCGCGCGATGGCCGTCAAGAACTACCTGGTGCAGAAGGGCATCAAGGCCGACCTCATCGATGCGATCGGGTACGGCAAGACCAGCCCGGTGCCGGGCGTGAGCTGCCCCGACTCGCTGGGTCGCGCCAAGCTCATCGAGTGTCTTGAGCCGCATCGCCGTGTTCAGGTGCAAATCAAGACCAAGGCGAAGTAAGTCTCCCTGGGTCGCGAGAAACCCCGCCATTGAGCGGGGTTTTTCATTTCTGCCCCCCTTTTCGATGTCGTTCCGTTTCCCCCGAGCATCGAACCGCTTCATGCAGCTTCGGAGGTGTTCCCCATGGAAGACCAGGTCGACCTGATCGTCAGCGCGCGCTGGGTCGTTCCCGTCGAACCCGCCAACACGGTGCTCGAACAGCACGCGGTCGCGGTCCGGGCTGGCAGAATCGTGACGGTCGGACCCACGGAGGAGATGCTTCGCCGTCATGCCGCAGCCCGGCACGTCGCGCTCGACGACCATGTTCTGATTCCCGGTCTCAT
This sequence comes from Rhodocyclaceae bacterium, assembly GCA_023383815.1. GTDB lineage: Bacteria > Pseudomonadota > Gammaproteobacteria > Burkholderiales > Rhodocyclaceae > JACOUN01. The sequence continues at coordinate 79,222 of JAHDYG010000016.1, forward strand.
CAACCTGCACGGCCATTCGGCGATGTCCCTGATGCGCGGCATCGCGGACGATCTGCCGCTGATGCGCTGGCTCCAGGAGGCGATCTGGCCGAACGAGGCGAGGCACGTCAGCCCCGCATTCGTGCGTGATGGCACCTTGCTCGCTGCAGCCGAGATGCTCTCCGGTGGGATCACGACCTGCAACGAGATGTACTTCTATCCGGACGAAGCCGCAAGCGCCTTTGATGAGGCCGGCATGCGTGCGGTCGTGGGCATTGCCGTACTCGAGTTCCCGACCCCGTATGCCTCGAACGCCGACGAGTACTTCTGCAAGGGGCTCGCCGCACGTGATCGCTGGCTCGGCCATTCGCACATCCGGTTCGCACTGGCTCCGCACGCCCCGTATACAGTCGGAGATGAATCTTTCGGGAGGATCGTCACCCTTGCGGGAGAACTGGACTGCCCGGTCCACATGCACATCCACGAAACTGCACAGGAAATCGCAGACTCGCTGAAACAGTACGGCGCACGACCGCTTGCCCGCCTCGCCGGGCTTGGCGTCCTCGGCAGCAACCTGATCGGCGTTCACGCCGTGCACCTGGACTCCAGCGATCTCGACCTGCTCGTCCGCCATGGATGCAGCATCGCCCACTGCCCGACTTCGAACATGAAGCTTGCGAGCGGCATCGCACCTGTCGCAAGGCTCATCGAAGCGGGATTGCAGGTTGGCCTCGGCACCGATGGCGCGGCCAGCAATAACCGTATCGACCTGTTTCAGGAGATGCGCCAGGCCGCCCTGCTTGCAAAGGTTTCGACGCTCGATGCAACCGCCATCCCTGCTCACGTCGCACTGCGCATGGCTACGCTCGATGCCGCACGCGCCCTTGGTCTCGACCAGATCACGGGATCGATCCGCGCGGGCAAGCATGCCGACCTCTGCGCGGTCTCGCTTGATGCGCTCGACACCCACCCCTGCTTCGACCCGGTTTCGCACCTGATCTACGTCGCGGGCCGCGAGCACGTCACCCACGTCTGGGTGGATGGCGAACTCCGCGTTGAGAACCGGAGCTTGTTGTTCAAAAACAACAACGATGAATTGAAAGGGCTTTCTGCACTATGGCAGACTAAACTTCAGTGCTGAATGGTCCGTGCAGCGCGCAATTGCCCGCAGCGGTCTTTTCGGCGCCCCGGTTCGCCCGGGGAGACCCCACCGAACGAATCCCTCCCTTTCTGCCAAGAGGACAACAATGATCACTCGAACCAAGAAGCAGCTTCTCGCGCTCGCCGCCATCGCATCACTCGGACTTTCCACTCCCGTTCTCGCGCAGACCAAGGACGTGGTCGTCACCCCTGGAGGCGTGATCCCCTACGTCATCGATTCGCGTAATGTCGTCGCGCGCAGCGGTACCGGCCTGTGCTGGCGCACCGGATTCTGGAGCCCCGCAGCCGCCCAGACTGCGATGGCGGGCCAGTTCCCGGTCGGGTGTGCATGTGACAGCGACATCGTGCCGAAGGAAAAATGCACGGTCGAGGCAGCGGCACCGGCACCCGCCCCCGCCGCTCCGAAGCCTGCTGCCGAGAAGGTGAAACTGTCGGCCGACGCGCTGTTCGACTTCGACAAGGCCGTCCTCAAGCCCGAAGGCAAGGCCAAGCTCGACAATCTTGCCGCACAGGCCGGCAAGCTGCGCCTTGAAGTGGTGCTCGCCGTCGGTCATACCGATCGCATCGGCTCGGTCGCATACAACCAGAAGCTCTCGGAGCGTCGCGCCGAAGCAGTGAAGGCCTACCTCGTGTCGAAGGGGATCGAAAGCAACCGGATCTACACTGAAGGCAAGGGCGAAAGCCAGCCTGTCACTGGAACCCAGTGCAACAACGCCGGTGGTCGTAGCGCACTGATTGCCTGCCTGCAGCCGGATCGCCGGGTCGAGATCGAGCTGATCGGCACCAAGTAATCACGAGTCTTCCGAAGCTTCCGAAAGGCCCTGCGCTGCAGGGCCTTTCTTTTGGTGTTACAGTTTCCGCCCCTTGACTCAAGAGGACGATCTTTCCCAATGAGCGCGAATGCCGACCCGGCCGAACTGCGCAAGTTCAGCGATCTCGCCCACCGGTGGTGGGATCCCGCGTCCGAGTTCAAACCGCTGCATGACATCAACCCGCTGCGCCTGGAGTGGATCGACCGGAATGCCGCGCTCGCCGGAAAGCGCGTGCTCGACGTTGGCTGCGGCGGCGGCATCCTCTCGGAAGGAATGGCCGCCGCGGGTGCCGACGTCACCGGGATCGATCTGTCGGATAAGGCCCTTGGCGTTGCCCGGCTGCATCTGTTCGAGAGCGGCCTGAGGGTGGATTACCGCCACATCGGCGCCGAAGAATTCGCGCGCGAAGCACCCGCACAGTTCGACGTGGTCACCTGCATGGAGTTGCTGGAGCACGTTCCGGATCCGGCAAGCACCGTAACGGCCTGCGCCCAACTCGTCCGTCCGGGCGGGCATGTCTTCTTTTCGACCCTCAACCGCAACCTCAAGAGCTACCTCTTTGCGGTGATTGGCGCCGAGTACGTGCTGCAGCTTCTGCCCAAGGGTACGCACGAGTACTCAAAGTTCCTGCGCCCCTCCGAGCTCGCACGCCATTGCAGGCATGCGGGGCTCGACACAGGCGAACTCATCGGCATGAGCTACAACCCGCTGTCACGCCGCTACGCATTGGGGGCCGACACGAGCGTCAATTACCTTCTTCATGCCCGGCGCCCGACCTGAAGCCATCCTGTTCGATCTCGATGGCACGCTCGCCGATACCGCACCCGACCTCGGCGCTACGGCCAACCTTCTGCGAGAGGAGTGCGGACTTGCCCCGCTGCCGCTCGACCAGTTGCGTCCGCACACTTCCTCAGGCGTTCGCGGCATGCTCCGTGTCGCGTTCGGGATCGGTACCGAGCACACGCACTATGCGGGGCTCGCAGAACGTTTTCTCGATCGCTACGCCGACAGACTCTGCATTGACACCCGCCTCTACGAAGGGATCCCGGAATTGCTGTCGACACTGGATGCGTATTCCATCGAATGGGGGGTGGTCACCAACAAGCGTCAGCGCTTCACCCATCCCCTGATCGAAGCGCTTGGCCTCGCGCAGCGCACCCGCTGCGTCATCAGTGGAGATTCGGCCGAGCGCCCGAAGCCGGCACCGGATCCGCTGCTCCTGGCCTGCCGCGTCCTCTCCGTCAGGCCGGACCGCTGCGTTTACGTAGGCGACGATCTGCGCGACATCGTGGCGGGCAAGGCAGCCGGCATGGGTACGGTTGCCGCAGCGTACGGCTACCTCGGCGTCGACACGCCAATCACACGGTGGGAGGCGGATGCAATCATCGAGACTCCCGGGGAACTCCTTGGCGTGATCGGAATCCGAGCGTGGTAAGATCCGCAAAGGCAGTCCTGAATCGCATCGAGGACTGCTGGCGCAGTCTGACCTGGGGCCGACCTGGCTTCGACGTGGGTCGCGAAGCAGTGCAGTGCATACCGAGGACCAGTCCCCTCGTAAATCCATCTGGAAAATCACAAACGCCAACGACGAGCGTTTCGCTCTCGCCGCTTAATCCCGGCGGGCGCTGCACCGGCAGGTCTCTGGGCCGGGTGGTCTTAGCGTAAGCTGAGCCGCTGCAGTGTCATTTTCAGAGACTCGCGAGTTGCGCCGGGTTACTTGGCGCAACAGCTAAAGGTAAGGTAACTCGCCCCTTGCCGGCCTGCCAGGCGGCTAAGCCGGGGGTTAAATCCAAATAGCCGGGCTAAGTATGTAGATCTGTCTGTAGAGGGCTTGCGGACGGGGGTTCGATTCCCCCCGGCTCCACCATTACCCTGTAGCACCAAGTAGCAAGAAGGCTCAGAAACCCGCGTAGCTCAAGGCTTCGCGGGTTTTTTCTTGTGTCACCCCGTAGCACCAAGTAGCAAGAAGGCTCAGAAACCCGCGTAGCTCAAGGCTTCGCGGGTTTTTTCTTGTGTCACCCCGTAGCACCAAGAGGCACGCCATACCGTCACTTTTGACGGTACACTTGACGGTATACCGACACCCGCCGCGAGGTATACCGTCATGCCCCTTACCGATACCGCCATCCGCCAGGCCAAGCCGGGCGACAAGGCCCGCAAGCTGCCGGATGAGAAATCGCTCTATCTCTTGATTAAGCCGACCGGCGGCAAGCTCTGGCGCATGGACTACCGCTTCGGCGGCAAGCGCAAGACGCTCTCCCTCGGCGCCTACCCTGACGTCACCCTGTCCATGGCGCGGACGCTGCGGGACGATGCCCGCCGGCTCCTGGCGGGCGAGATCGACCCCGGCGAGCACCGCAAGGTGCAGCAGGCGGCCAAGGCCGAACGCGACGCGAACAGCTTCGAAACCATCGCGCGGGAGTGGTACGCCAAGATGGCGCCCACTTGGGTACCGTCGCACGGCGAGAAGATCATCCGCCGCCTGGAGCGCGACATCTTCCCCTGGCTGGGCGAAAAGCCCATTGTCGACATCACCGCCCCCGATCTGCTGGCGACCATCCGCCGCATCGAGAGCCGCGGCCGGCTCGAAACCGCGCACCGCGCCCTGCAGAACTGCGGGCAGGTCTTCCGCTACGCCATCGCCACCGGCCGGGCCCAGCGCGATCCAGCGGGCGATCTGCGCGGCGCGCTGCCGCCTGTGCGGGAAAACCACTTCGCCGCCATCACCGACCCGCAGGAAGTCGGCGCCCTGCTCCGGGCCATCGACGGCTTCACCGGCACGGTCATCGTCAAGTCCGCCCTGAAGCTGGCGCCGCTGCTCTTCACCAGGCCCGGCGAACTGCGCAAGGCGCAGTGGGCGGATATGGACCTGGAGGCCGGCGAGTGGCGCTACTTCGTCACCAAGACCCGCAGCGAACACCTCGTGCCCCTGGCCCGCCAGGCGGTAGAGATCCTGCGCGAGCTGCACCCCATGACCGGGCACAACCCGAATGTCTTTCCCGGCATGCGCGACCACGCCAAGCCCATGAGCGAGGCCGCCATCAATGCCGCGCTGCGGCGCATGGGCTACGACACCAAGACCGAGATCACCGGCCACGGCTTTCGCGCCATGGCACGCACCATCCTGCACGAACACCTGGGCTTCGAGCCGGCCGTCATCGAGCACCAGCTGGCGCACCGGGTGCCGGATGCCCTGGGCACCGCCTACAACCGAACGAAGTTCCTGCCCCAGCGCAAGGCGATGATGCAGGCATGGGCGGACTGGCTGGACAAGCAGCGCAAGGGGGCGGACGTGATTCCGTTCAACCAGTCACAGGCCGGTTAAGGCCACCGAGCAAGCCGCGCCTATCCCGACGGGGAGAAAAGCCGGACACCTGGCCGGCCTGGCGTGGCACCTTTCACCAGGTCGCCGCATAGGTGGGCGAATGACTGCAATCGAGCGAGTCGAGTCGTTCTTGCGTGCTGAGCGCGCCAGTCTTCTTGAGCAAAGAATCTGGTCATCCAATGTCATCGTTATCGATAACCTGTTGGTGAATTCGCTGAATCTCGCGGCGGCGTACGACGATATTCTCGAACAGGCCCCGCCCGGTACGTTTGGCACCTGGAGCATGCGGCAAGAGGCATGGCAGCGCATCTTCCTGGTCATCATCGATACGGCCGCCGGCTGGTCGCCTGCCCGGGTAGGCGAGTCACGTGACGCAGTAAGTCATGTTGCCGACCTCTCCGACAAGATCGCCAAGAAGGCGCGCGAACTGGCGCTTCTGCTGCGAAAGCGCGATTCCCACAGGGAGAAGCACAACATCAGCGGGCCGATGGACTATCACCCCGTCGACATGATCGAGCTGGCGGCCGAACGCAGTGAGCAGGCGCATGCGTATCAAAAGTGGGTTTCTCCTCTTCTATCCCCAATTGCGGGCGACTTCGACCTGAAGTATTGGCCCCGAACAGCCGACTTTCTTGAAGCACTCGCTGACCTTCAGTCCGAGCCGATAGCGCCCTATGGCGAGTTATCCCGTGCCGCAATGAGCAGAAGACAGAGAGGCCCGCTCGAATTTGTACGGGCGCTGTATCAGTCGCTCGACCACCTTGCGACCTATGAAGACATCCGCGTTAAACTTTGTCACCGGACGATTGCTGAGATCACGAATGCGGCGCTCGCCCTGTGTGAGCCTTTGACCAGTGAGTCGATAAAGTCCGCTCGCTCCTACCAACGCCGGAGGGGGTAGAAATCCAGCCCGCCAATCGCGCGAGTTCTTACCCTTCACCTTCTGCACGCGGTTGTTAAATCTCACTTCACCTAATGCCCACCCGGCCCAAGGAGAAGCGAGCAATGACCACCACTGCCATTCCGGCCGCCCTGACGGCCTTCGATGTTCTACCGGACTCTGCCATGGTCGACGTCAAGACCGTGGCCGGCGTCCTGGGGCGCTCCACGACGGCAATTTGGCGCGATTCCCGCACGGGGCGCATGCCGCGCCCGCTGAAGATCGGTCCCGCCTGCACCCGCTGGCAAGTCGGCGCAATCCGTCGCCATCTTGCGAGCCTGGAGGCGTCGTCATGAGTCGCCCGGACGACTACACCAAGCCATCCCGCAGCAATCGCCGCCAGAAGCGGTCATGGCGGCGCAAGAGCGGTGCGGTGCGGCCTGAATTGTTGGCGCTGGTTGTGCTGGCGCTTGTGTCGTGCCTGCTGCTGTCTGGGGTGCTGTCATGAGTGCGCCGGTTAGCATGGAGTTTGCCCGGCTGATGTCGCGGGCAAACTCGGCAATGGGCCATCAGCATCCGGCAGATTTTCTGCTCACGAAGGCAGAACGCGCACGGCTGGCGAGACTACTATCCGAGGCGCGCAAGCATGCCCAACGCAAGCGGGATAGCAAGCTGTTTGAGTACTGCGGCGCCCGCTTCCGCCTGATGACGTTCAACGGCTGGTTGATCGTGATGACTTGGAACGGCAGACCACTGGCCGGCCCCGTGCGCATCGATCGACGGTGCTTGACACCGTCGACCAGCCGGGGCATGATTCCACGTGCCTGCAAACAACAGGCAACGGGCGTCGCGGCCCGTATGACGAAGGCGGACGAATCCGCCACCCCGGCGGTTTTTTTACGTCCACCGCATGTGCTGCCTTTTCTATGGCGGGCCGTGTGGGGAAGCCGCAAGGCTTGCCGGTTCCTTTGTCCCGGTCCGCGAACCCCGCATCGGCCCGTCACCCCTTCGTCGCGGAAGGGGCGGGATTCAGACCGCAGACAAAGGAGCACCAGCCATGCGTAACCCCGCATCGGGCATGCCTGCCCACGCGCCCACGGCGCACACCTTCACCTCCCCCCGTTTCACCCCCGGCCCCTGGCATGAACACAGCCATCGCCAGATCGGCCCCGACGCCGGCATCGTCTGCGAAGTCTGGTCCGCCCTCGGCTGGGGCGATACCGCCATCGCCGAAGCCGACGCCAACGTTCACCTGATCGCCGCCGCGCCCGCCTTGCATGCTGCCCTGCTCGCCGCGCTGGATGTGGTTGCAGGCTGCAACGCCGATGGTGCGCACAACGACACCGTTAAGACAATCCGCGCCGCGCTGGCGCTGGCTCAAGGGGAACATCATGAGTGACTGCAAGAGATCTGACACCGGGCGCCTGGTGGCCGAGTTGGGCGACGCGGCCGAAGTCCTGACGCTGATGCACGACTTTTTCCGGATCATCCGCGAAGACGCCCTGAAGCTGCCGGAGACACTCAACACGGAGCTGATCTGCCGCATCGCCGCGCATGCCGAAACCGTCGCGATCGAAGAGGCCAGCCGTTTGGAATGGCTGCTCCGTGAAACTCGGGCAGAAACGCCGAGGTGTGACCATGGGGAGTAGGCAACCGCCCATCGCCCGGCCCGGTACGGGCTTCAACGCCAGCGGCCAGATGGTTCGCCGCTGGCGGGTCAGTCTGGTCGGCCGCGCGCCCTTCACTGTCATTTGTGTGCAGGGCGCCACGGCTGCCGAGATTCGGCACATATGGCCGGGTGCCGTGCTGAAGGTGATGGACCGTGACGGCTGAGTTCATCGGCGCCATGATCGCCGCCGGCCTCGAACCCGTGAAACCGCTTGATCTTCCAGATGGGCAGATCGTGCGCTTCCGGGTCCGAGGCGATAAGAGCGGGTCTTGGAACGGTTGGGCCGTCCATCATCGCCTGCCGGCGCCGCATGGCGCTTTCGGCTCATGGCGGACGGGTGAGTCCCATTCCTGGCAGCCGGACACGGCCAAGCAACTGACGGCGGCAGAGCGAGCACAGATGCAGCGCGATCGAGCCGCCATGCGACAGGCGCGCGACGAGGAAGCCGCACGTGTCCAGGCGGCTGCAGCGGAACGCGCCAGAAGGTTATGGGACGGTGCGAAGCCGGCAACGGACGATCACCCGTATCTGCGCGCGAAAGGGGTGCATGCGTTCGGGCTACGCGCGCTGCGGGATCAACTTATGATCCCGGCGCGCGATACGGACGGGCGTCTATGCACGCTCCAGTTCATCGGGCCGGATGGCTCGAAACGCTTTCTGACCGGCGGGCGCATTAAGGGGTGCTATTACGCCATCGGCCGGCCGCGCGGTGTCTTGCTGCTTGCAGAAGGCTATGCAACGTCCGCCACGCTGCACCAAGCGACCAAGCACGCGGTGGCCGCCTGCTTCAACTGCGGGAACCTGCTCCCTGTTGCCCGCGCACTGCGGGCGAAGTTTCCCCACATTCAAATCGTTGTCGCAGCCGACAACGACATCAACACCACCGGGAATCCCGGCCTGACCGCCGCACGCGCCGCAGCTCGCGCGGTTGCCGGGTGCGTGGCGGTTCCGACATTCGATAAGGAAAACCATGGGCAACCCGAGTGACTTTAACGACCTCGAAGCCATTGCCGGCCCGTTGGCGGTGAGAGCCGCCGTCGACAAGGCGCTGGCCGATGCGACCACGCCCGGCACCGATAGCGCCCGCCAGCGCGACGACAGCCCGCTGACACCGCCGCAGATGCGCCCCGAGGGCTTCCCGCCGCTGCTCAAGGAGATATGCGAGGCCGCGTGCGAGAACTCCGAGGCGCACCCGGTGGCGGTGGCTTTCAATGTGCTGCTGTTCTTCTGCGCCATGGTCGGGCGCACCGCGTTTCAGCGGATCGGCGATGCGGTAATCCACTGTCGCCTGTACGGGATCATCGCGGGCAAATCCGGCAAGGCCCGCAAGGGCACATCCGAAACGCTGGTGCGGCTGCTGTTCTCGATTGTTGACACCAAGCTGGATGAACGCATCAAGTCCGGCGCGCGGCTGCGTATCCATGCGGGCGGGCTATCGACCGGCGAGGGCATCGCCTACGCGATCCGGGACGCCAAGGAAGCGGACGATGCCGGCAAAGGTGGTGACACCGGCGTCGCAGACAAGCGGCTGTTGGTGCTTGAGGCGGAGTTCGCCACGACGCTGGCGTGCAGTCGGCGCGAGGGGAGCACGCTATCGCCGACCGTGCGCAACCTGTGGGACGGCCGCGACATCGAGCCATTGACCAAGACCGCGACCACCCGCGCGAGCCACCCGCATGTGGTGATAGGCGGACACATCACCGGGCAGGAACTGCGCGAGAAGGCGACCGATGGCGACACCGCCAACGGGCTGCTGAATCGCTTCATGGTGTTGTTCGTCTATCGCCCCAAGCTGGTGCCGCTGCCCAAGCCCACCAGGGCGGCATCCATCGAGTGGCTGGCGCAGCGCCTGACCTGCGCCGTGATGGCGGCAACCGGCGGCAACCTGCACGGCAACTGCGAACGCGAAGTGCGCCTGGGCGACGAAGCGGCCGAACTGTGGTGCGAGCTGTACCCGCATTTGACCCGCGACCGTGAAGGCAAGATCGGCAGTCTGCTCGCGCGCACTGAAGTCTATGCACGGATGCTCGCCATGATATTCGCCTTGCTCGACAGCCGCGACGAGATCGAGCCATGTGACCTTCTGGCTGCGATGGCCTGGATCGACTACTGGGCGGAGTCTGCCGCCTATGTGTTCCGCACGGGTGACGGCGAGGATGACCAAGTGAGTGAGTTCGAGGCGGAAGTTCTTGAGCTGATCCGCACACAGCCGGGCATCACCCTGACCGCGATACAACGCCACTGGCACAACAACAAGGTGAAGCCGGTCAAGGCCGCACTGGAGCGGCTCACCAGCATGGCGCCGCCGCTGATCGTTGCGCGCAAGGAAGCCGCATCGCCCGGCAATGGTCGGGCACCAGTGCGCTACTGGGCGGGGTAAGGGTCGCGCACGTGCGAACGAATTTAACGAATTTGACGAATTAACAGACAGCACAAGGCATGCAGCAGCGAAAGAACTACGAAAGAACTACGAACTTAGACCCCACCAATGACAGACCCGGACCCCTTCTTTCGTAAATTCGTTTTTTCAGTTCGTAGCTGAAACCCTTGCCACGCTTGATGTTTAGTCAAATTCGTCAAATTCGTGAGAAGGGAATTGGAAGGATCAAGGCGGTGACGGCTGCGGGTCCTCCCACGGAGCGAACACCGAGGGTAATTCGCACCTCGATCCTTCTCTAGCTATAGCCCATTCCTATTAGGAAACTGGAAACAAATGAGGCAGACAAATGAGACAAGCTGAACTGTGTGAAGCCCTCGGATTGAGCAAAGGGCAGGTGTCCAAGCTGGTGGCGCGTGGAATGCCGACCGATTCCGTGGCGAATGCCGAAGCCTGGCGGCGCCGGAACCTTGAACCGATGATGGTTGCCAGCCACGCGGCGAAGAAGCGCCCCAGTCCGGCGGAGCCTACACCGCCCGTGAACCCCATCGATGCGGTCCTGTTCGGCGTCCTGCCGCGACTGCTGCTTGATCGGCTGGAACTGCTCGCCGTGCTCGTTGATGCCGGGATCGAGCCGACCCCCGAAGATCTTGACGCCATCGGCGCGGGTCTGGCAGGGCATCTATCCCGCGTGCTGATCGAATACCTGGGGTGCCCGCAGCGAGATCTGAACTTGCCGGACTGGCTGAGTGACGGCGACCAATGAACGCGACCTATGAACTCGCTCGGCGCGCTGCTGACGGTGACTTTGCGCCTGATGTGCGCGCATGGCTCCAGCAGGCGATGACCGACTGTTTAGGCGGCTGCCCGATCACGATAACCGCCTCCGATCGGCTTGCAGCGCGCAATCATTCCATCGTCCAGGCCGCGAACCTGTTGGATGATGGCGGCTCGACCTGGGACACGGCCGGGCGCCTGGCGCGCGAGATCAAGCGCTTTGAGAGTGACGTTCTACCACGTGTGCGCCGAGGATCGCGCATCCCCCTGACCAACGTACAGGCGCACTTGTTGGCAGCACACCAGGCCGCAGAAGGGCGACTACTGCGATCGCGTGAAAGACTCTACGCGCTACTGACGCAATACGCATAGCCTCGTAAGTTCTATGGATGCATCCTGTTACTGCCACACAGGCATATAGCCGGGCCACCAACAGGAGAAATACCGTGAACTTTCAAGACATTGGGCAAGCACTATCCAGTGCGATCCGTGCACGTGCAGGACACCCCGTCGCGCACCCGCACCCGGACACAGAACAATTCCATGATGCGCCGCTGTCGACCGCAGCCCGCGCGGTGGCCGAGGTTGCTATTGCTCACGGCCGAATGCGCACGCCAGCCTCCCCCCAAGCGGTGCTTGGCATGGGTTTGAATTCGGCAGATTTTGGCCTTGCGCTTAGCACTGCCATGCGTGACATGATCCACGTGTCCTATCAAGCTGCGGCCGAACACCTGAGCTTCTGCAAGAGCCTCCCGGCTTCGAGCTTCGCACCACAGGAGTTCCTTGGCGCGGATGCTGACCTGACCCTTGATGCGGTCCCGGAAGGCTCCGAATTCAAAGCCGCGCGCATCCACGTCGACGGCCAGCGCGAGAAGGCAACTCTTGCGACCTACGGGAAAAACGTTTCGATCACCCGGCAAACGATCGCAAACGACGATCTCGACTCGCTGACGAACTTTTTTGGAGGTCTCGGGGTGGCGGCCAGCCGGAAAGAGGCCCAAATGATTTACACCACGTTGGAGGGCAATCCAACACTAGCCGATGGCGAGGCGATGTTTCACGCTGACCACGGGAATATTGTTTCGCTCGCATTTGGTGAAGCAGCGCTCGGTGACGCCGTTCGAGCACTGCGACAACAACCGACGAAGGCCGGGAACCTTGCCAACCTGCGGCCAGCCGTGTTGCTGGTGGCGTCCGACATCGAGTTTGCAGCCCGCAAAATAGTGCATGAGTCCGGCATGGCGGTCGCCGTCACTGCTGCCCCACATCGTCCCGTTGAGGTTGTCGGTTCCGCATGGCTCCCCACCGGTAGGTTCTACCTGTTTGCGAGTCCGGATGTCGCGCCGGCAATCGGGCGGTTGTTTCTCAAGGGGTCCGGCGACACAAGCATCATTGTCGGGCCGGGACTCCGCCCCGAAAACTACGACGGGCAGATTCTTGGCGTCCGCGCTGATCTAGGGGTGCTGCCGTTGGGCCGTGTAGGCGTGATTCGTGGGGGTGTTTGACCATGACGACCGATACCGTGCAGGCTTACCGCGCCGCGCTGAAGTTGTTTCAGAAAGATGAGGCAGCGTTGCACAAAGCGATGCAGGCGCTCGACGCTGCCCGCGAGATCGCCGACCCGAGCCAGATAACCAAGGCACGGGGATACGCTCGGGCGGCAGAGATTAAAGCGGAAGAGTCATGGCTTGAACTTGTCGGTGCAACGCGCCAGTACTGGAAGCATCGTGCAGAAGCTTTGCGCAAACAGTTGGCCGATGTCGCGCCGCTGGTTGCGGAATACGATAGCGCGCTTCGTGCAGCCGGAAGTTTGGTCCCGAACGCCGGGCTTGAGTTGATTCGCACGGCCTTGCGCCCGTGGTCTCCGCCGAAAGACTTTGAGATCCCCCTTGATGTACCGGCATCGAAGGTGCTGAACGATGCCGAGCGCGATTGCGGTATCTGGTGACAACTTCAACGGCGCTGCACGCGGATGGCTCCGACCGTGCATCGCTCCGGGCGCTTAGGCGCGAGGTGGTTCCGGCGGGGCGGCTGACCCGGCACACCACTACCTCTTACGGAGAAACGATCATGACAAGCGTCTATGAGGTCCGCGGTCTGTGCGAGCGGCGCGGCATCAAAGTCGAGCCATTCGGGCAAGGCTTCCGCCTACGCGGGGCCGGCTGTGACATCTTGGTAGCCGATTTGACGGCCGTCACGCCCGCCGACTTGCTGCCGACACCCGATGCACGCCAGCATGCGCTAAAGGCCATCAGAGAGAGCTACCCGCGCCACTGGATGTGAGTGCGGTTCCGGATGAGCGGCTGACCAGACACGCCCCACCTGCTTCATGGAGATGCACATGGCACTTCCCCTTGCACTTATCGGCCGCCTTGCTGGCGGGCTTGCCCGCACCGGCGGGCGCCTGGCCGTTCGCGCCGACACATCCGATCTTGAACGCAAGATTTCGAAACTCGTTCGCGACTCGGAGCGCCAGATCCGCTATGCAACCGCCGTCGCGCTCACCCGCACCGCTCGCGCTGTGCCGGCTGCTGCATCGAAGGAACTCGAATCGGTTTTTGACAAGCCCAAGCCGTTCACCACGAAGCCAAGTGCATTTTTCACGCAGCCGGCCACGAAGGCGCGGCAGTACTCGGTGGTCGGCTTCAAAGACGCTCAGGCCCGCTACATGCGGTTTGGAATCACGGGTGGAACCAGGACGCCGAAGGGCTTCGAGCGCAAGCTAAGCGGCCTGGGGATACTGCCGCCTGGCTGGATAGTGACCCCTGGGGCTGGCGCGCACCTGGACGGTCACGGGAATATTCCGCTGCGCACACTGAACAAGATCATTGACGCTTTGCAGAAGGGCGGGCCGGGCAGAACTGGGCGCTTGTTCGTTGTTCGACCAGGTGATACGAACCCCCGCGCCAAGCACTTGCGCCCTGGCATCTACCAGGCGCGCGAGCGACAGTTGACGCCGATTCTGTTGTTCGCGATGTCCGCCGCCTATCAGCCGCGATTCGACTTCGCAGGCGTCGTGCAGAAGGTGAAGGCCGAAACGTTTCCAGAAGAGTTTCGGCGCGCATACGAGAACGCGCAGAAGACCGCGCGGTGAGCGGTCAAACCACGCGGTGTGGCCACGAATACCTGCCACCCGGTCACATTGACGGTATTTCTGACGGTATACGGAAGAACCGCGAGCGCACAGGTGTTGTAATCAAAAGGATTCGCGGAATTGTTTCAGTGACCCCGGCCCACCAACATCAAGGGCTCGGATGACCTCCGGGCCCTTTCTTTTTTCCCGCATCCCTGCGGGAAAAAAAAGAGCCGCTCGATGAGCGGCTCTTTCTTCTGGATTCCTTGGTCGGGGAAAGAGGATTCGAACCTCCGGCCCCTGCGTCCCGAATGCAAATATAAACATTTTCTTTACAGTATTTTAGATGCGCAATTAGGATTATTGGGACATTTTTGGGACAACCGAATAAACCCAGATAATCTATTATGGCCACAATCTCTAAGCGCGGCAAAAATCAATACCAAGTCAAAGTCAGAAAGCGCGGATTTCCTGCGATAAGCAAGACGTTTCCAACGGCACGCGAGGCGGACTCATGGGGGCACGAGAAAGAAGCCTCAATGCGGAATCGTGACTTTGTCGATCTTCGGGTGGCCTCGAGCATTCTGTTCGAGGAAGCCCTGATCAGATATCGCGACACCGTTGCGATTAACCACAAAGGTAAAGATTCAGAGATCATTCGGATCAACAAGATGCTTGCTGATCCGATCTCGTCCTATTCTCTGGAGACGCTCCTGCCTCCCGTTCTGATCGACTACCGGGATCGCCGATTGGCCAAGGTTTCCGCAGCCACTGTCCGCCGGGAACTCGATCTCATCAGCCAGATTTTTTCCACTGCAATTCTTGATTGGCAGGTGCCCCTTCGCGCCAATCCCGTCAAGCTCATTCGAAGAATCCCTCCAGCCAAAGAACGCGAACGTAGATTGCGAAGCAACGAGGAAGATCGACTGCGTCAGTACTTGGCAGAAGGTGATCGCACTGCAGACGGAACCTTCACAACAGGGACAAGAAATCCATGGGTCCTTCCACTGTTCGATTTATCGATCGAAACGTCGGCACGCAGATCCGAGTTGCTCACGACCTTGTGGAGCGATGTTCACTTCGAGGAGCGGTACATTTGGAAGGCAGAAACGAAGAACGGTAGCGCTCGAGCAATTACCCTGAGTAAGAAGGCATTGATCACACTTCAAAACCTGAAGGCACTGCATGACGATCTCGCAGCCAAGTCCGCAGCGAGAAACAGGCCCTACACAGACATGCGCGTCTTCAAGACAACAGACAACGCGGTGAAGAAAGCATTCAAACGGGCCATTGCAAAACTGGAGATCCAGAATCTACGCTGGCACGACCTGCGTCATGAAGCAATCTCTCGCGCAGCGAAGAAGATCCCGCATGAGGTAGCCCTGTCAAAATTCAGCGGACATAAGGACCCACGACAGCTTAGACGGTATTACCACCCCGACCCCAGCGATCTGGCGGAAATGCTCGATGCGTAGCACAGCGGGTACATTTCGCGCAATAACCGTCATCGCTGATCGATTTCAAATATGCCGAAGGACTAATCGAACCAAGGGACGAGATCTAATGGGCGCCCCATGATGCAACAGTTCGCATGGAGCGGAATCCATCTAAATAAAAGCGCTTGAAGT
Source organism: Rhodocyclaceae bacterium (assembly GCA_023383815.1). Lineage (GTDB taxonomy): Bacteria > Pseudomonadota > Gammaproteobacteria > Burkholderiales > Rhodocyclaceae > JACOUN01. The sequence goes on from JAHDYG010000016.1 coordinate 94,903, forward strand.
CAATATTGACTTCAACTTACCCTGAAACATACCCTTCTTCGATCACTTGAACCTCGGCAGAGCAACTCGCGAATCCTCGCGTCGTCGCCGCCAACCTGAACGGGCATCCTGATCGTTACAAAATAAAGCTTCGCGGATGCCGCGATGAAAGCGACCTGGAGCAATCCCGGCAATTGGGTCGCTGCGGGACGTTCGTCAGCTCTGGCCCAGGCCGTTGTCAAGGGCGGCAGCTTGTGCTGCGAAGTCGTCGGGACGGCGCTTGCGGAAGGTTTGGAGATTGGCGAGCTTCCAGCGCAGTGCCGGCAGTTGCGCGGCGTGCTGGCATGCTACCCGTGACCAGTCGGGTTCTGCGCGCGCCAGCCCGCTCAGAAACTGCTTGTGCGCGGTGCTCAGTCTCTGTGGCAGTTCGCGCCGCAGCCTGGCGCGAGCATCGAGCAGTGTCTCCAGGGAGCAGTCCACTTCGGTCATGCCGACAAAGGCCCTCTCGTACTCGCCGGCGATGTCCTTGTCGTTGCCGAACAGCACTTCGTGGGGCGGTCGGTTATGGCCCGCCAGATAGATCACGAAGCACTCGACCATGCCGTCGCTGATGTCGCCCG
>JAHDYG010000045.1 GCA_023383815.1 Rhodocyclaceae bacterium
AAGACGTCGGGGCCGCGCTGGCACTGGCAGTTGAGGTTGACGCGGCAGACCTGGTTGACGAGCGGGTCGACGAGGCGGGCGATCTGGTCGGGATCGTTGCCAAAGATGCTGACCTGCTGCCCGTGGTCGGAGCTGATGACGTAGTCGAGCGCAGTCTCGATGTCTTCGAACGCGGCGGCCGGAATCACCGGCCCGAACTGCTCTTCGCGATAGAGCTTCATGCCGGGTCGTACCGGATACACGAGTGCCGGGCGAAAGAGCGTGCGCACCGAGGTGCCTCCGCCCGGATTGAGCACGCGCGCGCCCTGCGCGAGGGCGTCGGCGATGCAGGCGTCGAGGTAGTCGACCTTGGCCATTTCCGGCAGCGGTGTGATCGTGACCCCGGGCTGCCACGGCATGCCGATGCCGAGGCGCCCGATGGCGTCGCTGAGGCGGCGCAGGAAGGCGTCGGCGATTGCCTGATGGACGAGGATCATCTTGATCGCGGTGCAGCGCTGGCCGTTGAACGACAGACTGCCGGTGATGCACTCGCGTACCGCGAGCTCCAGATCGGCGTCCGGGAGCACGATCGCAGCGTTCTTCGCTTCGAGTCCGAGCACGGCGCGCAGGCGGTTCGTCCGGGGGTGGGCCTTCTTGAGCTGATCGGCAACGCGGCTCGAACCGATGAGCGCGAGCACATTGACCTTGCCAGAGGCCATGATGTGCGGCACGACCTCGTCGCCGCGGCCGTACAGGATGTTGATGACGCCGGGCGGAAACGCCGTGCGGAACGCCTCCAGCATCGGGTAGAAGAGCAGCACGCCGAAGCGTGGCGGCTTGAAGAGCACGATGTTGCCCATGATGAGGGCCGGGATCAGGGTCGTGAAGGTCTCGTTCATCGGGTAGTTGTAGGGACCCATGCACAGCACGAGACCGAGCTGGGAGCGGCGGATCTGCGCGATCGTGCCGTCGACGATCTGGAAGCGTGAGTTTTCGTTGTCGAGCCGTTTCAGTTCGTCGATGGTGGCCTTGATGTACTCGATGGTGCGGTCGAATTCCTTCTCGGAATCGGCGAGGCTCTTGCCGATTTCCCACATGATGAGGTTCACGACCTCGGTCCGTTTCGCGAGGATCAGGTTCGTGAAGTGTTCGACGCAGCCGATGCGTTCGGCCACCGGCAGCGTCGGCCAGCGACCGCGACCGTTGTCGTGGGCGGCGCAGGCGGCGGCGAGCGCGGCATCGGCCTCGGTGGTGCCGGTCACCGGCACGCTGCCCAGTTCGACGGGCGCGAGCGAGCCGTCCGGTTGGCGAACGTGCACCGGCGACAGGATCGGGCGCGTCTCGCCCTTCCAGATGCGCAACTCGCCGTCGAGCAGGATCGCGCGCTGGTTGAGCGGCGTCAGCATGCGGCAGGCTTCCGGGATGTCTGCCTCGCTCGGGAAGCGTTCGTACAGGGCGGCTTGCGGGTCGGTTGCGGTCATGGTCATCGCTCTCCGGGGGGCGGATCGGGGGCCGTTCTTGCGAGATGCCCGGTAATCCATCGTTCGACTGCATCGACGTGCGCCGCGTTGCAGCCCAGGCCGAGCTTGGTACGGCGCCACAGCACGTCTTCGGCGCAGCGCGCCCATTCGCGCTCGATCTGATGGGCGAGTTCGGCCTCATGCAGTCCGGGCGCCAGTTCGGTGCCGAGCGCGTTGCGGCCCTCGCGCGCGAGCCACTGCCAGATGCGGCTGCCGTAGGCCGCGCACACGCGCTCGACCCAGGCGGGTGGCTGGCCCGGGCAGGCACGTACGACCGCTTCTTCGAGCAGGCGGCGTGCGCCGGCGGGGTCGCCGACGGCCTGTCCGGGGACCAGCAGGTCGCCGCCCGGCAGCACTGCGTCGCGCGTCCAGGCATTTCCGCCGCGGTCGAGCCGCCGACACACGAGGTCGGCTGCTTCTTCGGCGAGGCGGCGGAAGGTCGTGAGCTTGCCGCCCCATGCCGTCAGGAGCGGCGCCGCATCCTTCCCGCCCGTTTCCAGCCGGTAATCGCGCGTGACTTCGGCGGGATTGCCGGCCTCGTCATCGAGCAGCGGTCGCACCCCGGCGTAGCTCCAGCATACGTGGGCGGGCGTGAGGGCGGTGCGCAGCCAGCGGTTGGCGTTTCGGCACAGGTAGTCGATCTCGGCGGGCGTGATCGCTGCCTGTGCCGGGTCACCGGTGAACTCGACGTCGGTGGTGCCGAGCAGCGTGTAGTCGCGCTGGAAAGGCAGCGCAAAGAGGACGCGCCCGTCCGGGTTCTGCAGCAGGTAGCCGTCGTCATGCGCGAACAGCCGCGGCACGACGATATGGCTGCCCTGTACCAGACGCAGCCGGCGCGTGCTTGTCTGGCCGAGCGTTCCGCCCAGCAGACGGTCGGCCCACGGGCCGGCCGCATTGACGATGCTCCGCGCGAAGAGCTTGGTCACACGGCCGTCCGCGTGTTGCAGCCGGGCCTGCCAGCCCGACCGATCCGGGTGGGCTGATTCGCAGTGCGTGCGGGTGAGGATCCGCGCGCCCCGTTCATGGGCGTCGAGCGCGTTGGCCAGGACCAGGCGCGCATCGTCGACGCAGCCGTCGCTGTAGGCGAACCCCTGCGTGAAGCGCGGCTGCAGGGCCTGTCCGGCCGGATGGGTGCGCAGATCGAGCGCCTGCGAGGCGGGCAGCAGGTGCTGCGGGGCCAGATGATCGTAGAGAAACAGCCCGATCCGCATCATCCAGGCCGGACGCAATCCGGGGTCATGCGGCAGGATCAGACGCAGCGGACGGATCAGGTGCGGGGCGCTACGCAGCAGCCCTTCGCGCTCGATCAGCGACTTGCGCACGAGGCCGAGCGCGCCGTGCTCGAGGTAGCGCAGCCCGCCATGGATCATCTTCGACGACCACTGCGAGGTGGCGCTGGCAAGATCACCCTGCTCGCACAGCGTCACCGACAGTCCGCGGCCGGCGAGGTCGCGGGCAATGCCGGCGCCATTGATGCCGCCGCCGACGACCAGCACGTCGACCGGGTCGGTCATGGCGGACTCTCGGGGCTGGGCATCGGCCATCGGGCTTCCTCGCCTCATCGGAATCGCATGCGGTCGCTCGCGAACAGGGATAATGTACTGCATGCCGGTTGCTTGTCGGGAGGTGCCGCACATGACCCACATTCTGGCGCTCGATCAAGGGACGTCGAGTTCGCGAGCGATCGTGTTCTCGGCGCGCGGCGAGATCGTGGCGGCGGCAAGCCGCGAATTCGCGCAGCACTTTCCAAGGCCGGGCGAGGTCGAGCACGACCCGGTCGAGATCTGGCAGTCGACGCTCGCCGTTGCGCGGCAGGCGCTGCGTGAGAGCGGGCTGCCGGTCTCATCCATGGCCGCGGTGGGCATCACCAACCAGCGCGAGACGACCGTGCTGTGGGAGCGGGCAAGCGGACATCCGCTCGGCAACGCGATCGTGTGGCAGGACCGCCGCACCGAGCCGGCCTGCCGCGGCCTGCGCGAGGCGGGCCACGAGGCGCTGGTGCGCCGCCGCACCGGGCTCGTGATCGACCCCTACTTCTCGGCCACCAAGCTCGCGTGGATGCTCGACCACCTGCCTGGCGCCCGGGCACGCGCTGCGCGCGGCGAACTGGCGTTCGGCACCATCGACAGCTGGCTGCTGTGGAACCTCACCGGCGGCGCGGTGCATGCCACCGACGTCACCAACGCCAGTCGCACGATGCTGTTCGACATCGTGCGCGGCGAGTGGGACGACGAATTGCTGGCGCTGTTCGATCTTCCACGGGCGCTGCTGCCGCAGGTGCTGCCCTCGAGCACCGAATTCGGACGCACCGCGGCTGCGCTCTTCGGAACGTCGCTTCCGATCTGCGGGGTTGCGGGTGACCAGCAGGCAGCGCTCTTCGGCCAGGCCTGCTTTGAAGCCGGACTCGCGAAGAACACCTACGGCACCGGCTGCTTCCTGCTTCGCCATGTCGGAGCGCAGGCGAGCGAAGCGCCCCGAGGCTGCCTGACCACGCCCGCCGCCTGGCTGCCCGGGCAACGGGCCTACGCTTTCGAGGGCAGTGTCTTCATCGGCGGGGCGGTCGTCCAGTGGCTGCGCGACGGGCTGGGGCTGATCCGCAGTTCCGGTGAGATCGAAGCGCTCGCCGCAAGCGTGCCCGACAGTGCGGGCGTGAGCGTGGTGCCGGCCTTTGCCGGGCTCGGTGCGCCGTACTGGAATCCCGCGGTGCGTGGCGCGATCCTGGGGCTTTCGCGCGGCAGCACGCGTGCACATGTCGCGCGCGCGGCGCTCGAGAGCATCGCCTTCCAGAGCGCCGAACTGCTCCTGACGATGGAAGCCGGGGCGGCGACGCCGATCGCCGAGCTGCGGGTCGATGGGGGGGCTGCGGTCAATGATCTGCTGATGCAGTTCCAGGCCGACCTGCTCGGCATCCCGGTCGTGCGTCCGCGCGTCACCGAGACGACGGCACTCGGCGCCGCCTACCTTGCCGGCCTGCATGCCGGGGTTTTTGCGGACTGCACCGAGATTGCCGCGCTGTGGGCGGTCGACCGGCGCTTCGAGCCCCGGCTCGGGCGCGCCGCTGCCGAGGCGCGCATGGCCGAGTGGCGCCATGCCGTCGCACAGGCGAGCCTCGGCTGCTGAGCGACTGCTATCGCAGCAGGAGCAGCGCCGCAATCGTCCACAGCATCGCTGCCACCAGGGCGTCGAGCACGCGCCAGGCGGCCGGGCGCGAGAATACCGGTGTCAGTGCGCGTGCGCCGTAGCCGAGCAGCGCGAACCACGCGATCGAGGCGCTCACCGCGCCAGCGGTGAAGAGGGGCTGCAGATCCTCCGCCTGCTGGCTTCCGATCGAGCCGATCAGCACCACCGTGTCGAGATAGGCGTGCGGGTTGAGCAGACTGAACCCGGCCGCCGCCCCCAGCGCCTGGCGCCGGCTCAGGCGCTGGGGGCGGTCGCCCGCAAGGGCCGCGGACGCGTCGCCGCGTAGCGCCGAGCGCAGCGCGCGCAGACCGTACCAGCCCAGGAACGCGGCGCCACCGTAGCGTGCCAGCGCCATCCAGTCCGGATGGGCCGAAAACAGGCCACCGAGGCCCGCCACGCCGAGCACGATCAAGGCTGCATCGCACAGCGCACAGACGGCGATCGTCATCCCCACGTGCTCGCGCCTCAGGCCCTGGCGCAGGACGTGGGCATTCTGCGCGCCGATTGCCATGATCAGCCCGGCCGATACGCCGAACCCGGTGAGAAATACGCTGCTCATCTTCGTGCTGCCTCGTGGAAGGAACTGGAACCGGAACGGAGTCGCTTTCTGGCACCGTTCTGTGCGATGCAGCATAGAACGCCGGAGGGTTGGAATTAAGTAGAATTAATAAACTTCAAGAATAGTGAGAAGCGCTAATGATCGATGCGCGCTACGAAGCCTTCGAGGCGGTTCTGCAGGAGTCGAGTTTTGAACGCGCCGCAAGGCGTCTGAGCATCACGCAGTCGGCCGTGTCGCAACGCATCCGCCAGCTTGAGAACGAGCTGGGGCAGGTCCTGCTCGTGCGCAGCAAGCCGGTGCGGCCGACCCCTGCCGGGCGCCGCCTGCTGCCCTATCTCGCGCAGATGCGCCTGCTCCAGACCGAGGCCGGGCGCGCGCTGCAACCAACGGGTCGGGGCGGGGCCGTGCGCCTGGCGATCGGCGTCAACGCCGACAGCCTCGCGACCTGGTTCTGGCCGGCAGTCAGCGCGGTCGTTCACGGCGAGGGGATCGTGGTCGATTGCGTGCTGGACGATCAGGATCACACGCACGCCCTGCTGGCCGCAGGCGAGGTGCTCGGGTGTGTCAGCACCCGCGAGCGGCCGATGCGCGGATGCGTCGCGCTGCCCTTGGGCGTCATGCGCTACCGCTGCCTTGCCTCACCCGGATTCAGGCGCCGTCACTTCCCGCGCGGGCTCACGCGCAGCGCGCTGGCATCGGCGCCGGTGATCGTGTTCGGTCGCCACGACGACATGCACGAAGCCATTCTGTGCCGCCAGTTCGGGCTCGAACCGGGCCAGTTCCCGAACCACGTCGTGCCATCCTCGGAAGGGTTCGTTGCCGTTGCCGAGGCCGGGCTCGGCTACGGCTTCATCCCCGAAATCCAGGCCGGGGATCAGATTGCATCCGGTGCGCTGGTCGAGCTCGCACCCGGCAACCACGAGGACGTCGCGTTGTACTGGCACCACTGGGAAGTCCAGTCGCCGGTGATGGCGCGCTTCTCTTCAGCGCTTGTCGCCGGTGCGCGGCTTGCGCTCGATGGGGGGTGAACTGGCGGAAGACGACCAACCGTGCCCGTACGGCATCGTGCGGATTGCTGCGCAATGCGAAAAGCGCTCAGGCCAGTCCGTGAGAACTGGCCTGAGCGCCGGGTGTCTGGTGGGGGCACTAGGACTCGAACCTAGGACCAATTGATTAAGAGTCACATTTTCAATCAATTTTAATCAACGCCGACCCCACCGAAAGACCCCGGAAATATGCAGCAAAACATTGATTTCGCGATGGTTACACAAGTCACATGGTTGATTTGTGTTGAACGATATTGCTAGAATCGGGTTACAAAAGGCTTACATGGAATCCCATGTAACCGCCGCAACCGAGACCGCGAACATGGCACGCACCAAACTGACCGCAGGCCGCATCCGTGACTTCACCTGCCCGACCGATAAGGCCCAAGCCTTCCTGTGGGACACCGAAGCGCCCGGACTCGCCCTGCGAGCAACACCAGGGAGCGAGGCCCGCGCCTTCATCTTCCAAGCGAAGCTGAACGGGAAGGCTTTGCGCGTGACGATTGGCGACGTGCGCGCCTGGAACCTCGACGCCGCCCGCGTTGAGGCGCGCCGCCTGCAAACCCTGACCGACCAGGGCACCGACCCGCGCCAGCAGAAAGCCGAACGCATCGCCGCCGCAACGGCCAAGCGAGCCGCCGCAGAGGCAGCCAAGGCCGAAGCCGACCGACAGGCCCGCTACACCCTGCGCGCGCTGTGCGATGCCTACCTGAGTGCACTGGAGCGCGCCGGCAAGGGCAAGAGCGCGGCCGGAGCGCGCAGCCTGTTCAAGTGCCATATCGACGAGGACACGGCGAACAAGCCCGCGCGCGACGTGACCGCGCACGAAGTGGCCGCGCTGGTGCGCCGGGTGAGGGAAGCCGGCAAGGAGCGCGCCGCCGGAGTCCTGCGGAGCTACCTGAGCGCAGCGTACAACGCAGCCAAGCGCGCGCCCTTTGATTCCGCCCTTCCTGCCGACCTGATTGCATTCGGCATCGAGCACAACCCCGTCGACGCCATCCCGGCAATTGCGGTCCAGCGTGGCGACCGCACGCTATCCGCTGGCGAGCTGCGCGCGTACATCGGGCACCTGCTGCGCATCGGGCACGAGACCGGCCCCGAGCTTTCCGACGTGGCTTTGCTGCTGGCGCTGTATGCGGGTGGGCAACGCATGGCGCAACTGTTGCGCGCCAAGGTGGGAGACTTCGACCAGGACACCGCAACGCTTCGCCTCTGGGACGGCAAGGGCAAGCGCACGCAACCGCGCGAGCACCTGTTACCGCTGGCACCGCACGCCGCCGCGATGGTGGCCGCCCTTGTGGAGCGCGCCAAGGCCCAAGAGAACGAGCGCGCCAAGCAGGCAGGCCGCGCGCCCGAGTTGGCCGGCCTGTGGCTTTTCTCGACGCATGGCCGCGCGGCGATGAACCCCGAGACCTTGAGCAACCGAGCCGCCGAAGTGTGCGCCCGCATCGGTGGCGAGCCCTTCAACGTGCGCGACATCCGCCGCACGGTGGAAACCATGTTGGCCGGCCTGGGCATCAGCAAGGACACCCGCGCGCAACTGCTGTCCCACGGCATCAGCGGGGTGCAGGCCGCGCACTATGACCGGCACGCATACACCGACGAGAAGCGCGCCGCGCTCGTGGCCTGGGAAGCGAGGCTGACCGCCATTGTTCGCGCAGAGCATGCGCCGGCAAACGTGGTGCGCCTGCGCCAAAGCGTCGCATGACCCTGAACCCATTGACCGGATATAGCATGCCAGCTATATTGAAGCCATGAGCTACCGCATTGAGTTCTTCAGTGAAGTCGTGAAAAACGAAATCATGGAATGGCCCGGAGGCATTCTCGCCAGCTTCACCCGAATTGCAGAGCGCATCAACGAGCACGGCCCGAACCTGGGCATGCCCTACACCCGCGCAATGGGTGACGGCCTGTTCGAGATTCGCGCCAAAGGGCATGAGGGTATCGGACGCGCCCTGTTCTGCACTGTTGTGGGCAAGCGCATTGTCATTCTTCACGGATTCATCAAGAAGACCGAGCAGACCCCGCCGCGCGCACTGGACACCGCGCGCCGCCGAATGAAGGAGATCCGCCCATGAGCGAGAAGTACAACCCTGTAGCTTTCGACCCGCACGCCTTTGCGGAAGAAGCCTGCAAGCGTGACCCGGCATTTCGTGACGCATACGAAGGAATGGCCGATGAGTTTGCGGCCCTTGCCGAGTTGCTGCGAGCGCGCCAGCGCGCCGGCCTGACACAGACCGAACTTGCCGCACGCATGGGCGTGTCTCAGCCTGTCGTAGCGCGAATTGAAGGCAGCGTCGGCAACCGCAAGCACGCGCCTTCCCTGGCGACCCTGCGCAGGTACGCCGAAGCCTGCGGACAAAGGCTTGTGATTCGCTTCGAGCCAAAGCAAGACAGCGCCGCCTGACCGAGCACTACCGCTGCCGGCCGGCTGCCGGTAATTGAGCGGGGCATGCGTGGTGCGCAAACACCGCGCAGCCCCTGAGCACAACCGACCTACATAGGAGGTCCGCGCCATGCCTGCAAACCATTCTACCGTAGCGAAATTGAGCCCCGCGAGAGCGCCGCTCGTCTTCAGCGACCTTTACGAATTGGCAATCGCGTTGGAAGGTATCAGCGCGCTCGCTGTCGACTTGGTGGAGAGCACCGACGCCGAAGGATCTAAGCGGGCATTCATCATTCATAAGATGGCCGAGATGGCAGCGATTGATGCCGAGCGCTTCGCGGCAGCGGCCGAAGCGCGCGCCCGCGAGTGCAACGCCTGACCGAGCACCGCCGCCCCTACCTCGACGGAGGGAAGAGCCGGACACCTTCGCCGGCCTGGGGCGGCACCTGAACGAAGGTGCGCCAGAAGGAGCGTGATTGAGACATGAGCGACCTATCTTGGGAAAAGGCACTACGCGTGCAGGGTTTCTCCGTTACTCCTGAAACGAAGGCCGCCGGTTGGCCCGATACCTTTACAGTTCGACACCTAGCGCTCTTGCAGTACCCCGCTGAAGGCACGGATGCAGAGAAAAGCACGGCGAGGAAAAATCAAAGCGCCATCGTCGCATCAATGACCAATGCCATTGAATTAGGCCAGTTGAAGGCGGAGAAGCGCATCCAAAAGGTTGAAGTGACAGATGATTCGACCTTGTTCCGACGGATTGCCCTTTCCAAGTACGGAATATCGCGCGGCTGGTACGAGCGAGACTTCCCCGAGCGCATTCAGCGCTCCCCGAGCCCCCCAGGGCAACCGCACTTATTCATCATAGCGGCTTGATCCCCAGGACCCGCATGCG
>JAHDYG010000017.1 GCA_023383815.1 Rhodocyclaceae bacterium
GATAGTTCGCGAGACTCTGAACAGCGACCTCTCCGCGTAGCGGCTTCGTTCAACCTTGCGGTCCACCGGACGCTGCGCGATAAAGCCGCGCAGCGCCGGTGACCTTCACGTTGGGCCTCTTAATACGCCGGTTGACGTTGCGTACGTTAATACGTACCATTGGGCTCTACGAGAAGGAGATTGAAAATGGCTACCCTTACCGCGAGCGAAGCCCGCGCCAACCTGTACCGCCTCATCGACCAGGCGGCTGAATCACATCAGCCCATCCACATTGCCGGAAAAAGGACAAGTGCGGTTCTCCTGTCCACAGAGGATTGGGACGCCATCCAGGAAACGCTCTACCTACTTTCGATTCCAGGTATGCGCGAATCAATCAAGGTAGGTATGGCCGAGCCTCTTGGCAAGAGTGCCAAGGAGCTTAAGTGGTGAGTTGGCAGGTCGTCTATTCCAAGCACGCGCAGAAGGATGCAAAGAAACTGGCGGCCGCAGGCCTGAAGAGCAAAGCGCTGGAAGTACTGGCTGTTCTGGCTACCGATCCGTTTCAGAACCCACCGCCGTACGAAAAGCTTGTGGGTGACTTGGCCGGTGCCTATTCGCGACGCATCAATATTCAGCACCGGTTGGTCTACGAGGTATTTGCCAAGGAGCATGTCGTCCGTGTCCTTCGCATGTGGTCTCACTACGAATAAGAGGCCCAACGATCAAGGTGATGTCGTGATCGCGAAACGAGCCACGACATGAACCGGCGGGTGTCGATAGAACGCCGATGAGGGGATGCCATGAGTAGAACCGAGGTCTGCGATCCGTCCGGATTCGCGCGCACGCCCGAGCCGCCGTACTACGCGGTGATCTTTTCGTCGCGACGGACCGAGGGCGATCACGGTTACGCGCAGATGGCCGAACGCATGCTGACGCTGGCGGCCGGGCAGCCCGGCTTTCTCGGCGCCGAGAGCGTGCGCGGGGCCGATGGATTCGGGATCACGGTTTCGTACTGGTCCTCGCCCGAGGCGATCGGTGCGTGGAAGGCGAACGTCGAGCACCTGGCAGCGCAGGAGATGGGCCGGCGGCAATGGTACGAGCGCTACGAGATCCGGGTTGCGAAAGTCGAGCGGGCGTACGGCAAGCGGTGAGCGGGCCGCTGACTGGACCTGAAGCCCGCCCGGCTTACGGCGTCTGCGTGCGCCCGGCGAGCCGCCGCAGCCACAGCGCGACGAAGAACGCCAGCGCGGTGCAGCCGAGGAGCAGCGCGACGGTGCCGGTCCATTGCCCGGCGCTCCAGGCGAAGCCACCGGCGGTGCCGAGCACGCTGCTGCCGAAGTAGTAGCTGCACAGGTAGAGGGCCGCAGCCAGCGCACGCCGCTCCTGTGCCCGCTTGCCGACCCAGGCGCTCGCCGCGCTGTGGGTGGCGAAATAGCCGAAGGTGAACACCGCGACCCCCGCGATCACGACCACGAGCCGGTCGCTCACCGTCAGCGCGAGGCCGGCGGCCATGACCAGCGTCATCACCCACAGCACGTTGTGGCGGCCGATGCGGTCGGCGAGCTGGCCCGACCAGGCCGAGGCAAAGGTGCCCACCAGATACAGCAGGAAGACCGCGCCGATTGCGGTCTGCCCGAGGCCGAAGGGTTCGGCCTGGAGGCGGAAGCCGAGGTAGTTGTAGAGCCCCACGAACGCGCCCATGATCAGGAAGGCGGTCAGGAACAGCCACGGCAGGCCGCGGTCGCGGTAGATCGCGGCGACGTCGCTCAGGATGCGGCGCGGGGTCGCCGGGCGTGCGCTGAAGTGGCGTGAAGCGGGCAGGCCGCGCCAGAACGCGAGCGCCGCGAACACGCCGACGATGCCGAGCACGCCGAGCGCGATGCGCCAGGAGCCGAAATCAGTCAAGAGCGCCGCCAGAAAGCGCCCGCTCATGCCCCCGAGCGCATTGCCCGCGATGTAGAGCCCCATGGCCCGGCCCTGGGCGTTCGGCGCGATCTCCTCGCCGAGCCAGGCCATGGCCGCCGCCGGAACGCCGGCCAGCGCCAGGCCGAGGAGCGCGCGCAGCACCAGCAACTGATCGAAATCGGTGACGAAGGCCGAGGCGAGGGCGAGGAGTGCTGCGAGGAACAGCGCGCCCGTCATGATGCGGCTGCGCCCGAAACGGTCGGACAGGATGCTGGCCGGAATCAGCGCCAGCGCCAGCGCGCCGGTGCCGGCCGAGACCGAGAGACTGACGCGGGCCGGGCTGACCCCGAACTCGTCGGCCAGCAGCGGCAGGATGGGCTGCGTGCCATACAGCATCGCGAAGGTCGCGAAGCCGCCGACGAAAAGCGCCAGCACGGCGCGCCGATAGGCCGCGGTGCCCGCTTCGAGGCGATCGGAAGCGGGGTGGGCGGGACGGGCGTCGAGTTCGCCCGGAGCGGCGGGCAGGGCGGATGTGGGGTTCATGGATGCAATCGTAGATTGTCAAAGTGACAACAGTCCAATATATTCAAAAGCATGAAGTGATACATTTGGTAGATATATGGAGCTGAGACACCTGCGCTACTTCGTCGCCGTCGCCGAGACGCTGAGCTTCACCCGGGCGGCCGAGCGCCTGCACATCGGCCAGCCCCCGCTGTCGATGCAGATCCGCGACCTCGAAGAAGAGCTCGGTGCGCGGCTCTTCGAGCGCTCGCGGCGCAAGGTTGCGCTGACCGAGGCCGGCCTGCGCTTTCTCGAACACGCCCGGGCGATTCTCGAGCGCGCCGCGCGGGCCGCCGAGGAGGCCCGCCGCGCCGCGGCCGGCGAGCTGGGCGAGCTGCGCGTCGGTTTCACCTCATCACTCCCCTACAGCGAGATGCTGCCGGCGCTGCTGTCGGGGTTTCGCCGCCGCCATCCGGAGGTACGCCTGCAATTGCGCGAACTCTTCACCGCCGCGCAGTTTGCGGCGCTCGCGGAAGGCGAGCTGGATGTCGGGCTGGTGCGGGTGGGCGCACAGGGCGCACCGCCCGGGATTGCCTTGCAGGAGCTGGGGCGTGATCCGCTGTGCGTCGTCGTGCACGCGAGCCATGCCCTGGCGCAGCGCGCCGCAATAAGTTTTGCGGAACTCGCCGAGGAAGGGTTCATTACCTTCCCGCGTGGTGCCGGCACGGGGCTGCCCGACCTGCTGCAGACTCTGGCCGGCGCGGCGGGGTTCGTGCCAAAGATCGTCCAGACCGCGCGCGAGGCGACCACCCAGATCGGACTCGTCGCCGCGGGGCTCGGCCTTGCCGTACTGCCGGCGCCGCTTTCCTGCGTGCGGATTCCGCGCGTGCGCTACCTCCCGCTGACCGATGCCGGGGCCGAGTTCCCGCTTTCGGTCGCGTGGCCGGATCGCGAGCCGGCGCCGGTCACGGCCCGCTTTCTCGCGGTGCTCGAGGAAGTGCGTGCGACCCCGCCAGGGAGCGCTTGATGCGACCGCCCGGCCCTGCGACGATGGCAGAAGAAATCGACGAGGAGGCGGGATGAAGCACACGATGTCGAACCGGCGGCCCGCGTGCGCGGTGCGCCCATGAACGGCGATCGCAGCGCCTCGGCCGCTGCGGGGGCGGATCCGGATGGTGCCGACGCGCGCGCGGTCGCGACCGCGTGGTCGCAGCTGCGGCGCGAGGGGCCGGCGGCGCTCGAATGGTTGCGCGAGGGCGGGCTGGCCGATGCGCGGGCGCGGGCGCTCGGGCTGGTGTGGGCCGGTTCGATCCCCTTTGCCGGCTACCTGTGGCTCGGCTGGACGCCGCTCCTGATGATCGCCTGGCTGCTGATCGACTGCGTCAATACCCTGATCGCCGACGTGCTGCGCCTGGCGCTCGCGCCGCGCGCCATCGACCGCGCACACCGGCGCGATCAGCAGTGCACGCGCGTGCTCGGCCTGTCGTCGGAGCTGGCGAGGGCCGTGCCGCGGCCGGCCATCGTGAATCAGCAGCGCACGGCGCCGCAATTGCTGTTCTTCTTCGGGCTCATGGCGACGCTCTTCATGCTTGCGTTCGCGGTGCCGGGGGCGCCGAACCTGGGCATCGGACAGTGGAGCGAGCTCTTCGCCGATCCGGTCCTGCCCTGGCTCGTGGGGCTCGACCTGCTGCGCCAGGCGGGCGGGGCGCTGCTTGCGGGGTTGCAGGCGCGGGCGGCCGAGCGCCAGGCCGGGCGCGTTCGCCCGGTGCGGATCTTCGTCGAATCGGGCAGCAACGCGGTGCTCTACGCCGGGCTGCTGGTGCTGATCTGGCTGCCCGCGAACTATGGCCTGACCGGCGCGCTGATCATGCTCGCGCTCCTCAACGGGCTGCGCCTCGCCTTCGGGCTCTACGCCTGGGGCTTCTTTCCGCGGGCACTGCGTACGCTGCAGTTGCAGCTCGAAGGCGCGGGAGAGCCCCCATCGAACCCTGCCCGCACGAAAGGCCCGCCATGACCGCTCCCGACCCGAACGCGTTTGCTCCCACCACCGGCCTTGCCGGGCTCGACGCCGTGCTGTGTGGCGTGGTCCGCGGCGACAACATCGTGTGGCAGATCCAGAGCCTGGAGGAATACCGCGCGCTGGTCGGGCCCTACGCCGAGGCCGCGCGGCGCCAGTGCCGGCGCCTGATCTACTTCCGTTTTGCTTCGCACGCGCCGCTCCTCGACGGCGCCGGCGCGCACGGCGTCGAGATCCACCATCCGCTGCCGCAGGAAGGCTTCGAGACCTTCGTCGACCAGGTGCATACGGTGATCGAGGCGGCCGGGCGCGAGACGATGTACGTGTTCGACTGCCTGTCGGAACTGGCCGAAGTGTGGCAGTCCGACCGCATGATGGGCAACTTCTTCCGCCTGACCTGCCCGCGCCTCTACGACCTCGACACGGTCACCTACTTCGGGGTGCTGCGCAACCGTCACGCCCGCGCGGGCATGGACGTGATCCAGGAGACGACGCAGTTCCTGCTCGACGTCTTCCATTGCCAGGGGCGCCACTACATCCGGCCGATCAAGGTGCAGCACCGCTCGGCGGCGGCGATGAACCTGATCCACGCCTGGGAGGAGGGCGACGTGTTCCGCCCGGTCAGCGACAGTGCGACGGTCTCGGAGGTGCTGGCCGATTCGGGGTGGCCGGGGCTGGAAAGCGGCGTGTCCGACCCATGGCAGCGCGAGTTTGCGGCGGCGCGCGTGCTCGTGGTGCTGCGCCGGGCGGGGCGCGCCGAGCCGGAGAAGGAGGCTGACGCCTGCCAGCGCCTCGCGCGCCTGCTGTTTCCGGACGACCCCGGGATGGCGCGGCTCACCGCAGGCTACTTCGTGCTCGACGACCTGCTCGCGATCCGCGACCGCATGATCGGCGCCGGGGTGATTGGCGGCAAGGCGCTCGGGATGCTGGTCGCGCGTGCGGTGCTGCGCCGCGATGCACCCGCGCTCGGCGCGCGGCTGGAGGCGCACGACTCGTTCTACGTCGGCACCGAGGTCTTCGACACCTTCCTCGTCGACAACGCGGTGTGGTGGATCAAGCGCCGCCAGCGCGACCCGGCGACCTTTCTCGATCAGCTCGACATCGCGCGCCAGCGCATCCTGCGCGGCACGTTCCGGCCCGAGACGATCCGCCAGTTCGAGGGCATGCTCGACTACTTCGGCGAGTGGCCCTTCGTCGTGCGCTCCAGCTCGCGGCTCGAAGACCGCTACGGCAACGCGTTTGCCGGGCAGTATGAAAGCGTGTTCTGCGTGAACCAGGGCTCGCGCGACCGGCGCCTGGCCGAACTTCTCGAAGCGGTGCGCACGGTCTATGCGAGCACGCTCGCCGAGCCGGCTCTGCGCTATCGCGAACGGCGCGGCCTGCTCGGCGAGAGCGAGCAGATGGCGCTGCTCATCATGCGCGTTTCGGGCACCGCCGGAACCCGCTACTTCCACCCCCATGCCGCGGGGGTCGGGCTGTCGCTCAATCCCTATCCGTGGAATCCGCGCATCGACATGCGCGCCGGGGTCGTGCGTCTCGTGGCCGGCCTCGGCACGCGGGCGGTCGACCGCAGCGATGACGACTACACGCGCCTGATCGCGCTCAACGCCCCCGATCTGCGCCCGGAGACGAGCTTCGGTGCGATCGCGCGCCATGCCCAGCGGCGCATGGATGCGCTCGACCAGCAGGAGAACCGGCCGGTGTCGGGGCTGTTCACTGAACTCGTGCGCGGCCGGACGGATTTCCCGTTTGCGCTGCTGACCACGCGCGAACGCGCCGAGGGGCCGGCTTTCCTGACCTTCGACGGACTGATCGCCGAAACCCCGTTCGTGGCCGACCTGCGCGAGATGCTCGCCTGCCTGCATGCGGCCTACCAGCACGCGGTCGAGATCGAGTTTGCGCTCAATGTGCTGCGCGACGGCAGCTACCGGATCAACCTGCTGCAGTGCCGGCCGATGCAGGTGCGCGACCTGGCGGGAACCGCCACCGTGGAGCCGCCATCGGGCGTGCCCTGCCCGGTGCTTGCGCAGGGCGCGGTGATCGGGCCCGGGCGTGTCTTGCGGCCCGATCGCATCGTGTACGTCCGGCCGGACGCTTACGGGGGCTTGAGCCCGGCCGACCGGGTCGCGCTCGCGCGCCTGATCGGGGCGATCGGCGAGGCGAGCCGCGCGCGCTGCCTGCTCGTACTGGGGCCGGGGCGCTGGGGTTCGCACGATCCGTGGCTCGGCATCCCGGTTTCCTTCAACGAGATCCGCCACGTCGCAGCGCTGTGCGAGATCGTCGCGATGCACGAGCATCTGGTGCCCGACGTGTCGCTCGGCACGCACTTCCTCAACGAGCTGATCGAGGCGGACGTGCTGTACTTCGCGCTCTTCCCGCGGCGCGAGGGCAACCACCTCGACGAGGCGGCCCTGCTCGCGCTGCCGAACCAGTTGCCTGCGCTGCTGCCTGAACTGCCTGACATCGGGCGCTGGGCCGGCGTCGTGCACGTGGCCGATCCGCCGCCGGACGCCTTCGTGCTGTACGCCGACGCGATGGGTCAGCGGGTGGCGCTGGCCGCTTCCGGCTGAAGCTCACGGACGCGACGAGGCATTCATCGCTGCGGCCTCCTCGCGCAGCCACCCGGCGAAGCGCTCGACCTCGGGGCGGGCGCTGCCCGGCGCATGCACGAGCCAGTAGCCGCGCCCCTCGACCGCACGCAGGTCGTGGCCGACGACCGCAAGACGCCCGTCGGCGAGCAGGTGGCCGATCAGTTGCGTGCGGCCGATCGCGATGCCCTGGCCGGCGACGGCGGCCTGGATCAGTTGATCGTAGTGGCTGAAGGTCAGGCGCGCGCGCGGGCGGATGCGCTCCAGCCCCTTGGCGGCCAGCCAGTCATCCCAGCCGAGCCACGGAAAGCGCCGGTCGTCCTGGTCGAGCAGCACGCTCCCGGACAGGGTCTCGGCATCGAGCGGGCGGGCCGCGAGCGCCGGGCTTGCGACCGGTGCGATCGACTCGCCGAACAGGCGCTCGGCACCGGGCGGAGCGGCCGGATCCTGGCAGTAGCGGATCGCCAGATCGACCCCGTCGCGTACGAGATCGACGATGCGGTTGGTGGCGTCGAGGCGTACGTCGATCTCCGGGTAGCGGGCCTGGAAGTGCACCAGGCGTGGCACGAGCCACAGCGCCGCGATCCCGATCGAAGCAGACAGCGTCACCCGCCGGACCGTCGGCGCGCGCAGCGTGGCGGCGAGGCGGGCGTACTCCTGCAACCAGGACTCGGCCGCCGCCGCCAGCCGCGCACCCTCCGGCGTCAGTTCGAGGCTGCGCACGCGGCGCACGAAGAGCGGCACGCCGAGCGCCGCTTCGAGCGTCTGCACCTGGCGGCTGATCGCCGATTGCGTCAGGAACAGCTCTTCGGCCGCGTGCGTGAAGCTCAGGTGGCGTGCGGCCGCGACAAAGCCGCGCAGCGGGTCGAGTGGAGGAAGCTTTGCGAAGGTGTCAGGCATGACAAGAATGCATCTATTGAATGCAGAAATACCGTTTGTTCAGATGTTCATGGATGACGATACTGCATCCGGTGTGTTCCGGGCAAGGCTGCCCGGGGCGATCGGAAAGGAGCCGCAGGATCAAGAAGATGCGTCGTGGACCCGAGTACCGTAACCGCCTCCTTCTGCAATCTCGTTCTCGCTACGCGCCGATGTATCTTTTCCCGATTGCCTTCCGTCCAACAGGTAGAAGCGGCCAAGAGGCCGTTGGCGCGGGCCATTCCTGAAACCTGAACTGGACATGATCATGCAATCATCTACTCCCGATTTCTCTGTCGAAGTCGAAGCCATCGAAGGACACTGCCCTGCCGGCGAGCGGCACGCCGAAGAGGCGATGGGCGCCCGCAAGATCCCGGTGTTTTCATGCGAAGGCCCCTGCATCCGGGGTGAAATTGCCCGCCTGGCCGCCAACCTGGTCGTCCGCGAAGCACCGGGTCTTGCCCGTGCGTGTCACGCCGAGACCTTCTTCGTTCCCCATTCGGGTATGGCGCGCTGGGTGAAAGATGCCGAGAGATGCATCGTGATCGATGGCTGCTTCCTGAAATGCCACGGGCGTGTACTCAACAAGCTGATCGGCGCTGAAAGGGTCATCCATTTCGACGCACTGCCTCTGCACAGGAAGTTCTCCAAGGTCTTCCTGATGGACGATGTTCCGGAGGCGGATCGCCAGGAAGTTGCACGCCTGGTGGCCGACCGGATTCTGGCGACACTGCGGAGCGAGGCGCAGGCCTGAACGATGGACCGGACGAAACCGAAGATGCCACTCGAAACGGTGGCAAGCGAACTCCTTGCGCCCCTGTCGCGCTACCTACGCCGGTATGCAGGCGACCGCCCGATTGCCGACGACCTGCTGCAGACAACCATGATCCGGGTCCTGCGTGGACTTCCGGCCTTCGAGGGGCGGGCGAACCTGACGACCTGGGCCTTTGCCATTGCCACGCGGGTTGCGGTTGACCACTTCCGCCACCCGGAGCATCGGCGGGACATTGTCGACATCTTCGACCTTGGCGATGGGGAAGAGCCTGTCGACGGGGATCGCCTGGCGGAAGAGAAGCTCGTGATCGGCGAGATGAATGCTTGCGTTCGCGAGGTCATTGACAGTCTCCCGGAGGACTATCGGGCTGCACTTGTGCTGCATGACCTCGAGGAGATGAGTGTGAGACAGGTCGCCGAGGTTTGCGGCATCACGATCGCGACCGCGAAGGTCCGCATCCACCGCGCCCGGAACCGTCTGCGGGAAGCCCTCAGGACGCAGTGTGCTTTTTATCGCGATGAGGACGACGTCTTTCGCTGTGACCGCAAACCCGAAGCACCTCGATCTGGTTGGAGAGTCGAATGAGCACAGTTGCGCAGGTTCCTGAAGCGCCATTGCTGATCCGCAGCAACGTCTCCGCAGTGGCCACACTTACCCTCAACCGCCCGCAACAGTTCAACGGCCTCTCCCGGGAAATGATTGCCGCGCTGCACGAGGCGCTGGAAAAGATCGCCGGCGATGCCTCGGTACGCGTCGTGGTGATCGCTGCTGCCGGCAAGGCCTTTTGCGCCGGGCACGACCTGGCGGAGATGCGCAGCGATCCGTCGCGCGAGTTTCAGGCGCGGCTTTTCAACGAATGCAGCGCGATGATGCTGCTCATCAACCGGATGCCGCAGCCCGTGATTGCCCGTGTCCAGGGCGTGGCGGCGGCGGCAGGCTGCCAGTTGGTCGGCGCTTGTGACCTGGCGGTTGCCGCAGACGTTGCACGTTTTGCCGTTTCGGGCGTCAAGCTTGGATTGTTCTGTTCGACGCCCGCGGTTGCGTTGTCGCGCAACATGGGCCGAAAGCAGGCGTTCGAAATGCTGGCAACTGGTGATGCGATCGATGCCGCCGAGGCTCAGCGCCGCGGCCTCGTCAATCGCGTGGTGCCGCCGGACCAGCTCGATGCGGAGGTCGACCGGCTTGCGCAGGCTCTCGCAGACAAGTCGCCGATTGCGTTGAGGATCGGCAAGCGCCTGTTCTACGAGCAGTTGGAAAACGGACTGGATGCGGCAATGCGACTTGCCTCGGAGGCCATGACCACGAACATGCTGACCGAGGATGCACGGCATGGCTTCGATTGCTTCATGACGAAGAAGACGCCCGTCTGGAAAGGGGTCTGAACGCGCGACCGCGCGGGGTTCGAGAAATCACTGATCACACAAAGGGGGAGTTCATGCCGGATCTCGTGACTTATGAGCCGATCGACAGGATCGCGTACATCACCCTGAATCGACCGGAGGCATTGAATGCCTTCGACGATGCGCTGAATCAGGCGTTGGGCAGCGCATGGCGCCGGTTCTCCGGGGACGACTCGGTTGATGTGGCGATCCTCAAGGGAAACGGCCGGGCATTTTGTGCAGGCGCCGATCTGTCGAGCTTCATCCCCCGGTGGGAACACGCCACGCCCGGCGACCTGCGCAAGAATGCCGACTTCGGTCTCGGCGGCGGCATCGTGCGCGGTCAGCATCGGATCTACAAACCGATCATCGCCGCCATCCACGGCCACGCAGTGGGCGCCGGCTTTGAACTCGCCCTTGCGTGCGATCTCCGGATCGCGGCGCATGACGCAGTGTTCGGCGTGTTCGAGATGCGTGCCGGGCTGCATCAGGGTGATGGGGGCCTGGTGCGGCTGGTTGCGATCGCCGGTATCGCTACGGCGCTTGAGCTGACCTTGACGGGTCGCGCCGTCTCGGCCGACGAAGCCTTCCGTCTTGGATTGGTGACGGAGGTCGTCGACGGGCAGGAGCTGCTGGCTGCCGCGCAGGCCAAGGCGCAGCAGATTCTCAAGGGAAATCAGCATGCCGTCCGTTCGGCCAAGGAGACGATCTTCGAACTGATCGGCCGCCCGCTCGACGATGCGCTTCGGCTCGAGGCGCTCCATGGCTATTCGAGCTTCGGCGACTTCTCCGAGGTTCGCAGGCGGATCGAACGCTTCTCCAGACCGTCGCGATGAGCCGTGCTGCGGTGACGTCGGTGCGGTTCGTTACCCCGGATTCGGGAAACCGGGGAGCGAAGCCGGGCAGCGGAACGGGGCATCCTTGCAAGGATCATCATGAATGAGAAAATCGCATTCATTGAATGCGGAAATACCGTTTGTTCTAACGTTCATGGATGACGATACTGCATTCACGGCGTTCCGGGAAAGACCGTCCGGGGCGATCGGAAACGAACCGTGGAAACAAGGAGAGCACTCATGGACCCGCACAACGCATCCGCCCCCTCCCGCAATCTCTATCTCGCCAAGCGCGCGCCGCTCGTCCTCGAGCACGCCGCCGGGGTCGAAGTGCAATGCCGCGAAGGTGATGTCTGGATCACGCAGTACGGCGACAGCCGCGACGTTGTGCTGCGTGCCGGGCAGTCCTTCGTGCTCGATCTGCCGTCGAGCACGGTGCTGTGCTCGTCGCGCGGGGCCTGGATCACCCTTGCGCGGCCGGAGGGCGCGGGGCGTGCCGCGCGGAGCTGGCGCGAACGGGCGCGCGCCTGGTTTGCGCCGCGGGCCTCGGCGGCACTGCGCGGGCTCGAAGGGCGCGCGCGGATTGCGCGTTACGGTTGAAGCGGGATGCCGTTCAGCTTGCGCCGGCGTGATCGACGAAGTAGCAGATCCGCTTGCGCGGGCTGAGGTAGTCGTGCACCGCTTCGGGCAGCGCCGCCGGGCGCAGCGTGCGCTCGATGCGGTCGTCCAGGTCGCGCTTCAGGTGCAGCGACGGGGCGTCGTCCTTGGGGATCTCCGGATCGTAGATCATCAGGTTCGGATTCAGGAGATCGGCGGGGTCGACGGTCATGACGATGCCGATGCGCCCGCTCACGAGCTTGACGATGGTGCCCGGTGGATAGACGCCGAGCGACTTGATGAAGGCGGGCAGGGCGGTCTTGTCGTAGCGCGCCGCCTCGTTCTTGAACAGGTGTGACAGCGCTTCGGACGGGGTGCGGGCGCGCTTGAGCACGCGCGGATTGCACAGGTTGTCGTAGGCGTTGGCGATCGTCACGATGCGCACCGCCTGGTCGAGCGAATTGGCCTGGACGCCCTTCGGATAGCCGCTGCCGTCGCACAGCTCGTGGTGGAAGAGGATGATCTCGCGCACCCGCTTCGGCAGATCGGGCACGGCCTGCATCAGCTTGATGCCGTAGGCCGGGTGCATCTGGAAGAGCTTCATCTCGGGGGCGCTGAGCTCTTCGTCCTTGAGCAGGATCGGGCCCGGCACCAATGCCTTGCCGACGTCATGCAGGACCGCGCCCTGGGCGATCTCGCGCAGCGTGTCGCGGTCGCTCATGCCCAGCGCGCGGGCGAGGATCAGCGACAGCACCGTGACGTTCACGCTGTGGAAATACGCGCTCTCGTCGGCGACGTTGTCGCCCATCAGGTGGATGTAGGGATTCTGCTCGGCGCTGAAGAGCGCCGCGAATTCGTCGGCCACCTCGCCCGAGAGCTGGGCCGCCTGCGCCGGGTTGTTGTTGGCCAGGCGCATCACGTTCTTGACCGAATTGGCCGTCTTCACGTACTTGCGCTCGGCGGCGCGCACGCGTTCGCGTTCGCGGTTGAGTGCCTCGATACGCGCCTTCTTTTCGTGCATCAGCGCCTCGAGTGCGGCGCTCTCCTGCGCACCCGGCGGGACGGTTTTCGTGGACGGATCGGCCGGGGGCGGTCCGGGCGGGCAGTCGCTTTTCGCCGGGACGTACTCGATGTCCGTGAGGCCCATCGACTTCAGCGCAGCGATCTGTTCCTCGTTCCTGACCTTGAAGGCGCTGAACAGGAAGGGGTGCCCGAGCCAGCTGTCGAGCTTGATGTACAGCCCGACCCTGACCTGGTCGATGCGGATCCGGTTCGGTCCTCGTTCGCTTGTCGTCATCGCCTGGGTGCCCGGATCTCGTGCTGCGTGCTGTGCTGGGATCCCCGATTCTAAGGGAAGGAGGCGGCAACGTCAGCGCCGGGGCGATCATCGATGCCACGGGGCAGGATTGCGGTAGCATCGCGAGGCACACACCCGCGGGAGGAGCGCCATGCAACATGTACTCGTCTACGCCGACTCGCTGTCCTGGGGCATCGTCCCCGGAACCCGTGAGCGCCTGCCCTTCGAGCGCCGCTGGCCGGGCGTGATGGAGATCGCGCTGCAGGCGACGGGCCTTGCGGCGCGGATCATCGAGGATTGCCTGAACGGGCGGCGCACGGTGTGGGATGATCCGTTCAAGCCCGGGCGCAACGGTCTCGCCGGGCTGGAGCAGCGCATCGAGATCCATTCGCCGCTCGCGCTCGTGATCCTGATGCTCGGCACCAACGACTTCCAGTCGATGCATCCGCACAATGCCTGGCACGCCGCGCAAGGCATTGCGGCGCTGGTTGCGGCGATTCGCCGCGCGCCGATCGAGCCGGGGATGCCGGTGCCGCCCGTGCTCGTGGTCGCACCGCCACCGTTCGACGTGCCGAAGGGGCCGCTGGCGCCGAAGTTTGCCGGCGCGGGCGCGAAGGCCGCCGGGCTTGCCGACGCCTACCGCGAAACGGCCAGTGCGCTCGCTTGCCATTTCTTCGATGCCGGCAGCGTCACTCCGGCGAGCCGCGTCGACGGCATCCACCTCGACGCCGACCAGCACGAACGCCTGGGCCAGGCGATCGCGCGCGTGGTGGCACCGATGCTGGCCAGCGGCGGATAATCCGGTCTTCCCGCCGACATCCCGATCCATCATGCACGCGCACTACTTCCAGCACGTTCCGTTCGAGGGCCTTGGCAGCATCCAGGACTGGCTGGATGCGAAGGGCGCCCGGGTGTCCTGCACGCGCTTTTTCGAGTCCGCCGAACTGCCGGCGCTCGACGGCATCGACCTCCTGATCGTGATGGGTGGGCCGATGAGCGTGAATGACGAGGCGCAGCATCCGTGGCTCGCTGCCGAGAAGCGCTTCGTGCGCGACGCAATCGCGGCCGGCAAGGCGGTGCTCGGCGTGTGCCTCGGCGCGCAGATGATCGCCAGCGCGCTCGGTGCCAGGGTGTATCCCAACGCGGAAAGGGAAATCGGCTGGTTTCCGGTGCATGCGGTGCCGGGTTCGGCCGAGGTGGCGGCGGGGTTTCGCTTTCCGCCGTCGATCGAGGTGCTGCACTGGCATGGCGAGACCTTCGATCTGCCGCCCGGGGCGATCCACCTTGCGCGCAGCCAGGCCTGCGAACACCAGGCCTTCAGCATCGGCCGGCGTGTGGTCGGACTGCAGTTCCATCTTGAAGCCACACCCGAGTCGGTGCGCGCGATGATCGCCAACGATGCGGCCGACCTTGCCGGGCCGCGGCGCTGGGTCCAGGGCGAGTCCGCGCTGACGGCCGCTTCGCCGCAGCGCGATCACGCGATCCATGCGCAGATGGCGGCGATTCTCGACGCGCTGGTCGCAGCGCGTTGACGGACCGCTCGAGCCCCGCCGCCCGGGCGCTCAGACCCTGAACTGCGTCGCCAGCTCGCGGATGCGCCCGGTGATGCCGGCCACCGCCTCGCTGGCGGCGTGGCTCTGGCTCGACGCCGTTGCGTTGAGTTCGGCCATCTGCGCGATCTGCTCCACGGTGCGCGCCACCTCGCGGGCCGCGGTGGCCTGCTCGGCGAGCGCTTCGCGGATCTCGCGGGCGGCCACGACGACGCGCTCGGTCTGCGGCTGGATCGCGGCCACCGAGTCGCCGGCGTTGCGCGCGGCCTGAACGCCCTCGCCGACGCGCTGGACGCCGGTCTGCATCTCGCCGACGGCCTGCTTGGTGCGGTTCTGGATGCGTCCGACCATGTTCGAGATCTCGTGCGTGGACGAAGCCGTGCGCTCGGCGAGCTTGCGCACCTCGTCGGCGACGACGGCAAAGCCGCGGCCCTGTTCGCCTGCACGCGCCGCCTCGATCGCCGCGTTGAGGGCGAGGAGGTTGGTCTGGTCGGCGATCTCGCGGATCGCCGCGACGATGTTGCCGATCTCCCCGGAGATGCCCTCCAGCTCGGAAAGACTGTTCGAAGCGCGGGTGACCGCGTCGGAGATGCGGGCGATCTCGGCCGCTGCGTTGTGCACCACGCCGGCGCCGGTGCTTGCGGCCGTTCCGGCTTCGAGCGAGACGCTGTGTGCGGTTCCGGCATTTTCCTCGACGTGGTCGACCGAGACCGACAGTTGTTCGATCGCGGCGGCCATGCTCGAAGCCGCTTCCGACTGCGCCCGCGCGCCGCGTGCCGTCGCGTCGCTCGCCGCGATCAGTTCGCGTGCCGAAGTGCCCAGGCGCTCCGAGCCCTTGTTGAGTTCGAAGGCGATCTCGAACAGCCGGTTGCGCATGATCTGCAGGCCGTTGAAGATCTCGCCGATGTCGTCGCCGCGTCCGACCGGCACCGCGACGGTGAGATCCCCCGCGGCGATGCGGGCGGCGATCTCGCGCACGTCTGCGAGCCGGCGGGTCTGCCCGGCGGCGACCCACCAGACCGAGAACAGGATTGCCACCAGGCACGCCATCGTGATGCCGGCCGCAGCGCCTGCCCGCTCACCTGCGACTCGATCCGCGCCCGGGAAACCGAGCTGCCAGGCAAAGGCGCCGCCGATGACCAGCGCGCCGATCAGGATCGGCAGCAGCAGTTTCAGGGGCAGCGACAGGCCGGCGAATCCGCGCCGGATTCCCGACAAGCGGCCGAGGAGTCCCGGTGCGACCACCTCTCCGCCCGACAGGCGGTGGCCGCTGCCTTCGCGCATTGCGCGGTAGAGCTGTTCGGCCGCCTCGACCTCGGCGCGCGTCGGCTTCATGCGCACGCTCATGTAGCCACCGTCCGAGCGCGGCGTCGCGGTGGCCATGACCCAGTAGTGATCGCCGTCCTTGCGCCGGTTCTTGACCATGCCCTGCCAGGCGCGACCGGCCTTGAGCGTCGCCCACAGATCGCGGAAGGCTTCGGGGGGCATGTCGGGATGGCGGACGATGTTGTGCGATTGCCCGATCAGCTCTTCGCGCGTGAAGCCGGCGTACTCGATGAAATCGTCGTTGACGTAGGTGATGCGGCCCTTGGCGTCGGTGTGCGAGATGATCGAACAGTCGTCGCGCACGGGGTATTCGCGCTGAGTGACCGGCAGATTGACCTTCATGATGGGGTTCCTGGCAGAAATTTCGGGGTTGGGGGTGCTGCGTGAGGCGTTTCTCGCTGACGCCAGTTCAGTTAACGGGTGTGGAGCCAGGAACTGGAGAGCATCGAAAAAAAAGAATAGTTCCGGAATGCCGACTGTGTCTAATTACAGTTGGCAATCGGGTGCATAGCCGTGCCGCTTGCAGTGGACGCGGTCGTGCACGCCGCAGCCGGATTCCTGCAGGCATGGAATTAGAATTAGAAAAGTGCTATATACTGATCAAAAGCTTTGGTTCAATCCGAACCGAACGCCAATACACCGCGAGGAGACGACGATGGCGAGTGCCGATGCACCGAAGGAAGTGCAAGAAGCGATGAAGGCGCTGGAGGGTGCGGCGCTCGACCGAAGGGGGTTCCTGCTGGCCGGTGCCGCCGGCGCCGGCGCCCTGCTGCTGCGGCCTGCTCCGGCCCGTGCAAGCGAGCGGGTGCGCACGTCGGCACAGATCGTCATTGCGGGGGCGGGTGCGGCCGGTCTTGCGTGCGCCTCGAGGCTTGCCGCACGCCTCGACGGTGCGAGGATCACGCTCGTCGACGCGCGTCGCGAGCATCTGTATCAGCCAGGGTTCACGCTGGTTGCCGCCGGGATCAAGGCGGCGCCGTACGTGCAGTCGACAACCGCCGAGTATGTGCCGCCGGGTGTCGACTGGGTGCAGGAAGCGGTTGCGGAGATCGACCCCGAAGGGCGCCGGGTCGTGACGGCGGGCGGACGCGAGCTGCGCTACGACCATCTCATCGTCGCGACCGGGCTCAAGCTCGACTATGACGCGATCCCCGGCATGGACGTCGGGGCGATCGGCCAGGCTGGGCTGGGCAGTGTCTATCACAGCCCGGCCGCGGCTGAAGCCACCTGGCGCGCGCTGTCGGAGTTCGCCGACCGGGGCGGCGTGGGGGTGTTCTGCCGGCCGGCAACCGAGATGAAATGCGCCGGTGCGCCCCTCAAGTACACCTTCATCGCGGACGATCATCTGCGCCGGCGCGGCAACCGCGGCAAGGCCGAGCTGATCTATCACGCCCACAACAAGGCGCTCTTCAGCGTGCCGATCGTGCACGAGAAGGTGCGCATGCTGTACCAGGACCGGGGCGTTGCGACGCGCTACGAGCACGTTTTGCAGAGCATCGATCCGGGGCGGCGCGTGGCCGTCTTTTCGAGTCCGGCCGGGCCGGTCGAGCAACCGTATGACTTCATCAACGTGATTCCGCCGATGCGCGCGCCCGACGTGGTGCGCAACAGCCCGCTCGGCTGGCGCGAAGGACCCTGGGCAGCCGATGGCTGGATGGAGGTCGACCGCGGCACCTTGCGCCACAAGCGCTATCCGGAGGTGTTCGGAGTGGGCGACGTGGCCGGCGTGCCGAAAGGCAAGACCGCGGCGAGCGTGAAGTGGCAGGTCCCCGTCGCGGTCGACCATCTGGTGGCGGATCTGGCAGGCAAGACGTCCGACGCGCTCTACAACGGCTACACCTCGTGCCCGTTGATCACCCGGCTCGGCCGCGCGATGCTGATCGAGTTCGACTACCAGGACAACCTGACGCCCTCGTTCCCGGGCGTGATCGCCCCGCTCGAAGAGTTGTGGGTGAGCTGGGTCATGAAGACGATGGCCCTCAAACCCACCTATCTGGCCATGCTGCGCGGTCGCGCGTGAGGAGAATGCAATGAAGGAACTCGACCCGATCATCCTGCTCGCCGTGTTTCAGGAAATGCTCGGCGTGTGGCTGTGGCTGCTGCTCCTGCTCGCACTCGGGGGCATTGCCGCATTCGTCTTGCTGCTCGTGCGCGAACGGCGCATCGCCAGCGGCAGGCTCGTCAAGTCGGAACTGGCGGGCGTGCTGGGCGGGGCGCTGTCGCTGGTGGTGATGGCGAAGGTCTCGTCGTCGGGATTCACCGATGCGGGCGGCCCGGCGGACTGGTTCCTGATCGCCCTCGTATTCGGCGTCGGACTGGTCGGCACGACCCTGCTCGTGTATGCGGCGGCCGGCTGGGCCGAGGTGTGCCGAAGCCGCTGCGCCTGAGCGGGGTCTGAGGCGCGCCGCGCGGACGCGCGGGCGGCTCCTGCGCCTCCGGTACAATCCCGGCTTCGGGTCTGCAGTCGAAGGAGTGGCGGGGATGAAAGGCGGAAGCGGACCATCATTCGGTCCGGCAGTGATGGCCTTCGGGCGCGAGGTCGGGGCG
Source organism: Rhodocyclaceae bacterium (assembly GCA_023383815.1). Classification (GTDB taxonomy): domain Bacteria; phylum Pseudomonadota; class Gammaproteobacteria; order Burkholderiales; family Rhodocyclaceae; genus JACOUN01. The sequence goes on from JAHDYG010000017.1 coordinate 18,216, forward strand.
GTCTACCTCGCCCTGGTCCGGGTCATGGTGCCGGCGCTTCTCATCGTCAAGGGGCTCGAGCTGGCCGGTGCGACGGCGTGGATCGCGTGGGTGCTGTCGCCGCTGATGCAGCTCGTCGGGCTCCCCGAGGGGGTTGGCATCGTCTGGGCCGCTGCACTGCTGACGAACCTCTACACGGCGATGGCCGTGTATGCCGGGTTTGCCGCGGGCGAATCCCTGACGGTCGCGCAGGTGACCGTACTCGGCGTTCTGATGCTGGTGGCGCACTCGCTGCCGGTCGAGGGGGCGGTCGCGAAGGCGGTCGGCGTGCGCTGGCGGGCGACGCTCGCGCTGCGCCTGGGCGGGGCGCTCGGACTCGGGGCGCTGCTCAATCTCGCATTCTCGGCAGGTGGCTGGTTGCAGGCGCCGGCCCGCATGCTGTGGCAACCGCAGGCGAGCGAGAACGGGCTTGCCGCGTGGGCGCTCGACCAGCTGGTGATGCTGGGCTGGATCCTCGTCATCATCGCTGCGTTGATGGCATTGCTGCGGCTGCTGCGCCTGCTCGGGATCGAGCGCCTCATGCACGCGCTGCTCGCCCCGGTGCTGCGCGGGATCGGGATTCGTCGCGAGGCGGCGAACATCACGATCGTCGGGGCGACGCTGGGGATCAGCTTCGGTGCCGGGCTGCTGATCCGCGAGGCGCGTAGCGGCACCCTGAGCCGGCGCGACATCTTCCTGACGATGGCGTTTCTCGGACTGTGCCACAGCGTCATCGAGGATACCTTGCTCATCCTGGTGCTCGGCGCGGATCTTTCCGGCATCCTGTGGGCGCGGCTTGCGTTTGCGCTCATCGTGACGGCAGTGCTCGCGCGCATTCCGGCGCTCAATCGCCGGCTCGCCGAACTGCCCGACGAGGTTCCGGCGGGAACGCGTTGAATCGGTCGCCTACAGGTAATCCACGAGCTGTCCGCTGGCGCGTCGCAACCGTTGCGAGAGCGTGCGCCCGAGTCCGAGCAGCAGCTTGACCGCGAGTACGGAGCGCCCTTCGCACAGGCGCTGGAAGTGGTCGCGCGTGAGCACGGCGATCTGGCAGTCGGTGAGCGCCGTGACGCTCGCCGAGCGCGGTTCCTGGTCGAGCAGTGCCATCTCTCCGAATACCTTGCCAGGGTTCAGTGTGTAGAGGGCGCAGGAGCCGGAGTCGTCGCGGCGCTTGGAGACCGACATCCGCCCCTCGAGCAGCAGCGCGAGGTAGCCGGCCGGGTCACCCTCGGCAAACAGCTCGTGACCGGCCGGTACGGCATAGACGCGCAGCAGGCCGGCGAGGCAGTCCTGCTCCTTGCGTTCGAGATCGCGCGTCAGTTCCAGTTCGTCGAGGTGTTCCCGGATCTCTTCCTGGAACCGGGTGCCGATCCCGGAAAGTTCGAGGGCGTCGAGGCTCAGGTCCGGTCTGGTCGTCATCGCCGGATCTTCACGAGTGGTGGGCGAGGCGGTCGCTCGTGCGCCGCAGCCGCTGCGTGAGCAGCCCCCCCAGGGCGAGCAGCAGCTTGACCGAGAGTTCGGGGCGCTCGCGGCACAGGCGGCGGAAGTGACGCCGCGACAGCACGGCGATCTGGCATGCGCCGAGCGCGGTCAGCGTGGCCGAGCGTGGCGCTGCGTCGAGCAATGACATCTCGCCGAACGGCATGCCGGGGCCGAGCAGCTCGAGTTGCTGCTCCTGGCCATCGACCCCGCGTTTGGTGACCGCGAGCTCCCCCTCGAGCAGCAATCCGAGGTAGCTCGACGCCTCGCCCTCGCGAAACAGGATGTGGCCGGGCGGCACGAGATAGAGCAGCAGGTGGGCGCCGAAGCTGTCCTGTTCCGGGCCGTCGAGCTCGCGCGTGAGCGCCAGACGTGTGAGGTGGCGGCGCAGTTCCTCGCGCAGGCGGCTGCCCGATCCGGCGAGCTGGAGCTGGTCGAGCCCGGGGTCGGAGAACTCGGCGCCGATGTCTTCCCCGGCGGGCGGCTCCTCTTCGCCCCGCTTGAGCTCGGCACGCACCGCGGACAGGGCCTTGGCCATCGCACGCATGTTGCGAAAGCGTGCCGAGGGTTCCTTGGCGAGCGCCTGCATCACGATCGCATCGAGCCCTTCCGGGACGTCGGGATTGAGCGTGGAGGGGCGAGGGGGTTCCTGATGCAGCACCTTGTCGGCGAGTTCGCGAAAATCCGGGGCGTCGAAGGGCAGCTTGCCGGTCAGCGCTTCATAGAGCGTCACGCCGAGCGCGTGGACGTCGGTCGCGGGGCCGACCGGGCGGTCCGCGATCTGCTCCGGCGCCATGTAGCGCGGCGAGCCCTGGAGCTTGCCGTCCTCGCTGCGCCCGGGTGCCCGCGCGATCCCGAAATCCATGATCTTGACCACGCCCTTGCGACCGAGCATCAGGTTGGCCGGCTTGATGTCGCGATGCACGACTTCGTTCTGGTGGGCGTAGTCGAGCCCGCGCGCGACGAGGATGCCGATCTCGACGATGCGTCGCACCGGCAGCACGACGCCGCTGTCGAGGTATTCGCGCAGGCTCAGTCCGGGTACGAACTCCATCGCGATGTAAGGCATGCCGCAGTACTCGCCGACGTCGTAGATCGTGACGATGTTCGGGTGGTTGAGGCGCCCGGCCGCCTTCGCTTCGCGCAGGAAGTGGCTGTGAAATTCCCGCATCTCGGCCTCGCCGAGCAGCGGCTGCAGTTCGGTCGACAGGACCTTGAGCGCGACGGTACGTCCGATCAGCGGATCCTCGCCACGGTACACGGTGCCCATCGCCCCGTGACCGAGCACGCCCGAGACGTGGAAGCGGCCGATGATCCGGAAACGATTCCCGGTCGAAGCGGCGGATTCGCTCATGGGGTCTGCTCGAACAGTTCGCCGACGCTCTCTCCGCTGTGGATGCGTTCGATCGCCGCAGCGAGCAGCGGCGCGACGGTGAGGCTGCGGATCTTCGCGAGCCGCTTTTCCGGCGGCATGTGCACGGTGTTGGTGACGACGATGGATTCCAGCGGCGATTCGCGCAGGCGCTCGATTGCGGGGCCGCACAGCACCGGATGGACGGCCCCGGCGTGGATGCTGCGCGCGCCGGCTGCGCGCAAGGTGTCGACGGTCGCGAGCAGCGTTCCGCCGGTCGAGATCTCGTCGTCGAAGATCACCGCGTCGCGGCCGGCGACGTCTCCAATGACGTGCCCCTGCTTGACGTCGGTATCACTGACGCGGCGCTTGTCGATGATCGCGAGCGGAATGCCGAGGCGCTCCGAGAAGCGTCCCGCGCGTTTTGCACCGCCTGCGTCGGAGGCCACGGCGACCATGTTCGTGAGGTCGTGGTGTTCGCGAAAATGCGCAGCGATGGTCGGGATCGCGGTCAGGTGGTCGACCGGGATGCTGAAGAAGCCATGCACCTGGTCGGCGTGCAGATCCATCGTCAGGATGCGGTTGGCCCCCGCGGTGACCAGCATGTCGGCGATCAGGCGGCCGGTGATCGAGATGCGCGGGGCGTCCTTCTTGTCGGAGCGGGCGTAGGAGTAATACGGGATGACCGCCGTGACGCGCCGCGCCGATGCGCTGCGCAGCGCATCGAGGGTGATCAGCAGTTCCAGGATGTGGTGGCTGACCGGTTCGGTCAGTGACTGCACGACGAACACGTCGCGCTCGCGCACGTTGGCCTTGATCTGGACGTGGAGGTTGTCGTTCGAGAAGCGCGAGACCTCGATCGGGCTCGGTTCCAGGCCAAGACAGGCGCAGATCTCTTCGGTCAGCGGGCGGTTGGAGCCGCAGGCGAAGATCCGGAGGGCGTCGTTCATCGATGTTCCCGGGAGTGGAGCCGATGGTGCGCAGTATAAGGGCGAGCGCGGGGTCCAGGAGAATGGGCGTGCGATCTCATGGGTAGAGCAGGAAGGGCTGTCGGACCTCGCGCCAGGCCGTCTCGTCGGCACGTGCCAGGACATCGAGGTCGGCCGGGCTTGCGCCCGCGTCATCCACCCATTCGCGCAGCAGCGGCGAGCCATTGATGAGGTCGATCGCGAGCCGCTCGTGCTCGTATTCGTAGGGGAAGTCGCGCCACAGCGGGTAGTCCGGCTGCAGCCTGCGCAGCGCCTTGAATGCGAGCGCCTGCACACGCCACGGACGAAAGTTCAGGTGGTCGTAGGCGTTGGCCGTGTCGACATGGATCTGCAGCCCCGTGCAGAGCCGGCCCGCGTGCTTGTGGAAGGTCGGTTCGAAGCCGCAGGGGCGCAGCCGGCAGCCGGCCAGCCAGGCGGGAGCGAGGGCCTGCATCTGCCCGAGCAGGGCCGTGGCGTCGAGGTCCGGTGCGCCGAAGAGTTCCAGCGGACGCGTCGTGCCGCGCCCCTCCGACAGGGTCGTGCCTTCGAGCATCACGGTGCCGGCGTAGCAGCGCGCCATCGACAGGTTCGGCGCGTTCGGGCTCGGGTTGACCCAGCTCCGCTCGCCGAGCGGCCAGCCGTATCCGGGCGCCGCGCCGGGATCCCAGCCCTGCATCGTGACGACTTCGCATTCGAGCTCGAGCCCGAGCGTGGCGATGAACCAGCGTGCGAGTTCTCCCATCGTCAGGCCGTGGCGCATCGGCAGCGGGCCGGCGCCGACGAAGCTCTCCCAGCCGCTGCGCAGGACAAGCCCTTCGACCGGGCGGCCGACCGGGTTCGGGCGGTCGAGCACCCACACCGCCTTGCCGTGGCGTGCGGCCTCTTCGAGCACGTAGCGCAGCGTCGTGATGAAGGTGTAGATGCGGCAACCGAGGTCCTGCAGGTCGACGAGCAGCACGTCGAGGCAGGCCATCATCTTCGCCGTCGGACGCCGCACGGTACCGTACAGGCTGAACACCGGGATGCCGAGGCGGGAATCGAACTCGTCCCCGGTCTCGACCATGTTGTCCTGCTTGTCTCCACGCAGGCCGTGCTGCGGACCGAAGGCCGCCGTCAGGCGCAGGCCGGGCACCTGTGTGAGCGCGTCGAGCGCGTGCGTCAGATCCGCGGTGACCGAGGCAGGATGGGCGAGCAGGGCGACCCGTCGGCCGGCAAGGCGGCGTTGCAGGGACGGTTCGGAGAGGAGGCGGTCGAGACCGGACTGGTAGCTGGGGCTCATGGATTCTGCAGGGAAAGCTCTGAAAGGCGGAGGAATCCGCCGCGGTGATGGAAATCCGGGCGCTCGCACGGATGGCGCAGCGCCCACCAGGACAGGCCGCCGTCACTTGCTTCGAGCACGGCGCTGAGTCCGAGCTGCAGTGCGTCCAGGGATGCCGCGGGCGGCAAGGCCGATCCGGGGATCTGCGCCCGCAGGACGAACAATGCGCCGGAGCCGGAACGGCCGGTACGGGTTGCGATGCGCGGTACCGGATCGTGCGCGGACAGCATCGCATCGGGGGCACGCACGCGGTAGTCGGAAAAGCGGTAGGCGGCCCAGCGGTGTGAGGGTGCGAAGTTGAACTCGCGGTAACTGCGGTCGGCTTCGGAGCCGACGAAGGCCTCGAAGCAGGTGTGCTGCCACAGGCCATCGGTGGCCTGCGGGCGTTCGGGCGGTGGCAGCCGGACTGCGCCGGGTTCGGCGTGCAGGAAGAAGCACAGCGACAGCGCGCCCGACGAGCGCTGCACCCGCACGTGCAGTGCTCGGACCCCGGCTGGTGGAGGGCTCGACGGATGGGCGAGCAGGCGCCCGGTCGATCGCCGCATCGTCGAGCTCACTCCTTGCTGCGCAAGGATTTGCGCAGGCGCACGCCCTTGCGGCGCTGTTCGATCAGGATCTGCAACTTCAGGTCGAGGCTGGCGCGGCGCTCGCCCTCGGGCTCGACGGCGATCTCGGCTTCGAGCGCCCGCTGCTGGGCCTTCATCTGCTTCAACAGTTCCTTGAGCTTGTCGCGCTTGCGCCGCTGACGGCGACGGTCGGACGACAGGAGATTCCCGAGCTTCTCAGTCAGCCTGGCGAGTTTCATGGTGAGCGTTCTCCGTAGGCGTCGTCGCTTGCGAAGGCGAGGCCAGGATCGCAGCGAGTTCCCGATGGTCCAGGTGCAGTTCGCGTTCGATCTCGTGTCGCACCGATTCGAACGGAAGGCATACGGTGCGGGCCATCGCGAGCAGATTCCCGGCGATGTCGTGCGTATAGGCGCTGTCGTTCATCAGCGAGGTTGCGGCTTCCACGCCAATGCGCTTGTCCCGGATGAGGTGGTCGAGCGTGCCGTTGGCGACGATGTCGTGCTCGGCCATGCCGGCCCGCAGTACGTCGATCGTGAGTGTCGGGTTGGCGTCCGGATCGGTTGCGAGCCGGTTCAGCTCGTGCAGGAGGAGGGCAAGGTGCTGGCGGATGGCGACGTACTCCTTGCGCAGGTAGGGGTTGGGTGAAGTGAGAAAGCGCACCAGGTTCTTCTGCAGGTGCTTGATGTCCTTGAGCGCTTCGAGCAGATGCTGGCTCGCGGCGCGCAGGATGAAGGCGTGGCGCGTTTGTGCGCCGGTCGTGGGAATGCGCGCGAGAAAATCGAGGATGGTGCCGTGCAGCGGCTTGACCCGGCGCTGGTAGTAGTCGTCGACGTCGATCTCGCGTACGCGCTCGGGTGCGCTCGCGAGCAGTTCGAGCGACTCGCCCCTGCGCAGGCGGGCGGGGTCGACATGCAGCACGAGCGCCATGATGTCGAAGACGTTGGTGAAGAGGTGCAGCAACTCCTTGCGTACCGCTTCGAGTGCGGCGTCGGGCATCTCCAGCATCGAGTCGTTGAGGTAGTGCGGTGCGACGACCTTGCGCGGACGCGCGCGCAGGACGGCTTCGAGCAGCACCACCAGACGGCCGACGAAGGGCAGCATCAGGAAGATGCCGGCGAGGTTGAAGAGCGAATGAAAGAGCGCGAGCTTGAGCGTGTGATCGTCGGCGCGGATCCCGATCCAGGCGCTGGTGGTCTCGACTGCCGCTTCGAACGGGCCGATGAAGACGAGCGCGACGACGCCGGTCGTGACGTTGAACAGCAGATGCGCGGCGGCCAGCCTGCGGCCTTCGATGTTCGCGCCGATCGCGCCGATCAGGGCCGTGATCGTGGTACCGACATTGGCGCCGATCGCCAGCGCCAGCGCGTTCTCGTAGGTGATCTGCTGGGCCGCGAGCGCCGTGATGATGAGCACCATCGTCGCGTGGCTCGACTGCATGACGACGGTCGCGAACATCCCGATCAGCGTGAACAGCAACAGGCCGGCGAGACCGGGCACCGCATAGGCAGCCAGGTCGATCGTCTCGCGAAAGGACTCGAAGCCGGTCTTCATGAAGTGGATGCCGAGGAACAGGAAGCCCAGGCCCGCGAGCACGTAGCCGCAACCCTTGATCGCCTTCGACTTGTTGAAGACGAGAATCACGCCGAAGGTCAGCATCGGCATCGCATAGGCCGCGATGTCGACCTTGAGGCCGAAGCCGGCGACGAGCCAGGCACCGGTGGTCGAGCCGAGATTCGCGCCAAAGATGATGCCGACGCCCTGCGCAAGGCCGAGCAGGCCGGCGCTCAGAAAGGAGATCGTGATCACCGACACGAGCGAGCTCGACTGCATGAGGGTTGTCGACACGATGCCGAACACGAAGCTCTTCCAGAGACGGTCGGTCGTGCGTTGCAGCAGGCGTTCCAGGGTGCCGCCGGTGAAGGCCTTGAACCCGGCCTCCAGCGAGGTCATGCCAAAAAGGAAGATCGCCACCCCGGCGGTGATCTCCTTGAATTCGGGGCTGTGCCAGAAGACATAGCCGAGCGCGACGAACAGGGCGACGAGGGGGAGATGGCGGCGCATGCGCGGCGGATTGCCCGCTCCGGGCGTGATCGAGGTGAACGACACTGTAACGGATCCGCCCGCTTGCGATACAGTTCAACGATTGTCCAAGAGGAGAAGATGATGACCGATCGCCCGATCAGCCGTTTCAAGGTGCCGCAACTTGCCGAGCTGCCCGAGGACCTGCGCGAGAAGATCCTGTCCGTGCAGGAGAAGGCGGGCTTCGTGCCCAACGTGTTTCTTGCGCTGGCTCACCGTCCAGACGAGTTTCGCGCGTTCTTCGCGTATCACGACGCGCTGATGGAAAAGAACGAGGGGCTGACCAAGGCCGAGCGCGAGATGATCGTGGTTGCGACCTCGGGCGCCAATGACTGCCAGTACTGCGTCGTTGCCCACGGCGCGATCCTGCGCGTGCGGGCGAAGAATCCGCGCGTGGCCGATCAGGTCGCCGTCAACTACCGCAAGGCGGAGATCACGCCGCGCCAGCGCGCGATGCTCGACTACGCGATGAAGGTCGCGCTGCGCTCGGGCGAGGTCGAGGACGCCGACTTCGAAGCCCTGCGCGCGCACGGCTTCAGTGACGACGACATCTGGGACATCGGCGCGATCGCCGCCTTCTTCGGCATGAGCAACCGCCTCGCGAACTTCAGCAGCATGCGCCCGAACGACGAGTTCTACCTGATGGGGCGCCTGCCCAAGGCCTGAAGGCTTGCGGATTCGGGCAGCTCCAGCAGCCGCCCGCCGCGCCGGCGGGTGCCGGCGAGCTTGCCGAGCAGGCCCTGGCTTGCATGCGCGTGACAGATCGCGCATGCGAGTGCATCGGCCGCGTCGGGGCTGGGCGTGCCCTCCAGTTCGAGCAGTCGCAGGATCATGTGCTGGACCTGGGTCTTGTTCGCCTTGCCGTGCCCGACCACGGCCTGCTTGATCTGCAGCGCGGTATATTCGGCGACCGGCAGATCGCAGGCGACGGCGCCGCAGATCACCGCGCCGCGCGCCTGGCCGAGCAGCAGCGTGGATTGCGGATTGACGTTGACGAACACCTTCTCGACCGCGACCTGGTCCGGGCCATAGGTTTCGATGATCGAGCGTACCCCGTCGAGCAGGGTCTTGAGACGTTGCGGAAGTTCGACCCCCGAGCTTCGGATGCAGCCGCTCGCAACGTAGCGGATCTGACTGCCGAGGCTGTCGACGAGGCCGAATCCGGTCATGCGCAATCCCGGATCGAGGCCGAGGATGCGGGTGGCGACGGTGCCCGATGCGCTCTTCATGTGCTGCGCTGTCCCGCTAGCGCTTGCGCGCGAGCCACACGCCGGCGACCGCAACCGCCATGCCGGTGACGGCCAGCGCAGTCAGCGTCTCGCCGAACAGCGCCCAGGCCATCAAGGCCGTGGTGGGTGGCGTGAGGTAGAAGAGGCTCGCGACATTGACGGCGCTGCCGCTGCGGATCAGCAGATTGAGCAGGCTGATCGCGCCGAGCGACAGCACGATCACGAGCCAGCCGAGCGCGAACAGGAATTCTCCGCTCCAGGTGACCTGGCGCGTTTCCAGGCCCCAGGCCAGCAAGGCGGTGAGGGCGAGCGTCGGGACGAACTGCACGACCGAACCGGTACGCAGATCGAAGGTCGGGCAGAAGCGCTTCTGGTACAGGGTGCCAAGCGTGATCGCAAACAGCGCGACCGTCACCGGCACGAGCATCATGCCGAAATCGGACATCGTCGCAGCGCCCGTTCCTGCCTTGTTGCTGACGACCAGCGCAACGCCGATGAAGCCGAGTGCGAGCCCGATCCACTGTCGTGCGGTGACGCGCTCGCCGAGCAGCCAGCCGGCGCCGAGCGCGGTCAGCAAGGGCTGCATGCCGACGATCAGCGCTGCGATGCCGGCCGGCAGGCCGTGGTGGATGGCGACGAACACGCCGCCGAGATAGAAGCCGTGTACCAGCAGCCCGGTCACCCCGATGTGCAGGATCTGGCGCGGCTCGCGCGGCCACGGTGCGCGCATCGCGAGCGCGAGCGCCGTCATCAGCGTGATCACCAGCACGTAGCGGATCGACAGGAAGGTCAGCGGTTCAGCGTAGGGCAGGCCGAACTTCGCACCGATGAAGCCCGTGCTCCACAGGAGCACGAACAGGAAGGGCATGACCGGCACGAAGCGGGGGGGCAGGGGCATGGGAAGCGATGCGCAAGGGCCGCAGGACGCGGACCCAGGTGCGCTCAGTCCTCGAACACCGCGGAGGTATAGACCTCCTGCACGTCGTCGAGACTTTCGAGGGCGTCGATGAGCTTTTGCATGCGCAGCGCTTCGTCGCCGTCGAGTTCGGTCTCGTTCAGCGGCTTCATCGTCACCTCGCCGAACTCCGGCTTGAACCCGGCCGCCGCGAGGGCATCCTTGACCGCACCGAACTCATACGGGGCGGTGATCACTTCGAGCGAGCCATCGTCGTTGGCGACGACGTCTTCGGCGCCGGCTTCGAGAGCCGCTTCCATCAGCGCGTCCTCGTTCGTGCCGGGCGCGAACAGCAACTGGCCGCAGTGGCGGAACTGGAACGCGACGCAGCCGTCCGTGCCCATGTTGCCGCCGTACTTCGAGAACGCGTGGCGCACATCGGCGACGGTGCGCGTCTTGTTGTCGGTGAGGCAGTCGACCATGACCGCCGCGCCGCCGATGCCGTAGCCTTCGTAGCGGGCCTCCTCATAGTTCACGCCTTCGAGCTCGCCGGTGCCACGCTTGATCGCACGGTCGATGTTCTCGGCCGGCATGTTCTCGCCCTTGGCCTTGTCCACCGCGAGGCGCAGTCGCGGGTTGAAGTTCGGATCGCCGCCGCCCATGCGCGCGGCGACGGTGATCTCCTTGATCAGCCGGGTGAAGATCTTGCCCCGTTTCGCATCCTGACGGCCCTTGCGGTGCTGGATGTTGGCCCATTTGGAATGACCCGCCATATACCCCTCGATACTGCCTGCAATGGATTGAATGATGCGGCATTATACAGGGCGTGCAGGGCGGGCCGGGTGCGGCGACTGCCGCCTCGATCCGCCTCTTTCCCCTCCAGCCGAGGACGCAGCCATGGCCGATCCCTTGCAGATTGCGCGCACTTCCGAGCACGTGCTTGAACTCCTGCCCCGCATGGCGAATCGTCATGGCCTGATCACCGGTGCGACCGGCACCGGCAAGACGGTGACCTTGCAGAAGGTGGCCGAGTCGTTCTCGGATATCGGCGTGCCGGTGTTCGTGGCCGACGTCAAGGGCGACCTGTCCGGGGTCGGGGCGGCCGGCGTGGCCTCGGAGAAGCTTCTGCAGCGGCTTGCTGCGCTCGGGATCGAGGATTTTCAACCGCGTGCGGCGCCGGTGGTGTTCTGGGATGTCTTTGGCGAAAACGGGCACCCGGTCCGTGCGACGGTCTCCGACATGGGGCCCCTGCTGCTTGCGCGCCTGCTGAACCTCAACGAGACACAAGGCGGCGTGCTGCAACTGGTGTTCAAGATCGCCGATGACAACGGCCTGCTGCTGCTCGACCTCAAGGATCTGCGGGCGATGGTGCAGCATGTCGGCGACAACGCCCGCGATTTCAAGACGGCCTACGGCAACGTTTCGGCCGCCTCGATCGGGGCGATCCAGCGCGGTCTGCTGACGCTCGAGCAGCAGGGTGGCGAGCGTTTCTTCGGTGAGCCGATGCTCGATCTCTCGGATCTGATCCAGACCGCGGGAGACGGGCGCGGGGTCGTGAACGTGCTGGCGGCGGACAAGCTCTATCAGTCGCCGCAGCTCTATGCGACCTTCCTGCTGTGGATGCTCGCGGAGCTGTTCGAGCAGCTGCCCGAGGTGGGTGATCCCGACAAGCCGAAGCTGGTGTTCTTCTTCGATGAAGCGCATCTGCTCTTCAAGGATGCGCCGAAGGCGCTCGTCGACAAGATCGAGCAGGTGGTGCGCCTGATCCGCTCGAAGGGAGTCGGGGTGTATTTCGTCACGCAGAGCCCGCTCGACATCCCGGATGCGGTGCTGGGCCAGCTCGGCAACCGTATCCAGCATGCGTTGCGCGCCTTTACGCCGCGCGACCAGAAGGCGGTGCGCAGCGCGGCCGAGACGATGCGCGCCAATCCGGGCTTCGATGCGGCCCAGGCGATCACCGAGCTGGGGGTCGGTGAGGCGCTGGTGTCGTTTCTCGATGCGAAGGGTCGCCCCGAGATCGTCGAGCGTGCCTTCGTGGTCGCGCCCTCGTCGCGGATGGGGCCGATGACTCCCGACGAACGCGTTGCGGCCATCCGCGGCTCGGTCCTGTATGGCCATTACGAACGCGAGGTCGACCGCGAGTCGGCGTACGAGATGCTGCGGGCGCAGGCCGATGCCTCAGCCCCGCGAGGTGCGGGAGGACGTTCCGCGGGTGCTCCGGCCGGTGCGGGCAACGAGGGGGCGGGCGGCCGGACGGGCGGTGGGCTCTCGGACTTCCTGTTTGGCTCCACGGGGCCGCGCGGTGGTCAGCGCGACGGACTGGTTCAGGTGGCGGCGAAGACCGTTACCCGTACGATTGGCAGCAGCATCGGACGCCAGATCGCGCGCGGCATCCTTGGCTCCTTGCTCGGAGGGCTGGGCAAGCGTCGCTGAGGTGAGCCGGTCGGGCGGCTCAGGCGTTCAGTTGACGAAGGATCGCCTGGGTCGCGCGCTCGGTGGCCGAGCGGTCGTTGCCGGTCCGGACCCTGCCGGCATGCTCGAGGCTTGCCAGGCAGTGCGCGGTTGCCGCGAGCAGCGCACCCGAATCCGGGTCGCCGATCAGCGCAACCCGGGCCGCGGGTCCGATCCATGTGATGCACCCGCAGTGAATGCTCTTGTCGGGTAGCGAGATCTCGATCCAGGTGCCGATGTTCATCCAGTCGGGCGCTTGCGCGCGCCCGACCGTGTAGCCGACGTGGTGAAGCATCCTCAGGCGCGGGATTTCACGCGCCTTCGAGAGGGTCATCGGCGAAGTCACGGCGCCGTCGTAGGGCAGGGGATCAGGAGCGTGCCCGGCGAGCAGCGAGGCGTGCAGTGCAATACTGTCGGCCAGTGCGGCCTTCTGGGCTTCGGCGCCAAGTCCGATGCTGGTCAGGCGGATCCCGATGCGGTTGAGCAAGGCTGCGAGCTGTGCGGCGACCGATGGCGGCATTCTTCCACTGGCGTCGGTGCTTCCGGTCAGCAGGAACTGGTGTGCGATCTCGAGCTGATTGCGCCAGTCGGGGTGCTTGTCGCCCAGGCGGTACAGGGTACGCACCAGCACCTGGAGCCAGTGTGTGGTGAGAAAGCGCTGGATTGCTGCGGGGGTCTTCTCGTCGATCATCGCCTGCAGTGCGCGGACTGCGAGGATGCGCGCGGATTCGCGCTGCTCGGCGCGTGCGGCGAGGTCGAAGGCCGGCTGCGAGCTGGTGAACGCGGCGTTTCGCCGCATTTCGGCGAGCCCATGCAAGGTGGTCGCGGCTTCCTTGAGGTGGCCGGTCTGCAGCCCGCTGCGCAGGCACAGTCCGAGCATGATGCCTTCGATCTGGCGATAGCCAGCCAGCGCCGCGCAGTCGGACGGCAGCGTGCAGGCCGCGGCAGCCAGGTTGTCGAGGAAGGCCAGCAGCGGCAGGTCGGGGTCGACCGCAAGCCGTGCATCGTCGAGCACGAGGCGCAGCAAGGGGATCTTCAGCCGCGGCAGCAGCTTGCGAATCGGTTGGGGCCACTCCGGACGGTCGGCCAGATGGTCGAGAAGCTGCTCCAGAACTTCCAGGGCGGATGCCGTGCGGGCGTCGAGCAGATGACCGAGCGGACTGCTGGCGATCGCCGGAACTGCAATGTCTCCGGTCTGCTGCAAGCTGGTCAGCCAGGTGCGGACCTGCTCGATGATGGCGGCGCCAAGCCGGGGATCGAGGCCGGGGGCGCCAGCTGCCGCGATCGCGCGCCGCTGCACCAGTCGATCCCGAAGGCGCGCCTGGAGACTGTCCGGTTCATCGGACAGGGCAGGCAGGGCCGTCTCGGCGGGAGCCGGCCCCTTGGCACTGGCGGATTCGTCCCCGTGCAGGGTGGGCCAGCCCGCCGGTGCGGCGGCCGGCGCCGGTGTGCCCGGGGCCTCCTGTGGGAGACGCCCGGGTTGCGGCCGTTGCGGTTGCGGCCGATCCTCCGGCAGCGTCGGTACGATCGAAGGGGGCGCCATTGCCGGCGTTGGTGCCGGCAATGGCCGGGAAGCCGGGGGTGCGCCAGACGGCGGATCTGTCGCGGGACCAGTCGCCGTCCACGGTACGTAGCCCGGGCGTGCCCGAATTCCTGCCTTGTCGAGCTTGTCGTCGAGCTTGCCGTAGAAGCTGCCCAGTTCCCGCGTAAGCGAGTCCTCCCAGTTTTTCAGCAGGTCGATGCGCTGATCCGGGTCGAGTCCAGCGTTCTCCACCAGGCCGCGCAGCGCGCGGCAGACCGCCTCGGGGCCGACGGGTAGCTGCTCGGCGACCGCATCGGTCTGCTCCAGAAGAACGACGAAGCGCTGGCTCAGGCGCGCCAGATTGGGGCCTGCATGCTCCCGTAGCCGCTTTGCGAGCCCGGTGAGCTCGATCGTCAGGGAGAGGTCGTGCTCGCTGATCAGGCTGATCCGCGAGGCGGTGAGCCCGTGTGCCTGCTCGAACCCGCGTTTGCCGCGCAGCCGCGCCAGTTCGTCGAAGCATTCTGCGGCGGCATGCGTCATTGCGGCGCGACTGTCGGCCAGCCGGATGCCCCGGGTGAGCGCAAACGCGTCGAGCATCGCCAGGAATGCACTGCGGCATTCGGCGATCAGCTGCTGACGCAGGTTGGGTGCGCCGGTTGCCGACATGGTTGCTGCTTCCCCAGAATGGGCATCAATACGCGATTATGCAGGGAAAGCGCTGCGGCAAGATAGTTTCCGGCGGGCCGGGGATCTCGCCGCAGCGTGCTTCAGGCACTTCGCACGCACGTGCATGGTCCAATCCGGACCAATGCGTTTCCGGGAGGGTTTCCCATGAATCCGAAATCCGTCGCGGCGCTGATGGCCGACATCGAACTCGAAGATCCCCTCGATCTGGCCGGGCTGGCGATCGACGAGGCCGGCGCGCGCAGTCTGATGGCCGCACACTTCTGCGAGATCGACGAACGGTTGTCGGCACAAGGCCTGGACTCCGACGCTCGCCTTGAAATCATGGCCGCGATTGCCGCCCACACGATGGTCGAGAACCTGGCGCTGCACTACGCGCGGTTGAAGCATGACACCGACCCGGGAGAGTTTCGTGCGTGGATGCGACGATACGGAATGCACTGAGAGCCGGCGGTTCAGGACAGTCCGAGGCGCCTGCAGATCTCGATCGTCGGGCCGGACTGGTTCATGCTGTAAAAGTGCAGACCCGGTGCGCCCGAACCCAGCAAACGTTCGCAAAGCTCCGTGACGACGTCCAGACCGAAGGCGCGGATCGACCCGGCATCGTCACCGAAGCTCTCGAACTTGCGTCGCATCCAGCGCGGGATTTCGGCTCCGCAGGCATCCGAGAAGCGCGCCAGACGCGAGAAACTCGTGATCGGCATGATGCCGGGCACGATCGGGATGTCGAGGCCGAGTGCCCGGACCTCGTCCACGAAGTGCCGGTAGGCGTCGAAATTGTAGAAATATTGCGTGATCGCCGAATTCGCCCCAGCCTCTACCTTGCGTCGGAAGGCTGCCAGATCGTCGCTCGGGCTGCGGGCCTGGGGGTGCCATTCGGGGTAGGCTGCGACTTCGATCGCGAAGCGCTGACCCGTTTCGCCGCGGATGAATTCGACCAGCTCGTTGGCGTAGCGGAACTCGCCGGACGCGCCGACGCCCGAGGGCAGATCTCCGCGCAAGGCAACGATGCGCCGGATTCCGGCCTCGGTGTACTGCTGCAGGATCTCGCGAATGCTGTCGCGGGTGGCGCCGATGCACGACAGGTGCGGGGCAGCCTCGAACCCCTCGGCAGCAATCTCCTGCACGGTGGCGAAGGTCCGCTCGCGCGTCGATCCTCCCGCTCCGTAGGTGACGGAGAAGAATGCGGGGCGAAGCGCGGCGAGCTGCTTTCTGGCTGCTCTCAGCTTGTCGGTGCCTTCGGGTGTCTGCGGGGGGAAGAACTCGATCGAGAGTTCAGTCTGTCGTGTGTTCATTGGCTTGCATCCAGATCAGAAATTCGCGGTTGCCTTCGATGTTGCCGACGCCTCCTCCGGCGATCGGGGAGTCGAACCAGCCGCGCACCGCGAAGCCGGCTTCGGCCGCGGTCGCGCGCACGCGTTGCTCGACCTCGGCGAACGCGGCTGCATCGCGCACCACGCCACCCTTGGCGAGGTGCTGGGGACCGGCCTCGAACTGCGGCTTGACGAGCGCGATGACGGCACCATCCGGGGCGAGCAGTGCGCGCCACTGCGGCATCAGCAAGGTCAGGGAAATGAAGCTCGCATCGCATACGATGAGATCGAAGCCGCGTGCCGGAAGGTGTTGCCCCAGGTCAGCGGCACCAAGATGGCGTGCGTTGATGCCCTCCAGCGTCACGCAGCGGGGATCGCTGCCCAGGCGCGGATGCAGCTGCCCGTGCCCGACTTCGATGCCGACCACCTTGGCCGCACCGGCCTGGAGCAGGCAGTCGGTGAAACCGCCTGTGCTCTGCCCGACATCGAGGCAGATCCAGCCATGCACGTCCAGTCCGCTTCGTTCCAGCGCAGCCGCGAGCTTGAGCGCACCGCGCGAGACATACCGGCTGCGTTCGTCTTCCGCGATGTCGAGCGCCTCGGTCTCTACGAGCAGTTGTCCGGGCTTGGCCACGATCTGGCCCGATGCCCGGACGCATCCGGCTTCGATCAGCTCGCGGGCACGGGTACGCGAGCTCACCAGCCCACGCGCGACGAGCAGCGCGTCGGCACGCAGCCTGCCGTCCGCGCGATCGTGCGCCGTGCGACCCCCCGGGGTGCGCGTGGCGGCCGCGCGCGGACGGCGGCTGTGGAAGGAGTTCATCGACATCCTGTGTGCGCCTTCAGGGTACAGGCTGGCCGGGAAGAGCCCTCAATACCGATAGTGCTCCGACTTGTACGGACCTTCCTTCGGTACGCCGATGTACGCCGCCTGCGCGTCGGTGAGTTCGGTGAGCTGCACGTTGAGCTTCCTGAGCTGCAGCCGCGCGACCTTCTCGTCGAGGTGCTTGGGCAGGGTGTAGACCCCGACCGGATAGTCTGCGGTACGGGTGAACAGCTCGATCTGCGCGATCGTCTGGTTGGCGAACGAAGAGCTCATCACGTACGACGGGTGGCCGGTGGCGCAGCCGAGGTTCACGAGGCGGCCCTTGGCGAGCAGGATGATGCGGTTGCCGGAAGGCAGCGTGATGTGGTCGACCTGCGGCTTGATCTCTTCCCACGGGTAGTCTTCGATCGAGGCGACGTTGATCTCGGAGTCGAAGTGGCCGATGTTGCAGACGATGGCGTTGTGCTTCATCTTCACCAGGTGGTGGTGGTCGATGACGTGGAAGTTGCCGGTGGCGGTGACGAAGATGTCGGCCTTGTCGCAGGCGTAGTCCATGGTCACGACGCGGTAGCCTTCCATCGCCGCCTGCAGCGCGCAGATCGGGTCGATCTCGGTGACCCATACCTGGGCGGAGAGGGCGCGCAGTGCCTGCGCCGAGCCCTTGCCGACGTCGCCGTAGCCGCAGACGACGGCAATCTTGCCGGCGACCATCACGTCGGTGGCGCGCTTGATGCCATCGACCAGCGATTCGCGGCAGCCGTAGAGGTTGTCGAACTTCGACTTGGTGACCGAGTCGTTCACGTTGATCGCCGGGAACTTCAGCTCGCCGCGCTCGTGCATCTGGTAGAGGCGATGGACGCCGGTGGTGGTTTCCTCGGTAACGCCCTTGATCTTGTCGAGGCGGGTCGAGTACCACGTCGGGTCGGTCTTGAGTTTCGCCTTGATCGAGGCGAAGAGCACGGTCGCTTCCTCGCTGTCCGGGTTGTCGAGCACCGACAGATCCTTCTCGGCGCGGGCGCCGAGGTGCAGCAGCAGCGTCGCGTCGCCGCCGTCGTCGAGGATCATGTTCGAGAAGCCACCGTCGGCCCACTCGAAGATGCGGTGCGTGTAGTCCCAGTACTCGGGCAGCGACTCGCCCTTGACGGCGAAGACCGGAATGCCGGCGGCGGCGATGGCGGCGGCGGCGTGGTCCTGCGTCGAGAAGATGTTGCACGACGCCCAGCGGACTTCGGCGCCGAGTGCGGTCAGCGTCTCGATCAGCACGGCGGTCTGGATCGTCATGTGCAGCGAGCCGGTGATGCGCGCGCCCTTCAGCGGCTGCGACCTGGAAAACTCTTCGCGGATCGCCATGAGGCCCGGCATCTCGGTCTCGGCGATCCTGATTTCCTTGCGGCCCCAGTCGGCCAGTGCAAGGTCGGCGACGACGAAATCCTGAGTGTTGGAAACTGAGTCAGCCACAGTAAGCTCCTTATGAACTGTGGCCGGGGAGGGAGGCGTGATGCGGGAAAAGGTCCGGCAGGCTCACTTCGCCCCCTGCGCCCGGCAGGGTTGGGTCAGCGAGCGCAGTTATGAACCGAGCCTGGGGGTGTGGGTCGATACGGCCACAGCCCCTGCAGCGCTCCTCGGAAGGCGCAATTATACGGGCTTCGGAACGGCAAGTGGAAGAGTCCGGGGCCAGCCGCTCAGATCCCGTCGCCCGCCCAGTCGCCCGCATCCGACGGAAAGGGGGGGGGCGGGGCAGAGGGCGCCTGAGCATCCGAGTCGGGTCCCTCCGAGTCGCGTTCCGGAGCCGAGCAGGGGATACGGATCTGCACGGTCGTTCCCTCGTGCGGAACGCTCTCGACCCCGATCGTGCCACCGAGCACGTGGGTGACCAGGTTGTGCACGATGTTCAATCCGAGTCCGGTGCCGCCGCGTCCGAGGCGGGTCGTGAAGAAGGGGTCGAAGATGCGCCGCAGGTGATCCGGGGGGATCCCGCAGCCGTCGTCGCGGACTTCGATGAGCGCCGACCCGGGTTCCGCGGCTTGCACGACGATCCGGATCGTTCCGCTGGCGCGGCCTTCGAACGCGTGGATGAGTGCGTTTCCGACAAGATTGGTGAGAATCTGTCCGAGCGCGCCGGGAAAACTGTCGACGACGATGTCGGCGTCCGTGTCGGTGATCAGCCGGATGGGCGTGCGCTTGAAGGACGGGCGCATCGTCATTGCGATCTCCTCGACGACTTCGGTGAGCGCGAAGGTGCGGCGCTGCGCACTCGACTGATCCACCGCGATCTGCTTGAAGCTCGCGACGAGCTCGGCGGCGCGCTGCAGGTTGCGCTCGATGATCGCGCTACCGGTCTCGGTTTCCGCTAGGAAGCGTTCGAGCGCCGAGCGCCTGAGTCCTTGCTCCAGTTCGCGTCGCAATCCCCGGGCCTGGTCGGCGACGGTGTTGGCGGCCATCAGGCTGTTGCCGAGCGGTGTGCCCAGTTCGTGGGCGACGCCGGCCACGAGCGAACCGAGCGCAGCCATCTTCTCGGCGCGCACCAGCTCTTCCTGGGTGCGCTTGAGGTGTTCGAGGGTGGCCGTCAGTTCCTGGTTCGAGCGGTTCAATGCGCCCGTACGCTCGATCACCTTGGATTCGAGCGCGTCGTTGAGTTCGCGCAGCCGTGCTTCGGCCTCACGGTGACCGGTGATGTCCTCGTAGACGATCACCGCCAGACCTTCGCCGCCAAACTGGAACCGTCGCCCGGAAACCCGGCACAGGCGCTGTTCGCCATCGCTTCGTCGCATCCAGGCTTCGAAGTCGCCGACGCCATCGGTGTGGTCCAGCTGATCCATGAAGCGGCGTCGGACCTGATTGTCGGTCCACATCCTCATGTCGATCCCGTCGCGCCCGATGGCCTGTGCGCGGGGGATCAGGAAGAGTTCGGTCCAGGCATCATTGACATCCGCGGCGGCGTGATCGGTGGCGATCACGCAGACCTCCATTGCAACCGGGCAGGCGTGGAACACGACCGAGAACTTGCGCTCGGCTTCGGTGCGTGCCTGGGTTTCGCGCAGACGCGCAGTGATGTCGACATCGATGCTGACGAATACCCGTTCTTCCTCCGTACCCGGAAGCGCAAACAGGGTCGTCAGCACCCAGGCGGACGCGCCGTTTCGATGCCGGACCTCGACTTCGACCGGACCGATCGTGCCGCCGCCGCGCTCGAGGCAGGCGATCGACTCCGTGACATCGAAGCGCTGCGCCGCGTACCCGGCGAGCTGCCCCAGGGGGCGCCCGATCGCTTCGGTCGCGTTGTAGCCGTAGAGCGATTCGGCGCCGGGGTTCCAGTAGATGACGCGACCGGCGCGGTCGAGCCACTTCACCGCGAGACCGGAGGCGGCATCCAGCATCGTGCGCAGGCGTGCTTCACTGCGCGCGATGCGATCCTCGCGGCGGCGGATGGCGCCGCTCATGGTCTCGAAGGCGTGCGCCAGCGCGTTCAGTTCGGCGACTCGCTCGGTGCGCCAGCGCAGTTCATAGTCGCCGCGGGCGATCCGGTCGGCGAACGAGCGCAGCGTGCGAAACTGCTTGACGAAGCCGCGCGCCTGCAGCAGCGCGCCGAGCAGACTCAGGCTCACTGCGGTCAGGAGGACGATCGCCACGATCGCGGTCGCAATGCGGAGGGTGCGAAACGCTTCGTCGCGCGGCTGGGTCAGCAGCAGGGTCCAGCCGGTATGGGGAATGGCCGCCAGCGTGCCGAGAACCGGAAGGCCGTCGAGCTCGGCCACATGCCAGGCGCCGTCGGTCGCGTCGTTCAGGGGCGGGAGGTTTGCCGGCCGGCTGGTGCTGTCCTCTGCGGTACGGGCACCCGAGTCGTAGAGGGATTCTCCGTTGCGATCGAGCACGAACGCGCGAAGCGACGCGTTCAGTCCAGCCTCGTGCAGCGCGTGGTTCACCTCCGCGGCGAGGGCCTGGTCGGGCGTGAGCGGGGCATGCGTGGGCCATTCGAGCTTTGCGCCAAGCTGGGCAGCCAGCGCCCGTGTCAGAAGCTGTTGGCGGGCGCCGACCTCGTCCTGCGCGATCGGCAGCAACCAGGCCTGGAACAGCGGCCAGGCGACCAGCGCGGTCACGAGCGCCATGAACAGGGCGCGTGACAACAGGTAGCGCGATAGTCCGACCGCCTGCATGGGGATCCTGGGTTTGCGGGCGCAGCGGGTCAGTCGCCGCGGCGGCGGGCGCAGTGATCGGTGAGCCAGCCATGCCATTCGTCGGCGGGCATCGGACGCGCGTACAGGAATCCCTGACCGATCTGGCAGCCCATCGCGGCGAGCAGGGCTGCCTGCTCGGGGGTTTCGATGCCTTCGGCAATCAGTTCGACTCCGATCCGTCCGCCCAGTCCGCATACCAGCCCGGCGATGTCGCCGCCCTTGCCGGACTGGCCAAGCTCTCCGACGAAATTCCGGTCGATCTTCAGCCGGTCGACGCGCATGCGCTGCAGGTGCCCCAGCGACGAGAAACCGGTCCCGAAGTCATCGATCGCGATCTCCAGGCCCATCGCCTTGATGCGGTCGAACAGCTCGATCATGCGCGTCGGTTCCCCCATGGCGACCGATTCGGTGATCTCCAGCTCGATGTTGTGGGGTGGCGCGCCGGTCTCATCCAGGATCTCGCCGAGGCGGTCGAGAAAGCGCGGGTCGCGGAACTGGATCAGGGAAACGTTGATCGCCACCCGCAGGTCGCCATGCCCGCGCGCCTGAAGTGCTGCCGCCTCTGTGCAGGCACGGCGGATCACCCATTCTCCGAGCGGGACGATCAGGCCGGATTGCTCGGCCAGCGGCACGAAGCTGTCCGGGGGGATCAGCTCGCCGTCGTGGCCGCGCCAGCGCAGCAGCGCTTCGATGCCGACGCAGCGGCCGGTGGCCAGTTCGATCTGGGGCTGATAGGCGAGATAGAGCTTCTCCTCGGAAAACGCCTCGCGCAGGTTCGCGAGCAGGCGGACACGATCGCGGATCTCGGCCCCCATGCTCGGATCGAAGCGTACGAGGCTGCCGCGGCCGTTGTGCTTGGCCTGCTTGAGCGCGAGGAAGGCGTTCTCCAGCGCTTCGCTGCCGTCGCCCGCGACGTCGTCGAAGCTCACCAGCCCGACCGTGCACGAGACGGTCATCCGGTGCTCGCCGAATTCGAGCGGCGCGTCGAACGATGCGCGCAAGCCTTCCGCATCTGCCGCCTTGCCCGACCACATGACCCCGAAGCAGTCACCGCCGATGCGCGCGATGCAGGTCGCATCGGCGCAGGCCTGCCCGATCCGTGCCGCGACTGCCTGCAGCAGCTGGTCGCCGATGCGATGCCCGAGGGCGCCGTTGATTTCGCCGAAGTGATCGATGTCGATCGCCGCGAGCCAGCCGTGGCCGGATGGCCGTACGTGCAGCCAGGTGTCGATGCGGTCGATGAGTGCGCGGCGGTTCGGGAGGTCGAGCAGGGTGTCCTGGTAGGAGTATGTCTTCAGACGATGTACGAGCGCGGCGTTGTCCAGGCACACGGAGACGTTCGCGCAGAACACTTCGAGCAGGCCCGGGTCGAGCGAATCCGATACCGGTTCAGCGTCGATGTAGGCTGCCAGACGGCGCTGGTCGCGGCCGCCAAAATGCAGGGCCATTCCGTAGCCGGGTTCGATGATCCGGTCCTCGCCCTCCAGTGCAGTGAGCAGGAGCCGCCGGATCGTCGCGTCCTCGAGGGCTTCCAGTGGCTTGCTGACCGAGTCCTGGAAGCGTCCGGCCGCGGCGATGACGACGGGCGCGAATCCATTGTCCTGACGCGCGCAGACGAGCCCTTCCGGTTCCAGGCCGAGCAGGCCGGACATCTGGATGATGATGCCGGCAGCGAACTCGCTCAGCCCGTCCGTATGCAGCAGTTCGGCGCTGCCGCGCACGATCTTTGCCAGCCCTTCGCGGCCTGCGTTGATGACGTGGATCTGCTGGTAGGTGCGGATGGCGGCGGTGAGTGCTGCGTACAGCCGGTTGCGTGAAAGTTCGGACTTGTTCTTGTAGTCGTTGATGTCGTAGTCGCGGATCGCCTCGATCTCGGGCGCGTAGCCCGGCTGCCCGGTGCGCAGGATGATGCGCGTTTCCTTCATTCCGTACCGGTTGCGGATCTCGTCAACGAGCTGCAGGCCGGCATCCTGCGTTTCCATCACGACATCGAGCAGGATGACGGCGATCTGCGGGCGCTCGGCGAACAGGGTGCGCGCCTCGGCGGCGGAATAGGCATGCAGGAATTCCAGCGGTCTACCGCAGACGTCGATGCCGGCAAAGCCGAGTTCGGTGCTCTCGTGGACATCGACATCGTCGTCCACGATCAGCA
This sequence comes from Rhodocyclaceae bacterium, assembly GCA_023383815.1. Taxonomy (GTDB): domain Bacteria; phylum Pseudomonadota; class Gammaproteobacteria; order Burkholderiales; family Rhodocyclaceae; genus JACOUN01. The sequence continues at coordinate 41,242 of JAHDYG010000017.1, forward strand.
CCTTCCAGGTCAGGGTCTTGCGCGGGAGCCCGCACGGCGCCGCCTCATCGGCAAACTGCAGCAGATCGTCATCCGTCATGACCACTCCACATCGTCACGGGGGCAGCAAACCTCCAGGATATCGCTTTGGCATCGTGGCCGTACGAGACCGGGTCGGGTGCTGCGGGTTCGGGGATTTCGACGCCTTTACCGGTCATTGTGGCCAGCCGCGAAGTCTTCGGCAAGTAGACCGATCGGGGGGGGGCGGGGGTGGTCAGGGTCGATCGCGCCCCGGGGAGGGGGCCGACGCGACGCCGGCCGTCAGGATGAAGCGCATCGCCTGTTCCATGCTCATGTCGAGCGGGCGCAGATCGCGCCGCGGGACGAGCAGCGCATAACCACCGATCATGTAGCTCATGGGCAGATAGACCAGCACGCAGCCCTCCTCGTCGAAGCCCTTGGGCATCCGGTTCATGTCGGCCTGGGTGACGAGCCCGATGGCCTGCATGCCAGTGTCGCCGAGCCGGACGGAGACGACCTGTTCGAAGTCCTTCTTCTTCATCGGCGAGAAGTAGTCGATGAAATCGCGAATTGCCGGGTAGAGCTGGCGCACCAGCGGCAGCCGCAGGAACAGGCGCTCGCTTTGCGCGAACACGCGCTGCATGACGTAGGTGTGCATCAGCAGCCCGACGATGAAGCAGATCGCCAGTCCGGCGGCGACGCCGAGACCGGGGCGGTAGAGCCCTTCAGGCAGATGGCTCAGCAGTTGCTGGCCGAGCAGCGCCTCGGTCGACACGACGAGCCAGTAGATCAGATAGATCGTCAGTGCGACCGGCAGGAGCGTGATCAGTCCGGTCAGAACGTTGCGTGTGATGAAACCCATGATCATTGTCCTGAAGTGCTGTGGAGGTTGGAACGGCCGCGATCGGTCGGGGTGCGCCAGGGGGGATTGTGCATCATGCGCTCCCGGATTGTTCCGGAGCGGAATCGAGCCGGCATCGAACCGGCGCCGTTCGGAGTGTGCCTCGCCGGGCCACGCGCGGCTTGCGGCGAGCGTGCGGGCGGCCCTTTTGCTACACTCGAAACGGTTGGACGGCCGGATCGGTTGCCCCGAGTGGAGCTGCAGTCTGCCGGCATGCGCCGGAACGGATGATGGCGTGAAAAACGACGAAAAACCCGTACGCCTGCGAGTCGACCAGCTGTGTCCCGGCGTGTTCATCTCGCTCTCGGAACGCTGGATGGATCACCCGTTCCTGTTCAACGAATTTCGCATCACGAGCGAGAAGCAGATCCAGATCCTGCGCGATCTGGGCATGGACACCGTGCTGTGCTATCCCTCACGCAGCACGGCCGTCCCGCGCCTGAGCGTGCCGGAACCGGCAGAACCTCCTCCGCCGCCGGCGCCGACCGCCGAGGAGCTTGCGCAGATCGAGGCGAAGCGCGTGCGCATGGAGCGGATCGCGAAGCAGCGGGACAAGCTCGCACGCTGCGAGAAGGCCTACGGCAAGACGGCCGGCGCGATCCGCGGGTTGATGCAGCGCCTGCATTCCTCACCGAAGCAGGCGGCCGAGATGGCCAAGGAGGTCGTCGATGAGACCGTGGCGGCATTTGTCGGCGACCAGGACGTCGTGCTGCACCTCATCGGCCAGAAGCGCGGCGACGAAAACGCCTATTTCCATGCCCTGAACGTGATGGTGCTCTCGCTCATCCTGGGCAAGTCGCAGAGTCTGTCCGAGGAACAGTTGCGGGAGATCGGCATGGGCGCGATCTTCCATGACCTGGGCAAGTTGCGCGTTCCCGATGCGATCCTGAAGAAGGGCAGCGAGCGCACACGGGTCGAGGAGGACTTCTATCGCCTGCATACCGTGTATGGCGAGCAGATCGGGCAGGAGACGGGCGCGATTGAGCCCGGCGCGCTGGCGATCCTGCGTCAGCACCACGAACGCATGGATGGGAGCGGATTTCCGGACGGCGTGCCGGCTGCGCGCACGACGATCGGCTCGCGCATCGTCGCGATCGCCAATCGCTACGACAATCTGTGCAACAACGCCGACCTGGGCGGCATGACCCCCGCCGAGGCCCTGTCGCAGATGTTCCGCAAGGAGGGCAAGTGGTGGGACGAACTGCTGCTGTCGTCCTTCATCAAGCTCCTCGGGGTCTATCCGCCCGGTTCGATCGTGCAACTGTCCAATGGCACGATCGGGCTCGTCGTCGCCGTCAATCGCAGTCAGCTGCTCAAGCCCAGCGTCCTGATCCATGACGCGAACGTTCCCCGCAACGAAGCCAACATCGTGGATCTCGTCGACACGCCGGAGGTCAAGATCGACAAGGCCGTGCGTCGCGATGTGGTGCCGCCCGAGGCGCTCGAGTACCTTGCGCCGCGCCACCAGGTGATCTACTTCTACGACAGCGACCAGCGCTGAGCGGGCGTGCGCCCGGCGCACGGGCTCACCAGGAGGTCTCGCGCTCGGGCGTGGAGGAGATCCGGTGGATCGTGATGTCGGCACCGGCGAATTCGCCTTCGGCATCCAGACGCAGTCCGATCGTGGACCGCAGGATCCCATAGACGAGCGCGCCGCCGGCCAGTGCGATTGCGATTCCTCCCAGGGTTCCGATCAGTTGGGCAGCGAGGCTGACACCGCCGAGCCCGCCCAGGGCCTGGCTGCCAAAGATGCCGGCTGCGATTCCGCCCCACGCGCCACATAGCCCGTGCAGGGGCCAAACGCCCAGCACGTCGTCGATCTTCCAGCGGTTCTGCGCAAGAGTGAACAGCACGACGAACGCACCGCCCGCGATGGTGCCGACCGCCAGTGCGCCGATCGGATGCATCAGGTCTGAACCCGCGCAGACGGCGACGAGGCCTGCGAGCGGCCCGTTGTGGACGAAGCCCGGATCGTTTCGCCCGGCCAGCAGTGCGGCCAGGGTGCCGCCGACCATGGCCATCAGGGAGTTGATCGCGACCAGGCCGTTGACCGCCTCGATCCGTTGCGCGCTCATCACGTTGAAGCCGAACCAGCCGACCGCGAGAATCCAGGCACCGAGTGCAAGAAAGGGGATCGAGGACGGAGGATGCGCAGAGATGGCTCCGTTGCGGTGGTAGCGCCCCCGGCGCGCACCCAGCAGCAGAACCGCCGGCAGGGCGATCCAGCCACCGACGGCGTGGACCACGACGCTGCCGGCAAAGTCGTGAAAAGGGGTCCCGAACTGCGCTTCGAGCCATCCCTGGATCCCGAGGTTGCCGTTCCAGACAACGCCCTCGAAGAAGGGGTAGACGAAGCCGACGATGAGGAAGGTTGCCAGCAACTGCGGTCCGAAACGGGCGCGTTCGGCAATGCCTCCGGACACGATCGCGGGAATTGCCGCCGCGAAGGTCAGCAGGAAGAAGAACTTCACCAGCTCGTAGCCCGAGTTTCCCGCCAGTTGCCCGGCGCCGACATAAAAACTGGTTCCGTAGGCGATGAAGTACCCCAGCGTGAAGTACGCCAGCGCCGATACGGCGAAATCGCTCAGGATCTTGACCAGTGCGTTGACCTGATTCTTCTTGCGCACGGTTCCGACCTCCAGGAATGCAAAGCCGGCATGCATTGCGAGCACCATGATGGCGCCAAGAAGAATGAACAGCACGTCAGATGAGGTTTTGAATTGCTCCATTCCGGGGCTCCGGTGCGCACGATCCGGGGGCTGAAGCAGAATCCGTACCCGTCTGGAAAATCCTGCAGGATCAGTGGCATGGGCGTGCCGCCGTAGCAGCCCGGGCGCAAACGTGCACGGACCCGGTGCGTGTGGCGGTGTGCGTGGCCCGGTTATGGTGCGCTGGCGTGCGCCTCTTCGGTGATCCAGTCATGGACCGCCGCCACGCGCCGGTCGTCGAGCGCGCCGGCCAGGTGGACGATGCCGTAGCGCTTGCCGGTCGCCACCCGCTGTGAGAAGGGTGCCACCAGCAGACCGGATTCGAGCTCGTCGGTGATCAGGGTGCGGCGCGCGATCGCGACACCCATTCCGGCAATGGCCGCATCGATCGTCAGGTGGTTGCGGTTGAACGTGTATCCGCGCCGGATCTCGACCTGGGGGGCGCCAATCGCCTTCAGGAAATACGCCCATTCCGCGTACTGGTCGCTGCCTCGCCAGGCGGTGACGTCATGCAGCAACGGGTATTCATCGAGATCGACCGGGGTGCGCAACGGGGGGCGGCCGCGCATCAGTGCCGGCGTGCACACCGGAAAGATCTCCTCTTCCATCAGCGGCGTGGTCTGGAAGCCCGGATAGCTGCCGTCATTCAGATCGATCGCGAGATCGAACTCGGCGGCGCGCAGCGACAGCGTGCTGTCTTCGGCCTGCAGATGCAGCGCGATGGCAGGGTAGCGCGCCTGCAGGCGCGGCAGCCGCGGTACCAGCCATTTGGTGAGAAAGGACGGTACGGCGCGCAGTCGCACGATGCCGCTCATCTGGCCGCCATCGAGCCGCAGCAGTTCGAGGTCCATCGCGCGATGGGCGCTTTCCACGACTTCGGCCAGCCGCCGCCCCTCCACGGTCAGTTCGAGGCGCCGCGGCAGGCGCTGGAAGAGCCGGTAGCCGAGCCGTTCCTCGAGACGCTTGATCTGCTGGCTGATCGCGCCGGTCGTCACATGCAGCTCCTCGGCGGCGAGTGTGAAGGACAGATGCCGGGCGCTGACCGCAAAGACCTTCAGCCATGCGTGCACCTGCGGGGAAGTGTGGGTGTATCGATGCATGGTTTACGAAAACTGAATCGTGGTTCAGGGATTATGCGTTGAATGCCCGCTGGATCCCAGCAAGAATCACGGTCAGTCACGGTGATTGTTGCGCACGATTCAGTAATCGTGATGCAAAAGGCGACAAAGGAATCAGGAATGAACATCAGCGCACTGGAGCTGTTCCGGATCGGCATCGGACCTTCGAGTTCTCACACGGTGGGGCCGATGCGAGCCGCACACGACTTTGCTGCGACGCTGGCTGCGCGTGCGGAGGGTGGTCGGGTGGAACGGATCGTCGTCGAACTGTTCGGCTCGCTGTCCGCGACCGGGCTCGGGCACGGAACCGACCGGGCGGTGCTGGCCGGATTGATGGGCGAGACGCCCGAGAGCGCCGATCCGGACGCGCTCGCGCCGCGCGTTGCCGCCGTGCGCCACGGCGGTCGCCTGCCGCTCGGCGGAACGCGATTCGTGCGCTTCGACGTGGATCGTGACCTGCTCTTCCGCGCCGAGACCTTGCCCCGTCACCCCAATGCCTTGCGGATCCGGGCGCTGGCTGCCGACGGAGGGGTTCTTTACGCGAACACCTATTACTCAGTAGGCGGCGGCTTCGTACTCGACGAGGCTTCCGACGGATCGACGCAGGAGGATGTGGCGCTGCCCTACGGGTTTGATACGGCAGCCGAGCTGCTCGAACTGTGCCGGCGGAACCGCATCGGGATCGCGCGCCTGATGCTCGACAATGAGACCGCCTGGCGCAGCGAGGCGGCCACACGCGCGGCACTGCAGGAGGTCTGGCGCGTGATGCAGGCGTGCGTTGCGCGCGGGCTCAGTCGGGAGGGGGTTCTGCCCGGGGGGCTGAACGTACCGCGCCGGGCTGCGGCGCTGCATCGCCGTTTGCTGGAGGAGGTGCCCTCGCAGAGCCTTATCGCGCGCACCTTTTCAGGCATGGACTGGGTGAACCTGTATGCGCTTGCGGTGAATGAGGAAAACGCCGCCGGTGGCCGCATGGTGACGGCTCCGACCAACGGGGCGGCCGGGATCATTCCTGCAGTGCTTCACTACTACATGCGCTTCCAGTCGGACAGCGGCGAACGGGATGTGGTCGACTTCCTGCTGGCGGCCGCCGCGATCGGCATCCTGTGCAAGAAGAACGCGTCGATTTCGGGGGCCGAGGTCGGCTGTCAGGGCGAGGTCGGCTCGGCCTGCGCCATGGCGGCTGCGGGGCTGGCGCAGGGCATGGGCGGCTCGCCACACCAGATCGAGAACGCAGCCGAGATCGCGCTCGAACACAATCTCGGACTGACCTGCGACCCGATCGGCGGGCTCGTGCAGATTCCCTGCATCGAGCGCAATGCGATTGCGGCGGTCAAGGCGATCAACGCGGCGCAGATGGCGCTGCGCGGCGATGGTCAGCACCAGGTCTCGCTCGACAAGGTGATCCGCACCATGCGTGAAACCGGGCGCGACATGCACTCCAAGTACAAGGAAACCTCGCGCGGCGGGCTCGCGGTGAGTTTCGTCGAGTGCTGAGACGTACTCCAATCGCAGCGGGTGGCCGCCCCGACGCCGCACCTGCGGGTTAACCCGCATCGCGTTTCTCCCCATGGCATACCGGTGCCGACGGTCACGATAATGCGCAGCCTCGATCGGCTTGTGACTCCTGCGCTCGGCAAGCCGGTCAGCGGACCACGAGGGCGGCGAGAGCAAGATAGGGGAGACGGATCATGAAGCAACGAAAGGGATGGGTGCTTGGCGCGCTGGCCGCTGTCTTTCTGGCGGGAGCCGGGGAGGTCGTTGCCGGTCCGGTCCTGGACCGGATCGTGCGTGAACAGACGGTGCGCATCGGGTATCGCGACACCTCGATGCCCTTTTCCTACCTCGTTGCACAGGGGGATGTGCCGGTCGGCTACTCAATGGATCTGTGCATGAAGATCGTCGAGCGGATCGGTGCACTGCACAAGCTGCCGCAAGTGAAGGTCGTGCACGAGCTGGTGACGTCGGCCAATCGCATCGACAAGGTCAGGGAGGGCGTCGTCGATCTTGAGTGCGGGTCGACCACGAGCACGGCCGAACGGCGCAGGCTCGCCGAGTTCACGATTCCGACCTTCATTGCGGCGACGCGCTTTCTCGTGCGCGCAGACAGTCCCTACCGGAGCCCCTTCGACCTGAGCGGCAAGCGCGTCGTGACGACCAAGGGCAGTACCAGCGAGAAGCTCTTCAGGGCTTTCAACGAGGACCGTACGCTGCGCGCGACGCTGGTCACCGCCAGGGACCATGCCGAGTCGTTCTCGTGGGTTGCGAATGCCGAGGCCGAGGCATTCGTGATGGATGACGTGCTGCTCTACAGCCTCGCCGCGCAGTCGGGGCGCCAGGAAGCCTTTCGGGTGCTCGACGAGCGCCTGACGATCGAGCCGCTGTCGATCATGCTTCCGCAAGGCGATCCGGAGTTCAAGAAGCTCGTCGACGAGGAGCTGACGCGGGTCATCCTGTCGCGCGAGATCCATCGCATCTACCGTAAATGGTTCGAGTCGCCGATTCCGCCGGACAACATCAATCTCAGGCTGCCGATGAGTTTCCTGCTGCGCGATTCGTTCAAGCTGCCGTCGGACTGGATTCCGCCGAATTGACTGGTGGTGTGCGGCACACGGTGGTCAGAAGGTTTGCGTTGGGCGAGCGAGACTGGAAACCGGTTTGACGCGCCGGGGCGCAAAGAAATCCGGGACGCCCCGGCAACCGGGGGTTCACCGCCCTGCAGTGTTTGGCATGGAACTTGTATGAACAAGGGCAAGTTGTTCATACAATGATCCCTTCGGTGCCGACCGGGATCTTCGAGGCCTCCGCATGCTGCAGTCTCCCGCAACCTCGTCCGCCTTGCGTGCCGCCGTCCTGGCGGTCAGCCTGGCGTGCGCGAACCCGGAGGCGCATGCGCATGCCCTGCTTCAGGAGCGGGTCACGGGGGAAGCCGTGATGCTGCATCTGCACTATGGGTGGGGTGACGAGAAACCCTGGTTCGAACCCTACGAGGTCTTCGCACCCGGCTCGGAGCGGCCTTTTCAGAAGGGCTATGTGAACGAGGCGGGCGAGGTCTCGTTCCGTCCCGACCGGCCCGGGCGCTGGACCGTGCGCGTTGCAACGGAAGACGGCCACGGTGCGCAGGTCGAAATCGAGGTCGATGCGGCGGGGTTGGCGCGCATCGAATCGGGCGCCTCGCTGCCCGTGCGTGTAGGCAGCGCCCTTGGCTATCTCGCAGGCGTTTTCGGGATCGTGGCGCTGTGGGTCAGCCGGCGCAAGGCAGGAACGATTCCGGCTGAGCCTTCCGCGACGCGGGCGGGCTGAGCGCATGCACATCCCGGACGGTCTCCTCTCGCCCCAGACCTGGCTGCCCGCCTTCGCGATCGCGGTGCCGCTGTGGGCGCTCGGTGCCAGGCGGCTCGCGCACACCATGGGCGATGCGGTGGTGCCGCGTCTTGCGGTATTTACGGCGCTGGCCTTCCTGATGTCGACCTTGATGGTGCCACTACCGGGGGGGACTTCCGGTCATGCGGTCGGGGTTTCGTTGCTGACGCTGGTGTTCGGACCCTGGCCGGCCTTCATGGCCTACAGCCTGGTGCTGCTGTTGCAGGCCCTGGTGATCGGCGCGGGCGGGGTGACGGCCTTGCCGGTCAACGCGCTGGCGATGGGTTTTGTCGGTGCGTGGACGACGGTCGGCTGCGTTGCGTTGCTGGGCCGGCTGCATCACGAAGCGGCCATCGCGGTCGCGGCGGTCGCCTCGATCCTGCTGTCGGCGCTGATCGTCGCACTGGTGCTGGGGCTGCAGCCCTGGATCGCGAGCGCGGCAGACGGGTCGCCGCGCTTCTTCCCGTTCGGGCCAGCGGTCACCGTGCCGGCGATCCTCATCCCGCATCTCTTCCTTGCCGCCGGCGAGGCTGCGTTGACGGTGCTGATCCTGCGCCATGCGCGCAAGCGCCACTGGGTCGGAGTCACCACACCGTGACGCCGGACCGGACGCTGTCGGGCGCCACCCGAAGGCGCGTCGGGCAAGGTGAGCGCAAGCCGTGGCGATCCGGGGGGCCGCGCGACACGCTCCGTCTTGCGCTGTACCTGAGTGCGGTGCTGGTCGCAACCCTGGTGCATGAGCCGGGGGTTCTTGCGGGCGGGATGGGGATTGCGCTGGTCTGCTGCGGGCGCATGCGCGGCGTGTTGCTGCGAAAGGCGTTCTTTGCCGTGCTGCCGGTCAACCTGATGATCTCGGCCGGGCTCGTCCTTGCGGGGGGGCTCGCCGGCAGCATCGACGGCAACGCCCTGCTGCTGCTGAACCTCCGAGTCCTGCTCCTGAGTCTGCTGGTCGCCTGGACGGTGCACGCCGTCGACTTCGACCGGGTGCTGGCGCGCTGGCCGGCCGCCCGCCGCTGGCTTGCGATCGTGCGCATCCATATCGGCCTCTTGCAGCGGCAGGCCAGCGACTATCGAATCGCATTCGCGAGCCGCAGCGCCGAACCGCCGACGCTCGCGACACGCTACCGCGCGGTTGCGGCACACGGGCTGGGGCTTCTCGACAAGGCGGTTCAGAACGCCGAGGCGACGACCCTCGCGATGCGTTCGCGCGGAGCGCTCGATGACTGACTGGCTGTTCGAGCTCGACCGGGTTTCGCTCGCCTATCCCGACGGCCAGCTTGCGCTCGGCGGAATCGATCTGGCCATCGGCCGCGGCGAACGCATCGTCGTGCTCGGGGCCAACGGCTGCGGCAAGAGCAGCCTCCTCAAGCTCCTGAACGGCCTCGTTCTTCCGTCGAACGGTGAATTGCGCTTCTGCGGCGAGCGTGTGGACGCTCGACGCCTCCGGGATCGTGACTGGTGCCGTGCCTTTCGCAGACGGGTCGTGCTGATGTTCCAGCATCCCGAGGCGATGCTTTTCAATCCTACGGTCGCCGAGGAGATCGCATACGGACTGGGGCCTCTCGAAGCGCCCGAGCGCGAGCGGCGAGTGCGTGACTGGGCCAGTCGGCTCGGCCTCGCCGGACGCCTCGAAAAACCGCCCTTCCAGCTTTCCGGCGGCGAGAAGCAGCGACTGTGCCTGGCCTGCCTGCTGGCGATGGAACCCGAAGTGCTGCTGCTCGACGAACCGACCGCAAACCTCGATCCGCGCACGGTCGGGTGGTTCGTCGACTGGCTCTCAGGGCAGCCGGTCACGACCGTGATCGCAACCCACCATCTGTCACTTGCGGCGGAACTGGGCAGCCGCTGCGTGATCGTGTCGGAAAATCACCGCATCGTGTTCGACGGTCCGACAGAGGCGGCGTTGCAGGACGTCGATCTGCTGCTCGCGCACAATCTCGCACATCGCCACACGCATCGCCACGGGGCCGATGCGCACCGGCACGCCCACGTTCATCCGGACTGGTTCTGAAAGCTGCCTGTTGCAGTTGTTGCATGTGATCGGTGCGCATAAAATGTGCCCATGATTGGTGCGCAGGAGTATTCGCATGTTGCCCGAATTCAGCCCGACCGCTACCAAGCGGTCGGCCAATCTCACGATCAACAGCGATCTGCTCGGACAGGCGCGTGAGCTGGAGATCAATCTCTCAGCGGTCCTGGAGCAGGCACTTGCGCAAGAGGTCCGGGTGCGCAGGCAGCAACGATGGCTCGAGAGCAACCGCGATGCGATGGAGGCCTACAACCACCAGGTCGACGAGCACGGGACGTTCAGCGACGCGCTGAGAAGCTTCTGATGGGGCAGTTCTCCATTCATCGCAACTGCAACAAGGCAAGCGCGGCCCGCTACCCTTTTTTGCTCGACGTCCAGGCACCGCTGCTCGACCGTCTCGACACCCGCCTGGTGATCCCGCTGACGCCACTGGAATCCTTCGATGGCAAGGCGATGTCCGTCCTGTCCCCTGTGTTCGACATCGATGGATGTGCCTATGTACTGCTGACCCCTCAGATGGCTGGGATCGCGCGCAAGGAACTCGGCGCCGCCATTGCAGACCTGAGCGACCGGCGAGACCTCATCATCGCCGCGATCGACCTTCTGGTCACGGGGTGCTAGCGCAACGCGAATCCCACGAACTTTGCCGTATCGCGGCGGCTCATAGTCGGCATGCCTGTCTTCGCCAGAATCCTGCCTGCACTGCTTCTCGTTCCGCTGCTCGCCGCCTGCGGCGCTCGCCTGCTCTACACCCAGCTCGACTGGCTTGCGCCTTGGTACGTCAGCGAATTCGTCACGCTCGATCGCGAACAGCGCGCGCAACTCGACGCACGGCTTGCCGATCGCCTCGACTGGCACTGCAGCAGCCAGTTGCCGGGCTACATGGCGTGGCTGCGCGAGGCAGGAGATCTGGTCGCGCGCAACGAAGCGGACGTTCAAGCGGTGGAGCGGCTTTTCGCGCGCGCGGAAGGCTTTCGCGACGCATTACTGGCCGGTATTGCGCCGGATCTGACCGAGCTGCTCGCCGCGCTGACGGATGAGCAGATCGATGAACTCGCGCGTCAGATCACGGCGCGCAACCACAAGGCGCATTCCGAGTTTGTCGATGCGCCGTCGCAGATCCTGCACGAACGGCGCGTGCGCCGCTTCGAGAAGCGCCTGACACGCTGGCTCGGACCGCTCACCGATGCGCAGCGCGAACGCGTCGAACGCTGGAGCCATGAGATCGTTCCGGTGGCCGAGGATTGGCTCGCAAGTCGCGTCGACTGGCAACGCCGGCTTGATGCGACGCTGCGGGAGCGCGCCAGGCGCGACACTTTCGCGGCGAGCATCGAGGCGCTCGTGTTGCATCCGGAACAATACTGGCCCGATGACTACCGCGCCCGTCTCGCGCGCAACCGGGTCCTCGTCATCGAACTCCTTGCCGACCTTGCCGCGCTCGCTCCGCAATCCCAGCGCGAACGACTGCAAAAGGAGACGGACGCGCTTGCGACGCAGTTCGAGCGACTGGCATGCCTTCAGTCGGGACCGAAGGCCATGCGCATGGTGCAGAGCCGGTGAGTCATGCCGTGGAGCGTAAGCGGCCGTTGTGAAGCGCGTCCGCTGTCGGCATGATGGCGGTCGGTTGATCGACATTCCGGATGCGCATCCTTGCGGAGCGCGATCCGTCAGGGTGGGGCACGATGTTCGGATTTCTTCAGGGATTCGCCTACGGATTGCTGGTTTCCTGCCCGGCGTGGTTCATGCTCGGCATGTTCCGGCCCGATCTGGCGGCGGCGGGCGATCCGCCCTCGCGCCTGGAAGTCGTTGCCCGCTACTGGTTCGTAATCCCCTTTCTCGTATTCCTGACGTGGATCACCTCCCTCTGGGGGGGCTTTTCGCCAACGCTTGGTGGCTGGCTTGCGGGGTTGGCGGCGATTCCGCTGGAACTCGCCGTCGAGCGCCGATGGCGGCGCTGGCGCGCCCGCAGCGCAGCGCTTGCGCGGGAGGCTGCGCGGGATGCCGGAGCGGCGCGGCGGCGCGCAGCACTCGAGCAGGAGGAGCGGGAGGCGGGTCTCCTGGTGCTCGACCCGGTCTGCCCGCCGGCTGATGCCGATGAGATCGTGCGCGCGCTGTGCGAGGCCAAGCGCGAATTGCTCGGCGCGCGCCGGCCGGATCTGGCGACGCAGGCCGACCGGGTGTTCACGCGTTATCGCGCGGTGCTCGATGTCCTGAGCCGGCGTTTCGATCCGCGCGAACTGACCCATGAGCGCGCACGCGGGATGGTCGTCGAGGTCTGCCGGGGTACGCTCGACAATCTTGCGGCGATGGGCGCCCTCGCGCAGGGGGTGGCCGGTATCGATACCGAGTTCGTGCGCCGCCGTCTCGAGCGCGCCGGACCGCGGCTGGTGGTGGCCGAGCGCCAGGCGCTGGAGCGCCGCCTGGAGCTCGTGGCGTCGACCGAAGCGCGGCTGGTCGAATTGTCAGGGCGCAACGAGGCTGCGCTGACCGCACTTGACGACACGGCGGTGGCGCTTGCCGCGATCGAGACCGGCCGGCCGCAGGCGAGCGTGACGGCCGAACAGGCGCTGGGGGATCTGCGAGGCTTTGCCGAACGGGCCGGGCGATATGCACGCAACGGAGGAAATCGAACATGAGCCTGAACAAGAACGCGAACGACGAAAGTGAGCGGCGAACCGCAAGCTCGCCACTCAGCCTGTCCCTGCCGGTCGAGGAGATTGCGCGCGAGCTTGCGCCGCCAGCGCCGGTCGAGCCGGTCGAGGACCCCGAGCTTGCGGCGATGGCCGAATCCTTCGTGCGCGACGTGCTCGAATTGCAGCAAGCCGGTTCGGCAGAGCACCAGCGGGCGGCGATCGATGGCATGGGCATCGAGGTGCAGCGGCTGGCTGCCCACCGCAGCGCGATGCTGCAGACGCCGATCCGCAAGCTTGCCCATCAGGGCGACGAAGGCGGACCGGTCGCACAGGCCCTGATCGGGCTGCGCGAGAAGATGCAGGATCTCGATCCGAACCGTCATGACCTGAGCGATGGCGGGCTGGCGCGCGCGCTGTCCTTTCTCCCGGGCGTCGGCAACCGCTTGCAGCGCTATTTCCACAAGTACGAAACGGCCCAGGAGTCGCTCGACCGGATCCTGCGCGACCTGGAGGCCGGGGCTGACATGCTGCGCCGGGACAACGTGACGCTGGCCGGCGACCAGGAGGCGTTCCGCTCGCTCCTTGCGCAGCTGCGGCGCCAGATCGATCTGGGCCGTCTGATCGACCGCCGGCTCGTCGATTCCGCAGCGAAGATGGCGGACGCCGCGCCGCAGCGCCGCTTCATCGAGGAGGAGCTGGTCTTTCCGCTGCGCCAGCGCATCGTCGACCTGCAGCAGCAGCTTGCCGTGAGCCAGCAGGGCGTGCTTGCGCTCGAAGTCGTGATCCGCAACAACCGCGAGCTGATCCGCGGCGTGGACCGGGCGATCAACGTAACCGTGTCGGCGCTCAACGTTGCGGTCACGGTCGCACTCGCGCTGGCCAACCAGCGTCTGGTGCTCGATCGCGTCGAGGCGATCAACCGCACGACCTCCGAGCTCATCGCCGGTACCGCGAAAGCCCTGCGCACCCAGGGGACCGACATCCAGAACCGCGCCTCGTCCTCGGTGCTGGACATGGAGCAGTTGCAGCAGGCCTTTTCCGACGTGATCGGTGCGATCGACGAAGTCGCGCGCTACCGGCGCGAGGCGCTGCCGCGCCTCGATGCGCAGATCGATCGCATGGAGGAACTTGCCGCACAGGGTGAGGAGGCGATCGCCCGTCTCGAACGCGGCAATCAGGCCAACGAAGCTCCGGAAGCGGATCGGGCCTGATTCCGTCCGGAATGGGCTGGAAGCCAGTGGCCGCGCACGATCGATCGTGCTAGGCTCCATTTTGGTGCATGAGGGGACGGGCCGCGCGGGCCAGTACGGCGTTCGGTCGACGCGCATCGATTCGCGAACAGCGGGTTCAAGGGCTGGATCATGTCGATCAACGCTTACTGGATGCAGTGCGGGGCCTGCGGGGGCGACACGATGTCGTTCCTGTCGGCCGAGAATCCGGATGCCGCGGAAGTGCTGGCTACCGCTGGTATCGATCTGCTGTGGCACCCTTCGCTGTCCAATCTTGCACCGGCACGTGCTCAGGCGCTGACCGATGCCTTGTGCAGTGGCGCGATCGCCCTCGACGTGCTCATCGTCGAGGGGGCCCTGGTGTTCGGGCCGAACGGCAGCGGCGGCTTTGACCTGAAGGGCGGCCGCCCCAAGAAGGACATTGCCGCCGAACTCGCACGCCGCGCCCGGTATGTGATCGCAGCCGGGACCTGTGCGGCGTACGGCGGCTTCGGGCGGGGCGAGGAGATCGATGCGCGCGGACTGCAGTTCACCGGCAGCGAGCCGGGTGGTCTGCTGGAACCGGACTTTCGCTCCGGGGCCGGCCTGCCGGTGATCAATCTGGCCGGCTGTCCGGTGCACCCGGCCGTGCTGCGCTCCGTTCTCACCGCGGTTGCGATGGATGCCCCGATTCCGCTCGACGCGATCCAGCGGCCGGCCGACTGGTACGGTACGCTGGTGCACCAGGGCTGCACGCGCAACGAGTACCACGAGTACCGCGTCGAGGAACATGAGTTCGGCGAGAAGGGCTGCCTCTTCTTCCACATGGGCTGTCATGGGCCGCTCGTCGGCGGACCCTGCAACAAGACCCTGTGGAACGAGCATTCGTCCAAGCCGCGCGCCGGGGTGCCGTGCTTCGGCTGCACCGATCCGGACTTTCCGCAGCACGCACCTTTCTTCGAGACGCGCAACATCGAAGGGGTGCCGCTGAAGCTGCCGCGCGGGGTCGACCGGGCGCACTACCTCGCCTACAAGGGCATGGCTGCTGCTGCTGCGCCGTTGCGGCTCATCGAGCGCAAGACGGGGGTGTAGCCGGTGAGCCGCGTGATCTGCGACATCCCCCTCAACCGCGTCGAGGGCGACCTCGAGATCCGCGTCGCGGTCGAGGATGGCGGGATCGTCGAGGCCTGGAGTTCGGGCACACTCTACCGCGGCTTCGAGAACCTCCTCACCGGGCGCGCGGCGCTCGATGCACTGGTGATCACCCCGCGCATCTGCGGCATCTGCACGACCACGCACCTCAACGCGGCTGCGCGCTGCCTCGATGAGGTGGCCGGCATCGTGCCGCCCGACAATGCCATTCGCCTTCGCAACATCGCATTGCTCGTCGAGCATGTACAAAGCGACGTGCGGCAGGCCATCCTGATGTTTCTCGTCGATTTTGCTAATCCGGCCTATGCCGGACGGCCCTGGTTCGACGAGGCCTCGGCGCGCTTTGCGCCGCTGGCAGGCGGCTCGGCGCTGGAGGCGATCCGTGAGACCAAGAAGATCCTCGAGATCATCGCGATCCTCGGGGGCCAGTGGCCGCACTCCTCGTTCATGGTTCCGGGCGGGGTCACGCAGATGCCCAACATCGCCGAACTGGTGGCCTGCCGTGCCTTGATCGGGCGCTTTCGCCAGTGGTACGAGCGCCAGGTGCTCGGGTGCGCGGTGGCCGAATGGGAGGCGGTCGATTCGCTCGATGCGCTGGAAGCCTGGCGTGAAGCGGCCCCGTCGCATGGCGCCGGAGATCTGGGGTGGCTGCTGCGGCTCGGAACCGACACCGGGGTGGACCGGATCGGCGCCGGTGTCGACCACTTCCTGTCCTTCGGGCTGGCCGAGATGCCGCGCGAGTCGATCCTGCGGCGCGGCGCCGAGACGCATGTCTTCGCTGCCGGCTCGGTGCGTGGCGGGGAATGCGCGCCGCTCGATGGCGAGCGGATCGGAGAGAGCATCGCGGCTTCGCACTACGAGGGGTACGAGGGGCTGCGCCATCCGCGCGAGGGCATCACCCGGCCGCGAGCCCCGGATGGCGACCACGGCCGTTACTCGTATTCGAAGGCGCCACGCTACGCCGGAGAGCCGGCCGAGACGGGGCCGCTTGCCGAGGCGGTGGTGGCGGGGGATCCGCTGTTCGCGGACTGGATCGCACGGCGCGGACCGAGTGCCCTGGCGCGCGAAGCCGCCCGCCTGACCCGGCCGGCGCGACTGCTGCCGGTGATCGACGCCTGGCTCGGCGAGCTCATCCGGCACCACGAAGAACCGTTCATCGTCCATCCGTCCGGAATGCTGGATGGCGAGGGCGCCGGGCTGATCAACGCCGCGCGCGGCGGGCTCGGACACTGGGCGAAGATCGAGTGCAACCGCATCGCGCGATACCAGATCATCACACCGACCGCCTGGAACGGGTCGCCGCGCGATGATGCCGGCGTGCCCGGGCCCTGGGAGGCGGCCTTGATCGGTACCCCGGTTCGTGACCCCGGCAATCCGGTGGAGGCTGGCCATGTGATCCGCTCCTTCGATCCCTGTCTGGTGTGCACCGTGCATGCCTTCGATCCCCGTAGTGGCGCCTCGGGCACGTTGCGTCTCGGAGGCGGATGAACGTGGCCCGCGCGCGCATCGTCTGCATCGGCAATCCGCTCGCACGGCAAGACTGGGTGGGCCCGGCGGTCTACCGCGAGCTGCGCGCGCGGGCCTTGCCCGACGGGGTCGAGCTCGTCGATGGGGGGCTGCAGGGCTTGAACCTGCTGCGCACGCTCGATGACGTCGGGTGCGTGGTCTTCGTCGATACCCTGGTCGAGGCCGATGCTGGCGAGGGTGCTCCGGTGACGGGCGAGCGGGCGATGCCTACCGTGATCGAGACGCCCTTCGAGCGCGTTCCGGGCGACGGGCGGGGATTTGATCATTCCGGCGGTCTTGCCTATCTGCTGCGAGCGGCGCGTGCGCTGGGCGAGCCCTTGCCGCGTGCCTGGGTGGTCGGAATGCCCGCGAGTGCCCCGACCGGAAAGGTTCGTGAGATCGCCGCGCGCTGTCTGGAGCTTGCCGATGGACTTTGACGTCCTGCCGCCGACGACTGCGGTCACGCACCCCTGTGCCGAGCCGTGTGCCGAACTCCTGGCCTTGCGCTCCGAATCGGTCGAGCTGCGCGAGTACATCCACGACGTGCAGCGCGGGTCGGAGGTTGCCCAGGAACTGGTGATCCAGCAGTTCCAGGAGGTCGACCGCATCCTCACCCTGCTGCAATCCGAGAACGCGCTTCGCAAGAGCCTGCTCGATGCGACCGACCAGCTCTCGATCATCTATGCCGATCGCAGCGGCACGGTGGGTCTGTTCAACCGCGGGGCCGAGAACATCCTCGGCTACTCGGCCGCCCAGGTCGTCGGCCGCAGGTCGCTCCTGGAGTTCCATGCCCCGGAGGAGCTGGCGGCAATGGAGCGCGAGTCGGGTCAGAGCGGGGTGGATGGGCTGATCGCGCTGGCGCGGCGTGGTTCGATGAGCCGCATCGAGTGGTCCTACGTGCATGCTTCGGGGCGGAGGATTCCGATCAACCTGTCGATCTCGGCGGTGCGCGACCAGGACGAACACGTGACGGGCATCGTCTGTTCCGCGATGGACATCACCGACATCAAGGCGACCGAATCGGCGCTGCGGGCGAGCGAGGCGCGCTACCGCGAGATGTCGATCACCGACAACCTGACCCAGCTCTACAACGCCCGCCATTTCTACGCCCAGCTGCAGGATGAGTGCGAGCGCACGCGACGCTACCAGCGGCCCTTGTGCGTGCTCGTGATGGACGTCGACAACTTCAAGAGTTACAACGACACCTACGGCCACCTCGAAGGCGACCGCGTGCTGACGCGCGTGGGCGAGATCATCCGCGGCTGCCTGCGGCGCACCGACAGCGCCTACCGCTACGGCGGCGAGGAATTCGTCGTGCTGCTGCCGGAAACGGCCCTCGACAGCGCGGCGATCGTCGCCGAACGCATCCGCAGCCGCTTCGCGCTGGTGGTGTTCGAGCCAAGGCCGGGCGTGTTCGACCGCCGCACCCTCAGCATCGGTGCCGCCCAGTTGCGCGCCGACGAACAGCCCACCGACCTCGTGCGCCGCGCCGACGCCTGTGCCTACCAGGCGAAGGCGCGCGGCAAGAATTGCGTCGTGCTCGCGGAGGAGGCTGACGAGCCGGATCCGGCACCGGGCTGATCCGGCGGCCCTGCGCCAGCGCGGGTCCAGGGAGAGGCGCTCAGCGCCTGCGGGTGCCTGCCAGCCACGATTCCCCGGTCGAGAACAGACGGGTCTCGATCACTTCGGCCGGCATCGGTTTCGAATACAGATAGCCCTGCAGGTAGTCGCAGCCCAGGCGCTCGAGCAGCACGCGCTGCGCGGCCTGCTCGACGCCTTCGGCCACCACCTGCATGCGCAGGCTGTGCGCGAGTGCGATGATGCCCGACACGATCGCCTCGGCGTCGGCGCCATCCGTGATGTCCTGAATGAACGAACGGTCGATCTTCAGCACATCGGCCGGAAGGTGCTTGAGATAGGCGAGCGAGGAATAGCCGGTCCCGAAATCGTCGATCGCGACGCTCACGCCGAGCTGGCGCAGGCGGTCCAGCGAGCCGATGGGTTCGCGTGCGCGCTGCATGAGTACGCTTTCGGTCACCTCCAGGATCAGGGCCGAGGCAGGCAGGCCGCTGGCGTCGAGGACTCCGGCCACGACCTCCGGCAGATCGGGCTGCTCCAGCTGCTTGGCCGACAGATTGACTGCAATGTGAAAGTCCGGGAGGCCGCGATCAATCCAGGTCTTGGCCTGGAAGCAGGCGCTGCGCAGCACTTGCTCACCCAGCGCGAGGATGAGTCCGGTTTCCTCGGCGACCGGGATGAACTCGGCCGGCTGGACGATTCCGCGTTCCGGATGCATCCAGCGCATCAGCGCCTCGACGCCGGCGACCTTCCCTCGGGCGGCGTTCACGACGGGCTGGTAGAAGACCGTGATCTCGTCGCGCTCGAGGGCGCGCCGCAGCGCGTTCTCCAGCTTCAGTCGGTCGGAGATCTCGGACTCCATCGTCGCTTCGTAGTAGCAGAAGCAGTTGCCCGTCTGCTTGGCGCGATACATCGCGGTGTCGGCGTGACGCAGCAAGGTGCTCACGTCCAGTCCGTCGTGCGGGAACACGGAGATCCCGATGCTCGCCGAAACGACGATCTCCTGGCCGTCGATGTCGAGCGGGGCCGAGAGCGTGCGGCAGATGTTCTGCGCAATGCTGGCGGCGATCGCGGTGCGCGGCAGGTGCTGGAGCAGCACCGTGAATTCGTCGCCGCCCAGACGCGCGACGCAGTCGTCGGCACGCACACAGCCGCGCAGCCGTTCCGCCATGGTCGCGAGCAGGCGATCTCCGGCCTCGTGCCCGAGGGTGTCGTTGACGAACTTGAAGCGATCCAGGTCGAGGAAGAGAACGGCGAACTCGAGGTTGCGGTCGCTCGCGCGCTCGATCGCCTGGGCAAGGTGGTCGACGAACATCAAGCGGTTGGGCAGGTTCGTCAGGGTGTCGCTGTAGGCGAGATGGCGGACATGGCGCTCGGCACGCGTGGCGTCGATCACCCTGCGCACCCGCTTCTTGACGACGGACAGGTGGATCGGCTTCGGAATGAAGTCGCTCGCGCCGGCGTCGAACGCGCGTTCGATCGAATGGCGGTCCTCCAGAGCCGTAATCATCAGGATCGGAATCTCCTCCCATTCCGGGCGGCGCTTGATGAGCGAACACGCTTCGAATCCGTCCATTTCCGGCATCAGGGCGTCCATCAGGATCGCATCGGCGCCGCCGTGCTCCAGCCATTGCAGCGCCTCCCGGCCGTCGCAGGCTTCGGCGACGCGAAAGTTGCTGCGGTGCAGGGCGTGCCGCAGTGCCGAGCGCGTGCTGCGATCGTCATCGACGACCAGCACGAGCGGTGCGTCTTCGTCGATCATCAGTTCGGCAGCCGGTTCGGCTTCGTCCAGTTCTGCGCGCAGGGCAGGTTCGGCCCGCACGAACTCGGAGCGGATCCGGGCGACCATCGCGCCGGCGTCCTCGACCGCGCCACGTTCGGCGGAAAGCTCCAGATCGCGTGCGGCAGCCGCCACGCCACTGGCGCCGAGGTTGCCCGCGGCGCCCTTGATCACGTGTGCGAGCCGGCGCAGCGGCCCGCTGTCGCCCGCATCGGCCGCGATGTCGAGCTCGGCGAGATAGCGGGGCATGTCCTCGAGAAACGGGCGCACCGCACTGCCCAGCTCCGCTCCGAGGATCTCGCGCAGCCGTTCGAACGTGCCCCGATCGAGTGGCTGGGCCGGGCGCCTCGGCGGCTCTTCGGGAGAAGGAACGCGTGCCGTGGTGCGCACCCCGAGCCAGCGTTCCAGAACGGCTGCCAGTGCATCGACCGTCAGCGGCTTGGCGAGATGGTCGTCCATCCCCGCCAGGCGGCAGCGCTCGATGTCGGCCGGCTGCGTGTTGGCGGTCATCGCGACGATCGGAACATGCGCGCCGTCGTCCGACTCTTGTGCGCGGATCATTGCGGTGGCCTCGAAGCCGTCCATCTCGGGCATCGAGCAGTCCATCAGGATCAGATCCCAGTCACCGCTGCGCCATGCGCGGAGCGCCTCGACACCGTTGGCTGCGATCGTGCTTTCATGCCCGAGCAGGTGCAGCATGCCGGCCGCAACCCGCTGGTTGGTGAGGTTATCCTCGGCGATCAGGATCCGGTGTTCGGCTGCACGGCGACGCGCCGTTGCCGGTTGCGCAGTGCTCCGGGACGCACCGCGCACGCACGGCACCGTGAACCAGAACCGGCTGCCCGTTCCCGGCGTACTGACGACTCCGATCTCGCCGCCCATCAGGTTCACGACCTGGCGGCAGATCGACAGGCCGAGACCGCTTCCACCGTAGCGTCGCGTCGTCGACGGGTCGGCCTGTGTGAAGGATTCGAAGATGCTCGACAGATGCGGCGGGGCGATCCCGATCCCACTGTCCTCGACACTGAAGAGCAGATGCTGTCCGCCCTCGGTGAGTGCCAGGCTGAGCGAGACCGAACCGCGCTCGGTGAACTTCAGTGCGTTGCCCAGCAGGTTGATCAGGACCTGCCGCAGCCGTGCGGCATCTCCGCGGAGGATCGCCGGAACCTCGGGGGCAATCGTCAGGCTCAGCTCCAGGCGCTTGCTGGCGGCCTGCGGCCGGAAGATCGACAGCACGCCATCGAGCAGCGGACGCAACTCGAAGTCCCTGCGCTCGATTTCGAGCCGCCCTGCCTCCAGACGCGAGAAATCGAGAATGTTGTTGATGAGATCGAGCAGATACTGCGAGGAGTCCCAGGCCAGATCCAGCAGTTCCCGCTGTTCGGCGCCAAGGCGGCCGGCCTTGAGCATGTCGAGCGTGCCGATCACGCCATTGAGCGGGGTGCGGACTTCATGGCTCACCGTCGCGGCAAAGTCCGCCTTCAGCCGTGCAAAGCGCAGCGCACTGTCACGGGCCTCGCGCAGCTCCCGCTCCCGTTGTTCGAGCGCTTCCATCATGCTGTTGAACGCGTGTGCCATCTCGGCCAGATCGCGTGGGCCCGACAGGTCGGCGCGCAGTCCCGTCTCACCGTTCTCGGCTCGGGCCATCGTCTCGGACAGTTGCGACAGCGGGCGGGTCAGCCGGTGGGCGAGCAGGCGCAGCACGAGCACGAAAAGCGACGCAAACAGCAGGCCGGCCGCGAAGTTGGTGGCGAAGACCTCGGATACGAGCCGGTCGAGTGTCGCCTTGCTGTAGTCGATGCGCACGTAGCCGAGCAGCTCGTCGCGCTCGGCATGCATCTCGAAGGGAGATTGCGGATCGGCCAGCGCCCAGACCGGGGAGACGAAGCGCCAGGCGCCGGAAGTCTCGGTTTCGAGCCAGGCTTCCTGAGGAACGTGCGTCGGCAGGGCGGGGGCACCGTTACCGATCCGGTCGGGACCCTGCTCGAGGAGCAGGCGATGATCCGCCTGGCGGATCTCGACGCGCAGCACGTCGGGAAACGCGGATGCCGCGGAGACCGCCTCGGCGACGTTTTCAGCGGCGCCGGACAGCAGGGCCAGACGGCTCTGGATCGCGAGATTGCGTGCGATGCTCGCGCCTTCCTGAACCTTGCCTTCGTGCAGCTGGCGGCTGCCCTGCCAGGACGTCGCGAGCGCCGACAGCACCGAGACGCAGAAGACGCCGACAGCCGATACGATCGCGAGCTGGCGGCGGAAGGAGGCATTGCGGAAGCTGCGCGCCCACTGTGCTGGAAGATGCATCGGTGCTCGGATCCCCTGGCGGACTACTGCGGAAAGATCAGGTCGAATCCGCGCTCGGCCGCATCGAGGCCGAGCCGGCGTGCGGTGCGGGTATTGAAGGCGGCCAGCACATCGCGCAGCGGCAGCACCGTCTCGGGAGCCCGGGCACCGGCGGCGGTCTTGAGTGCCGATGCAGCCAGCTTGCGCCCCAGTTCGGTGTTGTTCGGGTAGAGCGCGAACAGCACGCCACGCTGCACGTGCGGCGCGCTGCTTGAGAACACGGCGACCCCCTTCGTCCAGGACTCCTGCAGCACGAGTGGCAGGATCGTCGATTCGTTCGCGGTGATGCTGTCCTGCGGCAGCCACAGCGCATCGTGCCGGGGGTCGGCCTCGGCGAAGAACCTGCGGTAATGCTCGGCGGCGGCCTTGATGTCGCGCGCCTCGCGGGTCACCAGTTCGATGCCGAGCGCCTGCGCGGCGGTGCGCGCGAGCCGGATCAGCCATTCGTTCTGATCCGGCTCGTAGACGACGAAGACGCGCCGGCTCTGCGGTGAGACCTCCTTCAGGCGGGCAAACAGCAGCGCCGGGTCGGGTGCGAGGCTGAGCACCGTTGCGCGCGAGACTTCATCCTCGGGCGCCGACACGATTCCTCCCGCGACGACCCCGATTCCGCGGTCGAGCGCATTGGCGGCCCGCAGCCCGTTGCGTCCCAGCGCGATGACCACACGCACGTCCTGGCGCTTGAGCTCGTCCGAGAGCTGCTGAGGATCGAAGCTGGTGCCGATCGCGAAGCGAACAACCTTGCTCCTGGCCTCGTTCTCGATCCCTTCGATGATGGTGGTGAAGACGCTGCGGTACGGCTCACCGATGTCCGGATAGAGCACTGCGATCGGTCCGTCGGCAGCGGCGAGCATCAGCGGCGCGGAGCCGCTCTGGCGCTCCGCGAGAACCAGCATCGGCTGGTCGGCATCGAAGCGGACGGCCAGTTCCATGCGGATCACTTCGATGCCGGGGGTCCTCGCCATGCCCTCGATCATCGCGGCGAAATTGCTTTCGGCGGGGCCGTCCGCGTCGGAGTAGAGCACCGCGACCCGGGTTGTGGTCGCGGTCGCGCCTGCGAAGCCGTGGGCGACGCTGGCAAACCCCAGCAGAAGTGCCAGCAGGAAGCGAAACGAGCGCATGGTGAACCTCCCACCCCGGGTCCCCGGATGGCGGACTACAGGCGGATACTCGCCTGCAGGTAGATGGTACGCCCCGGCATTGGAATGTCGTGCGGAATTGCGACGAACGGCGTCGAGAAGGTGCTCGGCTCGTAGGCCCTGGCATCGAAGAGGTTGCGCACCGAGAGCGCGAGGTCCCAGCGCCGCGCTGTGCTGCGCTCCGTGCGGATGCTCAGGTCGGCGGTGTGGTAGTCGCCGATCTTCGAGCGGGCGTCGCCCGCCTGCCGGCGCCGGTCCGCCACACGCTTGACCTGCGCGCTCGCGAGCCAGCCCGGCGTGAAGCGCCAGTCCCCGCGCAGATAGAGCTGATGGCGTGGCGACAGGCCCGCGTCCCGGTCGGTCTCGTCGTCGATCGAGCGCTGCCAGGCGTAGTGTGCGGCCAGCCGGACCGTCGGGGTGGCGTCCCACTGTGCTTCGAGTTCCAGTCCGCTGCCGGTCTGGCTTCCGGCGTTGGCGTAGACCGTATTGACGAGCTGAATGATGTCCCGCATCCGGTAGCGGAAGGCGTTGGCGCCGAGCTGCAGCCGGCTCGTCGGCTGCCACGACAGTGCGAGTTCCAGCGTGCGGATGCGCTCGGGGTCCAGGTCAGGGTTTCCGATCACGACCGGGTTGTTGAGGTTGTAGAGCTCGGTGAAGGAGGGCGCGCGGAAGGCCGTGCCGGCCATCAGCCGGGCCGTCATGTTGTAGGCGGCTTCCCAGGCGAGAGCAACGCGCGGGTTCGTGGTTGCGCCGAAGTCGGAGTACCGGTCGTGGCGCACCCCTGCGGTCAGCGTCCAGTCGCGGGCGAAGGCCCATTCGTCCTGCACGTAGGCGTAGTGCAGGCGACGGCTGTGCGGGCGCAGGAAGGGCGCGGTGTGCGAGACGTCGATCACGTCGGCGCGTGAACCGGTGCCGATCGGGCTGAAATCCGGATTGAAGTTCTTCGATTCCCGGATCTTGTAGATCTCCTTGCGCTCGACGCCCGCGCCCAAGCGTATCCGGTGGTCAGCGAAACCCGAATAGATCGCGGAGGCCCCGGCGCGTACATGCCTTTCCCACTTGTCGGGGTTGCCGATCATGCCGTCGCTGAAGGCGCCACCGAAGGCTCCGGCCGGGTACAGCACCAGATCGGACTGCTCGACATAGTGCAACAGGCTCGCCTGAGCGGTCAGAGCCCAGTCGCGTGCGAAGTCCGGGTTGTCATAGGTCAGATCGGCCGTGATCCGCTCGCTCGCGTTCTTGCCGGTCGGGTCGAGGGCCGAGGCGACCCCGAGGCCGGACCCGACGTCGTGGCGCTTCTTGAGTCCGAGCCGCAGGCGCCAGTGCTCGAACGCGAGCCCGAATTCTCCATCGAGCGCCTTGCGCCGTGCATCGATCGGGCCGGGCGCATGCGAGGCGTTCGTCCCGAACAACGCGTCCCAGCCGCTCTGGCCGTCGGCGCGCACCGTCTCGCGGTGGCCGTCGGTGGTGCCGGCCCGCAGGTAGGCATTGAGCTCGAACGCCCCGACCTGGCCACCATGGAGCACCCAGGCATCCTGCGTATCGAAGCTGCCGGCCCGGAGCCCGAACTCGGTCCCGTCGATGTCCGAGGCGGTCTTCGTGATGATGTTGACCACGCCGGCGAACGCGTCGGCGCCGTACACCGCCGACCCCGGCCCCCGGATCACCTCGATGCGCGCCACGTTCTCGAGCGGCAGGCCACCCCACACGTTGCCGCGATCGCCGCTGAAGACGGTCGTCATCGGGATGCCATTGACGAGCATCAGCAAGTGCGGGTTGTAACTGCCGGTGATGCCGCGCACGGTGTAGTGCGGAGCGAAGACCCCCGGTGTTCGCGAGACATGGAATCCGGGAACGGTTGCGAGCACCTCATCGAGATCGGTCGCACCGGTTGCCGCGATGTCTTCGGCCGTGATTACCGTAGTCACCGCCGGGGCGCGCTGGACCGGGACCTTCGAACCGGTCGCGATCATCACGAAGGACTTGTCGCCGTAGGCGAGTGCCAGGTCCTCCTCGTCACTGGTCTGGGCGAGGACGGGAGTGGCGATCAATCCAAAAAGCGTGAGACAGCTGCACAGGGCGTGCACGGAACATGCGCCGTGAGTGGTCATGATTGGTTCCCCCTTGATGAACCCTGCAGCGCGCTGTTTTCGACAGACAGTTTGCCGATTCGCGATGCGCGTTTGTAACCCCTTTTGCATTATGGTCGTATCCGGCAGCTCAGGCCAGCAATGAGCGAGGCTGCGCTGTAGCCTACAACCCGGCGGGCATCCGCAGCCACCCGCCCAGCGTTGCCAGCGCGAAGAGCAGCACGGTGACACCGTCGCCGACAAGCTCGATCACGGATTCCAGGTGCGCGCGCGTCTCCTCCCCCAGGTTCGAGCTTCGTGCCTGCACGCTGAGTGCGTGGCGGGCCAGGATCAATGCGATCTGGATCCCGATGCCCCACCAGACCAGCATTCGCGCGCCCTCGCTGGCGTGCGCGGGGAGGATGAACCCGAGCGCCAGCGCCCCATATCCGATCAGCGCCGTACGCACGGCAGTCAGGGTTCGCATGTTCGATCCCGCGCTCCGGGGATTGGAAGCGGTGTGGCGCTTGCGCATCGGTTTGGTCCTCGTGGTATCGAAGGAGCGGGAAATCGCTTGCCGCAAGGCAGTCTGAACGCGGATACTCTCACGCTGTCGCGTACCGCTGTCCGCATCGGTATTTCCGGTGTGGAGATTCGCGCCGGAATGCGCTCAAGGGGAGTCATTTGACCGAATCCGATCTCGCGCCCGCCCGCCTGGTGCCGGGTGAGACCGTCGCGCGGCGGTTCTTCCGTCGGGCCTTTGCGCGCTTCATCGCGTTTGCGGTGCTGTTGACGCTGATCCTGGTCGGCGAGACGCTGTGGCTGGCACGCGAGAACCTGAAGGGCGAGCTGGCGATCTACCAGCGCACCTTCGAGAAGGCCCTCGCATCGGCGCTGTGGTCGATGGACCGCGAGAAGATCGAGTCGCTCGCCAACGGGATCATCGAGATCCCCGACATCAAGGCGGTCCGCATCTATGACCCGGTCGACGGGCGCTTGATCATCCAGGCGGGTATGCCGCCGAAGGCTGGCGACAACACGCGGGCTGCGCTGCTGCACCGCTTCGACGTCGTGCAGGACGAAGGCTTCGGTCGCGAGGTCGTCGGCGTGGCCGAGTTCCATTCCTCGTTCGGGCAGGTCATGCACCGCACCCAGGGCCAGGTCGTGCTGATCGTCGTGCTCGCGACGCTCAAGACGCTCGCCTTCTGGTGGATCTTTCTCGCCGTCGGCCGGCGCGTGCTCGGTGGCCCGCTGACCGAGATGACCCGCTCGATCTCCGGATCGAGTTCGGCACAGCCGCTGACGCTTTCGCCCGACACGGAAAAGGCGATCGACGGGACGGAGCTCGCGCTGCTGCGTGGTGCGTATGACGAAATGGTGGAGCGGATCCGCAGCGCCCAGTCCGAGCTGGAACAGATGAACCAGGAGCTCGAGCAGCGGGTTCGCGAGCGCACGCGGGAGCTGCGCGAGGCCAATCTGAAGCTCGAACGGCTCGCCCATACGGATTCGCTGACGGGGCTTGCGAACCGGCGCCAGTTCATCGCGCTGGCGCAGACCGAGATCGCCCGCGCGCGCCGCAGCGGCCGCCCGGTGTCGCTGGTCGTGTGCGACATCGATCTCTTCAAGCAGATCAATGACGGCTTCGGGCATGCCACCGGCGACAAGGCCATCCGGCACGTGGCCGAACGGCTGGTCGAGACCGTGCGCATGGTCGACATGGTCGCCCGGTTCGGTGGCGACGAATTCGTGGTCCTGCTGC
Organism: Rhodocyclaceae bacterium; assembly: GCA_023383815.1. GTDB lineage: Bacteria > Pseudomonadota > Gammaproteobacteria > Burkholderiales > Rhodocyclaceae > JACOUN01. The sequence continues at coordinate 68,522 of JAHDYG010000017.1, forward strand.
CGGATCTGCGTCAGGAGGAGGCCCGCCTGGTGGCCGAGCGACTGCGTGAGTGTCTGGTGTCCAACCCGCTCGTGCTCGAAGACGGGCAGCCCGTTCCGATCACGCTGAGCCTCGGTGTGGCGACCTTGCAGGAGGGCGACAAGGGTCTGGAGGATCTCTTTCACCGCGCGGACATCGGTCTCTACGAGGCGAAGGGCAGTGGACGCAACCGCGTGATCGACCAGTCTCAGTCCTCCTGTCGAGGCTGACCCGGCAGCCCCGCTTCACATCGCTTGCGGTACCAGGTGCCGCCGTCCATCAGGCAGGTCGCGATCGCCTGATCCGTTTCGGAGATGACCAGATCCTGTGGCTGGACCTGCGTTCCGAACGCATGCAGATGGTGCGCGGCATGCAGCCCATGGATCGATTCCGGAATCCAGGCGCGATAGGCCGCCGAGAAGTGACCGTCGCGTTCGGCTGCGATGACGGGGTTGGCATCCGCGATGATGCGTTCACCCAGCGGGGAGCGCGAGCAGGCCAGATGATTGAGGGTGTACGTGCCGTTGCCTTCGACCGGGAAGAAGTCGTACGCGTCGTGATCGGGCGTGTTGGCGAGGTGGTACGAAAGTTCGTAGGGGTACATCAGTGCGACTTCGGCGCGGCGCTTTTGCAGCATGCCGAGCTTCGATTCGATCGGCCGGTTCGAGGTCAGCGTGACGACGCGGTTTTGGGTGCGCGCCTTCTCGATCAGTCCATCGAGCACGACCCCGTACGAGCGACCGCTCTGGACCGTGACGGTGCCCTGGGCCTGTTCGATGAGTTCGTCGACTGCGAGCGAGCCTTCCGGCGTCACGAAGCGCTGCACCTCCTCGCGGCGCTGCCGCTGGATCACCGCGCCGTTCGGAAACTGGGCGTGCAGCGGGTCGGCGTAGACCATGAACTGTTCGCGCTCGGGCGTACGGAGAAAGGCCGGGTTGCACACGTTCGGCTTGGTCTTGATGTCGGCGAGGATGCGCTGCACGTTGGCGATGCGCAGGACGTGCCGGTAACCGGGCAGCGCATCGATCAGCCGCCAGCGGATCACATCGGTATACCCCTTGCCGCGCAACGGTCCGCTGGCCATCTGGATCGGTGGCAGGTCGATCATGTACCACTCGATCGTCGGAACGTCCGCGTCGCCGGAAGCATGCGCCGGCGCGCCGGCCAGCGCGACGAGCAAGGGGACGAGTGCAGAACGCAATGTCTTGCGCAGGCGGGACGGTGCTGGGCGGATTCTGGTCATGGTGGCGGATCCTCCGGCTTCAGTTGGTCGGGCCGGGCCGGCGTGGCACGCTCCCGAGTCCGTAACATTCTATTGCAAAGCATGGAAGTGCCGTTCGCGTCAATCGGCGGAAAGTCGGCGGAACGCGCGCACACCGAAGAGCACACCGGTCACGAGCAGCGCAATGCCGATCGTCTCGTGCAGCGTCGGCCAGCGGCCATACCAGAGAAAGGCATAGAGCAGCGCCGCGAGCGTCTCGAAGACGATCAGCTGGCCGGCGAGCGCGGCCGGAAGCAGGTGACTCGCCTTGTTCCACAGTAAGGTTCCGAGCCACGAGGCCGCCAGCCCGGTCAGCAGCATCAGACCGACGAAGAGCGCTGGACGCGGTCCGAGGGGCCAGGAGAAGACTGCGCCCGTACCGCTGGAAGCCCAGTCCCAGACCGCGAATCCGAGCGCCGTGACGAGCGCCAGCGGGAGGGTTGCCAGACCCTGCGCGGTGGCCCAGGCACGCGACATCCCCGGGGGGCGGGCGCGCAGCCAGCGGCTGTTGCGGATCGGATACCAGGTCCAGCAGGCCAGCGCGCAGCAGGCCAGCAGCAGGCCAAGCGCGGTGTCGAACGGATCCGCTTCGGTGCCTGCGCTGGCTTCGCCCGGCCCGAACTGCACCACGCCGAGGCCCGTCAGGATGATCGCCAGGGGTGCCGCGAGCCGGCGCCAGTGCACCGCGTCGCCGCCCTCGTTGCGGGATTCGAGCAGGTTGGCCGTGATTGCGATCACGACCGGGAGGGTGCCGATGATCATGGCCGGAACGGGAGCGCCGGCAAGCTGGATCGCCGCTGCGAGGGTGCTGTAGTAGAGCAGGTTGCCGACGAGCGCCAGCTTGGCGGCCTCGACCCAGTCCGAGCGGCTCAGCCGCGCCAGTGCGCGCCGGTCGAACCCGGCAAGCACGACGGCGAGCAGCCCGAACGCGACATAGCGCCCGAACGACAGGACGACCGGTGGATAGTCGCCGAGCACCAGCGGCACAAGAAAGATCAGGCCCCACAGCATGCCCGCGCCGAGGGCGGCGAGTATTCCGGTCAACATGAAACCCAGGCGCCAGAGAAAGCCGCCATTCTGGGCCGATCGGGGCCGCAGTGCAAAGCCGGCCCGACCAGGGCTGCGTGCGGCTTACGCGCGCTCCAGCCGGCACGCGGCGTACTTGAACTCCGGGATCTTGCCGAACGGATCGAGCGCCGGATTCGTGAGCAGGTTGGCCGCGGCCTCGGCGTAGCAGAAGGGTACGAACACCATGCCCTCGGCCATCAGGGGATCGACGCGTGCGGCGAGCGTGATCGAGCCGCGCCGGGTCGTGATCGTGACCGGCTCGCCGGGCAGGAGGCCAAGCCGGTCCAGTTCGCCGGGGGCGAGCATGGCGACCGCATCGGGCTCGAGCGCGTCGAGCACGTGGGAGCGGCGCGTCATCGCTCCGGTGTGCCAGTGCTCGAGCTGGCGCCCGGTCGTGAGCACGGTCGGAAAGTCGTCATCGACCGGTTCGTCCGGGGGCAGCGGGCGGGTCGGCACGAAGCGGGCACGCCCGCTCGCGGTCGGGAAGCGTTCGCCGAACACGACGTCGTGTCCGGGCGCATCGTCGGCCGGGCAGGGGTAGGTCACCGACCCCTCGCGTTCGAGGCGTTCCCAGGTGATGTGGTCGAGCGAGCGCATGCCGCGCTTCATCTCGGCGAACACGTCGCGTGGGTGCGTGTAGTTCCAGCCCAGCCCGAAGCGCCGGGCGATCTCCTGCACGATCCACCAGTCGGGCTTCGCCTCGCCCGGCAGCGGGATCGCCGCGCGACCCATCTGCACCTGGCGGTTGGTGTTCGTGACGGTGCCGTCCTTCTCCGGCCAGGCCGAGGCGGGCAGGATCACGTCGGCCATCTGTGCGGTCTCGGTGACGAAGAGATCCTGCACGACGAGGTGTTCGAGCTTCGCCAGCGCTGCGCGCGTGTGTTCGAGATCCGGGTCCGACATCGCCGGGTTCTCGCCCAGGATGTACATGCCCCTGATCTGCCCGGCCGCGATCGCGTGGATGATCTCGACCACCGTGAGCCCGGGGCGTGCGGCGAGCGTCGTGCCCCACAGTGCCTCGAACGCAGCGCGCAAGGCATCGTTGCCCACCGGGCGGTAGTCGGGCAGCACCATCGGGATCAGGCCGGCGTCGGACGCCCCCTGCACGTTGTTCTGGCCGCGCAGTGGATGCAGCCCGGTGCCGGGACGGCCCACGTGGCCGCAGGCGAGCGCGAGCGCGATCAGGCAGCGTGCATTGTCGGTGCCGTGCGTGTGCTGCGAGATGCCCATGCCCCAGAAGATCATCGCGCGCTCGGCCCCCGCATAGAGCCGCGCGATCTCGCGGATCTCGTCGGGCGCGACACCGCACAGCGGTGACATCGCCTCCGGGCTCATGGCGGCCACGTGGGCGGCGAGCGCCTCGAAGCCTTCGGTGTGGGCGGCGACGTAGTCCGCATCGTGGAGCCCCTCGGCGACGATGACGTGCAGCATCGCGTTGAACAGCGCGACGTCGCTGCCGGGGGACAGGCGCACCATGCGATACGCATGATCCCCCAGCACCTGGCCACGTGGATCGAGGATGACGAGCCTGGTGCCGGCCTTCGCTGCCTGTTTGAAGAAGGTCGCAGCGACCGGGTGGTTCGCGGCCGGATTGCAGCCGGTCACGATCACGAGGTCGGCCTCGGACACCTGCATGAAGGAGGCCGTGACCGCACCAGATCCGATGCCTTCCATCAGGGCCGCGACCGAGCTTGCATGGCACAGCCGGGTGCAATGGTCGACGTGATTGGACCCGAAGCCGGTGCGCACGAGTTTCTGGAACAGCCACGCCTCCTCGTTGGAACACTTGGCGCTGCCGAAGCCGGCCAGCGCGTCCGGTCCGTGCGCATCACGCAGCGCCTTGAGGCCCGCTGCGGCGAAGTCGAGCGCCTCGTCCCAGCCCGCCTCGCGAAAGTGCGTCAGCGGCTGCGCAGGATCGAAGGCCGGATCAAACGCCTTGGGCACCCCCGCGCGGCGGATCAGCGGGCGGGTGAGGCGCGCCGCATGGGTCGGATAGTCGAAGCCGAAGCGGCCCTTCACGCACAGCCGGTTGCGGTTGGCGGGTCCCTCCCGGCCTTCGACGAACAGGATGCGGTTGTCGCGCACGTGGTAGGTGAGCTGGCAGCCGACGCCGCAGTACGGGCACACGGAATCGACCTGGCGCTCGGAGCGGGCCGAATCGCCGCGGCCGTCGGCATCGACGAGCGTGGCCGGCATCAGCGCCCCGGTCGGGCAGGCCTGCACGCACTCGCCGCAGGCCACGCAGGTGCTCGCCCCCATCGGGTCGTCGAAGTCGAACACCACCTTGGCCGCTGTACCCCGGTAGGCAAGCCCGATCACGTCATTGACCTGCACCTCGCGGCACGCGCGCACGCACAGCCCACATGTGATGCACGCATTCAGGTCGACATGCATCGCGGTGTGCGAACCATCGCACCGGGCCACTTCCGGTTCGCGGGCCGGAAGCCATGCGCGTGCGGTGGTGGCGTCCACGCCGAGCGCCTCTGCGGTGTGCCACAGGTGGCTGGAGCGGTCGGGGCTGTCGGCGCGCGCCGGCTGGTCGGCGAGCAAGAGTTCCAGCACCCCCACGCGCGCCGCGCGCGCACGCGGCGAGCTTGCGCTGCGCACGATCATCCCCGGTTCGGCCCGCCGGATGCAGCTTGCGGCGAGTGCGCGCTCGCCCTCGATCTCGACCATGCACGCGCGGCAGTTGCCATCGGCGCGATAGTCCGGGGCATCCTTGAAACACAGGTGGGGAATGGTCTCGCCGTTTCGCCGCGCGAGTTGCCACAGCGTCTCGCCCGGTCGCGCCGTGACGCGCACCCCGTCGAGCGTCAGCTCGAACGGCGCATCCTCCGCAGGGCGTGGCTGGGCGCTCATGACGCGTCCGCCCCGCGCACGGTGACGCCCTGGCGGGCGAGGACCTCGCGAAAGTCCGCGAGCAGGCCGAGCACCGGATTCGGTGCCGCCTGGCCGAGACCGCAGATCGACGCGTCCTGCATGAGCCGTGCGAGCCGCTCGAGCGCATCGCCGTCCCAGGTGTCGCGGGTGAGCAGGGCGCGCATCTTCTCCGTGCCGACCCGGCACGGCGTGCACTGGCCGCAGGATTCATCGGCGAAGAAGGCGAGGAGGTTTACGGCCACTTCCCGCAGGTCGTCGTGGTCGGAGAGCACGATGATCGCGGCCGAGCCGATGAAGCGCCCGTGCGGCTGCAGGGTATCGAAGTCGAGCGGCAGGTCGGCGAGCGCAGCCGGCAGGATGCCCCCCGACGCGCCCCCCGGAAGATAGCCCAGCAGTTCGTGGCCTTCGGCCATTCCGCCGCAATACTCATCGATCAGCTCACGGCAGGTGATGCCGGCCGGTGCGAGATGGACGCCTGGCCGCCGCACCCGCCCGGACACCGAGAAATGGCGCAGGCCGCTGCGCCCATGCCGGCCGTGGCCGGCGAACCAGGCCGCGCCGCGCGCATGGATGGGCGTGATCCAGGCCAGCGTCTCGACGTTGTGCACCAGCGTTGGACGGCCAAAGAGCCCTTGCTGGGCGACATAGGGCGGGCGGTGGCGCGGCTTGCCGGGCTTGCCTTCGAGCGATTCGATCAGCGCCGACTCCTCGCCGCAGACGTAGGCGCCGGCGCCCCGGCGCAGCACGATGAAGCCAGGTGCGACGACCCCTTCGGCTTCCAGTTCGGCGATCGCGGCGCGCAGCACCGCATGCGCGCCTGGATACTCGTCGCGCAGGTAGAGGTAGATCGCGCTTGCCTCGACCGCGCACGCCGCGACGAGTGCGCCTTCGAGTACCTGATGGGGTGAGTGTTCGAGCAGCGTGCGGTCCTTGAACGTGCCCGGTTCGCCCTCGTCGGCGTTGACGACGACATAGCGCGGCGCCGGTTCGGCGCGTACGGCCTGCCACTTGCGGGCCGCCGGAAATCCTGCGCCCCCCAGTCCACGCAGCCCCGCCTGCTGCAGTGTGGCGAGCAGGTTCGCGAGGGTGACCGTGCCGGCCCGCAGTGCGTCGAGCAGCGCATGGCCACCTTGCTCCCGGTAGCCCGTCAGGCGCAGCCAGTCGACCGGTTCCGGCTGCAGGTCGCCGCAGTCGAGGGTCGCCTGCACCGCTTCAGTTGTGGCCGGGCCAAGGTGGCGACGGCCGACTTCGGCGACCGGTGCCGCATCGCAGCGTCCCATGCACGGCGCCCGAACGATGCGCACCCGCTGCGGATCGAGCTGGCTTGCAAGGGCTTCCTGCAGCGCCTGCGCCCCCGCAAGCCGGCAGGGCAGGGCATCGCAGACCCGGATCGTGACCGCGGGCGGAGGCGTTTCGTCCTCGCGCACGAGATCGAAATGGGCGTAGAAGCTCGCCGTCTCGTAGACCTCGGCCATCGGCAGGCGCATCCAGGCGGCGAGCGCCCGCAGGTGCGCAAGCGACAGATGTCCATGGTGGTCCTGCAGCGCGTGCAGGTGTTCGATGAGCCACTCGCGGCTGCGCTCGCGCCCGGCGAGCAAGGCCTCGACCTCTTCCAGCGCGTGGGCCTGCGCCCGCCGTCCTCGCGGACCGGACCGGGCACGCCCCCGACCATTTGCCTGTCCGGATCGCGTCATCGCCTGCCTTCCCAATGTCAGCGTCCGATCATCACACACCCGACCGCCTGCGGCAACGCGACGGGCAGGTTCCGGTACTGGACGCCCAGCGGTTGAAGGAAGACAATTGCGCGCGCCTCTTTCGCGCCACCGCTGCACTCCGATCCCCGACCCCGAATCTTCCACAACAAGAATTCTTCCATGCGAACACTCTTCCGCCTGCTTGCCGGCTTGCTCGTGTGCGCTCCTCTGGTTTCCCTGGCGGGAGAGTGGACCACGCGGCCCTTGTCGGAGATTGCGCTGTACCCGGAATACCGGGCTGCGGCGCGGATCGAGTCGCTCAACGAGTCGAGGCTCGCGGCCGAGATCAGCGGGCGCATCGTCGAGCTGCCGGTGCGGGTCGGCGAGCGGGTGGTGGCGGGTGCGGATCTCGTCCGTCTCGACGAGGCGGATTACCGGATTGCGGTCGACCGCGCACAGGCCCAGGTCGATCTCGTCCAGAGTCGCCTGCGGCTGGCGAACGCGCAGCTCGAACAGTCGCGCGCGCTGGCCGTGCGCGGCTATTACAGCGATGTCGGACTCTCGATCCGAAAGACCGAACTGGAGGTGCTCGAGAGCGAGCTGGCCGCAACGCGCCATGCCCTCACGGCCGCCCGGCTGCAGCATTCGCGGACCGTGATCCGTGCGCCCTTCGAGGGAGTCGTTCGTGAACGGCTCGCGAGCGTCGGCGATCTGGCTTCGCCGGGGACGCCGCTGCTGGTGTTCGCATCGACCGCAGAAACCGAGATCCACGCCCGCGTTCCGGTCGCGCAGGTGGTGTCGCTGCAGCGGGCTGTGCGCTGGACCCTGCAGGCCGGCGAACGGGAGGTCGAACTGAAGCTCGAGCGGGTGCTGCCGCTCGTAGAGCCGGCCGGCCAGACGCAGGTCGCCGTGTTTTCGGCCGGAAAGCCCGTCGCACCAGGGCTTGCCGGAGAGGTACGCTGGCGCGGCACGGTGCCGCACCTGCCACCGGAGTACCTCGTGCGGCAGAACGGCCAGCTTGGCGCGTGGATCGAGCGCGAGGGGCGAGCCGAGTTCGTCGTTCTGACCGACGCTTCGGTCGGTCGCGCAGTCGCGGTGGACTGGGTGCCAGGCACCCGCGTGATCGATGAAGGGCGCATGGCGCTCGGGGTCCCGCGAGCGGGCGCAGCAGCAGGGGCGGAGGGGGCGCGGTGAGTGGCTGGTACGAGCGGCTGATCACCAATCATCCGCTCGCGAACATCACCTTCGTGCTGGTGCTGGTCGGGGGCATCCTGACCTATCTGGCGATGCCGCGTGCGCAGGACCCGGAGATCAACTTCAACTGGGTCAGCATCGTCACCGTCCTGCCGGGGGCCTCGGCCGAGGACATCGAGCGCGAGATCACGGCGCCGCTGGAAGACGCAATCGCGCAGGTCAAGGACATCAAGTTCGTATCCTCGTCCTCGCGCGAGGGCCTTTCGTCGATCCTGGTGCGCTTCGAGGAGCTGTCCGAGCGTGTCTTCGACAAGCGCATCAACGACCTGCGGCGCGAGATCCAGAACAAGGCCTCGGATGAGCTGCCGGCCGATGCGACCGATCCGCAGGTGCTGGAGATCACGACCTCGAACGGCTTTCCGACCGCGCATCTGGTGGTCTATGGCAGCGGTGGCGAGAGCCTGCGATGGGCCGCGGCAATGCTCAAGAAGGACATCGAGCAACTGGCGGGTGTGGATCAGGTGCTCGCGGTCGGACTCGACGATCCGGAACTGCACGTGAACTTCGACCCGGCGCAGCTTGCAGCGGCTGGCCTGTCTCCGGTGCAGGTCGCCGATGGGGTCGCACTTTGGTTTCGCAACGTGCTCGCGGGTCGTGTGGCGGCGCGCGAAACCGAATGGCTGGTGCGGCTCGAAGGCAAGACGGCCGATCCTGCCGTGCTCGCGCAGGCGGCCATCGTCACCCCGCAGGGGCGCGTGACGCTGGCCGAGATCGCCGACGTCGCCCGTGGTCACGAGCGCACGGCGCAGCTCGTGAGCTACGGCGGGCAACCCGCGGTGCTGCTGTCGATCACGAAGCAGCCCGATGCGAACACCCTCGTACTGGTCGAGCGGCTCAAGGCCTTTGCGGCCGAGCGCAATCCCCTGCTGCATGGGCAGGGGGTCCAGCTCGTGATGGTCGATGACCAGACGCACGCGACCCGCCACGCGATTTCGGTGATGGAGTCGAACGCGCTGATCGGCCTGCTCGCCGTGCTGGGCATGTGCTGGCTCTTCCTTGGTACGCGGCTTGCGGTGCTGGTGGCGCTGGGTATTCCATTCTCGCTGGCCGGTGCGTTTCTTGCGGCCGACCTGATCGGTTCTTCGCTGAACCTGACGGTGCTGCTCGGCATCGTGATCGCGCTCGGCATGGTCGTCGACGACGCGGTGGTCGTGGTCGAGGCGATCTACTACCGCATCAGCCGCGGCGAGACGCCGCTCTCGGCCGTCGTCGAGGGCGTGCGCGAGGTTGCAGCCCCGGTCGTTTCGGCGATCCTCACGACGGTTGCCGCATTCCTGCCCCTGATGCTGCTGCCCGGCATCCTCGGAAAGTTCATGTTCGTCGTGCCCTTCGTCGTCACGATGGCCTTGCTGATCAGTCTGCTCGAAGCCTTCTGGATCCTGCCTGCCCATGTGCTCGCGATCCGTCCCGATTACCGACGCCGGCCCTCGCGGGTGCAGCGCGCGCGCGAGGCGATCACGCATGCGTTGCGGGTGAAGTACGCGCGGCTCCTGATTGGCGTGATGCGCTGGCCGCGTACCGGTCTGGCCGTGGTCGTGCTGATGATGGCCGGTGCGGTCGGGCTGGTCACCGAAGGGGTCGTCAAGCGCGACTTCTTCGCCTTCGATTCGGTGCGCCAGTTCTTCATTCACGTCGATCTTCCGCCGGGCATGACGCTCGAGCGCGCACTGGCCGAGGCCGAGCGCGCCGCCGCGGTGATCGAGCGCGAGATTCCGCCATCCGAGCTGCGTTCGGCCACTGCCGTGGCGGGGGTCAAGTTCACCGACACCGAACCGCTCTACGGTCCGCAGTACGCGCAGGTCATCGTCGCGCTGCAGCCGCGCGAGAACGGCATGCGGGACACGGCCGAGATCATCGCTGCGGTGCGTGCTCCGGTGATGGCGCTGCAAGGGACGGCGCGCCTGGGCTTTCTCGAAATGAAGGGTGGGCCCCCGACCTCGAAGCCGATCAACGTCAAGATGAAGGGCGACGAGTACGGCGAGTTGCGCGCTGCCGCCGATGCCCTGCTCGCCGAGGTCGCGCGCATTCCCGGTGCGCGGGACATCTCCGATGACGATGTTGCCGGGCGTTCCGAACTGCGCCTCGTGCTCGATCGCGAGAAGCTGGCGCACGCCGGGGTGTCGCCGGGTGAGGTGACGCGCCTGCTGCGCCTGTATGGCGAGGGCGAGACGGTGGGCACGACGCGCGACCGGGGCGAGAAGGTCGACGTGATCGTGCGGGCGCGCCCCGAGCGGTTCGAGGACGTGACCGAGCTGCTGCAACGTCCGGTCCGGCTCGCGAACGGCGAAATCACCCAGCTCGGAACGCTGGTCGATGCCGAGACCCGCACGGCGAAGGGCTACATCCGACACTACCAGTTGAAACGCGCGATCACGGTCGAGGCTGAACTGGATCGCGAGCGGACCGACACGGTCGAGGCAAACCGGCTGCTCAAGGCTGCGTGGGAAGGCATGCAGTCGCGCTTTCCGAACGTGACCCTGGATTTTTCCGGCGAGCTGGACGACATCCAGGAAAGCCTTGATTCGATGGCGCGGCTCTTCCTCTTCGGTGTCGGCCTCATCTACCTGATCCTGGCGGCGCAGTTTCGCAGCTACTTCCAGCCGCTGATCGTGCTGGTGACGGTGCCGCTCGCCTTCACCGGCGTCGTGCTTGGCCTGCTGGTGTCGGGCAACCCGCTGTCGCTCTATACCCTGTATGGCGTCGTGGCGCTGACCGGGATCGCGGTCAACGCGGCGATCGTGCTGATCGCCGCGGCCAACGAGCGGCTGGCGGCCGGGATGAGCGTGCAGCATGCCGCGGTCTATGCGGCCCGGCGGCGGATCGTGCCGATCCTGATCACGACCGTGACGACGATCGGCGGCCTGCTGTCGCTCGCGGTCGGGCTCGGCGGAAAATCGCTGATGTGGGGGCCAGTCGCAGCGAGCATCGTATGGGGGCTGGGGTTCTCCGCGCTCCTGACGCTCTTCGCGATTCCGCTCGTATGGCGCCTGGCCATGGGGCGCCGGCTTCGCAAGGCGAGTGCCGGCGCCGTTTGATCCTGCTCACGCGTCGGGGCTGCGAATGCCCGATCCGGTCATGCCGTCGATGCCCAGCGTCTTGAGCGCTTCACGCTCGCGGTCGTTGGCAACGCCCTCGGCGATCACCGTGAGTCCGATCGCGTGGGCCACGACGCACAGGCCGCGCAGGAAAGACTGATTTCCGGTGTCCGTGTCGATGCCATGCACCATCGATGCGTCGACCTTGAGGTAGTCCAGGCCCAGATCGTGCAGGTCGCCGATGCGGCTGAACTGGCGCCCGACGTGTTCGATGCCGAGCTTGCAGCCCAGCGGGCGCAGCGCGAGGCACAGGGCGCGGAACTCGGCCAGGTGTCGCAGCACCCCGAACTCCGGAAGTTCGATCCACAGTTTCGCGACGGTCTGTGGCTTCGACTGCAGGAGCGTGAAGAGCTCGCCGCGGAAGCCTGCATCGCACAGCGACTCGGGGGACAGGTTGATGCCGACCGGGCTGCCATCGTGCTCGATCTGCTCGAGCGCGAGCCGGACCACCGCGCCATCGAGGCGGCTCATCATGCCCAGGCGGGCCGCCCACGGCAGGAAGTAGCCGGCCCCGCGCCATTCGCCATCGAGCAGGAGACGCATCGGCGCCTCGAAGTGCAGTAGCTCGCCGTCGGCGGAGACGGCTGGAAACAGCGCCAGCTTCATGCTGACCGACTGTTCCAGGGCAGCGCCGAGGGCGTCGCGCCAGCTGCCCAGGTCGGCGTGTGTCGGTGCGCCTTCCATTGCCGCACAGTGCAGCGCGCGGTCTCCCCCCTGTTCGGCCGCGGCCAGCGCGCCGTCGACGCGCGCGAGCAGGTGGCCGCGCGTCTCCCCGGCCGGATAGGCGCTGGCACCGATCGGCATGCGCAGCGTTGCGCGTGCACTCCAGTCATCGAGCAGGGGATGAAGCGCCGAAGCCAGCCGTTCGGCCAGCTTCCCAGCCTCCGGTTCGCCCTGGGCCAGCAGTGCGAAATCGGTGTTGTTGAGGCGTCCGGTCTCGATTCCTGCGCCGGTGTCCGAGAGCGCGCGCAAACGTTCTCCGATCTGCCCGATCAGGCCGTCGACCGCGGCGTGTCCCAGCTCACGGTTCAGTTCGGCCAGATCGAGCAGGCGCGCGATGGCCAGTGCGCCGCCCGCACGGGTGTCGTCGCGCGTCACTGCGGTATCGAGCAGGTTGAGGAACTGGTTGCGGTTGACCAGGCCGGTGAGTTCATCGTGCTGGGACTTGTAGCGCAGTGCTTCGAGGCGGGCCGACTCCTCGGTGAGCATCGCCCGCACCCGCTCCGACAGGGCATTCATCGCGCGCACCACGCTGCGGAACTCGCGGGTGCTCGGCTCCGGGGTCATGATGAAACGCCGTCCGCCGATGGCCTCGGCCTGTTCGACGACGCGGTCGAGCGGCCGGGTGATGAACTTCAGGATCAGGGTCCCGATCAGACCGGTGAGCGCGCCGCCGATCAGGAACCACGCGAGCAGCTGCAAGGTTGCGTTCCACAGCGCGTCGTAGGCGTAGCGCGAGTGGCTTTCGAGCGTCAGTGTGCCGAACTGGCGCCAGCCGTCCTGGACCTGGGCAAGGCCGGCCCGGACTTCGATCGGGAACATCGCCGCAAACCACTGCGGGGCACCCAGCTCCGCGTCGGTGTAGATGCGCTCGACCAGCACCTCTCCACCCGGGCTGGTCAGCCGGATCATCCGGTAGTGGCCGGCGTCGAACTGTGCGGAGATCTGCAGCTCGACGGTGACCGGATCCTTGGGCATCTGCGACAGCGACAGTGCGAGCGAGGTCGCGTTGTCGAGATTCTTGATGTAGAGCTGCTGTTCGAGGTAATGACGTGCCGACAGCGTGCTGACCACCAGACTGCCTCCGAAGGCCAGCGACATCACGATTGCGATCGCAATCCAGAGTTGCTTGATCAGGGACATGAGCGTGTGGCCTCCGGCGTTTTGGATTCTTTCAGGGTCATCTGGATCGTCTGGATCATTCGGGTTTCATCGCGCGAGTTCGATTCCGTCGGCTCGCATGCGTTCGAGCGCGGCGCGCCAGCGTGACAGCCGGGCGGTCGGGTCGCCGGAAGAGGCGGCAGAGCCAGCGACCCAGAGCCCGGCGCTGTTGAAGCTGAACACCGGGAACAGGTCCGCACGCCGCGCGGCCGGGCGGATGTCGCTGATCAGGTTGTCGAGGATCAGCGGTTCCGCATCGGGAGTCGGAAAGTATCCGAGCACCATGTGCGCCTGGGTCACGCTGCTGCTCGCGCCGCCGATCTGCGCCCGCACGTAGATCAGCCGCAACTGTTCGGGCGGAACACCGAGCAGCAGCAGGCTGACGTACTTCGCGATCGAATAGTCCTCGCAGTCGGCCGCACCCTTGCCCATCGACTCGAGCGGTGTGGCCCAGTAGTCGCCGGTCCCCCAGGTGATCTGGTCGTCTACGAAGCGCAGGCGGCGATTGAAGAAGGTGTTGATGCGCGCAAGCTTCGATTCGGTGTCGAGACTCTCTGAATCCGCAAGCAGCTGGCGCCATGCGCCGACGGTCTCCGAGGCTCTCGATCCGTAGCGCTCGCCCGCCAGACGCTGCATCCGGTCCAGGTCGGGAGCCGCAATGACCAAGCCGATGAGCCACGCGGCCAGCAGCGCGAGCAGCCCGCACGCCCGGCGTCTCACCGGCGTCTGCTTCGCGTTCTGTGGTGCCGGCGGGACAGGGGCTCGGCACGGACCGGTACGCATCGCTCTCCTTTGCGGGGCTCGGTCAGCCGGGATTCGCAAGGAGAACCCGTCTAAACGAGAGAATTATTGTCAAACCCGTCTTACATCTCGCAACAAGCTTGCCTATACTCTGAACACGCGCGGTGTGGGCGTTTCCGACCGGTGGACGGTACTTCCACCCTCAATTGATCGGTTCCATACAGTTTAGACTCGCACGGAGGGAACATGAAAAGAATAGTGACAAGCGCCATCACGGCGGCCGTTCTTGCAACACTCTCGGTTCCTGCAGGGGCCCAGGCCGTGCCGGAAGCGCTCATCCAGGCAGCCCAGAAGGCCGTCACGGCGAATCCGGACGTCCAGTCGCGCTGGCACCAGTTCTCCGCTGCGGAAGCCGACGAGGAGCAGATGCGTGGGGGGTACTGGCCGAGTGTCGACCTCAATGCGGGGGTCGGCCGCGAAAGCGTCAAGACGCCCGGCACCTCGACGAACCGCTATACCCGGTCGGGGGCTCAGCTGTCGCTCAACCAGATGCTGTACGACGGCATGTTCACGCCGAACGAGGTGGCACGGCTCGGCCACGCGAAGGTCACGCGCTATTTCGAACTGCTCGAAGGCATCGAGGAGTCGACGCTGGAGGTCGTGCGCGCCTACGCCGACGTGCTGCGCTATCGCAAGCTGGTCGAACTGGCAAAGGACAACTACGTCGAACACAAGCTGACGCATGATCAGATCAACGAGCGCGTGCGGGCCGGAATCAGCCGCGGGGTCGACGCCGAGCAGGCGACGGGCCGCCTGGCGCTGGCCGAGTCGAACCTGCTGACCGAAGCGGCGAACCTGCATGACGTCAGTGCGCGGTTCCTGCGTGTCGTCGGTGAGCCACCGGCCGAGAATCTGCCCGACCTGTCAGCGCAGGTGCTGGGTGCCCAGGTGCCGCCCGAGATCGATGCCGTGCTCAAGGATGCGATCGCCAACAACTACCAGATCAAGGCGACCATGGCGAACATCCGTTCGCGCGAATCGCAGGTCGACATGCGCCGTGCAGCCTATCGCCCGCGTTTCGACCTGAGGGCGAGCCATGGCGTGTACCGCAATCTGGACGGCGTCAGTGGCCGTACGCGGGAAGGCGTCGTCGAACTGGTGATGTCGTACAACCTGTATCGTGGCGGTTCGGACGATGCGCGCCTGCAGCGGGCCGCCGAGGAGCTGAACCAGTCGAAGGATCTGCGCGAACGCGCCTGCCGCGATGCGCGCCAGACGGCTGCGATTGCCTGGAATGACGTGCAAAGGCTGCAGGAGCAGCTCGGCTACCTCGATCAGCACCAGTTGTCGAGCGAGAAGTCGCGAGAAGCGTATCGTCAGCAGTTCGACATCGGCCAGCGCACCCTGCTCGACCTGCTCGATACCGAGAACGAGTATTTCGAGGCGCGCCGCGCCTATGTGAATGCCGTCTATGACCAGGTGATCGCGCAGGCTCGCAGCCTGGCGACGACGGGCAAGCTGCTGCCGGCGATGGGCGTCGTGCGCGAAGGGCTGCCGACCCTCGACGACATCGGCCAGGAAGAAGAGGACTACCAGGTCGATCCGGAACAGATGTGCCCGCCGCAAACGCCCGGAATGCTCCAGGTGGACAAGAATGCCCTGGTTGCGGACGCAATGCGCACCGGACGGGGGCGCTGACCGTACGTGAACGTGGTCGGTGGCGCGGCGGGAGTTGGCCCGCCGCTGCCTGTGTCAGGCAGGAAGGCCCATCGAATCGAAACTGGAGAGCGTGAGGGATGGGCAGTTCGGTGTCTGACTCAGGGAATGCCGCAGTGCAGTTCCGGGAGGCTTCCGCGACGAGGTCGGGGGGCGGCGGACGCAATGGGGGGGAAGACGATTTGCGGATGGAGGCCGGGGCGGACGACGGGGTGTCGGCGGCGGCCGACTACGATCCGCTCGTCGCCTGCCTGCTGCTGATTGCGCGCGCCCACGGCAGGGCCTTGACCCCGGAGGGTGCGGTCGCAGGGTTGCCGCTCGTGGATGGGCGCCTGACACCCTCGTTGTTTGCACGCGCCGCAAAGCGCGCCGGCCTTGGCTGCCGGCTGGTCAATCTGCCGCTGGATCAGCTCAACGCCACGCTGTTTCCGGCGATCCTGCTGCTCGACGACGCTCGTGCCTGTGTCGTGCTGGGGTGGGGAAAGGACCGCAAGACGCTGCGGGTGGTGTTTCCCGAACTCGGGGAGTCACCGGTCGATCTGCCGGTGGCCGAAGCTCGCGCAATGTACTCCGGGCACGCGATCTACGTCCGGCCCAAGCTGCATTTCGATGCGCGCGCACCCGAGGTGCAGCAGGATCGCAGCGGCCACTGGTTCTGGAGCGTCATTGCAGAGAATCGCGCGTTGTACCGTGACGTCATGCTGGCGGCGTTTCTGGCCAACCTCTTCGCGCTCGGATTGCCGCTCTTCGTGCGCATCGTCTATGACCGCGTGATTCCGAACAATGCCATCGATACGCTGTGGGTGCTCACCATCGGTGTGTCGCTGATGCTGATCGGAGACATGGTGCTGCGGACGATGCGGGGGTATTTCATCGATCTCGCGAGCAGCCGGGCGGACGTCAGGCTCTCGGCGCACATCATGGAGCGCGTGCTCGGTACGCGCATGGAGCAGCGCTCCTCCTCGGCCGGTTCCCTGGCGGCGAACCTGCGTGGCTTCGAGTCGGTGCGCGATTTCATCGGATCGGCAACGGTCGTCGCGTTCGTCGATCTGCCCTTCGCCCTGCTCTTCTATGGGGTCATCGCCTGGATCGCCTGGGAGATGGCGGTGCCGCCCGCGGTCGGAGGAATCATCATCCTGCTGTACGCGCTCGCAGTGCAGGGGCGCATGCACGAGCTGGCGCAGCTTGCGTATCGGGCTGGGGGGCAGCGCAATGCGACGCTGGTCGAGAGCCTGGTCGGGTTCGAAACGATCAAGGCGATCGGTGCCGAGTCGCTCGTTCAGAGAAAGTGGGAACAGAGCGCCGCCTTCCTGTCGCGCATCGGAGCGAAGCTGCGTTTTCTGTCGACGTCCGCCAACAATGGTTCGAACTTCATCCAGCAGGCAGCGACGATGTTCATCGTCGTGGTCGGGGTCTATCTGCTGAGCCTGAACCAGCTCACGACCGGTGGATTGATCGCCTGCATGATGCTTGCGACGCGGGCAATGGCGCCGATCTCGCACGTCGCGAGCCTGCTCGTGCAGTACCAGACGGCGGCCACCGCGCTGGCCGGCCTGAACGAGACGATGAAGCGCGAGGTGGAACGGCCGGATGACGCGGCCTTCATCAGCCGCGGCAACCTCCAGGGGGCGATCGAGTTCCGCGAGGTCTCGTTCACCTACCCCAACCAGCAGGTGCCCTCGCTTCGCAACGTGTCGCTGACGATCCGGCCGGGGGAGCATGTCGCGATCCTGGGGCGGATCGGTTCGGGCAAGTCGACGCTGCAGAAGCTGATCCTTGGGCTCTACCGGCCCAGCGAGGGGGCCGTGCTGATCGACGGCATCGACCTGCGCCAGCTCGATCCGGCCGAGCTTCGCCGCCAGGTCGGATACGTGCCGCAGGACGTGACGCTCTTCTACGGCACGCTGCGGGAGAACATCGCGATGGGCGCGCCGTTCGCGGACGATTCGGCGATCGTCCGCGCGACCGAGATCGCCGGGCTGCATGGCTTCGTGAACCGGCATCCGAAAGGCTTCGACATGCTCGTGGGCGAGCGGGGCGAATCGCTCTCGGGCGGGCAGCGTCAGAGCATCGCGATTGCGCGCGCCGTGGTGAACGAGCCCCCGATCCTGCTGCTCGATGAGCCGACCGCATCGATGGATCATTCCAGCGAGGAGACCATCAAGCGGTCGTTGAAGCGCTTCGCCCAGGGGCGGACGATGGTCCTGGTGAGCCACCGGACCTCGCTTCTGGACCTGGTCGATCGCATCGTCGTGATGGACAACGGGTGCGTGGTGGCGGACGGGCCTACCGAACAGGTCGTTACCGCCTTGCGCCAGGGCCGCATCGGAAGGGCTTGAGGCATGCCACAGGTCGATCAGAAAACCTTCGAGCGGATCGGTGACATCAGCGGGGTGGTTGCACGGGCCGGTAATCCGCTCTTTGGAGGCGCATTGCGCCGGATGACGCGAACCGAAACGGGGGGCGACACCCTCGACTGGGCGGGGGACGCCGACTGGGCAGTGCTCCAGCAGGAACCGGTCCGCGCCCGTGCGATGCTCAGGATCGCTGCGCTGGCAGTACTGCTGTTGATCGTGTGGGCCGGATACGCCGAGATCGACGAAGTCACGCGCGGCGATGCGAAGGTAGTTCCTTCCAGCCAGGTTCAGATCGTTCAGAGCTTCGATGGCGGGGTGGTCGAATCGATCCTGGTGCGCGAAGGGCAGAACGTCGAGGCTGGAGATCTGCTGCTGCGAGTCGATCCGACACGCTTCGTCTCGTCGATGCGCGAGAGCCGGGCCAACCAGCTTGCGCTGCAGGCCAAGGCGTTGCGTTTGCAGGCACTCACCCGCAATGAGCCTTTCGTGCCGACGGAAGAACTGCTGCGTGAAGTGCCCGAGATCGTCGCCCAGGAGCGCCTCCTCTACGAATCGAGCCGTTCCGAACTGGTCGCGCAACTGGCGATTGCCGAGGACCAGTTGCGACAGCGCCAGCAGGAACTCAACGAGGCGCGGGCGCGCTTCGACCAGGCTGACCGCGGCCTGCGTCTGGTCGAGCAGGAGCTGAACGCGACCCGCCCGCTCGTGCGAAGCGGTGCAGTGTCCGAGGTGGAGGTTCTGCGCCTGGACCGCGATGCGTCGCGACTGCGCGGCGAACGCGCACAGGCCGGCGCGCAGGTGGCCCGGGTCCAGTCCGCGATCCAGGAGGCTATGCGCCGCGTCGAGGAAGTTCAGCTCACGACCCGCAACCAGATGAGTGCCGAGCTTTCCGACACCCTCAGCAAGCTCTCGGCGCTGGCCGAAGGTGGTCGTGTGTTCGAAGACAAGGTCAAGCACGCCGAGATTCGTTCCCCGGTTCGGGGAACCGTGAATCGCCTGCTGGTGAACACCGTGGGCGGGGTCGTGATGCCGGGCCGGGAGGTCGTGGAGATCGTTCCGCTCGATGACGCGCTCATTCTCGAAGCGCAGGTCAGTCCACGCGATATTGCGTTCCTGAGGCCTGGGCAGGATGCAGTGGTCAAGTTTTCGGCCTATGACTTCTCGATCTATGGCGGGCTCGATGCCGTGGTCGAAAGCATCAGTGCGGATTCGGTCGTGGACGAGAAGGGGGCGGCCTTCTACCTGGTGCGCGTGCGCACGCACGAGCCGAGCCTCGGAGAGGGGCTTCCGATCATTCCGGGGATGACGGCGCAGGTTGACATCCTCACCGGGAAAAAGACCATACTGGCGTATCTGCTTAAGCCCATTCTCCGAGCCAAGGCCAACGCGCTCACCGAGCGCTGAGTGCGGGTGTGCTGCGTGTGGAGGACTCGAGCGCGCGACCGATTGTCCATCTCCAGCCTGTGAGCAAACGATCATGGAACCGCTACATCTCTTTGTTTCCGATACGCCGGCACAAGCTTCCCGCCAGCCCAGCAGACGCTGGTCGGCCGCGTTTCCGGCAGGCCGCAGCCAGAATCTGAACGCACTTCTGGCGCGATCTGCTTCCAATGAAGTGGTCTGGCTCTCCAGCACGGCGCCAGACTGGAAAGAGGCACTCTCGACACTCGTGTCGAACCAGCCCGGGCGGCCCGTCGTGGTCCTCAGTCCGTCGCCCGATCCGACCGAGGGTCTGAGCGCGATCAGCCGGGGCGCGCGCGGGTACACGCATCTTCATGCCGTGCCGTCGGTCCTGCAGGAAGTCGGGCGGGTGGTCGTCCGCGGTGGACTCTGGGTTGGCCCTGAGCTCGTCGACCGTGTCGTGGCGGCGACCCGCAAGTTGCTCGATCCGTCCGTCCAGTCGGGAGCGCCGGCCGGTCCCGACCCCCTGGCGGTGCTCTCGGCGCGCGAAGCAGAGGTGGCGCGTGCCGTTGCGGCCGGATGTTCGAACAAGGAAGTCGCCGAACAGCTGGGGATATCCGAGCGCACGGTCAAGGCGCATCTTGGAGCAGCCTTCGAGAAGCTCGGCGTTCGCGACCGGCTCCAGCTAGTCCTGCGCGTCACGCGCGGCAAGTAGCCGGCTGACGGCCTGCTGAGGCCGTTGCACCACGTTCACCACGGTTGTGACGAAGGTTCAATGGACGGCCCCTTGCGTCAGGTCTAGGCTTTCAACACCTTCCCACAGACAGGGGTATGCATCATGGCCCAGATCGCAACCGTCCTTACCGTCACTGGTCACGCATTCGCGGTTGGCCCGGACGGCAGCAGTCGCCCGATCAACGCAGGAGATGTCCTGCAACGAGGCGAAACCGTAGTCACCAGCGCTGGAGGTCGTGTTGAGCTCCTGATGGAAGACGGGCAGGTTCTGGCGCTCGGCGCCGAAGAATCCGTCAAGCTCGACGACAACCTTACGCAGACCAGCCCACCCACCGGGGAGGACAGCTCGGTTGCGGCCGGCAGCATTGAAAGCGTCATTCAGGCGCTCGAAGAAGGCGGTGATCTGGACGAGCTCGAAGCTCCTGCGGCTGGCCTCGGAGGCGGTGGCCAGGGTGAAGGCGGCGGCTTCGTCCGCCTGCTTCGCATTTCCGAGGGCGTCGACCCGCTCGGCTTCGAGTTCGGGATGAACGAACAGCAAGGCGGTGGCGATATCGGCGGCGACATTCCGGTCGAGGAAGAGGAAGAGATCGAGCCCACTGATACCGATACCGATACCGACACCGACACCGACACCGACACCGACACCGACACCGACACGGACACGGACACGGACACGGACACGGACACGGACACGGACACGGACACGGACACGG
>JAHDYG010000046.1 GCA_023383815.1 Rhodocyclaceae bacterium
GAACTCGTGAAGTACACCGAGATTCCAGCGACCTACCGCAGTGCGATCGTCGCCCGCATCAAGATCATGTGCGATCTGGACATCTCGGAGCGGCGCAAGCCTCAGGATGGAAAGATCCTGTTCCGCAAGTACGGTCCGGTCGACATCGAACTGCGCGTGGCGACCCTGCCCAGCGCGAACGGCATGGAAGACGTCGTGATGCGCATCCTCGCTTCCGGCGAACCCCTGCCGCTCGAGAAGCTGGGGCTGTCGGAGTGGAACCGCGAGCGGCTGATCGACATCGTCGGCAAGCCCTACGGCATCTTCTTCGTCTGCGGGCCGACCGGTTCGGGCAAGACCACCACCTTGCACTCGATCCTGAGCCACATCAACACCCCCCAGCGCAAGATCTGGACCGCCGAGGATCCGGTTGAGATCACCCAGCGCGGCCTGCGCCAGGTACAGATCAACCGCAAGGCCGGGCTCGACTTCGCGACCGTGATGCGAGCCTTCCTGCGCGCCGACCCGGACGTCATCATGGTGGGTGAGATGCGCGACCACGAAACGGTTGCCACCGGCATCGAAGCGTCGCTCACGGGGCATCTCGTGCTGTCGACGCTGCACACCAACAGTGCACCGGAGTCGGTGATCCGCCTGCTGGATATGGGCATGGATCCGTTCAACTTCTCAGATGCCCTGCTCGGTGTGCTCGCGCAGCGGCTCGCTCGCCGGCTGTGTTCCAAGTGCAAGGAAGCCTACACCCCCGACGATGCCGAGGTCGACGCCCTGCTGCAGGAGTATTCCACCGAGCTTCTTGCAACCCGTGAGTGGAAGGACGATCCCCAGTACGCAATGCGCGAGTTGCGAGCGATGTTGCTCGAACGTTTCGGAGAGAAGCGCCAGTTCCGGCTCTTCCGCGCCAAGGGATGCGATGCCTGTGACCAGACCGGCTATTCCGGGCGCCTCGGCCTGCACGAACTGATGACCGGCACCGATGCCATCAAGCACCTGGTCCAGACGCGGGCAGCGGTGTCGGCAATGCTCGCGACCGCACTCGAAGAAGGCATGCGGACCCTGAAGATGGATGGCATCGAGAAAGTCCTGCAGGGCCTGACCGACATGAAGCAGATCCGGCAGGTGTGCATCAAGTAAGAGCGGAAGCCGCTCACAGGAGGAAGCGCCATGCAGATTCCCCAGCACCTCGACCAGCAACTGGAATACCTGAACGAGATCGGCGTGGCACTCTCGGCTGAGCCGAACATCGACAGCCTGCTCGAACAGATTCTGGTTGCCGCCAAGACGATCACCGGGGCCGACGGGGGCAGCCTCTACCTGATGAATTCGGAGCGCACCGCCCTGCGCTTTGCGATCGTGCGCACCGATTCGATCGGCCTTGCCTACGGCGGCACGAGCGGCCAGCCGATCCCGTTTCCGGAGCTGCCCTTGCACCATCCCGACGGCACGCCGAACCACTCGATGGTCGTCGTGCATGCGGCCCTGACCGGCGAGAGCGTCAACATTGCGGATGCCTACGATGCAGACGGCTACGATTTCTCGGGCACCCGCAAGTTCGACGAACGCACCGGTTACCGCTCGCGCTCGTTTCTCACGGTGCCGATGAAGAACCATGAGCAGGAGATCATCGGCGTCCTTCAGCTGCTCAATGCGCTCGATCCCGCAACGGGTGCCGTATGCACCTTCTCGTCGGCCTCGCAGCAACTCGCGAACTCGCTCGCCTCGCAGGCGGCCGTAGCCCTGTGCAACCGGCAGCTCATCCAGCAACTGGCCGAGCTCTTCGAGTCCTTCATCAACCTCATCAACCTCGCGATCGACGAGAAATCGCCGCATACCGGCGGCCACTGCCAGCGCGTGCCGGAACTGACGATGCTGATCGCCGAGGCGATCCACGAGGCCCGTGAGGGGCCGCTCGCCGAGTTCCGGATGAGCGACAAGGACCGCTACGAACTGAAGATCGCGGGGTTGCTGCACGACTGCGGGAAGGTCACCACCCCGGTCCACGTCGTCGACAAGGCCACCAAACTGCAATCGCTCAATGACCGCATCGACCTCGTCGACACCCGCTTCGAGGTCATTCGCCGCGATGCGCGCATCGCCTGCCTGGAAGCGGTCGCAGCCGGCATCGACCCGCTCGCGGCAAAGGGCAGTCTCGAACAGCAGCTCGAACAGATGGCCTCCGACCAAGCGTTCCTGCATCACGCCAACATCGGTTCGGAAGCCATGCGCCCGGAGGACCAGCAGCGTGTGCGAGACATCGCGCAGCGCTACCGGTGGCACAACGGCGACGGTGTGATGCGGGATTTCCTGACCGAAGACGAGATCGAGAACCTGTCGATCCGCGCCGGCACATTGACCACCGCGGAGCGCGAGGTCATCAATCATCACATCGTCGCGACGATCCGCATGCTCGAAGCGCTGCCCTGGCCGCGCCACCTGCTGAACGTCCCCGAGTACGCCGGCGGGCACCACGAGCGCATGGATGGCAAGGGTTATCCGCGCGGGCTCACCCGCTCGCAGATGAGCGTTCAGGCCCGGGTCATGGGCATCGCCGACATCTTCGAGGCGCTCACCGCCAAGGACCGCCCCTACAAGAAGCCAATGGCGCTGTCGCAGTCGCTCTCGATCATGGCGCGTTTCGCCGCAACCGGCCACATCGACCCGGACATCTTCGAGGTGTTCGTGCGCAGCCGGGCCTGGCTTCGCTACGCCGAGCGCTTTCTCGAAGCCTCGCAGATCGATGCGGTCGACATCGATGCGATCCTGGCTGAGGCGCATCCCCCAGCACGGGCCTGACTCGCGTGGCGACCCGCCCGCTCCTGCAGCGCAGCGCGACCTGGCGCATCCTGCTTGGGCTTGGATGGATCACGCTGATGCTCGTCCACGCGGTCGGCATCCTCCAGTTCGATCCACTGGAACGGCTGGAAACCTGGAGCTACGATCTGCGCCTGCGCGTCGCTGCACAGCCGGACCCCGACCCGCGCGTCGTCATCGTCGACCTCGATGAACGCAGCCTGCAGGAGATCGGACGCTGGCCCTGGCCGCGCCATCGCGTTGCCGAACTCGTCACCGAGTTGCTCGACCGCCAGCAGGCGGCATTGGTCGCCTTCGACGTCGTGTTCGCCGAAGCCGACGAGAGCAGCGGACTGCCCGTGCTCGAATCCCTGGCGGCCGGCCGCCTGAGCACTCAGGTCGAGTTTCGCACTGCACTCGACGAGATGCGTGACGCACTCGACCGCGACGCGATCCTCGCCCGCACCATCCGGGGACGCTCCGTACTGCTCGGCTACTACTTCAACTCCGGTCAGGGCGCGATCCGCAGCGGCGGTCTGCCGGCGCCGGTTTTCCTGGCCGAAGGCTTCGCTGGTCGCAGCATCGACTTCGTCCGCGCGGACGGCTACGGATCCAACATCCCCATCCTGCAGGAGTCCGCATCGGGCGCAGGGCACTTCACTCCGCTGTTCGACCGCGACGGGCTGTCGCGCCGTGTGCCCTTGCTGATCGAACTCGACGGCGACCTGTACGAGTCCCTCTCGCTCGCTGTGGCCCGCCTGTATCTGGGCGGAGTGCTGCCGCGCGCGATATTCGGCTCGGCAAAGGGAGACGGCTACGATGCAATCGAATGGCTGCAGATCGGCGAGCGTCTGATTCCGGTGGATGCTGCCGTCAGCGCCCGGATTCCCTACCGCGGGCCGCAAGGCAGCTTTCCGTATGTGGCAGCGGCCGATCTGCTCGGCGGGAGGATTCCCGAAGCCTCGCTTGCCGGACGCATCGTGCTGGTCGGCACTTCCGCCCCGGGGCTCATGGACCTGCGCGCCACCCCGGTCGGCAGCGCCTACCCCGGAGTCGAGATCCACGCCAACATGATCGCCGGCATCCTAGATGGAACCATCAAGTCGGAGCCGGCCTATCTGCTGGGATTCGAGGTCCTGGTGCTGTTGCTGGCGGGCGGTCTGCTGGCCTTCGTGTTTCCGCGTCTGGGCCCCGGTGCGGCGGTCCTCGTCGTTGCGGTCGCGGTGACGACTCTCATCGCTGCGGCGCTCGTCACCTGGAGCCGGTTCAACCTGGTCTTGCCGGTCACCGGATCCATTCTGGGCATCTCCGGCGTCTTTCTTCTCAACGTCCTCTATGGATTGTTCGTCGAATCCCGTGCGAAGCGGCAGATCGCGGGCCTCTTCGGACAGTATGTACCGCCCCGCGTCGTCGAGGTTCTGGCCGACAATCCTGCCGCAGCCTCGATGGAGGGCGAGAACCGCGTGATGAGCGTGCTGTTCTCGGATGTACGCGACTTCACATCGATCTCCGAATCCTTGCCCGCGCCGGTGCTCTCGCGCCTGATGAACGTCTACCTCACGGCCATGACCGAAGTCGTGCAGCAGCATGCAGGCACCATCGACAAGTACATCGGGGACGCGATCATGGCCTTCTGGGGCGCACCGCTACCCAGCAACACCCACGCCCTCGACGCGGTACGCACGGCAATGCGGATGCAGGAACGCGCCGCGAGCCTGCGGACCGAGTTCGAGGCGCGCGGATGGCCCCAGCTACAGATCGGCATCGGAATCAACACCGGTCCGATGAACGTCGGCAACATGGGGTCCGAATTCAGGAGGGCGTATACGGTGATGGGGGATTCCGTAAACCTCGGCGCCCGCCTCGAATCCCTGACCAAGCAGTACGGAGCCCCGGTGCTGGTCGGAGAAGACACGGCGCGCGCGATCGGCGACTGGATCGTCTTTCGCGAACTGGACCGCATCCGGGTAAAGGGCAAGCGGGAAGCCGTCTCGATCCACGAACCCATCGCGGAGCGGGATCCGGCGGTTTCTGCACCTTCCCCGCAACTGCAGACGCGCTGCAAGCGGTTCGCCCAGATGCTGGAGGCCTATCGGGCAACCGACTGGGCGCTCGCGCTCGATCGGCTCGATGAGCTGCAAGAAGCCGGAGAGTACCCGGCACTCATCACGCTGTACCGGCAACGAATCGAGCACTACCGGAACACCCCCCCGCCGCCCGGCTGGGACGGTGCATTCACATTCCTGACCAAGTAGCCACGCTCAGTGCGCCGCGCCTGTGTGCAGGCTGCAGGGCCGGATTCGCTCACCTATAATGGATGCACGATTCGTTGCGAACGCGGATCACATCCGGATCCGGTCCATGTGCAAACAGCCGGGCAAAGGATGTCCGGAAAGCTGGCCCGGACCTCGACAACCGCTTGCATCCCGTACCACTGGTCAAACAACAGGCAGGGGGAGCGATGGATTCGACATCGTCCGCAACCGTGGAACCTTTGCTCGCATTCGAGCTGCTTGCCGACCACTCCGGACGGCCAGCTGCCTTGCTCCTTCATCTCGACCCACCCTCCGGCGCGCATCTGCCTGGTGCGCTCTCAACCCCCGAGTTTCAGCGGATCCGCACCGACCTGCCCTGCCTCTACATTGACCCGGGCGAGTCGGGGCTGTCCCCGGAGATGGCTGCGGCCCTTGCACGGTCCGGTTTCGAACCAACGTCGAGCCTGGAAGTTCATCGGGCGCGTGAGGCTGATTTCAGCGCCGTCTCCGTGCATGCAAGGTGGATTGGTGGAAACTGGTTCCTGAACCCACCCGCAAAGGCGGACCCGCGTACCGGCGCCTCCCGGGCATCGACACTGCACCTGTTGCAGCTGGTCAGTGCGGATGCGCCGACCCGCGACATCGAGACCGTGTTCAAGCGCGAACCCGCGCTGTCCTACCACCTCCTGCGTCTGGTCAATTCGGTCGGAGTCGGAACCGGCCGGCGGATCACGAGCCTGTCCCAGGCGATCATGATCCTGGGGCGCCAGCAGTTGCGCCGCTGGCTCAATCTTCTGCTCTTCGCGGCGCGCGAGGACGATCCGCGAACCCAGATGCTTCTGGCACGCGCCGTCTGCCATGCACGGCTTCTGGAACTGCTGGCACAGGAAACGGGGTACGACAAGGCTGCACAGGACCAGGCCTTCATGACGGGCCTGTTCTCCCTGCTTGGAATCCTCTTCGGCCTTCCGCTGGAAGACGTGATCGAGCCCCTCAGCGTCAGTGAAGGAGTGCGCGCGGCGCTCCTCCGCCATGAAGGTGAACTGGGCCGCCATCTCGATCTCGCCGACGCCGCACTCCACGGCGACCTGAACAGAATCGCAGCCGAACTGCGCCGGAACGCACTGTCGTCCACATCGTTCAACATCCTCCAGATACAGGCCATCTCGTGGATGCGGGACGTGCTGCGCCCGGGCGGAGCGTGAGCCATGACCGGCGACCCGGAACTCATCACGCGCTGCCTGGAACTGTGCGCACACGCCGAGGCGCACGAAGGCGAGGCTCGCTCTGCGGCACTGTCCGCCCTTCGCGACACCCTGGAAGCCTTGCGTCGATCCACGCAAGAACCGGATCGGAGCCCTCGCGAGCATGGCGCCTACGCCAGAATCCTTGCGCAACTGCGTGAGCCGATCATCACGATGGATCTGGCCGGATACGTCACAGGATGGAACCGCAGCGCCGAACGCCTGCTCGGGTACACGCCGGAGGAAGCCATCGGGCAGCACATCCTGTTCCTCTACGCGGAGGACGAGGAAGCCTCGGACGTCCCCGAGCTGTTCCTGGAACAGGGCTCCTCCTACATGGAAGTCCGCCGGCGCAAGAAATCCGGCGAGGTATTCTGGGCCGGGCTCTCACTGTCGCTGATCCGCGACGACGACGGCGAACCCGTCGGCATCGCCGGTCATCTTTCGGAAATCACGGACCGGATCAGTGCCGAGGAAATGCTTCGCCTGCACACACGCATCATCGAAGACAGTGACCAGTGCATCATGATCACCGACGCGCAGGACCGGATCGTCTCGGTGAACGCGGCGTTTTCGCGCGTGACGGGATACAACCGGGAAGAGGCGCTCGGCATGACGCCGGACCTGCTGCGCTCCGGCGTACACGACGAAGGCTTCCGCGGCATGGTACACGCCGCGATGCATGGCGCCGGCCCCTGGCAAGGCGAGATCATCGGTCGGCGCAAGGATGGAAGCCTGTTTCCCCAGTCGGTCTCGATCGGCACCGTGCGCAATGACAAGGGCGAGGTCACCCACGCGTTCTCGATCTTCACCGACATCAGCGCGGACAAGGAGGCGGCCGAGCAATTCGACCGCCTCGTGAACTACGACAACCTGACCGGCTTGCCCAACCGCAGGCTGCTCAACCAGCTCCTCACTCAGGCAATCTCCTCGTCCGTCCGGCGCAAGGGCAATGGCGGCTTGATCGTCATCGACCTGAACCGGTTCACGTCGATCAACGAGGGGCTTGGCCCCCATGCGGGCGACGAACTGTTACGCCAGGTCGCCCAACGCCTGCGCAGGGTGCTGCGCGACGCGGACGTTCTCGCTCGCACCGGTGCCGACGAGTTCGTGGCACTGGTCGAGGTCGAGAAGCGCGAGCATTGTGGCGTCGTCGCCGACAAGCTGCTGACCACCCTGCACCCGCCCTTCAGCATCGAGACCCACGAGATCTACGTCACGGCGTGCGCCGGGATCGCGGTCTTCCCCGAAGACGCTTCAAGCGCCGCCACCCTGCTGCAGGTCGCGGACGTCACGATGAAGCGTTGCCGCCAGCTCGGCGAATCCGGCTACCTCTTCTACAGCCCGGAGATGAACCACCGCGCAAAGGAACATCTCAAGCTCGAGAACGACCTGCGCAAGGCGCTCGGAAATGGATCGGCAGCCCCCCCTCAGCTGTCGCTCTACTACCAGCCCAAAGTCAGCCTGCGCACGGGCCGCATCGTCGGCGCCGAGGCTCTGTTGCGCTGGACCCACCCCGAACAGGGGCCGATCTCGCCCGCGCGCTTCGTCCCGCTCGCGGAAGAAACCGGACTGATCCTCGAACTCGGGGCCTGGGTACTCGAAGACGCCTGCCGCCAGATCCGCGCCTGGCGTGCGCAAGGACTGAGCCCCCCGCCCATCGCGGTGAACCTATCAGCACGTCAGTTCGATCGCGAACTTCCGGCCCGGATCAGCGAAGTGCTGGAGCGGCACGGCGTGAGCAGCGAAGAACTCAAGCTCGAGCTGACCGAAAGCCTGTTGATGGGCGGTGCGGAAAACGTGATCCCGGTCATGAACGAGCTCGTCGCGATGGGCTTCTCGCTTGCGCTCGATGACTTCGGAACCGGGTTCTCCAGTCTGTCCTACCTCCGGCGCTATCCGATCAGCACCCTGAAGATCGACCGCTCCTTCGTCGAGGGAATTCCGCGCGAGGCCGATGACTGTGCAATCGCACGCGCCATCGTGACGATGGGGCAGCAACTGCACCAGGAAATCGTCGCCGAAGGTGTCGAGACGGTCGAACAGATGAACTTCCTGCGCGAACTGGGCTGCGACCAGCTGCAGGGTTATCTCTTCAGCCCTCCGGTCACCGCAGCAGAGTTCTCGGACTTCGTGCAGGGCGACCGACGCCTCACGCTCGACGACTGAATGACGAGTCCGATCCTCGGGCGGGTCGTTCAGTCGTCTCCTACTTGCACATCAGGCGGCAGGCGTTCGGGCGATCCGTGTTCTCGAACTGGCTGTTCCAGGGCTCGTCGCCTGCGATCGGTGTCGGCCCGGCTGTCTCGAGAAGCCCCTCATCGACCGGATCGGGATACAGGAAGTCCGGTGGCGGCACAAGCTCGCGCTGGATGAAATCGTCCCGGATCACCAGCGGATCGGTCGGGGTTGGCTCCGGTTCTGGTGTCGGCTCGGGTTCCGGCTCGGGTTCCGGCGCAGGCTCGGGAGTCGGCACCGGTTCGGGAACAGGCGTAGGGGTCGGGGTCGGGGTCGGGGTCGGGGTCGGGGTCGGGGTCGGCGTCGGCGGCGGCGGCGGAGGAGGTGGCGGCGTAAAGGTATAGCCCAGCGTCACATTGCCTGGGTTGTAGGTGACGGTGTAGGGGTGTCCAGCCGGGTGGTTTACGGTCGCGAAGTTGTTCAGCAACTGTACGCCTGCCGTCACCGGGATGATGTTGAAGCTCGCCCCGGGAACGAACCCTCCGAAGTGCGCGATGGTGAGCGTACCGTCGAGCGAAGCCGTGCCGGTGACCGCGAGCAGATCGAAATCGGTTCCGGCAGTCGCGGTGCCGGCAATTTCGATCAGCAGGGTCGCCGCTGGCCCCATCGTGTAGTTGCCCGTGATCGTCAGGGAACCCGGTGAGGCCCCGGGCGACAGGGTGCCGGAATCGTGCACGACGTCCCCCTGCAGATCGCCTGCGCCCTTCAGAATGCCCCCATCCAGCCTCAGCACGGCCCCGCCGAGGGGGAGCGTGCCACCGGCCGCCGTCAACACTCCGGTCGCTGAAAGGGGACGAGATAAACCGAGGGGCGTTGTCGCGATAAATCCGGGATACGGT
>JAHDYG010000047.1 GCA_023383815.1 Rhodocyclaceae bacterium
TCCGCCACTTGCCTCTGCGAAAGCGTTCTCCCCATCCGGCTGCGGCCGGATTTTTCCGTTGTTTTCGGGGGTTATGCAGGAGAGGCTGTTAACCGGCCCAAGCCCCAAAGGGCGCGCACGCGTTCTCTCCGGGCCGATATTCTCCGGACCTGTTAACCGCTGCGCTTCCGGTGAACAGCTTTAAGTCATTGCTTTCAAGTGATCTTTCGAAGTCCGTGATGTACGCGATTTGGACAATCCATCTGGATGGCGGATGGAACAGAGATCGAACGCCGCCCGTTGCGCCGCGGTTCGGCTGCAGCTGGGACCAATCTCACCCCAGCCGCTGTTCGTGCTTTGTGCTGAGTCAGCTGCGTGTTACCGTTGTGAAAAAGTGTGAGGCGAGCAGTTGGCCCAGAAGTCAGACATCGAATGGACGGACGCGACGTGGAACCCGGTGACGGGCTGCACCAAGGTCGGTCCCGGTTGTGACAACTGCTACGCCGAGCGGTTCGCAGAGCGCTGGCGTGGAATCCCTGGACACCCCTACGAGCAGGGCTTTGACCTGACACTCTGGCCGTCGAGGCTGAAGCAGCCCGTGCTCTGGAAAAAGCCGCGGATGATCTTCGTGAACTCGATGAGCGACCTCTTCCACAAGGACATCGACCGTACATTCATCGACGCGGTGTTCGACGCCATGGAGCTGGCGGACTGGCACGTCTACCAGGTGCTGACCAAGCGCAGCTCGCTCATGCGCAACTACGTTCGGAAGCGGTATGATGGAGGGCCGGTCCCTCGGCACATCTGGCTCGGCGTTTCTGTCGAGGACGCCGCGCACGCGAGCCGGATCGAGCACCTGAAGCAGATCAATTCCGACGCGCGCTTCATCTCGTTCGAGCCGCTGCTCGGACCGGTCGGGGATGTCGATCTGCAGGGCGTCGCTTGGGCCATCGTCGGGGGGGAGAGCGGGCCCCGGGCTCGGCCCATGGACGAAAGCTGGGCCCGCCAGATCCGGGACATCTGCGAACGTGACGACGTCGCTTTCTTCTTCAAACAATGGGGTGGCGCCCGTCCGAAGTCGGGGGGGCGTCTGCTCGATGGTGAGGAATGGAACGGCTTTCCGTGGCAAATCGTTCCGAAGCCGATCCTCGATCAGATTTCAGCGTGAACCATTTCGCACGGAGTACCGCCATCATTGAAGAAATCGCATGTTGAAAATACGGTTGGCCCATGGGCTCGGCAAAAGCTCGATGGCCTCGAGGCATATCTTCACGCTTACACCATTGCGCTGAAGAAACAGTCCTTCGAACTGGTCTACGTCGACGCATTCGCCGGCGCGGGACGGTCAAGAATCCGCGACGCCTGGGCCGGTGCTGATGACGAAGACCTTCAGCTTCTTGATGACGATTTCGTTCGGTCCAAGGAGCAGTTCATCGAAGGCTCCCCGCACCGAGCCCTCGCCCTCGAACACCCCTTCACCCAATACCATTTCTTTGACGCAGATGCGGGGCGCGCGGCCCTTCTCGAGGGCCTGAGGGCTGAGTACCCGGCTCGAAAGATCAGCGTTCAGGTTGGCGACGCGAACGAATTGATCCAGAAGCTGGTCCCGCGGATAGCAGGGCGGAACACGAGGGGTGTTGCTTTCCTCGATCCTTATGGCCCCCACCTGGACTGGCGAACCGTCGCAGCTCTGGGGTCAACCAAGAAGTTTGAGGTGATCATCAATTTCCCGCTTGGAATGGCCATCAACAGATTGATCACGCGCTCAGGCGACATTCCCGAAAGCTGGCGTGCGGGGCTGAACGGCTGCTTCGGCGGTGCGGACTGGGAGAGCCTCGTCTATGCAGAGCGCACGGATCTCTTCGGGGATGCGACCCGCCACAAGGTTGACGACGCAGCCAAGCGGCTTCTTGACCACTACGTCGGCCGCCTGAAGACCTTGTTCGGCCACGCCGCCACACCGAGTGTCGTCAGGAACACGCGAGGTGTCCCGATCTACTACATGCTGTGGGCGGGGCCCCATCCCCTCGGGCACAAGATCGCCGACTACATCTTGGCGAAAGGTGATCGGATCACGCCACCAAAGACTCGGTCCGTTCGACGATGACCAGCTGGCGGCCCCGATTGCTAGCCGAGCCGGAACGCAGGCCTTGAAAGCATCCGAACGGCGAGACCGATCGAGAAGATCGCGTCGTGGCGCAGCAGGTCGTCCGCCGATCTGCTCTCATCGATACTGCGACGATCAAGATTGCTGCCATCATCTACATGCCGGAAATGCGACAGCGGGTTTCGCAGCGCCATCATGCGGCGGAGGTCGGTGACGTCTTCATCAGAGACTACCTCGCGCTCTCGGCAGCGGCGGAGGGTGTCGGCGAACTGGATGCGATCCGGAATGTCATCAACCAGAAGCCCGGCGTGAAGATATGCCGCCAGCAGATGCTCCACGAGCCCCTGACACAGCAGGATCGTCGCCACATAGTTGCCGTGCACGAACGACGAACGCGCTTCGACCCAAGCGTGATAGGCCGCATGGCCGCCGAAAATCATCGTCCCGGATCGACCCATCTGGCCGCCCAGATCTGTCAGCATCCGGAAACGGCCGACCTTCCCTGGCAGGTCGTCATGAAGGTCGGCCAGCAGATGACGGACGAAGTCCAGATCCGAAAGGTCCGATAGCAGATCGGGCTGATCGTCCCGGCTCACAGTCACGCGGCCTTCGCCCCACCGTCGAAGATCTCGTGCAGCATGGCCGGAATCAGGGCCTCCACATCCTGCGCGGTGTTGGCGCGGATGGTGCGGGCTTCGTGCGCCTTCGTCTGAAGGCGGTCGAACCAGTGCTGTCGACCGATTGGTGGGACCGGCACTTGCAAGCTTTCGAGCTTCTTCAATCCCAGCGTCCGGTTCCGTCCCGCTCCGCCAGGAGATGCTTCACCCAGCTTCTGCAATCCCTCGGGCGTCGAGAAATAGAAGCGCAGGAACTCGACGGTTGCGGTTTCCGGCGCGGGAACGCAGGTCAGGAAACGATGTGAGCCGACCCGGCCATCGTCTTCTGGCTGAGCGACGGCGACAGCGCCTTCCCAGGCAAAGACGATGTTGAACACGAGGTCGCCCGCGCAGATGCGGAACAGCTTCTTGTTGCCGACCTCAACGCCCGGCAGTTCGGGTTTGTGGAACGTGCCCCGACCGAATGACCGGACGCCGAGTTCCGGATAGGCAGCGTCGAGATCGATCTCGACCGGTCTTCGCACCAGCGGCGCGACCTCGGCCATGGGGCGCAGGGGGGCGCCGTCGATGGCGCGCTGGAAGGCTTTCAGCAGCAACGCCTGCGTCTCGCGCTCGGCCGCCTCGATGGCGTTGCGGCGGTCGTCCACCAGCGCCGCGACCCGGTCGAGCTTTTCGACGATACGGCGCTGTTCGTCGAGAGAAGGCAGAGGCACCGTCATCTTCAGGAATTTCGCTTCCTTCATGCGAACGCGGTTTGTCGAACCCTCGCTCGCTCGGCGACATAGATCGATGAACTCGGGCGTGCGTGAATACCACTCGAAGAAATGTGGCAGCACCGTCGAAGCGTCGATGTTGAAGCAGGGGAAATCATTGCTGACCAGTGCACCGTCCAGGTCCTCTGGAACGATCCCGAACGCTCCATGACGCGCGTCGATCCTGGAGATCAGGAACTGACCTGCCTTGGCGCAGTACTGTCGGGCGGCAGCAATCGCGCTTCCCGGAACTTCGCCACGCAGCGTGAGACCCTTTCCCCACAGACGTGCGGTGATCTGCTTGTAATTTTCATCCGGCTTTACCGGGACCCAGTCCTCTGCCTTGGTCAGAAACCTGTCGATGGTTATCGTCCGCGACATCACACCCGCTCCGCCAGCACGGCCTTGATCTCGTCCATGATCCCGATGATCCGCTGTTCCTGTGCGATGATCGCGTCCACGATCTCGAGCGGCGCGCGATGATCGGCGACCTCGCCGGAATGCGGGTTCTTGATGTCCAGGTTACAGGCGACAACGCGATCCTGCTCGTCGCGCTGGATCAGATCACCAGCGGAGACCTTCCACGCGCGCTCGTTCGGCTCGCGCTTCTTCCACCAGGCAAGGCAGTCCGCAAATTCCTCATAGGCCATGGGCGCGGTCTTCGAGTACTTCTTGCGGCCCTCCGGCAGCGGCATCTCGTAGTACCAGATGTCCCTCGTTGGTCCGGTCGTGTCGAAGAAGATCAGGTTTGCCGGGATGTCCGTGTAGGGCGCGAACACCCCTTCGCGCAGCCGGACCACCGTGTGCAGGTTGAACTTCTCGAGCAGGTCCGCCTTGATCCGCGCCGAGATGCCATCGCCGAACAGCGTGCCGTGCGGAACGACGACGGCGGCCCGCCCGCGCCCGGCGCGCTTCAGCCTCCGCATGATCAGTTGCAGGAACAGCAGCGCCGTTTCGGCCGTGCGCCGGTCCTCGGGGAAGTTGTTGAGGATCCCTGCCTCCTCCTCGCCGCCGAATGGCGGATTGGTCAGGATGACATTGACCCGCTGATCCTCGCCGATCTCGGCGAGGCGGAAGCGAAGGGCATTGCCCGGGTCGATGCGCGGGGCATGCAGGCCGTGCAGCAGGAGGTTGAGCTGGGACAGCAGGAACGGCAGCGACTTGGCCTCGCCGCCGAAGAAGCTGTCTTCCTGGAGGATGCGTCGCTTCTCGACCGTATCGGCCTGGCGCTCAAGATGCAGGAATGCCTCGGTCAGAAATCCCCCGGTGCCGCATGCCGGGTCGAGGATGGTCTCGCCCAGCTTGGGATCGGTCACCTCGACCATGAATCGCACGACCGGCCGGGGCGTGTAGAACTCGCCCGAGTCCCCTGCAGCGTCGCGCATCTCGCGCAGCAGCGTCTCGTACAGGCGGCCGAGTGTGTGAACTTCTTCCGAAGAATCGAAATGGATGCCGTCGATCAGGTTGACCACGTCGCGCAGCAGGTAGCCGCTCTCCATCCGGTTGGCGAAGCCCTGGAAGACGGTTGCGATCACGTCGCGCCGCTCGCGCCGGCCATTGTCGCCGCGCAAGCCTCGGAGATAGGTGAAGAGCCCCGGGCCGCGTGTGCCGTCCGGGCGCTCGGTCATTTCGGAAACGAGGAACGACAGGAGGTCGGGACCGGTGATGCCATCGGCATCCGCCGCCCAATCGCGCCAGCGATAAGGGGCCTCGATGATCGAGCGATAATCCTTGCCAGCAAGTTCTGCGCGTCCCTCCTCGATCCGCTCCATGTCGTCGAGGAACTTCAGGAACATGATCCAGGTGAGCATCGGCAACCGATCAAGGTCGCCGTTCAGCCCCTTGTCCTTCCGCATGATCTTGCGGGCGGACTTGATGATGCTGTCGAGACGCTGGGCAGTGGTCAGTTGCTTCGGCGCAGCCTTCTTTCGGGCGGTTGTAGCCAAGATAGAGCTCCTTCAATTCAAGCGGTGTAGAGCAGACGCTGCAGCTCGGTGACGGCGCTGCGCAGCTCCTTGCCCCCGCCGAAGCGGGCGGCGATTTCTATGACGTTGCCCCACTCGTTGAACGGGGGCACTTCAAGGATGTCGGGCAGCTTGAACTGGGCACTGCCATGTTCGGCATACTTTTCAAGCACGGCATCCAGAACTTCGCGGGCATCCGGCCCGAAGCGGTCCAGAAACTCGTCCTGCTCCCTCACCAGACGGTCAGCGCGCTCGCGCCGGGTGCGCAGCGGCGCGTTATAGGCGAGATGGCAAAGGAGATCGAACGGGTCGGCCTCCGGCTTTCCGACTGCATCAGCCAGGGAATCGAGGTCGATGCCCTTTTCCTCGAGCCGCTCGACGATTTCCGCCCTGCGTTCGGGATCGAGCCAGTCCGTGCGCAGTTCCGACGCATTGGGGTAGAGTGTGCGGACCTTGTCGCCAGTGTAATCGGTGAGCTGGCGGCAGGCGAGTTGCCGGCCGTCAGAATCGAGTTCGTACACGAGGTGCCGGACGATCGCGACCTCGCCGCCGTCGACATAGAACTTGCGGGGCCCGTTCTCGCCCTCGTCCCCCAGCTCGACCGGTCCATCCGGGATATCGGGCCCTTCAGGAAAATCGTCCGGATCCGGCACCACTTCTTCGATCTCGCGCTCTTCCACGATGTCGCCGTCCGCATTGATCACCGCTTCGTCCTCGCGGACGGGATCGCCGTCAAAGGCGGGATCGGCGAACATGCGCGTCGCGGTTCCGGTGTAGTCGATGATGTTGAAGGCGAGCTTGCCGTAGTCGGGCCGGAGACGGGTGCCCCGTCCGATGATCTGCTTGAACTCCGGCATGGAGCCGACGACCCGCGCGAGCACCACGTTCTTGCAGGTCGGGGCGTCCACGCCGGTCGTGAGAAGCTGCGAC
Organism: Rhodocyclaceae bacterium; assembly: GCA_023383815.1. Taxonomy (GTDB): domain Bacteria; phylum Pseudomonadota; class Gammaproteobacteria; order Burkholderiales; family Rhodocyclaceae; genus JACOUN01. The sequence continues at coordinate 6,350 of JAHDYG010000047.1, forward strand.
GTGGTGAGGATGACCGGCGTCTGGGTCTCGACATCCTGAAACTTCGCCCTGTGCGCGCTTCCCACATCGCCTTCGTCGGACGTCACACGGCAAACGTAGTCGGGATGGTCCTTCACGAGATCGGTGTTCAGGGCGGCGAGCGCCTGCCGCATTTCGAGCGCGTGTTCCTGGTCGACGCAGAAGACGATGGTCTTCGCGAAGCGGTCGGTCTCGGCCATGAAGCCCGCGAGATGTTTCGCAATAGCCTGAGTTCGAGCCCGCAGCGCCACGACCCGCTCGAAGTCCCGCGTCGAGTATTCGGCGTCGGGGATCTCGCGACCATAGCGATCAAGTTCACCCCGCGTTGGTCGCCAGCCGGCAGCGTCGTAGTCCGATATGACGCGATGGACGCGATACGGGGCCAGGAAGCCGTCAGCGATGCCCTGCACCAGGCTGTATTCATAAAGCGGATCGCCGAAATAGTTGTAGGTGTCGACGTTATCCTCTCGCCGCGGCGTCGCTGTCATTCCGATCTGGGTCGCAGGCTCGAACCACTCGAGGATTTCTCGCCAGTTGCTGTCGTCGCGCGCACTGCCGCGATGGCATTCGTCAATGATGATTAGATCGAAGAAGTCGCGCGCATACTCTCGGTAGAGGCCGGGACGGTTCTCGTCACGCGCGATGGACTGGTAGATCGCGAAATACATGTCGCGGCTCTTGACCGCCACGCCGCCAGCTATCTTGTGGCGGGCGTCGTCAAACGGGCTGAAGTCTTTTGCCATCGGATCGTCGACCAGGACGTTGCGATCAGCGAGAAACAGGATCTTCGGGTTTCGGTTGACCCCTTTGGAATTCCAGCGTGCTGACCATAGCTTCCAGCAGATCTGGAAGGCGACGGCAGTCTTGCCCGCTCCGGTGCACAGTGTGAGAAGGGCCCGCTTCCTGCCCTGAAGGGCCACTTGGACCGCGCGGTTCACCGCGATTTCCTGATAGTAGCGAAGGGGTTTGGCTCGGTCTGGAAAGGTGGGCGTCAGCAGCCGTTCGGCCACTTGGTCGTCGACAATGCCCTCGGCGCGGCGGAGCCGAGCCCAAAGGTCATCAGGCGCCGGGAAATCCGAAATCGTTCGCTCGATGCCGGTCGTGTAGTCGAACTCGACAATCTCGATCCCGTTGGTCGAATACGCGAACCGAAGTCCAAGGATTTCTGCATATTCCTTGGCTTGTTGGAGGCCCTCCGCGGCGTGCCGGTAGCGGGATTTGGCCTCAACGACGGCGATCGGGAAATCCGGATTATAGCGGAGAAGATAGTCTGAGCGCTTCTGCTTGCCACGGCGAGCTTTGCCGCCGACAAATACAACTCGGCCGTCAGTAAAAGTTCTCTGCTCGTTTATCGCGTGCGGGCGATCATCCCAGCCTGCTTCCTGCAGCTTCGGGACGACGAACTTCCTGCAGGTGTCGGCTTCGTTCATGCGCAATCTACTTCGCCCGGTTTCGACATGCCATCGCGCAGCAAACGGCTTGTCAAAGAACTCGGCTCAGATCAACGCGCAATTCTTTGGTTTGGCAGCTCTTTCGCCTGACAACGGCTCGGAGAAGCTACAGCGGGGCCGACTGATGCCGCAAGCCTTATTCCGTCCCTGGCAGCAAGGACTCGCGCTGCCTCGACCATTCATCGGGGATCTGCACTCGCAGCGACTGAAGCGTCAGGCCCGGGGGATGCCGTGCGTCGAGTATCGCCTCGACGAGATCGGGCGCAAGCTGCGTCAGCCGAAGCACACGCGTGAGGTAGGAGACAGCGATGCCTTCCTGTGCGGCCAGGTCGGCTACCGTGGCAAAGTCACCGTTGTCGAGCATCCTCTTCCAGCGGAACGCGCGCGCAAGCGCCTTGATGAGCGTATCGTCCGGCCTCCCGCGCGCTTGGGCACCTGATGGCCGCTGCATCTCTTTCCGCCCGCCGCGCTTCACGATGCGGAATGGCACGTGGATTGTAACCGTCTCGGGGACCGCCGTCGCGCGGGTCATGCCGCTGCTCCGATGCTGCCAGACAGCATCTCGCGCGCGAGCCCTCCGAGGCCGTCCATCCGGAGCCGGAAGTTGAGCCCGTTCGTGCCGATATCGACGCGCTCGACCAGCAGCGTGACTATGCGCGCCTGCTCGGCGGGGAAGAGTTCGTCCCACAGCGGGTC
>JAHDYG010000002.1 GCA_023383815.1 Rhodocyclaceae bacterium
GGAGTTGCGCACGATCCACTCGCGCGTCTCGTGGATGTTCTTGCCGGTGGAGAGATCCATCACCGTGTCGCCGCCCCAGCGGATCGACCAGGTCATTTTCTCGACCTCTTCCTGGATCGAGGAGCCGAGCGCCGAGTTGCCGATGTTGGCGTTGATCTTGGTCAGGAAGTTGCGGCCGATGATCATCGGCTCGCTTTCCGGGTGGTTGATGTTGTTCGGGATGATGGCGCGGCCGCGGGCGACTTCGCTGCGGACGAATTCCGGCGTGATCTCGGCAGGGATGCTGGCGCCGAAGCTCTGGCCGGGGTGCTGGCGGGTCAGCAGGCGCGCCATCTTGTCGCCGGTCGGGCCGGCGTTCTTCAGCGACTCGATGTAGGCGGCGCGGTTCAGGTTCTCGCGGATGGCGACGAACTCCATCTCCGGCGTGATGATGCCCTTGCGCGCGTAGTGCATCTGGCTGACGTTCATGCCGGCCTTGGCGCGCAAGGGCTTCCGGTGCAGGCCGGGGAAGCGCAGCTCGTCGAGGCTCCGGTCGGCGGCGCGCTGGCGGCCGAATTCGGACGATAGGTCGGGAAGCTGCTCGGTATCGCCGCGCTCGGCGATCCACTGCGCGCGCAGCGCCGGCAGGCCGGAGCGAATGTCGATCGCAGCCTGAGGATCGGAGTACGGGCCGGAGCAGTCGTAGACGAAGATCGGCGGGTTCTTCTCGCCGCCGAACATGGTCGGCGTGTCGTCCTGGTGGATCTCGCGCATCGGCACGCGGATGTCCGGGCGCGAACCCTCGACGTAGATCTTCTGCGAGTTGGGCAGCGGCTGGATCGCAGCGGCGTCTACATGGGCGGTGGCTGCGATGAATTGTTCGTTGGCGTTCATCGGGTGTTCTCCGGTTCGGGGTGGGAGGCGGACCTATGCGGCGGATGCCGTCACTGCCCGTTCTTTGGGCCCCAGAGGGCGTGAAAGTGGTGGACCGGGCCATGGCCGTGCCCGACCCGCAGCTGGCCGGAGGCCTTGATCGCGCGCAGCAGGTAGCTGCGCGCCTCGCGTACTGCGGACTCGACGCCCGACAGCGTGCCTGCCCGCTGTGGCAGCAAGGCCGCGACGGCGGAAGAAAGGGTGCAGCCGGTGCCGTGCGTGTTCTTCGATTCGATCCGGTGGGCGGGCAGCTCGATCATCCGGTCGCCGTCGAACAGGAGGTCGACCAGCTCATCGCCCGGCAGATGCCCGCCCTTCAGGAGCACCCAGCGCTCGCTCGAAAGGGGCAGCAACTCGCGCAGCCGCTCCGCGCAGCGGTACATCTCGCGCAGGGTGTCCGGTGCGCGCACCTCGAGCAGCACTCCCGCCTCGGGAAGGTTGGGCGTGATCATGAAACTCACCGGCAGCAACGCTTCGCGCAGCATCGCAACGGCGCTTCGGGCAAGCAGGTGGTCACCGCTCTTGGCGACCATCACCGGGTCGCAGACGACATGAGGCGCAGCGAAATGTGCAAGCCGCTCGGCGGTCGTGCGTACGATGTCGGCAGTGCCCAGCATGCCGAGCTTGACCGCGTCGATCCGGATGTCGGCGAACAGGGTGTCGATCTGCAGCCGGAGAAAATCGGGCGGAGGGGTGTGGACGCCGGTCACGGCCTGCGTGTTCTGGGCCGTCAGGGCCGCCACGATGCCGCATCCGTAGGCACCGAGCGCCGAGAAGGTCTTGATGTCGGCCAGCACGCCGGCGCCGCCCGACGGGTCTACGCCGGCGATGCTCACGACATTGGGTGGATCAAGATTCAAGGGGCGCGCTCCTCACGTGCGAGTCTGCCGTGGCGTGGAGGAACGGGCTGAGGGCGGGCGGTGAGGCGGGCGTCTCGCGTTTCCCTACGCCGGTGCAAACCGGATCAGGTTCCAAGGGTATTTCTCAGCCGGACCTTCGGACCGGCACCCCCAACGAAGCGTCAACGCTACCCGAGCGACGCGGTGGCTGCAAGAGAGGTGACGACTGAGAGGGGATGACTGAGGGCGTGCGCGGGGTGCCCACGGCGAACGTACTTCAGTCCATGCCCCAGCCGATCAGGGCGCCCAGGCCCAGAACGGCAAAGAGCACGGCTGCGATGCCATGCAGCAGGGTGACGGGCAGACGGCGTGCAATGCGATCGCCGGCCAGGACCGCCGGCGCATTGGCGATCATCATGCCCAAGGTGGTGCCGGTGACGACTGCAATGAAGGTGTCGTAACGTGCCGCCAGCATGACGGTCGCGATCTGGGTCTTGTCACCCATCTCGGCGAGGAAGAATGCGACGGTCGTTGCGGCAAAGACGCCGATACGCGGGATGGCTGCATCCTTCTCGTCGAGCTTGTCGGGGATCAGGATCCACACCGCCATTGCGAGGAAGGACAGGCCGAGAAGCCAGCGCAGGGTGTCGGGGCCGATCACCGACGTCAGCCAGGCGCCGAGCGCAGCGGCGAAGGCGTGATTGGCGAGCGTCGCAACAAGGATGCCGGACAGGATCGGCCACGGTGCACGAAAGCGTGCGGCCAGCATGAAGGCGAGCAACTGGGTCTTGTCACCGATCTCGGCCAGCGCAACGATGCCGGTGGAGACAAGGAGTGCATCGAAGGATCCGGTCATCGTGCGCGCGGGTCGGGCAAAGGGCGCATCATGCCATCACGGCGCGGCCGTTGCAGCCCGCCGGATCGCCCGATCGCTCAGTGCTTGCAGAGCATGCGTGGATCTCCTTCGCCGCTCGTCGCCATGTGCTCGAGTCCGCGCAGCACCGTGAGGCTGGAAGACTCCATGTCGGCGACGGCCTTCAGCAGCGTCGCCCGATCGCCGGCGCGCAGCGCGCGCAGCGCGGCGATCGCCGAGTCGTGCACCTTGGCGTGCGGGGATTCGATCTCGCGATACCCTGCCAGTTGCGAAAAACACTCCTTGCCTTCGCCCTCGTAGTACCACTTTCCGAGGCGGCATTCGCGATGCGAGGCGAAGCTCTTTTCGTCGTCGTCCGACAGGCCGAACAGCACCTTGTAGAGGCGGAACTTGTAGATCAGGTGGTCGACCTTCGCAAGCTCGCAGAAACCGCGCAGTGCGGAGGTGGCGACCGCAAGCTCCATGTGCGAGGACATGTCGAGCAGCTTGTGCATCGTCTGCGCGGTCTGCTGGCCGTCCTGGCTGAAATGGGCGGCCTGCTCGGCGAGTTCCGCGATGCGGTCGCGGCTGCCGCTGCTGTCGGCGCGGATTTTCGTGACGAGTGCGGTGATCTCGCTGGTGGCATTGGCCGTGCGCTCGGCGAGCTTGCGCACCTCGTCGGCGACGACGGCGAACCCGCGCCCTTGCTCACCCGCGCGGGCTGCTTCGATCGCGGCATTGAGCGCGAGCAGGTTGGTCTGATCGGCGATCTCCTTGATCAGCTGCACGATGCCGCCGATTGCCTGGGCACGCCCGTCCAGCTCCCCGACCTGGGTCGTGGCCTCCTCCGACTTGTGGGCAAGGACATCGAGACGGCTGGCGATCTGCTCGACCGACTGCTGGCCATCGAGCGAAAGCCCCTGTGCCTCGACGGCGTGATCCTTCTGTTCGCGCATCGTCGTTGCGAGGGCCGCGAGCGAGTGCTGGGTTTCAGTGAGGGATTCGCCGAAGGATTGCAGATTCTGCAGCAGGGCTTCCATCTGCTGTGCCTTGTCCCGGCATTGCTGCGCCTCCTGTTCGGCGCGCTCGACCCGGCGGTTGGCCTCGGCGAGCGCCGCGTCGCGTTCGGCCAGTTGCTGCAGCAGGGCAGCATGGGCCGCCTCGTCCTGGAGTTTCTTCTTCTTGTTGCCGAATAGCATGATGGCGCTCGAGCGAGAGTGATGATGGAAGGGCGAAGGATTCTTGAACGGAATCGAAGAACGGGACCGAGTTCCGCCGTGTGTCGTACCAGATCCGTTTTCGTCGTTGCAGGAAGGAACTTTAGGGCCTCTTCCTTGCCGGTGACTTACCCTCCGACAAGGCCGGTTCGATCCGCCGCCATCAAAGTGACGGCTGTGCCCGGAGCCTGCGTCTCGAGGTGCCGGGGCGGCGCCCGCTAAAGTATCCGAGTCGTGTGGCCGATGAAGCGGGTAATCCATTCCGGCGATGAAGATGGTGACCCGCGATCTGCTCCGTACCCGTTTGATCTGCTGCGCCGTGGCGATCCTCGGCGGCGCCGGTGCGTGGGCACAGGACGATGGCTGGGAGACGATCGTGCGCGATCGCAACCGGCAGGTGCAGATCGACCGCAACAGCATCATCCAGTCCGATGCCGGAGTGAAGGTTGCCTGGGGCCGGGTCGTGCTGGCACCGGCCGAGGCTGCGGCGGCCGGCTACACGACGATCCAGGCGATGAACCGCTACGACTGCCACAACCGCAGTTTCGTCACCGTCAAGCGACGCTACCTCGATGCCCAGAACATCGTCGTGCGTGAGGACGACGTCGGGGATCAGAAACCGATCCTCGTCGTGCGCAACAGCGTCGACGAACGGCTCTGGTCGGAGGTCTGCGATCCGCCATCGACCGCGGACCTGGCCGAGCTTGCCGAACGCGCCGCGCAGGCAGCGCAGGGGGCGGAGCCCGCGGAGCCGGCCGTCGAGCCCGACCGGGCGCGTCCGCCGCCGTCGCCTGCCGTCCGTCCCGAGCGCACGCCTGCGCCGGTATCGGAGCGCACGGCACCGTCGCGCTTGCCGTCGCAGGCCGACCCGGAACGGGCACCGGTGCGCGAGGCGGGTTCGGTTGCGCAGTCCGCGGACGTGGCGCTGCCCTTGCCGGTGGCGCCCCGTGCTCCGGTTCGTTCGCAGACTCCACCGCCGATCGCGCCGCAGGCACCGACCTTGACGGTGACTGCCGAACCGGTGCCACGTTCGGCACCGAAACCCTCACCCCGCACGGCTGCTGGGGCATCCGGGGCCGCGCGCTGGAGTTACGCCGGGGACAGCGGTCCGGAGCACTGGGGGCGCCTGCGTCCGGAGTGGGCGCTGTGCGCGAACGGACGCCAGCAATCGCCGATCGATCTGACCGGAGGGGTCGTGGTCGATCTCGACCCCCCCGCGTTCGACTATCGCCTGACACAGTTCCGCATCGTAGACGTCGGCACCACCTTGCAGGTCCACGTCGGCGAGGGGATGGCGGTCGATCTGCGCGGCCAGCGTTACGTGCTGACGCACTTCGAGTTCCGTCGCCAGTCCGAGCATCCTGTCTCGGGCTTTCGCCGTGACATGTCGGTCCTGTTCCATCACCGCGATGCACAGGGGCGCCAGGCCATCGTCGAGGTGATGCTCGATCAGCGTGAGGTACCCAACCCGGTGATCGCTGCGCTTCTCAACAATCTGCCGCTCGAACGCGGCGGCGAGCATGCGCCGATCCTGCCGATCGATCCGACCGATCTGCTGCCGGTCGAGCCGGGGCACCATCTGTACATGGGCTCCCTGCCCACGCCGCCGTGCTCCGAGGGAGTCCTGTGGGCGGTCATGAAGCAGCCGGTGGGGGTATCGGCGGAGCAGCTGGACATCTTCGCCCGCCTGTATCCTGCCAACAACCGTCCCCTGCAAGCCGGTAACGGCCGGCTTGTGCTCGAGTCGCGCTGAACCCGAAGATCGGGCTCAGCGTGTAGCGCCGCGGACTGCCGCGGCGTAGGCGGCCAGGGCTGCGCCAGCGAGCACGGCCAGCAGCAGCGCCATCGTCGGGTAGCGTCCGGCGTCGGCGACGAGAACGGCGACCAGCACCGGTGCGATGGCTTTCGCGAAGAAGGCGGGCTGCGCGAGGTGCCCCATCATCCGGCCGTAGTCGTTGCGGCCGAACAGTTCGGCCGGCACGGTGCCACGCACGATGCTCATGACCCCGTTCGACAGGCCGTAGAGCGTTGCGAACGCGAAGGCCAGCCACGGCGCGAGACCGACCTGCCACAGCAGCAGCATCGCAAGAAGCATCCCGGTGAACACGGCGATGCCTACGCGGGTTGCCGCCACGCCGCGCGCAACCGCCAGTTCCAGGATGCGGCCCACGACCTGCATGGGTCCGATCAGCGACGCGGCGAGAATTGCGGTAGCGCCCTCGAGGCCCGACGCGCGCAGGGCTCCGATCGCGTGCACCGCTGTGGCGGAGATCACGAACGAGGAGATCGTGAACGCGGCCGCCAGCCGCAGGAAGCGCCGCCGCCGACCGGATGAGGGTACCGGGCCGGCGGTCGATGCGGGTGGCGTCGCGGGCGCCGGGACACGCGTTCGCGGCAATGCGAAGCGATGGATCGGCAGGCAGATCAGCAGATGCAGGAGGGCGAACAGTCCGATGGTCGGGCGCCAGCCCAGACTCTCGTTCAGGTGCCATGCGAGCGGCCAGAATACCGTGCTGGCCAGCCCGCCGAAGAGCGTCAATGCCGTCAGGGCCGGGCGATAGCGGGATCCGGTGAACTGGCTCAGCGCGGGGAAGGCGGCATCGTAGAGATTGGCCGCCATGGCGATTCCGGCGAGCATCCATCCACCGAAGAAGACCAGCGGATGCCCGGCGAGCGCAATGACGGCCAGCGCCAGCGCACTGACGAGCGAGCCCGCTGCAAGGACGATCGAGCCGCCGAGCCGGTCGATCGCACGACCGACTGCGGGTGACACCAGGCCCGACACGCCCAGGCTCAGCGAGAAGGCGCCGAACACCGTGCTGGTGGTCATCCCGAGGCTCTCGGCCATCGGGCCGGCGAGCACCGCGATCGCATAGAAGAGGCTCCCCCACGTGATGATCTGCCCGACCCCGAAGAGCGGCACGATGACCCACAGGCGGGCGGGCACTGGATCGGTGGACGGATTCATTCTGTGTTGGCGGCGGAGCCCGGTCGCGTGCGGGGGCGGACCCGGAATTCTCGCATCCGCCCGGCTGGCCGGAAAGCCGGTTTTCGAATTCTGGTTCTGGACTGGGTCCAGAGTGGAAGCGATCTTGTCGGTCCCGCCGGTCGATCGATTTCCGTATTGTCGTCGGGGATATTCTTGCGTTCTTGAAATGCGCATGAAATCAGACGGTTCCGATCGATCTGTGCGCCAGGCACGGTTCTTGTATCGGCTCGATGCAGGCGGTAAGCGAGGTTGCCGCGATTCGACAAGAACAGGGGGAGTGCATGCACCAAGAACTGAAAGAACTGGCCGCAGCCTGGGCGGCGCGTCCGGTAGAAGAGCGCCTCGGCATGACCCGGCGCGAGTTCATGACCTTCTGCGCGACGCTGGCGACGACGCTCGGCCTGCCGACCGGCGCGCATGCCGCGGTGGAAAAGGCCATGGAGGCAAAGCGCCGGCCGTCGGTGATCTGGCTGCATTTCCAGGAATGCACCGGTTGTACCGAATCGATGCTGCGAGCCGAGCATCCGACGCTGGAGAAGCTGATTCTCGACGTCATCTCGCTCGACTACCACGAGACGCTGTTCGCGGCGGCCGGCCATCAGATCGAGGCCGCGCTGAAGAGCGCGATGACCGAGAACAAGGGCCAGTATGTGCTCGTCGTCGAAGGGGCGATTCCGACCCGTGACAACGGCATCTACTGCAAGGTCGCGGGCCAGACCGCGATCGAGATGACGCGCAAGGTTGCTGCCGATGCGGCAGCCGTGATCGCGATCGGCTCCTGTGCCTCCTGGGGTGGCATGCCGGCGACCGACCCCAACCCGACCGGTGCGGTCGGCGTACACAAGATCATCGACAAGCCGGTCGTGAATATCCCCGGCTGTCCGCCCAATCCGTACAACTTCCTGGCGACGGTGGTGCATTTCCTGACCTTCGGCAGCCTGCCCCCGGTCGACCACCTGAACCGGCCGCTGTTTGCCTATTCGCGCCTGATCCACGAGCACTGCGAGCGGCGCGCGCACTTCGATGCCGGGCGCTTCGCGATGGAGTTCGGCGACGAGGGCCACCGCAAGGGCTACTGCCTGTACAAGCTCGGCTGCAAGGGGCCGGAAACTTACGCCAACTGTCCGACCATCCTCTTCGGCGATGCTGGCAGCGGCACCTGGCCGGTCGGCTGCGGACACCCCTGTATCGGCTGTACCGAGGAGGGTGTGGGCTTCACCAAGCCGATTCATACGCTGGCGCGGGTCAAGAACCTCGAGCCGCCGACGACGTACCCGGGTACCAAGGAGCCGCAGGGCAAGGGCTTCACGGTTGGGGCCGGTGCCGTGCTGGCGGCGGTCGCGGGGGCTGCGGCCGGGGCCGGGGCGATGGTCGCGCGCAATCTTGGCAAGGGCACGGACGGTGGCGCCTCCGGCGGTGAGGGTGGCAAGAGCGGTCCGGCGGGGAACTGACCATGAATGCCCGTCGCGATTTTCTCAGACAGACTCTTGCGGGCGCAGCGGCCGCGACCGGGGCGGCCGCCTCGGCGCCGGCGCTGGCCCGCGAGAACCTGAAGCTCTCGCCCGATGCACTCGGGCTGCTTTTCGACTCGACGCTGTGCGTCGGTTGCAAGGCCTGCGTGGCGGCGTGCAAGAGCGCCAACGACCTGCCGCCGGACTACAACACGCCTGCGCATGGCCTGTGGGACATGCCGCTCGACACCACCGCGAAGACCTTCAATACCATCAAGGTGTTCCAGAACGGCAAGGCGGTGAACAAGGACCAGGTCGCCGACGGCTACGCCTTCACCAAGAAGTCGTGTCTGCATTGCGTCGATCCGTCCTGCGTGTCTGCCTGCCCGGTCTCGGCGATGAAGAAGGACGCCGTTACCGGCATCGTCTCATACGACCCGGACGCCTGCATCGGCTGCCGCTACTGCGTGGCCGCCTGTCCGTTCGAGGTTCCGAAGTACGACTATGACTCGCCACGCGGTGCGATCGGCAAGTGTGAGCTGTGCCGCCACCGCATTCCGGAGGGACATTTCGCTGCCTGCGCCGAGGTCTGCCCGACCGGTGCGACGCTGTACGGCAAGGTCAGCGATCTCAAGGCTGAAGCGAAGCGCCGGCTGACGCTCAAGGCTGGTGACACGACGCTGTACCCGCGCGGCGATCTGAGCAATGGTCCCGACCGCAGCTGGGAAGGTCCGGTCGCGCCCTACGTGCAGCACGTCTATGGCGAAACCGAAGGTGGGGGGACGCAGATGCTCTACCTGTCGGCGGTGCCGTTCCAGCACCTCGGCCTGCCCACCCTCGGGCCGCGCTCCTACGCATCGAAGTCCGAAGGGCTGCAGCACGGCTTGTACGGGGGACTGATCCTGCCGATCGTGCTGTTCGGTGCGATGACCTGGGCCGCACGGCGCAACAGCAAGCACGAAGACGAAGGCAAGGGAGGTGAACAATGAGTGCTCGGGGACACGCGGAACACGCGCCGGTCGGCGGCGGGCTGTTCACGCCCGTCACGTTCTTCTGCGTCGTGCTGATGATTCTGGCCGCAGCGGTGCTTGCGGTGCGCTTTGTGCACGGCCTGGGGGCAGTGACCCACCTCAGTGACGGCTACCCGTGGGGGATCTGGGTCGTCGCCGATGTCGTGATCGGCTCGGCGCTTGCCTGCGGGGGCTTTGCCGTTGCGGCGCTGGTGTACATCTTCAACAAGGGTGAATACCACCCGCTGATCCGCCCGGCGCTGCTGGCGAGCCTGCTCGGCTACACGCTCGCCGGCGTCGGGGTGCTCTTCGATCTGGGACGCTACTGGAACTTCTATCACATCTTCCTGCCTGGCTACGCCTCGCCGAATTCGGTGATGTTCGAGGTCGCGGTCTGCATCTCGCTCTACATCGTCGTACTGTGGATCGAGTTCTCGCCGGCGGTGCTGGAGAAGTTCGGGCTCGCCGACGCGAAGAAGAAGCTGATGGGGATGATGTATCTGTTCATCGGGCTCGGCATGGTCCTGCCGATGATGCACCAGTCCTCGCTCGGGTCGCTGCTGATCGTGTTCGGCCATCAGATCCATCCGCTGTGGCAGACGATGCTGCTGCCGCTCATCTACCTGATGACGGCGGTGCTGATCGGCTACGCAATCGTGCTTTTCGAGAGCTGCGTTGCCGCGGCGGGCTACCGGCGCTCGATCGAGGTGCATCTCCTGAACCCGCTCGCCAAGGTCATGCTCGGGGTGCTGGCGGCCTATCTGGTGATCCGTTTCGGTGACCTGGTCGTGCGCGGGGCGCTCGGTTCGGCCTTTGCGGCCAACCTGCAGGCTTTCTTCTTCTGGCTCGAAACCCTGTGCTTTGCGGCACCGTTCTACCTGCTCGGCAGCGAGGCGAAGCGGCGCAAGCCGGCCAACCTCTTCCTTGGAGGCTTGTACCTGCTGCTGGGCGGCATCCTGTTGCGCCTGAACTCGTTCCTGATCGGCTACATGCCGGGCGAGAACTGGAGCTACTTCCCCTCCACCGGTGAACTGGTGGTCACCCTCGGGGTGTTCGCGCTCAAGATCCTTGCCTACATCGTCATCACCCGCCGTTTCCCGGTGCTGCCGCGCGAAGCGCGCGCGACCGCCCACTAAGGAGAATTCTTCATGAGTCAGCGTATTACGATCGATCCCGTCACCCGAATCGAAGGCCACCTGCGGGTGGACGTGGACGTCAAGGATGGCTTCGTGTCCAAGGCCTGGTCGTCGGGCCAGATGTGGCGCGGGGTCGAGAACATTCTGATCGGGCGCGACCCGCGCGATGCGTGGGCAATCACGCAGCGCATCTGCGGCGTGTGCACCACGGTGCATGCGATCTGTTCGGTGCGTGCGGTCGAGAACGCGCTCGACCTGGAGCTGCCGGTCAACGCGCAGTACATCCGCAACCTGATCATCCTCGCCCATGCGGTGCATGACCACATCGTGCATTTCTATCACCTGTCGGCGCTCGACTGGGTCGATGTGGTGTCGGCGCTGAAGGCTGATCCGGACAAGGCCTCTGCCCTGGCTGAGAGCCTGTCGAGCTGGTCGGGCAACTCGAAGCACGAGTTCCGCAAGGTCAAGGAGCGGCTGGCCGGCTTTGTTTCGACGGGCCAGCTCGGGATCTTTACCAACGGCTACTGGGGCCATCCGGCAATGAAGTTGCCGCCGGAAGTGAACCTCCTTGCGGTTGCGCACTACCTGCAGGCGCTCGAAGTGCAGCGCCACGCGAACAAGATCGTGTCGATCCTTGGCTCGAAGACGCCGCATATCCAGAACGTCGCCGTCGGGGGCGTCTCGAACCCGCTCGCGGTCGATTCGCAGGCCGTGCTCACGGTCGAGCGCCTGATGGCGGTCAAGGGCTGGATCGACAAGCTCGCCGATTTCGTCAAGAACGTCTATCTCGTCGATGTCGCAGCGATCGGCGCCTTCTACGCCGACTGGACCACCTACGGGCGCGGCATCGTCGAGTACCTGTCGGTGCCCGACATCCCGCTCGACGGCAAGGGCACGAAGTTCGCGCTGCCGGGGGGCTTTCTCACCGACGGCGACCTCAAGAAGTACACCAGTATCAAGTCCTTCGATGATGCCTACTTCCGCGACGGCGTCAGCGAGGCGATCAAGCATTCGTGGTACGAGTACAAGGGCGGCGACGCGGTGTCGCTGCACCCGTATGACGGCGAGACGACGCCAAAGTACACCGACTTCCAGGACGACGGGAAGTATTCCTGGCTGAAGTCGCCGACCTTCTACGGCAAGCCGGCGCAGGTAGGGCCGCTGTCGCGCGTGCTGGCGATGCTCGCCGAGGGGCATGAGCCGACGGTGAAGTACGCGACCGAGACGCTCGATCGCGTGTCGTCGATCGCTGGCGCCACGGTCGGTCTCGAGGCGATGCACTCGACGATCGGGCGTCACGCGGCGCGGGCAATCTCGTGCGCAGTTCAGGTCGACGAACTCGCGAACCAGTGGGACCTGCTCCTGGGCAACATGGCCAAGGGCGATCTCAAGACCTTCAACCGGCCGACCTTCCCGAAGGGCGAACAGCGCGGATTCGGCTTTCACGAAGCACCGCGCGGCATGCTCTCGCACTGGGTCGTCATCGAGGACGGCAAGATCCGCAATTACCAGTGTGTCGTGCCCACCACCTGGAACGCCGCGCCGCGTAACGAGAAGGATCAACCGGGCGCCTACGAGGCCTGCCTCACCGGCAACCCGGTTGCCGATCCCGAGCAGCCGCTCGAAGTGTTGCGCACGGTGCACTCTTTCGATCCGTGCCTGGCCTGTGCGGTGCATGTGCTGGACAAGGAGAACGAGTCCAGCGTGACGGTGACGGCCCGATGAGCGGCGCGCCGGCTCCCGTCGAGTCGCCACGCCGGGCGGTCCTGCTCGGCGTCGGCAACATCCTTCTGACGGACGAAGGGGTCGGCGTACGCGCGGTCGAGCGGTTCGGTGAGCGCTACGTGCTGCCGGAGGGGGTCGAGATCCTCGACGGTGGCACGAGTGCGATGGAAATGCTCGATGAACTCGAAAACCTCGATCTGCTCGTGGTGGTCGATTGCGTGCGGGTCGGCAGGCCGCCGGCCAGCGTCGTCGTGCTCACCGGAGACGAGGTGCCGGCCTTTTTCCGCCAGCGCCTGTCGCCGCACCAGGTGGGTCTGTCCGACGTCTTCGCGACGATGCTGCTGACCGGGCGCGCCCCGCAGGCGATCGTCGTGATCGGCGTCCAGCCGGTGGCCATCGAGCTGTCGATGTCGCTCACGCCGGAAGTCGAAGCCGTGATGCCCGAGGTCCTCGACGCGATTCACGCCAGCTTCGAAGCGAACGGGTATACGGTTTCGCCACGCCAGGGCGAGGCCCGGGAGGCGGCCTGATGTGCCTGTCCGTACCGATGCAGATCGTCGAACTCGAGGCGGACGGCGATCTCGCGATCGTCGAGCGCCATGGGCGTCGTGAGCGCGTCAACATGCTGCTCGTTGGTCCGCAGCCGGTCGGTTCGTGGGTGCTGGTGTCGCTCGGTTTTGCGAAGGAGGTCGTCGAGGACGAGGAGCGGGCGCTGATCGAGGAGGCGCTCACCGCGCTTGCGGCCTCGCTCGACGGGCACTACGACCCCGACGCGTACTTTCGCGATCTCGCCGGCGCAGAACGCGGCACATGACGACGCTGCTGCCGTCGGTCCGCATCCCGGCGATCCGCCCCGCAGCGCCGCTTGCCGCCGAACCCTGGAACGAGGATCCGGGCGACGCGCTGCTGCGTCACTTCGATCGGGTGCATCGCGAACGCATGGTGGGGCTGCCGTTCCTGAACCCGCGCCTCTCAGTCGTGGTGGCCGCCTGCGTCCGCCACGCCGGCGACTGGCTCGCCGGCGTCGTCACCCCGTGGTCGTTGCAGCTCGTGCTGCTGCCGGGCGGGGGGAACCTGTGGCGCGACACCGCCTCGGGCGCCCGCCAGGTGCTGCAGTTTCCGGTCGGAGAACTGGTCTTCATCGGCGACGAAGGCGAGCGCGACCTGCCGGCCTTCCTGTACTGCCCCCTCATCGCACCGGTCGAACACATCACCGAACCCGAAGCGGCCGTCGCGATCCTGCGTGACGCACTCGACGCGGTGCTGACGCCATCCGGGCCAGTCATCGAGGAAACAAGCGGCGGGCTCGTCAGCGAACCGCTTGCCGAACCCGTATCCAACTCCCGTCGCGCCTTCCTTCGAGGCAGGTTCCGGTAGGGTGGACGCCGTCCAGAAACGGTTCTGCGAGGGTCTTGGAGACTCAATACCAGTCAATGAGCTGCAATCCTGGAACGCGCGAAAACTCGCGTACGTTGCGGGTCACGAGGGTCGCACCGTGCGCGAGGGCGGTGCCGGCAATCAAGGTGTCGATCGGTCCGATCGGTTGGCCAGCCGCTTCGAGTCCGGCACGAAGGAAGGCTGCGCAGGATGCAGCAGAGTGGTCGAAGGGTAGGATCGTGACCTGTCGCAGCAGGGTGTCGAACTGATCGCGTCGCCGCGTCGGGTCGTTCGACTTGGCAATACCGGTTTCGATCTCATAGACCGTGACTGCTGGAAGCGCGATCTCTGACGGTGCGGTGGCAAGCAGCCGCTCTGCGACCCGACCCTGACCCTTGAAGAAATAGATCAGTGTGTTGGTATCGAGGGCCAGCATCAGAATGGCTCACGGCCGGCATCTGGCGCAGCTGACACACGCAGTTCAGCGAGTTCCGGAAAATCCCCCCAGGCGCCCGCCAGCGCTCGAACCGATGGCGACCACTCGGTGCGCGTCTTCTCCTGCACCAGTGCCGCCACCCATCGACTGACCGGCACACCCTCGGCGCTCGCAGCGGCCTTCAGCCGGCGCTCGTTCTCGTCGTCGAGATAGATTGTGACTTGTCCCATCGCAAGGTCCCGTTAAAACGTATATGAGAAAGTATAAGTTTTAACAGGTGCTGTCAATCGCGACTCAAACCTCTTGCAAATCCTGCGCCTTCGCAGTAACTTACTGACCGGTCAGTAAGTGTGCAACAGGAGGCGCCAGGATGTCCTGCAATTTCCCCCTTCTTCGATCGGTCGCCCGGGCTTTGCCACGGAGGCCGGCATGAGCGCGGTTGTGAGTCGACCGGCGCGGCGCCAGCGGCGCAAGGACGCGCGTCCGCAGGAGCTTACGGCGGCGGCGCTTGCGTTGTTCGTCGAGAAGGGATTCGCGGCGACGAAGCTCGACGAGGTCGCGGCACGGGCCGGGGTATCGAAGGGCACGCTTTACCTCTACTTCGACAGCAAGGAGGCGCTCTTCAAGGCGGTGATCCAGGAGGGGATCGTGCCGGCGATCGAGGAAGGCGAGGCGCTGCTCGACCAGCCCTCCGACGACCCCGTCCAGCTCCTGCAATGCATCCTGTTTGGCTGGTGGGAGCGCATCGGCAATACCGAACTGGGTGGGATCCCTAAGCTGATGCTGTCCGAAGCGCGCAATTTTCCTGAAGTCGCTGCGTACTATCACGACACGGTGATCCACCGCGGCTTAGCCCTGATTCGCACGGCGCTCGCGCGCGGTGTCGCGCGCGGGGTCTTCCGTCCGGTGGATGTCGACGCGACGGCCGACGTCCTGATCGCACCGCTTCTGCATCTGGCGCTGTGGCGCCACTCGTTTGGTGCGTGCTGCGTCCGTGGCGGCAGCGTCGAAACCTATCTTTCAACCTATTTCGACCTGATCCTGAACGGCCTGCGGGCCGCGCCGGGTCGCGCAGGAGTTTCCCGATGCGAGCCGTGAAGATGCCTGCGGGTGCGATGAAAGTGGCGCGGCCCGGTCGTCTGGTGGCGCTGGGCTTCTCCCTGCTGGCAGTAGCCTTCCTGACGGCCTGCTCCGGGCCGCCGCCGGGGGAGAAGCCGCTGCGGGCCGTGCTGGTGCGCGATCTTTCTGCCGTGGCCGCGGAGCCGGTGCCGAACGTTTATGCGGGCGAGGTGCGGGCGCGTCATGAGAGCGACCTTGCCTTCCGCATTGCTGGCAAGGTCATCGAGCGGGCGGTGGATACCGGTGCGCGGGTGGTGCGTGGTCAGGTGCTCGCACGACTGGATCCGCGTGACGTGGAACTGGCAGCGAGCGCTGCGGTGGCGCAACTGGCTGCGGCGGAAGCGGATCTGGCACTGGCGCGGGCCGAGCTCAAGCGCAGCGAGGATCTCCATGCGTCGAACTTCATCAGCGGCTCGGCGCTCGATGCCCGCCGCACGACGGTGCGTGCCGCCGAGGCACGCCTGCAGCACGCCCAGGCTCAGGCGGCGAGTGCAGGCAACCAGGCGGGGTACGCGGTGCTGCGCGCCGATCACGACGGCGTCGTCGTGGCCGCACCGGTCGAGGCCGGTCAGGTGGTGTCGGCTGGTCAGCCAGTGCTGCGCCTGGCGCGTCCGGGTGAGCGGGAAGTGATGATCCACGTACCCGAGAGTCGCGTCCGCGACTACCGGATCGACCAGGAGGCGATGGTACGTGCCTGGGCGGCTGACGACCGGACGTATCGGGCGGTGGTGCGCGAGATCGCACCTGCCGCGGATGCGGCGACGCGATCCTACGCGCTGCGGGTAAGCGTGCCGGACGCGGACGATGCCCTGCCGCTCGGTGCGACGGCGAGCGTCGCCTTTGCCCCGGGCGCGACTGCGTCCCACGAAACCCTGTTGCCGCTGGCAGCAGTGACTGCGATCGAGAACGTGCCGACGGTCTGGGTCGTGGACGCGGATTCGCGCCTTCAGCCGGTCGCAGTCGAGATCGGCGCAATCCGGGAGGATGGCGTCGTGATCCGGGCGGGATTGCCGCCTGCGGCAAGGGTCGTCGTCGCCGGCGTGCACAAGCTCGTTGCAGGTGAAGCGGTACGAACGATCGGCGAAACGCAACCGGTCGCACTGGATACCGCGCGATGAGCCGCCTCAACATCTCGGAGTGGGGGCTGCGCCACCAGACCCTCGTGCTCTACTTCATGGTCGCGCTGACACTGATCGGCCTGTTCTCGTACACACGGCTCGGCCAGTCCGAGGATCCGCCGTTCACCTTCAAGGTGATGGTGGTGCGCGCCGAATGGCCGGGGGCGAGTGCGCAGGAAATCTCGGAGCAGGTGACCGACAAGATCGAGAAGAAGCTGCAGGAAGTAAGCGGTGTGGACATCGTGCGCAGCTTCTCGCGCCCTGGCGAGACGATGGTGTTCTTCCTGGCGAAGGATTCGATCCACTCGCGCCAGATCCAGGATCTGTGGTACCAGGTTCGAAAGAAGATCGGCGACATCCGCCATACCTTTCCGCAAGGCGTGGTGGGGCCGATCTTCAACGACGAGTTCGGCGACACCTACGGCAACATCTTCGCCCTCGTCGGCGAAGGCTTCGACTATGCAGAACTCAAGCGCTATGCGGAGGCAATCCGCAGCGAACTGCTGCGTGTGCCAGACGTCGCGAAGGTCAGTTTCTTCGGCGAGCAGCCGCAGCGCGTGTATATCGAACTGTCCAACACCAAGCTCGCGACCTTCGGCCTGAATCTGCGTGATTTCGCAGCGGCGCTGGCGTCGCAGAACACGATGAGCGGGGCGGGGTTCTTCGAGACGGCGGATGACCGGATCTGGGTCCGGCCTTCCGGCGCGTTCGACGATCTCGATTCGATTCGCGACACCGTCATCCGTGCGCGCGGCCGCAGCTTCCGGCTCGGCGACGTCGCCGAAGTGCGGCGCGGCTTTGCCGACCCGCCGCGTGAGCGCTTGCGCTACATGGGCGTGGATGCGCTCGGGATCGGAGTGTCGATGCGCGACGGTGGCGACATCATCGCGCTCGGGCGCCATCTCGACGAGGCGCTGGCCCGGATTACCGTGCAGTTGCCAGTGGGGCTGGAGCTCGAACGCGTCGCCGATCAGCCGTTGGCGGTAAAGCGCTCGGTCAGTGAGTT
The DNA here is from genome assembly GCA_023383815.1 of Rhodocyclaceae bacterium. Lineage (GTDB taxonomy): Bacteria > Pseudomonadota > Gammaproteobacteria > Burkholderiales > Rhodocyclaceae > JACOUN01. The sequence continues at coordinate 17,189 of JAHDYG010000002.1, forward strand.
CGTGAAGGTTCTTGCCGAGGCCGTCATCATCGTGATGGCCGTGAGTCTGCTCTCGCTGGGACTGCGCACGGGCGTCGTCGTGCTGGTCATCATTCCGGTCGTGCTCGCGATCACCTTTCTATTCATGCATCTCTTTGACATCGGCCTGCACAAGATCTCGCTTGGAGCCCTGATCATCGCGCTCGGACTCCTCGTGGACGACGCGATCATCGCCGTCGAGATGATGGCTACCAAGATGGAGCAAGGCTGGGATCGGGTTCGGGCCGCAAGTTTCGCCTACGTTTCGACCGCGATGCCGATGCTCTCTGGCACGCTGGTGACCGCGGCAGGCTTCCTGCCGATTGCGCTTGCCGCTTCGGCGACGGGCGAATACACGCGCTCGATCTTCCAGGTCACGGTCATTGCGCTCCTGGTGTCGTGGATCGCGGCGGTGCTGTTCGTGCCGTGGCTGGGGTATCACCTGCTGCCGGATTTCCGCAAGGCGAACGGAAAGCCGTCGCTGCTTGCACGGATGGTGGTGCGGGTCGTGCCGCGCTGGGGCGAAAGACTCGCTGAGCGCACCGCCCATGCGCACGAGCAGCACGACGAACACGCGATCTACCACACTTCCTTCTACACCCGCCTGCGTGCGCTGGTGGATGGCTGCGTGCGTCATCGCTGGCTGGTGATTCTCGCGACGCTCGCGATCTTCATCGGCTCGCTCGGTGTCTTCGGGCGCTATGTTCCGCAGCAGTTCTTTCCGGACTCGACCCGCCCGGAGCTGCTCGTGGATCTGCGACTGGCCGAAGGGGCTGCGCACGGCACGACCGAGCGCGTGGTGCGCGAGCTGGAAACCTTTCTCGATGCTCAGGAGGGCATCGAGAACTATGTCGCCTGGGTCGGGGGCGGAAGTCCGCGCTTCTATCTGCCGCTCGATCAGCAGCTGGGGCAGACGAGCTTTGCCCAGTTCGTGATCCTGACCAAGGGCACGGCCGAACGTGAAGCGCTGCGCGCCAAGCTGATCCGCCGTTTCGAGGAAGCGCCGGTCGAGTTGCTGGGGGTTGTGAACCGGCTCGAAAACGGCCCGCCGGTCGGCTTCCCGATCCAGTACCGTGTCAGCGGCCACGATCTCGCCGAGCTGCGCCGCATCGCGCATGAAGTGGCGGCAAAGCTGCGCGGAAACGGCCACCTGTCGAACGTGCATATCGACTGGGAGGAGCCTTCCAAGGTCGTGCGCCTTGCCGTGGATCAGGACAAGGCCAGATTGCTTGGCTTGTCGCGGCAGGATGTCGCCACCTTGCTCAATACTTCGCTGCAGGGTGCTGTCGTGACGCAGTTCCGTGAAGGATCGGAGACGATCGACGTGGTGCTGCGGGGGGCGCAGTCGGAGCGTGTCCATCTGGGGCTGCTGCCGGATCTCGCGATTCCACTGGGCGACGGACGCAGCGTGCCGCTCGCGCAGATCGCCACACTCGAATACGGGTTCGAACAAGGCGTGATCTGGCGTCGCAACCGCATGCCGACCGTGAGCGTGCGCGCCAATCTGTACGGCACCACGCAGCCCGCGGTCGTGGTTGGACAGCTTGAATCCGGACTCGAGGCGATCCGCGCGACCCTGCCGCTGGGCTACCGGCTCGAAGTCGGTGGGTCGGTCGAGGAGAGCGCCAAAGGGGGAAGCTCGGTCGCAGCCGGGGTGCCGCTTTTCGTACTGGCGGTGATCACGATCCTGATGCTGCAGTTGCAGAGCTTCTCGCTCGTGCTCATGGTCGTGCTCACGGCGCCGCTGGGCATGATCGGCGTCACCGCCTTCCTGCTGCTCTTCAATCAACCCTTCGGCTTCGTGGCGATGCTGGGGACGATTGCGCTGTCCGGGATGATCATGCGCAACTCTGTGATCCTGGTCGACCAGATCCGTCAGGATCTGGAAGCCGGCCGCGGCGCGTGGGAGGCGATCGTGGAATCCACGGTGCGCCGCTTCCGGCCCATCATGCTGACGGCTGCGGCAGCCATCCTTGCGATGATTCCGCTGTCGCGCAGCGCCTTCTTCGGTCCGATGGCGGTTGCGATCATGGGGGGGCTCACGGTCGCCACCGTGCTGACGATGCTGTTTCTTCCGGCGCTCTATGCGGCCTGGTACCGGGTGCAGCCCTCACCGCCCGGGTCGGCTGCGGAGGCAACGCCCGCTGTCGCGCTGCGTTAGAATACTGCGTTTTGTTGCCCGCTCTTCGATTCACCCGCACGTAAATTAGTGTGTGCTAATATATTCGCAGGAAATCCGAAATGAACTTCGAACAAGCCCGCTTCAACATGGTCGAGCAGCAGATCCGCACCTGGGAGGTTTTCGACCACGAGGTGCTCGATCTGCTGATGTCCGTCCGGCGCGAGGAATTCGTCCCCGCGGCGTGGCGCAATCTCGCGTTCGCCGACGTCGAGATTCCGATCGGTTGCGGACAGGTCATGCTCCGCCCCGTGATCGAGGCCAAGGTGCTGCAGGCACTGAAGGTCTGCAAGACGGACTCGGTGCTGGAGATCGGCGCGGGTTCTGGCTATTTTGCGGCGCTTCTCGCAGCGCGCGCCGAATGGGTGCGCTCGGTCGATATCGAGCCCGAACTGGCGCGGCTCGCCGCGGACAATCTCGAGCGCTACGGCGTGCAGAATGTCGGCGTCAAGGAGGCGGACGGCGCAGAAGGTCTGCCGTGCCGCGCACCCTATGACGTCATCGTGTACTCGGGAGCGATTTCGGCCGTTCCGGCGTCGGTCCTGCCGCAGCTCAAGGTCGGTGGCCGGCTGTTCGCCTTCGTCGGCGACGCTCCGGTGATGACTGCGCGCCGGATCACGTGCGTTGCCGAAGGTCGGTACCGCACCGAGGATCTTTTCGAGACGGTGGTTCCTGTACTTCGCAACGCACCGCCCGTCGACAGCTTCCGCTTCTGATACCACCCGATCGCCGCCGATGCGGACGAATTCCCCCTGCCGGAGTTGCCAATGAAACGAGTCCTCGCGGTCTGCCTGACCGGCCTCTTCCCCTTGCTGGCGAGCGCGGCCGACCTGCTCGACGTCTATCGGCAGGCGCTGGGCCACGATGCGCAGTACGCGGCGGCTCGCGCGGCGCGCGATGCCGGGCTGGAAAAGGGCGTGCAGGGCCGGGCGGGGCTGCTCCCGGTGATCGGCGCCTCGGCAAGCGTCACACGCAACCACGTCAACCCGGAAGGGCTGCCGTCGAGCGACTACAACAGCAATGCCTGGGGGGTGCAGCTGACCCAGCCGTTGTGGCGCAAACAGAACCTGGTCGTGGCCGAGCAGGGGGTGCTGCAGAGTTCGCTGTCCGAAGTGCAATTCGAGCAGGTGCGGCAGGATCTCGCGCTGCGCGTGGCCGACGCCTATTTCAACGTACTCAACGCGCAGGATGCACTCGAAGCCGTCACCCAGTTGCGCACAGCCGCCGCCGAGCAACTCGAGCTTGCGACCGTGAGTTTCGAGGTCGGTACGGTGACGATCACGGACGTACATGAAGCGCAGTCGCGGTTCGATCTCGCGCAGGCGCAGGTGATCGCGGCCGAGAGCGAACTGGAACTGCGCCGCGATACGCTTTTCCAGATCGTCGGTGGCGATCCGGGCGAACTGGCGCCGCTGCGGCCAGCGGTCGAACTGTCCGCGCCGACACCTGGAGATCCGGGTCAGTGGGTCACAGCGGCCGAAGAGGGGGGCTATCCCGTTCAGTTGCAGCGGATCGCCCGCGATCTCGCGGTACGTGAATTCGAACGCAATCGTGCCGCACATCTGCCGACCGTCGATCTGGTTGCGACGGCTGGCCAGGCGCATCGCCAGAGCACTGCCGCAGCGCCGCGTGCCGCTTCGGCCACGGTCGGCATCCAGTTCAACCTGCCGCTTTACGCCGGCGGCGCGCTGTCCTCGCGCGAGCGCGAGGCGGCTGCACTGCAGGTGAAGGCCGAATCGGATCTCGAGAATGCGCGCCGCTCGGCGGCGCTCGCCGCACGCCAGGCCTATCTGGGCGTGACCAGCGGGCTCGCGCGCATCAAGGCGCTGGAGGCGGCCCAGACCTCTTCGCTGTCGGCGCTGGAGGCGAACAAGCTGGGCTACGAGGTCGGTGTGCGGATCAACATCGACGTACTCAACGCGCAGACCCAGCTTGCCGATACCCGCCAGCAGCTCGCCCGCGCACGGTACGACACGCTTCTGGCCCAGTTGCGCCTGAAGGCTGCGGCAGGCACGCTCGAAGAAGGCGACCTGGAAGAGGTGAACGCGCTGCTCGCACGCTGAAGGCGTGCCGTAGGCCGCCCTGGTTCAGGAGGCGGCAAGGTAGTCAGGCTTGATCGTGCTCGGTCTGTCGGCTGCGGACAGGACCGAGCCGATCAGATCGAGCGTCCGATCGGTCGCGCCCCGGTGCGCTGCGGCAAAGCGCCGCCCAGCTTCGGAGGCCTCGTCCAGTGCTACCGGATCGCTCAGCAGGGCAATCGCCCTGCGCATTCCCGAGTCGACGTCGGATGCGCGCCAGGCGGCGCCGCATTCGATCGCCTGCCGGGCGACCTCCTCGAAATTGAAGGTATGCGGTCCGAGCAGGATCGGGGTGCCGACCGCGCAGGCCTCGATCGGATTCTGACCGCCGTGGGGTAGCCAGCTGCCACCGATCAGCGAAAGATCAGCCGCGGCGTAGTACGCAAACATTTCCCCCATCGTATCGCCGAGCCAGACCCGGGTGGACGGCCGTACGGACTCGTCCTCGGAGCGCCTTTGCAGTGCGAGTCCGTGGTCCGAAATCAGCGCCGCGACTGCATCGAAGCGTTGTGGATGGCGCGGAACGATTGCCAGCAGTGCATTCGAGGGTGCGAGCCCGGCAAAGGACTTCAGGATCAGCGCCTCTTCGCCCTCGCGGGTGCTTGCCGCGAGAATCACGGGGCGGCCTCCGCAGCGGCTCCGGAACCGCTTGGACAGTGCCAGCATGGCGTCGGGCGGGAGAACGTCGAACTTGAGGTTGCCGGTCGTTCGGGCCGTCCGAGCCCCCAGTCGTTCGAGGCGTTCGCGATCCGCGTCGGTCTGGCAGCCGATTGCCGCGAGCGGAGCGAGCATGCGCCGGGTCAGTTCAGGCCAGCGAGCGTAGCGATTGGCCGAGCGCTCAGACAGGCGTGCATTTGCGAGAATGACCGGAATCCCCATCGTGCGGCAACGGGAGAGCAGCGTCGGCCAAAGCTCGGTTTCCATGATGATCCCGGCAGTGGGCCGAAAATGATTCAGGAAGCGGTCACAGAACCACCGGAGATCGTAGGGCAGGTAGCAACGGACCACGCGCGGCTCCTGACCGAACAGGGATCGCGAAGTCTCACGTCCGGTTGGGGTCATGTGCGTCAGCACGATCGAGTGCCGCGGCCAGCGTTCGAGCAATGCGCGAATGAGCGGCTCGGCGGCCCGCGTCTCGCCGACCGACACGGCGTGGATCCAGATCACGGGGGCGGGAAGGCGGTTTCGGTACCTGCCGAAGCGCTCCGCCACGTTCTGAAGGTAGGCGGGCTGGCGGCGTGCGCGCCACAGCAATCTCAGCACGACGAATGGCAGTGCCAGGAACCAGAGCAGGGAGTAGATCAGGTGCACGGATGTCGTTCCGATCATCGAGCGGTCAGGAAGTATAACGACGTGCGCCGACAAGACCAGGCTTGCCGCGATTGCGCGCGCGACGCGCTGGTGTCGTTCATGTCATAATTGCCCGCTTGCCGGAGCAGATGGGAGCGCAATGACAGTACTCGTGACCGGTGCGGGAGGATTCATCGGAAGTCGCCTGAGCGCAGCCCTCGTCCGGGACGGCCTTTCGGTGCGCGAAATGCATCGAACGGAGTCGGGGCGGGCGGAGACGGTGTGCGGCGACCTGCTCGATCCCGTGTCCCTTCGGAGAGCTTGCGAGGGGGTGGATGCGGTCGTTCATTGCGCGGGGTACGCACATGCGATGCGAACACCGGATACCGAGGTGGCGCGCCGTCATCATGAAACGAACTTCATCGGCACGCGCAACCTGGCCCACGCTGCTGCGGATGCCGGTGTGGGTCGTTTTGTTCACCTTTCCAGCGTCAAGGCGATGGGTGCCCCGGGAAGCCTGTGCGTGGACGAAAGCTGGGAAGCCCTTCCCGAAACCCCCTACGGTTGCGCAAAGCGAAAAGCGGAGCGAGCCGTTCTGGAGATCGCGTCCGCGCATGGCATTCATGCCACGAATCTGCGGCTGGCGATGGTGTATGGCCGCGGCAGCCGCGGCAATCTCGAGCGCATGGCGCGGGCGATCGCCCGAGGCTGGTTTCCTCCGCTCCCGGAGACCGGCATGCTGCGCTCCCTCGTTCACGTCGCTGACGTGATTCGTGCCGTGCGCCGCGTACTCGCGCGTGACTGCCCTCCGGCGCGAACCTGGATCGTTGCACACCCCGTTGCACACAGCGGAGCGCAGATCGAGTCGGCGCTCCGGGCGGCAGCGGGGCGAGGTGGCCCTCACTGGCATGTCCCGGCACGCGCATTGCGTGCAGCCGGGGCCTGCGGCGATCTGATCGGACGACTCATCGGCCGGCGCATGCCGATCGACAGGGAGAGCGTGGATCGCCTGCTGGGACCCGAATGCTACCGCCCGGATGCCATCCGGCGCGAACTGGGCTGGCAAGCGTGTGTCAGCCTTGAGGACGGATGCGGGGAACTGTTCGGACAACCGCTTCCCGGATGGCCGGAGTCCCGGCCGTGACTTCGACGCTGGTCGTCGCCGCGGCCGCGCTGGCGTTGTCGATGCTGGTCATCAAGGGGCGCCTGATGTTCGGCGGGCGAGGACTGGATCTTCCGGGACACCGGTCGCTGCACGACCGGCCGACGCCGCATGGCGGGGGGCTGGGAATCATTGCCGCGGCACTCGTCGCGGGGGGGTGGCTGGGCGTTGCGCCAGTCTGGCTTGCAGGCGTACTGATCCTCGCGACAATCTCGCTGGTCGACGATTGGCGCCACTTGCCGTCGTGGTTGCGCCTCTTCTTTCATCTCGGGGTTGCCGCGGCTGTTGTTTTTTTGCACGAACCGGGCTTTGTGCCCGGGGGGCTGGCAGCGGTTGTTCTGATCGCATGGGCGATTAACGCATACAATTTCATGGATGGCGCCGATGGGCTTGCCGGCAGCATGACGGCAAGCGGGTTCGGCGCATACTCGGTTGCGTTCGCGAACGCCGGTTTTCCGGAGCTTGCTGGGTGGTCGCTGGCCGTTGCTGGCGCAGCGTGCGGGTTTCTGGTCTTCAACTGGCATCCCGCGAGGATCTTCATGGGGGATGTCGGCTCGATTCCGCTGGGGTTCCTGGCCGGCGGGCTTGGCTGGTATGGGGTGTCCGTCGGCGCATGGGCGGCATGGTTTCCAGCGCTGGTGTTCGCGCCGTTCCTGCTCGACGCCAGCGTGACGCTGATGCGGCGTGCGGTTGCGGGACGGAGAATATGGGAGGCTCATCGCGAGCACTATTACCAGCGAATGGTGCGGATGGGCAGTGGCCATGCTGCGGTGTGCCGGATCTGGCTGTTCTGGATGGTGGCCAGCGCGGCGCTGGCGTTGGGCTTGCTGCAGTCCGGTCTCGACGGGCATGCGTCGGCCGGATGGGTTGGGGCATTCATTTGGATGTGCACCCTCGCCGTGTTCGGGCGATGGGTGGACGGGCGCTGGCGAGCGTCCGAGGTGAGGAAAGAATGATCATCAGATTGCCGGCAAACTGGCGCTCACTGGCTGTCATCGCATTCGATCTGGCAGCGGTCGCGGTAGCGTGGTTCAGTGCCTTCCTGTTCCGTTTCAACGGCCAGATCCCCGTCGAATACCTGGCGCTTGCGTGGGGCGGAATCGCGATCCTGTTGCCGGTCCAGGCCCTGATCTTCAGGGTTTCCGGCCTGTACCGGGGGATCTGGGTGTTCGCAAGTCTCCCGGACCTGCTGCGGATCGTGCGCGCCGTCGTGCTCAGTACCGTCGCGGTGGCGGTTGGGGCGGTGCTGCTGTCGCCGGAGCCAGCGCTTCCGCGCATGGTCTGGCTGGCTTATCCCCTGTTGCTGATCACGATCATGGGCGGCGGGCGGGCGGCCTACCGTGTATACCGTGAGCATCGCGAGTTCGGTGCGTTGCGGGGTGTGGGCAGGCCGGTCATCGTGCTGGGGGCGGGGCGTGAGGCCGTCAACCTGGTCGAGGAGCTGGCCCGGTCACCTGACTGGAACGTCGTGGGTCTGCTCGACGACGATTCTTCGAAGCGCCACCGGGAGATCTTCGGGGTTCGCGTACTGGGGCCGCAGAGCGAGATCGGCAAGTGGGCGGAGATCCTCAAGGTCCGGCACGCGATCATCGCGATGCCGGATGCAAGCCCGGCACGTCACAGGGCGATGGCCAACCTGTGCATTCAGGCAGGTGTGCGGGCGTTCACGCTGCCCGCCATCGGTCAGTTGATCGCCAATCACGATGCGGTTTCGCAGTTGCGCCGGCTGCGGGTCGAGGATCTGCTCGGGCGCGACCCGGTCGCGATCGATACGCCGCAGGTGCGCGAGATGCTGGCCGGTCGCGTGGCGATGGTCACCGGCGCAGGCGGGTCGATCGGCGCGGAACTGTGCCGTCAGATTGCGCGCTTCGGACCGGCCCAGATCGTCGCATTCGAGTTGAGCGAGTTTGCGCTGTACACACTGCGGGAGGAGTTCAGCGAGTTCTTCCCGGAGATCGACCTGATTCCCGTTGCAGGAGACGTCAAGGACCGGCGCCGGGTCAGCGAGGTCCTGGAGCGCCACGTTCCGGCCGTGGTCTTCCATGCCGCGGCCTACAAGCATGTGCCCCTGATGGAAGAGCACAATGCCTGGCAGGCGGTGCGCAACAACGTGCAGGGTACGCTCGTGATTGCCCAGGCCGCGGCTGCCGCCGGGGTCGAGAAGTTCGTCCTGGTGTCGACCGACAAGGCGGTCAATCCGACCAATGTCATGGGGGCGACCAAGCGTCTGGCCGAGATCCTGTGCCAGGAACTGCAGCGCCAGTCGGTCCGGACGCGCTTCGAGATGGTGCGCTTCGGCAATGTGATGGGTAGTGCCGGGAGTGTGATTCCCAAGTTCCAGGCACAGATCGAACGCGGTGGTCCGGTTACCGTGACCCATCCGGAGATCACGCGATTCTTCATGGCGACCCACGAGGCGGCGCAACTCGTGCTGCAGGCTGCTGCGATGGGAGAGGGGGGCGAGATCTTCGTCCTGGACATGGGCGAACCGGTCAAGGTCGTCGATCTCGCGCGCGACATGATCCGGCTGTCCGGATATGGTGAATCCGACATTCCCATCGTCTTCACCGGTCTGCGTCCGGGCGAGAAGCTCTACGAGGAGGTGTTGTCGACCGAGGAGCAGACCCGTGCGACCCACCATGCCAAGTTGCGGGTCGCACGCGCGTTCATGCCGAACGGGTTTGCGATGGCGGAGCTTCTGCAGTGGCTCAACCAGGGGAGTACGCGCAGCGACGACGAGGTTCGCCGAGACCTTCGCCGCTGGGTTCCGGAGTATTCTCCGTACAATCCGCCCAAGCCTATGCTCGTCAATACCGGCAAGCTCCTGGAAGCCTGAGTCAGGGGCGACACCTTGGCCTGTTATGCCGTCGGCGACGTGCAAGGCTGTCACGACGAACTGCGTTCGCTGCTCGACCTGTGCAAGTTCGATCCGGCGGTGGACCGACTGTGGCTGGTTGGCGATCTCGTCAATCGCGGACCGGATTCCGCGGGCGTGCTGCGCTTCGTGCGCTCGCTGGGTGCGGCCGCGGTGGTCGTGCTCGGCAACCACGATCTGTATCTCGTCAAGGTCGCCAGCAGCCCGGCCGTCAGCAGAAAACGACATGACACCCTGCAGGACGTGCTCGATGCTCCGGACCGGGACGAGCTGATCGACTGGCTGCGCACGCAGCCGTTGATGCACGTCGATGGCTCCTTTGCGCTCGTCCATGCCGGACTGCTCCCGTGCTGGTCGATCGAGCGGGCGGCTTCCCTTGCACGAGAGGTCGAAGCGGTGCTGGCGGGCCCGGACTGGCGGGATTTCATGCAGCACCTGTGGGGAAACCGGCCTGCCGCATGGCACGATGCCCTGATCGGATATGAGCGCTACCGGGTCGTCGTCAACGCGATGACCCGCATGCGCTTCTGTTCGCTTTCCGGAAGCATGGAGTTCGACGCGAAGGGCCCTCCGGAGAGCGCTCCACCGGGCCATCTGCCGTGGTTCGAGCACCCGGATCGGGCCAGCCGCGACGCCACGGTCGTCTTCGGGCACTGGTCGGCTCTGGGGTTCCGGCGTGGACCGGATTACCTCGCGCTCGACTCGGGGTGCGTGTGGGGAGGCACGATGACGGCCGTGCGGCTCGAAGATCGCATGGCATTTCAGGTCGCAGCGGGTAAAATGCGCCCTTGCGCCTGACGACCGGTAGCGCTGCACTCTGCGGCCGGCCTGGCGGACACTTTCGGGAGTGGGTGTTGAACCGCGATCTTTCTGCCTCTTGCGTAGCGATCCTGCTGGGAAGCTACAACGGTGCACGGCATTTGCAGGAACAACTGGACTCGATTGCTGAACAGAGCCATCCGGACTGGCGCCTGATTGCCTCGGACGATGGCTCGACCGACGCGACGCGCGAACTGCTCGAACGTTTTCGCGACCGAAGGCCCGGCGGTCACGTCGTCGTCCGCAGCGGACCGGGCAAGGGTTTTCTGGCGAACTTTCTCGGCATGGCGTGCGATCCCGGTGTGCAGGCCCCGTACTACGCCTTCTGTGACCAGGATGACGTATGGGAGGCCGACAAGCTTGCCCGCGCGATCGACCGGCTCAGGACGGTACCGGCCGGTGTGCCGGCGGTCTATTGCACGCGGACTCACCTGATCGGAGAGCACGGCGAACCACTCGGATACTCGCCGTTGTTCCGGCGTGCACCGTGCTTCCGCAACGCTCTGGTGCAAAGCATTGCCGGCGGCAACACGATGGTCTTTAACGAAGCCGCGCGCGCGCTCGTGGCGACGGCCGGGGCGCAGGCCCGGGTGGCCTCGCATGACTGGTGGGTGTATCTGCTGGTGAGCGGCGCGGGCGGAACGGTGTTCTACGATTCGTGGCCGTCGGTCCGCTATCGCCAGCATGGCAGCAACCTCGTCGGTGGCAACGTCGGCTCGAAGGCGCGCCTGCGCCGCTTCGTGAAACTGCTCGAAGGGCGCTTCCGGAGCTGGAATGCGATGCACTGCCGTGCCCTGCAGGAGGTCGAGTTCCTGCTCACCCCGGAGAACCAGGAGATCTTCCGCATCTTCACGCACTCCCGAAGCGCGGGCGTCGCACGCCGGCTTGGCGGCGTGCTGCAGGCGCGCGTGTTTCGCCAGACCCCGATCGGCAACCTCGGGCTCTACGCCTCGGTCCTGATCAACAGATTCTGAGCGCACCGGTGATCCTCACACGAAAGCATCAGGACTGGACATGAAGGACGAACCGGCAGCGGTCCGTGAAGCGCAAACGAATCCGCAGCGCAGGATGGCAGAGCGCCTGGGCGAACTACTGGTGCGCGAGCAGCGCCTGGCGGCGCGCGATCTGGAACAGGCGCTAGCGGCGCAGGCCGAGATGGGGGGGATGCTGGGGCGGGTGTTGATTCGCCTCGGGCTGCTGTCCGAGATGGACGTCGCGCGCACACTCGCGCAGCAGCTCGGTGTGCCACTGGTCACAGCGACGGAGTTTCCAGCCGAGCCGGTGGAGGTCGCGCGCTTGCGCCCGGACTATCTGCTGGCCCACGCGATTCTGCCGTTGCGCATCGACGGGCCGCGCCTCCGGGTTGCGATGGCCGTCCCGCAGGATGCCTTCCTGCTCCGTGCGATCGAGCTTGCGACCGGCTTGCAGGTGGTGCCCGCGCTTGCACTGGAGAGCGAGCTGCAGGCTGGTCTGGAACGTTTGTATGTCGAACAGGAGGCGATCGAGGAAGAGGACGGAGCGCACTCCGGTTCGGGTGGTGGCGACGGCGGCGAGTTCGTCGAGCACCTCAAGGATCTCGCCTCCGAGGCACCCGTCATCCGCATGGTCAACCAGATCATCGGTCGCGTGATCGATCTGCGGGCCTCCGATATCCATATCGAACCCTTCGAGGACGGCCTGCACATCCGCTACCGGGTCGATGGCGTGCTGCAGGATGCCGAGCTGGCCGACGGCGCACTGGCTGCCGCGGTCACCTCGCGCATCAAGCTGCTCGCCCACCTCAACATCGCCGAGCGCCGCCTGCCGCAGGACGGGCGCATCAAGACGCGCGTCAAGGGACACGAACTCGATCTGCGGGTGTCGACGCTCCCCACCGTGTACGGCGAGAGCGTCGTGATGCGCGTGCTCGATCGCGCCAGTATCCGGCTGAACCTCGAAGACATGGGGTTTTCGTCCGACACACTGGAACGCTACCGGACGCTGCTCGAACGCCCGCATGGCATCCTGCTGGTGACCGGCCCGACCGGTTCGGGCAAGACCACCACGCTCTATGCCTCGCTCGCCAAGCTCGATGCGACCGCACTCAAGATCCTGACGGTCGAGGATCCGGTCGAGTATCAACTCGGCGGTGTGAACCAGGTCCAGGTCCAGCCCCAGATCGGGCTCAGCTTCGCCCATGCGCTGCGCTCGATCCTGCGCCAGGATCCCGACATCATCATGATCGGCGAGATGCGCGATACCGAAACCGCGCAGATCGCGGTCCAGTCCGCGCTGACCGGCCATCTCGTTCTGTCGACGCTGCACACCAACACCGCCGCGGCGGCGATCGTGCGGCTCGAAGACATGGGGGTCGAGCGCTACCTCATCACCTCAACGATCAACGGCGTGCTGGCGCAGCGCCTGGTGCGCAAGCTGTGCCCGCACTGCCGCAAGCCGATCGAACTGCCCGAAGCGAGCCTCGAACGCAGCGGACTCGACCGCTTCCTGCCCGAAGGCGTACGCACCGTCCACGCTGCGGCCGGATGTCCGGAGTGCAAGCACACCGGCTATCTGGGACGAACCTCGGTGCATGAACTGTTCGTGATGGATGATGCCGCGCACGAGGCGATCCTCTCGGGCGCGGATGCCACGACGCTTCACGCGGTCGCGCGTCGCTCCGGAATGCTGTCCCTCTACGAGGACGGATTGCGCAAGGTGGCGGCCGGCGTCACCTCGCTCGAAGAAGTCATGCGGGTGACCCAGGGGTGAGCGACGGTGGCTGAATACGCCTACCGTGCTGCGACGACCGACGGCGGCTTTGTCGACGGACGGCTCAGTGCGGCCAGTCGGGAGGAGGCGCTGCGTCAGTTGCGGGGACAGGGGCTGACTCCGGTCCGTCTCGAAGAGTCCGGTGAGGAGACGGCGCAAGGTGGCGCGTGCGCGACAACCGCCGTGAAGTCGATCGCGCGGCCGCGCTTGCTGTCGCGCCCCAAGCGACCCGGATTTGCCGAGGTGCACGCGCTGACTGCCGAGCTTTCGGTGATGCTGCGCGCGGGGCTGCCGCTCGACCGCGCGCTGCGGGTGCTGATCGGCATGAGCGGCAACCCGGCGGTGGTCGCCGTCATCGAGGATCTTCTGAAATCCGTCAAGGCAGGCAAGGGGCTGAGCCAGGCATTGGCCGCGCATCAGCCGCTGTTCGGTGACTTCTACATCAGCATGGTGCGCTCGGGCGAGGCGGGCGGGCAGCTTGCTGCGGTGCTGGCGCAACTGGCCGAGCATCTGGAGCGCGTCAAGGCCCTGCGCGAGAGCGTGATCTCGGCCCTCATCTATCCAGCAATCCTCGTCGTGGTTGCAGCGCTCTCGGTGATCCTGCTGCTCGGCTTCGTGGTGCCCCAGTTCGAAACCCTGTTCGACGACCTCGGCGACGGCCTGCCGCTGCCGACGCGCATCATCGTCTCGGCCGGGCATCTCGTCGCGGACTGGGGCTGGCTGCTGGCCCTGCTCGCAGTCGCTGCGGTGCTGCTCGCGCGGCGCTGGCTCGCCAGCCCGGGCGGGCGGTTGCGGCGGGATGACTGGCTGCTGCGCACGCCGGTGCTCGGCACGATTGCACGCAAGTACGAGATCACACGCTTTGCGCGCAGCATGGGGACGCTCCTCGGAAACGGCGTGCCGATCGTCACGGCCCTGCGCATTGCCTCCGACACGATGGGTAACCAGTGCCTGCGCAGCGCGATCGACAGCGTCGCACCGGCGATCAAGCAGGGGGGGCGGATGGCCGACGCACTCGAACGTTCGGGGCTCTTCACGCTGCTCGCGCTCAACATGGTGCGCCTCGGTGAGGAAACCGGGCGCCTCGATGCAATGCTGCTCGAAGTCGCCCGCGTGCACGACGCCGAGGTCCAGGCGGGCGTGAAACGCGCCCTGACCCTGGTCGAGCCGGCATTGATCCTGACGCTGGGGGTCGTGATCGCGGCCATCATCGTCTCCATCCTCATGGGCATCCTGTCGGTGAACGAGCTGGCGCTATGAGGGCGTGCTGCAGCGCGAGGCCAGAGCAGGGTTACGAATTGATTCGAACCAAGTTCCGTCAAGCGGCTAGAATTTCCCGCTTTGAACTTTCGGCGCCCACAGGGCGAACACAGGTAGACGCAACATGACCAGGCATCTTCGCGCAAGCACTCATCGCCGTCCCGGCGCCGGATTCACGCTCATCGAACTGCTGGTGGTCCTTGCCATCCTCGGCCTGCTCGCCGGGCTGGTCGGGCCGCGGGTCCTCAACCAGCTCGGTGGCGCGAAGAGCAAGACCGTGGCCGTACAGATCAAGGATCTGGAAAGCGCTGCCGAGCTCTTCCGGCTCGACGTCGGGCGCTTCCCGAGCAACCAGGAGGGGCTCGAAGCGCTCGTGACCAAGCCCGCCACGGCCAATGGCTGGAACGGACCCTACCTGCGCAAGGGACTGCCCGCCGACCCTTGGGGCAACCCCTACCGCTACGCCAACCCCGGCAAGCGGGGCGATGTCGATATCTACTCGTTTGGCGCCGACAATGCTCCGGGCGGTGACGGCGAGAATGCGGATATCGGCAACTGGAACTGACATGCCGGGCTGTGTCGACCAGCGCTTCCTGAGCGAGCGTTCGTCGGCGCAAAAGCTCGCCGGATTTACCCTGGTTGAGCTGGTGGTCGTGCTTGCGATGGCCGCAGGCCTGTTGGCGATTGCGCCAGGCTTACTCAGCAAGGGCGTCGACGCGATGGCCTATCGGGCGCTGGTGCGGGAGATCGTTACCGATCTGCGCGCAACGAGAGACCATGCGCTGCGCACAGGGATCGAGGCGCGCTTTTTCGTCGACCTCCCCTCCCGAAAACTCTCGGCGGGCAGGCGAACCATTCGTGTCGCGGACTCACTCGTGGTCGACGCGGTCCTGGCCGCATCTGAGCTCACCGCTCCGGGAGTGGGGGCCATCGTTTTCTATCCCGATGGCAGTTCCACTGGAGGGACGATTCGCGTGTTGAGAAGGGATACGGGTCAGGGCGTCCTGTTGCGAGTGGACTGGCTTCTTGGCAGGGTGAGCCAGCAACAGTCCGATGATGCGACCGCCTCCTAGAGGCCGGGCAGCCTGGAGGTGCGCGTGACGAAGAATTCGACCCAAGGCTTCTCCCTGCTTGAAGTACTGGTGGCGCTGAGCATCATGGCACTCTCCCTCGGGGTACTGTACCAGGCCGCCGGAGGCAGTGTTCGCAATGCAGCCCACCTGGAGCGTCATGCCTATGCCGTAGTCATGGCGGAGGGGCTCCTTGCACGTACCCAGGCAACTCCCCCAGAAGGGATTTCGGCTTCTGCGGAAACGCCGGATGGATTCCGCTGGAGCCTGATTTCGACCCCGTACGCTGGCCGTGTCGGCGCGAGGGATTCGGCTGAAGGTTGGCCTTTTCATGGACTCAGGGCTGAAGTCGTCTGGGAGAGCCTTGGGCGTGAACATCGGGTGACGCTGGAGACGGTCGTGCCGGTCCTCGATCAAACGAAGGTATCCCGGTGATCACACGCGAACAGCAAGGGTTTACCTTGGTGGAAATCGTCGTTGCGCTTTCGCTTGTCACCCTGATCATGCTCGGCTTGCTGGGCGCGCTGCGGACCCTGGGGAATACGAGCACCGCTGTGAGCGCAGTTTCGGATCGTTCTTCCGACATGCTGTTGATCAACGGGTTTCTCCGCAGGGCACTCTCGGGGGCACGCAATCTTCCTTACCGACAGGAAGGCCAGGACGATCTGCAGGTCTTTCATTTTCAGGGAGATGCGCAGCGACTGAGATGGGTCGGCAACTTCCCGGCTCGACATGGCCTGCCCGGCATGCATTTCTTCGAACTGCAGGTTGAGGGTCGTGAGCCGGAAGGCACGCTCGTGCTTCGCTACCTCCCCTATACCGGAGCAGCCCAGACACCTGACTGGACTGCTGCAAAGACGCACACGCTCTTGAAAGGCGTTGCTGGGCTCGAGCTTGCGTACCAGGCGAATGACTCCCCTGGGGTCTGGCGGTCGCGCTGGCCCATCGACGAGACATCCGTCGCACTGCCTGCGCGGGTAAGGATTCATCTGACGGCTGGCGGCCGATACTGGCCGGAGCTCATCTATGCCTTCAGTCCGATCTAGGGGCGCCGCGACACACCATCCCAAACGGCTCCGGGGCGTCGCGCTCGTAGCCGTGTTGTGGATGATCGTGATCCTGGCGATCCTGGTCGTGGGCACACTGCATTCGGTCCGTGTCGATTCCAGAATGGCAGCCTCGGCGCTCGAAGCTGCGCGCGCCCGGTCCGTGCTGGATGGCGCGCTTCGCCTTGCAGCGGCCGAAATCGCGCTAGCACGCGTACGCCCGGTGGCTCCGTATTCCATCGAATACCAGTTTGCCGGTTCTTCCGTGCGTGTCGATGTCGTGCGGGAAAGTGGTTACATCAGCGTGAACAGCGCGCCTGAATCCTTGTTGCGTGACTTGTTCATGTTCGGAGCAGGCTTGCCCGAGAACGAGGCGGTAGGTCTGGCGCAGCGCGTGATCGACTGGCGGGATCCCGATCACACGAAGCATCCCGACGGAGCAGAGATCGGCGACTACAGGGCTGCCGGGCTGGTCAATATTCCGCGCAACGAGGACTTCCTGCACCCGGATGATCTCGGGCAAGTACTTGGAATGACCCCGGCAGTTCACGCTAATATCCGCGACTTGATCAGCGTTGGCCGGGGAGGTGGCGCCGGTACGGTGAATCCGCTGACGGCCCCGCTGGAGGTCCTGAATGTGCTCGCACGTGGTGACCGGGCGATTGTCGACCGCGTCCGCGCCGCACGGGATTCGGGTGAGGAGTCGATCGTGGAACTCTCAGGGTTCAACCCGCGCCATGCCAGCGAGTGGTTCGGAAATCAGTTTCGACTGCGTGCGGTGCTTCGGTCGGCGGATCGATCCGACTGGGTGCGCACAGCATCGCTCTCGCTGGAGCCGGCCGATAGCGCCGCGTTGAACGCGGTGCCGTGGCAGTGGTTGCATGCGGATCCGGCCGTACGGATCCCGTCGACCGAACCAGGGAATTGAAATTTTTCATGCTTGAGAAGCAAGGCGGGATTCCGGTCGGATTGCGAACATACGCACAGCGTCTCGCGCGCGGGTGGCGCGATTTCACGGCGTGGCGGCCGATCAGTCGGCTGCTGCCGTTCGAGCGCGTTCTACTGAACCGCCGCAACGGTGAGCAGGCGGTAGTCCGCATGCCGGGGTTCGATGTCCGGGCGTATGCCTCGGTTGCGCAGCCTGCGTATGTCGCGGTCGAGATTGCGGAAGGGAGCTTCCTCGAACGAAGGCTGGAGTTGCCTCTGGCCTCGGATGATGATCTGAACGAGGCGGTGCGTCTCGAAGTCGAGGCGGTTTCCCCCTTTCCGGCCGGAGAGGTCGTTTACGGCTGGCGCCGGGTGCGCGACGAAGGTCACGACTGCGCAGTCATTGCGATCAGTTCGAAGCGCTTCGTGCAGGGCAGTCTTGCGAGGCTCGAAGGCGTTCGGGGTTTCGATGGTATTCCAGAAGTCTGGGCCTCGACGAGCGTGGGCTACGTCGTCCTGCATGGATACGGAGAAGTACGACGTGAGGCACAGCACGGCCGCGGCATGAAGCAGCTTGCGTTTGCGTTCGTGGCGGCGACGGTTGCGACCATCGTTCTTGCGCTGACGCCGCTCATGGAGAAGCGCGAGCAGGCCGTGCAGGCGCAGCGCCAGTTGGCAGGATTGCTTCGTGAGGCAGCTCCCGTGGTCGCATCCAGGGATGAACTGATCGCGGTGCAGGCATTGCGCAACGAACTGAAACCACGGACAGAGGGTGGCGTGGACCTGGCAACGGTTCTGGATGGCATCAGCCGAGCCTTGCCGGATGGCGCCTGGCTCGATCTTTTTGAGTACAACCCGGGATCGCTCCGGATAGGAGGGCGGGCCGATGATGCTGCAGGCCTGATCCAGGCTCTGCAGGAACTCCGCATCTTCGCCAACGTGCACGCACCTTCACCCATCGTGCGTGAGCCGCAAACGGGAAAGGAGCGCTTCCTCATCGAGATGGAGTTGCTCCAATGACGCAGCGGAGCGATCGCGGGCCGGGCAAGGACGGCGTGTTCACTCTCGTGCACCTGATGTCGGCGCTGCTCGTTTCGGGGTTTGTAATGGCCGCAGCCGTTACGCTTCAGTGGCAGCGCTACGAGAGCGTGCTGGAGTCGGCTGCGCCCAGGATTGCGAGGCTCTCGGGCATGCTGGAGGCGCGCGACGCGATCGCCGCCGCGCTCGAAGAATCGCGGGCCGCAGCGGGTCGCTATGCGTATCCAGCATCGGTGGATGCAGCGCGGGCCGCGTCCGATTTCCAGACTCGTGTGCGTGAGGTGTTTCAGTCCTCCGGAATGAACGTTGCCGGGTCGCAGCAGTTTCCGATCCGGCCCGGGGAATCCTACGACGAGATCAGCATGAGCGTGTCGGTAGTGGGAACGCTGCCACAATTGAACGCAGTGCTGACAAGGCTGCAGCATCTCGCTCCTGTCGCGATGGTCGAGCAGCTTCGAATCCAGCCGGTATTCGTCGCGACGGCAGTGGACCAGAAACCGTCCCAGACCTTGAGCATTCAAGCCAGATTTGTGACCATCCGGATGCGGGGGGCCTGATGCTGACCCGGTTGCTGATGGTCTGGACCTTGCTGGTGCTGCTCATCGCGGCTGGTGTGAACCAGGGCGGGTGGGAGGCCTGGCAGCCGCCGAAACCGATTGCTCCGGAACTCGGGCAAGCTGGAAATGCGGTCCCGGGAATGAGCTCAGGCGGTATGGATGAAGCCTTGCGCCGACCGCCGTTCTGGCCCTCGCGACGTCCCGAAGTCAATGCGCCAGCGGCGTCGCATGCGAGTCTCGAAGGAGTCAGGCTGCTTGGGCTGGTGATGTCGTCCAAAGAGACGGTCGTCATTTTCGAGCGAGGCGGTCAGCTGGGGCGGCTTTCGGTTGGCGAGGAGCTTCAGGGGCACAAGTTGTTGGGAATCGAGCAGGGCAGTGCCGTGCTGCAGCGGGAGGGGAGCGAGCCGGTGCTGATCCCGATGCCGCGCATGCGCACGGACGAACTGCCGGTTCGATCGGGGCAGCGGTGAACGCAACATTGTCGCGGCGATTCGTTCCGGGATGCGGCGGATCCTGTCGTCCGGCCGAACATGAAAGGACAGGCATGAACAATCCAGTCGAAATGACGCCAGGAAAGCGCAAGTACACCCTCGTGCCTGCGATCCTCACGATCGCACTCGTGTCCGGGTGCGCGAGCCCGGGGCCGCGACAGGACCGGATCACCGAACTCTTGCGCACGGGCGCCTCACCAGAGGTGGTTGCGTCGGCCGTCTCGCGTCCCGCTGATTTGGCGGCGGTATCCGGTTCAGGGGTGCAGGCTGCGCCGGATGCCATCATCCACAAGGGTACCGGGCCGCTGCTCGCACCCCCTCCCGTGGTTCGAAAGCAGGTCGAGAATCAGGGTGAATCGGTCACACTCGAGTTTTCCGATGCGCCGCTCGCCGAGGTGATCCAGGCGCTCTTGGGAGATCTCCTGAAGCTTCCCTTCGTCGTCGAGCATGTGCCACAGGGAACGGTCTCGTTGAGAACAGGAGCGCCGGTTCCGCGGGACAGCATCCTGCCGATTCTTGAGTCGATGCTCCACAGCAATGGCGCTGCACTGGTCCGCGATGCGCAGGGTTTCTACCGCGTGACTTCCCAGGAAGGGATCCAGCAGCGCGTGACCAGCCTGCACCGGCCGGACAGCCTGCCCCAGGGCTACGGTCTCGTCGTGGTGCCGCTGCGATTCGTCGGGGCATCCGAAATGGCCGAGATCATCCGGCCGGTTGCTCCGGCCGAGGCGATCATCCGCGTCGATCCCCTGCGTAATCTCCTGATCCTGGCCGGAACGAGGGGGCAGCATGAAGGCTGGCTCGAGATCGTGCGAACCTTCGACGTCGACTTTCTTAAGGGAATGTCGCTCGGGATTTATCCGCTCGAATACGCGTCGGTGGAGGATGTCTTCGATGCCGTAGGCGTGCTGCTGGGGCGCGAGCCAGGTTCAACCGCATCCGGTGGGGAGTCGACGACCGTGGGATCGGCGGTCCGGCTGGTGCCGATCAAGAGGCTGAACAGCCTGATTGCCGTCAGCTCTCGTCCGGAGCATCTGCAGACTGTTCGGGAGTGGGTTGCCAGGCTGGACCAGCCCGCCGTCAACGACCTGGAGCCTCGCCTGTACGTTTATCCGGTACAGAACGGAACCGCAAGCCACCTTGCAGAGCTGCTCCGCGCGCTGTATGGAGGCAGAAGCGCCTCCTCCGACCTTTCCGCGCGCAAGGCGGATTCCGGAGTTGCTCCGGGTTTGCGGCCGACCTCGCTGCAAGATGCGGTCACAGGCGCGAAGGCAGGTTCCGGCGGGGCTGTCCTGTCAGGCAACTCGCCGGCCAGTGGTGCCGCAATGACTTTGCCCGACGCAGACTCCGAGACCGCACTCGTGCCGACCGAAGTCGGGCTTGGCGACGAGGTCAAGGTGGTGGCGGACGAACGGACGAATGCGCTCCTGATCCTCGCTCCGCGCAAGGACTACCGCAAGATCGAGGCTGCCTTGCGCCAGATCGATGTTGCGCCCAATCAAGTCCTGATCGAGGCCAGCATCGTCGAGGTCCGGCTGACCGATGACCTCAAGCACGGCCTGGAATGGACCTTCAGCAGCAGGCTCGGGGGGGGGCGGACCGGTGGCGGAATGCTGAACCTGAATCGCGAGGGTGGAATCGGGCCGGCGCAGCCCGGCTTCTCGTTCACCGTGACCGGAAGCGGCGGCGATATCCGGGCGGTGCTCAATGCCCTCGCTCAGGACTCCCTGCTGCGGGTGCTCTCCAGCCCCTCACTGCTGGTCCTCGACAACCATACGGCGAGCATCCACGTCGGCGACCAGCAGCCCGTCCAGACCGGCACCACGGTCGGAACCAACAGCCTCGTGACGACCACCATCGAGTACCGCGACACTGGCGTCATGCTGTCCGTCACGCCCTCGGTGAATGCCGGAGGCCTCGTCGGCATGACAATCCACCAGACCATCACCGACATCGGCGACATCGATCAGGCGACCGGACAACGCAGCTTCCTGCAGCGTCAGTTCAAGAGCCGCGTATCGGTCCGCTCCGGCGAGACCATCGTGATGGGTGGCCTGATCCGCGAGCGAAGTGCGAACGGGCGTGCCGGGGTGCCCGTGCTGCACGACATTCCGGTGGTCGGCAACTTCTTCGGCACGTCGACCAACGAGAAGAGCAGCACAGAACTGCTGGTCCTGATCACGCCGAGGGTCATCGCGAGTGACGCCGAGTTGCGCGCCGTCAGCGATGAGCTGCGTACCCGGATGCATGCGGCGCGCCTGCGCCCGGCCGACCTCGGTGCAGGCCCCGCGCCTGCGGGCCGTTGAGGCCCTGTCAATGCACACGGCAAGATCGGGGATGCAGTGTTGTTTTTTTGCCAGTCCCGCGCGAATCAATGCATCCGGGCTTGACGTCGATCCCGTTCGGCGATTAAATCGCATCTGTCCTTTCAATACTTAAGGGGACTGGCGTATAAGCGCAACGTGACGGACGCACATGGAGTTTTCGCCATGTTGTTTTTTTGCAATGCGTGTTATACAGTCGGAAGCTGAAGATCGTCTTGTGGTCTTCGCAAGGTTTTTCCATCAAAAGCGAGGAAATTCGTAATGAAACTTAATAAGATTGCTTTCGGTGTTGCGCTGGCCACTGGCGCGATGACCATGGGCGCAACTTCGGCCATCGCGGCTGACACGCTGCTGTTCCCGTACGTCGTCAACAGCACCACCACCACCACCATCGTCAGCGTGATCGATCGTGGCACCGCGGCTACCGATCGCTACAACTCCGCTGGTGTTGTGGGCAACGGCGCCGGCTTCAACCGCAATCACTGGCGTCTGCACTTCAAGGATGGCGCAAACGCCACCAACAACGCTGCGACCTGCGGCGAAATCAACTTCTACCTGCCGACCAGCCCGAATGATCTGCAGACCGTTGATCTCGGCGGTACCTTCGGTGCCACCACTCGTGGCGTGCTGTTCAACGACCCCAGCACCAACAACAACTGGAACGCCGCTGGTGTGAATTTCAACTTCGCTTCGACGCTCAGCAATCCGATGCGTGGCGCGCTGTTCGTTCATAACGCCGAAAGCGCTGTGGGCCAGACGATGCAGGGCGAGGCCATGGTGCTTGAGTTCGCGAACGGCGCGGCTTGGGGCTATCAGGCTCTGGCAGTCGATAACGGCGCGGCAAACAACTCTGCCGGTTTCGACTTCTCGGCGCTGGGCTCCACCACCGGCCAGGGTATCACCTTCATGCCGCCGGCTGAGACCTTCACCCGCCTGTTCGTGACGCCGATGAACGATGCTGGTTCGGCGATGCTTGCAGCCAACGGCGCCAACCTCGGTGCATGGGGTGGCTTCCGTGCTCGCGTCCGCCTGAACGACGCCGCCGGTGGTGCTGGTGCGGGTGTTGCGTTCGATCGCGACGAGAACCTGGTTTCGGGTTCGCTGCCGCAGGACGTGACGTGCGTCGGCGCGGTCGACGTCACCGCGATGATTCAGCCGGCGCATACCGCCGCGGGCGGCGCGCTGGCGAACGGCGGCTGGTCCAACCTGATCATCGAAGCTACGCCGGCAACGGCTGCGGGCATCCAGACGACCGCGACCGCGAACGTGATCAAGCTCGACTTCAGCCTCGGTGGCCAGTTCAACGGTCAGGGCGTCGGTGCTCCGTTCAACAACGCGTATCGCCTGAACTAAGATTGTTTCTCAGCGCCTCGCCGCCCATTGCGGGCGAGGAGGCGCAAAAAGCGATCCGGAGTTCTTCGAAGCCGCCGCAAGGCGGCTTCGTCTTATGTATATCAGGGCAATGCTCAGGCATCGAAGCAGGGTCGGATGCCTGCGGAGTGTTCGAGCGAGAACTCATTTCCATTCGGGCGGTCTCTTTCCGATTTGGATGAAAGGAATACAAGTGATGCAACGTTCGGTGTTCGGCAAGGTGCTGTGTCTTTTGGGTCTGCTCGCGTTGACCGGTTGCGGAACACTTGCAACCGTGGGTACGGGAGCGGGGCAGGTGACCGAAGTGGCAACCCTGGGGGGGGTGACGATTCAAGGCCCGGACGCCTGGAATGTCGTTCCCGCTGCAGGCGGTGGCGTGTGGGGCGTGCGTTACGCGGAACGCAGCCGCCTGATGCTGCGGACGCCCGATGGAAGCGAGAAGCTCCTTGCTGGAGGCGGAGAGTCGGCGCCGTCCGGGCTTGCGCTGGCGCCTGATGACGCGGGCCTATGGATTGCCTATCGTGACAAGCATCCTGAGAAGAGCCTGTATGTCGCCCATTCCAGTGATCTTGAAAGGCGTCATGAGATCGGAGGCGACTCCGACCCGCTCGCTCGAATCTATCTCGAACCGGCTGGCGATGGCGTGCACGCGCTCTGGTATGGTGAGCGCCCGCATCCTGCGCATCCCGAGCAGGTTTACTGGCTGTGGTACAACCGCATCCAGAACGGTCAGACTGGAACTCCGCAGCGTCTGATGCAGGGGTTCTATCCCGCATGGATCGTGGATGGGAATGATGTCGCAGTTCTGTCCTGGTATCGTGGCGACAAGGGGTTCAAGGTCGCGTCGCGGCTCAGCCGCAACGGCGGCGAATTCGGCCCGGAGCAGAAGCTTCGTGAAACCGCACCGATTGCGGGCGGGATCTCGACTTTCAAGTCCCAGGGTCGCTGGTTCGCCTACTGGGTCGCACAGCATGGGCAGGATCTGGGGGATTTCCGCATCGAAGGCCTGCGCTCGGACGATCGTGGCGAGAATTGGCAGCCGTTCTCCTGGGGCCTCGACGGTCTTGCGGTGATGAACATCGATACCGCGGTCGATGGCAAGGGCCAGATCGCAGTAACAATCAGCGGGAGCTATCAGCATCGGGAGCCGGGCGACAAGCCGAAGACCTGGCTCGTGACCTCGTCCGACAATGGAACGACCTGGAGCGAGCCGAGGCTCCTGCGTGACCCGAAGTTCGCCTACAGCCAGGCCCGGCTTGGCAAGGTGGCATTCCTGGATTCCGGGGATCTCCTGGTGCTGGTCGAAGACTGGCGTTCCATCCGCCCCGCCTTGCACTACTGGTTGTCGGTAGACGGCGGAAAGACCTGGATGATCGAGGACCGTCCGCTCGATTTTGGTGGGGCTGCACACTTTCTCAACCCTGCCCCGAAGTCGATCTACCCGCAAGGGGAGGACGTAGGTCTCGCGCTCGAGCGGGTCGGCGATGATCTGCATGAACGCGAGATCGTCGCCTATCGTGTTGCAGCAGCGAAGTTGCGGGAAGGCACAGCGGGCGCGAGCGTTGATGCCCCGGATCCGGCCAGGCTGAAGGCGCGAGTTGAAGCCTACGGCAAGGCCTTGATGACCGAGGACTACCTTGCTGCCTATGCGATGTTCGACCCGTTTTACCGAGCACGCACACCGTTCGAGACCTACATGAAGACCCAGGGGCGGATCAATTACCAGGCCTTCGAGGTGCGAGAGGCGAAGACGCACGAGAACATTGGTGGCGTGGTCGTGCGGATCGTTGCATCGGTGCCGCCCTTCATGCAGGGAGGTAAGCGTTTCGAGGCCATGGATCGGGACCAGGAGATTCCGATGATCTGGCTGTGGATCGATGGTGACTGGTACTTCGAGTACTCTTCCGAATCCCTCGGCCTGCGCTATACGCGGTACTGATGACCACCGAAGTGGAGTGAGCATGAGCGAACCGCGCACGCAACAGGTGGAGCATCTGTACGAGCAGGCCCTTGAGGCGCAGCGCCGTGGGCGCGGCAGGGCGGCGGAGGCCGCCTACCGGGCACTGCTGGAGCTCCAGCCCGATCACGACGATGCGCTGCATAATCTTGGCCTCATCGCGATGCAGACCGGACGTCCGCTCGACGGGATTGGCTTGCTGCGACAGGCGTTCGAGTACAACCCCAACAAGCTGTATTTCTGGACCAACTATGGAAAGGCCCTGATCGCGGTCGGCGAGCTCGAACTGGCCGAGGATCTCGAGCGTGCAGGTAAACGCGCCGGAATCCGCCACCCCGAATGGGAGCAGTTTCTTGCGCTCGTTTCCCAGGAGCGAAAGCTGCGCAAGGGGCTCGGCGGGCGACGGGCCACACTGCCGGATCTGACTCAGGCGCGGCGCGCGATCGCATCCGGGGATCGGGATCGCCTCGAGGCTGCCTGGTCCACCGTATCGCGATCGGGGGTTCTGCACCCCAAGCTCGCCTGGCTTGAGGGCATGGTCTGGCTCCAGCGTGGTCGGCCGCAACAGGCGCTGCCCATCCTGAGACGGGCTGCGGCAATGCTGCCTGACGACTGGGAGACCTGGGCCGGACTCGGGAACTGCGTCGTCGCGCTCGGGCATCGCGAACTGGCAGCGCAGCTCTACTCGAATGCATTGCGCCTCGATCCTCGGAACGAAGGCTTGCGTGCGGATGTGGTCAATCTCTATGTTGACAGCGACCGTCCGGAGTCCGCACTGGCGGTCGCGGCAGAAGCTCCGGGCGGGCTACAGGCGATCACTTCACCCGAGTTGCTCGCAGGCATCGGACGTGCGCTGAAGCTGCGCAAGCGCGGTGAGGAAGCGCTTGACCTGTTTGACCGAGCGGTGAAGCTTGCTCCTGACGATGCACGCATCCTGGCCGAGCGGGCCGACTGTTTCGAACTGGGTGGCTTGTATGAGGAGGCGCTGGCGGACTGGAAGGCTGTGTCGCGTCTTCGAGATACTGCGTTTCGCGAAGCAGGGGTGCGGGCGGCGGCACTGCAGGCGGAACTCGGACGGCCCGATCGTGCGTGGCGTGAACTCATCGAGTATTCCTCGGTGCTCGATCGGTCTGCGCAGGAAAAATACTTCAAATCCACGTTGTTTACGATCAACTACGCGATTGAACCGGACGAAGCCGAGATCTTTGCGCTGTACCGCGAATTCGAACGGCGTTTCATGCAGGTTGCACGCCTGCCATCGCGTACGCCCTCCACTCGGGAAGGCAACCGGAAGATTCGCATCGGCTACGTTTCCGGCGACTTCCGGCTGCATTCGGCAACCTTTTTCGCTCTTCCCTTGCTGGAGAACCACGATCGGGACCTGTTTGAAGTCTTTGCCTATTCCACCGTGCAAACCAAGTTCGAGGATGAATGGACCGAGCGTTTCCGGCGCTGCGTGGATCACTATGTGCGGGTAGCGCAGATTGACGACGACACTTTGGCCCAGCGGATCGTAAACGACGGAATCGACGTTCTCGTTGACCTCTCCGGACATACTGTCGGAGGCAGGCTGGGGGTATTTGCGCGCCGACCGGCTCCGGTTTCCGTGACCTGGCTGGGCT
The DNA here is from genome assembly GCA_023383815.1 of Rhodocyclaceae bacterium. Lineage (GTDB taxonomy): Bacteria > Pseudomonadota > Gammaproteobacteria > Burkholderiales > Rhodocyclaceae > JACOUN01. Next base: position 44,021 of record JAHDYG010000002.1, read on the forward strand.
ACGGGTATACGACCGGCCTTTCCACGATCGACTGGTTTCTTGCGGATGAACTGCTTGTGCCCAAAGGGAGCGAGCAGTACTTCTCCGAACGGCCGTGGTATCTGAAACGCCCCTATCTCGTCTATCGACCGGACGAAGCGGCAATGGGCGAGTGCGGGCCCTTGCCTGCGCTCGAGCGTGGGCATGTCGTGTTCGGGACCTTGTCGCGGACCATCCGCATCAACGATCGCCTGCTTTCTGTCTGGGGCGAGATCCTGCGGCGCGTGCCGGGCTCGAAACTCCATATCGACAACAAGCATGTGCGCCATCCTTCCGCACGCAAGCTGTTTCTGGAGCGCTGCCTGGCGCAGGGCATCGCCGAGGATCGCCTGATCCTCGAATACCATTCGCCGCCGTGGGATGTGCTGCGGTCGTTCGACCTCACGCTCGACTGCTTCCCCCATAACTCCGGCACGACCCTGTTCGAGAGTGCCTTCATGGGGGTGCCGTTCGTGACGCTCGCCGACCGGCCCTCGGTCGGCCGGATCGGCAGTTCGGTTGCGCATGGTCTTGGCCATCCCGAATGGGTCGCCCAGACTGAAGCGGAGTATGTCGAGAAGGCGGTTGCCATGGTCGCTGACCTCGATCGGCTCGCTGCGCTGCGCGCCGGTCTGCGCGAGCAGATGAAGGCGGGTCCGTTGATGGATGAGGCCGGATTCGCGCGCAGCGTGGAGGAGGCTTACCTCGGAATGTGCGAGGCCGCGCGCGTGAAGGCCGCATCGTGAAGGTGTGGGCGTGACCCACGAGGCTCGACTGGCCGAGGCACTCCAGTTTCACCGGAGCGGGGATCTCGCGAGCGCCGAGCGGCTGTACCGGGAACTTCTTGCCGTGGTGCCGGACCATGCCGATCTGCTGCAGTATCTGGGCGTGCTCTACATGCAGACCGGTCGCAGCGGGGAAGGCTTGTCGACCCTGCATCGTGCAGTGGAAGTGAGCGCACCGAATCAGTCACTGTGGTTCAACTACGTCAAAGCCGCACTTGCCGCAGATCCCGGGCGCGTCGGTGTCGCCGACTATGTCCGTGGTCGAACGTGGGGCGTGCCGGCGAGCGAGCTTCGGGCGCTCGCCGAGCAGGTGTTCACCCAGGCCGTCGATGCGCGGGATTTTGCGCGCGCGCGCGAACTTGCGAACGAGATCTGCCGCGACCATGCCGACTGGTCAGCCGGATGGCTGGCGATGGCGCTTTGCGATCTCGGCGAGGAGCGCTACCGGGCTGCCCTTGGTCCGCTGGAAAGACTTGTCGCGATCGAGCCGGGGAATGGCTCCGCATGGGGGTATCTCGGCTGCTGCCTGACGGAGCTGGAGGAGTTCGAACGGGCGCTGGATTGCTTCAGGAAGGCTTTGGCGATTCACCCGAACGATCTCGCGATTCTTGACAATGCAGCCAATGCCGCGCTCCGGATGCGTGCATTCGGACTCGCCGAGGAGCTCTCGCGGCGATCGATTGCGGCTGGCAATCCGAGTGCTTCTCCTCATGCAATTCTCGTCACTGCCTTGTTCGGGCTCAAGCACCTGGATGAAGCCATCCGGCTCGGGAGGGAGTTCCGGAAACGCTTTCCGGCCAACAAGGAACTGCTCGCCGGACTGGCCGATGCGTTGAAGGAAAGTGCCTTCGGGATCGATGAGGCGCTCGAAGTGTATCGTGAAGCTCTGTCGATTGCGCCGGAGGATGGCTATCTCTTCGGGCGCACCCTGTTCGTGCTGAACTATCACCCTGAGCGCAGCGCCGAAGAGATTTTCGCAGCTTATCAGGAGTACGATCAGCGGTTCTGTTCCCGTATAGAGCGACTCCCCGGGAGGGTACCGGTCCGGCGTGAGCGTTTGCGCGTCGGATACGTTTCGGCGGATTTCCGCAGCCACGCTGCTGCCTGGTTCATCGAACCACTGTTTGCACACCATGACCGGAGCGATTTCGAGCTTTTTGCCTTTTCCGGCGTGCTGAATGAAGATGCCCACAGCGAGCGCTTCAGAGGGTTTTCGGACGCCTGGATCCGGACGTCCGGGTTGAACGACCTGGAGCTGGCGGAGCGTATCCGCAGTGCCGGAATCGACATTCTGGTCGATCTTTCCGGTCACACGGATGGCCACCGCCTGCCGGTGTTCGCGCGGCGGCCGGCCTCGGTGTCAATGAGCTGGCTGGGCTTTGGCTACACGACGGGCCTGTCGTCGATCGACTGGTTTCTTGCGGATGGCATCATGGTGCCGTCCGGCTTCGATCCTCTCTTCTCCGAGAAGGTGTGGCGCTTGCCACGACCGTCGCTGACCTATCGCGCCCCGGACGGCATGCCTGCCCCGGAGGAGACGGCTGCCATGCGCGGGCAGGGGCCGATCGTGTTCGGAAGCCTTTCGCGCGCGATCCGGATCAACGCACGAGTGGTTCGTGCCTGGGCTTCGATCCTGAAGGCTGTGCCCGACGCACGGCTGATGATCAACAGCGAAACCTTTCTGGATTCCGGCGTGCGTCAGCGTTACGTCGACGAGTTTTCCCGCAGCGGGATCGCGGCGGAGCGGCTCGATCTTGGCTACACGCAGGGCGCGGGAAACCTGCTGCGCAGAATCGACGTCTCGCTCGATTGCTTTCCGCACAACTCCGGCACCACGCTGTTCGACAGCCTCTACATGGGGGTGCCCTTTGTCACGCTCGCCAGCCGCCCTTCAGTCGGGCGGATCGGGTCGATGGTCGCGAATGGCGTCGGGCACCCGGAGTGGATTGCCGCGAGCGAGGAAGAGTATGTGGCACGCGCGGTCGAGCTTGCACGGGATCTGCCGCGGCTCAAGACCCTGCGCCGGAGCTTGCGGGGTGAAATGGAGCGCAGTGCGCTGATGGACGGGGCCGACTTCACCCGTCACGTTGAAGCGGCCTACCGCTCGATGTGGGATCTTCACATGCAAGGGGCTACACGGTGAGCGATGTAGAGTTCGGCAAGGCCGAGATGGTAAGCGGCTCGTGATCCAGCGGATCATGCGCCCGACCCGTCTGGTCTGGCCCTTCCTGTGGCGCGAACTGAAGGAGCAGTACGCCGGTCTTTCGCTCGGCGTGCTGTGGTCCATCCTGCAGCCGGTCATTCTGGTGATGGTGTACTGGGCCGTGTTCTCCACCATCATGCAGGTGCGCGTGCCCGGCATCGGTTCCGGGAGCGATCTGCCTTTCATCGTTTTTCTTCTGGCGGGAATCCTGCCCTGGTTCATGGTCCAGGAAGGGGTCACCCGGGCGTCTTCCGCCCTGATCGCGCGCCGGGCGGTGATCCGCAAGGTGAGCTTTCCGAGCTATGTCTTCATCGGTGCGATCGCCGGGGCGGTGATCCTGCGCTACGGGCTGGTCTACCTGGGTTTCCTGTTTGTGTTCTTTTTCTGGTCCGGCGGGGTTTCCGCGCAGCAGATCCTGATCGTGCCGATCCTTCTCGCCCTGTTGAGCCTGATGATCGTCGGACTCGGACTATTGCTCTCTTCGGTCACGGTGTTCTTCCGGGATCTTGAGCAGATCCTGCCGCCCGTCCTGATGGTGACGCTCTTCACGTCACCGACGCTCTATCCCTCATCCATGGTTCCGGAAGCCTATCAGCGGCTGATCTATGCCAATCCGTATTCCGTCTGGGCCCAGTCGTTCCAGGGCATCGTGCTCTGGGATCGTGCTCCGTCCCTTGCGGCGATGCTGGCGCTCGTCCTGATGGCAGGCGTGGCCCTGGTCGCCGGTGTATTCGCGTTCCGGCGCCTGCAGCCGGGCTTTGCGGACGTGCTCTGAGAACGGCTTGGCAGTTTGATGAGCGGATCGCCGAGGGTCACGACCCGGCGGCGGATCCGGGTCGGTTTGTCGAGTAAAGGGTGTTCAACGGATCTGCCACTGATTCGGAAAATGACACACCCCGCGCTCCTGGGACTCCTTCCGCACGCTCAGGCCCGGCTCCGCAAGCGTTCTTTCGTGGTAGATCAGCACACCCGAATCGTCGAATGCGCGTGCGTGCAGCCAGTAGTGGCCGCCCATCAACTGGATCGCAGGAAAGCGCACGACGATCTCGCGCTTCTGGCCACGCAGGGCAGGCTGGCCCGAGAGGTGGGTTCCAGTGGCATAGACACCGTAGTCGCTTCCATACTTGATTGAAAGCATGACGTGATAGGGGAGGTCATCCGAGGCGCATTCGGTCACGATCCGGATCGTGAGGTCGTCTCCGCGCGAGATCGGAAGCGTATTGAGGATTTCGACCGACGCGATCCTGACGGGCGCTTCAGCGCCGTTGCCGGCTTCCTGCCCGGTGCCGCTGCGTCCGAGCTGGTAGGCTTCATAGGCGGTGGTGACGTGTGCGGTTTCGCCGAACTGGCGGATCCTGCCGTTCTGCATCCAGATCGTGTCCTCGCAGATCATGCCGATCTGGTAGGTGCTGTGTGAGCAGAACACGATCGTACGCCCACGCTGCTTGATTCCGAGGATGTGGTCGATGCACTTTTTCTGGAAGTGGGCGTCACCGACCGAAAGGGCCTCGTCGATGATCAGGATCTCGGGGTCGAGCAGGGTGATGGTCGAAAACGCGAGGCGCATGACCATTCCGGTGGAATAGGTCTTGATCGGGCGGTCAATGAAGGGAGCGAGTTCCGAGAACTCGACGATCTCGTCAAAGCGTGCCCGCATCGCGGCGGGCGCAACCCCCAGAACGTCGCCGTAAAAGAAGATGTTCTGCCGTCCGGTGAACTCCGGATGAAATCCGACGCCGAGTTCGAGCAGCCCGAGCACAGAGCCGTTGCGCTCGATCGTGCCCCGGGTCGGCGTCAGGCTGCCAGCGATCAACTGCAGCAGCGTGCTCTTGCCTGAACCGTTATCGCCGACGATGCCGAGGCAACGGCCTGCCTCCAGTTCGAAGCTCACGCCCTCGAGCGCGTGAAAGTCGGAATGGCGTCTGTCGCGAAAGAGGAGTTCCTTCAGGCGATCGGCCGGCTTGGCGTAGACCTGATAGATCTTGTGCAGATCATGGACGCGCAGGGCGAAGGGGCGAGAGCTCATGCGGCGGGATGGATCATTTTCCGGCGTCGTGGATCGGAATCGTGCGCTGGTCGCGCCGGGGGCGTGCTTCACGAGCGATCAGCCGCTCCCGGATTTCTTGTGCCTGCGTGATTGCGCCCGGAGAAGGTGGCTGCGGACTCCAGCCTTTCATCTTGCCGCGGACCCGGGAGATTCGCTGATTGAAGTGAAAATACTCCGGATCGGGCTTGTAGTCGCAGGCCTTGCACAGATCGGAAACGCTCCGGTCGCCACGGTTCAATGCCGATCGCAGAGCCGAGAACCGGGGGCCGAACCAGGCTTGCAGGACGGTTTGTGTCGACACGTCGCCCATGACGTTGCGCGCTTCGAGATCATGGCAGCAGGAGAGCACCTTGCCATCGGGCTTGATGTAGAGCGCATAGTTCGGAAGGTCGCAGAAGCCGGCAACGGGCTTTCCTGCATACTGAGGAATGTTGCCGGCGCGCCCGACCCAGTCGGTGAAGACAGTCCGGTCGATATGCTCGACCTTTCCGGGGTGGGCAGAGGCCGCGTACTTCAGCAAGGGCTGGATGCGGATGAGGCTTTCTGCGTCGTAGGAGTTGACCATCAGCCAGTCAAGCCCGCATGAGAACAGGCGGTCCATCCGCTCCTGCGTGAGGATGTCTCCGTTGCTGACCAGCACGTGGCAGGCGTTCGGCAACATCAGGGCGGCATAGCGGACGAGTTCATAGATCCGCTTGTCGGTCAGCGGCTCGTTGAGGCTGAAGAGCGAAATCCGCCCGGCGAAGCGCATCGCTGAAAGTTCGTCGATGATGCGGAAGAAGACCTCGGCCGACATGCGCGTGACCGGAACTTCTTCCTTGATTCCAAACAGGCAGAAGTGGCAGCGCCGTGTGCATACGCTGTTGGTCTCGATGTTTACCTGGACGAAGCGGCGGGCAGGCAGCTTCCACTCGAAGTACCTGCGGTAATAAAAATTCTTCGCCAATGCGACCAGACCTGCTTTCAAGTCTGCGGCCATGGTGTCGATTGTCCGTGCGTTGCAACTAATAGGCGCGGGATTCACGTGATCTTCGGGCAGAGCGATCCCGCTGGGTTGGGCTGCGAATGGTAGCACAAGGTGCCTCACCCGAACGAGCGCAGCCCCCGGCACGCGCGGCGCCGAACGCCTGCAACGATCCAGCATTTGCCGGCGTTTTCCCTGTCGTTTGCCTTGACGGAACAGGTGTCCCGAATGATACTTCCCGGTTTATGCCGAACGGGGGGGAGTGCGTTGAAAGCGGTGATTCTGGCGGGTGGTCTGGGAACGCGGATCAGCGAAGAGACGCATCTTCGTCCGAAGCCGATGATCGAGATCGGGGGCCGGCCGATCCTCTGGCACATCATGAAGACCTACTCTGCGCACGGGGTGAATGAGTTCGTGATCTGCTGCGGTTACAAGGGTTACCTCATCAAGGAGTACTTCGCGAACTACTTCCTGCACATGTCCGATGTCACGTTCGACATGGTATCGAACTCGATGGAGGTGCATCAGCGCAAGGCCGAGCCTTGGCGTGTGACGCTGATCGACACGGGCGAGGAGACCATGACCGGCGGGCGCCTGCGGCGCGTGCGCGAGCATCTGGGGGCGGACGAGACGTTCTGCTTTACCTACGGGGACGGCGTGGCTGACATCGACATCGGAGCGTCGATTGCCTTTCATCGCGAGCATGGACGCCTTGCAACCGTAACGGCCGTGCGCCCGCCCGGGCGGTTCGGTTCCCTGGATCGCGACGGGCAGGCGGTTCGAGGGTTCGTCGAGAAGCCGCGCGGGGAAGGGGGCTGGATCAACGGGGGGTATTTCGTCCTGTCTTCTGCGGTGATCGACTACATCACGGGGGATGACACCGTCTGGGAGCTCGAGCCGCTCGCGAAGCTGGCGGCCGAGGATCAGCTCCGCGCCTGGGAGCACAGCGGCTTCTGGCAGCCGATGGATACCCTTCGCGAGAAGCATCATCTGGAAGAACTCTGGGCGGGTGGTCAGGCACCCTGGAAGATCTGGTAATGCGTGTTGATGCCCGTTTCTGGTCGGGCCGCAGGGTTCTCTTGACCGGTCACACGGGATTCAAGGGAGGCTGGTTGGCCCTGTGGCTGAGGGCGCGGGGTGCCGAGGTCACCGGCGTCGCGCTGCCGCCCATCACGAAGCCCAGTCTGTTCGAACAGGCGCGGATCGCGGAGGGGGGCGACAGCCAGTATTGCGATCTGAGGGATGCCGACGCACTGCGCAGGATCGTGCATGCCGCACGGCCGGAGGTGGTCCTGCATCTGGCTGCGCAGGCGCTGGTGCGCCCCGGGTATCGCGATCCGCTTGGCACCTTCGGAGTCAACGTGATGGGGACGGCCAATCTGCTCGATGCGCTGCGGGGCGCCCCGGGGCTGCGGGTTGTCGTCGCGGTGACGACCGACAAGGTCTACCGGAATCGCGAGTGGCACTACCCCTACCGCGAGTGTGATGAGCTCGGGGGACATGATCCCTACAGCGCGAGCAAGGCCGCCTCCGAACTGGTCATCGCCTGCTACCGCGATGCCTTCCTGTCGAGCCAGGGGGTGGCGGTTGCCAGCGCGCGGGCCGGAAACGTGATCGGCGGCGGAGACTGGTCCGAAGACCGGATCCTGCCGGATGCCTATCGTGCCTGGAGCAGTCAAGGCGTCCTGGAGGTCAGGCACCCTGAGGCCATACGGCCCTGGCAGCATGTGCTGGAGCCCCTTGCAGGGTATCTCGCGCTGGCAGAGCGCCTGTGGGAAGCTCCGCAACTGGCGGGGTCGTACAATTTTGGCCCGCCGACACACGACGCGGTTCCAGTCCGTAGGATCGTGGAGTTCGCGCGCGCGGCCTACGGACGCGGCGAGGTCATGTTCGGCAGCGCAACCGGACCGCATGAGGCAGGACGCCTTGCGCTGGAGACCAGCCTGGCCAGAGAGACTCTCGGTGTGCGTCCGCGCTGGTCGGTCGAGGAAGCAGTCAGGCGAACGATGAACTGGTTTCGCGACTGGGAGCGGGGAACGGATGCGCGGGCACTGTGCGAGCGCGAGATTGCCGAGTATGAGGCGGCGCGGTGAGCCGTTTTGTGCTGCACGACCTGCCGCTTGCCGGCCTGAAACTCGTCGAACGTCAACGCGTCGGTGATGCGCGCGGCTACCTTTCGCGGTTGTTCTGTGCCGAGGAACTTGCTGCTGCGGGTTGGCGCAAGGCGGTGGTGCAGATCAATCATACGTGCACGATGCGGCGGGGGATCGTGCGCGGGATGCATTTTCAGCGGCCGCCATATGCGGAGATGAAGCTCGTGAGCTGCCTCCGCGGGGAAGTGTGGGACGTTGCGGTGGATCTCCGCGCCGGCTCGCCGACCTTTCTGCAGTGGCATGCCGAGAGGCTGTCTGCAAAGAACGGCCGTGCACTCCTGATTCCGGAAGGGTTTGCGCATGGATTCCAGGCCGTGAGCGACGAGGCCGAGCTTCTGTATCTGCACTCGGCACCGTATGCGCCACAAGTGGAGGGCGGCCTGCATCCGTTGGATCCACGCCTCTCCATTGCATGGCCGTTGCCGCTGGAGGCCTTGTCGGAGCGTGATGCGGGTCATGCGCTGCTCGATGAAGCGTTCGAGGGAGTGTCGTTGTGAAATGTCGTCATTGCGGAAGCGCCCTGAGTCTTCCGTTTCTGGATCTGGGTAGTGCGCCGCCATCGAATGCCTACCTGAGCGGGGCCGGGTTGCGTGCCCCCGAGGTCTGGTACCCGCTGCGGCTGCTCGTCTGCGAGCAATGCTGGCTGGTGCAGACCGAGGATCATGCCGGACGGGAAATGCTGTTTACCGACGATTATGCCTACTTCAGCTCCTACTCCAGTTCATGGGTTGCGCATGCGAAGCGGTATGTGGAGGACGTGATCCGCCGTTTCCGGTTTGATTCGACTTCGCTTGTCGTGGAGATTGCGGCCAACGATGGCTACCTGCTGCAGTTCGTGCAGGCAGCGGGGGTTCCCTGCTATGGCGTGGAGCCGACCGCCGGCACTGCGGCCGCGGCACGGGCGAAAGGACTCGAAATCGTCGAACGCTTCTTCGGTTCCGAGCTTGCCGCCGAGCTCCTGGAGGGCGGCCGGGGGGCTGACCTCATCGCCGCCAACAACGTGCTGGCTCACGTTCCCGACATCAACGATTTCGTGGGCGGGTTTGCGCGCCTGCTCAAACCGACAGGGGTTGCGACCTTCGAGTTTCCGCACCTGCTGCGAATGGTCGAGCAGAGCCAGTTCGACACGGCCTATCACGAGCACTATTCGTATCTGTCCCTCACCGCCGTCGATACCATTTTCGAGCGGGCCGGTTTGTCCGTCTTCGATGTCGAAGAACTGCCGACGCACGGCGGGAGCCTGCGAGTGTACGCACAGCGGCGGGATACCGGAGTCCAGGCGGTCGGCCCGGCGGTGGACCGGATGCGCCGGCTGGAGATCGACGCCGGGATGCGCTCGGATGTGTTCTATCGCGGTTTCCAGCGCCGTGCCGAGCGCGTCAAGGACGACCTGTTGACCTTCCTTCTCGACGCCAGACGCAGCGGGCTCAAAGTGGGTGCCTACGGCGCTGCAGCAAAGGGCAACACCCTTCTCAACTTCGCAGGCGTCCGGCCGGATCTGCTGCCGTGGGTCGTAGACCGCAATCCGGCCAAGCAGGGGAAGTTCATGCCTGGCAGCAGGATCCCGATCCTCGGGCCGGAAGCGATCGCCCGGCAGTTGCCGGACAGGATCCTCATCCTGCCATGGAACCTGCGCGATGAAATCGTCGGCGAACTCGAGTACGTGCGGCAATGGGGCGGCAAGTTCGTGGTTGTGGTGCCGCGCTTCGAGCTGCTTGCAGCGTAGGGTATCGCCGGCTGCGGATGGAGGGGTTGATGAACATGGATGACGCGACGCTGGATCAATGGATGCTGGAGGCTGCACAACTGGTCAAGGACCGGAATGCGGACGCGGCGGAGTTGGTCTACCGCCGTGTTCTCGGCGTGCGACCGGAGCACCCCGTTGCCCACTACCAGATGGGCCTGGTCGCCTTTCTGCGAGGCGATCTGCACGGGGCTCGACGCTGGTTCGAACGTGCGATCGCGCTTGCGCCAGGAAACGACTTTCTGCGCAACAACTACCATACCTGGCTTCGTCATGTACGCCTTCCGCCGACCTGGATTGCCGATACCGCGGAGGACCTCGTCAACGGCCGTACGGTCAGGCGGTTCATGCCTGCGGAGTCGGATCGGCACATCTTCATCATCGAGGTCGCCGGAACCTGCCACCTTCGATGCCCTTCATGTCCGGTCGGGAATTTCGACCAGGCCGATCGCCCGAAGGGGCTGATGCGGGTCGAACTGTTCCGGAACATCATCGACAAGATCAGTGCCGAAACCGCGGCGATCCCGAAACCGATGATCTGGCTCTTCAACTGGGGCGAGCCGGTACTGAATCCTGCACTGCCAGAAATGATCCGGATTGCACGTGGTGCCGGTTTCGAAGTGATGATTTCGTCCAGCCTGAGCCTGAAACGGGACTGGGATCCGATCGTCGCCGCCGAGCCAGAGCAGTTCAAGATCTCCCTGTCGGGGTTTTCGCAGGCCGTTTATGGACAATCCCATGTCAAGGGCGACATCGAACTCGTCAAGGAGAACATGCGGCTGTTGCGCCAGTCGATCGACCGGACCGGTTCGAGGACAAGAGTCTGGGCGGGATTTCACCTGTATCGCCACAATCTGGCAGACCATGACCGGATGGCAACATATTGCGCTGAGCTCGGGTTCGGTTTCACTGCGGTTCCGGCAGCTTATCAGCCACTCGAAAGCGTTATCCAGATGATGCGTCACGAGGTTGAGGGCCGTGATCACGATATCGTCAGTAAACTCCTGGTTCACCCAGTAGAGTTTGCGCGACTACGCGGCCAGTTTCTCGATCCGGAACTGGACTGCGAGCTGCGTTTTAATATGACAAATATCAACCATGATGGAAGCGTTGCGCTCTGTTGTGCAGTTTACGATACGAGAAACATGCTTGGTGTCAGCTTTCTGGATCGCTCCTTTGACGAGATCTGCAACCTGAAGTATCAGCATGATTTTTGTCGCGAGTGCTATGAGTCAGGGTCGCCTTGTCAGCCGACGCACCCAGAATTGAGATCTGCCCTCTCGGAACGGATTAGCACCGCAATTGACGAAACGCAGAATGCTGAGAAGGGGAGTACTGAGTTGCCTTTGAAGATTCGGGAGATACGGCGTGGTTGAGGCAAGGCGCGACTTGCAGCCATTTCCGCACCTACCTTCTTGGGGCGATCGGGCATTCCGGGCTTGCTACATCAATGGGCGTAGGTTGATGTTTGCCGATTCTTCAGTGCTCTTGGCCGAAAAGTGGTGGCGAAGGTGAAGGTGCTGGTGACGGGGGCAAGCGGGTTTTTGGGCAGGCAGGTGTTGGCTGCCTTGCGCAGGCAAGGGATAGCGTGCTGCGCGATTGGACGTCGTCAGGTGGTTGAGCCTTTGAGCGGTGATATTCCTTCGGTGGACTTGCTTGAAGAGCCGGACCTTGAGTCGATTGTTCGGAACGCTCAGTGCACTCACATGATTCATATGGCATGGTATGCAGAGCATGGCAAGTTCTGGAGTTCGCCGCTGAATCTGCAGTGGGTACATGCAACCACGCGTCTGGTAAACGCTTTTTGCAGCGCAGGAGGACGGCGTGTCGTTGTCGCCGGATCGTGCGCTGAGTATGACTGGTCATATGGCTATTGCAGGGAGGCGCATACTCCTCTTCAGCCAGCGACGCTCTACGGTATAGCCAAGGACGCGACGCGGCGTCTGATTGCGGCGCAATGTAGGGCTTCCGGTGTCGGATATGCCTGGGGGCGGGTATTTTTGCCGTATGGAGCGGGGGATGCGTCTCCGAGGTTGTTGCCATCTCTGATACGCTATTTTCAGGGCCGGACGGCTGCTTTCGGTGTTAACTCGCAAGCGTTCAGGGATTTCATACACGTATCTGATGTCGCAGCGGCCTTCGTCGCCCTGTTGAACGATGACGCAGAGGGCGAGTACAACATCAGCTCGGGTGAGCCTGTTGGACTGAGGAGCCTCGTGATCGAGCTGGCGTCCAGGATGGGTGCTGACCCGAGTCCTGTTCTTGAATTGAGCGGGGCGCGACCTGGCGAACCTGTGATGCTCGTCGGGGATAATGAAAGGCTGCGTGCTCTGGGATGGAAACCCAGTATCGCGCTCGACCAGGGTCTGACGGAATGTGCGGGCGGAAACCTCGGATGAATGTTCATGCATGTCCGGTCTGCGGTGGCGAACAGCTGACGGAGTTTGTCCGGCAATCGGGCGTTCCGGTACACCAGAATCTGGTCATGTCGACGCGGGAGGCTGCACGTTCGGTCGTGCGCGGCGATCTTTCCATGATGGTTTGCCACGACTGTGGTTTTGTCTTCAATGGCAGTTTCGACTTGTCGCGAATGGCATATGGAAGCGGCTACGACAACACGCAGTCTTGCTCACCGTACTTTGAAGCCTATTTGAATGACCTGGCTGAAAGCTTGACCGCGCGCTTTGGCGTCCGGGGCGGGACGATCGTGGAGGTCGGATGCGGCAAGGGACATTTTTTGCGCAAACTCGTGTCGGCCTCGCCCGATCAATGCATGGGGTTCGGATTCGACCCGAGTTATGTTGGTCCCGAAACGGATTTGGGCGGTCGGCTTCGGTTCAGTCGCTCATACTATGATTCGCGCTGTGCCGAAGTGCCTGCGGATATCGTTGTTTGCCGACACGTCATCGAGCATGTGCCTGATCCGATGGCTCTTCTCAGGGCAGTGTATTCAGCCCTGAGGACTTCGAGTCATGCACGCGTTTTCTTCGAGACTCCATGCGTTGAATGGATCCTGAGGAATCAGGTCGTCTGGGATTTCTTCTATGAACACTGTTCCTTGTTTTCGGCGCAGTCGCTTAGCACTGCATTTGCTTTGGCCGGGTTCGAGGTCGAGTCGGTCGGACATGCATTCGGAGGCCAGTATCTTTGGCTTGAGGCGCGGGTTGGCGAAAAGACATCGGTGCCGGTAGTGGCGCGAAGTGAGATGTTGGCCTTGGCAAGGGCTTATGAAACCGATGAGGCGCGAATGCGGTCCCATTGGATCAACCGGCTCAGGTTCTTGAAGGCTGCGGGACCGGTGGCACTTTGGGGGGCGGGCGCCAAAGGGGTGACGATTGCGAATCTCGTGGATCCGGATTGCACCTTGATCGACTGTATCGTCGACATCAACCCTAACAAGCAGGGCTGCTACCTGCCTGGCACCGGACATCCGATCATCGGGCCTTGTCAGCTCGACGACGCTGGCGTCCAATCCGCGATTCTGACCAATCCGAACTACCGGGATGAAATTTCCCGACTTCTATCGGAAGCCGGGACTCTTATTGAACTGATCGACTGGAGCGAATGATGAAATTGACCCTGGATACGGAAGCCAGGACCATGACGCTGGATGATTCCGGTAGCAGCCGAACGATCGACTTGTACTCGAAGGAGGCGTTTGAGGAACTCTCCCGGCAGTGGGTCCGTGTCGGCTGGAACGAGAAGTATCTGTATTCATTTACGTGGCTTGGCAGGCCGATCATCCAGTTGCCGGAAGACATGCTCAGGATGCAGGAGGTGATTTTCAGACTCAAGCCTGACGTCATTGTCGAGACCGGAGTGGCGCATGGCGGTTCCTTGGTGCTCTACGCCAGCTTGTGCAAATTGATCGGCAAGGGGCGGGTGGTTGGGGTGGATATCGAGATCCGCCCCCATAACCGCAAGGCGATCGAGGAGCACCCTTTGTTCGAGTACATCACTCTGATCGAGGGGAGCTCAACGGCGACTGAGGTGTTGGAGCAGGTGGGGGCGCATGTTTCACCCGGGCAGTCAGTGCTCGTCATTCTGGATTCGAACCATACATACGCGCATGTACTTGCCGAACTTGAGGCGTATTCGAAGTGGGTGACCCCGGGTTCGTATATCGTTGCGACCGATGGGGTGATGCTTGATCTAGAAGATGTTCCCAGAGGAGGAGCCGGGTGGGCTGACGACAACCCTGCGCGCGCTGCCCGGGACTTCGCAGCGAAACATCCTGAGTTCGTGATCGAGCAACCCGAATGGCTGTTTAACGAAAGTGCCTTGGACAAGAACATCACACACTGGCCAGACGCGTGGTTGAAGAGGGTGCGCTGACGACCAGCCCTTTTGCAAGACGGATTCGTGGAACGACCGGATACGAGCGCCCCTGGCCGGCAGGCCGGACCTTCGGGTGCGCTCCCTGCGGGCGAAGGCTTGTCGGTCTGCAGATCGAGATGGCGAGTTGAAGAAGCGAAGCAGGACGGGTACAAAATATTTGCGGCGCTATTCGAGGAGTCCTTTGGTCAGCGGATGACGGAGCCCGAGTGGCGCTGGAAGTATGGTGCCGGCGGTGGGTATGCGTATCTGGCGTGGTCCGGCATGCGCGCGGTTGCGCATTACGGTGCGCTTACCAAGCCGGTCCGGCTGTTCGGGGAGCCGGTGCTGGCGCTGCAACCGGTCGATGTCTTGGTAAGTCCGTCCGAGCGTGGCGTGATGACACGTCGGGGGCCCATGCGGCTCACTGCCGAAGCGGTCTTTGACCAGGCGTTCGATGGGTCGCTCAGGCATGCCATAGGGCTGGGCTTTCCCACCGCGCGTCATTTGAAGCTTGCACGGCTGCTCGGACTCTTTGATTCCTGCGGGCGCATGCTCGAGCTGCGCTGGCCTGTACTCTCGTGGCGCCCGTCGTTCAGGGTGAAGGTCCGCGAAGCGAACCTGTGGCCAGCGGAGCACCTGGATGCCTTTGCAGACGAAGCATGGCGGGCGATGGCAGATGAGCTTCGTGCCTATGCAGTGGTGGTTCGCGATGGCCGGTACCTGCGTCACCGCTACCTCGAGCACCCGAGCCGGGACTACCGGATCTTCGCGGTTTCCGGGCGTTTCGGCGGGCGTCCGGTCGGTGTTCTCGTGCTCAGGGTGGAGGCACGGCGTTGCGAGGTGCTCGACATCATCGGGTCGGTCGGAGCGTTTCCGCTGCTGGTGGAAGTGGCTCGCCGGCTCGCTGCAAGGTTGGGGGCCGACGAGCTTGCGACATGGCTTGCCAAGCCCTTCGTGGAGTGCCTCGCCTCGACGGGCGCCGTGGTCTCGGAAACGGATGTCCAGAATCTTGCGTTGATGCGCACTGGGCTGCCTGCACCCGAGCAGATGATGGACCGCTGGTGGCTCTCTCCCGGCGATACGGATTTTCGGTGAAATGAAACACTCGGTCGCAGGGCGGAAACCGCGGATCCTGTTCGTGCTGCCGGCTACGGTGATGGGGGGGGCTGAAATCCGCCTGCTTCAGATGGTCCGCCGGTTTCATGCAATCGAACCGGTGCTGCTCGGGCATGGATCGCTGATCGGATCGCTGGATTCCGGGGTCGAGATGCATGCGCTGGAATGCTGGCCGGGGTGTCGCGACCCCTATCCCTATCACAAGGCGAACCTTGTCGCTTACGGGAAGGCGATCTCCGGGGTGGCAAGGGAGACTGCCATCGACGGTACGTTCGGATGGATGCACAACGGCTCGAGTTTTGTCGCTGCGGCGAAGATCCGCTACGGGTTGCGGGGGCGCACGGCCGGATGTGTGCTTGGCCCGCTGACGACTCATTTTGCACTTTCCGGGCGGACAGCCACGTTCTACGAGCGGTTGCTGTTCGGAGTCACGTGCAGGACCCTGGATCTGATGGTGACGCCGTCGAGGGGTGTTGCCGATGATCTGAGCGCTGCCTTTCTCGCGCCGCGGACGAAGCTGCGCACGATCTACAATGGTGTGGATCTGGAACGGTCGGTCCGTCTTGCACGGAGCGGGGAGGGGTTCGATGGCCCGGGGAAGAGCCGCCCATGGATCGTTGCCGCCGGGAGGCTGAGCCTCGAGAAAGGCTATGACGTGCTGGTCAGAGCATTTGCAGGAATCTCCGGCTCGCACGATGCGGAGCTGTTCATTCTTGGAGAGGGGCCGGAACGGGAAAAACTGGAGTGTCTCGTTCGTGAATTGGGCCTGCAGGATCGGGTCCATCTTCCCGGCTTGAAGAAGAATCCTTTTCCCTGGTTCGTGCGCGCGGATGTCTTTGTTTCGTCCTCTCGCCTCGAAGGGTTT
Organism: Rhodocyclaceae bacterium; assembly: GCA_023383815.1. Taxonomy (GTDB): domain Bacteria; phylum Pseudomonadota; class Gammaproteobacteria; order Burkholderiales; family Rhodocyclaceae; genus JACOUN01. Next base: position 60,233 of record JAHDYG010000002.1, read on the forward strand.
GGAAACTCTTTGGTGGAGGCGATGGGACTGGGCGTGCCGGTGATTGCGACGGCCTGCCAGTGGGGGCCACTGGAAATCCTGCAGGGGCACGATGCGGGCGTGCTTGTTCCGGTTGACGGAGTCGAAGCACTGGCCGAGCAACTGAGTGTGATGCTGTCCGAACCGGCGATACGGGAGCGGATGTCGGAGGGTGGTCGTCGCAGGGCTCAGTATTTTTCATTCGATAGAATGCTTTCGGAATATGAGCAGGCCCTGCTCAAGCTCTTTTCGGGAGCGGGGCGATAGGATCCGGATCTTCGTGGTCGGGTCGGCGGCAATGATTCCTGGAGAGGGATGAAGATGCGAGTGCTGATGGTGACCCGCGAACGGGCTGCGGACCGGCGGTACGGTCTTGGGAAGAGCCTGTCACCGCTGCTGGAAGTGTTTCCGGAGATCGGCGTGTCGTGGGTCTACCTTTGCCAGGAAGATGCGGGTGAGCGGGGGTGGCGCATTCTTCGGCGCCTGCATGGGTTATTTTCGAGACCATTGTCCTGGGTGCTGCGTGGGACGGAGGTGCCGGCATTGCTCTGGGGTGTGCTGGAGCGACTGAACATGGGGCGCCTGGCCGCACACGCGGTCCGCAGGGAGGCCATTACCCATGTCCACTGTCACGATCCGCTGATTGCTCTCGGATTCTGGATGTTCTCGATGGGCCGTCGCCGTTCCGTGCGCTGGGGGATCACCGAGCATGGCTTCGGTTCCTATACCCAGGCGATCCATGAGGACGGTGCCCGGCTCGGATGGCGGACGGCACGCCTCCTTCGCCGGATCGAAGCAATGGTCCTGTCGCGTGCGGACTGGGTGTTTGCCCCGACACGGGCGGCGCTCGATCAGCTTGCGCGCGATCTCGCGCTTGGACACCTTCCTTCGCACTGGCATGCAGTGCCGCATGCGTTGGCTGGAAGATCGACCCTGACGAAATCACAGGCCCGGGCAAGGCTTGGGTGGCGTGATGGAGAAACGATCGTTCTGGCGGTTGGCAGGTTGGTGCCGCTCAAGGGGTTCGAGCAGATCATCGGGATGCTGGCTCGGTCCGATGCAGGCTGCTGGAGGCTGTGCATTCTGGGTGACGGGGATCGGGATGCGTTGCTGGAGCTTGCTCGGCGCCTGGGGGTGCAGGAGCGAGTCCAGATCGAGTCGACCGATGATGTCTGGGTCCATTATGCTGCGGCTGACATTTATCTGAGTGCTTCGAGAACGGAGTCATTCGGGCTTGCGAATCTGGAGGCGATTTCCGCCGGTCTGCCCGCGATCTGCACGGCCGTTGGTGGCGTTCCGGAAGTTGTCGGGGCCGCAGCCGTGCTGGTCGCCCGCGATGATGAAGCTTCGATGCTGCGGTGGCTGAACCGCCTCCTTTCGGATCGTGGGCTTCGTGAATCCCTGAGTGCGGCGGGCCTGGCACTTGGGGCGGCCTGGCCGTCGGCCGGGCAGATCGCCTCGGCATGCCGCGAAGTGTACCTCGGAGGGTGTGTCAAATCGCTTGGACACCCGGTGGTGGATGGAGAGTCGAAGGGGGAACTGGACGAAAAGACCTTGTTTCGACCCATGCAGGAACTCGCGATTCCCGAGGGTTTGAAGGTGATGGTTCTGGCGCCTCATGCGGATGACGAAGTGATCGGTTGCGGAGGTACGATTGCCCGGGTCCTCGAACGGGGTGGGTGTGTGGAGGTCGTCATTGTCTCGGACGGACGGCTCGGTGATCCGGCGGGCCATTGCGCCGAAGATATCGGCGCACTGCGGCGCCGGGAAGCGGAGGCAGCCGCGCGGGAACTCGGTCTCACGTCGATCCGGTTTCTCGGCATGCCGGACGGGATGCTCGACTCCGAGCCTAGGCTGCGGGAGAGCCTGTCCGCGGCGGTGCAGGCGTTCGAGCCGGACTGGATCTTCGTTCCGTCGTCTGAAGATGCCCACCTCGACCATCGAGCGGTGGCGAATGCCGCCTTCGATCTCCTGTCCGGGATGAACGGTGGGAGGCGCTGTTTCGAGTATGAGGTCTGGGTGCCGGTTGCTGCGGACTGGTTGGTAGATGTGACCGAGGTTTATCCGCTCAAGGAGCGGGCGCTCGCGCGATATGAACTGCCGCTGCGCTACAAGGACTACCTGACCTCTGCGCGTGGCCTGGCTTGCTATCGAGGGATGCAGCTTGAGGCGGTTTCGGCTCGGGCGGAAGCCTTTCGCGAGATTCGGCCAAGGCACGGAAGGGCATAGTGGGAGCGTACCCGATGCTCGGCGCATCCGGAGCCTATCGCGCGCTGCGTGCTAGAATTCAAAGTTTTTGGCGTGGGGCTGTCAGTCCTGTATCCGTCCCGGTCTGATGGGACTGGCCGGACTTTCGATCGGGGTGACGGATGAGTGAGCCATGCGTTTCGATCATTGTTCGCAGCATGGACCGCCCATGTCTGGCGGAAGCGCTGCAATCCGTGCTCATGCAGGACTACCCCCGGATCGAGCTTCTGGTGGTGAGCGCTGCAGGAGACGCACATCAAGCGCTTCCCCAGAGTACGGAAAACGTCTCGGTGAGGCTCGTGGGCGATATGCGGCCCCTGCGCAGGAGCGCGGCCGCGAACCTTGGTCTGGCCGAAACGGCGGGCGATTACCGGATGTTTCTCGACGATGACGACAGGATTCTTCCAAAGCATGTGTCGAAACTGGTGTCAGCCCTTGAATCACATCCGGCTGCGCCGCTGGCATATTCTGGCGTGCGTTGCGTTGATCAGGGGTGGGAACCGGTCGGGCGCGAGTACCGACAGCCCTTCAGCCGGTTGAGGCTGTTTGCAGGCAACTACATTCCGATTCACGCCGCGTTGTTCAGGAGCGAACTCGTTTGCTCGGGTCAGTGTCGCTTCGACGAGTCGCTCGACCTTTACGAGGACTGGGATTTCTGGCTGCAAGTCATGCAGCACGGAGATTTTATCTATTGCGATGGCATTTCTGCAGAGTATCGTGTGGGAGGGTGTGGGCAGGGGTTTGGCGTCAATTTCAGTGCGGAAGCGTACGAGCTGGCACATCTGATTGCGCTGCGGTGGCTCCCTGCCTGGCGCGATCAGGACAGGGTCGATGCGCTGACGATGTTGACCGAGAATGATGGTCTGCGCATCCAGTGTGAAAGCGCGATGCGACAACTCGAGGACGCGGATCGGCAGTTGCACGCGGCGGATGCGTCGATGCGAAGTCTTGCAGAGCGGTTGCGCGAGTGCGAGGTTCGCAACCAGGAGCTGCCGCAGGACATCATGAGACTGGAGCAGGAACTCGCGAGGCGGAACGCCGAGCTGATGCAGATTCAAGGATCGACCAGTTGGCGTCTGACGGCGCCGTTGCGCCGGGTTGGATCTTTGATCAAGCGGAGAGGGTGAAGATTGCAGGACAGGTTGGTGTCGGTGGTCATACCCACCAAGAACGGTGGAGCGCTTTTTTCGGACGTGCTCCAGGAGCTGAGACGCCAGAAGGAGGTTGAGCTCGATCTTGTGATTGTCGACTCGGGTTCGAAGGATGAAACCCTGGCCTACGCTCGCGGTGCCGGTGCGCGGATCCTGACCATTCCACCCGAGTCGTTCAACCATGGTGCTACGCGGGATCTGGGTTTGAGAGAGGTTCGATCCGATCTGGCCGTGCTGATGACGCAGGATGCATTGCCCGGAGATCCGTGGATGCTTGCCCGGCTGGCTCAGGCATTTGAGGATGAACAGGTCGGGGGCGCCTACGTGCGTCAGGTCGCGCGCCCGGAGGCCGACGTCCTGACGCGACGCAATCTCGAACTGGCCCTGACGGGGAGGCTACAGTCTGAAACGAGAGCTCTGGCGTCACCGGAAGCATGGCGGACGCTCGCTCCGTTCGAGCGTTATCGACTCTGCAACTTTGACAACGTCTGCTCGGCGCTGCGTCGTCAGGCCTGGGAAGCGATACCGTTTGGCAAGGTCGCATTTGCGGAGGACATTGTCTGGAGCCGCAAGGCCTTGATGGCAGGCTGGAAGATCGCCTACGTGGCGGATGCACATGTAGTTCACTCGCACGATCGACCACTGCGTTACGATTTTTCACGAACCTACCTGACGCACCGCAAGCTCTACGAAGAGTATGAACTGGCGCTCGTTCCCGGACTGGGAGAGGCGGTCAATGGCATCTTTGCGACGATCGGAGAGGATTGGCGGTACCTGAGGGCGCATGAACCCAGTCGAAGGCGCAAGCTCAAGATGATGTTCAAGATTCCCTTTCTGAGTGCAGCGTCCGTCCTCGGGCAGTATATGGGCGCGCGGGATGAGCGGCTCGGGCGCGGCCGGGATGTGCAAGGAATCTGAGATGCCCGCTAAGGTAGAGGAGAGCCTGTTGTGAAGGTGCTATTGACGGTACACCAGTTCTTTCCCGAGCACACCTCGGGTACCGAGGTGCTGACACTGGAGACCGCCAGGGGACTCATCGCAAGGGGGCACCAGGTCAAGGTCGTCACGAGCCACTACCGGAGCGAAGCACTGACTGACGACCAGCGCTTCGATCGCTACGAGTTTCAGGGGATCGAGGTCGAACGGCTGGCCTTTTCGCCCAGCCCCATGGGGGGCGATTTCAACCTGACCCGGCTTGAATACTGCAACCCGCTGTTCGCGGTGCGTTTCGCGCAGATCGTCGATGACTTCCGTCCCGACATCGTGCATTTCTGTCATCTCATGCGGCTCTCGGCGACCTTCGTTGACGTCTGCCGGGAGCGCAGGATCCCCGTTGTCCTGACACCGACCGATTTCTGGTTCGTGTGTCCCTACGCGCAGCTCATGTTGCCGGACCATTCGGCGTGCGAGGGGCCCGATCCGCGTGGCTTGAACTGCATCCGCCACTTCATGCATACCAATCGCAAGGCTTCAATGCCCTACGCACTGGCTGCGAACGTTCCAGATCTGTTCCTGCGGGCCGGTCTGTCCTTCGTTCGCCACAACCTGCACCTGCGCCTTCGACTGCCTGGCGTGTTCAGGACGTTGGGCGAGAGCGCTCGTGCCGTTGCCGACCGCCAGCCATTTCTACGGGAACGACTGGCGTCGATGGACAGGATTCTGGTGCCGAATCGATTCATGTGGGATGTCCTGATCCGCTACGGGATGGCAGCGGAACGCGCAGTCCTGCAGCCCTTTGGCATCAATCTGGATTACCAGTGCGGTGTTGAACACACGCCCTCGAAGGTGCTGCGGATCGGTTTCATCGGGACTGTGGCACGGCACAAGGGGGCCCACGTGCTTGTCGAGGCCGTGAAGCAGATTCCAGGGCTGGCGTGCAAGGTGAAGATCTATGGACGCCTGACCGATGACCCGGACTACACTCGCGAGATTCAGTCGCGTGCACAAGGGGACGACCGGATTCAGTTTCTTGGAGGCTTCCCGAATTGTGAGATCGGGCGGATCTTTTCCGAACTGGATGTTCTGGTCGTGCCGTCGATCTGGCTCGAAAATACTCCGCTCGTCATCTACTCTGCCCAGGCAAGCGGTTGTCCAGTCATCGGGTCGGACGTGGGAGGGATTGGAAGTGCGGTCGCGCATGAACAGAATGGATTGCTGTTTCCGCCCGGGGATGTTCCTGCACTGGCGCAACAGATCCGCCGCATGATCGAAGATCCGGAATTCGTGAAGCGGCTGGGTCAAGCCGCTCGCAAACCGGTGTCCATGCAAGAGTACTGTGCCGAAGTCGAACGCCACTACGAGGAACTGACCGGAGATCCACAATGCGCTGCCTCGTGATCGGTGGTGCCGGTTTCATCGGCCGCAATCTTTGCAGGCATCTTTTGGAAGCGGGCCATGAAGTTGCCGTGATGGATCTTCCCGGCGCCGTGGGCAAGGTGAGTGCGCCGTCCAGCGGCGTTACGAAATGGATCCAGGGCAGTTTTACCGACCGCGGGGAACTTGAGCGTGCCGTCGATGCTTGTGAACTCGTCTTTCACCTGGCCAGCACCTCGCTGCCCCATACATCGAATGAGGATCCGATCTCGGATCTTGAGTCGAATGTCGGAGGTGCGCTTCGGTTGCTGGATGTGGCGCGGCGCGCAGGCGTGCGAAGAATCGTGTTTGCATCTTCCGGTGGAACGGTCTATGGCAAGCCGGTCACGACGCCCATTGATGAAGGACATCCGACAGAGCCGATCTGTGCCTACGGAATCGGCAAACTTGCCGTGGAAAAATACCTTGCGTTGTTTCAAGCCTTGCACGGCATCGAGCATGTCGTGCTTCGCATTGCCAACCCATACGGTCCGGGACAATCACCGTTCAGCAAGCAGGGTGCCATCGCGGTATTCCTCCACAAGGTGCTGTCGGGTGAGACCATCGACATCTGGGGGGATGGCAGTATCGTGCGCGACTATTTCTACGTCGACGACGTGTGCACCGCGTTCCTGAAGGCGTTGGAGTATCGTGGCGAACACCGCATCTTCAATGTCGGTTCGGGGAGGGGATATTCGCTGACCGAAATCATCGAGACGGTTGAACGGGTGGTCGGCTGCACCGTCAGGAAGCGATTTCTTCCGGGAAGGCCCTTTGATGTTCCTTCGAACGTGCTATGCACCGAGCGCGCTCGAATTGAGCTGGGTTGGAAACCGCATGTTGACCTCGATGCCGGCCTTGCGCTCACGCTGAACTGGCAGAAAGGGGTCAGGTAAGCACATCCGGATGTAGGTCCGGTGTCGTATCGTGGGGGTGAGTTCAGTGAGAACCCCGGGGCGGGCCGTGCTCGCAATCGCTGCTGCGCTCTTCGTTTTTTCGCTTGCTGTTGCCTGCCTTCCAGAAGCGGTCGTGGACTTGCGTTGGAAGCGCGAGCTCGGCGTCTCGGAGCCATGGCGCCTTATCACTACACACTTCATTCACCTGAGCTGGAGGCATCTGGCCGCAAACTTCGCGGCGCTTGCACTGATCGGCTGGGTTGCGTCGAACCTCCGGGCAGGCGGCTCTCTTGCAGCCGTGCTGGGGGCCTGGACAGGAATCACGATCGGACTCGCCGTCGGGTTCTGGTCCATCGAGTGGTATGCCGGGCTGTCGGGATTGCTCTACGGATGGTTCGCGGGTCTTGCGTTTGAACTATGCCTGATGCGAGGCCGGGTTGCCTGGGTGGGGGCGCTCCTGCTCGTCGGCGGGGCGCTCAAGATCGGATTTGACCTTGGTGCCGGACCGATATTTGTCGGGGCGCTCGGGATTCCGGTCGCTGCCCCGGTTCACCTCTACGGCTATGCCGGGGGGCTCGCAGCCGCTTCAGTCGAATACTACGTGTGGCGCCGGCGGCGCAGCGCATGAGCCGACCCGGCGAGGATCGCGAGACCCAGCAGGGTCAGGAAATCCAGCGCGCCACCGCCACCGCCACCACCTGAGCCGCCTCCCGGGGCCGGTTCTGGTGTGGGTTCGGGGGCCGGTGGGGTGGGCGGCGGGGGAAGGACGGCCGCTTCGCTGAGACTGAGCGTGAATTCAGCCCTGTCGGACTGACCTGCGCTGTCGGTGGTGGCCAGGGCAACCCGATAGTCTCCTGGAAGCGCGGCTTGAACCGCGGTGGTCGCAGACTCGGGCTGTGCAAAGGTGAGAGCGGTCGGGCCACCGATGGCTTCCCAGCGCCAGGCGACGAGGCTGCGACCGACACTGGCGCTGCTTGCCGAACCGTCCAGGGTGACGAGCGAATTCGCAACCGTGGCACCGATCCGGGCCTGCGGCGACAGGGCGGCCTGGATTGCGCCATGCGCATCGAGCATGCCGGCTCCGCAGGTGTCGGAGGTGCAGTTGCACTGACCGGTCTGGGCGTCGGTGGCCGGGCACAGGGGAAGGCCGTCCTCGAACGGGAAGGGTCGACTGCCGGATTGCATGCGTTGCTGCAGGGCATCCGGAGCGAGACCTGGGTGTACGGAAAGCATCAGCGCCAGGGTTCCCGAGACGAGCGGTGCCGAGAAACTCGTACCGAGGGTCGGATTCTGACCGTCGCTGTATCCGTTGGCACCGGGGGTGGTGGCGCCGAGGTTCGTGGTGGTCGTGATCTGGAACTGGCAGGGCTGTCCTGCGCCCTGGGTTACGCAATTGCCGGCCGGTGCGCTGATCTTGACTTCCGGGCCGTAGCTGCTGAAACCGACCTTGGTGCCCGCGTGGCGTAGCCCGCTCACCGTGATCACTCCGGGGCAATTGCCGGGTTCTTCGACTCCGCCGTTCGAGTTGCCGGCGGACACGACGACCGCGACGCCAGCGCGCCGGAGCTCTTCGATCGTCAGCAGATAGGGGGACGAGCAGCCTGTGTTGCCGCCCAGGCTCAGGTTCAGGATCTTGGCTGGATGAGGATTCTCCGGGGCGCCGGGGACCTGAAGCCCTCCACTCCAGCGCATTGCGGCAAGGATGTCGGAATCCAGGCCGCCGCACTTGCCCATTACACGAACGGGCAGAATGCGCGTGTTCCAGCTGACTCCTGAAACGCCGCGGGAGTTGTTGCCAGTTGCGGCGATCACACCGGAAACGCGAGTTCCGTGCCAGGAGCTTGTGGTCGGAAGGGTGCCGCCGGGGCCGTCGCCACAGCCCTGAAACGCACCCTGCAGATCCTGTGCGCTCAGAAAATCGCCCGGGTCGGTGGCGTCGGTATCCCGCCCGTCCCCGTCGAAGGCGATGTTCGAGTCGGAGATGAAGTCGTAGCCCGGCAGCAGGCGCTCGCTCAAGTCCTCGTGATCGAAGCGGACCCCTGTGTCGATGACCGCGACCGTGACCTCGCCCGAGCCAACCGAGATGTCCCATGCGGTTTCGGCGTTGATTGCGGCCGGCTGCGCCCACTGCAGGGACCATTGCTCACCATAGCGGGGGTCGTTCGGAATCCGGCGAATCTGCTTGCGTCGGTCGGGAACGGCGTACAGCACCTCGTCCTGCCCGGACAGGGCCTCAGCCAGTGCGCTGGCGGAAATCCCGGGGGCGCTGATCAGGTGCATGTCCGGAGCGGGGCCCGCACCAACGCTCAGGGGCATGCCGGTGCGCTGCGCCAGCGTGCGGACGCGGTCGGTAGTCAGGACGCGCTTGTCGGCCGGCGTGGCCGCTGACCTGAGCTGAACGATGACTTGTTCGGGCAAGCTGCCGGCTGTCTGGGCCAGCAGAGGTGCCGACATGAACAGCCCCATGGCCAAGGTCAGCAATAGCAGTGGTTTTCGCGAGTTCGCGCTCATGTCCGGGGCTCCGCCTGCGATCTGTTTCGCCTGAAATGTGCCAAAAGAATAGCATGGCTCTGATGCGCGAGGAGCGTGGCTGCGGCGGCCGTAGCCGGAAAGGAGGATGGGTGAAGCGCGCTGCTTGTTACAGAGCGGAGACGATCTGCTGGCGTGCGATCTGCGCAATCTCCCTGCGATGCACCCCCGGCCCGGTGCCGGTGGGGGCGCAGCACACGACCTTCGCGACGATCTGCGGTTCGGCGAGGATCGCTGCGAGGCATTGGCCGAGGGTGAGGTCGCCGTCGTAGGCGGGGGCGCGGCAGTAGTGGCCGGATGGGGTGCGGTAGGCGAGTGCGATCGCTTGCAGCGGGTGGCCGGACTCGATGGCGGGCTGCAGCAGCGCGGCGTGAAAGTGCAGTACGCGGCGACCGTCGGTGGTGGTGCCTTCGGGAAAGACGGCGACGTTGTGCCCTGCGTCGAGCAGGGCGGCGATCTCGGCATTGACCTTGCGGGCGTGGCCGCGGCTGCCTCGGTGCAGGAAGACGGTTGCATTGCGCGCCGACAGCCAGCCGATGAGCGGCCACTTCCGGACCTCGGCCTTGGAGATGAAGGCGGACGGGGCGAGCGCGTTGAGGACGAAGATGTCGAGCCAGCTCACGTGGTTGGCGACCAGCAGCGCGCCGGGTTCGACCGCTGCGCCGCGAACCTGCAGTTCGACCCCGAGGCCCTTCAGAAGACGTTGCGACCAGCGTTGACGCAGGCGCGCATGGTGGCTGCGGCGGGTGAGGGGATACAGGCAGGCGACCGTCAGGGCGCCTTCGGCCAGATGCAGCCCGAGCCGCAGCAGGCGCCAGGCACGGGTACTGCGGCTCGTCTGGTGGCGCGTCGGCTCGGCCGGCAGGACCTCAGCGCGGCCCGGGGGAACGGTGGTATCGGCCGCGGCGGCGGCGAGGGGCGGCGGGGTCAAGTCCTGGGGCTTCCGAGAAAGTGTCTGGCGTAGTGATCCTTGACGCGCGCCATCGGCAGCAGGATCGGCAGATCGGCGGTGTTGAAGTCGGGATCCCAGGCCGGGGCGCCGCAGATCCATGCGCCGGTGCGCAGATAGCCCTTGATGAGCGGCGGCGCATCGGCCGGCTCACCGTTACCGAGCCGCTCCAGCGGCAGCGGGTGGCGGGGGAAGACATGATACTCCAGCGGGGCGAGGTGCGATCCTGCGAGCTGGCCGAAGAGGTTCGCGGCGCGGTGCCCGCCGTCGGCCATGCTGACCGAGGCGCAGCCGATCAGGTAGCCATGGCCACGTTCGAGCATGTAGCGTGCAAGCCCCGACCATAGCAAGGTGATCACGGCGCCACTGCGGTAGTCGGCGTCGATGCACGAACGGCCGATCTCGACGAGGCGGGGGCGCAGGTGTTGCAGGCGGGTGAGGTCGAATTCGTTCTCGGAGTAGTAGCCGCCCAGTATGCGCGCCGACTCCGGCGACAGGATGCGGTAGGTGCCGACGATGCGCCCCTCGCGCTCGTCGCGCACGATGAGGTGCTCGCACCAGGCGTCGTAGAGATCGCGGTCGACGCCCGGTGTGCGGGTCGGAAGCCGGGCGCCGAGTTCCTCGGCAAACACGCGGTAGCGCAGCTTCTGTGCTTCGACGATCTCGCTCTCGCAGGTGGCGAGTGCGACCTGCAGGCGGGGGGCGGGGCGGATGAACCCGTGCGTGCGTCTTTCGAGCATGGTGGCTCCTCTCGGATGGTTCGCGGCCATTGTCGAAACGGCGCGTTGCAAGGCCGTGACGCAGTGGTTACGATCGGGTGACCGTGGCGGTGCGGTTCAGGCGTGCAGTACCGCCGAGCGATCCCGAGGGAGGAAGAAATGGAAAACTGCGTGTTCTGCCGCATCGTCCGCGGCGAATTGCCCGCTTCGAAGGTGTTCGAGGATGAGCGGACGATTGCCTTCATGGATCTGCAATCGGTCAATCCCGGACATGTGCTGGTGGCGGTCAAGCCGCATCGCGCCAACCTCTACGAGCTCGATGACGAGCTGGCGGGCGCGGCCTTCCGTACCGCGGCGCGAATGGCCCGCACGGTCAAGAAGGTGACCGGCTGCGAGGGGGTGACGCTCGTGCAGGCCAACGAGAAGGCGGGCGAGCAGACGCTCTTCCACTTCCACATCCACGTCGTGCCGCGCTGGGAAGGCGACGGCGCCGGTCTCATCTGGCCGGTCAAGAATCCGCCGCGCGAGGCGCTCGAAGAGATGGCCGGCCTGCTCCGTGCAGGTCTGCAGGGCTGACGCGCAGGGGTGGGATCGGTCATAATCGCGCTCCCCCGAACCCCGTTCAACCGAGACCCGCCATGTCCGTCCTGATCTGCGGATCCATCGCCTACGACACGATCATGGTGTTCCATGATCGCTTTCGCAATCACATCCTGCCCGAGCAGATCCACATCCTGAACGTGGCATTCCTGGTGCCCGAGATGCGTCGCGAGTACGGCGGCTGCGCGGGGAACATTGCGTACAACCTGAAGCTGCTCGGTGGTGAACCGCGGATCATGGCAACGGTGGGCAACGACGCCGGGCCATATCTCGCGCGGCTCGATGCGCTCGGGCTTGTGCGTGATCACGTGCGCGAGGTGCCGGGAACCTTCACCGCCCAGGCTTTCATCACGACCGATCTCGATGACAACCAGATCACCGCCTTTCATCCCGGCGCGATGAATCATTCGCACCTGAACCGGATCGCGCCCGAGGCGGGGCGTGCGGGGGGGGTGGAGCTCGGGATCGTCGCACCGGACGGACGCGAGGGCATGCTGGGGCACGTCGATGAGTTCGCCGGGGCCGGCATTCCGTTCGTCTTCGATCCCGGTCAGGGCTTGCCCATGTTCGATGGCGATGAACTGATGCGCTGCCTGCGCCGGGCAAGCTACTGCACCGTGAACGACTATGAGGCCCGTCTGCTGTGCGAGAAGACGGGGCGCTCGCTCGAACAGCTCGCTGCCGAAGTCGAGGCGCTGATCGTGACGCTCGGTGGGGAGGGGTCGCGCATCTACACGGGCGGCGAATGCCTGCGCATTCCGAGCGTTCAGGCGAGCCGACTGGAGGATCCGACCGGCTGCGGCGATGCGTACCGGGCCGGCATCCTGTACGGCATTGTCCAGGGCTATGACTGGCAGCGCACCGGCCGGCTGGCGTCCGTGATGGGGGCGATCAAGATCGCGTCGCGCGGCGGGCAGAACCACGCGCCGAGCCGTGACGAGATCGCACTGCGTTTCGAGGAGGCGTTCGGCGAGCGGCCCTGGTGAGTGCGGTTCGTGCCAGGGCCTGAGCCCGTCAGAGCGCGCCCGCGAGCGCGCGGAACAACTGGTCGACGGCCTCGAAGCCCTGTTCGAAGAGCCGCTGCAGCATCGGGCCGAGGACGCCAAGGCTCAGGATGAGCACGATCATGCCGACCGAGAGCGTGATCGGGAACCCCACGGCGAAGAGGTTGAGCTGGGGCGCGGCGCGGGTCAGCACACCGAGTGCGATGTTGGTGATGAGCAGCGCCGCGACCATCGGCAGCGCCAGCAGCACGCCCGTGGAGAACATCACCGACGCGTAGCGCACGATCAGGAGCCACCCCTGGCGGTCGGTGGCTTCTCCGACCGGAAGCCACTCGAAGCTTGCCACGAGCACCTGGATCAGCATCAGGTGCCCGTTCAGCGCAAGGAAGATGAGAAGGGTCAGGAGGCCGAGGAACTCGGCCACGACCGAGGACTGGCCTCCGGTCTGCGGATTGAAGAAGATCGCGAACGACAGGCCCATCTGCAGGCCGATCATCTCGCCGGCGACGTCTACCGCAGCGAAGAAGAGTCGCATCAGGAAGCCGATCGCGATGCCGATCAGCGCCTGATGCACGAGCACACCCAGCGCAAGCCACGAGTCGAGCGGGATCTGCGGCATCGGAGGAAGCGCGGGAAGGATTGCCATCGCGGCCGCCAGGCCGATCGCCAGACGGACGCGTGCCGACAGCATGCGGTTGCTGAGTACGGGTGCGGAGGCAAACAGGCCCAGCAGTCGTGCGAGCGGGAACATGAGGGCCGCCAGCCATGCGTCGAGCTGGGCTGCCGTGACGTTCAGCATGGCCGGATCAGCCGATCAGTGAGGGGATCGCGTCATAGAGCCGGCGGGTGAAATCGGTCATCAGCGTGATCATCCACGGGCCGGAGATCATCAGGGTGATGAAGATGGCGACCAGCTTGGGTACGAAGGTGAGCGTCATCTCGTTGATCTGCGTCGCGGCCTGGAACACGCTGACGATGAGGCCGGTGAGCAGCGCAACGAGGAACAGCGGCGTCGCCATCATCAGCGCGGTTTCGATGGCCTGTCGGCCGATGTCCATCACGGTTCCGGGAGTCATGGCGGAGTTCTCCTGTCGGGGGCCGGCTCAGAGTCCGAAGCTTTGCACGAGAGAGCCGATCAAGAGCGTCCAGCCGTCGATCAGCACGAACAGCATGATCTTGAACGGCAGCGAGACAATGACCGGTGACATCATCATCATGCCCATCGCCATCAGGACGGAGGCGACGATCATGTCGATGATCAGAAACGGAATGAAGATCACGAAACCGATCTGGAAGGCGGTCTTGAGTTCCGAGGTCAGATAGGCCGGTACCACCACCCGCATTGGCAGATCCTCGGCCTTCTCGACCGGCGGCGTGTGCGACAGGCGCGTGAAGAGTGTCAGGTCTGCCTCGCGGACCTGTGCCAGCATGAAGGCCTTGACCGGGTTGGCGGCACGTTGCAGCGCCTCGTCCATCTCGATCGTGCCCGCCGACAGGGGCTGGTAGGCATCGACATAGACCCGGTCGGCGACCGGAGACATGATGAAGAAGGTCAGGAACAGGGCCAGGCCGAGCAGGACCTGGTTCGGAGGCGAGGTCTGGGTGCCCATTGCCGTGCGCAGCAAGGCGAAAACGATGATGATGCGGGTGAAGCTCGTCATCATCAGCACGACGGCCGGCAGGAAGGAGAGCACCGTCAGCATCGCGAGCGTCTGGATGCTGAGGCTGTAGCTGGTGCCGCCGCCTGGCGCCGGGGCGCTCGTGAAGGCAGGCAGGCTCTGGGCCGCGGCGAGCGCCGGGGCCAGCAGGATCAGGCCCGCCAGTAGCCGGACGAGGATCGAGGGACGCGATTCACTGCGCATTCTTGCGCCGCTCCAGGGAAGCCTTGAGCCACTTCTGGAAGTCGTTTCCAGTGGCCGGATCCGGACTCTGCGCCGCATGGCGCCTCAGCTCTTCGGCGTCGAGCGTGTGCAGCGTGTTGACGTTGGCCGCGCAGACCCCGAGCACCAGCACCTTGTCGGCGACTTCGACGAGCACGATGCGCTCGCGCGATCCGAGGGCCGCACCGCCGAGGATCTTCAGACCGGCCGCGGCGCCGCGGGGTGAGGACAAGCGCTTGATGAGCCACAGGCTCGCGAGCAGGATCGCGACGACGACGGCGAGGCCGAAGACCATCTGTGCGAGGCCGGTCGTGAGTTCCGGAGGCTCGGTCGCGGGCGTGGCGATGACCGCTCCGGGAGCGGCGAGTGCCGCGAGCAAGGCAGACCGTGCGAGACGAATGGGGGCGACTGGGTACACGCTGGATCCGGGAGGGCTTCCGATGAGGGAAGCTTAGGCCCGGGGTGTGCGATTCCGTCGACGGATAAGACGGACAAAAGGGCGACTGTTCGCCCTTTTGTCTCGCGCGGGGGGGCGTCAGCCCCGGATCTTGCGCATGCGCTCGGCGGGCGTGATGATATCCGTCAGGCGGATGCCGAACTTGTCGTTGACGACCACCACTTCGCCCTGAGCGATCAGCGTGCCATTGACCAGCACGTCCATCGGCTCGCCGGCCATTCCGTCCAGCTCGACGACCGAGCCATGGGCGAGCTGGAGCAGGTTGCGGATCGAGAGCTTGGTACGCCCGAGTTCGACCGTGAGCTGGACCGGGATGTCCAGGATCATGTCGAAATCGTTCATCGAGCCGGCCCGTGCGCTGCCGCCCCCGAAATCCTCGAACAGCTGGCTCGCGGGTTTTGCCTGGTAGGGGGAGTCTGCCGCCTGCGCCAGTTCGGAGGCGACGCGTGCCGCCTCCGGGTCCGAGGCGGATCCGCCTTCCGCGTCCGCCTGTTCCATCATTGCGGCAGCCCAGTCGTCTTCCGTGATCTGGTTCTCTTCGTCAGCCATGTTTTTCTCCGATCGGTGAGGGTTCGGCTTCCTGTTGCGACACGAAGCGCTCGACCTTCACCGCATAACGCCCGCCGTGCATTCCGTAGCGGACTTCCACGACCGGTACACCGTCTACCTCGCACACGAGACGCTCGGCTACATCAAGTGGAAGTACGTCGCCGACGCGCATGTTGACGATGTCGCGCAGGGTCACGCTCTTCTGGCCGAACCCGCACACCAGTTCCACTTCGGCGCTGTGCAGCTGCTTGGTGAGCAGCTTGATCCAGCGGTTGTCCTGGGTCAGGTGATCGCTCTGCATCGTCGAGTAGAGCGTGTCACGGATCGGCTCCACCATCGAATACGGGAAGCAAACGTGCATGTCGGCCTGTGATCCGCCGAATTCGAGCGAGAAGGTGGTCGCGACGACGATCTCCGACGGGGTCGCGATGTTCGCGAACTGGGAGTTCATCTCGGAGCGCACGTACTCGAGGTCGATCTTGAAGACCGGTTGCCAGGCGCGCGAGTATTCGGCGAACACCACGCCCAGCATGCCCTGGATGATGCGCTGTTCGGTCGGCGTGAAGTCGCGCCCTTCGACACGGGTGTGGAACCGTCCGTCGCCTCCGAACATGTTGTCGACGACGAGAAACACGAGGTTCGGGTCGAACACGATCAGGCCGGTTCCCCGCAAGGGCTTGACCTGGATCAGGTTGAGGTTGGTCGGGACGACCAGGTTGCGCACGAACTCGCCGTACTTCTGGACCTTGATCGGGCCGACCGAGACTTCGGTGCTGCGGT
Organism: Rhodocyclaceae bacterium; assembly: GCA_023383815.1. Taxonomy (GTDB): domain Bacteria; phylum Pseudomonadota; class Gammaproteobacteria; order Burkholderiales; family Rhodocyclaceae; genus JACOUN01. The sequence continues at coordinate 76,364 of JAHDYG010000002.1, forward strand.
GCATGAAGTTGAACAGACCGATGCGCAGATAGCGCGCAAAGCGCTCGTTGATCAGTTCCAGGGTCGGCATGCGGCCGCGGACGATGCGCTCCTGGGTGGCGAGGTTGTAGGGGCGGATGCCGCCCTGGTCCTCGCCGGAATCCTCCGGTTCGTCCGATTCCCCGGTGACGCCCTTGAGCAGGGCGTCTACTTCATCCTGGGAGAGAAAATCGGAAGACATGGCCGCCGCAACCGCTACTGGATGATGAAGGAGCTGAACAGGACTGCTTGCACGGGGCCTGCCGGGGCCGCATCCGGCGCGGCGCTGCGGTCGACAGGGAAGCCGAGGACCTCGTTCACGCCGTGAACAATCTCGCCTGCAAGGTGCTCCCGACCTTGTGTCGGAGCCAGTTCCGAGGGCAGCTTGCTCGCCAGCAGAAGATTGATGCGGTGACGGATCTGGGGCATGAAGCCTTTCAGGTGTTCACCCGTCTTCGCGTCCGACACGCGCAACGACATCACCACCTGAAGGAAGCGGTCGCCCTCGCCGGGGGCGAGGTTGACGACGAAGGGGTCGAGTGCGACGAAGGTGGGCGGCTTGGAGAGGTCGACGGTGACTACCGCCGTCGTGGCGGCTTCGGCGCCTTCTTCGCCGCTTCCCTTCTTCGAGAGCAAGAACGCGATCACGCCTCCCGCGGCCAGGGCCAGAACGAGAACGAGGATCATCAGGATGAGCAACATCTTCTTCATCTTTCCGCCCTTTTTCTTCGGGGCGGCCTCATCCTGAGCCGGGGCGGCTTCCTGCGCCTTTGCCATGAACAGATCTCCTGTAGCCTGAAAGTGATTATGAGGGATCGAAGTCCCGTGCGATGCCGCGAATAGCGGGGCAGAGTACCCTCAATTTACCTCCTTCAGGCAAAGATATCGATGACTCCGGCTCCTCCGCGTGTCCAGCCGGATGGCGGGGGGAGTGGCAGCATTTGCTTGCCGTCCCCGGTGGGGTTCGACGAGCTGCGGCCGGCAAACGGCGAGCGGTTCGCGTCGCCGTGCTCGCGCGTGCCATGCTCGCCCGAGGTGCTGACGTTCGCCTCGCCGAGCTGGATGCCGGCTTGCTGCAGGACTTCTCGCAGGCGCGGCATCGCCTGCTCGAGCACTTCACGGGCCGCCGGCGTGGCGGCGATGAAGTGGGCGCTCGTCTGGTCACCGTTCATGTGAAGCGAGATCCCGATCTTGCCCAGGTTCGGCGGAGTCAGCACGAGTTCGGCCCGACTCTCGCCACGCCCGGCCATCCACAGCAAGCGCCCGCCGACTTCCTCGGCCCATGCCTTCTGCCCGGCGGGGGTGGGCACGGGAAGCTGGATCGGGGCCTGCTCTCCGGCGCGCAGCGCAGGGTTCAATCCGCTCACGAGTGCGGACGACTGCGGGTCGAGCGGTGATGCCGTCGCCGGCCGTGCGGCGCTGGAGCCGGCCTGTGCGGCCAGTTCGAGCGCATTCGCGAAGTTCGACGCGGATGCAGAGGCGTTCATCAGGCTTCTCGCCATTCCCGACGCCCCCGCCTGGAGTGCGGACAAACCGGTTTCGGCGGTCGGCAAGCGGCCAGCGTTCTGAAGCTTTCCTCCCTCGAGAACGTCGCGGATCGCCTGGTCGATTCCCGTGCCGGAGCCCTCGCGGCCCGCGGCTGCGGGATTTGCCCCGAACAGGCGTCCGATGAGCGCATCCAGCGAGTTTCGGGGGGCCGTGCCTGGCGTGGCGGGTTCGTTGGCGTCCGATCCTGCCAGCGTGTCGGTCAGCGTCGAGGCAACGCTTGCGGCGGCAAGCGTGGGTGCCGTCGCGGCAAGCCTTGCCGGGTCAGGCGGCAAGGGTGCACGCTCCGGCACGAGGGCAGCCTCGGGCGGTTCGGTGCCTGGTGCCGCCTCCGCTGCGAGCACCGGGTCGGATACGGAGGCCGGCGCACTCTGGCGGTCGGCGGAGTGCGCCCCATCCGTCGGGAGTGGTCCGGCCCCTCGCCGCGCGACTGCGTGAGTGTCGCCGACGGTCGCGAGATCTCCTGCGGAGCGGGTGGGTCCGGTCGCCGTCGCCGCCTCTGCGATGACGGTTGTGGCGACCCCCTCGCCAGCCGGATCGGTATTCCCTTCGATGGGCTGCCCGCCTTCGATCAGGGCGCTGGCAGCATCGGCAAGTGCGGTGTCCTCCGGCTGATCGGCCTGCGCCGGCGTGGCGGCTGCGGTAGCTGCTGCCGCAGCCGCAGCAGCGCTTTCGGAGGGGGCATCCGGGTGGCCGGCCTCGTCCTCTTTGGCGGTCGAGTCCCTGCGCGGCGCGCTTGCCGTGCCTGCGGGGGGAGGCGGTGTGGAGCCCTCTTCGGGTGCCGCGTCATTGCGGGCGGGAGGCCGGGGCGCCTGTTCGGTCTGGGTGGATCGCTCGGGCGCCGGGCGTGGCGGGGTGCCGGCGATCTCGTCGCGTGAGCTGGGCGTGCGTTCATGCTGCCGCATCCGGCTGTTCTCGAGCGCGCTGGCGAAGCCACCCGACGACTCCGCGCCGGCGGCACCGTTGCCCGGCCCGGAGGCAAAGAGGCGAGAAGCCGGTGGATCGGGGATCTTGCTGGAGATCGTGCTGGTCATGACGGAATCCCTGGAAGGACGGTTCAACACGATTCAGCAAACGGCGTGCCAGCTCGTGATCCGAGTCCTTCCGGGCGGAGGACGGGGCGTCAGGGGTCGCCCGCGTCTTCCCGCTGGCGGTGCCGGTTGGCGCTGTGCTCGTCCGACAGGCGCTGTTCGTCGCGCGCATCCTTGCGTCGTTCCCGTTCCACGTGGCGGTCGTGCAGCGTGTCGAAGGCCTTGACCTTGTTTCGATGTGCCATCCAGACCTGCTTGCCGGCAGCCGTATGACGTTGCGACTGGTCGAGATGGGCGCGCTGGATCTCGATGGCTTCGTCGATCCGCGCCATGAAGGCGCTGTAGTTGCGCAGTGCTTCGACGCCGATGCCGTCTCGCAGGGCGTCATGGAAGCGGGCTTGATACTCGTCGCGGTAGGTCTGCAGGAGTTCGAGCTTGCGGACTCCTTCCTGCTCGTTGGCGATCAGTCTGCCAAGCTCGCGCGTCGCGCGATCCAGGCGGCTGTTGGTGAGGTCGAGCAGAGGTTGCAGCGTAAACGGTTGAGTCATGTTCGTGGCCACTGGGGCATCACCGTTTCAATGGGTTCAGACGGACGTGGTGCGGGAATCGTTCCCGTCGCCTGGCTGAATCGGGCCGCGTGCGGACGAGTCCTGCACGCGGCATCATCCACCGTCAAGGTTCAGCTTGTCACCCCCTGGTTTGCCGGGAACAGCGCGCCGAGCCGGGAGACGGCGGGCCGGTAGGCTTCGCGTTCGTCGATGCGCTGTTGCAGGAAGGATTCGAGGGCAGGATACATCTGTACGGCCGTGTCGAGCAGTGGATCGGAGCCGGGCTGATAGGCGCCGACCGAGATCAGGTCGCGCGAGCGTTGGTAGCGCGAGAACAGTTGCTTGAATCGGCGGACCTGTTCGAAGTGTTCGGGCGAGACGAGCGCATGCATCGCACGCGAGATCGACTGTTCGATGTCGATGGCTGGGTAGTGGCCCTGGTCGGAGAGCGCGCGCGAGAGCACGAAATGGCCATCGAGAATGGCGCGCGCGGCATCGGCGATCGGATCCTGCTGGTCGTCCCCTTCGGTCAGGACGGTGTAGAAGGCCGTGATCGATCCTCCACCTTCGAGCCCGTTGCCGGCGCGCTCGACCAGGCCGGGCAGCCGGGCGAACACGCTCGGTGGGTAGCCGCGTGTGACCGGAGGCTCTCCGATCGCGAGCGCGATCTCGCGCTGGGCCATCGCATAGCGTGTGAGCGAATCCATGATCAGCAGCACCTGCTTGCCCTGGTCGCGGAAGTACTCGGCGATCGTCGTCGCGTAGGCGGCCCCCTGCAGGCGCATCAACGGGCTGGTGTCGGCAGGCGCTGCGACCACCACCGAGCGGGCGCGCCCTTCTGCGCGCAGGTTGTCCTCGATGAACTCCTTGACCTCGCGGCCGCGCTCCCCGATCAGCCCGACCACGATGACGTCGGCCGAGGTGTAGCGTGCCATCATGCCGATGAGGACCGACTTGCCGACCCCGGATCCGGCAAAGAGCCCCAGGCGCTGCCCGCGACCAACCGTCAGCAAGGCGTTGATGGCGCGGATGCCGACATCCAGGACCTGCTTGATCGGTGCGCGCATGAGCGGATTGTAGGGGCGGCTCTGCAGCGAGCGCGTGAGCTCCGTATCCACCGGCCCGAGACCGTCGAGCGGACGTCCGGCGCCATCGACGACCCGGCCGAGCAGGCAGTCTCCGACCGGCAGGTGCTTGGCGCGATCGGAGGTGCGCCGCCGCGGGGCGAAGGCATCTCCGAGCGTGGGCGCCTGGGGATGGGGTTCGAGGGGAAAAACCGGAGCGCCCGGCGCCAGCCCGTAGACGTCGTCCGTGGGCATCATGTAAAGCCGGTCGCCATTGAACCCGACCACCTCGGCTTCGACGGTTCCTCCGCCCGGTGTCGTGATGCGGCAGCCGGAGCCGAGCGCGAGCTTGATGCCGGCCGCCTCCATCACCAGCCCGTTGATGCGGGTCAGGCGCCCCGAGCTCTGCAGCGGATTGCACTCGTCGAGCAACTCCCGATGATCGGCAAGATACTTGCTCCACGCCGCGGCATGGTCACGCATTGCCGTCCTCCCAGTTCGTCTCGCCACGACCGAGCCCTTCGATGATCCGGCGCCAGCGCGTCGTCAGTGTGCCGTCGATCTCGCTGCCCGCAGCTTCGAGGCGGCAGCCGCCGCGTTCGATCGCGGGGTCCTCGGTCAGCCGGTGGTGACCGTGCTCGATCTGGGTGGACAGGTATTCGCGCACGAGTGCGACGTCGTCCGGATGGACATGGATCCGGACCTGACCTTGCGGCATCTGCTGGAGGGCTTCGCGGACCGTGTCGGTGACCACCGACGGGTCAGTTGCGATCGCGCGCCCGACCATCTGCCGTGCGATCGCGATCGACAGTGACACGATCTCTTCGGCAATGTCTTCGTCGAGACGGTCGAGCGCGCTGTCCATGGCGGCAACCAGCGCCGCGAGCCGTTCGGTCTGCGCACGGCTTGCGGCTGCGCCTTCCGCATGTCCTGCGGCAAAGCCCTCGGCCCGGGCCTGCTCGTACATCGCCTCGATCTCCTCGACGGTCGGCAACACGACGGGTGGTGTCGGCGCAGGCGGCTCGACCGCGGGAGCGTCCGCCCTGGGCGGCTCGGGCGGCCGGCTCGCCTTTGCTTCCGGTTTCGACCCCTGGTCGAACGGCTCCGGCGTCCAGCGCCGGTAGGCGCCGACGGCTTGATGGCTGGAAAGGCTCACCGATGGCCCCCTGGGCGCTCACGCGTGCGCCCGAGCGTGGTTCGATCAGACGAAGGCATCTTCGCTGCCCTTTCCGCCCAGCATGATCTGGCCCTCTTCGGCCAGGCGGCGCACTGTCTTGAGGATCTCCTTCTGCTCGGCCTCGACCTCCGACAGGCGGACCGGCCCCTTCGATTCCAGGTCCTCGCGCAGCATCTCGGCCGCGCGCTGGGACATGTTCTTGAAGATCTTCTCGCGCAACTCGGGCGCCGCGCCCTTGAGCGCGACGACGAGCGAGTCCGACTGGATCTCGCGCAGCAACACCTGGACGCCGCGGTCGTCGATATCCAGGATGTTCTCGAACACGAACATCTCATCGAGGATTTTCTGGGCAAGGTCCGGGTCGTATTCGCGCACGTTGTCGAGCACGGCCGTCTCGGCGGCCGCGCCGACGAAGTTGAGGATCTCGGCTGCGTGCCGTACGCCGCCCATTGCAGCCTTCTTGACCGAGGCCGTGCCCGAGAGCATGCGGGTGAGGGCCTCGTTGAGTTCCTTGAGCGCGATCGGTTGCACGCCGTCCAGCGTTGCGATGCGCAGGATCACGTCGTTGCGCAGGCGCTCTGTGAACTGCTTGAGGATCTCGCCCGCCTGATCGAACTCCAGGTGCACGAGGATGGTGGCGATGATCTGGGGGTGTTCGTTCTTGATGAGATCGGCTGCGGTCGCCGCATCCATCCATTTGAGGCTCTCGATGCCTGCGGTGTCCGAGCCGTGCAGGATGCGGGCGATGATGTGGCCGGCGCGATCGTCGCCCAGCGCCTTGGTCAGCATGTCGCGGATGTGCTCTTCGCTGGCCTCGATCGGCGCCCCTTTCTCGAAATGCGATTCGAGCTCGTCGATGATGGTCTCGACCCGCGTGCGCGACTGCGCCGGCAGGGACGCCATCGCCAGGCCGAGTTTCTGCACCTCCTTCGGGCCGAGGTGCTTGAGGACCTCGGCCGCGTCGTCCGGGCCGAGCGTCAGCAGGAGGAGGGCGCTCTTCTCCAGCCCCTCGTCATTCCCGCTCATTTCTTGCCCTCCTCATTCGTGCCGAGCCAGTCCTTGATCAGGTTTGCAACGACCTTGGGATCATTCTTCGCCAGCTCCTTCGCGCGTGCAAGCTTGTCGTCGAAGCTTGCCCTCTGTTTCGACAGCGTGACCCGTGCATCGTCCTCCTCTTCGTCACCCGCGCCAGCGATCGTTGTCGGGCGTGGCGCATGCGTGGCTGCTGCCTTGACCAGCGGTTTGATGACGCCCAGGTAGACGAGTGCGAGCACGCCGATGAGCGCGACGTACTTGATCAGTTCCTTGCCCAGCGCGATCATGGCCGGATCCTTCCAGATCGGCAGTGCGGCCACGGCCTCCTCCTCGACGGGCGCAAATGGTGCGGCGGACACGTTGAGGCTGTCGCCGCGCCCCTGGTTGAAGCCCATCGCCTCCCGCACCAGGTTGGTGATGCGCGCCATCTCGTCGTCGGTCAAGGGGACGGTGCGCGTCTGGCCATTGGGCAAGGTTTGCGTGCGATGGTTCACGACCACCGCGACCGACAGCCGGCGGATCTGCCCGGGAGCCTGGCGGATGTGCTGGATGCTGCGATCCAGTTCGTAGTTGAGGAGCGCCGACCGGTTCGTATTGACCGGAATGCCGTTGGTGCCCGGCGTGCCGGGCGCAGCGGGCTGGGTGATGGGCGCGGTGGCCGGGACCGGGGGCTGGTTCGTCAGTGCTCCAGGAACGCCCTGCGCACCGGGGTCCTGCGTGTACTGTTCGGTCGTCTGCTGGCTGCGGATCGCCTGATCGGGCGAAGGATTGGGCTTGAAGGTCTCGGCGGTTTCCTCGACCTGGGAGAAATCGAGGTCGGCCGTTACCTGTGCGCGGAAATTGCCGTTTCCGACGAGCGGAGCCAGGATCGACTCGATGCGCTGGATCGTCGCGTGCTCGACCTGGCGCACGTAGCTGAGCTGGTTCGAGTCCAGCCCCGCGGCGCGCTGCGGATCCCCCGATGTCGTCAGCAACTTGCCGTTCTGATCCACGACGCTGACGCGCTCGTTGCTCATCCGCGGAACGCTCGATGCGACCAGATGCACGATCCCCGCGACCTGCGAAGAATCCAGGCTGCGCCCGGCATAGAGGTTCAGGAGAACGGAGGCGGAGGGCTTCTGATCGTCGCGCAGAAAGCCGGTCTGTTTCGGAATCGCGAGATGCACGCGGGCAGCGGCGACGGAGCCGATCGACTGGATGGTTCGTGAAAGCTCCCCTTCGAGTGCGCGCTGATAGTTCACCTGCTCGAGAAACTGCGACACGCCGAGCTTCTGCCCTTCGAGCACCTCGAAGCCGACCAGGCCTCCCTTGGGCAGACCCTGCGCAGCCAGGCGCAGGCGCACGTCGTGCACCACGTTGGCAGGCACGAGAATCGCCGCCCCACCCGGTCCGACCCGGTAAGGGATGTTCTGCTGTTGCAGGGCCGTCACGATCGTGCCGCCGTCACGCTCGTCGAGATTCGCGAACAGCACCGCGTAATCCGGTGTGCGGCTCCAGAGCCAGACGCCGACGAGCATCGAGATCGCGAGCGCGATTGCCGCCGCAGCGGCCATCTTCTGGCGCTGGCTCAGGGCGGCCAGGGCCTGGAGGAGCTGGGGTGGGGCGGGCGTGCGCTGCGCGGCGGCGGTGTCGGCGGTTGCCATGTTCGTTCCTTCCTGCGTCCCAATTTCGGATGAGCGCATTGTTGCGCGGCCGGCGCAATCCCGTTGCGTCGAAAAGCGGCATTTTTTGCCGCCTGTTTGCCGGTTACCATATACAGGCGACGCGCTAGTCTGCTCAACGTCCGATTCGATCGAGCCATCATGCCCGCTACCGCACCCGACCGCGTGGCCGACCCGGCCCAGACACTCGATGCCGCCCAGCTTGCTGAGGCGTTTGCGGTCTTCTCGCGCGCGTCCGAGGAACTGACGAGCGCCTACAACGCACTCCAGGGGCAGGTCGTTCAACTCACCGAGCGCCTGAGCGTGCTGATGGGTGCGCTGCCGGCCGGCGTCGTCGTGCTCGATCGCGATCAGCGGGTCGTGCAGTGCAATCGTGCGGCCGAAGAGTGGCTTGGCGAAGGGCTTGAAGGCGCGCTCTGGCACGGAGCGCTGGAGCACTTCGAGCCAACCGAGACCCCTGGCGAGGTCACGCTTTCAACGCCGGGCGGCCCGCGCCGTCTGGCGTTGTCGGAGAACGCCCTCGAATCGGGGGAGGGGCGGATCGTGCTGATGCACGACGTGACCGAGGCGCATGCGATGCGTCTGCAGGCCGAGCGCCATGAGCGTCTCGCCGCGATGGGCGAGATGGTGGCGGGGCTCGCGCACCAGCTGCGTACTCCGCTGTCGGCGGCCCTCCTGTACACCTCGAACCTGCGCCAACCGGCTCTGGCTCCAGCGGACCGCAGCCGAATCGCCGACCGGGCGATCGAGCGCATGCGCTACCTGGAGCGGCTCATCGGCGACATGCTGTTGTTTGCGCGCGGCGACAGCCTGGGGCGGCAGCGTTTCGCCGTCTGTGAACTGCTCGGTGAGCTCGTGCACACGCTTGAGCCGGTCGCCAGATCGCGCCAGGTCCGCTTCTCCGCGCGCTGCGACTGCGGCGACCTGACGGTGCTGGGTGATCGCAAGGCGCTCGGCGGGGCGCTCACCAACCTCATGGAAAATGCGATCCAGGCCGTAGGCGAAGCGGGTGAAGTGCGGGTGACGGCACAGATCGTTGCCGATGCGATCCAGTTCCGCGTCTGCGACAATGGCCCCGGCATTCCCGCCGAGCGCCAGGGACGTCTGTTTGAACCGTTCTTCACGACGCGAGCCGAGGGAACCGGCCTCGGGCTGGCGATCGCGCGCGGGGTGGCGCGTGGCCACGGGGGGGATGTGACGCTCGAATCGAAACCCGGAAACGGGAGCACCTTCACCCTCTTTCTGCCGCTCGTGCCCGAAACGGGTGGTACGGCGGGTTGCGAACCCAAGGACAAGGATTCTTGCGCATGATCGAACCGATCAACATTCTGGTCGTCGAGGACGACGCGGCGCTGCGCGACGCAGTGTGCCTGACGCTGGAACTGGCAGGTCACCGGGTGACCGGCGTCGATGGCGGTCCGGCTGCGCTTGATGCGGTGGGCCGACAGGCATTTCATCTCGTCGTCAGCGATCTGCGCATGCAGCCGATGGACGGCCTGCAGTTGCTGGGCGAGTTGCGCCAGCGCCACCCGCAACTGCCGGTGCTGCTGATGACCGCGTATGGCGACGTGGAGAAGGCGGTGGCTGCGATGCGCGGTGGGGCCTGCGACTTCATGATGAAGCCGTTTGAACCCGAAACCCTGCTCGAACACGTGCGCCGCTATGCTGCGGTGCCGCCCGCCGATGAAGATCTCGTGGCCGAGGACGTGCGCACGCGCGATCTGCTCGCAGTCGCAGCGCGGGTTGCGGGAACGGATGCGACGGTGCTTCTGACTGGCGAGAGCGGGACCGGAAAGGAGGTCTTCGCGCGCTACATCCACGCTCGCTCGGCGCGTCATGAAGGTCCGTTCATCGCGATCAACTGTGCCGCGATTCCAGAGAATCTGCTCGAAGCGACGCTGTTCGGCTACGAGAAGGGGTCCTTTACCGGCGCCCAGACTTCCCAGGCCGGGAAGTTCGAGCAGGCACAGGGAGGAACGATCCTGCTCGACGAGATCTCCGAAATGCCGCTCGGGCTGCAGGCCAAGCTCCTGCGGGTGCTGCAGGAGCGCGAGGTGGAGCGCGTCGGAGGCAAGAAGCCGGTGCCCCTCGACATCCGGGTGCTGGCGACCAGCAACCGCAACATGGCCGGCGAAGTGGCGGCGGGGCGCTTCCGGGAGGATCTATTCTACCGCCTCAACGTGTTTCCGATCGCGATTCCGGGCTTGCGCGAGCGGCCGGCGGACATCCTGCCGCTGGCCCGCTATTTCCTTGGCGTACATGGCGTGCGGCTGGGGAGCAAGGCTGTGCCCGATCGCGATGCTGAAGCGCTGCTGGTGCGCTATGGCTGGCCCGGCAATGTGCGCGAGCTGGAAAACACGATGCAGAGGGCGCTGATCCTGGCGTCGGGGGCGTCGATCACGGCTGATGTATTGCGCGCCTGCCTGCCAGCCGATGCGTTCGACCAGGGCGACTCCGGCGGGTCACTTGGGAGAACCGCACCGCCAGGGCTGCAAGGATTGCCGGAGGCGGCAATTTCTGCCGCTCCGGTCGGCGCGCAGGCCCAACCGGTCGAGAGCGTACGCCCGGCGAACATGAAGGATCTCGAGCGCGAGCATATTCTCACGACCTTGCGCGAGGTGGGCGGGTCGAGGCGGCGTGCGGTCGAGAAGCTGGGGATTTCCGAGCGTACGCTGCGCTACAAGCTGCAACAGTACCGGGACGAAGGCTACGAGATCTGAGGCCTCGATACGGGTGCCGGGGGACCGGAGGGCGTCGTGCCCGAGTCCCGCTGGACGGCTCATGATTCGGGCGCGCTTCTTGCATGGACTTGCCCAGTATGGCCCTGAGGGCCGGGTGGAGTGGGTGTTCCGGCTTGTGGATCACCGGCGCTCTGCTAAACTGAAACTGGAATTGACTCGGTCTCGGGGTCGAGAACATGGATACACGCGGAATCGAACAGATGATCAGCGAACTGCGCTCGACGGCGCAGGCTGCTGGCGGCAAGCCGGCTGCCCAGGGGGCGACCGAGGCCGGAGCAGTGGATTTCGCGCAGGTCCTGCAAGGTGCGCTCAAGGATGTCAGCGCCGCGCAAAGCGAGGCGCGCGCCATGTCGCGCGAATTCTCCGCGGGAAACCCGGATGTCAATCTTCAGGACGTCATGGTGAACCTGCAGAAGGCGAGCCTGTCCTTCAACCAGATGGTGCAGGTGCGCAACCGGCTCGTCAGCGCCTATCAGGACATCATGAACATGCCGGTCTGAACCGGGTTGTTCAGGGGGGCTTTTCGCTTCGGGTCAGCGATTGGGCTCCAGTGCCCGTCGATCGCGTTCGACCTGATAGATGTAGCGCTGCACCTGGTTCAGGAAGGATGCCGGGAGATCGAAGAACTCGCATCCTGCCCTGTTCGAGTCCTTGCCGCCGCGACCTGAAACGGTATAGAGGTTGCGAACGCGCAACTTGACCCTGGCAGGCGGTTTTTCCGGTATCGACAGCAGGCAGTTGGTGAATTCTGCGCCTGGCGTGAAATCGACGCCTTCGGGGGGAACCAGTACCGCGATGCCTCCATTGCTGATGTCGAGTACGCGGACCGGCACCGAACGTTCTACGCCAGGGCCTTCTCCGACCACGATCGTGCACGAGACGGAGTGCGACAGCGGCACGGACTGGCGGTAGAACTCGCGCCGTTGCAGCCGCAACATGCTCGAAGGCAGCGCGGCGTGGAAGGCCTGAAGCCCTTCACGGGGAACGAGTTGCGGGGCCTGAATCTCGAACTGAAGCCGCACGCCGTCAAGGCGGGTGACGCAGGTCAGATGGGCGCTGGTGCCAGCGGCCGCGTTGAGCTTCGCGTCGGGGCTTGAATCGAGCAACAGTGCCGAGCCATCCTCGCTCAGGCCGAGGATGGCCGTCACGAACGATCGTCGATCGTCGAAATACGCGCTGAGCAGCGTCCGCTTGTCGATCATCAGCCTGATCAGATGCAGGATTTCACGCGGATCACGGACGACGAAATCCGGGAAGTCTGCCGGGTCGATCAGGTCGTGCTGTGTCGGATCGGATTCGGGCTTGGTCATGCCTGTCAGCGGGGTGCGGAAGGGCGTAGTTATACCATGGAGGAGCGGCCTTGTCCGTTCTTCCATGCCTGGGTCATCAGCTCGACGAGGCGCTGCCCTCGGTGTGGGCTGCCTTTTCTGGCCGAGCCCGGCCTGCGCTGCCTCCCTGCTCGACGCTGTAGATCCAGGCCAGCAACTCGGCGACGGCGACGTACAGCTTGGGCGGAATCCGCTCATCCAGATCGACCTGCATCAGCAGGCCGACGAGTTCCGGCGATTCGTGAACGAAAACGCCGGCTTCGCGAGCGCGTTCGATGATCTCGCGCGCGATGAGTCCTCGCCCCTTCGCGACCACCCGCGGTGCATCATCGCCCGAGGTATAGGCGAGCGCGACTGCCTCGTCGCGTGCGGTAGGGTCCGGCTCACGGTTCATGGCGCTGCTCCGCAAGGAATCCGGTCAGCGGAACGTCGGCTGCCGTGAGTGCCGAATCCAGGCGGTCGCGCGCGGCGTCGAGCGCCGCCACGGTGTCCGGGTCGTCTGCGAGGACCCGCAGTGCGAGGCCTGCCGGGGTGAGCTGAAGGCGCGCTTCGACCCCTCCGAGCCTGGGAAGGATCAGTCGCAGGGTCGTGTTCCAGGTGTCGGACGGTTCGCTTCCTGGTTCGCCGCCTTCGCGCTCGGGGTCCTCGATTTCCCATTCCATCGCCTGGCCGGGCCACGCCTGCCCATGCCAGACGTAGTGCTGGGTTGCCATCGCGTCGAGCTGTTGGTGTACGACAGGGACCAGGCGCTCGGGTACGACCGGCGTGCGCTGGGCCGCAGATGGCGACGCCTCCTGGGCGGACGCGCCGGTCCGGGTTCCCGCTTCTGCAGTCGATGTCCCCTCCTGAGCCTGCGCGGACGCCGATGTTGAGGCAGCGGTGGGATTGGGACCGGTCGCCGAGGCTGGAGTGGCGCCCCCGGCAGAGGTCGGAGCACCTTGCCCTGTGGACGGCAGCGGTGGTGAAGGTGCTGCGCCTGGTGCCATCGGCGAGGCGGAGCCGCCGGGCAGCCCGGATCCTGGGTTCGCCCGGAAGGCGGAGGGTTCGGCGAGGAGGCCGGGCGCCGGTGGGGGCATTCGCGCGCCCTCGCCCGCCGGAGTGCGTCCGGCTCCGGCTGTGGCCGGCCCCGAAACCGTACCGCGGGCGATCTCGACATACTTGGCAGCCTGTTCCTGAGAGGTCCGCAGGGACGGCGCGGTCCCCTCGCTTCCGGCATTGGCGATTCCTGGCGGCACTCCGGCAGGTCTTGCAGAGGGATTGTGGCGCCCATCCGGAGCCGGGGGGACGGGCTGCAACAATGGCGTAAACATGCGCCCCGCAGCGGGTGCCGTGGCCTGAACGCCGCCTGGCGCCGGTTTCCCCGCGGCCGGGAGGGTTTCCTGTGCGCCCGGCACGCCCGTGCGGCCCGGGGGTGGGGATCCGGACGGTGGAGTGCCCGCGCTGCCGCTTGCTGCGTTCGCCTGACCTTGCACAACGGTACCTGTCTGGCGTGTTGCCGGCGTCTCCTTCCCCTGCGGTTCCTGGCGCAGGCTGGTCGTGTCGCGTTTGCCGGCGAGCCACTGGAGCTGATGAGCCTCATAGAAAAGACCGCTCTGTGACAGCGCCTGCTTCAGCAGGGGTGCCAAGGCCATCGAAACGCCCGCCGCGGGGGGGCTCTGAAGCAACGGGCGGCCTTCCGCGAGCTGAGCTGGAGAAGGTGCGGGTTGTCCTGTGAGCAGGAAGCTGATCAGCCGTCCGGTCGGGCTGAGATTTGCGCGTGCAGTGTCTGCGGCCGCCGCTCCTGACTGTGGCGGTGCGAGTTGGGCGAAGACCGTGTTGCCGGCGCTGCGGGTAACGACCAGATCGAGCTTGTCGCCTGCCTGAGCCGGATGGTTCAGCGCCAGCGTGTAGTTGCGCCCCGCGACGATCGCCTGGAAGGTGCCATCCGGCAGCGCACGCATCAGGGTCGCATTGAACTGTTGCCCGGGTACGAGTTGCGGCAGGCGCGCCTGGATCTCGCGAACCTTCGCCGTCCCCTGAACGGGGGGCTCGCTGTCGAAGAAGCTCGCCTCGGTGAGCATTCTCAGGCGTGCGGCGAGATCGCTCGGTATCATATCAGCCCTCTTCTGCGGACCGAGGACAGGATCCGGAGGGGCGTACTACTGCCGGATCAGTCTCTCGTCAGCCGTGCTTGTGCGACTCGTCGCGCGCTCAGGCGCCATATGCGCCAGCGATCTTGCTGCGCTGGGCATTGTCGGCCAGCATTTCGGCGTTCAGGACGAGCGCCGGTTCCGCGAGCGCCCTCAGTTCGCCGATCAGGGCCCGTGTGCGCTCGATGTGTTCGCGCACGCTTGCACGCCCGGCCTCGTCGAGCAGGGCGCCCGCATCGAGTGTCGCGATTCGCGATGTGAGCGCTTCAATCCTTGCAGAGAGTCCTGCCGAAGCCTCCCAGTTTTCCGCACGTGCGAATTCAAGCAGCTGCCGATGCGCCGATTCGAGTTCCGAATAGAGCTTCAGGAGCTCTTCGCGCGGTACGTCGGGAGGGGGGCGGGAGGGGGTGCGCTTCATCGATTCCACGACCACGTTCAGCCAGGGTCAACTTCCTTGCCGATCTGCTCCCAGGCATCGGCGATCTGATGCAGGAGTTCGGTCGCCTCGTCGAGCAGGACCGGATCGTTCTGCAGATGGCCCTTGACCAGTTGCAGACCGATGTATTCGTAAAGATCGTCCAGAGAGCGGGCCAGATCACCGCCTTTTTCAAGATTGAGGCTCGCACGCAGTCCGCGCGAGATGACGTCGACCGCGCGCGTGATCGCCTCTGCCTTGGCCTGGGTCTCGCCCGCTGCCATGTGCGCCCTGGCGCGCGCGATGTAGGCGAACGCCCCATCGAACAGCAGCTTGATCAGGCGATGAGGGCTCGATCCCAGGATTTCCGCCTCCAGTCCGCCCGTCTGGTAGGCGCTGCGGATATTCATGGATTGGGCAAACATCGGATCGGTCCTTGGTTTATGAATCAGTTGTTGCGAAGTGCCGCGAGCGAAGACAGTTGTTGCGTCAGGAAGGAACTCGTGCTGTTGAGCTGTCCAACCAGGGTGTCGAGCGCGGTGAACTGGGAGCGCAGCCGCTTCTCGGTGAGTGTCAGCCGGTACTCCATCGCCGTGCGCTGGTCGGCCATTCGATCGACTGTTGCATTGAGCCCGTCGGTGCGTCCGGCGAGCAGCCCGTCGAACGCCGTGACCTGCTCGGCCAGACTCGCCATTGCGGTGCCATAGGTATTCAGCGTGTTCATCGCTGAATCGAAGTCGGTGTCGATCGCGTTCGAAAGCTTGCTTTCGTCCAGTGCCAGCGTGCCGTCGCTCTGGAATGAGATTCCGAGTGAGGAGAGGGTTTCGTACGGCGTTCCGGAAAGGGATCCGGGTACGTTCCCTACCGCGTTGCGCATCAGACCCTGCAACGACCGCACGGTTGCGTCGCCATTGAGAGGGCCGGCGTTCTTGGTGCTGCTGTTATAGGCACTTGCCGAACGCAGCTCCTTGGCTGCGTCGTTGTACGCAGTGACGAACGCCTTGACCTTGTCCATCATCCCGGAGGTGTCGCGCGCGACCTCGATCGTCGTCGCGCCCTGAGCGCGCGCCGTGATCGTGACATCGGGAATCGCGCCGGTAATCGTGTTCGACTGCGAGGTGATGGTTTCGCCCTCGATCTCCACGATGGCGTTCTGGGCCGTCCTGGCGCTTGCGTGTCCGGCATCGAAGCTGGCGAGATTTTGCAGATTCGCATCGCCACCGCTGACGGCAAGGCTGAACGCGCTGTCCGTGCCGGTTTCCTTCGCCGTCAGAACCAGCCGCGTACCGCCGTCACCGGTCACGGTCGTCGCCGTGACGCCGATGTTCGCCGAATTGATCGCGCTGCGCAGGTCGTGGATCGATCCGCCGCCGAACGAGACATCGACGTCCGAGCCACCGATCGTGAAGGTCAGCGTGCCGGCCGCGAACGTGTCGCTGCTGCCGTAGAGTCCGGAAAACGATTTCTGCGCCTGCGCAAGCTGGGTCACGTTGAGGCTGTAGCTGCCGGGGCCGGCCAGCGGGCCGGCAGAAGCCGAAGCAATGTCCGTGTCGCCGACCGTGGAGGTGTAGGCGGCAAGCTTCGATGCGCTGCCGATGTTCTCGGCCGCCGTCTGCAACGCATCGAAACGCGTCGTGAGCGAGCCGAACGCCGAAATCTTCGCCTTGACCGATGCTTCGCGCTGATTGAGCTGGTCGATCGGAATCCGCTCCAGCGCCATCAGCTTCGTCACCAGACTGTTCGCGTCGATGCCCGAACCGATCCCGAGTGAGCTTATGGACGGAATGGTCATGTTCGTCTCCTTGCCGCTCAGGCCTGCTGACGCAGCAGCAGCCCAGGCTGGTTCTCGCCCTGCATCGCGAGGATCTGTTCGGCAATGCGCAGCATCTCTTCGGCAGGCATCTGGCGGATGACTTCCTTCGATTCGCGATCGATGATCTGGACGATCAACTGCCCGGTCTTCTCGTGGATGCTGAAGGACATGTCGCGCACCTGGCTTTCGACGACCTTCTGCGCCCGCTCCACGGCATCGAGGAGTTCCTTGCGGTCGGCGCCGTTCTCGGCTGCTCCCGGGCTGCGCGACGCCGCGTCCTGCTGCGCGAGCGGGCGCCCCTGCTCTGCGGCGGGCGCCTGCGCAACGGAACCTGCCCCGCGTTGCGCATTCGCAACCGGGGCCGTCCGGGATTCTCCTGTCAGCCTTGCAGGGCCCCCTGGAGGAGGCGCCGGCAAGGTCGATTCTATGGGTCGGATGGACATGATGCCCTCCAGACTGCGGCCGGAACGACCTGCCCGATCGTTCCGGCCTATCCTTCTCATCTCATGCGCATTTCACTCATTTCAGTATAGCGCCTGAGATCGCTTAACGGAGCAGCGAGAGTACGTTCTGCGGCAGCGCGTTGGCCTGCGAGACCATGGCCACGCCCGACTGCTGCAGGATCTGCGAACGCGAGAGGTTGGCCGTTTCCATCGCGAAGTCGGCATCCATGATGCGGCTGCGCGCGGCGTACTGGTTCTCGCGGGCGGTTTCGATCGCCTGCATGCGGAAGGTCAGCGAGGACATCACACCACCGATCGTCGCGCGGTTGGTCGCAACTGAAGTCAGACGCGCATCGATGTTGGTCAGCGCCGTCGATGCGTTGGCGCTGGTGCCGACCCCGCCGCCGACTGCGGCAACGCTGGTGAAGGTGCCGCTGATCGTCTGGCTGGCCTCGGCGCCGACCTGGAAGGCGAAGGTGCCGAACACGGACTGGTTGTTCAGCTTGGCCGCACCCTGAAGACCGGTCAGTTCGGTGTCGAGGCGGGTGAACTCCGCGTTGAGGTTCGTGCGCTCGCCGGAACCGAGGGTGCCATTGAGGGACGACACGGCCAGTTCGCGCATCCGCTGCAGGATGTCGGCAGCCGAACCGAGGGCGCCGTCGGCGGTCTGGGCAAACGAGATGCCGTCTGCGGCGTTGCGCAGCGCGACGGTGAGGCCGCGGCCGGTCGATTCCATGCGCTGGGCGATGGCGAGGCCGGCGGCGTCGTCGCGGGCGGAGTTGATCCGCAGGCCGGACGACAGACGCTCGAGCGCGGTCGCGAGGCCCTGGGTGTTCTTGTTCAGGTGCCGCTGGGAGTTCAGCGAGAACGTGTTGGTGTTGATGACTTGCATTTTGGGCCTCCTGCGAAGGTGAGTTGATCACACGGCAGACCTGCTGTGGGTTGCTGCAGTCATGATCCTTGCCGTACAGGTGCCTTAACGGGTATACCGCGGAAAACTTTAGGCCAATTTCCGTTTCCGGTGTCCGCGCCGGGATGCAAGACCGGGCCGCAGGACGAACCTGACGGCCCGGAACAGGCTTCCAGGAAGCAATGATGCCTCAACCGCGCAGCAACTGCAGCACGTTCTGTGGCAGTGCGTTGGCCTGCGACACCATCGCTACGCCCGACTGCTGCAGGATCTGCGAACGCGAGAGATTGGCCGTTTCCATTGCGAAGTCGGCATCCATGATGCGGCTGCGCGCGGCGTACTGGTTCTCGCGCGCGGTTTCGATGGCCGTCATGCGGAACTGCAGTGCGGACATCACGCCGCCGATCGTCGCACGGTTGGTTGCCACCGAGTTCAGGCGCGCGTCGATGTTGGTCAGAGCCGTCGAGGCGTTGGCGCTGGTAGCCACTCCGCCACCGACTGCGGCGACACTGGTGAAGGTGCCTGCGATGGTCTGGCTGGCCTCGGCGCCGACCTGGAAGTTGAAGGTGCCGAACACGGACTGGTTGTTCAGCTTGGCCGCACCCTGAAGACCGGTCAGTTCGGTGTCGAGGCGGGTGAACTCCGCGTTGAGGTTCGCGCGCTCGCCGGAACCGAGGGTGCCGTTGAGCGATTGCACGGCCAACTCGCGCATCCGCTGCAGGATGTCGGCGGCCGAACCGAGGGCGCCGTCCGCAGTCTGGCCGAACGAGATCCCGTCCGAGGCATTGCGCAGGGCCACCGTGAGGCCGCGGCCCGTGGCTTCCATGCGCTGTGCGATGGCCAGACCGGCAGCGTCGTCCTTGGCGGAGTTGACGCGCAGGCCCGAGGACAGGCGCTCGAGTGCGGTCGCCAGACCCTGGGTGTTCTTGTTCAGGTGCCGCTGGGAATTCAGCGAGAACGTATTGGTGTTGATGACTTGTGACATTTTCCGGACCTCCTGTCGTCGCGATTGCAGTGATGTCGAACCCAGGCGCCAATCTGCTTTCGGCCGAAGGCGCGTGCGTGGCTCCCGCGAGGATCACTGCAATAAGGATGCCAGGTCTTGATTCAAGCTCTGGACCCGGGGTTGCGGCAGGTTCTGGCACGTTCGATCCGGCGTGGCCGGCAGATTCCGGTCGATGCGCGGCAAAGCTTGCCGGCGTGACCGGATTCCTGCCGCCTCAGGCCAGGATGCCGAGTTGCCGCGCCTGATCGAAGGTTCCGTTGGTCCGAAGCTCGTCCTGAAGATCGCGGGCGAGCTGCTCGACCCGGTCGGGCGGCAAGGGGTGGCCTTCGTCCTCGAGATGCAGGCCGCACCGGGTCATCAGTGCGCTCAGGCGGGCGCCTGGTGTCACGCCGGTCGTGCCGTCATCGGCGGTCAGTGCGCAAAGGGCCAGGCTGCGGGACTTGTCGAATGCAAAGGCGCAGCCGAAGCGTGGCGAGACGAGCCAGGTTTCCGCGGCATCGGGCTGCCGGAAGGCTTCGGCAAGCAACACCTGGTTGAGCCTGGCGGCAGCGGTCGAAACGGGCTCGGGCACCGGAGGCGCGACCGGTCTGACCCGGCCGGAAAGGACCCACCAGCACAGCGTGGTGACGAGATCCTCAGCGGCGAGCGCGCTCAACCCGGGGTGCCCATGAAGGTCCGAGAGGGTTCGGTTGTGCCCGGCAAGCAGCCCGATCAGGGTCAGGCCCTGCGCCGTGTCGAGCGGCACGTCGAGATTGCCGCGCCGGACCGAACGCTCGGCCGGTGGTGCACCGTCCGCTGCCCGGAACGGCATGTTCCACAGGGCCCGCGCGCGCCCGGGGTCCGGGTGGGCGGGATCCTGGCGGACATACAGGTCGGTCCTGAAGACGGTGTTGTAGATGAAGTCCTTGTGAACTTCGCGGGCGATGCGGTCCGGAAACTCGGCGAAGAACGCCGTGAGACGCTCCGGGACGTCGGCTTCGACATGGTTCTGCCACAGCGGCAGGGTGCCTGCGAAGGCCAGGCCGCGATTCGACATCTCGGCCGCGACGGCATCGACCGGATAGGCGTTCTGGATGTCATGGAAGAACTCGTGGGCGATGTAGCGCCGGTCCAGTTCGAACAGGGACTCCGCGTACTTCCTCAACTCGGGGTGGAGCTGGAACATCGGTACCCCGGCATTGAGCATCAGGCGCAGATAGGACAGGCCGAGTTCGACGCGTTCGAGTGAGCCTTGCGCACGCGGCAGCGCGAACTCGCGCATGATCGTGCGCAGCGGCATGCGCGCGGCCCAGCCCGGCAACGCGTTGTAGCTGATCAGCACCACGCCGCCCGTCTTCAGACGCCGGTCGATGAAGTGCAGGACCGCCTGCCGCGCACTCTCCGGCAGGTAGGAATAGACGCCGTGCAGGACAATGAAGTCGAAGTCGGGCAGCCCCGAGTCGGTCAACGCATCGGTCACCGGTTCGGCGATCAGTTTCAGGTTGTCGATCCCGGCAGCGTTTGCGCGCGTGCTTGCGCGACGGATGTGCTCCGCGTTGAGATCGATGCCGACGAAACGCCCCTGTGGATGGGCTGCCGCATGAACCAGCAGTGACAGACCCTGGCCGCAGCCGACCTCGCAGTAGTCGAAGTCGGTGAGGTCGCGCGGCTGGATTCCGTTGAGTGCCGCGACGTAATTGATCGTGACCGGTCCGAGCTGTTCGTAGTAGTTGTCGGTATAGACGACGTCGGTGATGTAGCCTGGGTCTTGGGGATTCATCGGCAGATCCGTGTGCGAGGGTGGGTGGCGTCAATCGGGCAGGTGCGCCGTGAGCCAGGCGTCGACGTGGTCTTCCAGAAGGAATCCACGGGTGACCCAGTCGCGCATCGCCTGACCTTCCTGCGCCGCAGCGCCGGGGTCGTGGATCCGCGCCCGGAGTGCTTCGAGCCATGCACGCGCCTCGTTCGGAACCCGGCAGGCGGGCGAATCACGATACGGGTCGATGTCGGTGCAGATCACCGGGATGCCCAGAACGCCGTACTCGAGCAACCTGAGGTTGCTCTTGGCGCGGTTGAACGGAATCTGTTCCAGCGGCGCGACGGCGAGTTCGAGATTCAGGGCTGCGAGCCGCGCCGGATAGTCGGCGATCGGGCCGAAGGGATGAAACTCCTTCAGAAACGGGCGGAGGTTGTCCGGGCACATCCCCATGAACACCCAGTCGATTTCGTGTGCAGTCGCGGCAATGACGTCGGCAAGGATCTGCAGATCGCCTTCATGGGCTGTGCCGCCCGCCCAGCCGACCCGTGGCCGCGGTGAAGTACAACGTTGGGTCGGGAGCTTGAGCCAGCGCTCGCCTTCGAGCCGGTTCGGGACCACGCGCACTTCGCGTGCGAGATGGCCGTACCGTTCGGCGAGATAGTCGGTGCTGACCACGAGCCGGTCGAACTCGCGCAGCATCCGGGCGAGGTGGCTGCGCGCATCGGCCGGCACACCGAGGCGGAGCGAACTGCGCTGCGGCATGTCGGTGACGAGGTCGTCGAGTTCGTATACGCGGAAGGTCTGCTTCAGGAACGATCGCATCTGCTGGATGATCCGCAGTTGCGGATCTCCGAGCCACTGGTGGATCAGCACGACGTCCGGCGCATGACGGGCCAGATCCGCCACCGTGGGGAGCTCGGGTGCATCGAGCGTCGGTGAATAGACGCACGCCTGCGCGCGTGCCGCCTTCCGGGCTGCGGTCAGCGGCTGTACCACGCGGATATCCCCCTGGGCGCTGCGCACCGGAAAGGCGAGGATGCGCGGCGTGGTGTCCGGCAGGACATGCCAGCCCGGCACGAGGCTCGTCTCGATCCGGGCATCGACGCCGCGCCGGTCCAGATGCAGGCTCCAGAAGCGCGAGGAGGCAAAATCGTCGAACCAGCGATCGAGCGTGGTCTGCTGCGCTCGCAGTTCCGCCGTGCGTCGTTCCGAGGCTCCGACCGGATCCGCATCCTGCGGCGCAAGGCAGGATCCGCCCAGGCGCGCAAGCTGGACGCCGGAGGCGACGACGCAGCGCCCACCCTGCTGTCGCGCGAGCCGCAGGCAGAAATCCAGTTCGGCACAAGTGGCCATCTCCAGCGATTCGTCCATGCCGCCTGCGGCGATCAGATCTGTTTTGCGCAGCGCAAGGCAGGCTGACGACACCGCAGCGACCGTCCGGTCGACCCGCAGGAGGTCGAGATAGCCGGGCTCGTCGGAAAAACGACGACCGCGGTGCGTGCTGTCGATGAACCCGCCGAGCCCGGGAAGGTAGCCCGCATGGTCGATTGCACCCTCCGGCGGGGTTACGAGTACCGCACCCGCGCACGCAACGCCGGGACGTGCGGCATGACTGACGAGCCGGTTCAGCCAGTCTGGCTGAATCGCGCGAACATCATCCGCGAGCAGGACGAGAAACTCGCCGTGGGCGGCCTGCGCTGCGGCGTTGGCGAAGCGGGCCAGGTGAAATGCGCCTTCGAGCGTGACGCTGCGTAGCGGAACGCCGGTGCCGGCGAGAAGCCGTGCGAGGCACGCCTGGGTGTCGGCTTCCTGCGATGCTCCGTCCACGATCAGGATCTCGTAGTCGGGGTAGTGCGTCGAAGCCAGGAGGTGGTGCACGCACGCTTCGAGGTACTCGGGTTTGTCCCGGCTGGGTACCGCGATCGTCACCGAGGGTGGCGTACGCAAGCTGCGATCGATGCGCCAGGTTGTCGCCGAGGTTGTCCCGACCTTGCCCTCGATGCCGCGACGAAGAAGGGCGCGCTCGACAGCGGCGGCGCACGCCGGCGCATGCCCGTCATGCTGCATCACCTCGGGCAGGCTCAGCAGCGGCTCGGCGAGGTGCCCGATCCGGCGTGCGGTGCCGGCGGTCTCGTCGAGTCGCAGCGCCAGATCGTACCAGGGGCGCACCGGGTCCGGACCCGCCCCCCCAGCGTCGGACCACGCTTGCGCGTGCACGCACAGTGGACCGAGCAGATCCGCGCAGAGCAGCCACTCGGGGTCGAAATCAGGCTTGAAGCGCGGCTGTCTGCGGATCTGCCGTGCATCGATGGAATCGGAGTCGAAGTACCACGCGAGCGGACCGCTTGCGGGTGAGGTGTTGATCTGGTGGGCGATGCGCATCAGGCACATCGGGTCCAGCACGGCACCCGCGGGCAGTTCCAGGATCCAGTCGCAGCGGCGCGACAGGACCAGCAGGTTGAGCGTGGCGGCCGCCTGGTCCATCGAGCCGATCTCGTGCCAGCCGACCGCGTCCAGCGCCAGGAAGGCCTCACCCGGGGCCGGAAAGGTCGCAACGATGTCGACCTGCCAGTTTCCGTAGAGCTGATAGTTCAGGCTCTCCAGCGTGTCCGCCAGGCGCGCCGACTCGGCGGGGGTCACCCGCAACAGCAGGTGGATGCGGGGCGTGACCGACCAGCTGCGGGCGATGATCTCGGCAAAGATCGCGCCGTCGGACGCCTCGATCGCCCGTGCACTCATCCAGCGGTGATAGGCCGCATCGCCAGGCGAGGCAGGGGTGTCGCGGTCCTCCGCGACCTCGGGGCCGGTCGGCCGGTCGAGATCCAGGATCCGCGCCGGCCCGGCGACGGTGAGCTTCATGTCGGTGAGCCGGACGGCGATGCTGCTGCCCGTCGCCTCGGCGAGAAATGCGTTTTCGTGCTCAAGCCAGCCGGGGATCGACTGTGGATCGACCCGCAATCCGATGCGCGCACAGACTCCGGCGAGGACTTCCTCGACCGTGATCGTTTCCAGAGCCGCAGGCCCTGCTCCGTGGGCGACCGTCTGCATGATCGCGCGGACGAGGACCCACCCGGCCGGGATCTCGGTCGCCATCTCCCATTCCTCGTCGATCTCGACCGGGCCGCACGCGGTCTGCACCAGATTGAACGGCGTGCAATCGACCTTGCTCCCCGGAAGCCACCAGGCCTCCAGCGTGGCGCCATCGGCGTCCGGCGCTCGCCGTGCCTGCGCAAGCAGGTGCCGGGCATAGGGTTCGAAGGCCCGGCACAGGGACTCGAACGGAGTGGAATGGAGCTTGGCCTTCTGCACGGCCCACGCCATCAGCCGGCCCTGCACATAGTCCGCGCGTTCGCAGATCCGGTGCCGGAGCGCGGCCGTCGTGCGATCCGTTTCCTCGCTGCAAGAATCGAGTGCGCGCTTTCTCACCTCGATCGTGGTGTCGGGCCGCGCCTCGAACGAGGTTTCGGTCCGGTATCCGGTGCGGCGGTGGACAGAGTACGTCCAGGCGAGCGTGGCGGGAGCGGGGGTGGCCGGTGTGGTCGAGGGGCTCGCGAGGATCAGGAAGGAATTGGCGAAATCACGCAGCACGCCGTTGTCTTCGAGGGATCGTGCCGCGAGCTGCTCGGAGAAGAGCCGGTTGCTTCGCCCGCCGTAGTCGCGGGAATCGGTCCGGAGCAGCAGGTCTGAGACCGCGAAACCTTCGTGTGCGAACCCGGCTTCATTGACGATCACCGTCGGCAGCTTGTAGTCGGGAAACGCGTACATGAAATCGATCCGGCCAAAGCCGGCCGCGGCGAGACGGGCCTCCAGTTCGGCACGGCCGAAGGTGATGACGGCCTTTTCACCATACAGATCGTTGATGCCGTAGAACGGTTTGCCGACGTGATCCTCGCCACAGCCGTTGAAATACTTCAAACCCAGACGGTTCTCGATCGCCAGCACGAGGCGGCCACCCGGCTTCAGGTAGCGCATGGCCTGCTTGAGATAGGTCAGGACCGGGTCCGCGCCGGGGGCAAAGGTCGGTGAGTATTCGAGCACCCCGATCAGCGTGACCCAGTCGTAGCGCTCTTCCGATTCGAACGCGACCAGATCTTCGAGCAACACCCGGACGTTGGGCAGATCGCGGCACCGTGCGGCGCTGATCGATGCGCGCGGCACCCCTCCTTCGACTGCCGTCACGTCCAGGCCGCACTCGCCCAGATAGCGGGTGATTGCGCCGCAGCCGCATCCGAGTTCAAGAATGGATTCCCCGGCCCGGAACGGAATCGGCCGCAACAGGCAATGGCGTTGCGGCGTCAGATGGTACTGGCTGCGCCAGTCGGTGATCTGCGCGCTCAGCTCCGTGGAAAAGACGCTCGGATCGGAAGCGTTGCGGACCGTTTCGAGCAGCTCGCGCTCGAACGCCTGGCCGTCCGAGTAGGCGATGCCCTGGAAATCCGGACGGTGCCAGAAACCGTATTCCGCATTGCGCAAGTATGGGTTCATCGGAAACCTCTTCGTCGTTGCCACCAATCTCGATATCCAGCCGGGATGGCCGTCCGGGCTGCGATTGACTCGCCGAACGGCCTCATGCATAGTCGTTCGGCGGGTCCGGGCCGCCGCGGCGGCATGTGCCGGGGCCCCGGCTGCGCCGGATCGAAGGGCCACCGACCCGTATCATGCCTGTCGGGGAATGGATTTGCCTAGCATGCTTGTACCGTGCGAATGCGCAGGGTCCGATGCGCCAGCCGTCCTCGCCGGATGCCGAAACGCAGGATGCGATGAACGAAGTCTTCGAGAAGAACGCCGGAATCGTCCGGGAGCGTTGGCCGGGCTTGCATGAACGTCTCGTGGCGCTGGATGTGGGGCGCGTCCCCGCGACCCTGACCGAGGGCATTTCCTCGACCTTGAGCGTCCACGGCATCCAGCTTTCCAGCCGTCACGATCGGCGTCGCGAGGCCGAAATCCAGGCGTGCGATCTTCCGCACGACGCGCACGAGATCTGGCTCTATGGCGCGGGACTCGGAGATCTCCCGCGCTTGTTGCTGGAGCGCGCTGGCCTGGTACGCCTTCATGTCCGGTTGCTGAACGAGACGATCTTCGCGCTCGTGCTCCATGTGCTCGACCAGAGCGACTGGCTGGCTGATCCGCGGGTCGATCTGGCGGGCGCTGCGGATGACGGCCAGATCCGCTCGCCTTTCTTCGCACAACCGCCCGAACTCGTTCTCGCTGACGAGCGCAATGCGAGGATGCGCGACCAGGTGCAGGCCGAAATCGAACGGCTCTTTGCAAACCGCTGGCTGCACAACCACGATCCCTACCGATTGCAGCGCGGTGAGCGCAACCGCGAGTTCTGGACCCGCGACCCCGATGTCTCGGAACTCTTCGAGCGCGGCACCGACGAGATCTTCCTGCTCGCCTCGGGGCCCACACTGGCACGGCACTATGACTTCCTGCGCGAAGTGGCCGCGCGGGACACACGCCCGCTCTTCATCTGCGCGGACACCGCCTGGAAGCCGCTCGCCGGGCACGGCATCGCGGCCGACATTGTCGTGAGCCTGGACGAGCGCATCACGATGGATCACTTTCCTGGCGAGGTTCCGCCGTCTACATGCCTGGTCTATTTTCCGTTTGCCCAGACCGCCCTCCTGAAGAACTGGCCGGGGCCGCGCTACGTGGCCTTCTCGGGCGATTCGCTGCTCGACGGGTACAGGAAGGAGGCGCCGCACCGGACCATTCTGTACGCCAGCGGCAGCGTGCTGCATCCGGCGGCGGATCTGGCGGTGCGGATGGGGGCTTGCAAGATCCGGCTCTTCGGCGCCGATTTTTCGTTTCCCGACCAGAAAACCCATAGCGGCTGGGACGATCACGCACTGACCGGAGCGGCTGCGCCGGTGAAACACTGGATCATGAACGGCGACGGCGAGCGGGTCGGAACCCAGCCGAATTTCCGCGCCTATCTCTACCACCTGGAGGCATTCATCGCCCGCCATCCCGAAGTCCGTTTCATCAACACCTCGCGCGCCGGCGCGAAGATCGAAGGTGCGTATTACGATCCGGAGTACTGCAGGTGAGCGGGGAAAAACTGCCTTCCGAAGGCTGGCAGCACAGGGCGCGCGTCGTTGAACTGGCTGCGCTGTTCCGTCGCGGTTTTGCCGTCGAGGCCGCGCTGGCGCTGACCGATCTGCTGCCGAAGGTCGTCGCCGACGGTGGCCGGCTCGACGTGCGCGGCCAGGATGAGTTGCAGATCGTGTTGAAGAACCTGCTCGCGAGCCAGGAGCGGCATGACTGGCTCGGGCTCGCCGACGATCTCGAATACGAACTGGTGTCGCTGTTCGAGCCGGCCGGGGCCGAACGAGCGCCGGGAAGCGCGGCGTGAAGGCGGTTGCCGTGATCCCCGCGCGCGGCGGCAGCAAGCGCATCCCGCGCAAGAACATCCGTCTCTTCGATGGGATTCCGCTGATCGCCCATTCGATCCGCAGGGCGATCGCCAGCGGCTGTTTCGAACGCATCCTGGTGTCGACCGACGACCCCGAGATCGCCGGGCATGCCCGAAGGGAGGGGGCCGAAGTGCCGTTCCAGAGGCCTTCCGAGCTCGCCGACGACCATGCCGGCACAGGTGCCGTCGTGTGCCATGCGCTGGAGTGGCTGGCGAACTGTGGCCAGTTGCCCGAACTCGCCTGCTGCCTCTACGCCACTTCGCCGCTCGGGCGCGTCGAAGATCTGCTGCGCGGCCGGGATGCGCTGCTCGCCGCGCCGGACCGACAGTTCGCATTCTCGGTGACGACCTTCGCCTTCCCGATCCAGCGTGCGCTGCGCCTGACCGCGGCGGGAGGCGTCGAGCCGATGTACCCTGAGTTCATTGGCCGGCGCTCGCAGGATCTCGAAGAGGCCTACCACGACGCCGGCCAGTTCTACTGGGGACGCTCCGAGGCCTTTCTGCGCGGCGTGCCGATGTTCTCGGATGCCGCGATCCCGATCATCCTGCCGCGCCATCGGGTGCAGGACATCGACACCCCCGAGGACTGGGAGCGGGCCGAGTACCTCTACCACGCCCTGCAGCTTGCGCATCGCGATGGGGGTGAAGGGCGGGCGCAGGAAGCGGGCCTGGACCTGGGCGATGCGCGTCGCGATCCGCGCTGATGCTTCGGTGACGCTGGGCAGCGGCCACGTGGCGCGCTGCCTGGTGCTCGCACGGGCGCTGCGTGCGCGAGGCGCATCGGTCACCTTTCTGGGGCAGGCGCTGCCCGGATCCATGGAAGACGAGATCCGGCGCCAGGGTTTTTCCAGCGTCGTCCTGCCAGCCGGAGTGCCGGCGGACGAGGATGCAGCGCGGTGCAAGGCGGCCCTGGCCGAAGACGTGGACCTTCTCGTCGTCGACCACTACGGGCTGGATGCGGTCTGGGAACGCGCCATGCGCAGCCGCGCGCAAGTCCTGCTGGCGATCGACGATCTGGCCGACCGGACGCACGAGTGCGACGTGCTGCTCGACCAGAACCTCGCCGCAGACCCCGAGGGGCGCTACCGCGGCAAGCTGCCTGGGCACTGCCGGTGCCTCCTCGAACCGCGCCACGCGCTGCTCGGCGAAGAATTCGTGCGCCTGGCACCGCAGGCCGCGCTGCGAACCGGTGCGCTGCGGCGGATCCTGATCTTCTTTGGCGGCGGCGATCCGGACGGGCTGACCGGACGTGCGCTGGCCGAACTCGATGCGGTGGATCCGGCGCTTGCCGGCGACGTCGTGATCGGTGCCGCGAACCCGCGCCGCGAAGCGCTGGCCGCGCTGTGCGCTGCGAGTGGGGGGCGTTGGCGCCTGCACGTGCAGACCGGGCACATGGCCGAACTGATGGCTGCGGCCGACCTTGCGCTGGGCGCAGGTGGCTTCAGTCACTGGGAGCGCTGCGCGATGGCGCTACCGGCGCTGGTCGTCACGGTGGCTGACAACCAGGTTGCGGCCACACGGATCCTGCACGAGCGCGGCGCCTGCCAGTGGCTGGGCGATGCGGCTACACTGCAGGGAGCGCCGTTCGCGCAGGCGGTGCGCGCCCTGCGTGCGGCGCCCGAGGCATTGCGCGCGATGAGCCGCGCCGCGCACGAGATCGTGCCGGAGGGGGGCGGCGTGGCGCGGGTGCTGGCGGCCCTGGCACAACTGCCACCGCTGGCCGCGCTCGACTCACCCTCCGACGACATCGACGGACGAATACCGAGATGACCGAGATCCACATCGGAAACCGCCCCATCGGGCCACAGCATCCGCCCTTCCTGATCGCGGAGATGTCCGGCAACCACGACGGCGAACTGGCGCGCGCACTGGCGATCGTCGATGCCGCCGCCGAGGCCGGTGCGCACGCGATCAAGCTACAGACCTACACGCCCTCGTGCATGACGCTCGACGTACCGGACGGCGGCTTCTTCATCGATGAAGCGGGCAACCCGTGGCGCGGCCATTCGCTCCACGAGCTCTACGAAAAGGCGCAGACGCCCTGGGACTGGCATCGTGCCGTGTTCGACCACGCGCACGCGCGGGGTCTCCTCGCCTTCAGCACGCCCTTCAGCATTGCTGCGGTGGACTTCCTCGAAACCCTGGACGTGCCTTGCTACAAGGTCGCCTCGTTCGAGAACGGCGACCTGCCGCTCATCCGCCGGGTCGCCGCGACCGGCAAGCCGCTGATCCTGTCGACCGGAACGGCGACGCTCGTCGAACTGGCGCAGGCGGTCGAGGCGGCGCGCTCGGCGGGGTGCCGGGAACTCGTCCTGTTGAAGTGCACGAGCAACTACCCGGCCGAGCCGCGCGACGCGAACCTGCGCACATTGGCGCATCTGCAGGCACTCTTCGAGTGCGTGGCGGGTCTGTCCGACCACACGCTGGGCACCGCCGTCGCGGTTGCCGGCGTGGCGCTCGGCGCGGCGGTGATCGAAAAGCACCTCACGCTCGATCGCGCGAGCGGTGGCGTCGATGCTGCGTTCTCGCTCGAACCGGAGGAATTCGCGCAACTCGTGCGCGATACGCTGACCGCGTGGCAGGCGCTGGGCCGGGTGCAGTACGGGCCGGCCGAGAGCGAGCGCGACACCCGCCGCTACCGGCGCAGTCTCTACATCGCGTGCGATCTGGACGAAGGTGCCGAGCTGACGGCGCAGAGCGTGCGCTGCGTGCGGCCGGCCGGCGGTCTCGCGCCAGGCTACCTCGACGTCGTGCTCGGGCGCAGGGTGCGCCGGGCGGTCGTGCGCGGCACGCCGCTCACCTGGGATCTGATCGGAGAATGACAAAAGACTACGTCGTCGCGACGATCCGGCCCTGGAATCTGGCGGCCTTCGCGCGCCATGCGCCGACGCTCCCCGGTCGCTGGCATCTCGTGCACGCACCCGAGGAACTCGAAGGGCTGCTCGCAGGCGGGTTGCGTCCGCGCTACGTCTTCTTCCCGCACTGGTCGTGGAAGGTGCCCGAGCGCATCTTCCAGACGTACGAGTGTGTCGGCTTCCACATGACCGATCTGCCCTACGGGCGGGGCGGCAGCCCGCTGCAGAATCTCATCGTGCGGGGCTGCGGGACGACCCGCCTGACGGCCCTGAGGATCGAGGCGGGGCTCGATGCCGGGCCGATCTACGCGCAGTGCGACCTATCGCTGGCCGGGCGGGCGCAGGAGATCTACGAGCGGGCGGCCGAACGGGTCTACGAGCTGATCGGCCTGATCGTGCACACCGAGCCGCAAGCTCGACCGCAGAAGGGCGAGGTGGTCGTGTTCACCCGACGCACGCCGGAAGAGGGCCGGCTGCCCGAGGCGGACGATCTGCGGGCGCTCTACGACCACATCCGGATGCTCGATGCCGAAGGCTATCCGCATGCCTTCCTCGATCACGGGCCGTGGCGCATCGAGTTCGTGGAGGCGGAGGTGGGCGGCGACGTGCTTCACGCGCGGGTGTCGATCACGCGCCGCACGCAGGGTTGAGCGATGGGCTATCCGGTCTTGAGCCTGCGCCCCCTCGCACGCGAGGACATCGAGCGCGTGCGCTGCTGGCGCAACCAGGAGCGGATCCGGCGCAACATGCTCTCGGATGCGCAGATCAGCGTGGCCGGGCAGCAGGCGTGGTTCGAGGCGCTGACGACAGACCCCGGGCGCCGTCATCTGCTGGTCGAGCTCGATGGCCATCCGGTCGGTTGCCTGTACTACGCCCGCATCCGCGAGCGGCAGGCCGAGCTCGGCTACTATCTGGGCGAGGAACGGATCTGGCCCGGCACCGGGGTGTTGCTCGAACTTGCGGCGCTGGACCATGCCTTCGACCGGCTCGAACTCGACACCCTGTTCGCCGAGGTTCTGGAGCACAATCCCGGGCCGCAGCGGCTGCACGATCTGTTCGGTTTCGAGCGCGTCGGGGTGCGTGAGGCGGTTGTGGTGCGCGACGGCGAGCCGCTTGCGGCGCTGAGGTTCCGCTACCGCAGCGAGGATTGGCGCGCACGCCGGGCGGCGGTGCTGGCGGCGCTGCCGCGGCCGGTGCGGGAGGCCGCGGCAAGAATGGAGATCTGAATGACGGAAGGGGCGGTGAGCGGGACCAAAGCGCTGCGCGACACGATCGTTGCGCACATGCACGCGGTCGCCGAAGGCTTCGGGGCGCAACTGGTCGGTGATCTGGACGATGAGACGCCGCTCCTCGAAAGCGGGCTCGATTCGCTCGGGTTCGCGATCCTCGTCGCGCGGCTCGAAGAGGCGCTCGACTACGATCCCTTCGTCCGGATGGAAGAGCCGTACTACCCGCGCACGCTCGGGGAGTTCGTCGCGATCTATGCCCGCTACGCACCCGCCTGAAGGCGCACGGACCCTCTTTGAGCATCTGTGCGCCCTGCCGCAGGAGCGGGTGCTGCTGCAGGACGAGGCGGGGCTGCTTGCGGCCGGCGAACTCGTCGCGCTGTTGCGGGCCCGGTCGGCCGGCGAGGGTGCGAACCTCCCCTCGCTCGTGACGCTGCACGCGCTCGCCCCGCGCGAGCTGATCCTCCGGCTCGCTGCAGCCGACGGCCGTGCGGCGCGGATCCTGCTCGTTCCGGCCGGAATCGACGCGGATCAGGCCGGGCGGCTGGCCGCAGCGGCCGCCGTGCTGCCGGCAACGGCCGGCGCGACGCAATGGCTGCTCGCCACCTCGGGCACGACTGGTGACGCGAAGCTGGTCGCCCACACGCTGCAGAGCCTGAGCGCGGCCTTGCGCACGGACCTCGCAAGCGGGGCTGCGTACCGCTGGGGCCTGCTCTACGATCCGTGCCGGTTCGCCGGTCTGCAGGTTCTGCTGCAGGCGCTGCTGGGCGGTTCCGTGCTGGTCTGCAGCGCCGGCGAAGACTTCGTGGCGCGCGTCGGGGCCTTCGTTGCCGCGCGGGTGAATGCCCTTTCGGCCACGCCGACGCTGTGGCGCAAGCTCCTGATCGACGGTCGGATCCTCGCCTGTCCGCTGCACCGGATCACCCTCGGCGGCGAGATCGCCGATCAGCGCCTGCTCGACGCGCTGTCGCACGCCTTTCCGCACGCG
Source organism: Rhodocyclaceae bacterium (assembly GCA_023383815.1). Classification (GTDB taxonomy): domain Bacteria; phylum Pseudomonadota; class Gammaproteobacteria; order Burkholderiales; family Rhodocyclaceae; genus JACOUN01. The sequence goes on from JAHDYG010000002.1 coordinate 108,453, forward strand.
AAGCTCCGCCACATCTACGCCTCGACCGAAGCCGGCGTGGGATTCTCGGTTGGCGACGGCCGGGCGGGGTTTCCGCGGGCCTACCTTGAACGTGGTGTCGGAGCGGTGCGCCTGCGGGTCGATGAAGCCGGGCACCTGTGGATCCGGCCGGCCGTGGCCCCTGTGGTGACGACGGCAAGCGTCGATGACGGTGGCTACCTCGACACGCAGGATCTGGTACGGATCGAGGGCGAGCGGGTGTTCTTCCTCGGGCGCGCCGGCGGCGCGATCAACGTCGGCGGCAACAAGGTTCACCCGGAAACGGTCGAAGCGGTCCTGCGAGCCTTCGAGGGCGTCACCGAGGCGCGCGTCGGCGGCCGGCAAAATCCCTTCACTGGCCAGGTGGTCGTCGCCGAGGTTGCGATCGGCGGCTGCGGACGAAAAGACAGTCGCGAAGACGGGCGGGACGACGCCTTGCTGCGTGCCCTGTACGATCACTGTCGCGCACACCTGCCGCCGTGGCAGGTGCCCGCGCGCATCGAACTCGTCGCGGCGATCGAACCCGCCGCGGGGGGAAAGCTCCGGCGTCTGGAGGATCGGACATGAAGACGGTGGTGGTGACCGGCGGGACCCGCGGCATCGGACTGGAAATCGTGACGCGGCTCGTCGGCGATGGCTATCGCGTCGTCGCGGTCGGGCGCCGGCCAAGTGCCGGCCTCGACGCGCTCCTGGCCGCGCACGCCGATGTGCTTTCCTTCGCGGCCTATGATTTCGACGACCTCGCCGGGATCCACGACTTTGCGACGCGGCTCGCGCGCGAACATCCGGGGCTCTACGGCCTCGTCAACAATGCCGCGCTCGGCCATGCGGGCCTGCTGCCGACCCTGCACGAGCGCGACATCGGCGCGCTGCTGCGGGTCAATGTCGAAGCGCCGATCCTGCTCACGAAATACCTGCTGCGGCCGATGCTGATCCGTGGCGAAGGGCGCATCATCAACATCAGCTCGGTCGTGGCCGAGACCGGCTACAAGGGCCTGGCGGTGTATGGCGCGACCAAGGCTGCGCTGACCGGCTTCACGCGTTCGCTGGCGCGCGAGGTCGGCAAGGCCGGCATCACCGTGAATGCGGTTGCACCCGGCTATCTCGCGACCGACATGACGAGCGGGATCGCCGACGGGCAGCTCGATTCGATCCGGCGGCGCAGCGCACTCGGGCGCCTGCCCGAGGGCAGTGACGTCGCGGCGGCGGTCACCTACCTCCTCGGCGAAGGCGCCCGCAACGTCACCGGCACGACGCTGACCGTGGATGCGGGCAGCACCGCCTGACAAGGAGGACGGCATGGAAACGGTTCTGGTCGTGGCAGCCCATCCCGATGACGAGGTGCTCGGCTGTGGCGGCACGCTCGCCCGTCATGCCGCGGCCGGCGACGCCGTGCATGTGCTGTTTCTCGCCGACGGGGTTGCGGCGCGTGCCGTGGGCGGCAGTGTCGATCCCGGCGCGCTCGCGGCACGGCTCGATGCTGCCCGCGAGGCCGCGGCGATTCTCGGCCTGGCGGGGGTCGAGGCGCTCGGCCTGCCGGACAACCGGCTTGACACCGTGCCACTGCTCGATCTCGTCCAGGCGGTCGAGCGTGTGCTCGCACGACTCGATCCGCAGATCGTCTACACCCACCACCACGGTGATCTCAACATCGACCACCGGCTCGCCCACCAGGCCGTGCTCACTGCCTGCCGGCCGTTGCCGGGGTGTTCGGTACACACGCTGCGCTGCTTCGAGGTGCCGTCGAGCACTGAATGGCAGGCGCCGGGGGCCGCGCCCTTCGAACCGAACCTTTTCATCGACGTCACCGCTACCCTCGACCGCAAGCGCCGTGCGCTGCAAGCCTATGGCGCGGAACTGCGCACCTTTCCGCACCCGCGCTCGATCGAGGCGATCGAAGCGCTTGGCCGCTGGCGCGGAGCAAGTGCGGGCCTCGCGCACGCGGAGGCGTTCATGGTGGCGCGGCAGATCGTGGCCGGGTGATCGATGGCAGCCACGTTTCCCGGTAGCGAGGAGGCTCCTCGGGCGCTCGATCAGGACGGAATGGATCTTGCGAGATCGATGAGTGTGGCGTTCATGGTCCGGCGCGATCCGCGCAGTCTCGAACCGCTGCTTGCGTGCGCGCGGCGCAGGATCGAGACGCTGGTCGCTCAAGGCGTTGAACCGGGGCCGGATCTGCTCGAAGCGATGCGGCATGCGCCCGAGTTTCTAGGAATCGGCGAAGTGTTGTGCCTGTTCGAAGCGGTGCTGGGCGGCCGGATGCCTGAGGCACCCGGTCTCGCGTCCGTCGTCGATCTGTGCGAACGGGCGCCAACCCATCTGGATGCCTTTCAGTTGAGGTGGTTGCGGACCTGCTGCCTGGATCTTGCGCTGAATGGGCGATGGGAGAAGAGCGAGGTTTCGTGGCATGCAGACCTCGATGGCACTCCGATCGAAACGGACTTTTCCGCGGTGAGGGCGTTCGTGACAGGGCGCGCGATTGCCGGAAGCGACTGGGCGCAGGAGATTGATCCGGTGCGCGGTGAGCTGCCTTCCGGTTCCTGGACCGAAGAGCTGCAGGGCGGGGCCTGGGTGCGGCGCTTCGTGGATCGTTTCGGAAGCCCCTTTCGGCCTGCGGCAGAGAAGGACCTGTTTCTGTTTTCGCACATGAACCACACCGGCGGGGAGAGTTTCACGCGCGCGATCTGCGACGCGCTTGACCCGCAGTTGAGCCTGACCACACCGGATCCGAAGCTCGAACCAGACGTTACCAGGGCCTTTCTGGCCCGACTGGAGGATCGCCCGGAGTGCCGTTTTGTTGCCGATCACCATCTCGTCGTGCCCGAGAGTCTGGCCGGACGCAGTTTGCGACGCTTCACGATCGTGCGGCATCCAGTGACCCGTTTGCTGTCTGCATACTTCAATTTCGTGCTGAAGCGGAACATGGATTCGCCCGTGATCCCTGCGTCGATCCGGGAGGGGCGCGGGCTCGCGTTCTTTCTCGACGAGATCGCCGATACCGGTCGCTGGCCGGGAGGACTGGAGCCGCTGGCCTATTTCAACAAGATGACCTTGTTGAGCGGGGCGCAGGTACGCATCGTGGAACGTGATGCCGGTTTTGAGCAGATCCGCAGTTCGATCGAGCGCCGCTTCGAGTTCGTCGGTGTCAATGAGCTGTATGACGAGTCGTTGTTTCTCGTCGCAGTGATGATGGATCTGCCACGCCTGCCGATCTGGAGGATCTACCAGAACACGATGCGGCCAAGGCTCAACCGGATGCGTCCGGAGATCATTGCGAAGGCAGAACGGCTGGTTGCCGATGATCTCGCGATCTATGAATGGGCACGCAACCGCTTTTGTTCGAACTACGGCGACGCAATCAATTACTTCCGGCAACACATCGGTGATCTCCGACAGCCGGGAGACTCAGCCAGAGAGGGAAACCAGCGCGTACGAGACAGGTTGGCCGTCGTGTTTGGTGTGCCAGCCGGCGAGTTCTCGGATGCGGATCATGGATTTCTCTGAACGACTTCATCGGCGTCCGTTGCCCAGACGCTCGAGCAGCGCCCGCGTCCACGCGGCGGCATTCCTCTCCGTCCGCCAGACCGCCTGACCGCGCGCGACCGTCCCCCTGCGGCGCGTATCGTCAGCGAGATAGCGATCGATCAGCGCGAAGAGTGATTCTTCATCGCTGAAGTACTCGATCCCTTCCCCGGGTTGCAGCAGCAGGCGGGTTTCCGGATTGTCCTCTTCCAGCAGCAGCACGCCGCAGGCGAGCGCTTCGCGCACCTTGCCCTTGCATTGGGTCCGGAAGGGGTAGGTCTGCGTATTGACGCAGATCCGGGTGCGCCTCAGCGCCGCTGCGTAGTCCGCGACGGGCAGGGGTGCACGCCCGCTCTCGTAGGTGCCGCCGAGGTGGTGGAAGCGCTCGCCGTAACGGCGGCTCAGACGGTCGATCCACTCGCGGCGGCGCCCGACCGAACTGCCGAAGAGCGCGATGTCGTAGCGCGGTTCGGCCTCTGGCTCGGGATGAAAAAGTGCCGGATCGAACACGGTGGGGTGAAAGAACACCTTGTCGCAGTTCCGGTGGTGCTCGTAGGGCGGATCGCCGCGCCGCATCCTTTCGAGGCGGGTGCCGTTCGAGTTCTCGATCACGAGGTCGGCCCAACGCAGCGTCTCGCGTTCGTAGTCGAGATAGCTGCCGTGGCGGGCCGCTTCGTCGTAGTCCCACCACAGCGTCACGATCCGCAGCGCCGGGTGAAGGTCGCGCAGGCCGAGTAAGAACTCCGCGGACAGGTTCTCGTGCGGGTGGACGGGGGTGTGCACCAGCAGGTCCGGGCGAAACGCTTCAACCGTCTCCCGGATCTCGGTCTCGCGTGCAGCACGCATCTCGCCGTCCGGGTTGGGGCCGTAGAGCGGGTGAAGGCGCACGGTGTTACCGAACGATGCGGCCAGATCCTGCAGGATGCCCTGCTCGTAGGCGCGGCTCGAGATCACGACGTGCTGTGCGTGCGCAGGGATCTGGTCCGGTGCGATGACCGGGTGCCCCATGCAGCGCGTACCCCACAGCGAGGGGTCGCGGTCGGCGACCGCAGTGATCCGCAGGCGGCCCAGCTGCGGGGTGAACTGGCGGGTGTGGGCACCGGCGCCGTAGATCACGACCGGCGCCCCGGCAGCGGCCTGCGCTGCGCGCTCCACTGCGGCCTCGATCAGGGCAAGATAGTCCTCGGTGTCACGCCCGAGGCTGATCACTCGATGTTCGCCGAGCAGGCCCGAGGCGAGCATCGGCTTCAAGACCTCGATCACCCCTGCCGAATCGCTGAGCGGCTTTGCGTCGAAGCGATGGATTACGAACAGGGTGCGGGGGGCGCTAAGCATGTTTGTCCCGGGAGAGCCGCATTCACCTCAGCTTGATCCACGGGGCTTGCGCTCGAAGACCCCGAGGTCTTCCGGTGAGTCGATCTCGCCCCATGGGCCCTGGCAAGGGACTGCGAGAACCGTTTCGGGATCGCGCGCGATCATCCGCTGCAAGGCACCGGTCATGTGCAGGCGGTCGCGTTCTTGCTCCGTGCAGGCCGCGCGGATCTCCTGGAGGCGTTTCCAGCCCGATGGCTGGAAGCGGAGCAGCCCCATGTACTGCCCTTCGATGGCACTCAGGGTCGCGGGGCGATTGCCGATCTCGATGACGAAGCGCCTTTCCGCATCGAGACGGAAGGTTTCGGCGTCGTCGAGCGGATCGGCGAAGCGCGCCTGCCACAGTGCGAGCCAGTCCGGATCATAGCTGATCGCAATGGGGGCATCGGGCGCGGCGATCAGCGCCCGCACCGTGTCCGCGGTATAGAAGAGATCCGAGTAGCTGACGAGGCAGGGGGTGTCGGCCATCCAGGCTTGCGCGCAGGCGAGCGAGCTGACCATGTTGGTCTCTTCCCAGCGTGGGTTGTAGAACTCGACCAGTCCCCACGGCTGGATCAGTTCGCGCAGGTATCCGGTCACCACGGCAATCTCGGCGATCCCGGCTGCTCGCAGGGCCGTGAGCTGGTGTGCGAGCAACGGCGCCCCGTGCAGTTCGACGAGGCACTTCGGGCGCTTTTCGGTCCGTGTGCCCATGCGGCTTCCTCGACCGGCCGCCAGTATCAGGCCTTTCACGGGATCTCCTGAGCGTAGGGATGGCATTCGAACTCTGCTCGCGTGTACGGGCTGCGCAGCGCCAGCAGGCGCGGGTTTCTCCGCCGCGGTTTCCCGTATTCCAGTGCGCGGCCGCTGTTCCAGTCGAGCACGGCGCCACCGGCACCTTCGAGGACCGCCTGCCCAGCTGCGATGTCCCACTCCGAACTGCCTGCGAACCTTGGATAGACATCCACCTCGGCAGCGGCGAGGCGGCCGAACTTGAGCGCGGATCCGATCTCCAGGCGGAGTCCAACCCGGTTGGCGATCGCGAATCCTTCTGCATCCGGGTGGTTGTGGAAGCGGCTGATCGCCATGCGGCAGGTTTCCGAGCGCTCACGCGGGGTGCAGGCGCTGCGGGGCGCGCCGTGCCGCTCCGCCCAGGTGCCCGTGTCCGGCCCACCTGCATACAGTTCGTCGAGTGCCGGTGCAAGCACGACTCCGAGGACGGGGCGCCTGCCTTCGATCAGCGCGATGTTGACGGTGAACTCGTCGTTGCCGGCGAGAAACTCCTTCGTGCCATCGAGCGGGTCGATCAACCAGTAGCGCGCCGCTTGGAGGCGAAGATCTTCGCCTTCCTCGGACACGATCGGGATCCCCGTCGGTTTCAGTTCCGTGCAGATCGTGCCATGGGCGGCCAGATCCGCCTTGGCCAGCGGCGAGCCGTCCGATTTCGGTCCGATCGCTTCGCGCTGCCGGTAATGTTCGAGGATCACCCGCCCGGCCTTGCGTGCGGCGCGGACGGCCTGATCCAGCAGTCGTTCATGCATTGAAGAGCGTCCTCATTCGTTCGACATCGGTTGTACGGAACACCGGCTCGCGTTCCGGATGCCACATCCAGCCTTCCCACGGAAGCGTATCGTGCCGTATGGCCTCGATCTCTCCGTCGCCGGAGCGGGCCAGCACCTCGTAGCCGTCCGGACAGGTAGCGAGCACCATCCGGTGGTAGCTATTCACGTCGCCGTGCAGCAGGCCGACCAGACGATGGCGGGTACCCACATGCCCGTCGGCGGTTCTCAGCTGGGCTCTCGCCCGAAGACCGAGCACCTGCATGCCCCGGCAAAGGCCGAGCACCGGCAGGCCGTGAGCCAGTGCATGATCGAGGAGTCGTGATTCGGTTGCATCGCGGGCCGGCTGATGGCCCGGATCGCCGCCCCCTGAAAGCAGGACCGCGCACGGACGCACCGCTGCGAGCCAGGCGTTCAGATTGACGCCGGTTTCCGCGGCGAGCGGCAGATCGTTCGGCACTGGAACCGGAAGATGTCCGGTCGCGACGATCAGTTCGATCAATCGCCGATCAAGGGCGTCGCGGGATTCCGACCGCTGCGGATGGTCATCGATCCGCTGACTGACTGCGACGGGTCTCACGCCAGCACCTCGACACGATGTCCGGCGCAATCGAGGTGCAGTCGCTGAGCACCCGCCCAGCAGCGGTACAGTGCCTCGCCGGCCCCGATCACGGCGGGCAGGCCGAGCTCGCCGGCCCGGATCGCCATGTGCGAGTTCGACCCCCCCCACGCCGTGACGAGACCGGCGATCGGATATGCGAACAGCCAGTCGAACCCCGGATCGGCATTCGGGATGCAGACGATCCGGCCCGCCAGGCGTTGCAGTTCGCTGCAGTCGGTGACGGGGGCCGTGACCTGCTTCTGGGTGATGAAGTTAGGTGCGCTGGCTGGCCATTCGAAAGCCCACACGTCGGCCGGCTCGGCGATCACCGGTGGCAGGGCCACAGCGAGGGTCTCGGCGTGCCGCTCGCGCCCCTGTTCGATGCTGTGTCGAAGCACCGCGACCGGATCGAGGGCTGCGACATGCAGCTCCTTGATCGCGGAGATGTCGCAGTACGCCATGTCCTCGGGCGTGAATCCGTGTTGTTCCCCGATGCGCGCAACGAGTGCGAGCGCGTCGGAGAGGTTGCGGGTGAAGGCGAACTTGGCCTGCTCGCGCAGTTCGATGCCGGCTTGAAGAAATTCGAGGAGGCCGACCGGGTCCGCCTCCAGTTCGTGGCTTTCCAGCAGCTTCACCAGTTCGCGCATCTGGGGCAGGGTGATCGAGTACGGAGGCGCTGCGGACGCAGCGGCACCGGATGAGCGATTCCAGTCGAAATACAGATCCGGAGCCTCATCGTAGCGGGGAGACAGGATGTCGTAGGTGCCCGGCCGGAGGTGTCCGTAGCGGGCAAGAAAGGTCGTGCGGTCGAGTGTCCCACGATCCCGCGCGAGCTGGCCGGAAACGGTGGACACGCTGGCGAGGAACGCGTCGTAGTCCGCACGCGAGAACACCCCCACGCCGACCAGCGAGCGCAGCATCTGGATTGCGATGAATCCCGCGCGCGCCAGTCCCGCAAAGGGCAGGGTGCCGTATCGCTTGGCGTCCTCGAGCAGCCAGTACACCCGTTCGAGCGGATCGGCTGTCGACCCGAAGAGGCTTTCGCGACGCCGCTGCAGTACGTCGAGCTTTGCGGCGTCAGCTCTCCAGAGTCCGTCCTGCGGATGGACGATGCGGTTGGTCAGCCGCCGCAGGCTGGCCGCCAGTTGTTCGCGCTCCCGCGGAGAGAACCCGGCCTCGGCCAGGCGCTTCATGCGCTGCGGAAGATCGAGCGTGTAGCAGGAATAGACGATTTCGAACTCGACCTTGTCATGCAGGGCGGGTTCGGCGAGCAGGCGCTCGATGTAGTGATCGACGAGGCGGCTGGCCAGAGGCTCGTCGAGATCGGCCGGAATGAAGGAATTGAAGGAGAGCCGGACGTCGATGTACGGCAGTCCGAACAGTGGTTGCATCAGCGGAAAGCTGCGCAGGTTGCGGTAACCGTAGTTGTGGCGCTGATAGGCCCAGATCGCATCCGTGACGAGATCGCGGTAGAGGGAAAGGGCCAGTGGCTTGGGCCGGATGCCGATGATCTCGGCGGGATTCCAGTCCGGCATGACGCCATAGACGGTCCGGTTGCCCATCAGGAACGGATGCGGCTGCATGCCCCGCGCAACCTTCGCTTCGATCTGGTGCAAGCGTCCTGCCTGCCGTTCCGCCGTCTCCGGGGGGCGGGGCAGGATCAGCGGACGTACCTGAAGCAGCCACAGGATTTCGCCGTCGGTATCGGAGGTTTGTGCGAACTCGCAATCGAGCGGGGCGCCGTCAAAGTACGCCAGCAGCTCATCGAGCAACGCGATCACGCCCGCAAGTCCGGGCGGCGTTGTGCGCCGCGAGTGAGCCGCCTGTTGCCAGGTGCGGACCGGGCGCCCGGCGGTTGCAGCGGAGGTGTCCGGCCCCTCGGTCCAGTTGATGATGCGGTACGGCGCGCACGTGCCCGGGTCGTGCGAGAACGCGACCCCGGCCCGGACGACGCCGTGCAGCATGGGCTGGATCAGGACTTCGTCATCCGCCTGGCAGGGTCCGTAGGAGGCGAAGACATCGTCGACCGCCCGCACGAGAGCTTCGCCGAGCACGTTCGGAATCGAAAGGAACTCGCCCGCGTGGGAGGCATGCGCACTGTCTTCGCGTGCGCAGCTGGAGCGGACGATCCAGGGTGGTGGCCCGAGTTCGCGTTCGATCTGCGCAGCCCAGGATTGCGCTCCGCGCCGCCACTGCGCCTGCGAGATGCGTGCGAGTGGCGCGATGCGCGCACTCTGCAGGGATCCCCGCAGGTGCTCGAGCGTCCGGCCCTTGGTCGCGAAGCGCCTATGGGAAGACATCGTCTCAGTCCTTGCGCCGTGCCGACCAGGCACGCGTCAGATAGGTCGCCTCGATCACGTCCTGGTTTGCGACTTCGGCTTCGACGTGCCTCAGGAACGCATCAAAGCGGTCGTGCCCGAGCTGTACACGAAGGTCGTTCACCGAGCGCCACGCGCCGAGATAGCGCTCCGGGGACATGCTGAGCACGTGACGACCCTCGATGTAGACGACGTCGTCAAACCAGGGGGAATCCCACAATCGCTCGGTGAGGGTTTCCGTGATGCCGGCGCGGCCGGACGAAACGCGCTTGAGGTCCGGCTTGAGCGTACTCAGGTAGGCTTCGATCTGCGCAAGAAGCGGGTTGGCTTCGACCAGACGCGGGTTCCACAGCGCAGTAAACCTTCCCCCCGGTTTCAGGACCCGGTGGAACTCGCGCGTTGCGTGGTCGAAATCCGCCCAGTGGAAGGATGAGGCCATGGTCAACCAGTCGCAGCACGCGTCCGGCAGTCCGGTAGCCTCGGCGTTGCCCGGCTGCCAGCGGATCGAAAGCGCGGCGCTGTCCTCGATTCCGTGCCTGCGCATGTCGTCGTTGGGTTCGATGGCCGTGGCCGAGCGTACGCCTGCCGCGCAGACCATCCGCGTCCAGATCCCGGTCCCGGCGCCAACATCGACGAAGTCGATTTCCGCGACCGGCCGGTCGAGGAGACCGACCAGGGCGCGCAGCACCGGCGGTGCGTAATCCGGCCGGTTCCGCGAGTAGTCCCGCGCGAGGCCGGTGAAATCGCCGGCTTTCAGTTGTTCGACAGTCATCGCCGACCCTCCATCTCCAGAATGTTGACCAGTTCGAACGCCAGATCCTCGACCGATCTGGCCGGATCGTGCTCCGCCATCCAGTCCGGGGCTTCGGGTTCGTCCACCGGCAGGTCGATTCCGGCCACGTTGCGAAGCTGCCCGGCGTCGTAGCGGCGGTAGATTGCCTTGGGATCCCTTCGGCGCAATTCTTCGAGCGGAACCTTGAGGTAGGCTTCGAAGTAGCCCGGGAGATGTGCCCGGTTCCAGGCGTGGACCTCGCGGAACATCGAGATCGTTGCAATGACGACGGTCAGCCCCTGGCTGGCCAGCAAGCGGCACAGCCTTGCATACTGCAGCGCCAGCCTGAGGCGATTGTCGCGTTCGTGGGCGTCGCCGTCCAGCAGCGAAGCGGTCTCGAAGACTGTCCGCAGCTCGTCTCCGTCGAGCACCACCACCGTGTTGCCTCTGGAACGCAGGCATGCGGCGACCGCCGCTGCCAGCGTGCTTTTTCCTGCTCCCGAGAGGCCGGTGATCCACACCGTTCGGCCGGTGCTCATGCCCGAGCTTCCGTGCAGGGGGTTTCGCCCGGTGCTGTAACTGCTTCGGTCAAGGGGCCTCCATGAAGGCGTTCAAGATGTGCGATCGATCGATCCAGTGTCGCTCCGATGCCGGGACTGCTCGCAAACTTGAGGTTGAGCCAGAAGAACATGCCGAAGGCGGCCCGGAAGGGTGCCCCTCCTGGATCGGCGAAAATCCTCTCGACATAGTAGAGGGCGCGGGTGAGGGCGGCCAGCTGACGAAGCTCGCTGCGCTCGAGTCGCCCGTGGCGAACGCCCTCTGCGATCTGTGCGATCGGGATCGGATGGTAGGCGTACCCGGAACGGATGCACGCCTGAGCAGCGGTGCGAAGGGGCGCAGGGATAGAGCCGTCGATCAGCGCCTGAGGGTCCGGCACACTCCAGTTGCCGGGCTGTCGTCCGCGAGACTCGCCGTCGTAGTCGAGTAAGCGGGCAACGAACCGCCATGCGTCGTCCGCGTGCGATGGGTCGATCCGGTCAGCGGATTGCTCACTGGACAGCGTCTGGATTCCGGACCTCCCGGAAGGGTACGCCGCGCGCATGCATTCGCTCGCCGCGCAAACCTCGGCGGTGCTCCGGTGCACGCCGAGAAACTCGAGCAGGTGGCCCAGCGTTTCGCACGGATGAGTCGCGAGATCCTCCGCCCGGATGACGCACAGCGGTACGACTGGCCGCATTGCGAGCCAGTAGGCGCAGAAGTACGCATACGATTCGAGCGGCGGCAACTGGAACAGCCCGGGAGGCAGATGTGGCGATTCCAGCGTTTGGTGCAGGAAATGCTCGAACGATGCGCTGCCGTGCCCGGAATCCTTGTGAAACTGTTTGAGCGCTTCGTGCGCGTCCCGAACGAAAAGTATCGTTGGGCCGGGTGCCGGGCCTGCGAAATCGAGCTGTGGTCCGGAACGGATTTCGAGTCGTTCCGGGAATTGGAAGATCGTTTTCTCGCACACGACCGGCAGGCGGTTCGATAGCTGGTGGAGCGCGCGTTGGCTGAGACGTTCGCCGCTGGGTGCGGATTCCCAATGGCCTGGTTCCAGATTTGCGAGGGTCACGCGCAAGTTCAGTCGCAGGAGCAGGTCATGCAACGCATCCACGCCCGTGCTGAAGGGGGGTGCGACCAACTGGATGCGGTGCCGATCGGCACCCTTGCCGGATCGCTGCGCGGTGCCCGGGTGCGGGCATGCAACCGGCGTGCCGGACGATCCGGATCCCGCCGGAGTCTCGAGTGGGTAGCCTAGCTCGGCGATCTCCTCACCCATCAAGGCATGGCAGTCTTCCTGGAGTCGTGCGTCGAAATGCTGCCGCCACTCACCACTGAGTCCCGACCGGAGCATGTATCCGGTGCGGATGATCTCGCCTGGCTGGCCGCGGGCGCGTCCTGTCAAGGTTTCGAAGGAGTGCTTGAGGAGGAGCCGGTCGAGTTCATCATCGGTCGGGGTGATCCGGAGATCCGGCGAGCCGGCTTCGATATACGAGAGGATGGTGCTCACGACGTCCCCTGTGTTCTCACGGACGTCGTCAAAGCGGATGACGAGGCATCCCGAGCGCGCCCAGCGCACTGCGGCCTCGACGTGTCTGGGCAAGAACTTCCGGACGATACTCTCGAGTACTTGCGTGAACTGAAGGTGCCTGCCGAAGATCCCTCTGCGATGCGCGTCGTGCGCCCAGGAAACGGCCGCATCGCGCGGATCGCGATGCAGATAGATGAAGCGGTAACGAGCGTCCCCGATCATTCCTTCGAAGGTTTCCGGAGGGTCGTGCGTCCAGTGATAGAAGGGTGGCTTGAGGACTCCGGACGTCAGCTCCGCGCGCAGGCGACCGGTCCCCTCTGGCCCGTACTTTGCCAGGTGATAGCCATGGGTGCGCAGGACCTCGCGCAGGATCGGATCGATCGCCGAGCCGCCGGAGTTCTGGAGATTGCAGAAGATGACGCTGGGTGCGGACATCGGATCTGGATACAGGGGTTCGTTGGACGTTTTGGGGGAGTCAGGCCGTCTTTACGAGCGTGATCGGGCTGGCACCATTCGAGATACCTGCGGTGGAGGCATTCAAGTGCTGCAGGATCGCCTGGGCCGCAGCGGCGCTGGCCGTCCCCCGGTTGATCAGGTGCTTGTCGCGAAAACGTGCGGAACGGGCCAGGTGTTCGGGGTAGTGCTCAAGAATATCCGAACAGCTCTGGAGCAAGGCCTCGACCGTCGTGGCGACCCTTCCCGCTTCGCTTCGGTGGCGGCAGTAGGTGTTGTTGCGGACGGGTTCCGGCAGATCCGCTTCGTTCGGGCTGAAGAAGACGACCGGCCGGCCAGTTCCAAGCGCGAAGGTGTAGGCCGTGCTGGAGAAGTCGGAAACCAGCAGGCGTGCTCGCGCGTAGAGCGGCCAGTAGTCGCTGCCGCATTCATCCACTTCGAGATTCGGGTATCGGGCACAGTCCTCGCGGATCCTTTCGACGAGATCACGGCGCTCGTCCTTGTACGGTTTGAAGACGATGCGGTAGTCGGGAAAGCGGTCGCACAGCGCGTGAAGCAGTTCGCGGCCGTGGGTGTTGAGCGCAATGGCCTGATTCCAAAGCGCGCTCGACTTGTTTCCGGTGGGGTCGTTCGGAGTGGGCGCATAGACGATGAGCCGTTGGGTGGGCGTATCCGCATACCGAAGAATCGGGGTGTCGAGTTTGCAGTAGCCTGTCTCGGCGACGGTCACGCTCGGGCGATAGTCGGCAACCCGAACAAGGTGGGAAATTTCAGGTGAAGATACTCGATCTGATGCGCACCCAGGAGGAGCGTAGCCTGCGAGACAAAGCGCGTTGCAGGTCAGATTCGTGACGGCCGGCGACGGAGTCAGGACAAGGTCGTAGAAAGGGAGGAATGCAACGAAGGCCGATAGCTCTTCGAACATCTCACGCCGCGACGCGTACCCGCGCTTCACGAGTTGGGGAGTTGCAAGCAGATGCGCGATGTGCATCTCCAGGTCGAAATGGGCGAACGACAGATGGTCGTGAAGAACGTGCAGCGTGTCGGGTGGCAGGCAGTCCATCACGCTTGCGGTGACGATCGCATCGATGCCGCGGATCCGCCGGGCCATGTCGCGGACGATCAGCCATTTGCCGGATCGGTTCGAACGCCGCCACGCAGAGCAGGTACCGTACAGCCAGAGAACTTCGCAATCACGGGCCTCGAGTTCGGCCGGCAGATTGCCGAAGTTCCCTTCGAGCCCCTCGTTCGGGCAGAAGAACGCGATCCGTGGGCGACTATCCGCGCGGGTGGCGACCGCTTCGAGTTCAAGTTCCTCCAGCTCACCGAGCGGCGCACTCCTGGTTCGATCAGGGCTGGCAGCTCCGGGCCGCGCGGCGAGAATCTCCCGCAACAATCCGGTGATCTCGTCCAGGGCGCTCATCATGGTCACGCGGTAACTCCGCGATCTCCGGGCGCCCAATCACTGGACGCGGCTTCCTGCCCCGGGTGGGGCGCATCCTCGGCGTAGGTCGCCTCGAGCAACTGCCCCATCAGCGTACCCATCGGCATTTCGCTCATGAAGAGTTCGCGCCTCCGTCGTGCGTTGGAGACCCATGCCTGCTGCGTCACAGCCTCGCAGCACCGATCCACGAAGTCCTCTTCGCCCGATTCGATCACGTAGCGTGACAGATCGCATGCAACGGCGCAGTGCTCCGATACCAGCAGCGAGTCGTTCGACAGGTGATAGTGGTAGCGTGAATTCGACGGGTAGCGCCACTGGCTGGACTGGCGGATGTTGAGCGCAATCTTCGAGCGTGCGACGAGATCCTCGCGCTGTGCGACGTTCAGCGGCTTGGTCGCGAGGACCCTGAGTCCGCGCGCCTGCAGGGTTTCGACGACCTGGGTTCGATGATGGGTCAGTGCACCGGTGAACACCGCATCGATGTCCTTGTGCGCGTCGGGCTTGTGCCGGATGCGTGCGAAACCCTCGACGTATCCGTGCGGCAGGTAGTGGATCTGCGGACAGCCGGTCGCTAGCCGGTAGGGCTCGATCTGGCTCTGCGACAGGTGCCACACCGCGCGAGCGCGCTGCTGGGCGAGCTGGAAGGTCCGGTAGCGCTTCTTCCAGTAGTGTGGAACCCCGTAGTAAGTGTCGACACGAACGGGGTCGTGCGCACTCGTGAAATCGTTGAAGGTCTCCCCCGTCAGGAACTCGGTGGCCACGATGATGAACTCGGTGCCGGGTGTCTCGTGGACTTCCTTCAGGGCTTCGATGAAGTCGTAGCTGAAGCACTCCATCAGGATGTTGGTCTTGCCCGGTGTCATCAGCTCTTCGAGGTCGGCCTTGTGGCCGAGTGCTTCGAGCGAGAGCTTGATCAGCAGCAGGGTGTCCATGACATGGAAGGGGTCCTTGCCGTGGTTGCCGTAGACGATCTTGAATTCCATTTGCGGGTGGCCTTCAGACGTTGCCGTGGAGCGTGTTCCTGAGCATGCGGAAGCCCTTGACGAGTTCGGCGATGCCGGCGTCGAGGCTGACCTGCGGTCGATAGCCGGTGGCTTCGATCTTCGCGTTGGAGACGATGTAGTTGCGCTGGTCGGGGTCCTGTCCGACCGGGGCTTCGGGGAACGTGAAATCGGGCACCTGGCGCCGGATGTGCTCGCACAGTTCGTACTTCGACACGTTGGCATCGGACAGGCCGACGTTGTAGATCTGGCCGCGCATGGCCTCGAAGTGGTCGATGCCGTGGCGGAACGCGCGCGCGACGTCGCGCACGTGGAGGTAGTTGCGCTTGAAATGGCTTTCGAACAGCACCACGAAGCGGTCATGCACGGCGCGGTAGGTGAAGTCGTTCACCAGCAGATCGATGCGCATGCGCGGCGACATGCCGAACACGGTCGCCAGGCGGAAGCTGATCGCGTTCGGGTGCTCCATCAGCCGCTTTTCGATCTCGACCTTGTCGACCGCGTACTTCGAGATCGGCCGCAGCGGCGACTCTTCGGTGCAGAAGTGGTTCTCGTCCCCGCTGCCGTAGGCGCTGTTGGTGGTCGGCATCAGGATGCGCTGCTCGGGCGACAGCAGGTCGAGCATCATCAGGATCGCATCGTGATTGACCGTTTGCGCGCCGACCGGATCCTGTGCGCACAGCGGTGCGCCGACGTAGGCGGCGAGCGGGATCACGATGTCGGCCTGCGCGAGCAGCGGCCGCAACGTGTCCGCGCTGCGGATGTCTCCGCGCACCACGTCGAAGCGCGGGTCGTGGCAGACGTGGTGGAGGCTCGTCTGCCGGTACATGAAGTTGTCGAGCACCGTCACGCGATGGCCGGCGGCGAGGAGATCCGGAACCATCGTGGAGCCGAGGTAGCCGGCGCCGCCGGTGACGAGGATGTTGAAGCTCAAGGCATTCTCCAGGGTCATTGGGTCATTCGGCCCGCCGCAGGCTGGCCTGGGCGAGCAGCCCGGCGGCGCGACGGTAGTCGTCGGGCACGCCGATGTCGATGAAGCTTGCTGCGCATTCGATCCCGCACAGGCGGGCGCCTGCGGCGAGCAGCGAGGGCAACAGGTCGGTTTCGAGCGAGAGCGGATGCGACCCTTCGGGGCCTGGGCGCGCGAGGACGTTGCGGGCCGCGAGATAGACCCCGCCGTTGGCCAGCCGCTCGCCCGGACCGTCGATCGGTGCGAGCGAAGCGAGGCTTCCGTCGTCGTTCAGCGCCATGCCCATATAACGGCCGGATTCGCGCGTTCTGAAGAGTGCGAAGGTCCAGTCGGCGTGGTGCGCCTGGTGCGCACGGACGAGCTCAGCAAGGCGGACCGCAAAGAAGGTGTCGCCGTTCAGGATCAATACCGGCGCGTCCCCTGCGCCGAGCTGGCGTGCGGCCAGCAGCAGGCCGCCGCCGGTGCCGAGCGGCGTGAATTCGGTGGCGTAGTCGATGCGGGCGCTCCGGTAGCGATCGCCGAAGTGCGCGCGGATGAGATCGGCCTTGTAGCCGACCGACAGCACGAAGCGCCCAATGCCCTCGCCGATCCAGTAGTCGAACAGGTATTCGAGGAAGGGGCGAGCGCCGATCGGCGCCATCGGCTTGGGCAGGTCGGGCACCGCGGGGCGCAGCCGTGTGCCCAGCCCGCCGGCCAGAACGATTGCGGTGTCGATGTCGGCGGTGTCCATTCAGGCAGCGTTGAGAATGCGGCACAGCGTGTCGATCTCGTCGGCCTGCAGATCCGGGTAGTTGCCGAGATAGAAGCCGTGAAAGTGCACGTGCTCGGTCTCGGGCAGGGCCAGGTGGGCGTCGGCGGCAAGGACGCCCTTCAGGTACGGCTGGCGTGCCTGATTGCCACCGCCGGCACTGCCGCGGCGGAACTCGATGCCGTGCTCGCGCATCGTGTTCATTACCCGTTCGGTGAGCCCCGCGTCCGCCTCGCGCAGGATCAGGTTGAAGGCGTAGTTGCTCGATCCTTCGAGCTTGAAACCGGTGCGGTAGCGCCGCCCGTCGATGCGGTCGAGGAAGCGCAGCAGGTTCTCGGTGCGGCGCGCGACGTTCGCGTCGAGCCGCTTGAGCTGGCTGCGCCCGAGGATGCCGCCGATCTCGGTATTGCGTACGTTGTAGGCGGGGTACGCGAAAATGAAGTCCGGGTTGAGATCGGGGTATTCGCTGCGGTAGCGCTCGCGCAGATCGGGGTCGGTGGCCTCGCGCACCATGCCGTGCGAGCGCAGGATGCGCAGTTCCTGCCAGGCGAGCGGATCGTCGGTGCACAGCATGCCGCCCTCGATCGTGCTCATGTGGTGGGCGTAATAGAACGAGAAGTTCGAGACCCAGCCGAAGCTGCCCAGCCGCCGCCCGCCGTGCGTTGCACCGTGGGATTCGCAGACATCCTCGATGAGCGGGATCGCGCGCCGCTCGAGTTCGGCGAGCAGCGCGTCGGTGAGCCCGTCGAAGCCCTGTACGTGGGTGAGCAGCACCGCGCGCGTGCGGGGGCCGATCTTCTCGAGGATGCGTTCCGTGTCCATCGACAGCGTGCGCGGGTCGATGTCGGCAAAGACCGGGGTAAAGCCGTTCTGCAGCACTGCCGCGACGTCCGAGACCCAGCCGAGCGGCGAGGTGATGACCTCACCGCCTTCGGGGTGGCGGATCTTCAGCAATGCCAGCGTGAGCAGGTTGGCCGAGGCGCCGGAATTGACGAAGACGCTGTGGCGAACGCCCAGCCAGCGTGACCATTCTTCCTCGAACGCGCGCACCTGGGCGCCGTTGGTGAGCATCGGGTCGTCCTGGCGCAGGTGCTCGATGACGGCATCGAGATCCTCGCGCAGGATGTTGTTGCGCATCAGCGGAAAGCGCAGTGGATTCGGCATCGGGTATGGATCCTGTTGCGGGTCGGGTCGGAATTCCGGTTCGGTGTTCAGTCCCCCAGCAGCTTGCGCCGCAGGCGGATCTTCGTCATGTCCTCGACGTTGCGGCGTTCGGCAGCGCCGAACCGGCGTTCGACCAGGTCGAGGTAGGCCGGGTGGGTGAAATAGGTGTGCCAGGCCCGGTCGCGGAAGGCGAGCACCTCGGCCGCGCTGACGTGGCGGGTCGGCAGCGGCTCGCACTCGTACGACAGGAAGGCGTAGCCGGCGTAGGAATCGGGCAGCTTCCAGCCGTTGCGGCGGGCCAGATGGTACATCGGGCTACCGGGCAGTGCCTGGCAGGGGTACATGTTGGCCATCTCGGTGTTCAGTTCCAGGGCCAGATCGAGCGTCTCCTGCATCGTGGCGAGCGTGTCGTCGGGGAAGCCGAAGATGTAGTTGGCGATCACGTTGATGTCCGCGTTGCGCACCGTCGCACAGACCTCGCGGATGTTCACGTCCTCGAACGAACCCTTGGCAACTTCCCGGCGCACGGTCTGGTTCCCCGCCTCGATGCCCAGCGCGAGCCAGCCCACGCCTGCGCGACGGAAGCGCTCGAGCTGGTCGGCGCGGATGGTGTCGACGCGGGCGTAGGTCCACAGATCGAAGCGAAAATCGTGCGCGATGACCCCGTCGAGCACCGGCTGGTAGTACTTGCGGTTGAGAAAGAACATCTCGTCGCTGATGCGCAGCGTGCGCACGCCGAGCGCGGCGAGCTTCTCCATCTCGCGCATCACCCATTCCGGGCTCCAGAAGCGCATGCCGCGCGAATCGGCGGCACTGATGCCCTCGCCGTGGTCGCTGCGGTTGACGATGTTGATCATGCAGAAGTCGCAGCCGAACGAGCAGCCGAGCGAGGTGTAGATCGCCGCGAAGGGCGTGCGCCGCGCGTGATCGAAGCCGGCATGCCAGAAATGGGCGCGGTAGAGGTCGAGCGGCCGCTCGCGGAAGGGCAGCAGATCCCAGGCGTAGCCGGGCAGATCGAGGTCCATGCGCGCCTGCGGGACCACGCGCTGGGGGGCATTCAGCACCGGGACGCACTCGCCGCCCGGGCCGCGCCTCTTGTAGCCGATGCCGCGCACGGAGGCCAGATCCTCGCCGAGATCGCCGGCGAGCAGATCGTGCAGCGCATAGACGCCTTCGTTGCACAGCACGATGTCCACACAGGACAGGGCCAGCACTTCACGCGGCAGGGCGCTCACGTGCGAGCCTACGAAGCACAGCGGAAGATCGGGCCGCGCGGCCTTGAGCGCCTGCGCGAGCGCAGTGGCGCCGATCATGCTGGTCGTCCCGGAGTTCGGGTTCTGGCCATACACGACCATCACGACGAGGCGCGGGGCGGCGGCCTCGACGCGGCTGACGGCCGCCTCCAGCGTCAATCGCTCGGCGTCGCAGTCGAGAATGCCGACTCCGAACCCCCTGGCGCGGCACGATTCGGCCAGCAGCAGCGCCCAGGTGGGCGGCTCGATCGCCGAGTAGGTCTGTGCGAGTCCCTGATAGGCCTTTGCCGACGAATCGGGGCTGATGAAGAGGGCGTCGAGGGGTCGGTTCATCGGTCAGTCCTGCTGCCGGTCGCCGACGAACGCACGCACCCGGGCCGTGACCGCCTGTTCGCCGATCGAGACCTGTTCGTGCAATTCCTGCCGGCTTCCCAGTTCGAAGCGGTAACCGCCCTCGACGCCGAGGTTGAGCATCGGCTGCGTCAGTGCGTGGCGCGCGCGCAGGTCGAAAAGCAGCGCATCGAGCCCGCCACGGCCGCGGAAGCCCTCCTCCAGCGAGACGACGGCGCGGCTCGCGGACATCCGCGCGCACAGTGCGGCGGCGTCGAATCCGGAGAGGTCGAACAGGTCGACGACGGCCGCCGCGATGCCTTCCGCTTCGAGGCGATCGGCCACGCGGAGCGCCGTATGGACCATGTAGCCGGTGGCGACGAAGCACAGGTCGCGTCCCGGTCGCAGCGTGTAGAAGCCGCCTGGCGGAAGCGGCGCGGCCTCGGGATGGAGGGGCGGCAGGGGTTGTGCGTCGAGGCGCAGGTACTTCGGCCCGGATCGGTCGACGCACGCGTCGAAAAGCCCGGCGGCCGTGGCGTGGTCGGCCGGTGAGTAGACCGTCATGTTCGGCAGCGCGCGCATCAGCGTCAGGTCCTCGTAGCACTGGTGCGTCGGGCCCGAGACGACGTAGCTGAACCCTGCGCCGACTCCGACCAGATTCACGTTCATCGGGCGCACCGTGGACAGCAGCGCGAGGCTGACGCGGATCTGCTCGAAGCAGCGCATCGTGAGGAAGGGGGCGATCGCGTAGGCGAACACGGTGTAGCCTTCCAGCGCGAGGCCGGCCGAGACGTTGATGAGGTTCTGTTCGGCGATGCCGACGTTCACGAAGCGATCCGGGTGGCGCGCGCGGATGCGGTCGAGCACCGGCGAGCCGAAGTCGGCGCTGACGAAGAAAAGCGCGGGGTCGTGGTCCATGGCCTCGGCGATGCGTTCGAGCAGCGCATCGCGCATCGGGCGCGGCCGGGGCGTCGGGGGCTGCGGCTTCATGCGTCGCCTCCGCCTTCCGGGGCGGCGAGGATCGCGTCGATCTGCGCCGGCGGGGGGTTCATCACGTGCGACAGCGGCATGTCCTCCAGCCCCGGCACGCCGCGCCCCTTCAGCGTGCGCGCGATGAGCGCCTTCGGTTGGCCGGCGTGGCGCGCCTTCAGGTCACGCAGGGCGGCAAGGAGCGCTGCGACGTCGTGGCCGTCGACCTCGACGCAGTCCCAGCCGAAACTCGCCAGCCGGTCGCGCAGCGGCGACAGCGTCACGATGTCGTCGGTGCGCCCGAGCATGCTGATGCGGTTGTCGTCGACGATCAGGTTGAGGTGGTCGAGGCGGTGCTGGCTCGCGAACATCGCCGCCTCCCAGTTGGCGCCTTCGTGCAGTTCGCCGTCGCCACAGACGACGAAGACGCTGCGCGTGCTGGCCTTGCGGGAGAG
This sequence comes from Rhodocyclaceae bacterium, assembly GCA_023383815.1. Classification (GTDB taxonomy): domain Bacteria; phylum Pseudomonadota; class Gammaproteobacteria; order Burkholderiales; family Rhodocyclaceae; genus JACOUN01. The sequence continues at coordinate 129,451 of JAHDYG010000002.1, forward strand.
GGCGAGCGCGATGCCGGCGCCGACTCCGAGACCGTGGCCGAGGGAGCCGTTGACCGTCTCGTAGCCGGGAATCACCGGGTCGGGGATACCGCCGAGGAAGCTGCCCGCCTGACACACCCGCTCCAGTTCCGCGGCCGGAAAGAAACCGAGATCGGCGAGGATGGGATACATGCAGATCGAGCCGTGGCCCTTGCTGATGATGCAGCGGTCGCGTTCGGGATCGAAGGGGTTTGCCGGGTTTGTCCGGACAAGGCCACCGTAGTACAGGGTGACGAAGATCTCGACCGCCGACAGCGAGGACGCGAGGCGCGTCTCGGGCGCGCGGCGATGGATGCGCAGGGTCTCACGCCACACGTGGTGGGCCTTGGCGACGAGCGCCGCGACGAGATCCGGGGTGGGGGCCGGTTCAGGCATCGGTATCGGTTCCGGGCAACTTCGGGGTCGGCTGCGCACGATACCAGTCGAGCGTCCGGCGCAGGCCGTCGGCAAGCGTAACACGGGCCGTCCAGCCCCATTGGGCGAGGCGGCGTCCATCGAGGAGCTTGCGCGGCGCGCCGTCGGGCTTGCCGCGATCCCACTGGATCTCGCCGTGATAGCCGGCGAGAGTGGCGATCTTCTGCGCCAGTTCGCGGATCGTGATTTCCTCGCCGGAGGCGATGTTGAGCGGCAGTTCGAGGCCGGCGATCTCGCCTTCGAGCAGCGCCAGGGTCGCCTCGGCGACATCGTCCGCGTATACGAATTCGCGCTGCGGCGCACCGCTGCCCCACAGGGTCACCCGCGCGGCACCGGTTGCCGCGGCTTCCGAGAAGCGCCGGATCAGCGCGGCGAGCACGTGGGCGGAGTCGGCGTCGAAATCGTCGCCCGGGCCATACACGCTGTTCGGAATGAGCGGGAGGAAACGCGGCTCGCCGATCTGGCGGTTCCACGCCAGGCAAGCCTGCACGCCCGCGAGCTTGGCGCACGCGTAGGGCAGGCTGCTTGGTTCGGGCCGCCCCGTGAGGAGCGCGGATTCGTCCATCGGCTGGTCTGCATCGCGCGGGTACATGCAGGACGAGGCGTAGAACACCAGCCGGCGTACGCCGCCTTCCTGCGCTGCGCGCAGTACGCTCGTCTGGATCGCGAGGTTGTCGTGCAGCAGGTCGGCCGGGTGGCGCAGGTTCTCCAGGATGCCGCCACTGCGCCCGGCGGCGAGCACCACGTACTCCGGCCGGTGGGCGAGAAAGAAGCGCCGTGTTGCCCACGGGTCGGCAAGATCGAGCTCGCTGCGCTCGCGGACCAGCGCACGCATGCGCCCATGTGCCGCGAGCGTCCGCAGCACGGCCGAGCCGATGAGGCCGCGATGGCCGGCTACGAAGACGAGCGGGTGGGTCGTCATGGGCGGGCCCTCAGAGCCCGTTCGGCTGGTACAGCACCACGCGGCTGCCCGAATGCTCGAAGCGGAACGGCACGTGAATCAGCTTGCCGAGCCGCTCGCGGATGCGCGGCTGGGCTTCGGGCGGGGCGAAGAGCAGGAAGAAACCGCCGCCTCCCGCGCCGAGCAACTTGCCGCCGAGCGCGCCGGCGGCGCGGGCGGTTTCGTAGAGCGCATCGATCTGTGGGGTCGACACCTGATGCGACAGGCTGCGCTTGGCCTGCCAGCCCTCGTCGAGCAGCGAGCCGAAGCGCTCGATCGGCTCACCGGCATCGTGCAGGATCGCGATTGCGGCCTCGACCATCTCGCGCATCCGCGTGAGCTCCGCATGACGGTTCCCGAGGTTGTCGATCTTCGATCTGGCGACCTCGGAAGCGATGCGCGAGATGCCGGTGAAGCACAGCATCAGGTGGTCCTGCAGCAGGGTGAGGCGCGCCGGGTCGACGATCACGGGTGCGACGTCGAAGCTGCCGTCGCGCCGGAAGCCGATCCGGTTCAAGCCGCCGAATGCTGCCGAGACCTGGTCCTGCGAGCCGACGTTCTCTCCGATCACGTCCTGCTCGATGTGGATGGCCTCGCGTGCGAGCTCGTCCTTCGACACGTACTGGCCGCGCAGGGCTCGGATCGCGTGGATCAGGCCGACCGTGAAGGAGGAACTCGACCCGAGCCCGGAGCGGGCCGGCAGGTCGCCGTCGTGATGGATCTCCAGGCCGTCCGGATCGCTGCCCACGCCCATCGTTGCCAGCACCGCACGCACCGCCGGATGGCGGATCTCGTCGATCGTCCGGACGTTCTCGATCAGCGAATAGACGATGCGGTGCTTGTGCTCGAAGAAGGGCGGCAGATGGCGGCAGCTGATGTAGCAGTATTTGTTGATCGTTGTAGCGAGCACGGCTCCGCCGTGTTCGCGCGACCAGGCCGGGTAGTCGGTGCCGCCGCCGAAAAACGAGATGCGGAATGGGGTGCGCGTGATGATCATGAGGAGGTTCCGGGGGGCTGCAGGCTGCCGCGAAGCGCTTGCACGACGTGATCCTGATCCGCCTCGCCGAGCGCCGGAAACAGCGGCAGCGTGATCGCCCCGGCGTAGTAGCGCTCGGCTTCGGGGCAGCGCCCGGCAGCGCCTGGGTTGCGGTAGCCGGGTTGATGGTACAGCGGGATGTAATGGACGTTGACCCCGATTCCGCTTGCGCGCAAGGCCTCGAAGACCTCGCGCCGGGGCCTCGCGCCGCGCCCCTGGAGCAGCCGGATGACGAAGAGGTGGTAGGCAGAGCGGCAATCCGGGGTCACCTGCTGGATCGTGAGCGGCAGGCCATCGAGTGCTGCGGCGTAGCGATGGGCGAGCGCGTTGCGCTGCGCGACCCAGGCGTCGAGATGCTTGAGCTGGCTTGTGCCGAGCGCTGCCTGCAGCTCGGTCATGCGGTAGTTGAACCCGAGTTCGGTCTGCTCGTAGTACCAGGGCCCGTCGGGCGGACCGCTCATCCGGGCGGGGTCGCGGGTGATGCCGTGGCTGCGCAGCCGCGCCATGCGCTCGGCAAGAGCCGCGTCGCGCGTGAGGGCCATGCCGCCTTCGCCGGTCGTGATGATCTTGACCGGATGGAAGCTGAACACCGTGATGTCGCTGTAGCGGCAGCAGCCGACCGGCTCGCCCAGATAGCGTGCGCCGATCGCATGCGAGGCGTCCTCGATGATGCGAAATCCGTAGCGCGCCGACAGCGCGTGGATCGCGCGCAGGTCGCATGAGTGGCCGCACAGGTGCACCGCGACGACGATCTTCGGCAGGCGTCCGTCGCGCTCGGCTTCGACGAGCTTGCGCTCGAGCGCCTGCGGGCAGAGCGTCCAGGTGTTCGGGTCGATGTCCACGAAATCGACTTCGGCGCCGCAGTAGCGTCCGCAGTTGGCCGAGGCGACGAAGGTGATCGGGCTCGTCCACAGTCGGTCGCCCGGGCCGAGACCGAGCGCGAGGCAGGCCAGATGCAGCGCAGCCGTGGCGTTGCAGGTGGCGACCGCGTGCGGCGCGCCGCAGTAGCGGGCGAGTGCTTCCTCGAAGCGGGGCACCGCCGGCCCCTGGGTCAGGAAGTCAGAGCGCAGCACCTGGACGACGGCATCGATGTCGTCCTCACCGATGAGTTGGTGGCCGTATGGAATCATGAAGGTCGGGGGCACGCCGTCGGCTCGTGCGCGCTCCGCCTCAGACGCTGAACCCGGGATCGACCTCTTCCCGGATCAGTCGGCGGATGTCCTCGACGCTCAGCCACTGGGTGTTGTCGCCCGAGCTGTAGCGGAAGCCTTCGGGCACCGGGCGCCCCTGGTGGGCCTGCTGGTAGATCTCCAGGTTCTGCTCGAAGGAACGGAAAGCCCGGTTGGGTACGATGACGTAGTGGCGGTCGGTCTCGATCGTGCTGATCGCGTCGGTCTCGGTGATCATCTCCTCGTGGATCTTTTCGCCGGGGCGGATGCCGATGATCCGCTGTTCGGCCTGCGGCGCGATCGCGCGGGCGAGGTCGGTGATGCGGTAGGAGGGAATCTTCGGCACGAAGATCTCGCCGCCGCGCGCAGACTGCAGCGCATGCAGGACCAGTTCGACCCCCTGCGCGAGCGAGATGCTGAAGCGGGTCATCGCCGGGTGGGTGATCGGCAGCGACCCCTCATGCCTTTTCGACAGGAAGTAGGGGATCACCGAGCCGCGCGAGCCGAGCACGTTGCCGTAGCGCACGACCGAGAAGCGGATGTCGCGCGCGCCGGCCATGTTGTGGGCGGCGATGAACATCTTGTCGGAACAGAGCTTGGTCGCGCCATAGAGATTGATCGGTGCCGCCGCCTTGTCGGTCGACAGCGCGATGACGCGGTGCACGCCCGCGGTCAGGCAGGCGTCGATGACGTTCTGGGCGCCCAGAACGTTGGTCTTGATGCACTCGAAGGGGTTGTACTCGGCGGTCGGGACCTGTTTGAGCGCGGCGGCGTGGATGACGATGTCGACCCCTTCGAGTGCGCGCTCCAGGCGTTCCTTGTCGCGCACGTCACCGATGAAGAAGCGCATCGCCGGGTGCGGGAAGGCCTGCTGCATTTCGAGCTGCTTGAGCTCGTCGCGCGAGTACACGATGAGTTTCTTCGGCGCGTAGCGCGACAGGGTCGTGGCGACGAAGGCCTGGCCGAAGGATCCGGTTCCGCCGGTGATGAGGATCGTCTTGTTGTCGAGCATGGGGCCTCGGGCGTCGCAGGGGGCTGGAGGGAGGGCTGCCGAGCGCATTACATCCTGAATCGTGCCACAGTCCGGGCTCCGGAGCATTCCGAATCATGCCGCCCGGCAGGCACTCAGGCTGCGCGCGACCGGATCCAGGCCAGAACCTCCTCCTCGGGCATCGGGCGCGCATAGAGATAGCCCTGTGCGCTGTCGCAGCCTTCCTGCTCCAGCATGGCCCACTGCGCCTCGGTCTCGACGCCTTCGGCCATCGTCGGCAGACCGAGGCTGCGCCCGAGGGCGATGATCGCGCGGCAGATCGCGGCGTCGTTCGGGTCGATGAGGATATCGCGCACGAAGGACTGGTCGATCTTGAGCTGGTCGAGCGGCAGGCGCTTGACGTAGTGCAGCGATGAGTAACCGGTGCCGAAGTCGTCGAGTGCGAAGGTGACGCCGAGGCGCTTCAAGGCGAGCATGGTCTCGATCGTCTGCTCGACGTCTTCGAGCAGCATGCTCTCGGTGATTTCCAGCTTCAGGCGGGCAGGGTCAACACCGCTCTGGTCGAGGCAGGCGCGGACCTCGGCGACAAAGGCCTGCTCGCGGAACTGGCGGGCACTCACGTTCACCGCGATCGACAGGGCGGCGGTGGCTGGATCCTCGCGCCAGCGCGCGAGCGTGCGGCAAGCCTCTTCGAGCACCCAGCGGCCGATCGGGAGGATGAGTCCGGATTCCTCGGCGAGCGGGATGAACTCGGCCGGTGACACCCGGCCCCGTTTGGGATTGTGCCAGCGCAGCAGGGCCTCGGCGCCGATGCAGCGGCCGGCGCGGTCGAGCTGGGGCTGGAAGTGAAGCGTGAACTCCTGCCGCTCGAGCGCACCGCGCAGTTCGGATTCGAGCGCGGCACGGGCGATGACGCGCGCCTGCATGTCGGGATCGAAAAAGCGCATCGCGTTGCGCCCGGCCGCCTTGGCCTGGTACATCGCGAGATCGGCGCGCTTGAGCAGTTCGTCGACGCTGAGTGTCTGGCCAACGAAGAGCGCGACGCCGATGCTGGTCGTGCCCTGGTAGATCATCGGGCCGAGATTGCACGGCTGGGAGAGCGCCTGGATGATCTTCTCGGCGACCCCGCTGGCCTGGTTGATGGCGATTCCGGTATTGCGGTCGAGCTGCTGGATCAGCACCACGAATTCATCACCGCCGAGCCGCGCGACCGTGTCGCCTTCGCGCACGCAGGTGCGCAGCTTGCGCGCGCTCTCGACCAGCAGCCGGTCGCCGATCTCGTGCCCGAGCGTATCGTTGAGGTTCTTGAAGCGGTCGAGATCGAGGTAGAGCAGAGCCCGGTACTTGCCGCTGCGCGCGCTGGTGGCCATGCTCTGCTGCAGCCGGTCGATCAGCAGCCGCCGGTTCGGGAGCCCCGTCAGCGGATCGAAGAAGGCGAGGTTGTAGGCCTCTTCCTCGGCCCGCTTGCGATCGGTGATGTCTCGCCACACGCAGTACAGCACGTCGTGCCCCTGCAGTTCGATGCGCGCCAGCGTGACCTCGACCGGGAAGCAAGTGCCATCGGCGCGCCTGTGCACCCACTCGAAGCGCGTGATGCCCTCGCGCATCGCATCGGCCATCATCTGCTCGGCCTTCTCGAACGAGGGGCGCCCGTCGGGCTGGAATTCGGGTGACAGGCGCGAGGGGTGCTGCAGCATCTCGTCGCGGTCCTCGTAGCCGAGGATCCGGATCGCGGCCCGGTTGCAGTCGGTGAACACGCCGCGGTCGATCAGCCAGCACGGATCGGGAGAGCCGTCGAAGAGATCACGGAAGCGCTTCTCGCTGTTCTGCAACTCCGCCGTGCGTTCCTCGATCTGCTGCGCCAGCTCGCCGAGCCGGCGCGCTTCGAGCAGATGCCTCAACACGGTCCGGAACGCCTGCAACGGTTCCCGGAAGGGTGCGAACACGGTCGGGTCGCCGATCGTGACGCGGAGCGCCAGGTGCACCTGGGATTCGTCGCCGAGCGGAAGGAGCAGGGTCGTCGCGTCTTCGCGGGGCGTGTCCATCGCCTCGCTGCCGAGCTTCGCCACGCCCGGAAGTGCCATCAGGATCTCTTCGAGCCGGGCGGACAGCTCGTCCGTCGTGAGCCCGGGTGCCGAGCCGAGCAGGTCGAGCAGTCGAGCGAGCAGTGCGTGCTCCGGATCATCGAACTGAGCTGGGCGGGTCGCCTCGGGAGGGCTGCGCCGGTTGTGTGCGCTCATGCCTTGAGACGTTTGCCGAGCGCCGACTGCGTTCTCCTGAACTCGGGCACGCCGGTCTCGATGATGGTCGCGTAGATGCGGGCCAGTTCGCCCGGAAGATACTCGTGTGCGATGCGGTTGCGTAGATCGCGCAGGGAAAGCCAGACCTGGATGCTTGAAATGAAACCGAGCTTCTCCATACGCAACAGGAGATCACGGAAGGTTTCCGACGGTGCAGCTTCCCGCACCCGTTCCCAGGTCCGGAAAAACCGCAGGCAGGATTCGAATGCGCGCAGGAAGCGGTCGGAGAGTGCGTCGAACGGTTCCCTTTCCTTTGGCGAGTACGCATGCTCGGGGTCGAAGGGCTGGTAGTCGTCTGCCGAGGCGAACACCAGCACCAGCGCGGTATCGAGTTTGGCAGCGGAATCTGCCAGGAGAGGTTCGACGATCACAGGATGCGCACCGTTTGAAGCCTGCCGAGAAAATCCGTTTGGGCTGGGGTGGCCGTGTCGGGGTCGATGACCACGACGTCGATCCGTTCTTCGCAGCGCTCGAAAAAGCGAGTCGCGATGGCTTGCGAAGTGTCGAACGGCGGAAAATCGGCCAGGATGAGAAGGTCGATATCCCCGCCTTTGCTCGCTGGGCTTACGCGGGATCCGAATAGTGCGACCGATCCGCCTCCGCCGCGGCCAGCGATCGTTTCGGCCAGCGCCTCGGCGAGTGCGTTGGCCTCTTCGTCGTCGAGCCGGACCTTGCCGGCCGCGCGCAAGGCGCCGAGACGCTCCCGGAGTGCTTCAGCACGGGTTTGAGGGGCGATGGCTGGCTTCGGCATGACGTCCTGATGTTCTCGGGTTCGTCGTTCAATGTAGCACAGGGCATTCGTTTGCGCCGCGTATGGGCCCGGACGCAGACGCCTACGGTGCCGGGCGGGCGACCACCTTGTTGCGACCGGTCTGCTTCGCCTCGTACATGGCCTTGTCGGCCCGGTCGAGCACGGTGTCGATCGGCTCGCCCGGGTTCCACGGGCTGACCCCGGCGCTGAAGGTGATCAGCAGCTTCTGCCCGTCGGCGAGGAAATAGGCCTTGGTCAGTTCGCGCTGCAGCCGCACGAGTGCAGCCGCCGACTGTTCGAGGTCCGACTCGGGATAGAGGATGACGAACTCTTCGCCCCCCAGGCGCGCCACCGTGTCGTTCGGGCGCAGGTTCTGGCGGATCACGCCGATGAGGTGCACGAGCGCCTCGTCGCCGGTCTGGTGACCCCAGGTATCGTTGAGTTTCTTGAAGTTGTCGATGTCGAGCAGCGCGACGCACAGTGACACGCCGCGGCGCGTCGCGCGGGCCGCTTCCTTCTCGAAGGTCTCTTCGAGGCCGCGACGGTTCAGCGCACCGGTGAGCTGATCGTGGCGCATCAGCCGGCTTGCTTCCTCCAGTTCGCGCTGCAGTTCGGCAATGCGCGCTTCGGCGGCGCGGGCCTGGTCGCGTGCGCTTTGCAGTTCGTCGCGCGAGCGCCGGGCTTCTTCCTGGATCACGCGTGTGTCGCGCATCACCTCGTCGAGTACCCCGCCGATCTCGGCGATGTCACGTGCCTGACCGATCTTGATTGCGTTGGCGGCGATCTTGTCGTGGTAGCTGCCGGTTGTTTCCGAAAAGCTCGCGAGCTGGTCGACGAAGCCGGCGAGCATCTCGCGCAGGGTCTTCTGTGCCTGCTCGAGATTGTGCTTGATCTGGCTCTGCTTGAAGATCACTTCCTTGATGCGCCGCTCGGCGTCGTCGATCATGCGCACGTCCGCGGGCTTGTTCACGACGTCGCGCAGCACCTCGACCTGGCCGTGCAGCCACTGGTCGTCGATGACGATCTCCTCGATGTTTTCCAGCAGCAGCCGCAACAGGTTCAGCAGGCCGGCGCGGATCTCGGCGGTCTCGCCTGCGGTGTTCTCGAGCCGGTAGGCGAACTTGCGCAACTGGCGGGCCACGGTGTCGAGCTGCTGCGCGTTCGCGCTGGCCTTGACCGACGCCGACAGGCGGGTTGCTTCGGCCACGAGTTCGGGATACTCCCCGAGCGAGGCCGGTACCACGGTTTCGAGCGCGACCACCAGCAGCTCGCGCAGGCTTGTCATGATCTCGCCGCTTTCGCCGGATGCAACGAGTTTCACTTCGACCTGGGCTGGTGCCCGCATTGCGTCGCGGCCAGGCTCTGCCACCGGTGCGCTTGCGCCTTCGGCCGGCGGCGGCGCTTCCGGGTCGCTCGGCGCCTGGTCCCAGGCGCGCACCAGCCCCTGCAGCCGCGCATAGAGGGTGCCGGGGTCGTTGGCCGCCAGCACGCGGTCGAGCGAGTCGCGCTTGCGCGCGGTGGTCCAGCCGATCTGGCGGGCTTCCCACTTGCGGATGAGGGTTCCGATCAGCGTGTTCCAGGCCGGAGCTTCTTCCTCCTTGAGGCTGCCGAGGTAGGCGAGCATGGCCTCCTCGGCGGCCGCGCCCTTGCCGGCCGCCAGCGCCTGATCGATCGGCTTTGCAAGGCGCGTGCGTTCGGCGGTGTCCCGGGGCAGATGGCCCGCGAGCGTACGCAGCAAGGCAAGCGGGGTGGCTGCACCTTCGTCCTCGATTTCGGCAACCTCGTTGTAGAGCTTCCTGAAGTTGTCCGGCGTTGGCGGCATGCGCTGCATGGCCAGCCTGCGCAGCGCTTCGCGGGTGATCTCGGAGGGATTCGTCGGTGCCGGCATGATGGGAATAGGCCCTGGTCTGGATCGAGTCTGGAGGCTGGATTATAGGCACAGGCTGCCTGAGCGGACGCTTCCGCTATCCTATCGGTTTCGGATTGCCCGAACCTGAAGGACCGCGATCCCCCGTATGGAAGATTTCCCCGATTTCGAGGCGCGCTGGCGGGCCGAGGCGATGCGGTTGCACGAGCAGGCGTCGGGGCTCGTTCGCGACGACGTGGCGGTGCGCGCTGCGCGCGCGGCTGGCGGCGATCCGGAGCGCAGGCTGTGCGAACGGGCGCGACAGCTCGCCCCGGAATGTGGCATCGATGCCGGAATCGCAGCCGTGCGTTCGCACCTGCACCATCTGCAGTGGCTGGGGGCGGCCGTGGCGGCTGCGAGCGGGGCGGGCGCAGCACTGGCCGTGCTCGGTGAGGGCGGTCGCGCCGTGAATGTGGTGTGGGCCCTGGGTGGGCTGCTCGGGGTGAATCTTTTCAGCCTGACGTTGTGGTGCGCGTCGCTTGCGCTCGGAGGCGGGGAGGCCGACGGGCTGCCCGGGCGGATCTGGCTGGGGTTGGCGCGTCGCTTGCATGGGCGGCAGATTCCGCGCGTCGTGCTGCAGGCGTGGCTGAGTCTGCTCGCGCCGGACCGCCTGCTGCGCTGGTGGCTCGGCGCGGTCAGCCACGGGCTGTGGGCGCTGGCGCTGGGTGCGGCGGTCGTCGGCCTGCTGCTTGCTTTTTCGCTGCGCGGGTACGGTTTCGTATGGGAGACGACGATCCTCTCACCCCGGGTGTTCGTCAGCCTGGTCGAGTGGCTTGGCTGGCTTCCTTCGCTCCTTGGATTCACCGTGCCCGACGCGGAGGCGATCCGTGCGGCCGGACAGGGCATGCAGCTGGAGCCGGAGGCGAGGCGGGCATGGGCTTCGTGGCTGATCGGTTGTCTGGTGGTCTATGGCGCGCTGCCCCGCCTCTTCGCCTGGGCGGGTTGCCTGGGGCGTTTCCGCTCAGGGGTCCGGCGCGTCCGTCTCGATCCGTCCCTTCCCGGCTATGCGCGGCTGTTGCGCCGGCTCGCACCCGATGTGGAGCGGATCGGGGTCACCGACCCGGCGCCGGCCAGTCTTCCGCGCGTCCGTCTCGACGGGGTTCATCCGGTGGGCGGGGGCAGTGCTCTTCTGGTCGGGTTCGAACTCCGGCCCACCGGCCCCTGGCCGCCAACGCTGCCTCAGACCGTGATCGACGGCGGAATCGTCGATGACCGGCTCGAGCGCAAGCGGTTGCTTGAACGCCTTGCGCTGGATCCGCCGGAGCGTCTCCTGCTTGCCTGCGACCCGCATCTGACGCCGGATCGCGGCAGCCTCGGCTTCATCGCGGAGTTGTCACGCCATGCGGCCGCGTGCCGGGTGTGGTTGGTGCACAATGGATCCCGGGCGCTCGACGGCGAGCGGTTGCGCTACTGGAAGGAGGCGCTGGCCGATCTGGGTCTGGCACCCGGTGAAGTGTTCGAGACCGGTGAATCTGCCTTGCGCTGGCTGGAGGAGGGCCGATGATCGGAAGCAGGAGTGCGGGCGCAGCGGTGCGGATTGCGGTCGTCGGTCATACCAACACCGGCAAGACTTCGCTGATGCGTACGCTCACGCGCGACACCGGTTTCGGTGAGGTGTCGAGCCGCCCGAGCACGACGCGCCACGTCGAAGGGGCGCGCCTGAGCGCCGACGGCGCGGTGCTCGTCGAGCTCTTCGACACCCCGGGCATGGAAGATCCGATCGCGCTGCTGGAAACCATCGAGGCAATCGAAGCACCTTCGGGCGAGCGCCTTGACGGTCCGGCCCGGATCGAGCATTTCCTGGCGACCTCGGCGGCGCAGACGCGCTTCGAGCAGGAGGCCAAGGTGCTGCGCCAGATGCTGGCGAGCGATGCTGCGTTCTACGTGATCGATGCGCGCGATCCGGTGCTGTCGAAGTACCGCGATGAACTGGAACTCCTTGGCAAGTGCGCGATCCCGCTCCTGCCGGTGCTCAATTTCGTGCGTGCGCCCGACGCCAACGAGTCTCCCTGGCGCGAGGCCCTGTCACGCCTGGGCCTGCATGCGGTGGTCCGTTTCGACACCGTGGCCCCGGAGCGCGGAGGCGAGCGGCGCCTGTACGAGGCGCTGGCGACGATGCTGGATCCCCATCGGCCGAAGCTCGAGCGCCTCGTCGAGGCGCGCGACCGCGAGGCGCGCGCGCGGCATGAGGCGGCCTTGCGTCTGGTCGCCGAACTGCTGATCGATGTTGCTGCAGCCGGATGTGTCGTGCAAGGTGACGATCCAGCCATGCTCGAAGCTGCCGTGGCGGATCTGAATGCACGGGTCGGAGCGCGGGAACAGGCTTGCGTCGAAGGGCTGCTCGAACTCTATCGCTTTCGCCCCGACGACGTGGATGCCGAACGACTGCCGCTGATCGATGGCCGCTGGGAGGGGGATCCGTTCAACCCCGAGACGCTGCGCGCGATGGGGCTGAAGCTCGGCACCGGTGCGGTCGCGGGCGCTGCGGCGGGCGCCATGGCCGGCGCTGGAGTCGACCTCGTGACGGGCGGACTGACCCTGGGTGCGGCGACCGCGATCGGCGCGCTGGCCGGCGGCGGCCTGCAGGCGATGCGCCAATTCGGGGGCCGGCTGCGCGGCACGCTCCGCGGGCAGCACCCGCATCACCTGGCCGTCAATGACGCGATCCTGAGGCTCCTTGCGCTGCGCCAGCTGCATCTGGTCGAGGCGCTCGAACGGCGCGGGCACGCCGCGATCGCCCCGATCGAACGCTTCGTCGCGGATACCCATCAGTGGCGTGAGGGCACTCTGCCACGCGCGTTGCGCAAGGCGCGTGCGCATCGGGACTGGTCCGGCCTGTATGCGCCGATGAGCGAGGACCGCGCGCGCGAGCGCATCGTCGAATCGCTGTCGGCCGAACTGTCGTTGCAGTTCGGCCAGGAGGCGCCCACCTGAAACCAGCTTGCCAAGGAGTATGGCAGCACAGCCGTTGCGATCGGAACGGGGGGGTAGAGACGCCCCCGTTCCGATCTGGCGCAATGCTTCGTGGCCGGTTCAGCGCTTGCGCGCGGGCGGCAGATCCGTGCAACTGCCGTGGGCGACTTCGGCGGCCATGCCGACGGTCTCGCCCAGCGTCGGATGGGGGTGGATGGTCTTGCCGATGTCGACGGCGTCCGCACCCATCTCGATCGCGAGGCAGACTTCGCCGATCATGTCGCCCGCGGACGGGCCGACGATGGTGCCGCCGATCACGCGATGGGTTGCGGCGTCGAAGACGAGCTTCGTGAAGCCGTAGTCGGCGCCGTTGGCGATCGCGCGTCCGCTCGCCGCCCAGGGGAACTTCGCCACCTCGACCTTGCGCCCGTCGGCCTTGGCCTGGGCTTCGGTGACGCCGACCCAGGCGACTTCGGGGTGTGTGTAGGCGACCCCGGGGATCACCGTCGCGTCGAAAGCCGCACGCGCCAGTTCGGCCTTGCCCTGTGCCTCACCGGCGGCGACTTCGGCGGCAACGTGGCCTTCGTGCACCGCCTTGTGCGCGAGCATCGGGTTGCCGACGACGTCGCCGATCGCGAAGATGTGGCGCACATTGGTGCGCATCTGCGCATCAACCGGGATGAAGCCGCGCTCATTGACGACGACGCCGGCCTTGTCGGCGCCGACCTTGCGTCCGTTCGGGCTGCGTCCGGCGGCCTGAAGGATGAGGTCGTAGCGCTGCGGTTCGGCGGGTGCCTTCTCGCCTTCGAAGCGCACCCACAGGCCATCGTCCCTGGCCTCCACGGCGACGGTCTTCGTCTTCAGCATGATCTGGTCGAAGCGATGGGCGTTCTGCTTCTCCCAGACCTTGACCGCGTCGGCGTCGGGGCCCTGCATCAGGCGGTCGAGCATCTCGACGACGTCGACGCGGGCGCCGAGCGTCGAATATACCGTGGCCATTTCGAGCCCGATGATGCCGCCGCCGATGACCAGCATCTTCTGCGGGATCTGGCGCAGTTCGAGTGCGCCGGTCGAGTCGACGATGCGCGGATCACGCGGCAGGAAGGGCAGGTGCACGGCGGCCGATCCGGCGGCGATGATGCACTGGCCGAAGCGGATCACCTTCTTCGTTCCCGTCTTGTCCTGTGCGCTGCCGAGGGTTTCCTCGACTTCGATGTGGTTCGGGTCGAGAAAGCTGCCATAGCCGCGGATGACCTCGACCTTTCGCGCCTTGGCCATTCCGGCGAGCCCGCCCGTGAGCCTGGTGATCACGCCGTCCTTGTGCTTGCGCAGGGCGTCGACATCCACGCTTGGCTTTTCGAAGCGGATGCCGGCTACGCCGACGTGCTCGGCTTCGTCGATGACCGCAGCGACATGCAGCAAGGCCTTCGACGGGATGCAGCCAACGTTCAGGCATACTCCGCCCAGGGTCGCATAGCGCTCGATGATCGCCGTCCGCAGGCCGAGATCGGCGGCGCGGAAGGCGGCCGAATAGCCGCCCGGGCCAGCTCCGAGTACGACCAGGTCGTACTCCGCGTCGGCACTGCCGGCGTGCGAGGCGGTTGCCGGTGCCGGTACGCCAGGGGTGGGGGCGCTGGCCGCTGCGGGCGTCAGTGCCGCGGCTGCCGCAGGGGAGGCTGTCGGCGTCGCGGCTTCGGCGGTGGCTGCGGTGTCGACACGCAGCAGCACAGCCCCCTCGGCGACGCGGTCGCCGACTTGCACGAGCACTTTGCGGATCGTTCCGGCGACCGAAGAGGGGACATCCATCGTCGCCTTGTCCGATTCGAGGGTGACGATCGCGTCGTCGACCTTGATCGGATCGCCGGCCTTGACGAACAGTTCGATGACCGGCACGTCGGCGAAATCGCCGATGTCCGGAACCTTGACTTCAACCAGGCTCATGGTGGGTCTCCTCAGAGCATGACCCGACGGAAGTCGGCCAGCAGTTGGGCGAGATAGACGTTGAAGCGCGTCGCGAGCGCACCGTCGATGACGCGGTGGTCGGCCGTGAGCGACATCGGCAGCGTCAGGCGCGGCACGAACTCTTTGCCGTCCCAGACCGGCTTCATGACCGACTTGTTGACGCCGAGGATCGCGACCTCGGGCGCGTTCACGATCGGCGCGAAGTAGGTGCCGCCGATGCCGCCGAGCGAGCTGATCGTGAAGCAGGCACCCGACATGTCGGCCGGGCCGAGCTTGCCGTCGCGGGCCTTCTTCGCGAGCGCGCCGGTTTCGGCCGCGATCTCGAACACGCTCTTCCTGTCGGCATCCTTGACCACGGGTACCACCAGCCCGTTCGGGGTGTCGGCGGCGAACGCGATGTTGAAGTACTTCTTGTAGACCAGGTTGTCGCCGTCGAGGCTGGTGTTGAACTCCGGGAATTCCTGCAGCGCGCGTACCGAGGCCTTGATGATGAAGGCGAGCATCGTGAGCTTCTTGCCCGACTTCTCGTTCTCCTTGTTCACGGCGACGCGGAAGGCTTCGAGGTCGGTGATGTCGGCGTCTTCATGGTAGGTCACGGCCGGGATCATGACCCAGTTGCGGGCGAGGTTCTGGCCCGAGATCTTCTTGATGCGCGACAGCGGCTTGACCTCGATCTCGCCGAACTTCGCGAAATCCACCTTGGGCCAGGGCAGCAGATCGAGTCCGCCGCCTAGGCTCGCGCTTGCTGCGGCCGCCGCGGGTGCGCGGCCGGGAACGACGCCTGAGCTCATTGCGCCCTTGACGAAGGAAGTGACGTCTTCCTTCACGATGCGGTTCTTCGGCCCGGTCGCCTTGACCTGCGCGAGATCGACGCCCAGTTCGCGCGCGAACGCGCGTACCGATGGGCTCGCATGCACCTTGCTGCCGAGCGTGATCGCGGGGGTAGCCGGGGCTGCAGCGGTTGCGGTCGGTGCGGCGGCGCCGGTGCTGACCGGTGGTGTGCTGGCTGGGGCGGCGGGGGCTGCCAGCGCTGGGCTTGCCGCAGGAGCATCTGCAGGGGCCGCGGCAGCCATGGCCGCTGCGGCCGCCTCGACCTTCAGCAGCACCGTGCCTTCCGCAACCTTGTCGCCGACGCTCACCAGCACCTCGCGGACGACGCCGGCTGCGCTCGAGGGGACGTCCATCGTCGCCTTGTCCGATTCGAGGGTGGCGATCGCATCGTCGATCTTGATCGTATCGCCGATCTTCACGAACAGCTCGATGACCGGAACCTCGGAGAAGTCACCGATATCGGGGACCCGGACTTCGACCAGTCCGCCGCTTGCCGCAACGGCGGGCGGCGCGGCCGGTGCCGGGGCTGGAGTGGGAGCGGGGGCGGGGGTAGCCTCGCGCGCGGTACTTGCCGGCGCCTCGACGCGAATCAGCACGCTGCCTTCGGCAACCTTGTCACCGATCGCGACCAGGACCTCCTTCACGACGCCTGCTGCGCTCGAGGGCACGTCCATCGTCGCCTTGTCCGATTCGAGTGTGGCGATCGCGTCGTCGACGCGGATGGTGTCGCCGACCTTCACGAACAGCTCGATGACCGGCACCTCGGAGAAATCGCCGATGTCCGGAACCTTCACTTCAATCAACTGGCTCATCGTCGTCTCCTCGTCAGACCGTCAGCGGGTTCGGCTTGTTGGGGTCGAGCTGGTACTTGAGCAGTGCCGCCGCGACCTTGTCGCGCTCGATCGTGCCTTCGTCCGCGAGGGCCTTGAGCGCGGCGAGCACGACCCAGTGGCGGTCCACCTCGAAGAAGTGGCGCAGCTTCTCGCGCGTGTCCGAGCGGCCGTAGCCATCGGTGCCGAGCGTGACGTAGCGGCGCCCGATGAAGGGGCGGATCTGTTCGGCGAACATGCGGATGTAGTCGGTTGCGGCGATGACGGGCCCTTCGGTGCCCTTGAGGCAGGCTTCGACGTGCGACTCGCGCGGGGCTTCGAGCGGATGCAGCAGGTTCCAGCGGGCCGTGTCCTGACCATCGCGCGCCAGCTCGTTGAAGCTCGGGCAGGCCCACAGGTCGGCTTCGATGCCCCAGTCGCTCTTGAGCAGTTCGGCGGCAGCGATGACCTCGCGGAAGATCGTGCCCGAGCCGAGCAACTGCACACGGGGCGCCTTCCTTGCGGCCCCCTTGCGGAATGCGTACATGCCCTTGAGGATTCCACTCTCCGCGCCTTCGGGCATCTCGGGATGCTCGTAGTTCTCGTTCATCACCGTGATGTAGTAGAAGATGTCCTCCTGTTCGGCGAACATCCGGCGCAGGCCATCCTGCACGACCACGGCCACCTCGTACTGGAAACTCGGATCGTAGGAGATGCAGTTCGGAATCATGTTGGCGAGCAGCAGGCTGTGGCCGTCTTCGTGCTGCAGGCCTTCGCCGTTGAGCGTCGTGCGCCCGGCGGTGGCGCCGAAGAGGAACCCGCGTGCGCGCTGGTCGCCCGCGGCCCACACGAGGTCCATCGTGCGCTGCAGGCCGAACATCGAATAGAAGATGTAGAAGGGCACCATCTGCACGCCGTGCGTGCTGTAGCTCGTGCCGGCGGCGATCCAGTCCGCGGTCGCTCCGAGTTCGTTGATGCCTTCCTGCAGGACCTGGCCCGTGCTCGATTCCTTGTAGAACATCAGCTGGTCGTGGTCCTGCGGGACGTACTTCTGGCCCTGCTGGTTCCAGATCCCGTACTGGCGGAACATGCCTTCCATGCCGAAGGTGCGCGACTCGTCCGGCACGATCGGGACGATGTGGCGGCCGATCTGCTTGTCCTTGAGAAGCATGTTCATCATGCGCACTGCGGCCATCGTCGTCGACAGCTCGCGCCCCTCGCCGGAAGCCTTCAGCAGCGCGGTGAACGTGTCGAGCGCCGGGATCGGCAGCGCTTCAGCCTTGCGGCGGCGGGCCGGAAGGTAACCGCCGAGCGCCATGCGGCGCTCGCGCATGTAGGTCAGCTCGGGTGAGCCTTCCTCGAAGGTGAGGTAGGGGACTTCGGCGATCTGTTCGTCGGTGATCGGGATCTGGAAGCGGTCGCGCATCTTCTTGAGTTGCTCGACGTCCATCTTCTTGGCCTGGTGGGCAATGTTCATCGCTTCACCGGCCTCGCCCATGCCGTAGCCCTTGATCGTCTTCGCGAGGATCACCGTCGGCTGGTTGCGATGCTCGGTGGCCGACTTGAACGCGGCATAGACCTTGAACATGTCGTGGCCGCCGCGGTTGAGATTCCAGACTTCCTCGTCAGTCCAGTCGGCCACCAGCGCCTTGAGTTCCGGGGTGTTGAAGAAATGTTCGCGCACGTAGGCGCCATCTCGTGCCTTGAAGGTCTGATAGTCGCCATCGACGCATTCGAGCATGCGCTTCTTGAGGATGCCCCGGGTGTCGCGTGCGAACAGCGCGTCCCACTTGGTGCCCCAGACGACCTTGATCACGTTCCAGCCAGCGCCGCGGAAATCCGATTCCAGCTCCTGGATGATCTTGCCGTTGCCGCGCACCGGCCCATCGAGGCGCTGCAGGTTGCAGTTGACGACGAAGATCAGGTTGTCGAGCTGTTCGCGCCCGGCCATGCCGATCGCACCCATCGATTCGGGCTCGTCGATCTCGCCGTCGCCGAGGAAGGCCCACACCTTGCGATCCTTGGCCTCGATCAGCGAACGGCTGTCGAGGTACTTCATGAAGCGGGCCTGGTAGATCGCCTGGATCGGCCCGAGTCCCATCGAGACGGTCGGGAACTGCCAGAAGTCCGGCATCAGCCACGGGTGCGGGTAGGACGAGATGCCCTTGCCGTCGACTTCCTGGCGGTAGCTGTCGAGTTGCTCCGGGGTCAGACGGCCGAGCAGGAAGGCGCGCGCATAGACGCCGGGGGCCGAGTGGCCCTGGAAAAAGATCAGGTCGCCACCGTGCTGCTCGGTGGGGGCACGCCAGAACCAGTTGAACCCCATGTCGTAGAGCGTGGCGGACGAGGCGAACGAAGCGATGTGGCCGCCGACGTTGGTGTGCTTGTTCGCGCGCACCACCATCGCGGCCGCGTTCCAGCGCACATACGAGCGGATGCGCTTTTCGAGATCGGGTTGTCCCGGAAACTTCGGCTGTCGCTCAGGCGGGATCGTGTTGATGTACTGCGTATTGGCCGAGTAGGGGATGTCGGCGCCGTTCTCGCGCGCCGCCTCGATCATCTTCTCGATCAGGAAGTGGGCGCGCTGCGGCCCTTCGTGGTCGATGACACCGGCCAGGGCGTCAAGCCATTCGCGGGTCTCCTGCGCATCCGCGTCGGAATGCAGGGATGCGTCGTGTTGTTCGGTCATGGTCTGTCTCCTCATGACGTGCCGTTGACGATGTCCGCTCCGGTGAAGCGGATGGATTGCGCGAAGTACGGGGCGCGCACAGCCGGACCTGCCGAAGCGCCGGCTGACATTTCGCAATATAAAACGTTATTTCGTTCTGTGCAATAGAGTGTCCGGTCAAATTCGTTCGATCGAGCTGCGCTCCGGAAGGAGAGGCCTGGACGTGCCGGCAATCGTACGCCTGCAGACCGACGGTCGCCGCCCTTTGGCGGTGGCACGCCGGCCACGCAGGTGCGCGGAAACGGTCTGGATCTGGGCGCGGATGCGCGGAATGAAAAAAAACCGGTCGGGGATGAGGGAGGGAGGGAGAGTATCCCCGACCGATTGTGAAGAGGGGGGCAGGCGGCCGCGACTCATTGGCCGGCTGCCCGGAGTCGGTCCTCCTGGTACGCGAAGACCACCCGGCCGTTGCGTACCTCGCCCATGTAGATGTCGTGGGCGCTGGAGATCGTCTCGTGCCGACTCCTCGAGAACGGGCGCATGTACGTCATGATAACGCCTTCGACCGGGATTCGAAGATCTTCGAGGGCCTCGCGGATGCGGTCGCCGTTCGTGCTTCCGGCCTGGCGGATCGCGGCCGCGAGCAGCAGCAGCGAATCATAACCTTGTGCGGCGGCAGGGGGAACCGGGATGCGGGTGCTGCCGGTCTGGTGCAGCCACGCATCGAGGAAGGCGGCCCGCCGCGGCGTGGTCGGCTCCGGGATGAAGGTCTGGGGCATGCGAGCGCCTTCGGCATTCGGGCCAGCATCGTCGATGAAGTTCGACATCGCCAGGGTCCAGCTGCCGATCAGCGGCACACGCCACCCCATGCGCGCCATGCCGTTGGCGATCTGCGCCAGTTCCGGGCCGATCCCGTAGGTGAGCACGGCCTGGGCGCCTGCCTCCCGGGCTCGGCGCAGTTGTGCGGTCATGTCGGCCTGGCGCAGCTGGAAGCGCTCGACCGTCACGGCCTGCATGCCGCGCGCAGCCAGTGCGGTTTCGAGATCCTCGCGGCCGAGCTGCCCGTAGTTGGTGGCGTCGTGAAAGATTGCGACGCGCTTGAGCTTGCGCCGGTCGACCGCCTCGAAGACGATCATCGCGGCCTGGATGGTGTCGTTCGCGGAAACGCGAAACACGAAGTTGTCCGGGTGCTCCGGAGGCAGGAACTGGCGTGTGATCAGCGAGCCGGTCGCCACCGAGGTGATGACCGGTATGCGCGCCTGCTGGTAGTAGCGCTGACTGGCCAGTGCGACGCCGGTGTTGACGATGCCCAGCCCCGCGACGATGCGCTCGTTCTGGATGAGGTCCTGAACCACCTGTGCCCCCATCTCGTTGCGCGCTTCGTCGTCGCGCTCCACCAGTTCGATCGGCCGCCCGAGGATGCCTCCCTGTGCGTTGAGTTCGGCGGCAGCAATGCGGATGCCTTCCCGCATCGAGATGCCCATCGGGCTGGATCCGCCCGTGAACGGGCCCGATACGCCGATGCGGATCGCGGTCTCGGCGAGTGCGGGCAGGACGGAAAGGCACAGGAGTACGACAAGCAGGCGCAACACGCGAGGGTCTCACAGTACATGGGGCGTCAGCCTGCGACTGTAGGGTGCGCGTCGCGGAAGCAACATTGGCGAAAACCCCAAGCAGCGTTCCGATCGTCGTCCAGGCCGTGGGGGGATCAGGGATAATACCGATTACATCCTTGCTGGCATGCGGAGACAATCGGGTCGCCGATCGGTCCGTGCGGCGACCGGCGCGGATCTTCCGGACCGTGCCTGCGGCGCGAAGACCGGAGTTCCGGCCGTGCCGCTTCGCGTCACCGTATTCCGCAGGGCCCGACGCAACCGCCGATGAAGAGGCTTCATGACTGACCACGGACCGCGAGGCGGATCCTCCTTTGCTCGCTGGTACTGGACCGCGCCATATGTCGCGGTCGGCGTGTTTGCGCTGACGATGCTCGTGCTGGTGTGGCTGCTGCAGACGCGTGAAGCCGAGGGGCAGCGCAACGCGGTGGCGCGCGACGTGCAATGGGCCGAACAGACGATCCGGCTCCACATGCAGGGCACCGAGGAGTTCCTGAGCCAGCTTGCCCGCGATCTGGCGGCCGGGTCGCTCGATCCGGACGGCTTCCAGCTCAGGGCCAACCAGCACATCGCCAACAACAGCGAACTGGTGAACATCGCCTGGGTCGGTCCGGACGAGAAGGTTCGCTGGTCGGCACCGTTCGACACCACCGACTGGCTTGCCGGCGATCTCCTGCTGCCATCCCAGAGCGAGCCGTTCCAGCGCGCGCGGGAACTTGGGCGACCGAGCTACGGCGAGGCGCACCCCAACGCGCGCGAGCACGTCGTGCTCGAAGTTCACGTGCCCGTGCGCCGCGGACGGGAGTTCGTCGGCGCGATCGTTGGTGTCTACTCGATCGAGCGGATGGTGCGTCACCTCGTTCCGAGCTGGTTCGCAGAGAAATACCGCCTGGCCCTCATCGGCGGGCGCGGCGACATGCTGGCCGTCAATTCGAGCGTCGTCGACCTGGACGAGAGCATCTCGTTCGAGATCGCGCTCGACCCTCCGGGCAACGGCCTGACCCTGCGCGCGACCGCTTTCCGCACCGAAGGCAAGCTGCCCCAGGCGTTGCCGACGGCGATGATCCTGGGCCTGTCGGTGATCATCCTGTGGAGCCTGTGGCTGTTGCGCACGCACGTCCGGCGTCGCGTACAGGTCGAGAAGGAGCGTGACCGCCTGTTCAACATGTCGCTCGACCTGCTCTGCATCGTCGGTCTGGACGGCAGCTTCCGGCGCTGCAACCCGGCGTTCGAGCGCATCCTCGGTTATGCCCCCGCCTCCTTGCTCGGCCGCGCCCTGCTCGACGTCGTGCATAGCGACGACATTCCCGAGACGCTCGGGCAGATGCATCAGCTGGCCGCGGGTCAGCCGGTCAGTTTCGAGAACCGCTGCCGCTGCGCCGACGGAACCTTCAAGTGGCTCGCATGGAGCATCAATCCGGTCGCCGATGAAAAGCTCGTGTACGCCGTCGCGCACGACATCACCGGGCGCAAGGCCACCGAGGACGCCCTGCGCGCCGAATCGGCCTTCCGCAAGGCGATGGAGGAGTCGGTCATCACGGGCATGCGGGCCATCGATCTTTCGGGACGCATCATCTACGTGAACAGTGCGTTCTGCCGCATGGTCGGATTTCGCGAGGATGAACTCGTCGGGGCCGTGCCGCCGTTTCCGTACTGGCCGGACGAGGATCTCGACATCTGCGGCCGCAATCTCGACATGACCCTGGCGGGCCGCGCGCCTCCGGGTGGCTTCGAGATGCGCATCCGGCGCAAGAACGGCGAGCGGCTCGATGCGCGCTTCTACCTTTCTCCGCTGATCGATCTCACGGGCAAGCAGACGGGCTGGATGGCCTCGGTGACCGACATCACCGAGCCCAAACGCGTGCGTGCCGCGCTCGAAGAGGCTCAGGTGCGATTCGAGGCCGTACTCGACGGACTGGAGGCGGCGGTGTTCGTCGCCGATGCAGCGACCGACGAGATCCTGTTTGCGAACCGCGCGTTCAAGAACATCTATGGTTTCGACGCGGTTGGCCGTACCGTGCGCGGCGTCGCGGTGCCCCAGCCTGAAAGCGGCGACTACCGCGTCAATCTCGTCGGACTGGATGTGGCAGAACTCCCCGTGGAACTGTTCGACGGCGAGGTCCAGCATCCGCTGTCGGGGCGCTGGTACCACGTGCGCGAACACGCGACGCGCTGGGTCGACGGCCGCGTGGTGCGCATGGGGATTGCGACCGACATCACCGACCGCAAGCAGAATGCCGAGGTGTCGCGCCAGCAGGCCGAGCGCCTGCAGCACACCTCGCGCCTGATCACGATGGGCGAGATGGCCTCGACGCTGGCGCACGAGCTGAATCAGCCTCTGTCGGCGATCGCGAACTACTGCATGGGGTGCGTGACGCGCATCCAGTCCGGAAAATTCCGCCAGGAGGATCTTCTGGCGGCGATGCAGAAGGCGAGTTTCCAGGCAGAGCGTGCGGGCAAGATCATCCGCCGTGTGCGCGAGTTCGTGAAGAAAAGCGAACCGCGGCGCAGCGCCGTGCAGATCGCCGAGGTGCTCGACGACGCGATCGGTTTTGCCGACATCGACGCGCGGCGGGTGAGCGGCAGGATCGTGCTCGAGGTCGAGGCGGATCTGCCACCGGTGCACGCGGACCGGATCATGATCGAGCAGGTCGTCATCAACCTCATCAAGAACGGGCTGGATGCGATGTCCGAGCTGCCGCGCAATGAGCGCCTGCTCATCGTCCGGGCGCGGCGCGAAGGGGCGCGCTGGGTCGAGATCTCGGTCGTGGACCGCGGCCACGGCATCGGCGAGGAGGAGCGCAAGCTCCTCTTCACTCCGTTCTACACGACCAAGAGTGAAGGCATGGGCATGGGGCTCAACATCTGCCGGTCGATCGTCGAGTTTCACGACGGACGCCTGACGGTGGACGAGAACCCGGAAGGCGGTACCATCTTCTCCTTCACGCTGCCAACGGAGGTCGTCAGTGAGCATGTCGCCCGAAGAGCCTGACCAGTGCATCTACATCGTCGATGACGACGAGGCCCTGCGCGATTCGCTCGTCTGGCTGCTCGAATCCAGCGGCTATCGCGTATGCGCCTACGACTCGGCCGAGACCTTTCTCGCCAGCTACCAGCCGCAGATGACCGGCTGCCTGGTGCTCGACGTGCGCATGCCGGGCATGAGCGGACTGGAGCTGTTCGAGGAGATGCGCCTTCGTCATTCCACGCTACCGGTGATCTTCATCACCGGTCACGGCGATGTGCCGATGGCGGTGGCTGCGGTCAAGCGCGGTGCGGTCGATTTCATCGAAAAGCCGTTCGGCGACCGCGACATGCTCGGCCTGATCGAGGAAAGCCTTGCACGCGAACGCGAAGGCCGCAAGCAGCGGCGGATGGAGGCCGAGACCCTGCGCCGGCTGGGGGAACTGACCCAGCGCGAGCGCGAGGTGCTCGATCTGATCATCGCCGGCAAGCTCAACAAGCAGATCGCCGATCTCCTCGGCATCAGCATCAAGACGGTCGAGGTGCACCGGGCTCGCGTGATGGAGAAGATGGGGGTCAGTTCGCTTGCGGAACTGGTCCAGTGCGTGATCACCGGCGAACCCGGGACCCTGCGCGGCTGAGCGCCGCTCCGCCGCACGACTGCCGCCCCTCGGAGAGCCGACCGCTTCATGTCCGCAATCAACGGTTTATTGCTGCTTGCCGGGCTGCTGCTCTTCATCAGCGTGCTCGCAAGCACGCTGTCGGCACGACTCGGGCTGCCGCTGCTGCTGCTCTTTCTCGTGGTTGGCATGCTGGCCGGCGAGGAAGGGCCGGGCGGCATCGTCTTCAGCGATTTCTCGACCGCGATGCTGGTCGCGCAGCTTGCGCTCGCAGTCATCCTGCTCGATGGCGGGCTGCGCACCCGCGCCTCGACCTTGCGCGTGGCTTCGACCCCGGCTGCCGTGCTGGCCAGCGCGGGGGTCATCTTCACTGCCGGCCTTCTCGGGGCCTTTGCGACCTGGTTGTTCGAAGTCGACTGGCGTCTGGGATTCCTGCTCGCTTCGATCGTCGGTTCGACCGATGCGGCGGCCGTGTTCTCGCTGCTGCGCAACAGCGGCGTGCGGCTCAACGACCGGGTCAAGGCGACGCTGGAGATCGAATCCGGTGCCAACGATCCGATGGCGATCCTGCTCGTTACCGTGATGGTGCAGATGATCCTGTCGCCCGACGACACCGATGGCTGGGCCTACGTCGTGGTGTTGCTGCAGCAGCTCGCCCTCGGCCTGCTGGCCGGCCTGGGAGGCGGCTGGGTGCTGGCGCGCATGCTCGCGCGGCTGCGGCTCGCCGAAGGGCTCTATGCGCTGCTGATCGTCTCCGGCGGGCTGATGGTGTTCGCTGCAACCAACATGGTCGGTGGCAGCGGCTTTCTTGCGATCTATCTGGCCGGGCTGATCATCGGCAACCGACGCAGCCACGCCACCGAACATGTGCTGCGGGTGATGGACGGGCTCGCCTGGCTCGCCCAGGCAGGCATGTTCCTCGCACTCGGCTTGCTGGTGACGCCCTCGCACCTCGTCGAACACTGGCCTCTGTCGCTTGCGATGGCCTTCTTCCTGATGCTGGTCGCGAGGCCGCTCGCGGTGCTGGCCTGCCTGCTGCCGCTGCGCTTCAGTGCCCGCGAGATTGCCTACATCTCGTGGGTCGGGCTGCGCGGTGCGGTGCCGATCGTGCTTGCAATGTATCCATTGATGATGGGCGTGCCGCAGTCCGGCCTGCTGTTCGATGTCGCCTTTGCGGTCGTGCTGGTGTCGCTCTTGGTGCAGGGATCGACCGTGCCGGCGGCTGCCCGCCTGCTCGGTGTCGTGATCCCGCCGCGCCCCGAGCCGGTAGACCGGCTGGAGGTCTGGGTCGGCGAGCATGCGACGCTCGATCTGATGGAATACGTGGTCGGTGCGCGCTCGCGTGCCGAAGGCAACCACCCGGACTCCCTCGTTGCCCAGGAGGCTGGCCCGGACGTACGTTGTGCCGCGGTGCTGCGCGAAGGGAAGTTGTTGCCCCTGCATCGCGGTACGCGCCTGCGCGCGAGCGATTCGGTCTGGCTGATCGCCCCTGACGCGCTCGCCGAGCGACTGTCCACGGCGTTCGAGCCGGGGCGCGAGGACGAGCTTACGGCGCACGCCGGCTTCTTCGGGCAGTTCACGGTGTCCGCCGAGTGTCAGGCCGGTGATCTGGCAGCCGCCTACGGCCTCGTGCTCGAGCCGGGTGAGGCGGACCTGGCGCTCGGGGTGCTCGTCATCCGGCGCCTCGGGCGCCACCCGGTCGAGGGTGACCGGGTCCGGATCGGAGGCTTCGAACTTACGGTGCGCCATCTCGACGCGCGCGGCAAGGTCGACCAGATCGGTCTCAAGTGTCCACGTCCCGATAGCTGACGGGAATCGCTCCGCGGACCGTCGAAAAAGCGATTCGCGTGCACCCGGCCAGTTCTCCAAAGAGTGCGGAAGTTGATTTTTATCAACGGCCTGCCGGGGTGGCTACGGTAGCGTCTAGCCCTTGGTTTTCCAACAGATTGGAGTCAGATGGATGGGTGCACCAATGAAGGTGCCGGCCGCAGGCCGGTTGTTCATGTCCGGGAACGAAGCCGTCGCACGCGCGGTGTGGGAGTCGGGTGTCCGGCTTGCTGCGGCCTACCCGGGAACCCCCTCGACCGAGATTCTCGAAGTCCTCGCGTTCTACCCCGATCTGTACACCGAATGGTCGGTCAATGAAAAGGTTTCGCTGGAGGTTGCACTCGGGGCCTCGATGATGGGCGCACGTGCCTTCTGCGCGATGAAGCACGTGGGGCTGAACGTGGCCTCCGATGCGCTGATGACGCTGACCGTCACGGGCGTTGAGGGTGGGCTCGTCATCGCCGTGGCCGACGATGTCGGCATGTCGTCGTCGCAGAATGAGCAGGACTCGCGTTTCTGGGGCCGCTTTGCGCACGTGCCGGTGCTCGAGCCGGCCGACTCGCAGGAGGCCTACACGATGACGCGCGCCGCCTTCGAACTGTCCGAGCGCTACCGGACGCCGGTCATCCTGCGCATGACGACGCGCATCTGCCACGTCAAGGGCGTCGTCGCAACCGGCGATCGCGTCGCGCCGGAGCAGGGCGCGTTCGTCAAGGATGCGCGCCGCTGGGTGATGGTGCCCGGCCATGCGAAGCCGCGTGTGCCGCTCATGTACGAGCGTGAAGAGGCGTTGCGCGCGGAGGCGGTGCGATCGGATCTCAACCGCATCGTCGACGGAACGGACCACAGCGTCGGGTTCGTCACCTCGGGTCCGGCCTACATGCACGTGCGCGAAGCCTTTCCCGATGCGCCGGTGTTCAAGCTCGGCCTTTCGTACCCGGTGCCGATCGAGTCGATCCGGGGTTTTGCCGCGAGCGTCGGGCAACTGGTCGTCGTCGAGGAGACCGAGCAGTTGCTCGAGAACGAGCTCAAGGCGGCTGGCATTGCCTGCCACGGCAAGGACATCCTGCCGCGCTGGGGCGAGCTGGCGCCCGAGGTCCTGCACCAGGGGCTCGCCCGGCTGGCCGGAGCGTCGTTGCCGCCGCCGGCCCATCCTGCCCCTCAGCCGGTGTTTCCGCGCCCGCCCACGCTGTGCGTCGCCTGTCCGCATCTGGGGGTGTATTACACCCTGTCGCAGATGCGCAACATCGTGATCTCCGGCGATATCGGCTGCTACACGCTGGGCGCCGGCCATCCGTGGAACGCGCTCGATACCTGCATCTCGATGGGGGCCTCGATGGGCGTCGCGCTGGGCATGGACAAGGCGCGCAGCGAGGCCGACCGCAACAAGAAGATCCTCGCCGTCATCGGCGACTCGACCTTCATGCACATGGGCATGCAGGGGCTGCTCGACATCACCTGGAATCGCGGCAACGTGACGGTGCTGCTGCTCGACAACCGCACCGTCGGCATGACCGGCGGGCAGGAGAACCCGGGCTCCGGGCGCAACCTGCATGGCGAGGAGGCGCCGCGCGTGGACTTCGCGAAGCTGTGCGAGGCCCTCGGCGTGAAGAAGGAGCGCATTCGCGAGGTCGATCCCTACCAGCTTCCCGTGCTCTTCAAGGCGCTGCGTGAGGAAACGAAGATCGAGGAGCCGTCGGTGATCATCACCAATCGTCCGTGCGTCCTCATCGACCACTACGAGCCGACGCGTCCCTACTTCGTCGAGGAAGACCGCTGTACCGGCTGCGGCAACTGCATCGAGGTCGGCTGTCCGGCGATCCACGTGACGCGCCGCGACAAGGAGGTCAAGGCTTCGGGCAAGGAGGTCGATCTCGCCTTCGTGCGCATCGAGACCTCCGCCTGCACGGGCTGCGGGCTGTGCGTGCAGCCGTGTGCGCCGGAAGCCATCCTCCATGCCGCACCGCTGCCCAACGTGCAGCCGGTGAACTTCACCAGGACGTGACTGCGATGTCGAAGGTAACCAACATTCTCGTATGCGGCATCGGGGGCCAGGGCGTGATGACGGCCACCGAGATCCTCGCCGAAGCGGCGCTGTCGCTCGGCTTCGACGTCAAGAAGACCGAGGTGGCCGGGATGAGCCAGCGTGGCGGGGTGGTGACCTCGCACCTGCGTTTCGGCCCCGAAGTCCTGTCGCCGCAGATCCGCACCGGTGAGGCCGACCTGCTGGTCGGCTTTGAGGCGGCCGAATCGCTGCGCTGGGGCCACATGCTGCGTCCGACGGGCGTCGCGCTCGTCAATACCGGGCGCATCGTGCCGCCGATCGTCAACGTCGGCCTGTTCGAGTATCCGGAGGATCCGGTCGCCCAGATGCGCGCACTTGGGCTCGAACTGCATGCCTTCGATGCGACGACGCTGGCGCAGGGGCTGGGCAACATCCGGCTCGGCAACACCGTCATGCTGGGCGCGATGGCCGATCGCCTGCCGTTTCCGGCGGAAGTGCTGCTCGATGCCGTGCTGGCACGGTTCGCGACGCGCAAGCCGAAGCTCGTCGAGATCAACCGGGAAGCCTTCGAGACCGGTAGACGCGCGGTCTCCGGCAATCCCGCGGCGGCCTGAGGGACACGCAGGCGCAACACTTTCTGCTGCGGCGGCTTGCGGAGATTGCTGGTCCGAAGGCGGCCGGCCCTATACTGCCTGCATGATTCCGATTGCAGGTGACGCGTCATGCGTGGATGGAGTTTTCCGGTCTGTCTGTTTCTGCTGTGGGGCGCTGTGGGTGCCGTCGCGGCGCGAGAGGAGGCCGTACCCGGCGAGCAGGAAGGTGTCCTTGAACGTGCCCGCAGCGGCTTGCGGGCCGGCACCGAATGGCTGGCCAGCGGGATCGACGGCTGGTTTGGAGACAGGCCGTTCAGTGACGGCGGCAAGGTTTCGGGGCGTGTGCGCCTGAAGACGCTGTGGCGTCAGGACGAGGGGTTCAAGGGCGGGCTCCGGTTTCGCGCCCGCCTTGAACTGCCAAATCTGAAGGAGCGCAGCTACCTCTTCGTCGGGCAGGACAACGAACGCGAACTCGTGACCGACCGGCCGGAGGAGTTTTCGCGCGAACAGCAGTTGCTCGCAGAGTCGCGCCGGGAGGACCAGACCTTCTTCGCCGGGCTGGGCTATGCCGTGCGCGAGCGAGTGGACCTTCGGCTCGGGGTGCGCGGAGGCTACAAGCTCTATGCGCAGGCCCGCTACCGTAAGCGCTGGAAGTTGTCGGAACACGATCGCCTGGAGTTCATCGAGACGCTCTTCTGGACCGTCCGCGACCGCATCGGATCGACGACGGCCCTCAACTACGAGCACGCCTGGTCGCCGACCCTCGCGTTGCGCTGGCGAACCGCCGGCACGATCTCGAAGCGCACCGACGGCCTGGCCTGGTCGAGCGCACTGGGTGTGTTCAAGAGCTTCGGCGATGAACGGCTGCTGGCGGTGGAGGCCGTCGTCAATGGTGAGAGCGAGTCTCACGTCCGGGTGCACGAATATGGCCTGCGGGTGACCTGGCGCGAGGCCCTCCACCAAGACTGGCTGATCGGTGAGACCGTCATCGGCCACTACTGGCCGCGGCGCGAGGACGACTCCGAGCGCAAGCGCAGCTGGGCGGCAGGTTTTGCGCTCGAAATGTTGTTCTGACCGGCCGGCTGCCGGCCTCAAGTGTTCGCCGAGCGCTCCAGCAATTTGCGTCGCACCAGCTGGATGTGCTCGCGCAGTGTGTACAGTTCGCCGCTGTAGGCGAGCGGAACGCGGATCGCGTGCGCATGTTCCTCGATCGCGTCGAGCTGTGCGAGATCTTCGCGCAGCGTGTGGGGATCGTGTGTGCCGTGCAGCCGGTTCTCCAGGAATTTCAACTCCCCGTACCAGCGATAGACGCGTGAGCGCATCCGCCATGCGTAGAGCGCCGGGGCGACCCGCGACAGCGGGATCAGCAGCGCAATCAGCGGCAACAGCGACACGAGCAGGCGGTCGGTCAGGACCGCGAGCCAGAACGGCAGGTAGCGCTGCAGGAAGGGCGGGCCGGATTCGATGAAGCGCTGAGCAAGCTTGCTCGGAGGCAGATCGCGGGTGCGCAGCGCGGGGTAGTCGCCGGCCCCCTGGAACAGCCCCGGCTGGCCATGCACCTCGCGGGCCGCGAGCATCAGCAGGCTGACGATCGCCGGATGGAGGTCGGCGCGTGCGACCAGGTTGGCGGTCGCGCCGAGCAGGCGCACGTCTTCCGGCGGATGCGGACCGGCAAGATCGACCGTGCCGGCGGGCAGGGTCTGGCTGGTCAGTTGCGGGATGCGGCGTGCGTAGGCGTCCACATGTTCGAGCCGGGCGAGCTCGATGCCGGGTGCGGCGAGCAGCCTGCGCACGGTAGGCGCCTCGGCGCCGGCGATCATGAAGAGCGCGTCGATCCGGCCCTCCCCCAGTGCGTCAGCCGCCTCTTCTCCGCCGAGCGCGAGCCATTCGATGTCCGAAGCAGCAAGGCCGGTCGCCGCGAGCATCTGCAGTGCGAGCAATTGGGTGCCGCTGCCGGTCGCGCCGATCGCGACCCGGCGTCCGGCCAGTGCGGTCAGCCGTTCGAGCGGCACCTCCAGGCGGTGAAAGATCCACACAGGTTCGAAATACATGCTGCCGAGCACCATCAGATCCGAAGAATCGGGCTCGTGCGCGATTCCGCTCTGGATGAAGCCAAGCTCGGCCCGCGGGTCGGTCTTGAGGCGGCGCAGGTTCTCGACCGAACCCGAGGTCGGCTCGAGCACGAGCGTGATGCCTTCGCGTGCCAGCGCCTCGCGGTAGCGCTCGGCATACAGCGCATAGGCGCCGCCCGGTGCGCCCGTCAGCATCGTCACGGTGTGCGGCGGGGCCGGACGGACGTAATGAAAGAGCAGCCAGAAGGTCGCGACCACCGCGGCGAGGGCCGCGACGAGGCTGAACACGAGCAGAATGCGGGGGCCTTCCCGCAGCCGGTCGAATGCATGCATGACCGCAGCCTAGCGCCATGTGCCAGGGCTGTCCATCGCGGGCAGGTTTGCGTCATCCGAAGCGCGCTCACGAGCTGCTCGGACGTCGCTGGCGCTCCTCCGACCGAGGGGGCGCCGATTGCAGCGTCGGCGGTCCGGACCCTTTCGCGCGCACCTCGATCCGGTGCGTGAACCTACCCAGAGCGCTCGATGAGGACGTAGCGGTGCGGTTGGAGCGGGCGTGCCGGCACGTCTGCAATGATTCGGGCGCCATGTCGTTGAACCACGGTTCGGATTTCATCCCGGGTCATCCAGTTTCTCCTGCCTTTGCCACCGGAAAACCTGCTTCGCAAGGCGCGAAACAGATAGCGCGGTGATTGACCGTCCACATAATGGAACACGACGAAGCGACGAGCGACCCGCAGAAGCTCCGTGAGGAGTCTCTCACGCTCCTGTTGCGAGTACAGGTGATGCGAGAGCCGGACGCACACCGCACCCTCGATGCTGTCGTCGCCCAGTGGGATGTCGAGGGCCGAACCGCGGATCCAGATCTGGTGCGCAGCGTCGAATCGCTTCTCGCGACCGAGCAGGAGTTGTCCGGTCGCAATGTCCATCTCCAGAATCACATCGGCATGATCGGCGATCGTGGCAGTCAATCTTCCGCCTCCACTGGGGGCGTCCAGGATCGTGGTAACGGATTCGTACCGCGCCAGAAGGGCGTGCAGAATTTCCTTTTCGCGAATCGTAGTTCGGGATCGTCGCTGCTCGTAGCCTGCGTCATAGGTGCGGGCCGCATCGAGCGACTGGTACTTTCCTTGATAGGCAACCGTTTCCGCGGTCAAGCGCGTTCGTTGGGGTACGTCAGTTGGCCGCGAAGGGCGCAGGGCGGGTTCGGCCGTGGTTTTCGACACCAACTGCGGGATCGGCGCGATCTGGTAATGGGCGTTCATTTCTTCGATTCTCCTTGTCCAGGGATTTGGTGCCGTCGCGTGTGATCGGCTGACCCATCTTCGCGGGACTCGATCGGGTTGGGTGCGTGAAACCCCGATGGCGCGAATTCCGAATTCCGGTCTGCCTTCCCGCTGCGTTGCGCAAGCCTACCGAGGCCCAGGTGAAGGATCGGTGATCCGGCCGTCAGCAAGTCGTGAGGACTGCAGTCATGCGACGATTCGCACATGAACCGGGGAGGACAGGTACGGCCCAAACCCTGGCCCGCCCCCGCTTGCGAGAACGCATGCAAGGGGCTGGGCGTCATCAGCTCGAGCGCGCAGCGGGCTGGAGCAGGGGGTTGCCGGAACGTGTACCGTTCATGGAGCGCTCATCGCGCTTGCCGCTCTTGATCTCGATCCCGGTCACTTCGCCGCTGTGCGGGTCAACGTTCAGCTCGACGCGACGACCTTCGGAGTCGAGCGCCTCGACTTCATAGTCGTGGTCTTCACGCTCGATCTTGTCGATGTTGCGAAAGCCTGCTGACTCGAGGATGACCTGGATCTGCGGCAAAGACAGCCATTGTCGCTGGCTGGCAACCGCCTGGGTGTCGCCGTTCGTCTGGGCGAACGCGATCGGGGCAAGCATGACTCCGCCGAACGTGAGGACGGCGCCGAGGGCAAGGGTGCTGAAAACAGTGGTGGCACGCATGATGTTCTCCTGGGTGGGTGGCCGCGGTCTTCATTGACCGTGAATGCATTGTGTGAACCGCGCACTGAACGCACCCTGAAGGGGCGGTTCATCGGGCGTTCATCTCCTGACGTTCGTGTCCTGACGTCGCGCGCGTGCTTGCCGGCGATCGGGCTGGTTCAGGCAGAATGGGCGCTTTGCTGCGCATCGCTCGCGGAGCGCGGGATCCTGCCGCGCCGGAATGCGCAATCCGGTTCGAACGAAGGGAGAACGACATGACCGTCATCACCTGCATCGAGGATCTGCGCCGTCTTGCGCGACGGCGCGTGCCGCGGATGTTCTACGACTATGCGGACTCCGGCTCCTGGACCGAGTCGACCTACCGTGCAAACGCCGAGGATTTCAAGCCGATCCGCCTGCGTCAGCGGGTGGCGGTAAACATCGAGCACCGCAACCTCCATTCCACCCTCATCGGGCAGAAGGTCACGATGCCGGTGGCGCTTGCGCCGACCGGGCTGACCGGCATGCAGCATGCCGATGGCGAGATCCTCGCAGCGCGCGCAGCCGAGCGCTTCGGCGTACCGTTCACGCTGTCGACGATGAGCATCTGCTCGATCGAGGATGTCGCCGCCCACACCACGAACCCCTTCTGGTTCCAGCTCTACGTGATGCGTGACCGCCGCTTCATCGAGGCCCTGATCGGACGCGCGCGCGAGGCCGGATGTTCGGCGCTGATGCTTACGCTGGATCTGCAGATCCTCGGCCAGCGCCACAAGGATCTGAAGAACGGGCTGACGGTGCCGCCCAAGCCCAGCCTTTCCAGCCTGCTTGACCTCGCCACCAAGCCGCGCTGGTGCCTCGGCATGCTGGGCACGAAGCGGCGCGGTTTCGGCAACATCATCGGCCACGTCCAGGGTGTGAGCGACATGGCCTCGCTCGCGACCTGGACGG
Source organism: Rhodocyclaceae bacterium (assembly GCA_023383815.1). Lineage (GTDB taxonomy): Bacteria > Pseudomonadota > Gammaproteobacteria > Burkholderiales > Rhodocyclaceae > JACOUN01. The sequence goes on from JAHDYG010000002.1 coordinate 162,754, forward strand.
CGGAACAGTTCGACCCGACCCTGTCCTGGGATGATGTCGAGTGGATCAAGAAGTGCTGGGGCGGCCCGCTCATCCTCAAGGGCATCCTCGACGTCGAGGATGCGCGCCGTGCGGCCGACAGTGGCGCCGATGCGCTCATCGTGTCGAACCACGGTGGCCGCCAGCTCGACGGTGCGGTTTCTTCGATCGCGGCCCTGCCAGCCATCGTCGAGGCGGTTGGTGACCGCATCGAGGTGTGGATGGACGGCGGCATCACGAGTGGGCAGGATGTGCTCAAGGCGGTCGCCCTCGGGGCGCGCGGAACATTGATCGGGCGCCCCTTCTTGTACGGTCTGGGAGCGCTCGGCGAGGCCGGCGTGACGCGCTGCCTGGAGATCCTGCAACGCGAACTCGATCTCAGCATGGCCTTCTGTGGCCGCACCGACATCGCCGAAGTCGACCGCAGCATTCTCGTTCCGGGCACCGAGCCGGGGATCCGGGTGTGATAGGCTTTATCCCTTCGTGTTATCCAGCCGGCGCGCGGGCGATCCCCGCCCGGGCTTCTGAACGGGAGAAATGAGTCATGGAAGCGTTCTCGATCTTTGCTGCGGTCGTCGTGCTGGTGGCCGTCGCGCTCGTGGTCGCCGGGGTCAAGACCGTGCCTCAGGGCGAGAAGTGGACGGTCGAGCGCTTCGGCCGCTACACCCGCACGCTTGAATCCGGCTTGCGCCTGATCGTGCCTTTCGTCGACCGCATCGGGCGCAAGCTGACGGTCATGGAGCAGGTGCTCGACGTGCCGGCCCAGACCGTCATCACCAAGGACAACGCGGCGGTCGTGGCCGATGGGGTCGTGTTCTTCCGCATCGACGACGCGGCGCGGGCGGCCTACCAGGTGCGCAATCTCGAAGAGGCGATCGTCAATCTCACGACGACGAACCTGCGCTCGGTGATCGGTGCGATGGACCTCGACGATACCCTGTCGAACCGGCAGAAGATCAACGAGATCCTGATGGGGGTTGTCGACGAGGCGACCAACCCGTGGGGCATCAAGATCATCCGCATCGAGATCCGAGATCTCAAGATGTCGGCCGAACTGCAGGACGCGATGAACCTGCAGATGACCGCCGAGCGGCGCCGCCGTGCCCAGGTCACCGAGGCCAACGGCCGTCGTGAGGCCGAGATCCTGCAGGCCGAGGGCGAGAAGCAGGCGGCGATCCTGCGCGCCGAAGGCGACCGCCAGGCGGCGTTCCTGAATGCCGAAGCGCGCGAGCGCGAGGCACTGGCTGAAGCGAAGGCGACGCAGATGGTGTCGCAGGCAATCGCCGCCGGCAACATCCAGGCGATCCAGTACTTTCTCGGCACCAAGTACGTCGAGGCCCTGAAGGAGATCGGCGCGGCCGACAACAGCAAGCTCGTGCTGATGCCGCTCGAGGCAGGCGGCATCACCGGTGCCGTGGCCGGCATCACTGAACTGGTCCGCCAGGCCGCGCCCCCGCGCGCCTGAGGCACTGCGCGCAGGCCGCCGATTCTCGCAGGAGGCGTTTTCGATGTTCGAGTCGCTCTTCGTCTCCCCCTGGTACTGGGTCATCGCAGGGGTCGTGCTCGCGGGGCTGGAGATTGCCGCGCCGGGCGTGTATCTGCTGTGGATCGGCCTCGGTGCGATTGTGGTCGGGCTGGCGCTCTGGCTGCTGCCCGACCTTGGGGTTTCCGGGCAGATGCTGCTCTTCGCCGTTGCGATGATCGCCTCGACCGGACTCGGTTTCGTCATCCAGCGCAAGGGGGCGCCCAGACCCGGCGAGCCGGAGCTGAACCAGGAGCTCCTGGCGCTCGTCGGACGCCGCTTCGTCGCGCTCGATGATTTCTCGGCCGGGCGCGGGCGCGTGCGGGTCGGGGATGGCAGTTACAGCGCGAGCTGCGAGGATCCGGTCGCGAAAGGGGAAACCGTGGAAGTCTCGGCGATCGATCACGGCATCCTGAAGGTGGTCCGGCGGCCCGTTTCGCAGTAAGGAGCGCTCGGACCAGAGAAGGCGCTTCGGGTCGATGCATTTTTCCCTGTCACTCAAGCGGCTCGTACATGGCCAGCACTTTCTCAGTGGCCTGATCGCTGCGATCGGCGTCATCGGCCTCGGCCTGCTCGCCCATTGGTGGGCCGATGCCGCGACGGCGATGGCCCTGAGCACCGGAGTGCTGTGTGCGAGCCTCGTGGACCTGCCGGCCTCGCTGCGCCACAAGGGTATCGATCTCCTGGCCGCCGCGTTCGGCGGTGCCCTGGTCACCCTGCTGATCGCGTTCGCGCATCCGCTGGCTCACCATCAGGGGGCGGCGGTGCTGCTGATCGGTTTCGTCGCCGCCATGCTGACCGGGTTTGGCAAGCGGGCGATGCCGCTCAGTTTTTCCTTGCTGCTGGCAATGGTGCTGGTCCTCGGTTCGCCCGCAGCCGGGCTGCTCGAACCGGCGGCACAGGGGCTGCTGTTTATCGCAGGTGCGCTGGCGTACGCGGTTTACGCGCTTGTGGCGGGTTGGGGCCTGCGTCGGCGGCTGCGGCGCCAGGCGCTGGCTGAGAGCCTGTTCGAGCTGGCCACGTTCGCGCGTGTCTCGGCCGACTACTTTCGCGAGGATGCGCCGCTGGATGCTTGCTGTGCCGCGCTCGTCGCGCAGCAGGGGCGAGTGTCCGAGAAGCAGCAGGGCGCGCGTGATCTGGTCTTCGAGGCGCTGCGTTCTGGAGAGGACTGGCGCTTTGTCGCGCTGTTGAAGGAAGCCGTAGACCTGTACGAGACCCTGCTGTCGGGGCAGACCGACCTCGAACTGCTGCGTCGTCAGTACGCCGGCAGCGACACACTGGCACTGCTGCACGACCTTGCGGCGAAGTTCGGCGTCGATCTGGAGGCGATCGCGATTGCGGTGCTGCGCCATCGGCAGCCCGCGGTTCGGGTACGCTATCAGGCCGAACTCTTCGCACTCGAGCACGAGATCGCGCGTGCGCCCGAAGCCCGGCTGGCTCGCGGCGCTGAACGCGAAGCGCACGAGGCGCTGAAGGGAACGGTGTACAAGCTGCGTCGCGCCGCGCAGCAGAGCGCGCGCCTGCACGCACTGCTCGAACCTTCGGCTGAGCTGCCCGAGCGCGATCCGGTGGTCGACGACCCGTCGGCTTTCGTGAGTCCGCCCAGTTACACCCTGGCGCGACTGCGTGCGGCGTTCGGGCTGCAGTCTCCAGTCCTGCGCCACGCGGTGCGCTCGACGCTGGCGCTTGCCTGTGGCGCGGCGGTCGCGAGCTTCATGCCGCAGGGCGCGCACGGGTACTGGATCCTGCTGACCATCGTCGTGATCATGCGCTCCAGCTTTGCCGCGATGCGCCAACGCTACGGCGACCGCCTGATGGGCAACCTGATCGGTTGTCTGGCAGCTGCCGCGGTGCTGGCGCTCGATCCGCCGCCGGCGGTGGTGGTCGCACTGCTGTTCGGCTGCGTGACGGTCGCCCACACCTTCGTCACGCTCAACTATCGGACCACCTCGATCGCCGCCTGCCTGCTCGCGCTGCTGCATCTGAGCTATGTCCAGTCGAGCGAATTCCTGGTCGTCGAACGGCTCATCGATACCGCGATCGGAGCGGGAATCGCCTTTGTGTTCAGTTACCTGTGGCCAAGCTGGGAATACCGCAGCGTGCCGGGCCTGGTTCGCACGTTGCGCGAAACGGCCCACGAGTACGCGCGGCTGGTGCTCGTGCGCACCCCCGACGAGCTCCGCTACCGCCTCGCGCGCAAGGCCCTCTTCGAGGCGATCGCAAACCTGTCGCTGGCACAGCAGGCCATGGCACGCGAGCCGAAGAGCGCGCGTTCAGGGCTTGTGGAACTGCAGGCGCTCGTTGCCGACGGCTACCGCCTTGCGGTGCAACTCGTCGCGGTGCGCTTCATCTTGAAGGAGCGCGCGGGTGAATTTGACGCCGATGCCGCTGCGCCGGGTCTCGACAAGGCGCTCGCCTACGTCCGCGATTGCCTCGAGATCCGGAATCCGGCGATCGTGCGGCCGGAAGCGACGCAATCGTCGGCCGTCCTGCCTACGGCCGACCCCGGCTGGCCGGCCGACTGGAACATGACGACCTTGCTGCAGCGCCGTCTGGCCTTGATGGAACGCGCGGCGGCCTCTCTGCGCGACGACGTGCAGCGCCTTCCGCAGCCCTTGCGCTGACGGCTTCCTGTATACCCACCCGACCATCTCGGCCATCCATCCCGAGCGGCCCGAACTGCTGCCTCGCTTGCGCTATAATCCGCCGCGCGCCGGCATAGCTCAGTTGGTAGAGCAACCGCCTTGTAAGCGGTAGGTCGTCTGTTCGAGTCAGACTGTCGGCACCATTTTCTGATCTGCGCTGCGAGTGAGCGATCGTTCGCTCAGCCCAGCACCCCGAGCGTCACTGTCGTCAGGGCCAGATAACGCCCGGCTTTTGCGATGAAGACGAGCAGCACGAAGCTCCACAGCGGCTCGCGCATCAGGCCAGCGACTACCGTCAGCGGGTCGCCGATCACCGGCATCCACGACAGCAGCAAAGACCACCGCCCCCAGCGGTGGTAGCGGTTCTGTGCGCGCTGGAGCTTTTCTCCGGAAACCGGAAACCAGCGCTTGTGGCGCCAGCGTTCGATTCCGCGCCCAAAGAGCCAGTTCACGACCGAACCGAGCACGTTGCCGATCGTGGCGACCGCGAGCAGGGTCGGGACCGGATGCTCGCCGAGGATCAGCAGGCCCACGAGGAGCGCCTCAGACTGCATCGGCAGGAGTGTCGCAGCGCCGAAGGCTGCGGCAAAGAGGCCCGGATAGGCCGGATCGATCATGGCAGCGGCGTGCTGTGGCTACGCTTCGGGCCGGCCGCGACTCGCCTTGAGCCGGGCATGGCGGGCCTTGGCTTCGAGGCGGCGTTTGACCGAGGCCTGGGTCGGCCGGGTTGGACGGCGCTCCTTCAGGGGCTCGGCCGCCTTCGCCACCAGGTCTTCGAGGCGCCGCAGCGCTTCACAGCGGTTCTTCTCCAGACTGCGGAATTTCTGGGCCTTGATGATGACGACCCCGTCCTTGCTGATCCGGTGATCGTCGAGCGCGAGCAGGCGTGCGCGGACCTCCGCAGGCAGGGATGAGGCGTGGATGTCGAAGCGCAGGTGAGCGGCGTTCGAGACCTTGTTGACGTTCTGGCCGCCCGCGCCCTGCGCCCGGATCGCCGTGATCTCGACCTCGGCTTCGGGAATCGTGATCGGGGTGCGCGCCATGGGTTCAGGCCTGTTCCGCACCAGTGCTGCCCGGTACGGGGATGCGCAGGGGGGGCGTCACCGGTCCGTCGTTGACCAGATGCACCAGCGCCAGCATCAGCTCAGCGTGGCGGTCGCGAGCTTCGCGCTGAAGCCGATGAAAAGTCCGCCGACGCCGCCGACGGCACCTGCCGCGAGGCGTCTGCGGCGGCGGAACTGGGCCGCGAGATAAGCGCCGCCGAAGATCAGGGCCGACAGGTAGAGCGCGCTGCAGACTTGCACGATGGCGCCGAGGATCAGGAACGACAGGCCCGGGTGGGCGTAGGCCGGATCAACGAACTGGATGAAGAAGGAGACGAAAAAGAGGATCGCCTTCGGGTTCATCAGGCTGATCACGAGCGCGGTGCGGAAGGTGCGCGGCGCCGGTTCCGCGATGGGCCGGACGTCCTGCGCAGTCTGTGCCTGGCCGTTTGTGCGATCGCGCCAGCCGGCCACGGCCGAGCGCAGCAGGCCGACCCCGATCCATGCCAGATAGGCCGCACCGGCGTACTTGATGACCATGAAGAGTTCCGGGGTCGCGCGCAGCAGCGAGGCCGTGCCGGTTGCCGCGAGCACCATCAGCACCGCATCACCGACGAAGATGCCGCATGCGCCGCGATAGCCGGCGCCGACGCCCCAGCGCGACGAAACCGCCATCACGTACAGCGAGTTCGGTCCCGGCAGCAGGACGATGAAGATCGTGCCGAGGATGAAGGTCGTGAGGTCGGTGATGCCGTAGAACATCGCAAAGGCCCTGCCGTGCAAGAGGAGGAGATCGGTGCACACTTTGCCACGGTCGCGGCAGCGGCGCCAGCGCCCTTGCGGACAGTGAGCGCTCGCCACGCAGGCATGGAAATGGGCAGAATGCTCGCATGCGTCCGGCGCGTGAATCGCGGACTGCGAGATGGCGGGGGGCGGGCGATGATCTTTGTGGCGGCGGATATCGGCGGGTCGCAGGCGCGCATGCTGCTCGCCGAGTGCGATGCTGCCGGCGCACGCTGGACGGCGCTGCGGCGTGAGGTGATGGCGAGCCGCGACTTCGCGGATGCCGAGGCGCTGTTGCAGCACTTCCTGCGTGCTGGCGCGCGGCCGCAGGTGGCCTGCCTGGCGCTGGCCGGGCCGCTCGATGGCGAACGCGTGCGCCTGACGAATCTGCCCTGGACCGTGGACGCGATCGAACTCGCCGCACGCCTCGGACTGCGTTCGCTACGGCTGATCAACGATTTCCATGCGCAGGCGCTGGGCCTGCCGGAGTTGCACGCGCGCGACCTGCACACCTTGCAGCCCGGTGCGCCGAACGCGACGGGCGTGCGGGCGCTGATCGGTGCCGGGACCGGCCTTGGCATGGTGCTGCTTGCAGAGGATCGCGGCGAACTGCGCGTGTTGCCGAGCGAGGGCGGGCATGCCGATTTTGCGCCGCGTGACGCGCAGCAGATCGCCCTGCTGCAGTACCTGCTCCCGCGCACCGGGCGGGTCGCCCTGGAAGACCTGCTGTCGGGGCGCGGGCTGGAGTGCATCTATCGCTTCGTTGCCGGGCTCCCGGACGAGCCGGCGCCGGCTTCCCCGGAGGCACCCGCGATCGGTGCCGCCGCACGGGCCGGCGAGCGACATGCGAGCGAGGCGGTCGACCTTTTTGCGCGCCTGCTGGCATCGGCAGCCGGCAATCTCGCACTGACCGCGCTTGCGCGTGGCGGGGTGTACCTGAGCGGCGGGATTGCTCCGCGGATCCTGCCCTTCCTGCGCCAGCCTTCGGTGCTCGCGGCCTTCCGAGACAAGCCGCCGATGCGGGATCTGCTCGAGGCCATTCCGCTTTCCGTCGTGCTCGACGAGCAGCTCGGACTCATCGGCGCCGCCCGCGCGGCGCTCCAGCTCGTCCAGGAGTCGCAATGAGCGTGGCGCAGGCCGACCTTCCTGCCGCTGCGCCCGGACCCGGCCGGCAGTTTGCCGCATTGGCGCGCGCGTACTGGCACTGCAGCCGCAAGTGGAAGGTGCGTGGCGCCGTTGCGCTGCTCGTGCTCCTCACCGTCGCCCAGGTGCTGCTCGCGATCTGGGTGAGCTACTGGCATCGCGATCTCTTCGACGCCCTCGAAGCACGTGCCCGCGACGACCTGGTGCGCCTCGTTTTCGTCTTCGTGCTGATCTTTGCGCTGACGATGGGCGTCACGGCGCTTCACCTGCACGTCAAGCGCTGGGTGCAGCTCGACTGGCGCGCCTGGATGACCGGCATGCTGCTCGATCGCTGGCTTTCGCAGGCGCACCACTACCGGCTGCAGCTTATTGCTGGCGAACACGACAATCCGGACGGGCGCATTGCAGAGGACATCCGCATCGCGACCGAGGTCGCGGTCGCACTCGCGCATTCACTGCTGTATTCAATCCTGATCCTGGGCAGTTTCGTCGACATCCTGCTCTCGGTTTCCGGTTCCGTGGTCCTGCCGGGCGTTGCGTTCGAGGTGCCCGGCTATCTGGTGTGGATGGCCTTTCTCTACGCTGGGGCAGGGACCGTGCTGGGGCTGTTGCTCGGGCGCCCGCTGATCCGCGCCACCAACCGGTTGCAGTCGGTCGAGGCGAACCTGCGCTTCGGACTGGCGCGGGCGCGCGAGCATTCCGAAGCGGTCGCGCTGATGCACGGAGAGGCCGTCGAACGGCACAACGCCGAGCGTCTGTTCGCCGACGTCGGCCGGGGGTGGAACCGTCAGACGCTCGCCTATCTGGGGATTGTCTCGTTCTCGACCGGATATGGTACCTTGCTGCCGGTGTTCCCGATCCTGATCGCGGCCCCGCAGTACATGCTCGGCATCATGACGCTGGGGGTGCTGATGCAGGCAGCGCAGGCGTTCCAGCGCCTGACCTCGGCGCTCTCGTGGCCGGTGGACAACCTGGGCGAGCTGGCACGCTGCCGCGCCTCGATCGAGCGCATCGTGTCCCTGTATCGGGATCTGGAGGCGTTGGCGGTCGGGGATGTGCGCGGTGGCGCGGACCTTGAACCGGGCACTGAAGGGCACGAGGCGGCGCCCAAGGGCGCGGGCGATGTGCGCGACTGCGGGGAGGGCGAACGCGTGCACGTCGTCGCCTCGCAGCGACCGGAGCTCGACATCCGGGCGCTGACGCTTTGCACGCCGGCCGGCCAGATCCTGCTCCAGGATTTCGATCTGCGGGTGCGCCGTGGCGAGCGCGTCGTGATCACCGGTGATGCGGCTGCCGCCGCGAGCCTCTTCAAGGCCGTGGCCGGGCTGTGGCCGTGGGGCCGGGGCGAGATCCGCTTGCCGGAGGGGCGCGACCTCGTGTTTCTGCCACAGAACCCGTTCCTGCACCATGGGAGCCTGCGCGAGGTGCTGAGCTATCCGCAGGATGCCGCGCAGTACAGCGACGCCAGCCTGCACCGCGCGCTCGAATGCGCCGGGATCGCGTGGCTCGCGCCGCGCCTGGATGCGAGCGAAGACTGGGGGCGGACGCTGCCCCTGCGCGCGCGCCAGCGCCTCGGGCTTGCCCGGATCTTCCTGCAGCAACCCCGCTGGGTATTCATCGACGAGGCGACCGATGCCTTCGAGGCGAAGGACGAGGCGTGCGCGATGGAGATGCTGCACCATGAACTGCCCAACACCACGCTGCTCACGATCAGCCTGCACGACGGGCTGTTCCGATTCTACGACCGTCGTGTCGTGCTCGGGCGTCCGCCCGGCGCGCAGGCGGGGGGGAGGGCGAGCCCGACCTCAGCCGAAGCGTGACGGCAGCCAGCCGCGCGCGACGCATTCGCGCAGGCACCAGGCCGGTGTCGTCTCGGTGCGGTAGCTCCAGAAGAACCAGCCGCGCAGTTTCTCGAAGGCGAGGATCTGGGCGGCGGCATAGCCGCGCTGCGCAACGTCCTGCTGGAATTCGTCCATGTGCTCCAGGGCGTGGTTGTAGGGGCCTTCGGCCCACAGCGAGACGACCTTCAGATCCAGCCCCAGGCTCCACTCGCCGCAGATCGCGGGATGGCCCAGTCCGGCGTTGATCGCGTCGGCCTCCTCGCGCCATTCGCCGCTCGCCTTGACGATGTGCTGGAAGATGTCGCGGTCGATGTCCTCGCGCCCGAAGCACTGGTAGCGGTGGTAGTCGAACAGCACGTTGTGCCACTGCGGCTGCTGCAGCAAGCCGGCGAACTCGCGCCAGGAGCGGAAGCCGTCGTGGAACACCACCGCGACCCGCTCGGGCGGGCAGTGGCGGCGGATACGCGCATAGGCGGCCTGGTAGTAGCGTTCGAGATAGTCGGTCGGCACGTCCCAGCGCGGCTCGTTGAGGACTTCGATCGCTTCGAGCGCCGGATGCGCGCGGTAGCGCTCGGCCAGGCGCCCGAGCACCTCCACCGAATGATCGAAATACTCGGCCTGCGTGTGCCACTCGCACACATCCTTGATGCCGCCATTGTCGAATCCGTTCTGGCAGCCTGGTGCCGCATGCAGGTCGAGCATCACCCGCAGCCCGAACCCGGCCGCCCAGTCCATTGCCCGGTCGAGCACGTCGATGCCGCCGGTCACGAACGGGTACCGGCTCTCGCCGTAGCTCGGGTGGTAGGGGTAGCCGGGGCCGAAGATCCAGTGTCCGACCGGAATTCGCACTGCGTTGAGGCCGCGTTCTGCGATCCAGGCGAAGTCCTCGCGCGTGATGAAGTGGTTCCAGTGCCGGTGCAAACGTTCGCTGGCCGCCGCACCGAGTTCGACGCACCAGCTCGTCTCGTCGGTCGCGCGCAGACCCTCGAACAGGCTTGGTACCATCCATTTCTCGAGCAGCAGCCAGCTTCCGAGGTTGACCCCACGCAGTTTCCGTTGCGCCACTTCCGTACTCATCGTCGTTCTCCCGCCCGGCTCACCTTACGGCTTCGAAATCGCGGCCAAGGTGGTCGCCCGCATCGTGTGAATGCCCGGAGCTCCGGGCCATGATCCGCGCACCACGGGCCCTTCTGCGACCCGATGGCCTCATTCGGTTACCTGCGTGACCGCCTCGATCTTGAACGCTTCAGTGAAGCGCTGCTGCGCGCTCTTCGTTTCCATCAACACCTCCGCAACGCCGCATTCTGAGGCAAAAGGGTGTCCAGGAAACCCGGGGCGTACATGGACGCCCCATTCAGTGTCAGATGAAGCGTGGGGGTTACGTGAGCGACGGCGTAGTCGTGCTTCCCGGAAGCCAGCTGACTGGCACGAGCATCCGGTTATGTGATGGGCTCAGCATGAAGTGCCGTACCCAAAGCAAAAAAGCCAACCATCGCAAAATGATTGGCTTTAAAGCTTAATGTTTGGTTGCGGGGGCAGGATTTGAACCTGCGACCTTCGGGTTATGAGCCCGACGAGCTGCCAGACTGCTCCACCCCGCGTCTGGAGAACGAAACTATAGCGACTCCATGTCGGAAAGTCAAACAAGCTTCGTAGAAACTCTTTCTGCGCAAAGTGTCAGGGGCGGCGGGCGACGATGGCGATGCCGAAGATGACGAGGGCGGCGCCGGCAAGTTGGGCGGGCCCGATCGATTCGTCGAGCAGCAGCCAGCCCAGGCCTATGGTCAGGACGGGGCCGAGCGAGCCGGTCATCGAGACCGGTCCGGCGCCGAGGCGGCGGATCGCTTCGGAGACGAGCCAGACCGGGGCGACGGTTGAGAAGAGCGCCATTGCGAGCGCAAGGCCGTACACCTGCCAGGGCTGGATCAGGGCGTCGAGCGGGCGCAGCAGCAGGAACTGGCCGATGCACAGGAAGCACGCAATCGAGGTGGCGAAGGCGGTGACGCGCATCGAACCGAGCCGTTCGACGACGCGACCGTTGCCGATCAGATAGAGCGCGTAGGCTACCGCGCTGCCGAAGACGAGCAGGCTTCCGACGGTGACGTCGCGTGCGGCGCCGACGACCTGCAGATCGTGTCCGACCGCGAAGCCGATTCCGAGGTAGCACAGGCACAGCGCGAGCACGGTGCGCCGGGTGATGCGCTTGCCGAAAAAAAGCGCCGACAGCACGATCACGATCGTCGGGTAGAGGAAGAGGATCAGCCGTTCGAGGCCGGCGCTGATGTAGTGCAGCCCGAGAAAGTCGAGGTAGCTTGCGAGGTAGTAGCCGAAGAAGCCGAGCCCGAGCATCCAGAGCCAGTCGCCAGGAATCATCGCCGTGCTGGCGCGGCGTCCGGCGAGAACTCCCATCACGGCAAAGAAGGGCAGGGAGAACGCCATGCGCAGGGCGAGCAGGGTCTCGGCGTCGACGCCGTGGCGGTAGGCGAGCTTGACCAGGATCGCCTTGAACGAGAAGCCGAGCGCGCCCAGGAGGGCGAACACCAGGCCGGTTCGTGCGGCGCTTGCGCTGCGGTCGTTGGTGTTCGTTACGTGCATGTCAGGCTCCGGGTACAGGCGCGCATTAGGCCATCGCAACAGGGACTCGGCAATGGCTGTGCGTGGATCGGGTCTGTGCGAATGCCGGGGCGGGCATGGCGATGCATGAATGGCAACGCTGTTGCCGCGCGCGGTTTCCATCTATCATTTCGGTCCCGGATCGCGCTGCAAGGCTGCAGGTCCGGAGCCCATCGCCCTCTGGACGGGCGGTTTGACAAGAATGGATGATCACGAGAACAGCATGAAAAAAACCAGCGCGATCCTTGCGGCGAGCGCCGCAATCGCCTACCCGGCCTCGGCCTGGTGGCTCGGCGGGCAGATCGAGGCCGGCTACGGTCAGCAGTATGAACAGCTTGCCGGCATTCCTTACCTCAGGCTCGTCGACCAGGCGTATCAGCGCGGGGTGTTCAGTTCCAGTGCAAGCGCGACGTTCGAGCTCTCGGAGGAGTGGTTTGATGCGGTCACCGATGGGCAAGGTCGCGCTTCCGGTGCGCCGCCGCGTGTGACCCTGCGTTCGGCGATCCGTCACGGGCCGCTGCCGGGAGGCTCCAGCCCGGGTGCCGGAACGGCGGACATAGAGATCGTGCTCGACGAGGAGATGCGGCGCGAGATCGCCCGCGTGATCGGCGACAAACCTCCGCTGCGCATGCAGATCGCGTTCGGCTTCGATGGCGGAGGGGTGGCGACGGCTTCGATCCCGGCCTTCACGTACACCGCGACCGGAGCCGATGGCGGTGAGCCCGAACAGCTCTCCTGGGGCGGTGCGAACCTGGTGCTCAATTTCTCGAACCTTCTCGAGCGCTATTCGCTGCGCTTCGATGCCCCCTACTTCGAACTGCGCCAGGGCGAGGAAGTGCTGAAGTGGTCGGGTGCGAAGGCATCGGCCGACCTGCAGCGCACATTCGAGGACGAGCCTCTTTTCTACGCCGGCTCCATGCGCCTTGCGCTCGCGCAGCTCGAAGCCAGCGTGCTGCCAATGGAGGCGGACACGGGCAGCGCGATGGCCCCTGAGGCCTTGCAGACGGTGCGTGTCGAGCAACTGGAATACGACATCGACTATCCACTGCAGGGCGACTACATCGATCTGGCAGCGCGGCTTGGCGCGCGCGTGCTGCGCATCGGGGATACGGACTACGGGCCCGCGCACTACGACGTGTCGCTGTCGCGCATCCACGCACGCACCGCCGCGCGCATGCACCGCCAGCTCGTCGAGCAGTACGCCGACCCGCAGGTGCAGGCCGCTGCGGCGCACGATCCGTCAGTCCTGCTGGCGCCGCTTGCCGAGCCGGCGATGACCCTGCTCGCGCACAATCCTGAACTTCGGCTCGATCGCATCAGTTTCCGCTCGGCGCACGGCAATGCGCGGATCGCGGCCCGTGCGAAGTTCGACGACCTGCGCCCGGAGGATGTCGGCAATCCGTTCGCGCTGCTGTTCAAGCTCGATGCCTATGGCGAGTTCTCGCTACCGCTTGCGCTCGTCGAGGAGCTGCAGCTCAGTGCGCTCAGGACGGATCCCGATCTTCCCGATGCCCTGGTGCAGCAGCGCAAGCGACAGTTCGACGCCCAGCTCGATGCGCTCATTGGGCAGGGGTACGTCGTGCGCGAGGAAGGATTGCTCCGTTCGCGTATTGCATTCAAGGCCGGCGAGCTGAAGGTCAACGACCTGCCGTTCAACCCGATGGCCATGGGACAGGGGCGCTAGCGCAGCGGGATGGTTCAGCCTGCGGCACCCATGCGTTCGGCGAGGTAGCGGACGAAGGTGTCGAGCGTGGCGAGTTTGCGGTAGTCGCTTTCCGGCACCTCGATGCCGAGCCGTTTGCTGACCGCGATGAGGATGTTCTGGAAGTCGAACGAGTCGATCTCGAGTTCCTCGCGCCACGGCCGATCGGTGCGCAGGGCCTCGAAGTCAGCCTCAGGCGCGACGCTGGCGATGCAGTCGAAGAGGATCTTGCGCAGCGCACCGGGGTTCAGCTTTCCGGTTTCCATAGCGTCTCCGGTTGTTCCAGATATTCGGCGAGTCGGGTGAGAAAGCGTGCGCCAACCGCGCCGTCGGTCGCGCGGTGGTCGGCCGCTAGACTCGCGTGCACGGTGCGCGCGACCACCAGCGCACCGTCGGCAACCCAGGGGCGCTCTACAACTCGACCGAAGCCGACCAGCGCGACCTGGGGCGGGTAGATCACCCCGAACACCGATTCCATGCCGAGTTCGCCGAGGTTGGTGACCGTGATCGTCGCGTCGCTCAGTTCGGAGCTGCGCAGCTGTCCTCCGCGTGCCCGCGTCAGCAGGTCGCGCAGACGCCCGGATAGATCCGGCAGGCTCAGTTGGTCAACGTCGCGCAGGGCAGGGGTGACGAGCCCGCCGCCGCGCAGGCTCGTAGCGACCGCGATCCGGACGTCGGGCGCCTGCAGGAAGGCGCCCTCCGAGTACCAGCCGTTGAGCGCCGGCACATCGCGCAGCGCGAGTGCGACGGCGCGCAGCTGGAGCGCGGCAAGGAGTGCGCGCTCGGCGAGCGGCCGCGTCGCATTGTGGGCTTCGAGCCAGTCGAGCGCGGCGTCCAGGCGCAGGGTGGTGCCGAGATAGTAGTGTGGAATGTCGCGGTTCGAGCGCGACATCGCCGCGGCGATCGCCTCGCGCATCGCCTGTTTGCGCGCCTCGGCACTCGTGCTGGGGGCTACGCGTGTGGTGCTCGCGGCGACGGGATGCGCTGCGGCGCGCTCGACGTCGGCAAGCTGAAGTGGCGCTCCGGGTTGCGAGGGCACGAGGGTGGCTGGGTCGATGCCCAGTTCCACGGCGCGGCGGCGTGCGGCCGGAGAGATGCGCGGGCGTCCGGCTGCGGGCATGGCTGGCGTTGTCGGCGGGCCGCCTTGCGGCTTTGCCGGTCGTGATGCCCTGGGTGTGCGCTCAGCCGCGGGAGGGGAGGGCTTGTCCGCGCGTCCGGCGGGCTCGGCCGCGCCGCGCAACACCGCCATCACGGCGCCCACCGGCAGTTCGTCACCCGGGCGCGCGACCAGGCGCTCGACGACGCCTTCGTCCCAGATCTCGACTTCGACCGCGCCCTTCTGCGTCTCGATCACGCAGACCACCTGGCCGCGCCGGACCGCATCGCCGGGCTTGACCAGCCACTCGACGAAGGTGCCGCTTTCCATGTCGGCACCGAGCGAGGGCATCGTGAACTCGATCATGCGAGCACCTGATGCACCGTGGCGACGATGTCTTCGACCTGCGGAACCGCGGCATCCTCGAGGTGCTTCGCGTAGGGCACCGGGACCTCGCGGCTGCATACGCGGGCGGGCGGGGCGTCGAGTTCGTAGAAAACCTGCTCGACGATGCGCGCCATGATCTCGGCGGCGAGGCTGCCGCTGCGCCAGCCTTCGTCGACGATCACGGCGCGACGGGTCTTGCTCACCGAGGCAACGATGGCCGAGTCGTCGAGCGGACGCAGCGTGCGCAGGTCGAGCACGTCGGCCGAGATGCCTGACTCGGCCAGCCGTTCGGCGGCCTGCAGGCACTTGTGCAGCATGCCGCCGTAGGTGATCAGGCTGACGTCGCGCCCTTCGCGGCGCAGCGCTGCATGGTCGATGTCGACGGCGCGGAATTCGGCGCCGATCTCGCCTTCCATCCCGAGGAGCAGCGCGTGCTCGAAGATCAGTACCGGGTCGGGATCCTCCAGCGCGCTCCACAGCATGCCGCGAGCGTCCTCATGAGTGGCCGGCGCCAGGATGCGCAGCCCCGGAATGTGCGCATACCAGCCTTCGAGGCTGTGCGAATGCTGGGCCGCGAGCTGGCGTCCGCCGCCGGTGGTCATGCGGATCACGAGGGGAATGTTGAGCTGTCCGCCCGACATGTGGCGCAGCGTCGCAGCGTTGTTCATGATCTGGTCGAGCGCGAGGAGGCTGAAGTTCACGGTCATGATCTCGACGATCGGGCGCATGCCGTTGAGCGCCGCGCCGATGCCGGCGCCGACGAAGGCCGATTCGGACAGTGGGGTGTCCCGGATACGGGCCTCGCCGAATTCTTCGAGCAGCCCCTTGCTCACCGCGTAGGTGCCGCCGTAGCGCCCCACGTCCTCGCCCATCAGGAAGACGCGCTCGTCGCGCAGCAGCGCTTCGCGCAGGCCCAGGCGCAGCGCGTCGCGCCAGGCGAGGCGGATCGTTCCGGATGCTGCCTTGGCTGCGTGCTTCTTCATGATCGCGACTCCAGCGGATGGTCGGCAGGCGCCATGCCGGGCGCGCGGGCGTAGATGTCGCGCTCGAGATCCTCGACCGGTTCCCAGGTGCCGGCCTCGGCAAAGGCGACGGCAGCCGCGATCTCGGCTGCAACCTCGCTCTCGATGCGGCCGAGTTCGCCTTCGTCGAGTACACCGGCTGCGATGGCCCGGCCCTGGAAGCGCTCGATCGGGCAATGTTCCTTCCAGCGCTCGACCTCGCCGCGCTCACGGTAGAGCTCGGGATCGAACATCGAATGGGCGCGGAAGCGGTAGGTGCGGAACTCAAGGAAGGCAGGCCCGTTGCCGGCCCGCACATGGGCGACGGCCTCGCGCATCGCGTGGCGGACCGCGAGCACGTCCATGCCGTCGACCGAGCCGCCGCACATGCGGTAGATCCGCGCCCGGGCGGCGAGGTCGGTCTGCGCCTGCGAGCGGGTGAGCGCGGTGCCCATCGCATAGAGGTTGTTCTCGCACAAGAACAGCACCGGCAGCTTCCACAGTGCGGCGAGGTTGGCCGCTTCGTGGAACTCGCCTTCGGCCATCGCCCCTTCGCCGAAGAAGCACGCAGTCACCGCGTCGCGCCCGCGCATGCGGTCGGCGAGTGCGAAACCGACCGCCAGCGGCAACGCGCCGGCGACGATCGCATTGCCGCCGAAAAAGCGCCGTGTCGAATCGAACAGATGCATCGAACCACCCCGCCCGCGGCTGCAGCCTTCCTGCTTGCCGTACATCTCGGCCATGATCGCGCCGGCATCCACGCCGCGTGCCAGCGCGTGGCCGTGCTCGCGGTAGGTCGCGAGGATCGCGTCACCAGCACGCAGTTCGGGCACCGCGCCGGCCGCGATCGCTTCCTCTCCGACATAGAGGTGCAGGAATCCGCGGATCTTGCCAGCGCTGTAGAGTTCGGCGCACTTTTCCTCGAAGCGGCGGATGCGCACCATCTGCCACAGCAGTGCGCGCGCATCCGCCGCGTGCGCAAACTCAGGGCAGGCAGAGGAGGGCTTGCAGTCCGGCGTCGCCATCACAGGGCCTCCAGGGTCGAGGTGTCGCCTTCGGGCAGACCGAGTTCGCGCGCATTGAGCAGGCGGCGCATGATCTTGCCGCTGCGCGTCTTCGGCAGCGAAGGCTGGAAGTCGATTTCCTTCGGCGCCACGGCGGGTCCGAGCTTCTTGCGCGCAAAGCCCAGCAGTTCGCGGCGCAGTGCCTCGTCGGGTGCGAAGCCGGGCTTGAGCGCGACGAAGGCCTTGACGACCTCGCCGACGACATCGTCGGGCTTGCCGATCACGCCGGCTTCGGCGACGGCGGCATGCTCCATCAGCGCCGATTCGACCTCGAACGGGCCGATCAGATGGCCGGCTGACTTGATGACGTCGTCGGCGCGTCCGACGAACCAGAAATAGCCGTCGGCGTCCTGGCGCGCGAGGTCGCCCGAGAGGTACCAGTCATCGGAGAAGCACTTGCGATAGCGTTCTTCCTCGTGCAGGTAGGTGCGGAACATCGAGGGCCAGCCGACGCGCAGCGCAAGCTCGCCTTCGGTGTCGGCCGTGGCGACGGGGTCGACCCCGCCATCTGCCCGGCGCCGCACGATGGCAGCCTCGATACCGGGCAGCGGGCGTCCCATCGAACCGGGGCGGATGTCCATTGCCGCGAAGTTGGCGATCATGATGCCGCCGGTCTCGGTCTGCCACCAGTTGTCGTGGATCGGCAGGCCGAAGGCGTCAAGCCCCCAGCGCACCGCCTGCGGGTTGAGCGGTTCGCCAACGCTGGCGATGAAGCGCAGCGCCGGGTAGTTGCGGGCGCGGGCGCCGGCCGTACCGCCCTTCATCATCATGCGCACTGCGGTCGGCGCCGTGTACCAGACCTCTACCGCCTCGCGCGCGAGGATGTCGTACCAGCGCTCGGCGTCGAAATCCGCTTCGTCGACGATCAGCGTTGCACCGATCGAGAGCGGGGCGAGGATGCCGTAAGAGGTTCCGGTGACCCAACCCGGATCGGCCGTGCACCAGAACCGGTCGCCCGGTCGCAGGTCGAGCGCGAAGCGGGCCGTCGCATGGTGTGCAACGATGGCCTCATGCACGTGCAGGGCGCCCTTGGGTTTTCCGGTGGTGCCGCTGGTGAAGTGGAGCAGGGCGGGGTCGGAGGGGGCGGTGGGTGCGATCGGGTAGGTGTCGGCTGCGGCGGCGAGCAGCGGTGCGAGTTCGGTGGTGCCTTCGGGTAGCTCGTCGAGATCGTCGTCGCGCACGACGAGTACGTGTTCGAGTGACGGGAGTTGTGCCCGCACCGGCGCGACCTTGCGCCGGTACAGGGTCGTTGTCGTGACGAGCACCCGGCCGGCGCCGATCGAGATGCGGGTGGCGATCGGTTCCGGCCCGAAGGCCGAGAACAGCGGCGTCACCACGCAGCGCGTCTTGAGGGCGCCGAGTACGGCGACATAAAGTTCGGGGATCCGCCCGCACAGCACGAACACGCCTTCGCCGGCGCGCACGCCGAGGCGATCGAGCATATTCGCAAACCGGGCGCTCAGCGCCGCCAGATCGCGGTAGGACAGTTCGCGCGAAACGCCTTCGTCGCGGCCGAGCCAGCGGATCGCGGTGCGTTCGGCCGCTGGGCCGGTTGCGTGGCGATCGACGGCTTCATGCGCGATGTTGAGGCCATTGCCTTCCGGGAGCCCATCCATCCAGGTTCGGGCCTGCGACCATGAGAAGGCTGCGCAGTCCTGCGCGTAGTCTGTGAGAAAGGCTCCTTCGCAGGACTGAGCATTCTTGCGGATGACTTCCATGGCGCCCTCCGGATGCATGCATCGTCAGGGTCAAGGTAGCGCCATTGGAGGCGGTGGACGTTGACTCCGCTCAAGGATGGAGCGGATGTCGTTCATCAGAACGGCAGGCGCCTGCGCGGCACTTCCTTTCCGGAGCCCGCTCGCCGGTCGGGCGCGGGCGGCGGAGCGGCCTTGACTGGTTTGCGAGGCTGGTTCAGCTCTTCGTTTGCAAAACGGACCTTGCCTTCGAGCTCGCAGCCGCGCATGCCGGGCGAGCAGGTGGCGCCGCGCACGCGCTGGCAGATGCCGTCCAGATCGTGCGGGCAGCTCCAGGCGCTCACGCGGATGCGGCCGGGCTGGTGTCGACCGTGACCTCGTAGCCGGCTTCACGCAGGCTGGCCACAACCTCGGAGGGGTTGGGGGCCTCGAAGCGGATCACGGCGGTGCGCCCGCCAGCGCCATCGGGCGTGCGCGGTGAAACCACGGCAACGATGTAGCCGCCGTGGCTGTTCACGGCAGTCAGCAAGGCGGCGAGCTGGCCCGCACGATCGGGCAGGTGCACAGTGATGCGCGTGGCGCTGTCGATCCAGCAGCCGGTGACGTCGAGGAAGAAATCCAGCAGATCGACGCTGGTGACGATACCCACCAGCGATTCTCCGTCGAGCACCGGCAGGCAGCCGATCTTGTTGGGCCGCATCATGCGGCCGGCTTCCTCGACCAGGGTCCGGGGTGAGCAGGTGACGACCTTCTTGTGCATGATGTCGCCGGCCGTGACCTTGTCGAGCAGGTAGTTGACTTCGCCGCGGTCGAGCGTCGTGATCATCGACGGCTGCGCGCGCTGCACATCGCGGTTCGAAACGATGCCGGCCAGGCGACCCTTGGCGTCGACGACCGGCACATGGCGTACCTTCTTGAGCCGCATCAGTTCGGCCAGCTGAGCCAGACGGGTGTCGGTGGTCACCGTCAGGACTTCCTTCGTCATGATCTGTTCGACGTACATAGTGATTCACTCCGGTTCCGGTTATCGCTGATTGGAGTATCAGTCAATCCGGATCGATCGGCAAGCAGGGTGCGCAATCGGGGCGCGCCCTCCATGGGCCGGACCCATGCGGATGCCGTGGATCGATCGTCGGGGGTTGGCCTGACGGATGTTGCGGTGCAGCAAAATCTGTCAGGCCTGTTCGCGGAGTTCGTCCTGCCAAAGAGGAATTAAACCGCTTACCATATAGTGCGCCGCACGAATTTGATAAATGTCAAAAAATCATCTTGCGAGCGCTGTTTTTGCTATGGCATCATCGTTGCAGATCGGCCGGAATGCGCATATCTACGCGGTTCTACAGGGATGGTGGCTGATGTTGGGTTTCTTGCCAGATTGGGTTCACACAGGGGTCCGGACATGAGTTCTTGCGCGCGATGGGCGGTTCTTGCGATTGCGCTGGCGGCGGCGCAGGCTTCGAGCGCCCAGAGCAGATACAACTTCCAGCAGCCGGTCTCTGAGGTCGCGGGGCAGATCTACGATCTGCACACGCTGATGCTGCTGATCTGCCTTGTCATCTTCGTGGTGGTCTTCGGGGTGATGTTCTGGGCGGTGTTCCATCACCGCAAGTCGCGTGGTGCCGTCGCGGCGAAGTTTCACGAGAATACAGTGGTCGAGATCGTCTGGACGATCATTCCGTTCCTGATCCTGGTCGGCATGGCCTATCCGGCAACCCGAACGATCCTCAACATGAAGGACACCTCCGAGGCAGAACTGACGATCAAGGTCACCGGCTTTCAATGGCGCTGGGGCTACGACTACCTGCAGGGCGAGGGCGAAGGCATCCGCATCGTCTCGAACATGTCGACCCCGCGCGAGCAGATCGAGGGCAAGGCCGACAAGGGCGAGCACTATCTGCTGGAAGTCGACAATCCTCTGGTTGTGCCGGTCGGGCGCAAGGTGCGCTTGCTGACCACGGCCAATGACGTAATCCATGCGTGGTGGGTGCCGGCCTTTGGCGTGAAGCAGGATGCCATTCCGGGCTTCATCCGCGACACCTGGTTCCGGGCCGAGCAGGAGGGGGTCTTCCGTGGCGTGTGTGCGGAGCTTTGCGGGCGCGATCATGCGTTCATGCCGATCGAGGTGCATGTGCTGTCCGCGTCCGAATACAGCGCCTGGGCCGAGAAGCAGCTCGCCGCACGGGCAGAGCTGGCGGCAGAGGCTGCACGCGAGTGGACGCCCGGAGAACTGGCCGAGCGTGGCAGCAAGGTCTATGCAACCAACTGTGCCGCCTGCCATCAGCCCGACGGCAAAGGCATCCAGCCGGTGTTTCCGGCGCTCGACGGTTCGGCGGTCGTGCTTGGCGAGCATGAGCCGCTGGTCGACACGGTTCTCAAGGGTCGAGCGGGAACCGCGATGGCGGCGTTCGGTGGGCAGTTGTCGGATCTGGAGATTGCGGCGGTCACGACCTACCTGCGCAATGCGTGGGGCAACAACGTCGGGGACCATGTGGCGCCGGCCGAGGTGGCGGCGGGGCGTGCGCGATGAGCGCACGGCCCAACCGGTCGGCGGGAGCAATGAATTCCGGTTGGCATGACCCGGCCGGTATCACGGAGGACGCAGCATGGCGGCGGTAATTCCCGATCAGTCGCACGATCATCCTCACGGTCCGAGCGGACTGATGCGGTGGATCACGACCACCAATCACAAGGACATCGGCACGATGTACCTGATCTTCAGCTTCATCATGTTCCTCGCGGGAGGGGTGATGGCGCTGGCGATCCGGGCAGAGCTGTTTCAGCCGGGGCTGCAGGTCGTGGCGCCGGAGTTCTTCAACCAGCTCACGAGTCTGCATGGGCTGGTGATGGTGTTCGGCGCGATCATGCCGGCCTTCGTCGGTTTCGCGAACTGGCAGATTCCGCTGATGATCGGTGCGAGCGACATGGCCTTCGCGCGCATGAACAACTGGAGTTTCTGGCTGCTGCCGCCGGCGGCGATCCTGCTGATCGGTTCGTTCTTCGTGCCCGGTGGTGCAACCGGTGCGGGCTGGACGCTGTATCCGCCGCTGTCGATCCAGATGGGCATGGGCATGGACATGGCGATCTTCGCGATCCACATCATGGGGGTCAGTTCCATCATGGGGGCGATCAACATCGTCGTCACGATCCTCAACATGCGCGCACCAGGCATGACGATGATGAAGCTGCCGCTGTTTTGCTGGACCTGGCTCATCACGGCCTACCTGCTGATCGCGGTGATGCCGGTGCTGGCCGGCGCAGTGACGATGCTCCTCACCGACCGCCACTTCGGCACGAGCTTCTTCAATGCTGCGGGCGGCGGCGATCCGGTGCTGTATCAGCACGTCTTCTGGTTCTTCGGTCACCCCGAGGTGTATATCCTGATCCTGCCGGCCTTCGGCATCATCAGCCAGATCATCCCGACCTTCGCGAGAAAGCCGCTCTTCGGCTATGCCTCGATGGTGTACGCGACGGCGTCGATTGCGGTGCTGTCCTTCATCGTCTGGGCCCACCACATGTTCACCACCGGCATGCCGGTTACCGGGCAGCTCTTCTTCATGTACGCGACGATGCTGATCGCCGTGCCGACCGGGGTGAAGGTCTTCAACTGGGTCGCGACGATGTGGCGTGGTTCGATGAGCTTCGAGTCGCCGATGCTGTGGGCGACCGGCTTCATCTTCGTGTTCACGATGGGGGGCTTCACCGGCCTGATCTGCGCGATCGCACCGATCGATATCCAGATCCACGATACCTATTACGTCGTCGCGCATTTCCACTATGTGATGGTGGCCGGAAGCCTGTTCGCGCTCTTCGGCGGCGCCTACTACTGGCTGCCGAAGTGGACCGGGCGGATGCCGGATGAACGCATCGGCAAGCTGCATTTCTGGTGTTCGATGGTTTCCTTCAACATCACCTTCTTCCCGTTGCATTTCCTGGGCCTGGCCGGCATGCCGCGGCGGGTTCCGGACTACGCGCTGCAGTTTGCCGATTTCAACGCGATTGCCACGGTGGGGGCCTTCGGCTTTGGTCTGAGCCAGCTCATCTTTCTGTGGGTGATCGTCAAGGCAGCACGCGGGGAGGGGCAACCTGCCGCTGCGCGTGCATGGGAGAACGCGGACGGGCTGGAGTGGACGGTGCCCTCGCCGGCGCCCCACCACACTTTCGAGGAGGCACCGGTCGTGCGCTGAGGCGTGGCCGGAGCGCTGGAGGAACAAGGCATGATCGACCAACGCCGCACCCGGGTCCGCAACGTCCGTACCGGGCTTCTGCTCGCAGCGGTTGCGCTGGCCTTCTACCTCTTCATCCTGATCCGCTATCAGGTGTTCGGACAATGAGTGAGATTGCCCGCGAGAATCGCCGGCTGCTCGGCCGCCTGATCGTTGGGTCGCTGGTGATGTTCGGCTTCGGCTTTCTGCTCGTGCCGTTCTACGAGAAGATCTGCGAGGTGACGGGCATCAACCGCATCGTCCAGCCCGATCGGGTGGCCAACACCCAGGTGGATGCCGCCAGGCTGATCACGGTCGAGTTCGATGCCAACTCGCATGACGGGGCCTGGGATTTCCGTCCGCTGCAAGGGGCCTTGCGCGTGCATCCGGGCGAGCTTGCAACCGTCGTCTATGAAGTCGCGAACACGCGCCGCGAACCGATGACCGGGCAGGCAGTTCCAAGCTACGGGCCGCCGCAGGCGGCGCAGTATTTTCGCAAGATGGAGTGCTTCTGCTTCGCCCAGCAGACCCTCGAAGCGGGTGAGCGGCGGACGATGCCGGTGGCTTTCGTCGTCGACCCGGATCTTCCGGCCGACGTGAAGACGATCACGCTTTCCTACACTTTCTTCGAGGTCGAAGGGCGGCGTGCGCGCGCGCCCGGCGTGGAGAGCGGACATGGGTCCTGAGGCGCATGCGCGAAGAAGAAGACGATCCGAGTGCCAGGGATTCTGGGCGTGCGGGGTTTCTTGCCACGATCAAAGCCGTGCTGTGGGCGTTTTTCGGCGTGCGACGCGGTCGCGATCATCGACTCGATGCGGCCTCGCTCGATCCGAAGGCCGTCATCCTCGCGGGACTGCTCGGGGGCGTGCTCTTCGTGCTGGGTCTGCTGCTCGTAGTGCACGCGGTGGTGGACTGAGCTGCGAACCGGAATCGATCACGGGCAGAACGACAACAGAATCTGGCGCTCACAGGGGGTAAGACGATGAATCCTTCGCTGGACAAGTACTTCGTACCGGAACCGTCCAAGTACCCGATCTTCGGCTCGATCGCGCTGCTGCTGTTCGGTGCCGGTGCGGTAATGTGGCTGAACGAGGTTGGACCCGGCCCGATCGTGTTCTTTCTCGGCATTGCGGTCCTGATCTACATGCTGTTCGGCTGGTTCGGGCAGGTCGTGCGCGAGTCCGAAGGCGGCAAGTATGGAAAACGGGTGGATGCATCGTTCCGTTGGTCGATGGGCTGGTTCATCTTCTCGGAGGTGATGTTCTTCGCGGCCTTCTTCGGCGCACTGTTCTACATCCGTGTGCTGAGCGTGCCTTGGCTTGCGAGCGGTGACAACGAGGCGCTGCTGTGGCAGGGATTCACCGGAAACTGGCCGACGGCCGGGCCGACGGCGGCGGAGACCTTCACGCCGATGGGCGCCTGGGGCATTCCGGCCTTGAATACGCTGATCCTTCTGACTTCCGGGGCGACGCTGACGTGGGCACATCACGGCCTGATCAAGGGGCGGCGTGATCAGCTGCGCAACGGGCTGCTGATGACGATCCTCCTCGGACTGACCTTTCTCGGCTTCCAGATCTATGAATACTTCCATGCCTATGCGGATCTGAACCTGCGCCTGACCACCGGCATCTACGGTTCGACCTTCTTCATGCTGACGGGCTTTCATGGTCTGCACGTGACGATCGGGGCGATCATGCTGACGGTGATGTTCTTCAGGGTTCAGGCGGGACACTTCAGGCCGGATCACCACTTTGCCTTCGAGGCGACGGCCTGGTACTGGCATTTCGTCGATGTCGTATGGCTGATCCTGTTCGTCGTCGTCTATTGGCTGTAGCCGGAATGCGGGTGCCAGTGCAACGGTCCGTGCTCTAGAGCCGGCCATCGATCCATCCGGCCGCGTAGCCCGCAACGAGCAGAACGAACAGTGCGGCCGAGAGCGCGACCCGCAGGCTGAGCGCCTTCACGGTGCGGGTTCCGGTGCCGCGATCGCGTACGAGATAGAACAGGGCCGAGCCGAGACTGGCGACGATCAGGAGCAGAAAGAGGATGACGATCCAGCGCATGTCAGCGGTCCCGGATGAAATGGAGTCGGACGACCCGGCCTCGCCGACGTTCGACCGGAATGTGCGCACGAGTTCCGCCGGAAGTGTGTTGGTGCTTCTGGCCGCGGTGGCAGTCATCGTAATTTTCGTGCTGCTCGGTAACTGGCAGCTTGGGCGGGCCGACGACAAGCGCGCACTCGCGCAAGCCTTCGACGCCGGCATGCACGCGCCAGCACGCAGTTTCGCTGCTGGAGATCCGGCGCCGCCGTGGCATGCCGTCCGGCTCGAGGGCGTGTGGCTCGCCGAGGCGTCGGTCTATCTCGACAACCGCGTGCAGGAGGGCAGGGTCGGTTATCACGTGCTGACGCCCTTGAAGCTCTCCGACGGTTCGGGCCTGATTCTCGTCAATCGCGGCTGGGTGGCTGCTGGCGCGTACCGCGACCGGCTTCCCGATGTGGCCGTGACCGGAGGCTCCGTTACCGTCGAGGGATTCGTCCGCCTGCCTGAGGTGCGCCCGTTCACACTTGCCGAGTCCGCCGGACAGGGGCGTTTGTGGCAGTACGTCGATCTCGCAGCCTATCGCGCGTGGTCCGGCCTTGCGGTGGGCGAGTGGATGGTTCAGCAGACCTCAGGGCCGGACGACGGTCTGGTCCGCGTCTTGATGCGCCCGGCCGATGGCGTTGAGCGCCACCTTGGCTACGCGTTCCAGTGGTACGCCCTCTCCGGGCTCGCGTTCGTGCTCGTGCTCGGCGCCCTGCTGCGCAGGAGGTCGAACCGTGCGGGCTGAGGCGCGCCGGACCTTGCTTGCACTGGCGGTCGTCTGCCTGCTGCCGGCCGCGCTCTCCTATCTGGCCTATTTCTTCTGGAAGCCGTCGCAGACGGTCAACTATGGAGAGCTGATTGCGCCGGTCGTGCTGCCCGAGGCCCGGCTGGCGCGCTTGCTCGAAGCGGGTGAGCTGGAACGTGAGGCGCTGGGTGGGCGCTGGACCCTCGTGTATGTGGGCTCTTCCGCATGCGCCGATGCATGCGGGAAGGCGCTCTACGCGATGCGTCAGGCGCGTGTCGCCCAGGGCAAGGATCGGCATCGTGTGGAACGGCTGTGGCTCGTGACCGATGGCGGTACACCGGAGGAAGGTCTGTTGCGTGCCGAGGACAGGCTTACGGTGGCGGTGGCCGATCCGGACTGGCTCGCGGTGATGCCGGGCGCCGGGCAGGCCGCGTATCTGTACCTGGTCGATCCGCGTGGGTACGTGATGATGCGCTTTCCGGAGCACCCCGATGTGGGACAGATGATCGGGGATCTGAAGCGTTTGCTGAAGTTTTCGGGAGTGGGGTAATCTGTTGCACCGCACGGTCGGTGCGCCGTTGCGCTGGTTCGATGAATCGATGAGGTTTTGCTGCAGCGTTTGCAGCGAAGAGCTTGCAGGAATGAGGTTGCAGCAGTGAGTGTACAGAGCAAGGGGATGCCGGCTTCCGAAGGGTGGACTGCCGGGCGGCGCTTGAGGGCGTTCTACACCCTGACCAAGCCGCGCGTGAACACGCTGATCGTGTTTTGCGCGGTGATCGGGATGTTCCTCGCGGTACCCGGAGGTTTTCCCGAGCCGTGGATCGTCATTGCGGCAACGATCGGGATCGCGTTCGTTGCCGGAGCGGCGGCAGCGATGAACTGTCTGATCGAAGCGCGCATCGACGCCCACATGGCGCGCACACGGGCTCGTCCGCTGCCAAGCGGAGAGGTGGCCGGGGCCGAGACGCTGATCTTCGCAGGCTTGCTCGGCGGTGCTGGGCTCTTGATCCTGTATCTGTGGGTGAATCCGCTCACGATGTGGCTGACGCTGGCGACTTTCGTCGGGTACGCGATCATCTATACCGTCTTCCTCAAGCCGCGGACTTCGCAGAACATCGTGATCGGCGGGGCTTCCGGCGCAATGCCGCCAGTGCTGGGGTGGGCAGCGGCGACTGGCGAAGTGAGTTCGGACGCTTTGCTGCTCTTCCTGATCATCTTCGTCTGGACGCCACCCCACTTCTGGGCGCTCGCGTTGTACCGGAGTGAGGATTATGCGCGCGCCGGCCTTCCGATGCTGCCCGTGACACACGGCTCGGAGCATACCCGCCTTTCGATCCTGCTCTACACCTGTCTGCTGATCGGCGTCACCCTGCTTCCCTTTGCAAGCCGGATGAGTGGATGGATCTATCTCGTGGCGGCCATCGTGCTGGGGGCGGGCTTCCTGCGCCATGCGTGGATGCTTTACCGGTGCTATTCGGACGCTCAGGCGCGACGGACCTTCCGCTACTCGATCGCCTATCTGTTCGCGCTGTTTGCCGCCCTGCTCGTGGATCACTATGCAGCGTACTGAACGCAC
The DNA here is from genome assembly GCA_023383815.1 of Rhodocyclaceae bacterium. Classification (GTDB taxonomy): domain Bacteria; phylum Pseudomonadota; class Gammaproteobacteria; order Burkholderiales; family Rhodocyclaceae; genus JACOUN01. Next base: position 189,913 of record JAHDYG010000002.1, read on the forward strand.
CGGGGCCGGCACTCGGTTCGTACTGGTGCTGCTGGTGGCGCTGTTTCTGGGCGCGTGCACTGGGGCGGATGCGCCCCGTTTTCATTCGACGGACATCACCGGGGCCGACTACGGCAAACGTCTCGCACTGACCGACCACGAAGGGCGGCCGCGGAGGCTTGAAGATTTTCGCGGCAAGGTGGTGACGCTCTTCTTCGGCTTCACGCAGTGCCCGGATGTCTGTCCGACCAGCCTGTCGACCATGGCCACGGTCATGAATCTGCTCGGCCCGGACGCTCAACGGGTGCAGGTGTTGTTCGTGACCGTGGATCCCGAGCGGGATACGGAGCCGTTGCTGGCGCATTACGTTCCGGCCTTTCATCCGGCGTTTCTGGGTTTGCGCGGCGACGCAATGCAGACGGCAGAAGTGGCAAAGGAGTTTCGCGTGTTCTACCGCAAGAGTGGGGATACGAGCGGGATGAACTATACGATCGACCACTCGGCCGGGACCTACCTTTTCGACCCGCTGGGGCGTTTGCGCCTGTACGCGCGACATGCCGAAGGTGCGGAGAACCTGGCCGCCGATATCCGTTTGCTGCTGGACGGGCGCTGAGGCCTTCCGGGACGATTCCGGTTGCACGTTCCGGGTACCGGCCGACGCTTCCGGACTTGAAGCGATGCATGCATTTGGAGTAGCCTGCGGGCTGTCTTGAATGCAATATCGGGGTGTTGCACCATGAAGGATCTCGTTCGCCGGATTTTCTCGATACAGAAGAAGCGCAAGGCGCCGCCAATGGGGCCAGCTCCTTCGCCGGGCGGGGCCATCATCCGCGGGCAGGTCAAGATGGTCGTGACGCAGCCGATTCCGGATGATCTCTGGCAATGGATGCTGCTCTCCGGATGGCGCCCGGTTCCTGTACGAATCGACCGTCGGAAATGTCAGAAGCTGCCTGACCACGCGCTCAGGGAATTGATTGAAGCCGATCCGCTCGAGCGCGACAGCACGCATGCCCGTCTCCTGGGCATGGTGCGCCAGCGAACCACAGCGACGACCTGAGTGGGAGGTTCGCGTACCGGTTCAGAAAGGCAGTGCGAGGCCGGGCCAGATCGAGTCGATTTCCTTTCTGAAGGCCGACTGGATGCGCTCGAGCGCTTCCTGGGTATCGGCCTCGAAGCGCAGGACCACCACGGGTGTGGTGTTCGAGGCGCGCGCAAGGCCGAAGCCGTCCGCATACTCTACGCGCACGCCGTCGATCTTCACGATCTCCGATGCGTCTGAAAAATTCGCGTGGGCGCGCAGGCGCTCGACGAATTCGAAGGGCTCACCCTCGTTCATGCGCAGATTCAGCTCCGGCGTGCTGAGTGCATCGGGCAGCCGGTCGAGCGCCGCACTCGGGTCGCTTCCGCGCGACAGGATCTCCAGCAGGCGCGCGGCCGTGTAGAGTCCGTCGTCGAAGCCGTACCAGCGCTCCTTGAAGAAGACGTGGCCGCTCATCTCACCGGCGAGCGGCGCACCGGTCTCCCTGAGCTTGGCCTTGACGAGTGCGTGCCCTGTGTTCCACATCGTCGGACGTCCGCCGTGGTCGCGGATCCAGCCTGCAAGATTGCGGGTGCACTTGACGTCGTAGATGATTTCGCCGCCCGGCACACGGCTCAGTACGTCGGCTGCAAACAGCATCAGTTGCCGGTCGGGGTAGATGATGTGGCCGTCGCGCGTGACGACGCCGAGCCGGTCGCCGTCGCCATCGAAGGCAAGACCGAGTTCGGCCCCTGCTTGCCGCACCGTGCGGATCAGGTCTTCGAGGTTTTCCGGTTTCGATGGATCCGGGTGATGGTTCGGAAAGCGGCCGTCGACCTCGCAGTACAGTTCGGTCAGTTCGCAGCCGAGCCGCTTCAGAAGCGCCGGTGCGACAGCGCCTGCCACGCCGTTGCCGCAGTCGATGACGATCTTCATCGGGCGGGCGAGCCGCACATCGGAAACGATCCGGTCGAGGTAGGCCTCTACGACGTCGCCCTTCCGGGATATGCCCGCACCGTGGTGCAGGTCGTTCTCGGCGAGGCGGCGGCGCAGGTCCAGGATCATCGGACCGTACAGGGTCTGACCGGCAAGGACCATCTTGAGGCCGTTGTAGTCCGGTGGATTGTGGCTGCCGGTCACGCTTACACAGGAGCCCGTGCCAAGGTGGTGCGCGGCAAAATAGGTGAGCGGCGTCGGCACACAGCCGACGTCTACGACGTTGATTCCTGCAGCGCGCAGTCCCTCCGAGAGCGCGTCGAGCAGGGCGGGCCCGGACAGCCGTCCGTCGCGCCCCACCGCGACTTCCCGGACTCCCCGGTCCCGTGCTTCGGAGCCGAGGGCGTGCCCGATCGCGCGTACGGCCGCTGGGGTCAGGGTCTTGTCGACGATGCCGCGAATGTCGTAGGCCTTGAAGATCTCCTGCGCGGGAGCCTGGTAAGGAGCCGTGCTTGCCGGGTGGGTTTGGGAGGGCGATGCGCTCATTCTGAAGGGGAAAAAAAGAGAATCAGTGAATGACGTGTGAACTGGAGTGACCGGCCGGCGGAATCGGTTCAGGGCTTGTCGAAGCCTGGTGCAGCACCATGCGCCAGCCGAGCGGCCCGCGTACATAGACGTTGGTTGCGTTGATCGGTGGATGCAGGCGGTCGTCTCCCTCGACGGCGATGTGCTCGACGACCGAGTGGACCGTGAGCAGGACGCTGGCGTGAACGACCGAATGCGAAGTTTGCACGACCAGCCGCACGCCGCTGGTGAACAGCTGACGCCAGGACTCCCGGACGGCAGGAAGCCCGACCTGGCGCGGGGTATCCGGGTGGATGCAGACCACCTCTTCGTCCTCCGCCCAGACGCTCATCATTGCATCGAAATCGGAACGGGACAGCGCGTCATAGAACGCGGCCTCGACGTCCGCGGCGGAGCTGTAGATCGGCTTCTTCAACTGGGGGTCCGTCGGTCGAAGTCGTTGTCGGGAGCCGGTCGGGGCGTGAAACGGGAACCGGCTCACGAGTACTCAGTGATGCCCCTTCGGGCGCTCTCCGGTCAGCACGTAGTGCGTGCCGCAATAGGGACAGTTCGCTTCGCCTTCGCTCAGCACGTCCAGATAGACGCGGGGGTGGCGTGCCCACAGCGGAGCGTCAGGCCGCGGGCAGGCAAGAGGGATGTCCGCGGCGGTCACGGGGATGCTGCGGGGGGCGTTGTCGACTTCAGCCATGATGAAAGAGCTCCGGAGGGCGCGATCGAGGGGTCAGACGTAGGAAAGCCACTGTTCGTATTCGGGGGCGCGGCCGTTCACGATGTCAAAGAAGCGCGCCTGGATCTGCGCGGTGATCGGGCCGCGCTTGCCTTCTCCGATCACTCGGTTGTCGAGCTCGCGGATCGGCGTGACTTCGGCTGCGGTCCCGGTGAAGAAGGCCTCATCGGCGATGTAGAGATCGTCACGGGTCAGGCGCTTGGCCTGGACTTCGAGGCCGAACTCGCGTGCGACGCGGATCACCGAGTCGCGCGTGATGCCGGTCAGGGCGGAGGCGATCTCGGGTTCATAGATCCTGCCGTCCTTGATGACGAAGAGGTTCTCGCCGGCGCCTTCGGCGACGAATCCCTGGGTGTCGAGGAGCAGGGCTTCGTCGTAGCCCTCGCGGGTGACCTCGAGGTTCGCCAGGATCGAGTTTGCGTAGGTGCTCGAAACCTTCGCGCGCGGCATGGTGACATTGACGTGATGGCGGGCATAAGACGAGGTCTTGACCCGAATCCCCTTCTCCAGCCCTTCCTCGCCGAGGTAGGCGCCCCACGGCCAGGCTGCGACCGCAACGTGCACCGCCAGGCCGCGCGTCGAGATTCCCATCTTCTCCGAGCCATAGAACGCGATCGGACGCAGGTAGCACGATTCGAGCTTGTTCGCGCGCACGACCTCGCGCTGCGCTTCCATGAGCACCTCGCGCGAGTAGGGAATATCCATCATGTAGATCTTTCCCGAATTGATCAGGCGCTGGGTGTGCTCCGCCAGACGGAAGATCGCCGTTCCACGGGCCGTGTTGTAGGCGCGGACGCCTTCGAAAACGGCGACGCCATAGTGAAGCGAATGGGTGAGCACGTGTGTGGTCGCGTCGCGCCACGGGACGAGCTTGCCGTCGTACCAGATAAAGCCGTCACGGTCAGCCATGGACATGGTCGGAGTCTCCAGCAAGGAAGTGGTCGAGCGGGGCGCGAATGCAGGCGCCGGGCGAGTCCGTGATTCTAGCGCAAACTGACTCCGGAGAAGGAGTCCGGGATGCAGTGCGCAAGGGTCTGCAGCGGTTTCTGAAAGAACCGGATGGTACGAGGCATACGCCGAGCGAGAGTTGCAACAATGAGAAAAGGATGTTAAAACGCAATCCCGAACGCATATGCGTATGTACTTGTGAGGTAGCGTGGCTTGCTGTTTCGTGTGGCGGTGATGACGGTTCTTCTGGCAACGCTTGCGGGTTGTGGAACCCTGCCGCTCGAAGGTTCGGCGGCCCATCTGGTGGCGCCTGAGCCGGTCTCCGGGGTGCCACCGCAGCCCGTGCAGCGAAGCCTGGAGCCTGCGCGACCGAAGCCGGTGGAGCCCGAGGAAACCTATAGCGTGGTCGTACATCGGGTTCCGGTCCGTGACCTCCTGTTTGCGCTGTTCCGCGATGCACGCGTCGAAGCCGATCTCGATCCGGGCATTGAAGGCGAGATCAGCCTCAATGCGATGGATCAGACGCTCGCGACCCTGCTCGAACGAATTGCCCGTCAGGCCCGGCTGAGCTACGAGTGGTCCGGAAAGCACGTCGCGGTGCGTCCTGATTCACCGCATTTGCGCCACTACCGGGTCGACTACGTCAACATTCGACGGGTCACTTCGGGACGCATGAGGGTGCGATCCACCGTCGGATCGACCGGAACCGTCGTCGGTGGGGCCGGGGCTGGTGCGGAGTCCAGCGAATCCGCGTTCGACATCGACCAGGCCTCGACGAATGAGTTCTGGGATGCGCTTGCGGCGCATCTGTCCGCCCTTCTCGCGGGGGGTGCGGAGGATCCGTCCGGGGTGATCATCCACCGCGAGACCGGGCTCGTGAGCGTGCGCGCGACGGCACGCCAGCACCAGGAGGTGCGGCTCTTTCTAGACGACGTTCTCGACAGCGCTCAGCGGCAGGTCCTGATCGAGGCGACGATCGTCGAGATCGAACTCAATGATGACTACCAGGCTGGCGTCGACTGGGGGCAGTTTGGTGAATCCCAGCGCGGAAACACGACCATTCACCAGGATCTGCTCGGGAGCGATCTGGCTGTTCCACCCGCGTTCCGGTTCAAGGGGGTGATCTGGGACAGTGCGATCGGTTCGATCTCGGCGACCGTCCGGGCGTTGAGCAAGTTCGGCGACACGCGCGTGCTGTCGAGTCCACGCCTGATGGTCCTCAACAATCAGAGCGCGGTGCTCAAGGTTGTCGACGAACTCGTGTACTTCGAGATCGAGAGCAATTTCATCCCAGGTACTGCGACCACGCCGGCCCGGACCGAATATTCGAGTGCGATTCGCACGGCACCCGTCGGCCTTGTGATGTCCGTTACACCGCAGATCAGCGCTGGCGAAGTGGTTTCGCTCAACGTTCGCCCGTCCGTGTCGCGGGTCATCGGATACCGGTCCGATCCGATCGTCAAGCTGCTGGGCATGCAGGACGGCGTCGAGAACCTGATTCCGGAGATCCAGGTCCGCGAGATGGAGTCCATCCTGCGCATTCCCAGCGGGCAGACGGTCGTGCTCGGCGGGCTCATGCAGGACGATGTCCGAAACCGGACGTCGGGTTTGCCCGGTGCGGCACGCGTGCCGCTCGTTGGCAACCTGTTCTCACATCGCAGCGACCAGGTGCGCAAATCGGAACTCGTCGTCTTCCTGCGCCCGGTGGTGATCCGGCACGCAGGACTGGATGGCGACTTCGCGCACTATCGGCGCTACCTGCCTCAGCCCGGTGAGGCGTTGAACCGGCGCGAAGGAATGTACCCGCTCGCAAGTGACGCCCTGCAGGAGCACGATCCGGGAGAGATCGCTGCGCTGAACGTGCCGCGGACGATCGCATCGGCCGAGGGGCTGGTCGATGAGGCAAGCCTGCGCAGGATGGCAAGAGAGGAGCCAGAGCGCGGCGATGCGCATTTCCAGATCGGAAACCTGCATGCGAGCCAGCGGCGCTGGCCCGATGCTCAGCAAGCGTGGTATGAAGCGGTTCTGCGCGCTCCTGACAACCCCGACTACCTGTTCAATCTCGCGGTGAGCCTCGAGCATCTCGGTCAGCGCCATGCTGCACGGGAGTACTACCGGAAGGCTGTCGATCGCGCTGCACATCATCCGGCAGGGTTTGCGATCGACCAAGCCGAGGGCCGGATCGCGGCTTTGGAGAGAAAGGGAGGCGGGAATGAGCGCTGACCGATCGCGCCAGCTGCTCGGGGAGTTCCTGATCGCAAAAGGCGTCATCAGTTCGGATCAGCTGCGGATCGCACTGGTCGAGCAAAGGCGCTCTGGAGAGCGCCTGGGAAGACTTCTGCTCCGACTGGGGTTCTGTACCGAAGCGACGATGAATGAGGCGCTCGGGGAAAACCTGTCCGAGCAGAGCGTGGATCTCTCGCGGTCGGTCTTCGATGAAGCTGCGCTCAAGCTCGTACCCCAGGATACGGCACGGCGTCTGAGGACCTTTCCGCTGGCCTATGACCCGCAACGGCGCAGCCTCGTGCTGGCCATGTCCGATCCGAAGAACATCGTTGCACTCGATCAGGTCCGTGCGCAGGTCGGCCGTGAGATCGAGCTTCAGCCCGTACTTGCAGGGGAGTCCGAAATCATTCGCTGCATCGACCAGTCGTACGGGTTCGAGCTGTCGATCGACGGCATCCTCAATGAGATCGAGACCGGCGAGATCGACGACCGGAGCCTGCACGCCGGACTTGATGGCTACAGCCACCCCTTGGTCCGACTGATCGATGCGCTGCTCGCGGACGCTGTGCGACGAGATGCCTCGGACATCCACTTCGAGCCCGAGCAGGGCTTCCTGCGCATCCGTTACCGGATCGACGGTGTATTGCGCCAGATCCGCAGTCTGCACAAATTGTGCTGGACTCCGATGGTGGTTCGTCTGAAGGTCATGAGCGGGATGAACATCGCAGAGATGCGTGCACCACAGGACGGCCGGATCTCGCTCACGCTCTCCGGGCGGGATATCGATTTCCGTGTCGCGTCCCAACCCACCGTGCACGGCGAGAATTTCGTACTTCGCATCCTCGATCGCCACCGGGGTGTCGTGCCTCTGGAGCGCCTCAATCTGCACGCGGACGATCTTCATCAGCTGCGGCGGATGCTTGCACGCCCGAATGGAATCATTCTTGTCACAGGGCCCACCGGATCTGGCAAGACGACGACCCTGTATTCGATACTCAACCAGATCAACACCGAGAGCGTGAACATCATGACGCTCGAGGATCCGGTCGAATACCCGATGCCGAGGATTCGACAAAGTTCGCTCAACGAGGCTGCGCGGATGGATTTTGCGAGCGGAATCCGCTCGATGATGCGTCAGGACCCGGACGTGATCCTGGTCGGAGAGATCCGTGACTCCGATACCGCCGGGATGGCGTTTCGCGCAGCGATGACGGGTCACCAGGTGTATTCCACACTGCACGCCAATTCGGCGATCGGCGCGATTCCCAGGCTTCTCGACATCGGCGTGTCGGCGGAGATCATGGCCGGGAACCTCATCGGGATCGTCGCTCAGAGGCTCGTACGCCGGCTCTGCGGGAAGTGCCGGGAGCCCTATGTGGCGGACGCGCACGAATGCCGGCTGCTTGCGGTTGCGCCAGGGGCGCCGCCGCCGCTCATCCACCGTGCGACCGGATGTGAGGAATGCGGACTGCAGGGCTACCGGGGGCGGGTTGCAGTCATGGAGCTGCTGAAGATCGATGCCGATCTCGACGAGCTGATTGCCTGCCGTGCGACCCTGCGGGAGTTCCGGAACGCTGCGCTTGCGAAGGGGTTTCGCTCGCTCGCCGACGATGCGGTGCGACGCGTGCTGGAAGGGCAGACCTCGATCGACGAGGCGGTTCGTGTCGTCGACCTCAGTGACCGGATCAACTGAGCACCCATGGCGCACTTCCGCTACTGCGCGATCGATGCGACCGGAAGACGGCTCCGTGGGCGACTGCAGGCCGCCAATCTGCGGGATCTGGAGTTGCGCCTCGCGAGAATGGATCTCGATCTGATCGACTTTCGCATCCAGGGGGACGGTGCATTCGGTCGTGGCGGGAAGTCGATGTCGCGGCGGGATCTGATCCATTTCTGTTTTCAGTTGCAGCAGCTGAGCGCGGCAGGGGTGCCTCTGCTCGAAGGTTTGGCGGACATTCGGGATACGTCGGATCAGCCGCGCCTGCGAACCGTGGTGGCAGATCTGATCGAGAGCATCGAGTCGGGCAAGGTTCTGTCCGAGGCGATGGGGAGACATCCAGCTCTCTTCGACGAGGTCTTCGTGAACCTGGTTCGGGCCGGTGAATGCAGCGGGCAGTTGCCGACCGTGTTCGCGCATCTGACCCAGGCGCTCAAGTCGCAGGATGAACTGATCGCGCAAAGCCGCAGGATCCTGACCTATCCGGGCCTGGTTGCTCTGGTGGTGACGGGCGTGACGTATTTTCTGGCGACCTGGCTCGTACCGCAGTTGATCCCGTTCATCCACGAGATGGGCGGGGTCGTTCCGTGGTACACGCGCGCATTGATCGCCGGGTCCCGGATCATTCTCGACTACTCCTTGCCGATTGCCGGCGTGCCGGTCGTAGCGGTGGCCGGAGTTCTGGCTCTTGCGCGGTCCAGCCGGTCGGTGCGCCGAGCGCTTGATCGTGCCAAGCTCAGTGCGTGGCTTGTCGGGCCGATCCTGCGCAATCTCCTTCTGTCGCGCTTTGCGAGTGCGTTCGCGCTCATGTACGCGTCGGGCATCACGGTGCTCGATGGGCTGCGTCTGATCGAGAAGGCGATGGGCAATCTCGTCATGGAGGAGGGGATCGAACGCGCCTGGAGGCGGATTTCCAACGGCGAACGGATCAGCGATGCCTTTGCGTCGGAGGATCTCTTTCCGCCCCTCGTGTTGCGCATGATCCGCGTCGGTGAGGCGACCGGTCAGCTCGACGTGGCCTTGGGCAACGTCAGCGATTTCTACACGAGGGAAGTGCACGAAGCGATCGATCGCATACAGGCAGTCCTGCCCGTGATCATGACGATCGTGTTGGGAGCCATGATCGGAATGGTGATGCTTGCCGTGCTCGGGCCGCTCTACGACACGATTGGCGGGTTGCAGCCATGAGGCTGGCGGGCATGCGTGGCGCTTCGCAGCGGATCCTGTTGCTTCTCCGCGAGGACGGGCTCGAGGCCTGGGCGCGACGTGGTTCCGTGCTCGTGCTCATGGACTCGTTCCAGGTCCATGATCCAGACGCGCTGGAGCGCTTTGGCCGGTTTGCCGACGCGAATCGCGGCGTTCCGGCACTGGCCATGGCCGACCTGGCAGAGGAGGACTTTCAGTGCGCGACAGTGCCCCATGTTCGAGGGCGGGAGCGCGCTGCGATGGTGACACGCAATCTTCAGCGGCTCTACCGCGCCACGCCATACCGGCGCTGCGACGTACTGGGTCGTGAGGCGGAAGGTCGTCGCGACGACGTCGTCCTGTACAGCGCGATCATTCGCCCGGAGTTGGCGGATCCATGGCTCAAGACCGCCGCGCGCCATCTGCTGCCATTGTGCGGGCTGTACAGCCCAGCGCACCTGGCCGGGTCAGTGGCAGGACGACTCGCACCGGACGCTGTCCACGTGCTTCTCGTATGCAAGCAGAAGTCGGGCTTGCGGCAGATCCTTCTGCACAACGGGCAACTGCGCTTCAGTCGCCTCGCGGTCGCACGCGACCCTGACCCTCTTGTGCAGGCGCGCGTGCTGGCAACCGAGATCGAGCGCGTGCGCAGCTATCTGCTGAACGACCGGATGCTTGCTCGAGAATCCCTGCTCGAGGTCTTGATCCTGGCCGATTCGCCAGTGCTTGGCGCGCTCGACGAACTGCCTGGGTCCGAGTCCCTGCGCTACACCCTGATCGAACCGGAGTCGGCCTATGCTGCAGCGGGCCTCGGACCGATCGAGGGTGTGGCGTGCGCAGACGTCCTGTTTCTGGATGCGCTCGGACAGGCCGCGCCAGGTGGCTATCCGCTTGCTCCCTGCGATCTGCGCAACTGGAATCTTCTTCGTGCCCGCAGGGCGATGTTCGCGGCGGGCGCAATGATCGGCCTGGCTGGTACGCTTGCAGCGTCCGGCGAGGTGATCGAACGAGATCTGCTGCAGAAGGAGGCTGTTCCGCTCGTCGCGCTGGTTTCCTCGCTCGACGCCCAGATGCAGGCCGTCCGAGCGGCGATTCCCGAGACGCGGGTGCCACCCGAGGTCATGCGCTCGGTCGTCGAGATCCAGCAGCGCGTCGAACGCAATGCTCCTTCGGTGGAAGGCATGCTCGTCGCACTGGCGCGCGCGTTGGACCGCTTTCCGATGGTCGAGCTGAAACGCCTGGAGTGGCGAGCGCGGGTTCCGGAATCCGGAGGGAACGATGTCGACCTCGTGTTTTCCGGCCCGCCCCCCGATGGCTCCGGAGCGCCAGCTTGGTTCGGGCTGGAGGCACCGGTCGAATCCGTGCTGAGGATCGAGGCGCGGGTGAGCGGGCAGGATGCCGACCTGCGACGCAGCGTGAGCACGGTGCGAGCGTTTGCCGATCTGCTCGCGACTGGCTCGGGAGTCAGTGTGCTCCGTCTCGAAGAGCCCCTGGAACTCGCCTCAGCGAGGAGTCTGCGTATCGAGCACACCGCCCATCCTGCCGAGCGGGGCCGGTTTGCGATCGTGATCCGCCATGTTCCGGAGGTGGTGCAATGAGCGAACCGTCACCGCCTTCTGCGCTTCTTGCCTTGCGCGCCCCCATTCTGGTGCTGGTGCTCGCGGGATTTGCGTCCGGCGGAGGATGGTTTGCCAGTCACTCGTTGCGGGTCGACGCCAGTGATGAGCTTGACAGGCTGCGTGCCGCCGTGACGCGCACACGCGATGAGCTGGCTCGCGCACAAGCAGGGGCGCAAGCCCATTCAGGATATGCCGTGCGCTTCGAGAACCTCGGCGAGCGGGGTCTTCTGGCCGGAGAGGATCGTCTCGGGTGGGTCGAGCAGATGCAGGATTTCGGGCTCATGCCGGGACTCGATCGGCTGCAGTACGAGCTTGCGCCACGACGTACCATCGATCTGGCGCCGCTTTACGATCTGGGGCCGTACAGCCTCACGGCTACGGGCATCGAACTGAATGTGGACCTGCTGCATGAAGGTGATCTGATGGCGCTGTTCGAGATGCTGCGTGTGCGCCACGGTGGTCTTGTGATGCCACAACAGTGCACGATGGAACGACTTGCGGCATCAGGGGCCATGTTGAGGCTGAGCCCCCGCATCGCCCTTCATTGCCGATTGGTCTGGCTTGCCATTGGAGCGCCGGAAGATGCTGGAAGGGTGGGGCACGATGCGCGCTGACCGTTCCGGGCTGCTCGTGCTGTGGCTCCTGCTGGTGCAGGCGGACATGGCATGCGGCGAGATGATCCTTGGGCGACTGTTCCTGTCACCCGAGGAGCGGATGCAACTCGAGGCCCAGCGTCATGCCGGTGATGTCTTTGGGCCGGATCTGGTCGATGAAGCGCAGGCGGCTGGACCGGCTGACTCGCCGGTGCCGTCAGATCCAGTGATCGTGAATGGGTACGTTGCACGATCGGGGCGCCTGGGGACGGTCTGGCTGAATGCTCGAATGAGGCATGGGCCGCGAACCGGTGAGCGCGCGTTTGATGCCGTGCTCGAGGGGAGTACGCGATTGCGAATGCGTCTGGCGGACGGCAGCACGATCGGAGTGCGCGTCGGTCAGTCGGTCGATCTCTACACCGGCAAGATCGTCGATGTGCTGGAGCGAGCGCATGGTCCTGCTGTTGGCGCAGGGTCTGGCGCTCCGGAAGTACCATGAGATCCCGGTCCCCATGCCGCCAGGGCGGGCTCGTGCTCGTTGCGTTCGTCGCGTTCCTGTTGGTCGCGGTCGGGGGCGTGCACGTTTCGGCCTTCAGTCTCCAGAAGGCGCGAATGAGCCGGGAGCGGACGACGATGGTGGCGCTTGCCGAAGCCCGAGAGGCGCTTGTCGCCTGGAGTGTCAGCCATCCCGAGCACCCGGGGATGCTGCCGTATCCCGACCGGGGAAACGACGGCAACTATGATGGCAACAGTGATTGTGTGACCGCGGCACCGACCCCGGAGCAACTGCTCGGCCGTCTGCCCTGGCTCGGTCAGACCAATCCCTGTCCGTTTCCGCATTCCGGGCTGATGACTGCGCTGCGCGACGGCAGTGGTCAAGTGCTGTGGATGGCCGTGTCGCGCAACCTCGTCTATGTGGCTCCGGGCGCTTACCCGGAGATTCATCTTGCGCTGCGCGACGTTCCTGCCGCCGCGCCATGGATGCGGGTCGTCGATGGTCGTGGAGGCACGCTGGCTTCGCGCGTGGCTGTGGTCCTGATTGCGCCGGAAGGGGTAACGGGCTCGCAGGCGCGGGTGGGCGGCGCGCCCGCAGTGGCAAGCTATCTCGACCCGCTTGCCCCCCATGACCACGCCGACAACCGTGATCCGACCTTCATCGCAGCCGTGCCGCAGGAAGGCTTCAACGACCGGATCGTGTACCTGACGATCGAAGACTGGATCCGCCTTCTGCTTCCAAGAGTCATCTTCGAGGTGCGTCGCACCCTGGAGGGCTATCGCAGGGTGCATGGGGCCTATCCAGAGTTTGCCTCCCCCGGCGGGGACGGTGTGTGCGCGACAGGAACTCTGGACGGCTTCCTGCCGCTCTCCGACGGAGACTGTGGGGCCGGCAATGCGCTCGGAGGGTTTCTACCGCCAGGTCAGGTAGGCCGGTGGCTGTTGTCCTGGGGGCCGGATCTCGGCTATCGACGAGACACCCCAGAACGGGCGATCCTCGACATCGACGGAGTCAGCCATGTCATCACACCCTGATCGACGGATACGTGGCTTCACGCTGATCGAGATCTCGATCGTGATCGCACTGATCGGATTCATGCTCGGCGGAGTCGTGATGACGGTAGGCGTCCAGCGGCGTCAGCAGCAGGAAACGGAGGTCCGGCGCACCCTGGCGGACATCCGCGAGGCGCTGATCGGCTTTGCGGCGAGTCGCCCCGAGGGGGTGCCGTACCTGCCGTGTCCGGATACGACCGGCGACGGCGTGGAGAATCGCGGTTCGGTCAATTGCGCGCAGGCGGAGGGGCGTTTGCCTTGGGTGAGCCTGGGTCTGGGGGATTCGGATTCGTGGGGCAATCGCTTCCGTTACCGCGTCAGTCCGGAGTTTTCCGCGAATGGCGGTTTCGGCCTGAGCGCAATGGGAGTGTTGCGCGTTTGCCTCCGGTCGGGTTGCGCTTCGGGTGAGCTGCTCGCGGAACGGATTCCGGCCGTGGTCGTCTCTCATGGGCGAAACGGCTGGGGTGCCTGGCGGGTTGGTGGGGGCAGTGCACCCGCTCCGTCCTCGTCCGACGAACTCGAGAATGCAGATGGGGGCGACGATTTCGTGAGCCGTGAGCACAGCGATGCGGGCGGCGCGCTCGGCGAATTTGACGACCGCCTGGTCTGGCTGTCACCGCATGTACTCAAGCATCGCATGCTCCAGCTGGGCCGGCTGCCCGAAGCATTCTAGATCGATCCGGATCGCCTCCCGCCAGAGGCGCTCAGGGCCGGCAATGCAGCAACTTTATCCGTTCAATCGTTTGGGAGTGACAGCAGCATGACGAACAAGTCTTCGCGTGAACAATCCGGATTCACGCTGATCGAGATTGCGATCGTTCTGATCATCATCGGCCTGCTGCTTGGCGGCGTGCTCAAGGGGCAGGAGCTCATTACTAGCAGCAAGGTGCGCAATGCCGTCAACGACCTGAACGGCATCTCGGCCGCGTACAACGGCTACATCGACCGGTATCGCAGAATTCCCGGGGATGACGGACCGGCGGCGACATTGGCCGCACGCGGGGCCGCGTGGACGGGTATGGCGGCGGGCAACAACAACGGGGTGCTCGCCGCGACGGCGCCGCAGACCTTCACTGCGGCCGGTGAGGGCGGAAACTTCTTCCGGCACCTGCGCGCGGCTGGATTTCTCACCGGAAGTCCGGTCGAAACCGGCGTCGCAGCACTTCCACGCAATGCGTTCGGTGGCCTGGTCGGAGTGACCAACGCAGCGAGCACCTTGATGGGCAATGCGGTGTGTCTGAGCCAGGTGCCCGGCAAGGCGGCGCAGCAGATCGATACGCAACTCGATGACGGTCGTCCGGACAATGGCAGGGTGCGAGGCTATCTCGGTGCTTCGGGAAGCAACACCGCGCCTTCAGCGGCACCTGCCACGGCCTACAGCGAGGACGAGGTCCATACGGTTTGTGCAGAGTTGTGAGCAAGTCGGGCGTACGCAGCGTCGTGATGCGCTGAAGCATCGAACGTCAGGCGCCCGGCCTTGGCCGGGTGCCCGTACCTTGTCTGAGCCCTGGAACCAGATCCGCGCGGCACGACCCGGAAGGAGCGTCCGGTCTGAGAATGATCTACCAGAGCTTTTCCAGCGCCTTGAGAACGTTGCGTCGTGTCAACTGGCCGATCAGTCGGCTCTCCGCAACCACTGGATAGCAGCGATACGGCTTGCTGACGAACAGCTCGGCCGCCTCCGTGAGAGTGGCGTCTCCCTCGAGCGTGATGACGTCGTGCGTCATGAATTCACTGACCCTTCCACCGCGCTGTTCGTGATAGGACGCGCTCAGGGCCACCTTGAGGCAGTCCTTTTCGGAGAGGAAGCCGACGACCTTGCCCAGATGGTCGATGACCGGGGCGCCCGTGATCTCATGCCGGATCAGCTTGTGGATCGCGTCGAGCACGTCCATCTCGGGCGAGAAGGCGAGCGGATCGCCTGACATGTAATCTTTCACGAGCAGTGAGCGGAGCATGGTCTTCCCTCTCGTTACGATTGATCTTCGGCCTGCAGACGGGCTGCCCGCTTCGGGCAGGGTCGGGTGCAGCCGGCATCACATTCAAGTCCCAGCTTGTCCATTCCACCACAGCTTCCGCCAATCGGCTTGCGGCCGGCGAGAACTCCAATGGCCATACCGAGAATGGCCAGGCCCATTACTGCGAAAGTGATGAAGAAGAGTGTCATGATCCAGCCTCCCCGGCGCGCCAGACTGCGCCGCAAGGGTGTGTGGGTGTCGCGGGCCACGGTTATTGTGGCGCGCTCCGGCCCGCGATAGCGGACGTGTTCAGCCGCCGAAGTCGTCGAGCATGATGTTCTCCCGTTCCACGCCGAGATCGAGCAACATCTGGATCACGGCTGCGTTCATCATCGGGGGGCCGCACATGTAGAACTCGCAGTCTTCGGGTGCCGGGTGGTTCTTCAGGTAGTTCTCATACAGCACGTTGTGGATGAAGCCGGTGTAGCCCGTCCAGTTGTCGTCCGGCAGGGGGTCCGAGAGTGCGACATGCCATTCGAAGTTTTCGTTCTCGGCCGCGAGCATGTCGAAATCCTGAACATAGAACATCTCGCGCTTCGAACGGGCGCCGTACCAGAAGGACATCTTGCGTTTCGTCTTGATCCGCCGCAATTGGTCGAAGATGTGCGAACGCATCGGCGCCATGCCTGCACCGCCGCCGATGAACACCATCTCGGAGTCGGTGTCGCGGGCGAAGAATTCGCCGAAGGGACCTGAGATCGTGACCTTGTCGCCGGCCTTGAGGCCGAAGATAAAGGACGACATCTTGCCCGGCGGCACGCCTTCGGCACGCGGAGGCGGCGTCGCGATCCGTACGTTGAGCATGATGATGCCGCGCTCGTCCGGGTAGTTCGCCATCGAATAGGCGCGCACGACGGTTTCATCGACCTTCGACCTGTACTGCCAGACATTGAAGCGGTCCCAGTCTTCGCGGAAGCGCTCCTGGACATCGAAATCCTTGAAGTTGACCTCATGTGGAGGACACTCGATCTGGATGTAGCCGCCAGCACGGAAATCCACGTGTTCGCCCTCGGGCAGTTCGAGCACGAGTTCCTTGATGAAGGTCGCGACGTTGTCGTTCGAGCGCACGGTACATTGCCACTTCTTGACCCCGAACACCTCCTCCGGCACCTCGATCTTCATGTCCTGCTTGACGGCGACCTGACAGGCCAGGCGCTCGCCCTCACGCTGCTGACGCTTGTTGATGTGGCCGGTTTCGGTCGGCAGGATCGCGCCACCGCCTTCGAAGACCTTGACCCGGCATTGTGCGCAGGTGCCGCCTCCGCCGCAGGCCGATCCGACGAAGATCTTCTGACCCGCCAGCGCACCGAGCAGCTTGCCACCGGTCGGTACTTCGATCGTCTTCTCGTTGTTGATGTGGATCTTGACGTTTCCCGTGGCAACGAGCTTCGAGCGCGCGGCGAGAATCACGTACACCAGAAGAAGGACGATCCCGGTGAAGAAGATGACCCCGAGAATGATTTCAATCACTGTGGATACCTCGTCGCGTCAGAGTCAGAGCTGGATGCCGGAAAAAGCCATGAACCCCAGGGACATCAGTCCGGCGGTGATGAACGTGATGCCCAGGCCTTGCAGGCCCGCCGGAATGTCGGAGTACTTGAGCCGTTCGCGGATGCCGGCAAGGGTGGTGATCGCGAGCGCCCAGCCTACGCCGGTACCGATCCCGTAGGTCACGCTCTCGGCAAAGTTGTAGTCGCGCTCGACCATGAACAGCGTGCCGCCAAGAATCGCGCAGTTCACCGTGATGAGTGGCATGTACACGCCGAGCGCGTTATAGAGGGCGGGAACGTGCTTGTCGAGGAACATCTCGAGAATCTGGACGATCGCGGCGATGACTCCGATGTAGCAGATCAGGCCGAGAAAGCTCAGATTGACGCTGGGCATGCCCGCCCAGGCCAATGCCCCGTCCCGCAGCAGGTAGTAGTAGATGAGGTGATTCACCGGCACGGTGATGGTCTGGATGAAGACCACCGCGACACCGAGGCCGAACGCGGCACTCACCTGCTTCGAGATTGCGAGGAAGGTGCACATCCCGAGAAAGAAGGACAGCGCGAGGTTCTCGACGAAAACGGCGCTGATGAACAGGTTGAACAGGGAGTCCATTACGACACCTCGGTACGATGAGCAGACTGGATCTTGAATTCAGGCTTCTCGACCTGGGACGGCTTCCAGCTGCGGACAGCCCAGATCACCAGACCAATGATGAAGAATGCGCTCGGAGGCAGCAGCAGCATGCCATTCGGGACATACCAGCCGCCGTCCTTGGCGAGCGACAGGATCTGCACGCCGAAAAGCGAACCGGACCCGAACAACTCGCGGATCACGCCGACGACGAGGAGGATCACGCTGTAACCCAGGCCGTTGCCGATGCCATCCCAGAAACTCGCCAGGGGTGGATTCTTGAGCGCGAAGGCTTCTGCGCGGCCCAGGACGATGCAGTTCGTGATGATGAGTCCCACGAACACCGACATCTCCTTGCTGAGCCCGAAGGCGAACGCCTTCAGGAGCTGGTCCACCACGATGACCAGCGTCGAGATGATCGTGAGCTGGACGATGATGCGGATGCTCGAGGGAATGTGATTTCGGATCATCGAAATCAGCAGGTTCGAGAAGGCAGTCACCAGCGTCAGCGCGATGCACATCGTGACGGCGGTCGACATCTTGGTGGTGACGGCCAGCGCCGAACAGATTCCCAGTACCTGCAGAATGATCGGATTGTTGTCGATGATCGGACCGGTTACGATCTTTTTCGTGTCATTCGCCATGGTCTAGCTTCTCCCGCTGCGAAGGCGCTCGATCAGGGGGCCGTAGCCGGCCTCTCCGAGCCAGAAGTTGATCAATTTCTCCACGCCGCGCGAAGTCAGTGTGGCGCCCGCGAGTCCGTCGATCCGGCTCTCGTTGCCCGCCACGGAGTGATCGACCCCCCCCTTGACGAGCTGAATGCCCGGACGGCCTGTATCGTCGAAGGCGATCTTTCCGTTCCAGATCGCACGCCAGTTGAGGTTATCGACTTCGCCCCCGAGTCCCGGGGTTTCTGCGTGCTGATAGAACTTGAGCCCCCCGACGGTTCGAAGATCCCCTTCCAGAGCGAGAAATCCGTACAGCGTCGACCACAGGCCTGCACCATGCACCGGAAGGATCAAGGTCTTGATTCCGCCGGATTCCGTGCGGACCACGTATACCGGCATGAAATGGGGCTGGCGCTTGATGCCGGCGTGATCGTCCGCTTTCGGCATCGCGCGCGACAGCGCCGGATCCTTGGAGACCTTCGCGATGTCGAAAGTCGCCGGGTCGAGCGCATCGCTTTGCGACCCGTCAGACAACCGGATGAGAATCGGCTCGACATTCTCGCGGAAGGCCTCGGCCGCGGATTGGCCCGGCTTTCCGACGCCGGCCACCTCGACGATGTTGCGAATCCGGTCGCGCTCCTGGTTTGCCGCCTGCAGTGGGCGCAGACCGATGGCGGCCGCTGCCACGACTACCGAACAGACGAGGCATACTGCGATGGCGACGAAGAGCGTTTTCTTCGGGTCGTCGTTGGGCAGGGCAAGGATGGATGCCAGCGGGCCGCCGGCGGACTTGTGCTCAGGCGCTGACATGGCGGCGCTCCCTCCGTCGGATGTTCATCTGGATCACCACATAGTCGATCAGTGGTGCGAAGAGGTTGGCGAACAGGATCGCCAGCATGATGCCTTCCGGGAAGGCCGGGTTGATCGAGCGGATCAGTACCGTCATGAAACCGATCAGGATGCCGAACACCCAGCGCCCGGCATTGGTCAACGAGGCCGAGACTGGATCGGTGGCCATGAAGACGAGTCCGAATGCGAGCCCTCCGGTGACGAGGTGCCAGTGGAATGGCATGGCCATCATCGGGCGTGCCTCGCTCGCGAGCAGGTTGAAGAGCAGCGAGGTGCCCAGTACCCCCAGCAGGACACCGAGCATGATGCGCCAGGAGGCGATGCGGGTGTAGAGCAGGAAGGCGGCCCCGAGCAGGATCGCGAACGTCGAGGTCTCTCCCAGGGAGCCCGGCATCAGCCCGAAGAAGGCTTGCCACCAGGTGAGTCCGCTGTCGGCGATCGCGGCCATGCCGCCGGTCTCACCCAGGCCAAGCGGTGTCGCGTGCGAAAAGCCATCGACAGCAATCCAGACCTGGTCTCCGGATATTTCAGCGGGGTAGGCGAAATACAGGAAGGCGCGACCGGTCAGCGCCGGATTGAGGAAGTTCTTTCCCGTTCCACCGAACACCTCCTTGCCGATCACGACCCCGAAGCTGATGCCGAGGGCCACCATCCAGAGCGGCATCTCGGGCGGCAGCGTCAGCGTGAACAGCATCGAAGTGACGAGAAAACCCTCGTTGACCTCATGATTGCGAACGGTCGCGAAGAGCACTTCCCACAGACCGCCAACGATCAGCGTGGTCAGATAGATCGGAAGGAAGAGCAGGAAGCCGTGCGCCAGGTTCGCGAACGGATTGCCCGGATTGAAGCCGATGCCGAACAGCGACAGCAGGCCGCCACGCCAGTCCTCGCGAACCACACCAAGTTCGGCGAGCGCGAGGTTGGCCTGGTAGCCGGCGTTGAACCAGCTCCACAGGATGCACGGAATGAGCGCGACGACCACGTAGCTCATCATGCGCTTGAGGTCGATCCCGTCGCGCACGTGCGGGGCGGTGCGGGTGGTGTCCGGCGGCGAATACAGGAAGGTATCCACCATCTCGTAGACCGCGTAGTACTTCTCGAAGCGGCCGCCCTTGTGGAACTGCGGCTCGATGCCGTCGAGGAAGCGTCGAATGCGTGACATCAGCCTTCCCTCTCGATCTGGGTCAAATTCTTGCGAAGCGCCGGAGCATAGTCATACTTGCCGACGCAGACGAAGGAGCACAGCGCGAGATCCTCCTCGTCCAGTTCCAGGCAGCCGAGCTTCTGCGCCATGTCGGTGTCGCCGACCAGCAGATAGCGCAGAAGCTGGGTCGGCAGGATATCCATCGGCACCACATCCTCGAACGTGCCGACCGGAACCATCGCCCGCGGGCTGCCGTTCTGTGTGGTCGTGAAGGCGACCGGCCGGGCGGCCTGGCGCGAGAAACTCGAAAACATCACGTTCAGGAACGAGTACTTGTGCTGTCCGGCGGGGTTCAGCCAGCCGAAGAATTCGCGCTCGTTGCCCTCCTGCAGCACGCTGATCTGCAGATGATGACGGCCAAGGTACGAGGACCAGCCTGCCGCGCGGCGGCCCGAAAGTATGGAGCCCGAGATGGCGCGATTGTCCGCGGCCACCAGTTCATCGTGCAGCAGCTCCTCGATACAGGCGCCGAGACGGGTGCGCAGCAGGCGCGGCTCCTTGACCTGCGGCCCGCCCAGCGCGATGATGCGCTCGGTTGCGATGCGGCCGGTCGTGAACAGCTTGCCGATCGCGATGACTTCCTGGTAGTTGAGGTGCCACACCGTCTTGTGGGCATGGACGGGATCCAGGAAGTGAATGTGGGTGCCGGGCAGTCCCGCAGGGTGCGGGCCCTCGAAGCTCACCACACGCGCCCGGCTCAGGCTCTTCGCATGCGGGATCTGCGCGGCCGGTGCCTTGCAGACCCACAGGTCGCCGTCCGTGAGGTGCGAGAGCACCGTCAGCCCGCTGCCGAAGGCATCGGCCTCCGCTTCGATGATGGGTGCCGGGTCCGCTGCCAGCGGGTTGGTGTCGATGGCCGTGACGAAGATCGCGGCGGGACGGGTTGCCGGGTCGGGAATCTTGCTGTAGGGGCGGGTGCGCAATGCCGTCCACATGCCCGATGCGAGCAGAACCTCGACCACCTGTTCGGGCTTCAGCCCGGCGAGCTGGTCGGCTGGCCAGAAGGGAAAGGTTTCTTCCTCTTCGCTCGCGTCGAGGCGGATGACCACCGACTGCAGCATCCTGCGAGCCCCGCGATGGATCGCGACCACTTCTCCTGCGCCGGGCGCCGTGAAACGCACGCCGGGCAGCTTCTTGTGCTCGAAGAGCGCTTGTCCCAGTTTGACCCGGTCGCCTTCCGCAACGAGCATCGAGGGCTTCAGATCGACGTGGTCCACGCCCAGAATCCCAACGTGCTCCACTGCGCGTGCGGTGTGGATGCGCTGCTCGGGGTGTCCGCCAATCGGCAGATCCAGGCCCTTCCTGATCTTGATAAGCATAGAGGTCTCGATCCTGGTTGTCGGGTGCCGTTCCGTATCCCGCTGCGCGCAGCAACCCCGGGAGCGTGGAAGGAGCGGCGAAACAAAAAAACCTCGAAATTCTACAGGTTGTTACAGGGATCGACAAACCAGCCCTCCCGAAAATGCGAAGGACATCATGGCGTTGGGGATGCTTCACGTATGCGCCTTCACGATCATCGATGGCAGGATAAAATGCAGGGATTTGGGCGCGAGGAAATGTCCGGGATCTGGAAACCGAATGTGACCGTTGCCGCCGTGCTCGAACGGGATCAGCGCTTTCTCGTAGTCGAGGAAGAGACGGAGGACGGGGTTCGCATCAATCAGCCGGCCGGGCATCTGGAGGCCGGAGAGTCGCTCGTCGAGGCGGTCGTGCGCGAAACGCTCGAGGAGACCGCATACCGCTTCGTTCCGCAGGCGCTCGTCGGGATCTACCAGTGGGCGCGCCCGCAGGGCGACGTGACGTATCTGCGCTTTGCGTTCTCCGGGGTCGAGGCCGGGCACATCGCCGATCGTGCGCTCGATCAGGGCATCTTGCGGGCCGTATGGTTGTCGGTCGATGAGCTGCGAGCCTGTCGAGGCCAGCACCGCAGCCCGCTGGTGATGCAGTGCGTGGAAGACTGGCTTTCGGGCAGGCGCTGCGGGCTCGACGTTCTTCGATGCACCGACTGACCACGGGAGTGCTGGCGGGTTTGCTGCTCGCGGTGGAGCCGGGTTCGGCGCGCGATCTGCCCGCCGCCGAAAGGCTGTCGGTCTGCTTCAACTATGGGTGTGTCAGTGAGGCCGATGCATGGCTCGACGGCGCCACCTTGCAGGCGGTGCACGAGCGGCTTGCGCGTGCCGGCGAGGCGTCGGAAGAGCGGCTTGCGCTTGCCGAGGCAGTCGCGATGCTCTACCGTGCCGCGGGCCGCCAGACGCCGATTCGCGCCGACCGCGCCGGAAACCTGCTCGATGCGGCAGTCTACGGCCGCATGGATTGCATCGACCACTCGATGAACACGACGCGTCTGCTGCGGGTGCTGGAGGCGAGGGGGTGGTTGCGCTTCCATCGGGTCGCCGAGCCAGCACGACGGACACGGGTGCTGTTTCAGCACTTTTCGGCCGTGATCGAGGAACTCGATCGGCCGCGCGGAGCGCACTCCGGATCCGCCGTCGGAAACCAGGGGGCCGAGCGTGATGCGGTGCTGCTCGCGCTGTGCGACTGTGGGTCGCTCGAACGGGCACCGGCCGAAGCCGGTGGCGAAGGCAGCGAGGGCTCGACGCCCGAGGTGGTCGCGCAGTACGTCGTTGACAGCTGGTTCGTGGAACACGGGGAGCGGCCGGTCGTCCTGCCGCTTCAGGACTGGTTGAGGGGAGAGGGGCCGAATGTCCAGTAAGTGTGAGGAAGCAGGGATGAAGGTGGTGGTCGGGATGTCAGGCGGCGTGGATTCGTCGGTCGCGGCGATGCTGCTCAAGGAGCAGGGCTTTGAAGTGACCGGGCTCTTCATGAAGAACTGGGAGGACGACGATGACGGCGAGTACTGCTCGACACGCCAGGATCTCGTCGACGTCGCGTCGGTCTGCGACGTGATCGGGATCGATCTTCAGGTCGTCAACTTCTCGGCCGAGTACAAGGA
The DNA here is from genome assembly GCA_023383815.1 of Rhodocyclaceae bacterium. Classification (GTDB taxonomy): domain Bacteria; phylum Pseudomonadota; class Gammaproteobacteria; order Burkholderiales; family Rhodocyclaceae; genus JACOUN01. Next base: position 212,807 of record JAHDYG010000002.1, read on the forward strand.
GCGGGTGTTCGCCGACTTCCTGCGCGAGTACGAAGCCGGACGCACGCCCAACCCGGACGTGCTATGCAATTCCGAGATCAAGTTCCGCTGCTTTCTGGATCATGCCATGCAGCTCGGCGCCGATCGCATCGCCACCGGGCACTACGCCCGGGTCAGGCTGTGGCAGGGGGATTTCGGCAGCGAGTACCAGTTGCTCAAGGCAGAGGACGGGACGAAGGATCAGAGTTATTTTCTGTATCGCCTGAACCAGCAACAGCTCGCCCGCACGCTCTTTCCGCTGGGCGACCTGTACAAGCGTGACGTGCGCAGGATGGCGACCGATGCGGGCCTGCACGTCGCCGACAAGAAGGACTCCACCGGAATCTGCTTCATCGGCGAGCGGCCGTTCCGCAGCTTCCTGATGCGCTATCTCCCGGCTCGTCCCGGAGAGATCCGCAGTCTCGACGACAACAGGCTGCTCGGCGAACATCAAGGGCTGATGGTTCACACCATCGGTCAGCGCAAGGGCCTGGCGATCGGGGGAATCAAGGGCAATCAGGATGAGGCCGGCGAGCACGAGGCATGGTATGTCGCGGCAAAGGATGTCTCGGCGAACGTGCTCTATGTGGTGCAGGGGCACGACCACCCGGCCTTGCTGAAGGACCGGCTGACGGCACACGACCTGTCCTGGGTGTCGGGGCGCGATCCGCACACGCACTGGGTGTATACCGCCAAGCCGCGCTACCGCTCGCCCGATGTTCCGTGTGAAATCGATGCCATCGGGCATGGCTCCGCCGAGATCGTTTTCGGACAGCCGCAGTGGGCGCTGACGCCGGGGCAGAGCGTGGTGGTCTACGAGTCCGGGGTGTGTCTGGGCGGGGGCGTCATCGCCTGATCCCCCGTGATCCGGGGGCGCTGTTTCAGGCGGACTGCAGGGGGCCGAACCGCGCCCCGGCCAGTTCGCTATAACGCTCGCAGCGCTCGAAGTATTCGCGGGTGCTCTTGGGCATCGTCACCCGGGCGCGGGTGATGTAGCTTACCAACTCCTTGCCCTGGACGATGAGCTGCTTGCCGTCGGAGGCGAGTTGCATGAGTTCGGGCGTCAGCGGGTGCGTAAGACGTGGGGCGAAGGCGGCGAGATGCTCGGCCGAGACCACGAAATCGGCCCAGATGTCGAAGATCTGCGGGTCCGTGCGGAGCGTTTCGCACTTCACCTTGGCGGCTTCGGAAAAATGCCGGACGTCCTTTTCGATGCCACGAAACTGCGGGGTGCCCGAGAAGGTCGCAATCATCACCGCGGCAATCCGGTCGATGTCGCGCAGGGTCTGCGCGATCTTGATGTAGCGGCTCTCGTAGAACGCTTCGATCGGGATCGAGAATGCGCGGAAAGGTTCGCCCCACAGTTCGTCTATCCCCTCCTCGCCGCTGATGTGATAGACCATCCGCCCGAGGTTAAGCGACTCCTTCAGGCACTGACCGCATTCGCGCATGAGCGTGCTGTCCTGCTGCACGTCCACGCCCTCTTCCTGCAGATCGACGAGCTTGGTGAAGATGTCGGTGGCCCGATTGAACAGCGCGCCTGCGAGCATTGCACCCTTGACGCGGCGCCTTTCCGGGTCGGCCTCGTTGTCGAAGGCCGCGCGAGCCTCCTTGAGGCGCTTGCCGGGGATGTTGATGCCATGCTCGACGTGATTGAAGAGCCTCCGCGTGAGCGCTTCGATCAGGCGGCGCTTGGCCTTCAGGGTGTCCTCCGGGGCCTCGTACACCTTGATCCAGTAGCCGTCGTAGTAGATGCGCTTGACGCCGTCGAAATCCTGCGTCGTTCCGTTCTCAGGTGCAGCGGCTGCGGTCCCGGGGGGGGGGGTGCGCGTTTCGGTGCTCCGGGGCGGGGTCTGGCTATTCATGACAGGATCAGGAAAGGTCCGTGGCGCGACGTCCGGACAGCCGGTGGTTGCGCTGGCGGCGACGCTTGAGCACCACGCGTGCGCGCCATGCGAGCAGGACGCCGAAGTAGCTGACGGTCGCTGCGGTCACGGCCATGATGAACATGCCCAGGATCAGCGGGCCGCCGATCCCGGTCAGCCACTGCAGGGATTCCGTGAGCCAGTGCAGGGTTGTCGAGACGTGGCCATCCTGGACCGCAGGGCCAGGTCCGCCCGACGCGGGCAGGACGCGACTGCCAAGCCGGTACGCAAAGATGTAGATCGGCCCGTAGGTGAAGGGATTGCTGACGAGTGTCGCGACCGCGGCGATCCAGAGGTTCGCCCGCAGCGCGAGCGCAACGATCGCCGCTGCGGGAATCTGCGCCACCGGAACCATGAGTCCGAAAAACGCGCCGATCGCCACGCCCCGTGCGACCGAGTTGCGGTTGACGTGCCACAGGAGAGGATCGTGGATGCGCGGACCGAGCCAGCGCAACAGCCGGTTCTGTTTGATGCTCTCGCGAGTGGGTAGGTAGCGCTGGATCATCGCATCGCCTGAGGAGGGCACACATTCTAAACCGGAATGCGTCCGGGCGAAGCGTGGCCCTGAGGGGTCCGTGCGAATATGAGACAGCGCTTGCGGGCGCCTGTTCGGCTGCAGCCCCTCAGGCGAGTTCGTGGGGAATCACGGCGCGCAGGACGGTCTGCATCCGTCCTTCACGAACCCGGTTCGTGAACCACCACAGCGCGCCCTTGCGGATCGTCCAGTCGCATTCGGAGCCGGACAGCAGCAGTGACGCGAGACGCCCGAGTGCAGGTTGATGGCCGACGATCAGGCACGCACCTCCGGCATCCGGCCATCCGCAGGCCGCCAGCAGGTCCGCGACACCGCGTTCGGGTGCGAGTTCCGGGACGATCGTAAAGGTGTCTGTGAAGGCGCTGGCCGTCTCGCGCGTGCGCACCGTTGGACTGACGAGCACGCGTAGCCGCTTTGGCTGGTGTGCCTTGATCCATCCGGCCATCATGCGTGCTTGTCGATGCCCACGTTCGGTGAGCGGTCGGGCATCGTCGGGTGCGCCATCCACGGCTTCGGCGTGGCGCCACAGGAGCAGATCCATCTTGCGGTCCATTTGATGGGAATCCGGGAAGGATCGGGGTTCCGTGTTGCACGAAGATGTCGGGGCCGTGTTCAGGCTCTCCATGGGGAGCGTCCTGCGAGGAGTGGCGTCAGCGCCTTCAGCGCGCGCTTGCCAAGTCGTGCGGACCGGGCTGAATGCCAGCCGCAGACGAAAGCCGCTGCGGCGCACAGTTGTGGGTCCTCGCCAGCCCATCTTCCCAGGCGCTGACATGCAACGTCCAGGTCGTTCACGAAGCCGAGATCATTCTGGATCCGGGTCAGCGCTTTGGTCCGTTTTCCGCTGTCCCGCAGCAGCGGCGCGAGAAAATCGATTGCGTACCGCAGTTGTTTGAGTGCGACGCGCAGCTCGTGCAGGTGCTCCGGCGTTGCGCCGTGAGCCGCGTCGTGGCGTTCGCGCACGCGGCGGCGCAAACGCTCGATGCGCCGGTTGGCAAGCCTGCGCAGTGCCATGTTGGGCTTCGACCGTGCAGGCGTCTGCCCCGAGACAGGATCGGGAAGTGCGTGGACCGCCGCCATGAAGCCGGTCAGCAGACGCCCCTGCTCGGCAGCATCGAGATCGGCGACGGAGCGGCTGCGGGTCTGGTCACGCTCGGCACGTGCGATTTCCTGCATCCGGGAAAGCGCCTCGGCCTGCAGATCGTCGATGCTGGTGACCGGCGCAAGGATTTCCTCGCACAGCACGTCGAGGTCCCTCGCATCGCCGAACCGGTTGGCGTTTCTGCGCAGACGCTCGGCCCAGTCATTGGCGAACTCGGCTGGGAGTGCCGGGCGGAAGATGCGCAGGAGCGAGCGCAGGCGACGCTGCGAGACGCGCAACTGATGGATGAACTCGGGGTTTTCGCTGCCTGCAGCGTGCGCAGCGTTGAACTGCCATTGCCGCACGCACGAATGGGCGAGCGTCCGGAAGGCTTCGACCGGAGTCATCGTGGCATCGATCGCCGAGCGCTCTGCGCGCATCGGCTCCGGTTCCTGATCCAGGAAAAGCGCGTAGCCGCGTTCGGCCTTGCTGGCGTCGGATGGAAGCAGCGGAAGATCCGCAGTCAGACGGCAGGCGAGCAGCAGCAGGTCGAGCGGGGCGCCCTGTTCGAGCTCCAGCTCCAGTTCGCAGATTGGCTCGGCACGGCCCTGGCAGCGGATCTCTCCGGTGTCGATCATCAACAGGATCGACACGCCGTCCTGTGGGCGATGACGGCGCGTCTCGCGCCGGAAGCGGGTCGAGAAGAGGGGGGTCAGGCCGGCCTGGGCGCGCAGCAGGCGCTTGCGGATTCGTGGTGCGTCGATCGCCGAAAAATCGAACGACCCACGCCAGGCCTGCTCCCATTCCGGGCGGATGCTCAGTCCTCCGGCCGAGTCGCTCGCGCACTTGACCGTCTGCAGCAGGCTGCGCCCGCGACGGCGCGTGCGCAATGCGATGCCCAGCTTCTTCAACACCAGATCCGGCGTATCGAAGTAGGTGTTGTCGAGCGTCGTGACGACCGGCGTGGTGTCTGCGGCGAGTATGGGGTGCCTTCTCAGCGCAGCGAGCGCCGTGCGTGGAAAGCACAGCTTGAGTTCGACCTCCTGACCCATGCGCACCCCTCCCCGGAAGCTGCGATCGCCCTCGCAGGGGCGCCGCTCACGCGCTCAACAGGCCCCGCATTCTCTGCATGGCCTTGGCCTCGATCTGGCGGATCCGCTCTGCCGAAACGCCATATTCGGATGCCAGTTCGTGCAGCGTGGCGCTGTCGCCCTCCGTCAGCCAGCGCCGCTGGACGATTGCGCGGCTGCGTTCGTCGAGCTGCGCCAGTGCCGAGCGCAGCCCTTCTTCCTGCAGGCGCGTGTGCTGCATTCGCTCCAGCACCTCGGAAGGTTCGGCGTGCGGGTCGGACAGCCAGGCGATGGGTGCCGCGTGTTCGTCGTCGTCCTCGCCGCTGCCTTCGAGTGCCACGTCGCGGCCGCTGAGTCGGGTTTCCATCTCGACCACCTCTTCGGGCTTGACGCCGAGATGGGTCGCAACGGTCTGAACGTCTTCGGGATGAAGCGTCCCGGTGTCCGGGCGCATGCTGCGCAGATTGAAGAAGAGCTTGCGCTGCGCCTTCGTGGTCGCAATCTTCACGAGCCGCCAGTTGCGGATGATGTACTCGTGGATCTCCGCCTTGATCCAGTGGATGGCGAACGACACCAGCCGCACCCCGCGGTCCGGGTCGAAGCGCTTCACGGCCTTCATGAGACCGATGTTGCCTTCCTGGATCAGGTCGGCGTGCGGCAGTCCATAGCCGAGGTAGCCGCGCGCAATGGCCACGACGAGCCGCAGATGCGCCATGACCATGCGGCGGGCAGCCTCCACGTCGCCGTCGTCGCGAAGGCGTGTTGCGAGTTCGAACTCTTCCTTCTCGCTCAGAAGCGGGATGCGGTTGACCGTCTGAATGTACTGATCGATGCTGCCGACGGCTGAAGGAACCGGAAGTGACAGAGTGTGGGTCATGCTGACGAATCCTCCTTGTGCGCATTTTAGCACTCGCGGCTTGAGAGTGCTAAGGGAGGCGCGAGTTCCCGGCGGTCCGGGCGGACAGGAGCCCACCGGGAATGCGCTGGGAGGAGTGGCTTGGTCCTTGGTCCAGGTTGACAGGGATCCCGACCGTGTTGCAAGCATGCAACAAGAATCCCGGAACTGCACCGTTTTTAGGTTTCGACGCTTGCGTGGCTGCGAATGGGTTTGCACAATGGCTGCAACTTCTCAATTGAGAGGTAAGTCGGGCCAGCATGCAACGCTGGTTTCAGCTTCAAACTAGAGGAGAAATTCATGCAGAAGAAACTCATCGCACTGGCTGTTGCCGGTCTGCTTTCCGCGCCGGTCATGGCCCAGTCGAACGTGACGATCTCGGGTGTGGTTGACATGGGTATCGCCCATCGCAGCGACAACATCGCTGACGGTGTGAGCAGCAAGACCGCCATCGATTCCGGTATTCAGAGCGGCAACCGCGTGATCTTCCGCGGCAGCGAAGATCTGGGCAACGGCCTGAAGGCCAACTTCCACCTGGAAATGGGTTACTTCGTCGACAACGGGCAGTCCCGTGGTGACGGCGTGTGGTCGCGCCAGTCGCACCTGAGCCTGTCGGGCGGCTTCGGCTCCCTGTCGGCCGGTCGTCATTACTCCCCGCAGTTCTCGCTGCTGGCTGGTGTGGATCCGTTCGGCACCGGTCTGGCCGGCGCTGCCAACAACGTCTACGGAATGGACGTTCGTCTGAGCAACTCGATCATCTACACGACGCCGAGCATGTCCGGCTTCAAGGTCGCAGCCGTGTACTCGCGTCAGGCCAACGGCATCAACCAGGAAAACCTCGAGAACGCTGGCGACGTGCGCGTCTGGGGCATCTCCCCGACCTACTCGAACGGCCCGCTGATGGTTGGTTTCAACTACCACCGCCTGAAGGCCAACGTCTCGGGTGCTGATGCCACCAAGGTGTGGGATCTGGCTGGTACCTACAACTTCGGCGCGGCCAAGCTGGCAGCTGCCTACGGCAACCGCGACAACGGCGCCGACAGCAAGTACTTCCTGCTGGGCGTGACCGTTCCGGTCGGCCAGGCTGGCAACGTCCTGGCTTCGTATGTTCGTGCCAAGACCGACATCGGCGCAGCGGATGATCCGACCTCGCGCATGATCGCCGTCGGCTACACCCACAATCTGTCCAAGCGCACCAACGTGTATGCTGCCTACGCAACCATCAAGAACAGCGATGGCGGTGCAGCGTCCGTGGGCGATGCGTCGAACGGCGGTCAGGGCTACCAGAAGGGTCTGAACCTGGGCGTCCGCCACATGTTCTGATCCGGACTGCCTCGGCAGATCCAGAAAACGGGCGCTTCGGCGCCCGTTTTTTTTTGTGGATCGGCGCACCGCCCGGAAGGTAGAATCGGCGCCCAGAGTGCGTCGATTCGGTCGTGCTCGAAGTGGCGACGTCTCATGAACCGAAAAGACTCGGATCTGACAGGCGCCGCAGACGATGGAGTGGCAGGGATGCTGAGAGCTTGGAACTGGGGCAGGCGATCCGCGGTGGGAGCTTGGGCCACTGGTGTGCTTCTTGCTGGCGGATGTGCGACTGTGTATCCCCCGGCTCCGTATCAGGCGGCCGAGACGCAGTACGAGTACCGTATCGGGCCGGGTGATCGCCTGAGCCTTGTCGTCTGGCAGCATCCCGAACTTTCGATGCTCGTGCCGGTTCGCCCCGACGGGCGCATCAGTGCTCCCCTGGTCGAAGACCTGGAAGCTGTCGGCAAGGACCCCGCGAGTCTTGCGCGCGAAATCGCGATCCAGCTCGCGCGGCATGTGAGCGATCCGGTCGTGAGCGTGATCGTGACCGACTTCGGCGCGGCGGATGTCGGCAGGGTACGGGTCACGGGCGAGGTGATCCGCCCGCTCGCCATGCAGTATGTTCGGGGTATGACGCTCGTCGATGCGTTGATCGCAGCTCAGGGCATCACAGATCGTGCAGCCGGAAACCGTGCGACGATCCTGCGCACGTCGGAGGGAAACAAGCAGTACAGCATCCGGATCGAGGACCTCGTCAACCGCGGTGACGCGTCCGCAAATGTCGAGCTGCGACCTGGTGACATCCTGATGATTCCGCGGCGGCGATAGCCGGGCATGACCTGGGCGGGTGTTTCAGACGAGCACCTCGAGCGCCGGTGGATGGCCGAGAAAGCCCTGGGGACTCGCACTCGCGCCGTAGGCGCCGGACTGGAACACGACCACGAGGTCGCCTGGCTGGCCATGTCCCAGTGGCAGATCGGCAGCGAGAAGGTCGAGCGGGGTGCACAAGGGGCCGACCACTGTTGCCTTGGCGAGCGGTTCCGGAATCATCCGGTTGCCGATGGCAACCGGGTAGTTCTTGCGCAGCACCTGACCGAAGTTTCCCGATGCCGCCAGATGATGGTGCAGCCCGCCGTCCGCGACCAGGAAGAGGGTGCCGCGTGATTCTTTCCGGTCGAGGATGCGGCACACGTAGAGGCCGGCTTCCCCGACCAGGTAGCGCCCCAGTTCGAGTACGAGATGGGCACCGGGCAGCGCGCGCGCGCTGTGTTCCTGCAGTGCGCCAAGCGTGTCGCGGATCGGGCCGAGGTCGAGGCGCTGCTCGCCGGGAAAATACGGGATGCCGAAGCCGCCTCCGAGGTTCACGCTTCGGACCGGTGTGGGTGCGTGGGCGGCGAGACGCAGGACAAGTTCGAAACCGAGTCGCTGTGACTGGGCAATCGCTTCGCCATCGAGATTCTGCGATCCGGCAAAGACATGGAAACCTTCGAAGGCGAGCCCTGCTTCTCCGATCCGCCTGAGCATTGCCGGGGCTTGCTCGGCATCGACTCCGAATGGCTTGGCCCCCCCTCCCATCTTCATGCCGGAACTCTTCAGCTCGTAGTCCGGGTTCAACCGAAGTGCGACCCGGGCAGCCTGTCCGCAGCGATTCGACGCTTCGGCAAGGAGATCGATCTCGCGTGCAGATTCGAGGTTGACGAGGACGCCACTCGCAACCGCCTGTTCCAGCTCCGCGGCGGTCTTGCCGGGGCCGGCGAAACTGATGTCAGCGCTTGCCATGCCGGCGTCGAGCGCGAGCTTGAGCTCACCGGCAGAGGCGACGTCCAGGCCATCGACCTGTTGCGCGAGTGCGCAGACCAGAGCCGGCATCGGGTTGGCCTTCACGGCATAGTGCAACCGGACTGAGGGCGGTAGCGCGGAGCGCAACTCGCTCATGCGCGCGGCGATCACGGCGCGGTCATACGCATAGAACGGGGTGCGTCCGATCCGTGCGGCGAGGCGTGTCAGCGGAATGCCTCCGACCGTGAGTTCGCCGTCGACGACGGGGAACTGAGGCATCGGAACGTGGCGGGCAGGGGATCGGACAATCGTGGTCATCGATGGGGGGCGCCGCAATTCACGGGGCGGATGGGCCGGTTTCGCGGAGCCACTGCGCGGCAATCGCCTTGCGGTCGATCTTGCCGTTGGGGTTGCGCGGCAGCGGTGCCTGGAGGATCTGAAGAGCGCTCGGGACCATGTAGCCGGGCATCCGGACGCGACACTGCGTGAGCACGGCTGGGGCTTGCGGTTGCGGTTCGTGTGGCGAGTGGGCAATGACCGCGCAGATCGCTTCGCCCATCTGCGGATGTGGTACGCCGAAGGCCGCGCACTCGGCGACCGACGGGATCGTGTACAGGATCTCCTCGATCTCGGTCGGGCTCACCCGGTACCCGGAGGTCTTGATCATTTCGTCGTTGCGACCGATGAAGTACAGGAACCCTTCTTCATCCCGGGTCACGGTATCGCCCGAAAAGACGGCGATCTCGGGCACCGGACGGCCTCCGTGCGACGCGCCGAGTGCGGCCGGCAAGGGCCGGAAGCGCTCTGCGGTCGCCTGCGGCTGGTTCCAGTATCCCTGTGCGACGAGCGCACCGCGTTGCACCAGTTCGCCCGGTTCGTGCGGTGCGCACGGGGTGCCGTCGGGACGCAGCACGAGCACCTCGGCGTTCGGGATGGCCTTGCCGATCGAGTCGGGACGCCGGTCGACCTCGTCTGGATCGAGATAGGTTGCACGGAAGGCTTCGGTTAGCCCGTACATCAGATAGGGGCGCGTGTCGGGCAAGTGTTGACGCAGCCGCGCAAGGGTCTCGCGCGGCATGCGACCGCCGGTATTGGCGAAGTAGCGCAGATGCCCGGTTGCGCTGGCCGGCCAGTCGAGTTGCGCCAACTGGATCCACAGCGGTGCGACGGCGGTGAGGCCGGAAATCCGCTCGCACACGACCGCGTTCACGACATCGCGCGGAAACAGATAGTTGAGGAGCACCGTGCAGGCGCCCGCGTGGAACGCCGTGGTGAGCTGCGAGAACCCGGCGTCGAAGGACAGCGGCAGCGCCGCAAGCAGTCGATCGTCTGGACGATTGCCCAGATAGGTCGCCACGCTCTGCGCGCCAGCGACCAGATTGCGGTGTGAGAGCACCACGCCCTTGGGGCGTCCGGTGCTGCCCGAGGTGTAGAGGATGGCGGCGATGTCATGGTCGATCACCCTGTGGCCGGACCGGCGCGGCACTGCGGCGAGATCCTCCCATCCGATGCGTGCGGGAGCCGCAGCCGGGGTGTCCGCTTCGGCGCTGCCGTCCGCAATGACCACTACCTTGACCAGGTCGCGGCACTCCGCGAGGAGCGCTTGCAGGGTCTGCAGGCGCTGGCTGCTCGTGATCAGGATCCGCACGCCGCAGTCGGTCAGGATGTGCACCACCTGGGCGGGCTTGAGGACCGGGTTTACGGGAACGAAGACCCCGCCTGCGGCACTGATTCCGAACAGGGCTGCGACCGTTTCGATGCGCTTGTCCAGATACACGGCAACGCGGTCGGAGCGCGCCATGCCGAGCGCAACGAGCCCTGCTGCGACGCACTCGATCCGCACTGCGAGATCCGCGTACGAGTGCGTGCGGTCGCCGTGTCGAATGGCCGCGGATTCCGGATCGGCCGCGGCCCGGACGAGGATCAGCTCGTGCAGGAGGCTGGACACGCTCATGCCGGGCGCGGTGTCCGGGGCGGCAACCCCGCGTGGGTTCGGGTCGTGGCTTCGAGGAAGTGTGCCATGGCTCGACGGATTCCGCGATAATGCTCGCCGAACGATCCCGCCCCGGAACCGGGGTGAGCGCGGAAGCACCCGCGCCCGCGGACAGCATGAACGGGAGAGCAGGATTTGAACGAACCGAATGTCGGCAGGCAGGTGCTTGCCATTCTCGACGAATCGCTCGGGCTCGATGGCCGGGCATACGAATTCGATGCCGAAACTGCCTTGCTCGGTGTCCTGCCGGAACTCGATTCGATGGCGGTGGTGGGGGTCATCAATCTTCTGGAGGAAAGGTTCGACTTCCGGATCGGCGACGATGAACTCGATGGCAGCACCTTCGCGAGCGTCGGCTCACTCGTGCGCTTCGTCGAAGGCAAGCTCGCCGGCTGAACCTGCTTGCGTCACCGCGCAGGGGATCGGTCCCGGCGCGGCGTGCCGTGATCCTTCACTTGCTCTTGATCATCGTGCCGACCCCGTGGTCGGTCAGGATTTCGAGCAACAGGCAGTGTTCGACCCGGCCGTCGATGATGTGGACCGACTTCACACCGTTGCGGGCAGCGTCGAGCGCTGAGCCGATCTTCGGCAGCATTCCGCCCGACAGGGTGCCGTCCTCGACCAGATCGTCGATCTGGCGCGGCGTCAGGCCGGTCAACAGGTTGCCGGCCTTGTCGAGCACACCGGGCGTATTCGTGAGCAGCACGAGCTTTTCGGCCTTGAGGATCTCGGCGAGTTTGCCAGCGACCACGTCGGCATTGATGTTGTAGGTCTCGCCATCCTCGCCGACGCCGATCGGGGCGATCACCGGAATGAAATCCCCCTGGTCGAGAAAGGAAATCAGGCTCGGATCGATCTGGGTGATCTCGCCGACCTGGCCGACATCGACGACGTCGCCCGGCGCGGCATCCTTCTTCTGCATCATCAGCTTGCGGGCGCGGATGAAGCGCGCGTCCTTGCCGGTCAGGCCCACTGCCTTGCCGCCATGCTGGTTGATGAGGTTCACGATTTCCTTGTTGACCTGACCGCCGAGCACCATCTCGACGACCTCCATCGTCTCGGGGTCGGTCACGCGCATGCCCTGGATGAACTCGCCCTTCTTGCCCACGCGCGCCAAGAGGTTCTCGATCTGTGGTCCCCCGCCATGCACGACGACCGGATTCATGCCGACGAGCTTGAGCAGAACGACGTCACGCGCGAAGCAGTCCTTGAGCTTCGGGTCGGTCATGGCGTTTCCGCCATACTTGATGACGATCGTCTTGTCGAAGAAGCGCTTGATGTAAGGCAGTGCTTCGGCAAGCGTTTCGGCCTTGCGGGCCGGGGCGATGGCGGTCGGGGGCGTGCTGTTCATGGGCGGATTCCGGTGCCTTCCGATTCGGTGTCAGAACGCGGAATTGTAGCCGGGATCGTTCCGGAATGGTCCAGCAGACCGGTGCCGGGATTCAGCTCCGGGGGGCCTGGCGGATCTTCTGCAGGGCGGCCTGTTTCTGCAGATCGCGAAACACCGATTCGAGACCGTGTGACTCGAACAGGGTGCGGACCTGCTTGAAGACGCGACGGATCTCGTCGCTCGAAAACAGCGCTGCGGTGACCCGCGTGGCAAGCTCCTGCTCGTCGAGGATCAGTGCGGCGCGAATTACGTCGACCTGGGCAGTGGCGCCCAGTCCTGCCGTCTCGATGCTCTGGCGCAGCGCACCGAAGCGGGCGCGCGCTTCGTCGGGAGAGAGAATCGCACGCAAGGCAAGATGCGAGGTCTTCTCGTCCAGGGTGGCCGTCTCCAGGCTCTGCGCCGAGATCTTGCGCAGCGCGAGTTCCGCGGCAAAACTGTCGCCCGAGTCGAGATGGCTGCGCACCAGCATCAGCCGGTCGCTGATCGAGGGTTCGCCGTGCACGATGTCGTTCTGCAGCACGTCTTCCATCGTGCTCCGGGCCGTTTCGGCATCGCCGTTGAGCAGCGCCGCATCGGCGAGCAGGCGCTTGCGCACGTAGTTGCGGCCGGTGCGAGCGGAGATGTCCTGGACGGTCCGCTGGGCTTCTTCGTAGTCGCCCATGTCCATGCAGATGCGGGTCTTCAGATCGAAGGCGTCGAAATACATCGGCGAGGACTCGATCACCTCCTCGACGATCGTGCGTGCTTCCTGGAAGCGGTTCTGGCGCTGCAGCGACTTGGCCTTGCCGGCGCGCGCCCACGGAAACGGGTGCAGGCCGAGGATCTCGTCGAACGCGGTCTGGGCCGCGACCGGATCACCCTTGGCCAGTTGCAGTTCGGCATTCTGGCGCAGCAGTTCGAAGCGATAGGGCTGGCCGGCCTCGCTGTTGCGGTGGGCGGCAACGAAGCGTTCGGCCGAGTCGAAATCGGCGTTGCGCTTGGCCTGGTAGAGCGGCCGGAAGAAGCGCTTGCGCTGCAGCGCGCGATCGAGGCGGAATTTCAGGCGGTCGGGCGAGAACGGTTTGATGATGTAGTCATCGGGAACGAGTTCCACGGCAGCGACGACCTGTTCGTAAGACTGCTCTGCGGTGACCATCATGAACACGGTCTCGTCGGGCAGCAACTCGTAGCGGCGCAGCTCCTCCAGCAACTGCTGGCCGGAGCGGTCGTTGCCGAGCAGGTAGTCGCACAGGATCACGTCGGGGGTGCTGCGCCGGATGCGTACGATTGCATCCTGGTAGCCGGAAGAGAACTCGACCGCGAAAGCGCCCATCGTTTGCGCACAGATGCGCAGGCTCTGGCGTGCGTTCGGCTGGTCGTCGATGACCAGGAATTTCAGGTTGCGGTAGAGTTCCTGGCTGCGGTCATTCATGGCAGGAACAGTTCGAACACGGCGCCGCCATGGCGTCCGCCGTTCGCGAGCGCAAGCTTGCCGTGGCGGGCGCCGCTCTTGTGCATGCGTGCGATCTCCGCCGCGACGAAGAGTCCGACACCGTTTCCGGTCATGGTTTCGACATCCGGTTCGGAGTAGCCCGGGCCGTCATCTTCGACTTTCAGCGTGAGCCCCTTCTCATCTGCGGTGGCCGACAGGGTGATCTGCGATCTGGCATATCGGCACGCATTCTGGATCGCGTTCGTGAGGATGTCCAGCAGCAGTTCCCGGTCGAGCAGCCACCCCAGCCCCTGCGGGCTTTCGGTGTTCAGCCGCAGTCCGAGATGCGTGCAATGCGAGGCGCTGATGAGGGCTGCCTCTTCGAGCAGATCGGGAACCGACACCATGTCGATCGACAGACTCCCCACCTTGCGCTGCAGTTTGTAGGCGGTCAGGAGCCGGCTCAGGCGCGAGGCAGCGTGCTCGATCGCGAAGCGCGCTTCGTCGAGCTTCAGGCCGTGTTCGGCCTCGGCCTGTGCGATCAGCGATTCGGCGAGAAATAACTGGTTCTTGGCGTCGTGAATGCCGGAGCTGAGAATGTCCAGGATGCGGTGCATGCAAGGGCCCTCATGGATAGTTCTTGCGCGTTCGGGGAAGCTCTTCCGGAGTGTAGCGGGGCTGACCGGCATGCGGGTGAATCGTTATCCGCGTGCGGGCGCCGCGCTATCATGGCCAGCGTTCCAACCCCGCACCAAGGATTTTCCGATGATTCCGGACCGCAGCTCTGCCCGTCACGACGCCGGTGTGATCGGCGTCGTTGGCTTTGCGCACGGCACCTCGCATTTCTTTCATCTGCTGCTGCCGGCCCTGTATCCGTGGCTGATGCCGCAGTTCGATCTGAGTTTTGCGCGCATCGGCATGACGATGACGGTCTTTTTCGTCGTATCGGGCATCGGTCAGGCGCTGGCCGGATTCGTCGTGGACCGCTTCGGCGCACGGCGGGTGTTGCTCGGCGGCGTCGCACTGCTCGGACTGGCGGCCGCGGTGCTGGCCTCGGCCGACGGATTTGCGACCCTGCTGCTGGTTGCCGTGCTCGCCGGCCTGGGAAACTCGGTCTTCCATCCTGCCGATTTCACGATCCTCAACCGCCACGTGTCACAGGCGCGGCTCGGCTATGCGTTCTCGGCGCACGGGCTGTCGGGGAATCTCGGCTGGGCGCTGGCTCCCGTATTCCTGACCGGACTGGCTGCGCTGGCCGGCTGGCGCATTGCCGCACTCGGAGCGGCCGGACTGGCGCTGGCGAGTCTCATGGTGCTGCAGCTCGGGCGCCGGTGGCTGCCCGATGGCGATCCGGTCGGTGACGGGAGGGATGGCGGTACGCGCGTTCCGACCCTCGCGTTCCTGCGATTGGGCGCGGTGTGGCTGTGCTTCCTGTTCTTCCTGCTGACGACGATGGCGTTCGGGGCTTTTCAGGGCTTTGGCGTGCCGCTTCTGCAGGCCTACTACGGACTGCCTCTTTCGCTCGCCGCGACCGGCCTGACCGCCTACCTGCTGGGCGGTGCCGGCGGAATGCTGGTCGGGGGCATTCTGGCCAGCCGATTTGCCGCGCACGAACGCCTGATCGCGGTCTTCCTGCTGGGTGCGGCCGTGCTGGCGGGCTTGCTTGCGAGCGGTTTCGTGGCCGCAGCTGCGGTGGTCCCGCTGATGGGGGCGATCGGGTTTTCGACCGGGGTGGCAGGACCTTCGCGCGACATCCTGGTGCGCCGGGCAGCCGCCGCCCGTTTTGGCGCCGCCGCATACGGGCGGGTGTACGGCCTGGTGTATTCGGGGCTCGATGCCGGGCTCGCACTGGCGCCGCTCGCGTTCGGGCCATTGATGGATGCCTCGGAGTTCGCGGCCGTGCTGTTCGTGGTTGCCGTCCTTCAGACCGCAGCGGTCGCCGCTGCGCTGTCGGCTTCACGTGCCTCCTTCGTCTCGGCTGCAGCGCCAGCAGGGTGATCAGACTGCGCCGAGTGCGCCGACCAGCCCACCCGCGAGGATCAGCCAGATCGGCCCGAGTCGTGTCTTGAGCATCACGGCGATGGTCAGCGCGATGAGGCCGATGCCGCCCAGGCGGTGATCCGGTTCGCGCACGAAGGGCAGCGCAAGGACCCAGCCGGCGACGAACAGCAAGCCGATCGTCATCGGTGCGAGCCCGCTCGTGAAGGCGCGTACGGCAGGGGTGTCGCGTCGCCGACTGCCCCAGCGGCTGACGGCAAGCGACAGCAGCGTGGAGGGCAGCAGGATTCCGACCAGTGCGGCCGCGGCGCCGACGAGACCCGCAACCTGATAGCCCAGCACCGGGACGAACAGCACGTTCGGGCCGGGTGCCGCCTGGGCGAGCGCCACGGCGGTGGTGAAGCCCGATTCGTCGAGCCATCCCTGTTCGCGCACGAGATAGCGGTGCATCTCGGGTGCCGTGGCCATCGCGCCGCCGATCGACAACAGCGAGAGGGTCAGGAAACGCAGGAAGAACTCGGGCAGATCGGCGAGTACGAACGCTTCACTCATCGGTTGCGCTCCTCGGCAGCGATCGCGATCCGGGCAACGCACCAGCCGGCGACCCCAAGCATGGGCACGACCCAGAGCAAGGGGAGATGAAGTACGGCGACGAGTGCGATCGCCAGGCCGGCGAACAGCGCGCACCACAGGGGCCCCATCGGATTGGCGCGCAAGGTCGGCAGCAGCCTGCACGCCATCGCGATCATCAGCCCGGCCGAAACCGCGCCCATGCCGCGCAGGGCGCCGGCGATCGCAGCGTGTCCGGCGAACTGGTTGTAGAAGGCGGCAAGCACGATCACGATCACGAGTGGCATCGTGAGCATCCCCGCGAGTGCCGACAGCGCTCCACGCAGTCCGAAAAAGCGATCGCCCAGCATCAGCGACAGATTGACCACGTTCGGGCCCGGAAGAAGCTGTGCGAGCGAATAGGATTCGATGAACTCCTCGCGCGTGAGCCACTGCTTGCGGTCGACCAGTTCGCGCTGGGCGACGGCGAGCACGCCGCCGAATCCCTGCAGGGCAAGTACGGTGAAGGTCAGGAACAGGTCTGCCGGCGACTGCGGGCGCGCTGGGGCTGACCCGGATGAAGTGTGGATGGGGTCCTGGTCGGTCGGCATGAAGGGCGCGGGGCGTCGGTCGGTTGGCTTGCGGCAAGGCGGAAGCTTAACGCATCCGGCCGCTGCTAGAATGAAGCGTCCGCCGGAGACGTTTCTTGCAGTCAAGACCGACCGGCCATTGTCTGGAGTTTCGCGTGAGAGCCGTACTTGTTTTCGCTGCCTGCGCCCTGATCGGGTCGACGCCGTTCCCTGCGCAGGCCACTGAGGTCGAGCTGGCTGGCGTGTTCGGCGGCAAGGCGGTGTTGATCGTCGATGGCGGGGCGCCGCGCACGCTGTCGGTGGGCCAGCGCACCCGCGAAGGCGTCCGGCTGCTCGAAGTGGGTGAGAAGGATGCCGTGGTCGAGGTTGGCGGCAAGCGCCAGCGCGTTGCGCTCGGCCAGGCCGCGATCCGTAGCGGTGCACCGTCGGACGCGGCGGAGGCGCATCTCGTCGCCGATGGCCGCGGCCACTTCTATGCATCGGGTTCGGTCAATGGGGCAGCGGTGCGCTTTCTCGTCGATACCGGCGCGACGATGGTCTCGCTCGGCGCCTCGGATGCGCGCCGTGCCGGGTTGAACCCCGGTTCCGGCACCGCGGTCAACGTGCAGACCGCCAACGGGCTCACGAGGGCATGGCATATGAAGATCGACACGCTGGTGCTGGAGGGGATACGGTTGCACGGAGTGGACGCCCTGGTACATGAGGGGGACCTGCCGATCGTGCTTCTCGGCATGAGTTTCCTGAACCGCATGGACATGCGTCGCGAAGGCGGACGCCTGCTGCTGCGCAAGCGGTTCTGACGAGGCGCCGCATGGCCGAAGCTCCCTGCCTGCAACCCCGTCTGGATGCCGAGCGGCTGCGCCGCTCGTTTCTTGCGCCCGGACGCCGCGTGCCGTCCGGCGATGCGGGTGCGCCGGCAGGGAACCTGACTCCGGCCGCGGTGCTCGTGCCGCTCGTCGTTCAGCCCGACGGTCTGCAGGTCCTGCTGACGCGCCGCACGGACCACCTGCATCACCATCCGGGGCAGATCAGCTTCCCGGGCGGACGTGTCGAGCGTGGCGACGATTCGCCGGTGACCACCGCCCTGCGGGAGACCGAAGAAGAAATCGGATTGCCACCGGATCGCATCGAACTGCTTGGTGAATTGCCGGATTACCGCACGGGGACCGGATTCCGCATCCGGCCCGTGATCGGTCTCGTGCATCCGCCCTTCGATCTGCGCCTGGATGCGTTCGAGGTTGCCGAGGCTTTTCAGGTGCCGCTCGATTTCCTGATGAATCCAGCGCACCATCAGATCCACCGGATGGAGTACCGCGGGTGCCTGCGTGAGTACCACGCCATGCCGTACGGGGACTATTTCATCTGGGGCGCAACCGCGGGCATCCTCGTTTCGCTGCATGGTCTTCTGCGTGACTGAATTCGCCTGGGAGCGGGGTGATACGAGCCTTTTCGCCGACAAGGAGCCGGCATGAGTTTTCTTGCGCTGCTGGTGGCGCTGCTGGTCGAACAGATGTGGCCGTCGTCGTTTCACCGGAAACCGGCGCAGAAAATGCGCGAGCTGGCAGGGCGGATCGCTGGCGGCGCTCACATGCTGGAGCGATCCGAGCGCGTCCTCTGGTGGGTCACGGTTCCGGGTATGGCGCTTGCCGCTGCCCTTGCGTACGGCCTGCTTGCCGGGTGGGCGTGGATGCTCGGGCTCGCATTCAGCGTCGTGCTGCTGTACCTGCTGCTGGGATACCGGAGCGAAAGCCGATGCTTCGGCGACATCCACCTGGCGCTCGGAACCGGCGATCTCGGACGTGCCCGGGCGCTGCTCGGTGGCTGGCGCGGCGGTGATCCGTCGCACGCCTGCGCGGCCGAAGTGGCGCGTCTGTCGGTCGAGCATGGCCTGGTGCGCGCGCATCGGCTGATTTTCGGGATGGCTTTCTGGCTGTGGGTGTTGCCGGGCCCTTCCGGCGCCGTGCTCTACCGCATGGCCGAGGAGATGGCCCGCGACGCGCCTGATGACGCCTTTGCCCGGCGGGCCTTCGAACTGGTCGACTGGCTGCCGGCACGCATCTCTGCGCTGGCGTTTGCGATCTTCGGTAACTTCGAGGATGCACTGTACTGCTGGCGTACCCAGGCCGCGCTGTGGCAGGACAGGGCATCCGGTATACTGATTTCTTCTGGCGCGGGTGCCCTCGGTGTGCGGCTCGGCTTGCCGATCCACGATGGCGAGCGGGTGATCGAGCGGCCGGAGCTGGGTACGGGCGGCAAGGCCGACGTGACCACCATGCAGGCTGCAGCAAAGCTCGCCTGGCGGTCGCTCGTGCTGGTCCTGTTGGTTCTGGCGCTGCTGGGCATTGCTGGCTGGGCCGGAGATTGATCCCTTTCTGGAGAGAGCAAAATGGCAGTTCGTGATGTGGTGGTATTGAGCGCGGTGCGTTCCGCGGTGGGCGCCTTCGGCGGCAGTCTGAGCACGATGGAACCGGCAGAGCTGGCCGGCGCGGTGATGAAGGAGGCCGTCGGCCGCTCGGGGGTCGATCCGAAACAGATCAACTACGTGACCGTCGGCAACTGCATTCCGACCGAATCGCGCTACGCCTACGTCGCGCGCGTCGCGTCGATCCAGGCTGGACTGCCGATGGATTCGGTGGCGATGGCGGTCAACCGCCTGTGCTCGTCGGGTCTGCAGGGCATCGTCACGACCTCGCAGGCGATCATGCTTGGCGACTGCGATTTCGGCGTCGGTGGCGGGGTCGAGGTGATGTCGCGCGGGGCCTACCTGTCGACGGCGATGCGCAACGGCGCCCGCATGGGCGACACCGCACTGATCGACGCGATGGTGGCAGTGCTGACCGATCCGTTCGGTGCCGGGCACATGGGCATCACCGCCGAGAATCTGGCGCAGAAGTGGGGCATCAGCCGTGAAGACCAGGATGCCTTCGCGGTCGAGTCGCAGCGCCGCGCAGCCGCCGCGATCGCCGAAGGGCGTTTCAAGTCGCAGATCGTGCCGATCGTGCAGCAGACC
The DNA here is from genome assembly GCA_023383815.1 of Rhodocyclaceae bacterium. Classification (GTDB taxonomy): domain Bacteria; phylum Pseudomonadota; class Gammaproteobacteria; order Burkholderiales; family Rhodocyclaceae; genus JACOUN01. Next base: position 232,353 of record JAHDYG010000002.1, read on the forward strand.
CGCAAGGGCGAAGTCGTGTTCGATACCGATGAGCATGTCAAGGCGAACACCACGCTCGAATCACTGGCGAAGATGAAGCCGGCATTCAAGAAGGATGGTACGGTCACGGCCGGCAACGCTTCGGGGATCAACGACGGGGCGTCCTTCTTCGTGCTCGCAGCGGCCGACGCCGCCCAGAAGGCGGGCTACAAGCCGATGGCGCGTCTGGTGTCGTATGCGCTGGCCGGGGTGCCGAACGAGATCATGGGCGAAGGACCGATTCCGGCCTCGAAGCTCGCTCTGAAGCGCGCCGGGCTGAGCCTCGACCAGATGGACGTCATCGAGTCGAACGAAGCGTTCGCAGCCCAGGCGCTCGCGGTGGCCAAGGGACTGGAACTCGACCTGACCAAGACCAACCCGAACGGCGGCGCCATCGCGCTCGGCCATCCGGTGGGCTGCTCGGGCGCGTTCATCGCGACCAAGGCGCTGTATGAGCTGCAGCGTACCAACGGCCGCTATGCCCTCGTGACGATGTGCATTGGCGGTGGCCAGGGCATCGCGACGGTGTTCGAGCGCATCTGAACGTAGCCAGCGCGGCCCGGGCGGCCGCTCCAGGGGGAGGGGGAATGGAGCCAAGCACCGACTCCGGCGCCGCGCAATGCTCCGGCGTGACGGATCCCGCGGAGGAGATCCGCACGCTGCGGGCCGAACTTGCGCGCAGCGAAGAGGCACGTCGCAGGGCCGAGGGCGCGCTCGCGCGTAGTGCGGCCTACAACCGCAAGGTCTACCAGAACTCTCCCGTCCCGATCGTGATCATCGATCCGATGGTCGGGATCGTCGATTGCAACGAGGCGGCCGTGCGTCTGTACGGTTATCGCTCGCGTGACGAAGTGCTCGGCAAGAGTTCTCTCGATTTCTCGGCGCCGGTCCAGTACGACGGCACGGACAGCCAGTCAGCCAGCGAAGAGATCTCGCGCTCCATCCTGGAGCACGGCATCGCCAACTTCCTGTGGCGGGCCAGGCGGGGGAACGGCGAGCTTTTCGATGCCGAAGTCAACCTCATGGCCTTCGACTGTGGCGGGCGCATCCAGCTGCGTTTCACCGTCACCGACGTTTCCGAGCAGCGTCGCGCGCGCGAGGAGATCGAGCGCCAGCAGGCCGAGATCCGCAAGCTGCTCGAAGAGCAGCAGGCGATCTTCGAGAATGCGCCATTCTCGATCTGCTATACCGCAGACGGCGTCATCCTGCGGGCCAACAAGCGCTTCTGCGAGAGCCTCAACGTCCGGCTGGAGGACATCCTCGGGCAGCCGGTCGCGACGACGCTCTTTGATACGCCGCAGGATTACGAGGCGTTCTCCGCACACGCGGGCCCCATCCTTGCAGCGGGACGCGAGGTGCGCACCGAATGGGTGTTCGCGCGCGAGGACGGCACGCGCTTCGATGCGATGGTTTCCGGGCAGGGAATCCGCATCCCGGGCTACGAACGATCGGCCGTCTGGGCCTATGAGGACATCTCGGAGCGCAAGCGGCTCGAGCGCGACCGGCAGGAGAACGAGAGCCGCCTGCGCAGGATCCTGGAGAACAGCCCCGTGGGGGTCATCATCGGCACCGAGGAAGGCCGCGTCGTGTTCGCGAACCGACGCCATGCCGAGATGCTCGGTCTGGACCCGGACTGTCTGGAAGACTACCGCACGGTGAGTTCCTGGAAGCATCCTGCCGACCGCGAGGAATTTCTCGAACAGTTGCGGCGCGACGGTGCCGTGAAGGACTACGAGGCGGCCTTCGTGCGCAGCGATGGCACGCCGATCACGATCCTGCTCTCATCGGTGTTGCTCGATTTTTCCGACGGGCGCTATCTCGTTTCCTGGCTCTATGACATCACCGAGCGCCAGCTCGCCGAGCAGCGCGTTGCGCGCAGCGAGGAGCGGCTCAACCTCGCGCTGCACGGCGCCAACCTTGGCCTCTATGACTGGCAGCTCGACGAAGAGGGCAACATCCAGCGCTCGACCATCAACCCGCTGTGGGCCGAGATGCTCGGCTACACCAAGCGCGAGTTGCAGCAGCGCTACGCAACCTACGTCGAGTGCTGGTCGGACCTTGCGCACCCGGACGACCAGGAGCGCGTATGGACACTGCTTCAGCGCTTTCTGGTCAACGAGGACATGAGCTACCGGGCCGAGTACCGGATGCGGTCCTCGTGCGGCGACTGGGTGTGGATTCTGGACATCGGTCATGCAGCCGAGCGTGACGACGAGGGTCGGGCGCGGCGCGTGGTGGGCATCCACCAGGACATCACCGAGCGCAAGACGGCAGAGGCCACGCTGCGTGAAAGCGAGGCCTACAACAAGATGCTGTTCCAGGAGTCGTCGCGCCCGATCGTGATTCTCGATCCGACGCGCGGCTTCACCGACTGCAATCCAGCGGCCGTCAAGATGTACGGGGTGGCAACGCGCGAGGAGGTCCTGGGCCGCAATCCGCTGCATTTTTCGGCACCGTTCCAGTACGACGGCACCGACAGCCGGACCGCCGGCGAGCGGCTCGTGCGCAGCACCCTCAAGAGCGGCACGGCGACCTTCGAATGGCGCCATCAGCGACCGGATGGCGAGATCTGGGACGCCGAGGTGCACCTGATCGCATTCGATTTTCGCGGCCGGCGCCTGATGCAGTTCACGCTCGACGACGTGACCGAGAAGCGGCGCACGCGCATGGAGATCGAGAGCCAGCAGCGCGAGCTGAAGGCGCTGCTCGCCGAGCAGCAGATGATCTTCGACAATGCACCGAATGGCATCATCTTCACGGCCGACGGTGTCATCCTGCGCGTCAACCGGCGCATCGGAGAGTATCTGGGCTATCAGCCCGAGGAGTTGATCGGGCAGCCAGGATCGATCATCCAGCACTCGGCTCAGAAGTACGTGGAGCTGGGGGAGCTGGTCGGTCCGCAGCTGGCAGCCGGCAAGGACGTCAACGTCGAGTGGGTCTTCGCCCGCAAGGATGGCGGGGACTTCGTCGCCCAGGTGTCGGGGCGAGGCATTCAGGCGGCCGATCACCAGTGGGTGACGATCTGGGTGTTCGAGGACATCGCCGAGCGCAAGGCTGCCGAGCGCGCGATGGAAGAGGCGCGCCGCGTTGCCGAGGACGCGGCGCGGGCGAAGAGCGAGTTTCTCGCCAACATGAGCCATGAGATCCGCACGCCGATGAACGCGATCATCGGCATGTCGCATCTGGCGCTTCAGACCCGGCTCGACCGTCAGCAGCGCAACTACATCGAGAAGTCGCACCGCGCGGCCGTGAACCTGCTTGGCATCATCAACGACGTGCTCGATTTCTCGAAGGCCGAAGCGGGCAAGATGTCGATCGAGCATACGGTGTTCCGCCTCGACGAAGTGCTCGACCATCTGGCCAACGTGATCGGATTCAAGGCCGAAGACAAGGGCCTGGAGTTGCTGTTCGACCTCGCGCCGACGATGCCGTCGACGCTGATCGGCGATCCTCTGCGTCTGGGCCAGATTCTCGTGAATCTTGCAAACAACGCAGTGAAGTTCACCGAGCGCGGGGAAGTCGTGATCGGCATGGAGCCAGCCGGTGTCGACGGCCAGAACGTCGAACTGCACTTCTGGGTCCGCGACTCGGGAATCGGAATGACGCCCGAGCAGCGTGCGAAACTCTTCCAGTCGTTCAGTCAGGCCGACAGCTCGACGACGCGCAAGTATGGCGGCACCGGCCTGGGACTGGCGATCTCGAAGGCGCTCGTCGAGCTCATGGGCGGGCGGATCTGGGTCGACAGCGAACCGGGCAAGGGGTCCGTGTTTCATTTCACGGCGCGCTTCGGCGCCCAGGATGAGGCCGCCGCACCGCGGCGCCTGACGCGCGAGCAACTGCAGGGGCTGCGCGTGCTGGTCGTCGACGACAACGAGGCGGCGCGCGAGATCACGGCCGGCATCGCGCGCGAGCTCGGTCTGCGGGTCGACACCGCGAGCGACGGCAGGCATGCGTTGCAGGCGGTTGCCGAGGCGGCTGCCGCGAACACGCCGTTCGATCTCGTGCTGATCGACTGGAAGATGCCGCTGCTCGATGGAGTCGAGACCCTCAAGCAATTGAAGGAAACCTGGTCGGCCGTGATCCCGGCCGCAATCATGGTCACGGCTTACGGTCGCGACGAGGCGCTGAGCGAAGCCGAGCGCCATGGGGTGTCGCTGAGTTCGGTGCTGACCAAGCCCGTCACGGCAACCCAGCTCGTCTCGGCGATCAGCCAGGCAGTCGACCCCGAACGCCCGGCCGAAACCGTGGCGACCCGAAAGGGCGATGACTACACACAGGTGATGGCCGAGCTCGCTGGCGCACGGCTGTTGCTGGTCGAAGACAACGAGCTCAACCAGGAACTGGTTCAGGAGTTGCTGCGCAGCGCCGGAGTCGAGACCGTGCTTGCGGAAAATGGCAGTGCGGCGCTGGAGTGCCTCGCGAGCGATGCGGACTTCGACGGCGTGCTGATGGACTGCCAGATGCCGGTCATGGATGGCTACGAGGCCACACGCAGGATTCGCGAGAATCCGGCCTTCGCATCGATGCCGATCATCGCGATGACGGCCAATGCGCTGGCCGGCGATCGCGAGCGTGCGATGGCCACCGGCATGAACGACTATGTCTCCAAGCCGATCGATGTCGGAACCATGTTCCGCACCATCGCGCGCTGGGTCCGTCCTGCCGACACCTCGCGTCCGGCCGAGGCGGTGGCTCCGAGTCCCGTCGCGAGGTCGTTCGTCTCGACCCTGCCCGAGCTTCCCGGCGTCGACAAGCGGGTCGGCATGGCCACGGCCATGAACGATGAGCGGCTCTACCGCTCCCTGCTCGAAAAATTCCTGCGCGGGCAGGCTGGATTCGCGGAATCCTTCCGTGATGCACGGTCTGCAGGGGATGCGCAGGCCGCAGAGCGCGCGGCGCATACCCTGAAAGGCGTCGCGGGCAACATCGGTGCGCGCGGCGTGCAGTCGGCGGCGGCCGAACTCGAGCGCGCGTGCCGTTTTGGCGAACCGGAAGCGCGGCTATCTGCCCTGGCCGAGGCCGTCATGACCGAGCTCGACCCCGTGCTCAACGCGCTCGGGGCCCTGCTCACGAAGAACGAACCTTCTCCGGAGCAGGCGGGGCCGGTCGATGCGGTGCGGCTCGCCGATTTCAGCGCACGCCTCGAAAGCCTGCTTGTCGATGGCGATTCGGCTGCGGCCGATCTTCTGCGCGAGGAAGGCGCCTGTCTCGCTCAGGCCTATCCAGCACACTACGGAGAGATCGAGGCTGCGATCCAGGGCTTCGATTTCGAAGCTGCGCTCGAACGCCTGCGACAGGCGACTGGCGCCACGGCCTGAGCTGCAGCTTCGGCGCTGCTGTGCGGGCGGATCAAGCGCCTCGAACCACGAAGCGGTTGCGTCCGGCTGCCTTGGCTTCGTAGAGCGCGGCGTCGGCCTGGTCGATCAGGGTCTGCGGATCCTGGCCCGGTTCGGGCACCATGGAGGTGACGCCAAGGCTGATCGTGACGCGGTCGTGGGTCGTCGAGCGGGCGTGTTCGAGCGCGCAGGCGGCCACAGCCTGCATCATCTGTTCGGCGACCAGCGCGGCGCCCGAAACGGTGGTGCCGGGCAGGATGCAGGCGAATTCCTCGCCGCCGCAGCGTGCGACGAGATCGGATGATCGGGTGACCGCGCCCGACAGGGCCTGGGCGACCGCGATCAGGCACTGGTCGCCCTGCGGGTGGCCGTAGTGGTCGTTGTAGGCCTTGAAATGATCGATGTCGATCGCGATCAGCGCGATCGGCTCATGCTCGCGCACGGCGCGTTTCCACTCCGCTTCAAGGTAGTCGTCGAAGCGGCGGCGATTGTGGATGCCGGTCAGGTGGTCGACCGTGGTCAGCCGTTCGAGCAGGTCGCGGCTGCGCTTGAGATCGATGTGGTTGCGTACCCGTGCCTGCACGATCGAGGGGCGGATCGGCTTCACGATGTAATCGATTGCGCCCAGCGACAGGCCGTAGGCCTCGTCTTCTTCCTCGTCGCGCGAGGAGACGAAGAGGACCGGGATCGATGCCGTCTTCGGGTTGTTCTTGAGCCGCCGGCAGACTTCGTAGCCGTCCATGCCGGGCATCATCACGTCGAGCAGCACCAGGTCCGGTGGCGGATCGTCCGAGGCGAGGCTCAGCGCGCGCTCACCATTGATGGCAACCTTGACCCGGTACTGATCCTTCAGGACGGCGGTCAGTACCTGAAGGTTGTCGGGGGAATCATCCACAACCAGGATGGTCGCTTGCGTGTGCATCAACGGGCCTCCGGTGTCGGCATGCCAAGAATGGGCCGTGCAAGCATACCTCGATTCGACGCTGCGGCGCCGCTCGCCGTCCCCGGAAGGCGCCCGGATCCGGGAGTGTGTGCACGCATCAGCGATGCTCGCCGCGCAGCCGTGCCACGATGTCCTGCAAGCTCTGTGGGCTGGCCTCCTGCGCCACGACCGGTTCGGCGATGATGAGCCCGATGCGGTTGAACGCGCCGCGGCGGAACGGGCGGCTCATCGCGGGGCCGTCCTTGCGGCTGAAAAAGCTTCCCCACAGGCCGCGCAACGCCATCGGAACGACCGGTACCGGATTGCGCTCGAGGATGCGCGTCACGCCGGGCCTGAAGGGATAGAGATCTCCGTTATCGGTGATCCTCCCCTCCGGGAAGATGCCAACGAGGTCGCCGGCTTCAAGCGCCCGCGACACCTCCTCGAAGGCGCGCTCCATCATCTGTGGATCTTCCTTCGCTGACGCGATCGGGATTGCGCGGCTGGTGCGGAAGGCGAAGGACAGGATCGGCCAGCGGAAGATGCGGTGATCCATCACGAAGCGGATTGGTCGGCGGCAGGCAGCCATGATGATCAGCGCGTCGACGAAGCTCACGTGGTTGGCCACGATCAGTGCCGGACCCTCATCGGGGACGCGCTCGATGCCTTCGATGCGCAGGCGGTACACCGTGTGGACCAGCATCCAGACGATGAAGCGCAGCAGGAACTCTGGCACCAGGGTGAAGATGTAGAGTGCCACCGCGGCGTTGAGCAGCCCGGTGACGAGGAAGAGTTGCGGCACCGAGAGGCCGGCGGCGAGAAGCCCTGCGCCCATGCCGGCGGCGATGACCATGAAGAGTGCGTTGAGGATGTTGTTGCCGGCGATGATGCGCGAGCGGTGCGAGGGCTCGGAGCGGCTCTGGATCAGCGCATAGAGCGGCACGATGAAGAAGCCGCCGAAGACGCCGATCATCACCAGGTCGAAGAGCACGCGCCAGGTCTCGAAGCGCGACAGCAGCGCCGAGACCGGCAGGTTCGTGCCGTAGGCGCCAAGCGCCGGGCTTGCCCACCAGAGGTCGAGCGCGAAGAGCGACAGGCCGATCGCCCCGAAGGGCACCAGACCCAGTTCGACCCTGCCGGCCGACATTTTCTCGCACGCGAGCGAGCCAGCTCCGATTCCGACCGAGAACATCGCGAGCAGCAAGGTCACGGCACGCTCGTCGCCCCCCAGGTATTCCGCAGCGAAGGCAGGAAACTGTGACAGGAAGAGTGCGCCGTAGAACCAGAACCACGACACCCCCAGAATCGACAGGAACACGGTGCGGTTGCGGCGGGTGAACTGCACCATGTGCCAGGTCTGGCTGACCGGGTTCCAGTTGACCCGGAGCCCCGGGTCGGCGGCGGCGGCGAGCGGGATCCGGCGGCTGGCGAGATAGCCCGCAACGGCGACGGCGAGCACGCCACCCGAGACCCACGTCGGCCCGTTCGGTACCGCAATCAAAAGGCCGCCCACGATGGTGCCGACGAGGATCGCGACGAAGGTTCCGGCCTCGACCAGCGCGTTGCCGCCCACCAGTTCCTCCTCGCGCAACTGCTGCGGGATGATCGCGTATTTCACCGGGCCGAAGATCGCCGACTGCGTGCCCATCAGGAACAGCACCGTCAGCATCAGCGACAGTGAGCCCAGCCCGAAGCCGACCCCGGCCAGCAGCATGATCACGATCTCGAGGAGCTTGGTGAAACGGATCAGGCGGCTCTTTTCGTACTTGTCGGCAAGCTGTCCGGCCGTCGCGGAGAACAGGAAGAACGGCAGGATGAACACGCCGGCCGCGAGATTGACCAGCACGCCGGGGGACAGGCTGGTGAGCTGCGCCGCCTGGAAGGTGATCAGCACGACCAGTGCGTTCTTGTAGAAATTGTCGTTGAACGCACCGAGGAACTGGGTGAGGAAGAAGGGCAGGAAGCGGCGCTCTTCGAGCAGCTTGAACTGGGTGCTCATGTCGTGGTCCGGTCGAAATGGCGGCGGGTTTCGAATACCGCCGGGGCGAAGCGCCTGCCTTGGCTCGTCAGATGCCGTTTGAGAACGAAGGTGAAGAGCAGCGGATTGTGGTTGCGGATGGCATCGAGCACCGGCACCGCGTCGCGCTCCAGCATGCCGGCGCGGGCAAAGGCCGCGGGCGAGATCAGCGGCAGGATGCCCGGCAGCGGGTAGTCGCTGCCGTAGAGCAGGCGTGGGTGCCAGTCCTCGCGTTCGATCAGCGTGCGCAGCGGTGCAAGCCGGCGGTTGCGCAGGATCGTCGCCGAGATGTCGCCGGTGAGCAGCGTCTCGTAACGCGCCTCGCCCATCATCCGCGTGAAAAGATCGAAGCTTGGCACGCGCGGACCCTGCTCGCCGCGGTCGGTGTCGACGTCCTCGCCGTGGCTGGCGCAGTGCGCCATCACGACCCGCGCCCCGTGATCGAGTGCACGCCGCAGGCGCAGCGGATTGCCCCATTCCGGGCGGCCGATTCCAGCCACCGCCTGTTCCTCGCCGACATGCGTGATGAGCGGCAGGTCGAGCCGGGCCAGCGTACGGTAGAAGCGATCGCAGGAAGGCGATGCGGGATCGATGCCCATTGCTGGAGGGAGCCATTTCACGGCTCGCGCGCCTTCGGCAACGGCCCGTTCGAGCGCGTCGACCGCATCCGCGCGTGCGGGATGGATCGAGCACACCCACTCGAAACGATCCGGCGCCGCCTGCGCGACGTCGCGTGCGTAGGCGTCGGGCACGTGGAAGGCGGACAGATCCGGGCGCCGGGTTCCGTCGGCTTCATGGACGTGATCGAAGGCGAAGAGCATCAGCTTCGAGCCGGGCGCCATGCCCTCCATCAGGTTGTGGAGGCGCTCGACATAGCTGTCGTCGACGCGTCCGGGCGCCTCGTGCGCGCACCCGGCGTTGAGGTAGAAGAGCCGCTGCAGCCATTCGACCGGATGGAGCGGGCTCAGCATGCGCGGCGACATCTCGATGCCGCGCCCCGAATCGCCGGTGCCGGCAAGGTGCGCGTGGCAGTCCCACATGCTGGCCGGATCCAGCCCCTGCCACGCGGCGCGCACCAGCGGATGATCCGCCAGCTCGGCCGGCAGCGCGGACAGACAGGGGTTGAACACGCGCGGCTGGGCAAGCACAGCGGCGACGCCACCCGCCGCGGCGAGCGCGCCGAATCCAGCCGCTGCAGCGAGCCAGCGGCGGCGGCTGGGGGAGAAGGGCGTGCTCATCGTCCCGACTCCCGGCCTTGGCCGAGCAGCCAGGCGGAGTCTTCGCGTCGCATGTACTCGAAGGCGGCCATCACGTTCATGTGGCGTACTCACTCTCACGGTCTCGTGTGTTCAGTGAAGCGGATCCGCAGGTGCGTTCCCCCAGCATCTTACGGGGTGAGGTTGATTCGGGTACAGGCAACAATCCGCTGCGGTACGAAATCGGTGCGGATGCGGTGTGCAGCCTTGACCGTGGGTAGCGACTGCACCCGCTGGCATCTTGTAGCATCCCCTTTGTGTTCCGGACGCAGTGCCCTCATGCTGGCCAAGCCCGTTTTCCTCGCCCTCTTCTGGGTCCTGCTCTATCTCGGACTCGTCTGCGCACCGCTCGCGCTGCTGCTCGTCGGTGACGTACCGCGCGGCGGCGGGATGGGGTGGGATTTCGCGATGGCGCTCGGGTTTGCCGGGCTGGCCGTGATGGGGCTCCAGTTTGCGCTGACGGCGCGGCTGCGGCGCGCGACCGCGCCGTTCGGGATCGACATCCTCTACTACTTCCATCGCCTGGCCGCTCTGGTGGGGCTTGCTCTGGTCGGCGCGCACGCGGCCATCGCGCAGTTCGTATATCCGGATGCGACCGGCCCGGCCCATCCATTGCAGGCTGCCGGGCACATGAGCGCCGGCCGCGTGGCGCTCATCGTCTTTGCCGTCGTGATCGCAGCGTCGTTGTGGCGCAAACCCCTGGGGATCCGCTACGAGCGCTGGCGCATGAGCCATGCCGTGCTGGCCACGCTGGCGCTGGCGCTGGCGATCGTCCACGTCGAGGGGGTTGGGTACTACACCGGCGAGCCGTGGAAACGCACGTTGTGGATCGTCTACACGCTGTCGTGGATCGGGCTCATCGGCTACGTGCGTGTGGTCAAGCCCTGGCGCATGTCGGGCCGGCCGTGGCGCGTCGTCGAGGTGCGCCCGGAGCGCGGGAGCGCGACCACGCTGGTGCTGGAGCCTGAGGGGCATGCGGGCCTGCGCTTTGCGCCCGGGCAGTTTGCGTGGTTGACGCTGCGCGCGTCGCCTTTCCGTTTCCAGGAGCACCCGTTTTCATTCTCGGGAAGCGCTGAGCGTAGCGGCCGGCTGGAATTCACGATCAAGGCGCTGGGCGACTTCACGAGCGAGGTCGCCACGGTGCGCCCGGGCGATCGGGCCTGGGTGGATGGGCCGTATGGCGTGTTCAGCCCGGACCGGTTTGCGCGCGCACGCGGCTTCGTGTTCATCGCCGCCGGCGCCGGTATCGCGCCGGTCATGTCAATGCTGCGCACGTTTCGTGACCGCGGGGAGCGGCGTCCGCTGACCCTGATCCATGCGAGCCGCGATCCCGACAGCGTGATCTTCCGCGAAGAGATCGATGCGCTCGGGCGCGAACTCGATCTGCGCATCCACACCGTGATCGAGCATGCGCCCCGGGACTGGACCGGCGAGCGCGGGCGGATCGACGCGGCGATGCTTGCACGGCTGCTGCCCTTGGTGGGTCCCGACTGCGGATGCGAGTACTTTGTCTGCGGTCCGAAACCCGTCAGCGAGCTGGTTCAGGATGCGCTGCACGCGCGCGGCGTGCCCCTCGGGCGCGTGCATTTCGAACTCTTCGACATGGTCTGACGATGAGGGAACGCCTTGCCCGCTATCTCGCCTTGCTGCTCGTGCTGTGCGCGGTCGGGCTGTCGTGGCACTTCGCCTGGGTGCACAATCGGCCTGCCCCCGCACCGACGGTGCGGGAGGACAGGTCGGAACCGACCGACCCAGGGGTGATACCTCTGGCGGTCCAGGAGCAGGAGCCGGCGGGCGCCGGGATCTTCCGCGACGAAGGCTGCATGGCCTGTCACTCGGTTGGCGGCGTCGGCAGTCCGCGCTATCCGCTCGACGGGGTCGGCACGCGATACGACCGGCAGACCCTGCAGGAGTGGATCGTCGGCTCGGAGCGTGTGGCCGCGGAGCTGCCCGACAGCGCGGTGCGCCGCAAGCAAAGCTACCGCAGCCTGTCCGAGGCTGAACTCGAGGCCTTGCTCGACTGGCTTGCGGGCCTGCGCGACTGAGCAGGCGCGCGATCGCCCCTCACTTCGAGGTCGCGCGCTCCGCTTCGAGTTCGGAGTGGACCCGGTGGCAGGCCACGACCAGCACGTGTACTTCGTCGAACGACAGCTGCGGGTAGTTCTCTCGCACGACCCGGTAGGCGAGGTGGTCGAGGGTGGCATTGCCCCAGCGGTTCTCCTTGGCGAAGAACGGCGAGATCAGTTCGTAGGCCTCTTCGAAGATTTCGCGCAGCTGGGTGTAGCGGCGGCGGTCGGGCTGGCCTGGATCCCAGCTTGCGGAGGCGGTGGTCGGGTTCATGGCGACGCTCGAAAACTCTGGATTCGATTCATCATAGCGTGGGCCTGCCGGCGCGAACTTGACGATGGTTGGGTTCGAGCCGCTGCCGCCGGGCAATTCCGGTGGCGCGTTTCCGGGCACATGGCGCGGGCGGTGGGTCGGTTTGTGGCCATTGCATTTCCAACAGGATCGTTCACGATCCATTCTCGAACATTCCCCGCCGACAACCTGAGGATCGTCCGTCATGATGCGTCCCCTGCATCCTGAACCATTGGCCGGAGGCGGACTGGCGGTGCTCGAGCCGAAGCTCGTGCAGGTTCTCGACACCGAATGCTTCTGCGTCAGTCTGGATGGCAATCTCCTGCGCCGGGCGCTCGAATCCGGGATCGATCAGCCGGACTTGTTCGAGCTGATCCGCGAGCGCTGTCCCTACCTTTTCGCGGCGCGACCGGTCTTTCTGCCCCATGCGCACCTCGAACGCATGGCGGAGGTCGTGGCTGCGGTCGAGGAGGTAGTCGCGCTGCCTGCATGGCGTGAGGAGGCGCTGGCGCAGGCGCCTGCGATCGCGCGGCATGATCCGGGCGGCGCACGCAGCGTGTTCTTCGGGTATGACTTCCACGTCACCGAAGGGGGCATTGGGCTCATCGAGATCAATACCAACGCCGGCGGCGCGATGCTCAACGCGATCCTCGCGCGCGCCCAGCGTGCCTGCTGCCCCGAGGTCGAACCGTGGATGACGACCCCGGGCGGTAGCGGGGCTCTGGAAGAAGCCATCGTCGCGATGTTCCGCAACGAGTGGGCGCTGTCCGGACGTGACACGCCACTGTCGGTCATCGCGATCGTCGACGAGACGCCCGAGGATCAATACCTGTATCCGGAGTTCCTGTTGTTTCAGCGCCTGTTCCGCAGCCGCGGGATACACGCCGTGATCGCCGATCCTTCGCACCTTCGGTTTGCGGACGGGCGTCTGTGGCACGCAGGCACGGCGATCGATCTGGTCTACAACCGCCTGACCGACTTTGCACTGGACAGCCCGGCCAGTTCGGCCGTGCGAGCAGCCTATCTGAACCGCGCGGTCGTCCTGACCCCCCACCCCCAGGCGCATGCCCTGTTTGCGGACAAGCGCAACCTCGTCCGGCTCAGTGATCCGGAATGGCTGCGGGCCCTGGGTGTGCGGCCACGGCTTTGTGCGCTGCTCGGAGAGTCCGTTCCGCGCACCGAACGGGTAACGCCGGACAACGCCGAACGGCTGTGGCAGGAGCGCCGTAAGTGGTTCTTCAAACCGACTGCGGGATTCGGAAGCCGGGCCGCCTATCGCGGCGACAAGCTCACGCAGCGGGTGTGGGGGGAAATTGCCGGTGGCGGCTACGTCGCGCAAAGGATCGTTGCGCCGGGCGAGCGCTTGATCGAGGACGAGGATCCGCCGCGACCGCTCAAGTTCGATGTGCGCGTCTATGCCTATGAAGGCAAGGTGCAGTGGGTCGCCGCTCGCCTGTATCAGGGGCAGACCACGAATTTCCGCACCCCGGGCGGCGGCTTCGCACCCGTGTACGAGGCACGGATCGAGGCGGTGATCTAGAGGGCTGCCGGTCAAGGACGCCATCGGGCGTGGCCGAACAGCGGCTCAGTCGTTTCGGTCAGGTGCGCGCTCGCACAGCAACTCATCGACCAGCCAGCGTGCGAGCCAGCCGCCTGCGCGTTCGACCGCATCGGGGGTCTCGCGGGCAAGGCGTTCGCAGGCCGATGCGAAGTCCACCCCTGCCTGGAGCGCGTCGAGCATCTGGTATTCGGCGTGCTCCAGGCTGCGAAAGCGCGCACGCAGCGCGCTGCGCCAGAACAGGTAGGGCTGCGGTTGCGCGAGGCGGGACGCGCGCGGCGGCGGGGTGCATTGCGCCAGGGCGTGCCACAGATCGACGGTGTTCCATTCGAAGACGGCGAGTGCGGTGCCCGGGTGAAGCATGAGGCGGCGATCGGCCCAGTCGGATTCGGTGTGCATCGCGAGGTGTCCGGCGTTCAGCAAGGGCAGATCCGGCGCATCGAAGGCGCGGTGAAGGTTCCAGTCGATGGTGGCGAGTTCGGCTGCATCCGGGGCGTCGGGCCGCGCGTCGCGAACGAGTTGCGGGAACCCCGCGCCGTAGTCGCGAAGGTTGCGGGACCGGGAGGGCGTCGTGGCGATCTGGCGTGCGCACAGCGTGTCGAACGGCTCGTCGCCAAGATAGGCCCGGGTGTGCTCGAAGACCGTGCCGAGCACTTCGCGCAAGCGCGAACGATAGGCCGAATGGTAGATCGCGATGCGTTGCGCGCCGGGCAGACCGCCCGCGTCGTGGCAAAGGAGCGGCAGGAGCGCGCCAGTATCGTGACCGGCACCGAGGATGCAGGACTGGACCCGGGACTGGAGTTCGTCGAGCGTGACGGGGTTCAGGTGGTGCATGGCTGGGGTTCCGGCGAGGAGCGGACGTACGCTTCGGCGGCGATGCGCCGCAGCCGATCGAGTTCGTCGGTCAGTTCGGCCAGCGGAGGAATGGCGTCGTCGCGCTCGATCATCGTGCTGGCCGGGCCGAAGCGGCGGCAGGCGTGGCGGTACAGGTCGAACACGGCTTCGGCGATCGGCGCATCGTGGGTGTCGATGAGGTGGCCTCCGTGGTCGGAGTGGCCGGCCAGGTGAATCTGCTGGATGCGCCCGGCGGGCATTGCGTCGATGAACTGCGTCGGCGAATAGCCGTGGTTCACCGCGCTCACATAGACGTTGTTCACGTCGAGCAGCAGCAGGCAGTCGGCCTCTTCCGCGACGGCGCGCACGAATGCCTCTTCGCTCATCTCCGAAGCGGCGTAGGTCAGGTAGCTCGACACGTTCTCGATCACCAGCCGGGTGTCCAGGAAGTCCTGCACGTCGCGGATGCGTGCGACGACGTGGCGCAGCGCTTCTTCGGTGTAGGGCAGCGGGTAGAGGTCATGCAGGTTGACGCCATGCACTCCGGTCCAGCACAGGTGGTCGGAGATCCACATCGGTTCGATGCGGCGGGCCAGCGCCTTGAGCTGGTTCAGGTACTCGTGGTCGAGGGGGGTGACCGAGCCGATCGACAGCGAAACGCCGTGCATGGCCACCGGATGGTCGGCGCGGATCCGCTCGAGCACGGCCAGCGGCTTGCCCCCTTGGACCATGTAGTTCTCGGAGAGGATCTCGAGCCAGTCGACCGGTGGGTGTCCGGAAAGAAAATCCGGGTAGTGGGCTGGCCGCAGGCCGAGACCGAACCCGGCGAACGGGGCCCGCAGTGCGTCCCCGTTTCTCCGGTCCGGGAGGGCGTCAGCCGACATCGCCGATCACGCCGCCCTTGGACAGGCATTCGTCGGCCTTCATCGCCTTGAAGCCCTGACCCTTGCACGCGTTCTGGCCCTTGCACGAACTGATCGTCGTCTTGCAGTCGGATTCACCCTTGCAGGCATGCAGACCATAGCAATGCACCTTGTCCTCGGCCGAGATCGCCTTGCCGGTCGAGCCGGCAGGTGGTTCGGCGCCGATTGCGATCGCGGAGGCGGCAAGGGCTGCGGCCAGCGTGGCAATCCTGGCTCCGCTGAGCGGGGTGGCGAGCATCGTTTTCATCTTCGTATCTCCACTGGAAGGGGGCTGTTCTCGGGGGGCGGGACTCCTTGCCGCCCGGAGGCCATGTTGCGGCACACCGCGAAGCCGATTCCTCACGAAATGATCACGAATTCATCAAGCTTGTCATAAGCTTGAACTACGGCCGAAGCGAGCCTCGCACCGGTGGTACAACGATGAGGGATTCGTGACGGAATCGTGATGTTTCGCAAGCGGGTCCCGTGTGAAGATCCCGGCTGACGGTGCGGCGCAGGACGACAGGCGCCCGCCCCCTTCCGAACGGAGGTGACTTCCGGATGAACCTCTCCCCGATCGAGCCGAGCATCCTCGTCGTCGAGGATGAACAGGATCTGGCTTCGCTGCTCGCACTGCATCTATCGGAGCTGCCGGCGCGCGTGCAGCTCGCGCACGACGGGCACAGCGGTCAGCAACTGGCGCTGTCCGGGCGCTGGGACGTGATCGTTCTCGATCTGCGTCTGCCGGGGATCGGCGGCCTCGACCTCTGCCGCGCCGTGCGGGCGCAAAGCGCCAGCGTTCCGATCCTGATGCTGACCGCGCGATCGAGCGAGCTCGATCGTGTGCTGGGTCTGGAGCTTGGCGCGGACGACTACCTGACCAAGCCGTTCAGCGTGCTCGAGTTGCAGGCGCGCATCAAGGCCTTGCTGCGACGGGCCGCGCATGGCGCAAAGGCCGAAGCGCCCGATGACGATCCGGCGCGCATCGAGGCCGGCGCACTGTGCGTGGATCGCATGCAACGACGCGCCTGGCTCGAGGGCGCGGAAATCATGCTCACGCCGCGGGAGTTCGACCTGCTCTGGCACTTCGCGAGCCATCCGGGCCGCGTGTTTACGCGCTCGGAGCTGCTCGCGACCGTCTGGGGGTATGGGCACGATGGTTACGACCACACCGTGAACAGCCACATCAACCGCTTGCGTGCGAAGCTCGGCGACGAGCGCACCGATGCGAACTACATCCATACCGTCTGGGGGGTCGGCTACCGCTTCGAGGCGGCACCATGAGCGCGCATGCCGCAATCCCGCTGCTGCGCCGCCTGCATGTGCGCATCATGTTCGTGGTGCTCGTGCTGCTCGCGCTGATGGGGGCCGCGCTGCTCGGTCTGGCGCATCACTACACTGCGCAGTCGGCCCTGGAGGCGACCCAGCGGCTCCATCAGGGGCTGGCGCACTATATCGTCGCGCATCAGCCACGTCCGCTGATCCGCCCGGACGGAAAAGCCGACGCGGCCGTGATGAAGGATCTGGCGACCCAGATCATGATGATCAACCCCATCGTCGAGGTCTATCTGCTCGATGGTCAGGGGCGGGTCATCGGCCACGCGCTCGAAGACGACGTGGCACTCGGAACGCGCATCGATCTCGAACCCGTGCGGCGCTTCCTGAGCGCGGGCGAGCGCCTGCAGCTGCCGCTGTTCGGCGACGATCCGCGTCGTCCAGGACAAACCAATATCATTTCGGTGGCACCGGTCGGGTCGGGCGGTACGGACGCTGGCTACCTGTATGTCGTGCTGCAGGGGCGCGATACCCAGACGCTGACCGAATCGCTGGCAAGCTCGGGCGCGTTGCGCCAGATCGTCGCGGGGGTCGTGCTCGCACTCGTGCTGTCGGGATTCGTGCTCGTCGCGGCCTTGCGCAAGCTGACCCGGCCGTTGCGAGAGCTCACGGCCCAGGTGCGGGCGTTTCGCGCGGTCGAGGCGGACGCGGCGGATCCTTCACCAGGCGACGAGATCAGCGTGCTGCGAGAGGCGACCGATGCGCTGCGCCGGCGGGTGATCGAACAGTTCGCACGGATCGAGGACAGCGAGCGCACGCGCCGGGAACTGATCAGCAACATCTCGCACGACCTGCACACGCCGCTGGCGAGCATCCAGGGCTATGTCGAGACCCTGATCCTGCGCGGTGACCAGCTCGATGCGCCGACGCGCGACGACTATCTGCGGACCGTCATGCGGCACGCAACCCGGCTGGGCGCGCGGGTGTCGGATCTGTTCGAGCTGTCCAAGCTCGAATCGGGACGGATCGAGCCGCGATGCGAGGTGTTCTGTCTGTCCGAACTGCTTCAGGACGTGATCCAGGGCTATCAGCTTGGGGCGCAGCACAAGGGCGTGGTCCTGCGCCTGGCCGACGTCAGCCACCACAAGGCCGAAGTCGTAGCAGACATCGCGTTGATCGAACGCGTCCTGCAGAACCTGATCGACAACGCACTGCGACATACCCCCGAAGGCGGGACGATCGCGGTGACCGTTGCCGAGGAAGGGGGGCTGTACCGGGTGAGCGTTCAGGATAACGGCTGCGGGATCGCAAAGGAGCACCTGCCCCATGTGTTCGAGCGCTACTGGCGCGCCGCGGATGCCAGCGAGACGGCGCCCGGGTACAGCGCCGGCCTCGGACTGGCAATCGTGAAGCGCATTCTCGACCTGCACGGGTGTGCGATGTCCGTGCAGTCCGAGCCAGAGCGCGGGACCTGCGTCGATTTCGCGCTGCCGCAGGCGGGCTGATCGATCGAACTCCCGCTCGCGGCGGCATTCAAACAATGGATTTTTCGAGGAGACGGACCATGTCGGACACACGCATTCCCCGCACCTTTGCGCGTGCGCTCGGATTCGGCCGCACCGTCCTGATGGTGGGGGGCGCGCTGCTTCCGGCGATGGAAGGTATCGCGGCACAGGACAGGCCGGTGGCCGGTCACCACGCAACCGCCACCTTCGCCGGCGGTTGCTTCTGGTGCATGGAGCCTCCGTTCGACAAGCTCGACGGGGTGATCTCGACCACGTCCGGATACACCGACGGCCATGTCGCCAACCCGACCTACCAGTCCGTCTCCTCCGGTCAGACTGGCCACACCGAAGCGGTGCAGATCGTGTTCGATCCGGGCAAGGTGAGTTTCGAGCGCCTGGTCGAGGTGTTCTGGCGCAACGTCGACCCGACCGATGCGGGCGGGCAGTTCTGCGATCGCGGCAGCCAGTACCGGGCCGCGCTTTTCTACCATGACGAAGCGCAGCGCGCGGTGGCCGAGCGATCGAAAGCGGAGCTCGCGCAGACCAAGCCGTTTGCGGCGCCGCTCGTCACCCCCATCGTCGCGGCCAGCACCTTCTACCGCGCCGAGGAATACCACCAGGACTACTACCGCAAGAATCCGATCCGCTATGGCTACTACCGCAAGGGCTGCGGGCGCGACCGGCGGCTCGAAGAGCTGTGGGGGCCGCAAGGCAAGGAGTCGCAATGATGAAACGCAGAGCCTTTCTGGCGGGGCTGCTGGGTGTGGGGGCGTGGCCCCTGTCGCCGCTGCGGGCCGCCACACAGACCGAAGAAACCCGGGGGAATCCGATGATCGAGAAGCTTGAACGCAGCGAAGCGGAATGGAAACGGATCCTGACGCCAGAGCAGTTCCACGTGCTGCGCCAGGAAGGCACGGAGCGGGCGTGGACGAGTCCGCTCAACGATGAAAAGCGCGAGGGCGTGTTCGTCTGCGCAGGCTGCGGGCTCGAACTCTTCACCTCGGAGATGAAGTACGACAGCGGTACTGGCTGGCCGAGCTTCTTCACGACCCTGCCCGGCGTGTTCGGCACCAAGCGCGATTTCAAGCTCATCCTGCCGCGCACCGAGTACCACTGCGCGCGCTGCGGCGGGCATCACGGCCACGTGTTCAATGACGGCCCGCCCCCCACCGGCCAGCGCTGGTGCAACAACGGCGTGGCGCTGCACTTCGTGCCGGCCGAAGGCTGAATCCGGGCCCTTAGCCGTAGCCGGAAGTCTCCCGCGCGGCGGCCGCTGCCTTGATCTCCTGAGCAGCCGGATTGCTGCGGGTGAGCCACACGACAGCAGCGAGGATCAGTGCGCCGCCGGCCAGTTGCTGCAGGCCCAGAGGTTCGCCCAGGAAGGCTGCGGCGAGCGCGATCGTTACGACGGGCTCCAGCGTCGACAGCGTTGCGGCGTCGGAGGCCCCGAGGCGCTGCAGTCCGGCGAAGAAGCCGACCATCGCGATCACGGTCGAGACCAGCGCGATCGCGACCACGGCAGACCAGCCGGCCCCACCCTTGGGCCAGGCTGGATTGCCCGCCAGGCACAGGGCGCCGAACACGGTGGCCGCCGCGATCATGACCACCGTGGCAGCGCCGAGCGGATCCTCATCGGGCAGCACGCGTCCGCCGACGAGGATGTAGATCGAGTAGATCAGCGCGGCCCCGAGCCCGAGTGCAATCCCGAGCGGCTGGCCAGCCATGCCGCCGCCCAGGGTCAGTGCGGTGCCGCACAGGGCGAGTACGACGGCCATCATGCGGGTGGACGTGAGGCGATGGCCGAGGAAGAGGGCGCCGAGGATCGTGACCAGGAAGGGGTAGAGGTAGAGCAGCAGGGCCACCAGGCCGGCCGAGGCGTGGTTCAGTGCGGTGAAGTAGCTGAACGACTGGCCGACGTACCCGATGCCGCCCATCGCCGCGAGGATCGCCAGATTGCGTCCGCGCGGCCAGCGTCGGCGCGTGAGGGCGAGATAGGCGCTCATCGCCAGGGCGGCGATCGCGAAACGCAGGAACAGCACTGCGGTGACGTCTGCGCCGCTGGCATAGGCAAAGCGGGCGAAGATGGCAAGCCCGCCAAAGGCCGCCGCCGAGATTGCGACCAGGATCGCACCCGTCCGTCTTTCGCTCATGGTTCGTATTCCGCTCTCGGAAAGCGGCGAAGCATGCCGCGCGCGGCAACGCCGGTCAATCCGCTTGCGATCGGCTCGTGGCAGCGCGCTGCGGGGGCCCCGACCCTGCGTTCAGGCCGGAGGCTGGGCGATGCTGTGCCACCACAGGCGGAAGTGACGGCACAGGCCGTCGTCGCCCAGTTCGACGACGGCAATGCCGTCGAGCGTCAGTCGTGGCAGCGGGTCGCCGGGCTGGCGTGCGATCAGGTTGGTGCCGGTGGAGGCGGCCCAGATCCGGAACAGTTCTTCGGACGCCACCTGGTAGGTCACCCGCCAGTGCGCGATCCCACCCTTCGGGTTGCGCGCGAGCACCTCGAAATCGAGGCGGATGTCCTCCTGCAGCTTGACGCGCTGCCAGTAGGCAGCGATCGCTTCGTGGCCGCGCTGCACCGCGAATGGGGTGTTGTGGTACTCGCCGTCCGCCGCGAAGAGCTCGCACAGCAAATGCTCGTCCCGTCCTTCCCAGGCGACCTTGTAGCGCTGCATGAAAAGTTCGATGTCGATGGGAGTCTCCTTCGCGGGACCGCCACGGCACGGCCGGCGGGATGAGCGAGAGTATGCCCGAGCCAAACGTCGCGCGGCAACCGGCCCCAGCGCGCAAGGCGCAGTGTTCGGCCGGACGTGCTCCATGGCAGCAGTGTGAAGCTGGTGTTGGGGAGCGGGTACAATCGTTTGCGGCCGGGGCCGATACTGTGACGCCCCGGTGCGTGATCCCTTCCACGGAGTGAGCAAGCCGATGCACCGTCTGTTCGAGAGACTGATGCTGGGGGCCGGACGGGGAACCCGATGGTTCCTGCCCTTGCTCGTCTCGGGCGTGTGTCTGCTGGTCGCGGTGACAGTCGGGCTGGCGGTGGCGGAGCCGCGTGCGGGAAGCGGCGCGCTATGGCTTCTCGTGCCGGTGCTGATCGCAGTGGCGGTGCTGATCGCGGTGCCCTCCTTCGCCGGTCTGTGGGGCGCGGTGCGTGCGCACGAACTGGCGATGGTCGGGGCACATGACGGACTGTTCGAGTGGAACCCGGTGACCAAGCGGCTCAAGGTTGCGCCGCGCTTGCTGAACATTCTCGGGTACACCGACGATTTCCTGCCGGACACGCATGCGTGGCTCGGGATCGTGCATCCGGACGATCGCGCAGGCTACAACCGCGCCGTGGCGGCGCATCTGAAGGGCCTGACCGGGCATTTTTACTGCGAGTACCGGGTGCGCGCGAGCAATGGCGAGTACCGCTGGCTCGCTGCGCGCGGGATCGCGGTGCGCAACCGCAAGGGGCGTGCAACGCTCATGGTGGGTTCGGTCACCGACATCACCGAGCGCATCGCGAGGGAGCAGCGGATCCGTGAGATGGCACTCACCGATCAGCTCACCGGCCTGCCGAACCGGCGCAGCCTCCTTGACCGCATTCCCGCCGTGCTGGCCGAGGCGCAACGCGCCGGCTCGATGGTGGCGATCCTCTTCATCGACCTGGACCGCTTCAAGAACGTCAATGACTCGCGCGGGCACGCCATCGGCGACGATCTGCTGGTGGCGCTGGCGAACCGGCTGGCCGGAGTCCTGAGACCGTACGACAGCCTGGTGCGACAGGGTGGGGACGAGCTGATCGCACTCCTGCCCGGGCTGGGCGACGCACCGGAGGCCGAGGCAGTGGCGCGCAGGCTGATCGAGGCCGTCGCCGAACCGGTGCACCTGGAGGACGCCGAGATCCGCCTGACGGCGAGCATCGGGGTCGCGCTCTTTCCGCGCGATGGTGACGATGCCGACGCGCTGTTGCGCGCTGCGGACATGGCGATGTATGCGGCAAAGGCCGAAGGCGGGAACGATCTGCGCTTTTTCGAGCCGCGGATGATGGAGCGTGTGACCGCGCGCGCTTCAATGGAGCAGCGCTTGCGCATTGCGATCGAGAACGGGGATCTGACCTTGCACTACCAGCCCCAGATCCGTTTCGCCGACGATGCGCTGATCGGTGCCGAGGCGCTCGTGCGCTGGCGTGATGGCGAGCGCATGGTGCCGCCCGACGAGTTCATCGGACTGGCCGAGGAGACCGGACTCATCGATCCGCTCGGGCGATGGGTGATGGAATCGGCCGTGGCGCAAGTGCGGCGCTGGGGGGTGCGTTACCCGGCACCGTTGCGCGTTTCGATCAACCTTTCGCCGCGCCAGTTTCTGAAGCGCCCGATCGATGTCGACCTGCTGTCGGTGCTGCTGCGCGCCGAGGTGCCGGCCCAGAGGATCGAACTGGAGATCACCGAATCGGTGTTCCTGACACCGGGCAACCGGGCAGTGAAGATCCTGAACAGCCTTCGCGAGGCGGGTTGCCGCATCGCGCTCGATGATTTCGGTACCGGCTACTCGTCGCTCTCATATCTGCAGCTGCTGCAGCTCGACTGCCTGAAGATCGACAAGTCCTTCATCCACAATCTGGAACTCGCGCCGGGCGGAGCGGGTGTCCGCAACGGTGCAGCGATCGTCAGCGCGATGATCGCGCTCGGGCACCGGCTCGGCTACGAGGTCGTTGCCGAAGGGGTCGAGACCGCCGACCAGCACCTGTGGCTCAAGGCGCTCGGCTGCAATACCTACCAGGGTTACTACTTCAGCCGCCCGCTCGCCGTCGAGGACTTCGAGCGGATCCTGCAGCGACAGCCGGCACCGATGCCCGGCTGAGCGGTCGAGACGGGGCTCAGCGGACTGCGGCGGGGCGCAGCAGCTTCGCCATCTCGCGGTCGGTCTGGGCGATGTGCTCGGTGATCCAGCCGCTGATCCACGCAATCAGCGTGAGCAGTCCGTCGCGCGAGAGCGCGTGCTGGCGCAGGGCTGTGATCCGGGTGGTGAACTCTTCATGCTCGGCAAGGTGGCGGGCGCGATGTGCGGCCGGCACCGGATGCCCGGCAAGCAGCCGTTCCTCGGTGCCGAAGTGGAACAGCACGTAGGCATGAAGGCGGGGCAGGATCTCTTCGGTCGCATGGTCGAACTGCCCGTCGAGTGCGGCTTGTTCAAGCGCGTTGCCGATCTCGAACAACTCCTGATGCTGCAGGTCGATCTCGCGGATCCCCGTTTCGAGTCCTGCAGACCACAAAAAAGGCATGGCAAATCACCCGGATAACGCGTTTGTTCGATCAAGATCAAACAATTGACCTCTCGTCCGTCGTAGTCTAACGGATTCCATCCGGAGCGGAACACCATAGTGACCGAGCGAGGACTCAGGGCCTATGCCCAGCCGCTGCAACGCATCAAGCGTCACGCGCTGTGGCTGGCGGCCGCCTTCTTCTTCGCCCTGGCCTACTTTGCCGCACACAACCTGCTCGAGAAGGCTGGAGAGCGCAACGACGCGCGCGCGATCCAGCGCTGGACGCAGACCAGCGTCCTGTTCAACCAGCTGATCCACGAACTGCAGAAGGAGCGTGGTCTGTCGAGCGGACTCATCGCGGCGGGCGGAATGCAGTTCGGCCCCGCGTTGAGCGACCAGCATCGGCTCACCGATCTGGCCATCGGCCGCATGCGCGAGCGCCTGTACGAACTGCTGGTCGAGGCCGACGGTCTTGCCCATGCGGTCGAGCGCACGCTCTCCGCACTCGATGGGCTGGGGACGCTGCGGATCGCGGTGTTCGAGCGCCGGATCTACCGGGAGCAGGCGGTCGCTTCCTATACGAAGCTGATCGAACCGCTGTTCGAGCAGTTGTTGATGGCGACCAGCGCAGCACGCAGCAGCCGCATCCTGCGCCAGCAGATCGCCTTCCTGTCTTTCCTGCAGGTCAAGGAGATGGCCGGTCAGGAGCGGGCGCTGCTCACCGCGATGCTGTCGGCCGGCAATTACGACCTGCCGCAGGCGACGGCCTTCCACCGGATCAAGGCCGAGGAACAGACCTGGCACCGGAACTTCCTGCATCTTGCCGATCCGGATGTGGTGACGGATTACGAGGCTTTGCTCCGGGCGCCGCACGTAGCCGAGGCCGAGCAGATGCGCCAGCTCGTCTTCGCAGGCTATGCGGGCGAGGAGCCGCCCGGAGGCATGGTTTCGCAGGCGGCCCGCTGGTTCGATCTGGCCACGCGCAAGATCGATTCGCTTGCGGACTTCGAGCATACCCTGAGCGAGCGCTTGCTGCGCGATGCCAATGCCTTCGAGGCCGACGCGCAGGGTACGTTGCTCGTCAATGCGCTCGGCGTGCTGTTCTCGCTGGCGCTGGCGTGCGTGCTGATCCTGCAACTATGGCGCGGCAAGGAACTGGCCGAGCGGGACCTGGAGCTGGCCGCCCAGGTGTTCGACAACAGTGTCGAGTCGATCATCATCACCGACGAGCACACCCGCATCGTCGAGGTGAACCAGGCCTTCACGCGTATTTCGGGCTATGAGCGTGCCGACGTGATCGGCCAGAAGGCGCGCCTGCTCAACTCGGGACGTCACGATTCCGGGTTCTACGCCGCGATGTGGGACAAGCTCGTGCGCACCGGTGCCTGGGAAGGAGAGGTCTGGAAGCGGCGCAAGAACGGCGAGGTGTATCCGGCGCTGCAGTCGATCGTTGCCGTGCGAAAGGGCGGGCAGGCCGTGACGCACTACATTGCGATGATCGTCGATCTGACGAAGTACAAGGAAACGGAGGCGATGCTCGAAAAGCTTCGCACCTTCGATCCGCTCACGGGCCTGCCCAACCGGGACGCATGGCGCTCTGCGCTCGACCAGGCGATCGCGAACGCCGAGCGCAACGGCGGGCGCTTCGCCCTCATCGACATCGGTCTCGACCGCTTCAAGCTGATCAACGAATCACTCGGACACGGTGCTGGCGACGACGTCCTGATCGGCGCTGCCGAGTACATCCGCCGGTTGCTGCGCCGTCACGACGTGGCTGCCCGGCTCGGGGGCGACCGCTTCGCGATCCTGCTGCCGGATCTGGACGATGCGCACAGCATCGGCGCGTTGTGCGAAAGGCTGCTCGCGATGTTCCGGCATCCGATCCTCGCGCATGACAAGCAGCTGCACGTCTCGATCAGTCTTGGCGTTGCCCTCTATCCAGCGGACGGAAAGGATTCCCGCACCCTCCTGCGCAATGCGGAAACGGCCCTCAACAGCGCCAAGGAGAGCGGACGCGGCAGCTACAAGTTCTACTCGACCGAGATGAATGCGGCCGGTGCGCGCCTGCTGGCGCTGGAGCAACTGCTGCGTCAGGCGCTCGACCGAAACGAGTTCTCACTGGTGTACCAGCCCCAGGTCGCGGCGCGTGATGGGCGCCTGATCGGGGTCGAGGCGTTGCTGCGCTGGCGCAACCCCGAGCTGGGGATGATCTCGCCGGTACAGTTCATCCCGATTGCCGAGGCGACGGGGATCATCGTGCCGATCGGCGAATGGGTGCTGCGCGAAGCCTGCGCGCAGGCACAGGCGTGGCGCAGCCGTTACGGCCTGTCGCTGCAGGTCGCGGTGAACCTGTCGGCGCGCCAGTTCCTGAGCAGCGAGCTGCAGGCGGTGATCCGGGGCGCGCTCGACGAGACTGGATTGCCGCCCGAACTGCTGGAGCTCGAGATCACCGAGGGGCTGCTGATGAACGATCCGATCGGTGCGGCCTGCATTCTGGAACGCCTGCGCGACATGAAGCTCAAGATCGCGCTTGATGATTTCGGCACCGGCTATTCCTCGCTGGCCTACCTGAAGAATTTTCCGCTCGACCGGCTCAAGCTCGATCGCGCCTTCGTCATGGACCTTCCGCAGAACGAAAGCGACCGGGCGATCAGCCACACCGTGATCGCGCTCGGCCACAACCTCGGGCTCGAAGTGCTGGCCGAGGGCATCGAGACCGAGGCTCAGCGGGACTTCCTGACCGAGGCCGGATGCGACTGCTTCCAGGGCTATCTCTTTGCACGACCGATGTCGGGGCCGGAGCTGGAGGCATGGCTGCAGCTGCGGGGCGGCGCTGCGCATGAGCCAGCGCAGGCACCCGGGCGCGGAACGGGAAGGACCGACGCGATGCAGGACTAGTCCGGCAGACCGGGTTCGCGCCGGGGCGGGCCGGCGAATTCCTGCAGCGGCTCACCGGCGTGTTCGGCGATGGCCGAGCGGGCCGCGTCACGCAGCGCCACGATGCTGTGCCAGTCGTCTCCGCCCGCCAGGACGGGCGGCAGGATGCGGACCTGGATCCGCCCGCGGCGGGGAAGCCAGCTGCCGTCGCGCAGCACCGTCCTGGTCCCGGCAAGGGCGACCGGAACCACCGGAAGCCCGTTTCTCGCCGCCACCTGGAATGCGCCGAGCCGGAACGGGAGAACGCCCGGCTGCGGGCCGAAGGTGCCCTCGGCGAAGAACAACAGGGGCGGTCCGTCATGGACGATCCCGGCGAGCTGTTGCGCATCTTCCACGCCCTGCGTCGAATCGAAGCGCTCGACGTAGCGAAAGCCCAGGCGGCGGAACAGGCGATCGATGAGCGGGTGCTTGCGGAACTCCGCCTTCGCGACGAAGCGCAGCGGTTGCGCGAACGCCGCAGCCAGTACGAACCCGTCGACGTAGCTGGCGTGGTTTGCGACGATCACGTACGGGCCATGGGGCAGATGTTCCCGGCCGGCGGTCTCGATTGGGCAGCCCGTGAGGCGGGCGAACAGGCGGGCAAGTAGGTGTACGCAGGTCCAGCGCCGATGCGCACCCGGCACGAGGGTGAGTGCGCTGATCGCGACGCCGGCCAGGGCGCCGAAGCAGGTCCAGGCCCAGGCACCGTAGCTCCACGCCGTGAGGTTTGCAAACCCCTGGCGCGTGAGGCCGGTTGCGCTGGAGAGCGCGAGGCCCAGCGCCTGCCGCCATGGGGCACGACCCGGAGCGGCCAGAGAGCCGTCGAGCCACGCGTCGCGGATTGCGGAGCGCCGGATCTTGCCGCTCGAGGTCTTGAGAACCGCATGCAGCGGCGCCAGCACGACGACATCCGGCGGCAGACCGAGCAGATCGGCGGCCAACGCGACGACGTTTCGTTCCAGCTCTTCGCGCCGCCGCGGATCGCGCTCGCGCGTTTCAGCGACGACGACGAGCCGCTCGGTTCCGAGCTCGGCATCGCGCACGCCGAACACCGCGACGCATCCCTTGCGGATTCCCGGCAGGTCGCCGATCGCCTGCTCCAGTTCGTAGGGGTAGAAATTCCGTCCGCCGCGGATGATGAGATCCTTGGAGCGACCGGTGATGTGCACCTCGCCGTTGGCGAGATAGGCGTAATCGCCGGAGTCGAGCCAGTCGCCGTGAAACAGTGCGGCCGTCGCCTCGCGGTTCCGGTAGTAGCCCCCGGTCGTCGAGGGGCCGCGGAACTGGAGATGACCGACGTGACGATCGGGCAGTTCTTCGCCCCGTTCGTTGACAATACGGATCTCGTGTCCGGGCAGCGGCGGACCGCAGGAGACGAAATGCAGTGCAGCGGGATGATCCTGGGCCACCGGGTTGGCGCGGCCTTCGCGCATGAAGGCTTCGCGTTCGACCGCGTCATTCACGACTCCGCGACCAGGTGGCGGGACTGCGAGCCCGACGGTGCATTCGGCCAGGCCATACACTGGTGCGAGCGCGCCGCGATCGAACCCGTAGCGGGCAAAGGTCGCCGCGAAGCGCTCCAGGCTGACGGCGCTGACTGGCTCGGCACCGTTGGCTGCGAGCCGCCAGGAGGAGAGATCGAGACCTTCGAGCGGCGCATCGGCGAGGCGGCGCACGCACAGATCGAAGGCGAAATTCGGCGCCGCCGTGACCGTGCCGCGGTGCGTGTGTATCGCCCACAGCCAGCGTTCAGGGCGCACGAGAAAATCCAGCGGTGACATCAGCACCAGCAGGCAGCCGTGATAGAGACTCCCGAGCCAGGCGCCGATGAGGCCCATGTCGTGGTAGAGCGGCAACCAGCTCACGCACACATCCGACGGTCCGAGGTGCGTTGCCGCACCCCAGGCGCGGATGTTGGCGAGAAGATTGTGGTGCGTGAGCATGACTCCCTTGGGGGCGCCTGTGGAGCCGGAGGTGTATTGCAGCAGGGCCAGATCATTCGTGCTGCGCCGGAGCGTGGGCAGGGATGTCGATACTGTCCGGGAGCCGTCCGAATCACGTTTCAGGGTAGCTACTGTGGTGATGCTGCGCAGGTTCGGTGCGAGTCCGGCGAGCAGGTGGGCGAGCGGCTTGACCGCATCGAAGGTGATGAGGACGGCAGCTTCGCAGTTTTGCAGGATGCCTGCCTGGCGCCGCAGGTGATCCTCGATCTGGTTGGGCCGGGCTGGCGGATACATGGGCACCGGAATGGCACCTGCCTGCAGGATGCCGATGAAACTGCGAAAGAAGTCGAGCCCGGATGGCAGCATGAGTGCGACGCACTGCCCGGGACGCACGCCCAGGCTGACGAGCCCGCCCGCCAACGTGGCCGACTGTTCGCGAAGTTCCGCGTAGCTCATCGTCTCGACCTGTTCATCGGAAACGGAAAAGCTCGCATGCCGGCGATGCGGATGCTGGGTGACGTGCCAGTCAAGCACATCGAGCAGGGTCGAGGCCTGCTCCGGCAGCCCGCCGGCCGGTGCAAGAGGTTCGCTCCGCGGGTGCCGGTCGGGCCTGGTGTCCCCGTGCCCGGCCCCATGCAGCGCGTCGAGAATCGTGCGCGGCGTTTCGGCTTGCTCGAGCAGTCCTTCGGGAAGGCGAACCGAGAATGCGCGCTCGACCCGCGACAGCAACTCGACCCGCGCAAGACTGTCGAGACCCAGGTCGCGGTCGAGCGCGCTGTCCAGGCCGGCGCTACCCTTCGATTCCGGGCGAAGCTCGCGCACCAACTCGTCGACCAGGGCCAGCAGTCGATCCGAATCCGTCACACCCAGTCCCTCCGAGGCTCGACTCGTGCTCAGTGTGCAGCGCCCCGAGCAGCAAGACAAGCGAAGGCGCTCTTGCGGATGTTCCTGTTGCGAGAGGCGGGACGCAAAGGACTACGGGCTCCCATCGGAGCCCGTAGTGTCTTGTGTGCGTGCGCCGAGCAGCGCGGCGCTTATTCCTGCCCGTTCTTCGCCGAAGCGGCGGGCGAGGCCTTGAAGTTGAGCTTTTCCTTGATCCGTGCGGACTTGCCGGAACGCTCGCGCAAGAAGTAAAGCTTGGCGCGGCGGACGTCGCCACGGCGCTTGACCTCGATCCCGGCGATCAGCGGAGAATACATCTGGAAGGTACGTTCTACGCCTTCGCCCGAGGAGATCTTGCGGACGATGAACGAGGAATTGAGGCCGCGGTTGCGCTTGGCGATCACTACGCCCTCGTAGGCCTGCAGACGCTCGCGGTTACCTTCCTTGACCTTTACCTGCACGACGACCGTGTCGCCGGGGGCAAACGCGGGGAGGATCTTGCCCTCGGTGAGGCGGGCGATTTCTTCCTGTTCGAGTTGTTCGATCAGATTCACTGCGCTACTCCTTGTTCCATGGCCAGTGGCCTTGCGTGCAGAGCAGGCCGGGCCTGATGCACGCGGTTTGTAGTCGAGCCTCAGGCAATCCTGCCCGGGGCTCCTTGCTGCTCCTGCCTGAATTCCTCGAGCAGGATCGATTCTTCCTTGCTCAGCCGACGGTGCGCGACAAGATCAGGTCGCCGCATCCACGTTCGTCCGAGCGCCTGCTTCAGCCTCCAGCGGCGGATCGCCGCATGGTTTCCCGACAGCAGGACTTCGGGCACCGGTACGCCTTCATACGACTCGGGGCGCGTGTAGTGCGGGCAGTCGAGCAGCCCTTGAACGAAAGAGTCCTCCAGGGCCGATCCAGCATCGTTCAACGCTCCGGGCAGTTGCCGGATGATGGCGTCGAGCAGCACCATCGCCGGTAACTCCCCGCCCGAGAGCACGAAGTCTCCCAGAGAGATTTCCTCGTCGACGCAGCGGTCGATGACGCGCTGGTCGATGCCTTCATAGCGACCGCACAGCAGGATCAGACCCGGCTGTGCAGCAAGTTCAAGTACCTTTCCGTGATCGAGCGGTCGCCCCTGGGGCGACAGATAGATCACCGGTGCGTCTGCGGCCTGTCGGGCCCGGCGCTCGGCCCGCGCGACCGCAATCGCCTTCTCCAGCGGTTCGGCCATCATGACCATGCCCGGACCGCCGCCGTAGGGTCGGTCGTCGACCGTGCGGTGGGCATCCACGACCTGATCGCGCGGATTGTGGAAGGCCAGTTCATACAATCCGCGATCGGCTGCCCGCCGCGTGATGCCGCTCGCGGTCAAGGCCACGAACATCTCCGGGAACAGCGTCACGATGTCGAAGCGCTTGCACGCTCCCGGCCCAGCCGACATCGTTACCAGTCCTTCTGCCAGTCCACCCGGATCCGCCGCTCCGCGAGATCGACCTCGTGCGCATAGGCAGCGACAAACGGAATCAGACGTTCGCTCTCCCCGTCCACGACGCGCAGGACGTCATGAGCGCCGGTCGACAGCAGGCCTTCGACCGTTCCAAGCGCCTCCCCGGCGAGATTCTCCACCTGCAGGCCGACCAGGTCGGCCCAGTAGTACTCGTTCTCTCCAGTCGCGGGCAGATCCGAGCGTGGAGCTCCGATGAGCCAGCCCTTCAGCTCCTCGGCCCGGGAGCGATCCTCGATGCCTTCGAGCTGCGCGATCAGGCTGCTGCCGTGCACCTGGCAGGTGCGGACCGCTATGGCCTTCCAGCTATCCTCAGGCTCCTTCTCGGTTCTTGCAAGCCACCATTTCGGCAGTACGGCACAAGTCTGAGGATCTTCACCGAAGGGTTGGATCCGGACCCAACCCTTCACCCCGAAGGGCGCCAGGATCCGCCCCAGAACGATCATGCTGCGTTGCTGCGGGCGATCAGGCGGCGCTCGACTGCTTGACGAGCCGGGCGACCGTCGGCGACAACTGTGCGCCGTTCTGCGTCCAGTAGGCGAGCCGCTCGTTGTTGATCACGAGACTCTTCTCGGCGCCGGAAGCGACCGGGTTGTAGAACCCGACGCGCTCGATGAAGCGGCCGTCGCGACGGTCGCGCTTGTCGGCAGCGACGATGTTGAAGAACGGGCGCTTCTTGGCGCCACCACGGGCAAGGCGAATGACGACCATTTGGGTGTCCTGGGTAAGTGTCGTTGCGAAAAGGACGAAACTTTACCGGATGTCGTGCCGGATGACAAGATTCTGGCTCGATTTCCTGCCGAATGCGAGGTGCGCCGGGCGCGCTTCCGGTGTCCTTTTGTGCGTCTGGCACGCATGGGTGCCGCCATGCGCTTCGCGCCGAGAATCACCGCAATCGTGATTCAAACTTGCAATAGAATGCTTGGGTGACCGATCGACGGCAGTTCCAGAGATGACCGCGCTGCATCCCGTATCCCGGCCAGCCACAGAAATGATGGACTGGCTCCTGGCCGAGCCGGCTGACGATTGCCTCGAGGATCTCGAGGCGCTGCGTCGCCATCT
The DNA here is from genome assembly GCA_023383815.1 of Rhodocyclaceae bacterium. Taxonomy (GTDB): domain Bacteria; phylum Pseudomonadota; class Gammaproteobacteria; order Burkholderiales; family Rhodocyclaceae; genus JACOUN01. The sequence continues at coordinate 263,877 of JAHDYG010000002.1, forward strand.
TGAGCTGATTTCCGATCCGTCAATTCCGGTCATCGACCGATGCGGCTGCCTCGATCTTGCCGATGGCCGTCTTCTGGACATCACGGGCCGCTTCAAGCCACATCTGCTCGGTGCCGCGTTTCCATTGCCGCGCGAGGTGCAGAAGGCCGCCGGAGATATCGTCGACGCCCTGCTCGATGTCGCAGAGCGCTTCCTGGGGCTCATAAGCGCGGGCGTGTGGAAGCATCTGCGCATTGCGGAGCATCCGCAGAGGGCCCTCGCTGCGCGCGGAATGCGGATGGTCTTCGATGCTTTCCAGATCCTGTGCATGAGCGGCGCAGGGGTTCCGCACTCGTTCTGGAGACTGACCTACCTGCTGCTTGCTGAGTGCGGGCGGCCTGCATCCATCGTCGATGTCATTGGCGGAACTGCGGCAGGCGAAGAGGGGGTCGTCCTGTTCAAGGCGCTGGTTGCCGTGCATACGCTGCAGCCGGAGAGTTTCACGGGGCGTGAGCTGGCCTGGATCTTCGAGTACGTCCTGCCCCACGCGGCGGATGTGGAAATCTCGGGTTCGCGCATGAATCCGGAAAGTGCCATGACGTGGTTCGAGATCTCGCGGGAAGATTCGCCGGTCGCTCAGGTCCGGCGCGAGGCCCCGTCGGGGGCCGATGTCCTGTTCCTTCGCGCGCTCGGGCTCGCTCGCTGTGCGGGCGAGCAGATCGGACGGCTGGAGGAGCGGATTGCACAGGCCGAGAGCGAGGGACGAAGCTGTGACGGCGAGCTGCTCGAGTCGGAGCTTCCGCTTGGATTGTCGCCGGTCGAGGTGTTGTCGCTCTTGCGGCGGATGCGTGACCGCTGGACCATTCCCCCCAGCCGTGAGCATCCTCGCCGTCGCCAGATCTATGCCGTGCAGGTCTGTCACGGCCTGCGGCCGATGTGGGAGTTGCGGCACGGTGCCGGAAAGACGCCCAGGATTACGCGTTGGCGGGTGTTCAGCGAGAGTCCGGGTGGGTACGCGATCATCAGTGTGTCGGGTGAGACGGGCAGCCTGGTTGCCGGGATGGCGATCGGCTTGCGCCGGGATCCGGACCAGCCCTGGTCGGTCTGCATCGTCCGCTGGATTCGCAACGAACGCCCGGACGAGGTCGAACTGGGCCTGCAGGTGGTTGCGACGAGTTACGAAGCGGTGTCGGTCGGGTTCAGGGACTGTGGTGCCGAGGCGACCACACCCGCACTGTTGCTGCCGCCCTTGCCTTCGATGCGTCGCAATCCGGCGATTCTCGCGCCGGCCGGAACCTATGGGTCGCGTCGCTTCATGATCGTGCGCGACGGTGAGCCGATCTACGTCGCACAGGCGCGCGTGTTGAGTCTGGACGTACAGACTTCCAGCATAGAGCTCTTTCAATACGAGATCGATCCCTATCCAGGCTGAACGCGCTTGCCTGATCTTCCGTGTGCCGATGCTCTCGGGGTGTGCGCTTCGTCGGCGAGGCGGGCGATCGAAAGGTCGGCGTCGCGCAGGGCGTGATCGATGCGGTGTGTGATCTCGCTCGCGACCGGGCCGGGAGTTTCTTCTGCGTGCCGGGTCGAGAATGCGAAGTGCTCGAATACATTGCGAACAGTCAGTCCCTCTGGATCGCAGACGAGTACCCATTTTTCGTCTTCCGTGCGGGCGATCCAGCCCGCATCGGCCATCTCCTCGAGAACGCCTTCGGTATCGCGATGGCTGCAACCGGGCTGCTCCAGAAGCGCTTCGAGTCGGGATGGGGTTCCGGCGCGTTGCGCGAGGGCGAGTGCACGCAGCAGATGAGCGGCTGCCAGCACGCGACTGCCCGGATAGGATGCGACCCGCTCACGCTGGTTCTGCAGGTCCGGCAGGGTTGCGGCGAGGATTGCGCCGAGCAGGACCGTGACCCATGACAGATACAGCCAGATGAGGAAGATCGGGAGCGCGGCGAAGGTGCCATATACCAGCGTGTAGGTCGGGAACCGGGCGACGAACTGGCCGAACAGGCGCTGCATGAGCAGGAAGGCGAAGGCCGCCGCAAAGCCGCCGATCAGCGCATGGCGCAACCGGACCGGATGGTTGGGCGCGCCCAGGTACAGGAAGCTCAGCAACGTGCCCAGCAGCATGAGCGGGACCAAGGTCGTTGCCCAGGCGCCGATCTGGGCGCTGCTGCCGATGAGTTCGACCGAGGTTGCGACCAGCTGTCCGGTTGCGTAGATGCTTCCGGCGATGGCAACCGGCCCAAGGGTCAGTGCGACCCAGTACACCGCGATCCGGGTGAGCAGGGGGCGTGGTTTTCGAACGCCCCAGATCTCGTTGAAGACCCCGTCGATGGTGTGCAGCAACAACAGTACGGTCGCCACGAGCAGCACGGTTCCGATGAGCGTGAGCTGCCCCGCTTTCTCCGAAAACTGGAGGGCGTAGGTCGTGATGATCTGCCCGGCCAGTTCAGGAAGGATGTCCTTCTGAAGAAAGCCGCCGAGCGCCGCAGCCAGTTCGTCGAAAGCCGGAAAATGCCTGAACAGCGCGATCGACACGGTCACGAGCGGAACGAGCGCGAGCAGGGTCGTGAAGGTCAGGCTGCCGGCGACCTGTGAGCAGCGGGTGGCCATGAAGCGCTTGGCCAGCAGATCAAGAAAGCTGCGCAGGGTCTGGACGGGCATCGTGGCGGAGGCACTCTGGGCTGGACGGTATAATTGTGCGGTTCGAACGGTGCGGATGGCAATGAAAGAGATCCTGGTGCTGTATTACAGCCATCGTGGTTCGGTGCGCGCCCTCGCGGAGGAGGCAGCGCGCGGCGTTGCGCGCGTTCCGGGGATGTCGGCGCGGGTGCGCACGGTTGCGCGCGTGTCCACGGTCTGTGAGGCACTGGAGGACGAGATTCCGGCCGATGGTCCTCCTTACGCAGAGGCCAGAGACCTCGAGGAGTGCGTTGGGCTGTTGCTGGGCAGTCCGGCACGCTTCGGCAACATGGCCGCACCGATGAAGTATTTTCTCGACGGGCTGACCGGGCAGTGGGTGAACGGTTCGCTGGTGGGTAAGCCGGCGGGGGTCTTCACCTCGTCGGCGAGCCTGCACGGCGGGCAGGAGTCAACCCTGCTCTCGATGATGCTGCCACTGCTGCATCATGGTGCGCTGATCGTGGGGTTGCCGTATCAGGAGCCGGATCTGAATTCGACGCGCAGTGGCGGTACGCCCTACGGTGCGAGCCACGTGTCCGGGGCGGATGGTCATGCCCGGCTGACCGATGAAGAGCGCCGCCTCGCCCAGGCGCTCGGGCAGCGGGTCGCTCAACTGGCCGCTTGCCTGGCGGATCGATCATGAGTCCGTGGCGCCTGCGCGCGCTCTCGGCCACGCTGCTGATCGGGCTGATCGGGCTGTGCGTGTTGTGGGAGGGCTGGCTTGCGCCGCTGCGCCCGGGTGGATCGTGGATGGTCCTGAAGGCGCTGCCGCTCGTGTTCGCGGTCAGCGGTGTGCTGCGCGGGCGACGCTACACCTATCAATGGCTTTCGATGCTGGTGCTCCTGTACCTGACCGAGGGGATCGTTCGCGGATTCGATCCAGGCTGGTCGGGCGTTCTGGCGCAGATCGAAGCGCTGCTCGCGGCTGCGCTGTTCACGGCGGTGCTGCTGTATGCGCGCCAGACAGCACCGTCGCGAGGCGTGCGCCCGCAGCAATGATGCCCGATTTGGAAGGGGAAGCCCCCGTCCGCATCGGGCCTCACCGCCCCGCGATCACACCTGCGGGTTCAGCCGCTCGCGGTTGCCGTGCAGCTTGTTCAAGGCGTTCAGATAGGCCTTGACCGACGCGACGATGATGTCGGTGTCCGCCCCCTGGCCATTGACGACCTTGCCGTCGCGTGCAAGGCGAACGGTGACCTCGCCCTGGGCATCGGTTCCCGTCGTGATCGCGTTGACCGAATACAGCAGAAGTTCGGTGCCGCTCTGCGCAACCGATTCAATCGCCTTGAAGGCGGCATCGACCGGGCCGGAGCCTTCGGCTGCTGCGCGCACTTCCTTGCCGCCGGCTGCCACGGTGATTTCCGCTTCCGGAGTTTCCCCGGTTTCCGAGTGAAAGCGCGAGGCAACGAGCCGGAAGTGCTCATGATCGGGCGTGACTTCTTCGTCGCTCATCATCGCGTGCAGATCCTCGTCGAAGATCTCGTGCTTCTTGTCGGCGAGTTCCTTGAAACGGGCGAAGGCGTGGTTGAGGTGATCCTCGGATTCGATCACGATGCCGATCTCCTGCAGCCGGGTACGGAACGCGTTGCGCCCGGAGTGCTTGCCGAGCACCAGCTTGTTTGCGCCCCATCCGACGTCCTCGGCCCGCATGATCTCGTAGGTCTCGCGGTGCTTGAGCACGCCATCCTGGTGGATGCCCGACTCGTGCGAGAACGCGTTCGCGCCGACGATCGCCTTGTTCGGCTGGACCGGAAAACCGGTCACGCCGGAGACGAGCTTCGAGGCCGGGACGATCTGCGTGGTGTCGATGCGCGTGTCGCAGGCGAAGATGTCGCGACGTGTGCGAACGGCCATGACGATCTCCTCGAGTGCGGCATTGCCGGCGCGCTCACCCAGGCCGTTGACCGTGCACTCGACCTGGCGCGCGCCGGCGCGAACAGCGGCGAGCGAGTTTGCGACGGCGAGGCCGAGATCGTTGTGGCAGTGAACCGACCAGACGACTTTGTCCGACCCGGGTACGCGTTCGATCAGCGTGCGGATCGTGTGCGCGAACTGCTCGGGAACGTTGTAGCCGACGGTGTCGGGTACGTTGATGGTGGTCGCGCCCGCCTTGATCACCGCCTCGAAGATCCGGCACAGGAAGTCGATCTCTGAGCGGCCCGCGTCCTCGGCCGAGAACTCCACGTCGTTGGTGTACTCACGTGCCCAGCCAATCGCCTTGACTGCCTGCTCGACGACCTGGTCCGGACTCATGCGCAGCTTCTTCTCCATGTGGATCGGGCTGGTCGCGATGAAGGTGTGGATGCGGCCCATTGCGGCGGGGCGGATCGCTTCGCCGGCGCGGCGGATGTCGTTCTCGTTGGCGCGGGCAAGCGAACAGACGGTCGACTCGCGGATTGCCTCGGCAATCGATCGGACCGCTTCGAAGTCGCCGTTCGATGCGGCGGCAAACCCCGCCTCGATGACATCCACGCGCATCCGTTCGAGCTGGCGCGCGATGCGCAGCTTCTCATCGCGCGTCATCGAGGCGCCGGGGCTTTGCTCACCGTCACGCAAGGTGGTATCGAAGATGATCAACTGGTCTTTCATGTCGGACTCCTGTGGGGATGCACGGATGGATGAACAGGCAAAGGTCGCCGGCGCTGCGCGCGGGCGGCATGGAGACTGCGAGAGGGAGGGGGGGTCTTTTTAGCGCGCGGGGCGCAGCAGCGGGCCAAGCAGCAGCAGGCTCGCCGGAAGGGAAAACACGAGGGGGAGTTCGCGTTCTGGATGCATGAGGACGACTATAAACCGGTCACTTGTCGAAACGCAAGGCGCAATGAGCCAAGAATCGATCATCGTGGCGATGGTTTGCGCCTATTGCCGGTCTGTCGGCTCATCCTCGAGCGGATCAACCCGCTCAACCGGAGTCTCGCGGTTGCGGCCGGCGCCGCGCCGACGACGGATCCATCGCCAGGCCCAGATCACGTATCCAGAGGCTGCGTAGGCCAGGAACAGGGCAAAGAGCACCCCCGGAGGATAGCTGGAGATCAGGGCGAAGCCGAGCACCACTGCGATCACGACGATGAAGGGCACGCTGCGCCGCAGGTTGATGTCCTTGCCGCTCCAGAACAGCACGTTGCTGACCATCGAGAGGCCGGCGAACACCGTCAGCGCGATCGCTGGCCCGGTGACCTCGTCCCCGGTCAGGCCGTTGTCGATCACGACCCAGACCATACCGGCGATCAATGCTGCCGCGGCCGGGCTCGGCAGACCCTGGAAGAAGCGCTTGTCGACCGTGTCGACGTTGGTGTTGAAGCGAGCGAGCCGCAGCGCAGCCCCCGCGCAATAGATGAAGGCCGCGACCCAGCCAAGCTTGCCCAGGTCCTTCAGTGCCCACTCGTACATGACCAGCGCCGGTGCAGCTCCAAATGACACCATGTCCGAGAGCGAATCGTACTCGGCTCCGAACGCGCTCTGGGTATGGGTCAGGCGTGCGACGCGCCCGTCCAGTCCATCGAGCACCATCGCGATGAAGATCGCGACCGCTGCGTACTCGAAACGCTGGTTCATGGCCTGGACGATTGCGTAGAAGCCGGCAAACAGCGCTGCTGTGGTGAACAGGTTGGGCAGGATGTAGATGCCGCGGCGACGTTTCTCGATCGGAATCAGGGGCATGGGTCGGTCCAGAAGGCGGCGTCCGTCGGCCGGAGTCAAGCGCGAATTCTACCCCAAGCCCGGAGTCGTGATGCGCGCGGACGGTGGTGTGCCGAAAATGAAGAACGCCGACCATGGGCCGATGGTCGGCGTTCGAGTGCTGCAGGGGCCGCAGGTGCGACGGCCCCGATCGGAGCGATCAGTTCTTCGACTGGTCCACCAGCTTGTTCTTGCGGATCCAGGGCATCATCTCGCGCAACTGGGCGCCGACGACCTCGATCGGATGCGCCGCGTTCAGGCGGCGGCGTGCGGTCATCGACGGATAGCCGGTACGTCCTTCGAGGATGAACATCTTCGCGTACTCGCCGGTCTGGATGCGCTTCAGGGCTTCGCGCATCGCATAGCGTGACTCTTCGTTGATGACCTCGGGGCCGGTCACGTATTCGCCATACTCGGCGTTGTTCGAGATCGAGTAGTTCATGTTCGCGATGCCGCCCTCGTACATCAGGTCGACGATCAGCTTCAGTTCGTGCAGGCACTCGAAGTAGGCCATCTCGGGCGCGTATCCGGCCTCGACCAGCGTCTCGAAGCCCATCTTCACGAGTTCGACGGCGCCGCCACACAGGACCGCCTGTTCACCGAAGAGGTCGGTCTCGGTTTCTTCGCGGAAGTTCGTCTCGATGACGCCGCCCTTGGTGCCGCCGTTGGCTGCGGCGTACGACAGGGCGATGTCCTTGGCCTTTCCGGAAACGTCCTGATGAACTGCGATCAACGAGGGCACGCCGCCGCCCTTGAGGTACTCGGAGCGGACTGTGTGGCCGGGGCCCTTCGGTGCGACCATGATGACGTCCAGATCGGCACGCGGCACGACCTGGTTGTAATGGATGTTGAAGCCGTGCGCGAAGGCCAGCGCAGCACCCTTCTTGATGTTCGGTTCGACCTCGTCCTTGTAGACCTGCGGGATGTTCTCGTCGGGCAGCAGGATCATCACGACGTCCGCACCCTTGACCGCCTTGGCGATTTCGTCGACCTTCAGGCCGGCGTTCTTCGCCTTGTCCCAGGAGGCGCCGCCCTTGCGCAGGCCGACGGTGACCTTGACGCCCGAATCGGACAGGTTCTGGGCGTGGGCGTGGCCCTGCGAGCCATAGCCGACGATGGTGACCTTCTTGCCCTTGATCAGGGAGAGATCGGCGTCCTTGTCGTAATAGACTTTCATGTGGTTCCTCGTTGCAGTGTTCAGGGGGGTCAGAGTTTCAGCACCCGGTCGCCGCGGCCGATGCCGCAGATTCCGGAACGTACGGTTTCGAGTATCAGTTCGGGGCCGATCGCGCCGATGAAGGCGTCGAGCTTGGCCTGGTTGCCGGTCAGCTCGATGACGTAGGAGGCGTCGGTGACGTCGATGATGCGGGCACGGAAGATCTCGGTCATCCGCTTCATCTCCTCGCGGTCCTTGCCCGTCGCGCGCACCTTGACCAGCATCAGCTCACGCTCGATGTGGGCCGATTCGGAAATGTCGACGACCTTGATGACTTCGACGAGCTTGTTCAACTGCTTGGTGATCTGCTCGATGATGTCGTCCGAACCGGTCGTCACGATCGTCATGCGCGACATCGATTCATCCTCGGTCGGGGCGACCGTGAGCGATTCGATGTTGTAGCCGCGGGCCGAGAAGAGGCCCGAGACGCGGGACAGGGCGCCCGATTCGTTCTCGATCAGCAGGGAGATGACGTGTCTCATGGTGAACTCTTGCTGTGGTCAGTTGAGGCGATGGTCTGCAGGTGTGGCAGGACCGGATACGCGGTCTGCCCGCCCTCGGCGGGCACTCTTCGCGGGCGGGGTGGCTACAGATCCTCGGACGACAGGATCATGTCCGTCAGTCCCTTGCCGCCCTGGACCATCGGATACACGTTTTCGGTCTGGTCGACCTGGAAGTCGAGGAACACGAGATCGTCCTTGCGACCGAATGCCTCGCGCAGTGCGCCTTCGACGTCACCCGGTTTCTCGACCCGCAGTCCGACGTGCCCGTAGGCTTCCGCGAGCCGGGCGAAGTCGGGCAGCGAATCCATGTAGGACTCGGAGTAGCGTCCGCCGTGAAAGAGTTCCTGCCACTGGCGGACCATGCCCAGATAGCGGTTGTTGAGATTGCAGATCTTGATCGGCAGGCGGAACTGCTTGCAGGTCGACAGTTCCTGGATGCACATCTGGATCGACGCTTCGCCGGTGACGCAGGCGACCGGTTTGCCCGGATGCGCGAACTGGGCGCCCATCGCGTACGGCAGGCCCACGCCCATCGTTCCGAGGCCACCCGAATTGAGCCAGCGGCGCGGTTGATCGAAGCGGTAGTACTGCGCGGCCCACATCTGGTGCTGACCGACATCGGAGGTGACGATCGCATCGCCGCCGGTCACTTCCCACAGCTTCTGGATCACGAACTGGGGCTTGATGATCTCGTCCGAATGCTTGTACTTCATGCAGTCGCGCCGGCGCCATTCCTCGATCTGCTTCCACCAGGCGGCCAGTGCGTCGGGTTCAGGGCGGGCAGGCGAGGCATCGAGTTGCTGCAGGAACTGATGCAGGACCTCGTTCACGTCGCCGACGATCGGCACGTCGACCTTGACGCGCTTCGAGATCGACGAAGGATCGATGTCGACGTGAATGATCTTGCGCGGTTCTTCAGCGAAGTGTGCCGGATTGCCGATGACCCGGTCATCGAAGCGGGCCCCGACGGCGAGCAGAACGTCGCAGTAGTGCATCGCCATGTTCGCTTCGTAGGTGCCGTGCATGCCGGGCATGCCCAGGTACTGGCGGTCGCTTGCCGGATAACCGCCCAGCCCCATCAGGGTGTTGGTGATCGGAAAGCCCAGCGCGCGGGCGAGTTTCGTGAGCGCTTCGGCAGCATCCGAAAGAACCACGCCGCCGCCGGTGTAGATCATCGGCCGACGGGCTTCCAGCAGGAGCTGCAGCGCCTTGCGGATCTGCCCCTGATGTCCCTTGAGCACCGGATTGTACGAGCGCATCGCAACTTCGGCGGGATACTCGAACTCGCACTTCTGCATCGAGACATCCTTGGGGATGTCCACCAGCACCGGGCCGGGCCGGCCCGTGCGGGCGAGATGGAAGGCCTTGCGGATCGTCGACGCGATGTCGCGTACATCCTTCACGAGATAGTTGTGCTTGACACAGGGTCGGGTGATTCCGACGGTGTCGACTTCCTGGAAGGCGTCCTGGCCGATCGCCGCGGTTGGAACCTGGCCGGAGATGATCACCATCGGGATCGAATCGCAGTAGGCGGTCGCGATTCCGGTGACGGCGTTGGTCGCGCCCGGGCCGGAGGTCACGAGGGCCACGCCGACCTTCGAGGTTGCTCGGGCGAACCCGTCGGCCGCATGCACGGCGGCCTGTTCGTGGCGCACGAGCACATGACGGACCTGATCCTGGTTGAACAGCGCGTCATAGATGAACAGCACCGAGCCGCCTGGATAGCCGAAGACGTACTCGACCTTTTCTTCCTGCAGGCACCTGATTACAATCTCAGCTCCGCTCAGCACCATCTCAAACTCGCTCTCGCACAGGTTGCAAACGGCGAACGTTACCGTCCGGGCAGCGTTTGGTCAAGGTTGCCTGCGCCAGTGGTCGGTGGGTCTGCAATTGCGGATTCCCCCGATTGAACCCGGCGAGGCTTTCCGGAGTCAGGAGCTTTTGTAACCGTCGGTGTCGTTCCGGATGCCGAGGACAGGACCCCGGGGTGTTCCGTTCAGTCTGCCAGGGAGTATGGATCGATGAATCGTGCGGTGTCCGGGGCGCAGGCTCCGGAAGGGGGCGTCACGCGCCTGGTGGTCGAGCTGGCAGGCTTGCGGCGCAGGCTGGCGGGGATCCTCTATGAGTCACTGCTGCTGCTCGGGCTGCTCGCACTGACCTTTCTCGTGCCCTACCTGATTCTTGGTGTGGTCTGGGAGGCGGTCGTGCCGGGCGCTTTGCTCTGGCTTCACATCTTTGTGGTGATGGGCCTGTATTTCGTGCTGTACTGGAGCCGGACCGGTCAGACCCTGGCGATGCAGACCTGGCGCCTGAAGCTCGTCGACGGCTCGGACGGGCGGACCCTGTCGCCGCGCCGTGCGCTCCTTCGCTACGTGCTCGCCTGGCCTTCGGTCCTCTGTTTCGGAATCGGGCTGGCTTGGGCGCTGGTCGATCGCGACCGGCAGTTCCTGCATGACCGCCTCGTCGGCAGCCGGCTGGTCCTGTTGCCGGGGCGGCCCGGGGCGTGAAGTGGAAGTGCGGCTGAGGGAAGAGAACCGCTTGCCCAGTCATGCCGCGGAGACGGCGGCGGTACTGGATGAGTTGAAGGTCTCCGTGGCGGATGGCCTGAGCGAGGCCGCGGCCGCCGAGGGACTGCGTCGGTACGGTCGCAACGTCCTTCCCGCGCAACCCGGACGAGGCCCACTGAAACGTTTCCTGGCCCAGTTCGATGACGTCCTGATCTACGTCCTCGTTGGAGCTGGTGCCATCACTGCATGGCTCGGGCACTGGATCGACAGTGGCGTGATCTTCGGGGTTGTCGTCATCAACGCGATCATCGGCCACATCCAGGAAGGCAAGGCCGAGCAGGCGCTCGATGCGATCCGCGCCATGCTGTCGCTGGCCGCGCAGGTCGTGCGTGATGGCCGTCGCAGGGAGCTTCCGGCCGAGGATCTCGTGCCGGGCGATATCGTTCATCTGACCTCGGGCGACAAGGTTCCAGCCGATCTGCGTCTGATCGAGGTGCGCAACCTGCTCGTCGAAGAAGCTGCGCTCACCGGAGAGTCGGTGCCGGTGGAGAAGCAGACGGCGCCCGTGACTGCGCAGGCCGTTCTTGCCGACCGCAGTTGCATGGCGTATTCGGGGACCTTGGTCGCGCGTGGCCAGGCGGTCGGGGTGGTGGTCGCGACCGGAGGAGCGACCGAGATCGGCCGCATCAGTGCGATGCTGAGTGGCGTCACGCGACTGACGACCCCGTTGCTCCGGCAGATGGCCGCCTTCGGACGCTGGCTGACCTGGGTCATCCTCGCCACTGCGGCTGCCGTGTTCGGATTCGGAATCCTGTTGCGGGGCTATTCGTCCGGCGAGATGTTCCTTGCGGCGGTCGGTCTGGCGGTCGCCGCGATTCCCGAGGGGTTGCCCGCGATCATGACGATCACGCTGGCGATCGGCGTCCAGCGCATGGCCCGGCGCAACGCGATCGTCCGCAGGTTGCCGTCGGTCGAGACGCTCGGTTCGGTCACGGTGATCTGTTCGGACAAGACGGGCACGCTCACACGCAACGAGATGACGGTCCAGCGCATCGCGTGCGGCTGGGGCGTCATCGCCGTTACCGGGGTCGGCTACGCGCCGCATGGTGGCTTCGAGCGGTTGGTCGAGGGCTCCACGACGGAGCTGGACCCGGCGGCGCATCCGCCGCTGATCGAGCTTGCGCGGGCATCGTTGCTGTGCAATGACGCGAGCGTGAACCAGGACGGCGAGAGCTGGCGCCTGCGTGGCGATCCGACCGAAGGCGCACTCGTCACCCTGGCGTTGAAGGCGGGGCTCGACCCGCGGTTCGAGCAAGAGGCCCGGCCGCGTGTGGACGTGATCCCGTTCGAGTCGGAGCACCGCTTCATGGCGACCCTCCATCACGATCACGAGGGGCGCCGTCTGATCTATCTGAAGGGCGCTCCGGAGCGCGTGCTGGCACTTTGCACGCAGCAACTCGGACCCGACGGGCAGGAAGTCGCCATCGACCCGCAAGGCTGGCAGGCTGCGATGGAAGAGACGGCCGGAGGCGGGATGCGTCTGCTGGCCGTCGCACGGCGCGATGGCCCGGACCGACGTCTGGAACTGGAGTTTGGCGACGTCGAACGAGGGGACTTCACGCTGCTCGGGGTGCTGGGCCTGAGCGACCCTCCGCGTGAGGACGCGGTTGATGCCGTAGCGCGGTGCCGCTCGGCCGGCATCGCCGTCAAGATGATCACGGGTGACCATGTCGCGACCGCCAGGGCGATCGGGCTTCAGATGGGCTTTCGAGCCGATCTCAAGGCGATCACCGGCGCCGAGATCGAGCGGCTGGACGACGCGGCGCTGGCCTCGATCGTGCTCGACACGGATGTCTTCGCGCGCGCGAGTCCCGAGCACAAGCTGAGGCTCGTCACCGCCTTGCAGGCGCGCGGCGAGGTCGTGGCAATGACCGGCGACGGGGTGAACGATGCCCCGGCGCTCAAGCGTGCCGACGTTGGCGTTGCGATGGGCTGCAAGGGGACCGAGGCGGCCAAGGAGGCGGCCGAGATGGTGCTCGTCGACGACAATTTCGCTTCGGTTGCAGCGGCCGTGGAGGAGGGACGCACCGTCTACGACAACCTCAAGAAGGCGATCGCGTTCATCCTGCCGACCAACGTCGGGCAGGCCGGCATCGTGCTGGTTGCGGTCGTCTTCGGCATGACGCTTCCGATCACACCGGCGCAGATCCTGTGGGTCAACATGATCACTGCGGTGACCCTCGCGCTCGCACTTGCGTTCGAGACTCCGGAGCGCGGGATCATGCGTCGGCCGCCGCGCAAGCCTGCGGAGCCCTTGCTGAGCCGCTTCGTGGTCTGGCGCGTGCTGTTCGTCGGCGCGTTGCTCGTCCTGGGGGGCGTCGGGTTCTTCCTCTGGGAGCTGCAGCGCGGCGAAACACTTGCCGCAGCAAGAACCGCGGCCGTCAATGCGGTGCTGATCGGCGAAGTGTTCTACCTGTTCAACGTGCGCAGCTTCGCCGACCCCGTGCTCACGCGTGAGGGCTTTCTGGGCAATCCCTACGTGCTGGGGGCGATTGCGCTGCTCCTGTTGGCACAGGCGGGATTTACCTACTTGCCGGCGATGCAGGCGCTGTTCGGGACGGCCGCGCTCGATCCTGTTGCATGGCTGCGGATCGTCGCCTTCGGTATCATCGTGCTCCTCGTGGTCGAGGCCGAGAAGGCCGTCGTGAAGCGCGTGCGGCATCGTGCGGGTCGGCGTCGCGCTTGATCGCCAGGCTGCGCAGGGCCCGACGGGTCGGCATCGTTCCGGCCCGCATCCATAACGATCGCCATCTTCCCTGACGAGTTGCCAATGAACCAGAAGAATCAGACCGCTGCAGCCATTCAGCGCAGCGACTACCGGGCCCTGCCCTGGACGGTCGAGCGGGTGGACCTCGCGTTTCACCTCGATCCGCGTGTGACGCGGGTCACCAGCACCCTGCAGTGCGTGCGCAACCCCGCGCAGCCCGAGGAGGGGCCTTTGCCCTTGTTCGGCGACGGGCTGGAGCTGATCAGCCTGAAGGTGGATGGCGTAGTGCCCGAGGCGGTGCGGTGCGCGCACGTTCTGGACGGCTTGCGCCTGATGCTCGTCGGCGAGCGCGCGACCGTCGAGATCGTTACCGAGATCGACCCGTCCTCCAACACCGCGCTTTCGGGGCTGTATGAGTCGAAGGGCGGGCTCTTCACGCAGTGTGAGGCCGAGGGGTTTCGCCGCATCACCTACTTTCCGGACCGCCCCGACGTGATGGCGCGCTATTGCGTGACCCTCGAAGCGGATGCCGAAGCATTCCCGGTACTGCTTTCGAACGGCAACCTCGTCGAGCGCGGAAATCTGCCCGATGGCCGCCACTTCGCCCGTTGGGAGGATCCCTTTCCGAAGCCGTCGTATCTGTTCGCACTCGTCGCAGCAAAGCTCGTTGCGCTTGAACGGCAGATCGAAACCTGCTCGGGGCGTCCGGTATTGCTGCAGCTCTGGGTCGAGGAAGGCAACCTGGACCGCGCCGGTCATGCGATGGATTCGCTCGTGCGGGCGTTGCGCTGGGATGAGGAGGCGTTCGGCCTGGAACTTGATCTCGACCGCTTCATGGTCGTCGCGGTGAGCGACTTCAACATGGGAGCGATGGAGAACAAGGGGCTGAACCTCTTCAACGCCAAGTACGTCCTTGCCCGGCCGGACACCGCGACCGACGTCGATTACGAGCGGATCGAAAGCGTCGTCGCCCACGAGTACTTCCACAACTGGACCGGCAACCGGGTGACCTGCCGGGACTGGTTCCAGCTCACGCTCAAGGAGGGGCTGACGGTCTTTCGCGACCAGCAGTTCTCGGCCGACATGCGGGCCCAGGCGTCGGACAGTGCGGAGGGCGGCGCATCAGCCCGTGCGGTCAAGCGCATCGAGGATGTGCGGGTGCTGCGTGCCGCGCAGTTTCCCGAGGACGCTGGCCCTATGGCCCATCCGATCCGCCCGGATGCGTACCAGGAGATCAACAACTTCTATACCGCGACCGTCTACGAAAAGGGGGCCGAAGTCATTCGCATGCTGCACACCCTGCTCGGGCACGAAGGGTTTCGCAATGGCATGGATCTGTACTTCTCCTACCATGACGGCCAGGCGGTGACCTGCGACGAGTTCGTCGAATGCATGGCCGAGGCCAATGGCCGCGACCTCGACCAGTTCCTGCTCTGGTACGGCAGGGCGGGAACGCCGCAGGTCAGGGCGCGTGGTCGCTGGATCGAGCCAGACGGTGCCTATGAGCTGACCCTGTCCCAGGCGCTGGGGGAGGGGCAGGCGCCCTTGCTGATTCCGGTCGCAGTCGGCCTGATGGGGCAGGATGGCGTCGACCTGCCGCTGCGGCTCGAAGGGGAGGTGCATGCACAGGCCTGCACGCGGGTGCTCGAACTGTGCGAGGCGGAGCAGAGCTTCCGCTTCACGGGCCTTCCGGCTGAACCGGTACCGTCCCTGCTGCGTGGTTTCTCCGCGCCCGTGCTGCTCGATCTGGATGAGGACGATGCCCGGCTTGCGTTCCGCATGGCCCACGATTCCGACCCCTTCAATCGCTGGGATGCGGGCCAGCGCTACGCCGAGCGGATCATTCTGGCCTGTGCGCAAGATGCGTCAGCCGAGGTCCCGGAAGCGTTTGTCGCTGCGTTCCGGAAGGTGCTCGCCGATGAGCGCCTCGATCCGGCCTTCCGTGCCCAGGCCGCAGCCTTGCCGGGGGAGGCCTACCTGCTCGAACGCATGAAGCCGGCCGATCCGGGGCGCCTGCGCGCTGCGCTGCTGCGTGTGATGCAGGCCCTCGGAACGCGCCTGGCCGACGATTGGCTGCAGATCCTCGGGCGGACCGTGGTCGATGGGCCCTATCGCTATCATCCGTCCGATGCCGGCCGACGGGCGCTGCGCAACCTGGCCCTCCGGATGCTGGCGTTTGCCGGAAACGAGGAGGGAGTGCTTCTGGCGCGGCGACAGCTCGGAGAGGCGACGAACATGACCGATACCATGGGCGCGCTGTCGGCTCTGGTCGCCTGCGGAGAAGATGCGGCCCGGGACGCACTCGATGACTTTCGCCGCCGTTTCGATGGCGATGAACTGGTGCTCGACAAGTGGTTCGCCGTTCAGGCTGGGGCCTGGCGCCGCGACTCCGGTCAGACGCCGGTACTCGACCGCGTGCAGGCACTGACCGCCGATCCGGCCTTCCGCCTGTCGAATCCGAACAAGGTGTATGCGCTGCTCGGTACCTTCTTCAACGCGAACGCGGCCGAATTCCATGACGCCGATGGCCGGGGGCATGCCTTCTGGGCCGACCGGGTGATCGAACTCGATGCCCGCAATCCGCAAGTCGCGGCGCGCATGGCGCGCGCGCTGGAGAACTGGCGTCGCTATGGCCCTGCATTGCAGACGTCGATCCTCGCGCAGATCGAACGGGTGCGGGCAACGCCGGAGCTGTCGCCCGACGTCGCGGAGATCATCGAAAAGGCCCTGGGGGGCTGAGGCGCGGGCAATCCGCTGCGCGGCCGGGCGCAGGAGACGAGCCTGCGCCCGGCCGTGGTCATCCTGCAGGCGGTTCGGCCGGCAGGGCGAAGCCTTGGGCGCGTTGTGCCGCTTCGGCCGGGAAGGGTTGCGAACGGCGGGTTTCAGGGTTCAGGCAGACCACAGTGAACTCGCACACCGAGCACACCTCTTCCGTCTCGGTATTCACAAGCTCATGGCGAAAGCGCAGGACCTTCTCGCGCATCTCGAGCACGCCGGTGCGCACGACGATCGTGTCGCCGGGGTACAACTCGCGCCGGTAGGCGATGTTCTGCTGGACGGCGGCAAGATGTACGGCACCCGAACGCAGGCGCGATGCCGTCAGGCCCAGCATGGCATAGAACTGCCAGCAGGCCTCCTCGAAAAACTCCATGTAGGCCCGCACGTTGATGTGGCCCATGTGGTCGCGTTGCCACTCATGGACGGTGCCTCGTGCGGTTTCGACCATGGCCGGAGCGCTCCCGTGTGCGATCAGGTGGCGAGATCGCCGGCGATGTAGTTCGCCAGGTGCTGGATGGTGGCTTCCTGCTCGTCCATGATGGCTTTCACGACGTCGCCGATCGAGATCAGGCCAATGGTCTTTCCGCCTTCGACGACTGGAACGTGCCGGAAACGGCGTTTTGTCATCGTGTTCATGACGGCTGTGATCTGCTCGGTCGGCGGCACGGTATGGATGTTCGTGCTCATCAGCTCTCCGACCTTCGCATTGCGCGACGAAAGCCCCTTCAGGACGATCTTTCGCGCGTAGTCGCGCTCGGTGAAGATGCCCAGCAGGCGTTCGCCTTCGGTCACGAGCACAGCGCCGATCTCGTGCCGTGCCATGAGTTCTAGCGCCTCGTACACGCTGGTGTCCGGCGATACGCTGTAGGTCGTTCCACCCTTTCGGTCGAGCACCTGCTTCACGGTGATGGTTATGGCCGTCATGATCATCCCTCCTCGTTGTTCCCGTCCTGACTTCTCTCCCGGCGCCCTGACCACACGGCCGCATGGCGCCCTCGCGGCTATTGTGCCGGAATTGGCGTCGTGAGGGGGCGGTGGTCAGATCTCGATGTTGTCGATCAGCCGCGTCTGGCCGAGGCGGGCGGCGGCGAGCACCACCAGCGGGTCGCGTTCATGGCTGGGCGGTTGCAGATCGATGCGCCGGCGTACGGTGATGTAGTCGGGCTTCCATCCATGCGTTCTCAGATGCGCCATCGCTGCCATCTCGAGCTTCAGGAAGTCGTGATCGCCTGCGCGCACAGCTTCGCAGATCTGGACGAGCTCGCGGTACAGGCGCGGCGCCTCGGCAAGCTCTTGGGTGGACAGATAGCCGTTGCGCGAGGATAGTGCGAGGCCACTTTCCGCCCGTACGGTTTCACCGGGCAGGACCTCGACCGGCAGAGCGAGCTGACGAACCATGTTCGAGAGCACCATCAACTGCTGGTAGTCCTTCTTGCCGAACAACGCAAGATCGGGCTGGACGATGTTGAGGAGCTTCAGCACGACCGTGGCGACGCCACGGAAATGTCCCGGGCGGAACTCGCCTTCGAGGATGCCGATCTGCGCTGGCGCAGGGTCCACGTGATAGAGCTGCGGTTCCGGGTACATCAGGCGCTCGTCGGGGGCGAACAGATGGGCTACGCCGGCCGCTTCGAGCTTCTCGCAGTCAGCCTCCAGCGTGCGCGGATACTTGTTGAAGTCTTCGCCGGGTCCGAACTGCAGGCGATTGACGAAGATGCTCGCGATGACGGCGTCGGCGCGCGCGCCGGCTTCGCGCATCAGCGTGATGTGGCCCGCGTGCAGGTTGCCCATGGTCGGAACGAAGGCAACCTTGCCGGCGACCCTGCGCGCCTTGCGCAGGCTTTCGATAGTGGTGTGGATCTGCATGGAGGACTCGGGTCGGAATGGGGATGGGCATCCGCCGGGAACGGGCGCGCCCTTCGGAGCGGTGTGCGGATCAGTAGCAGTGTTCGGCCGCGGGGAAGCTGCCGTTGCGGACTGCGCCGACATAAGATGCCACGGCCTCCTCGATGCTTGACGCGCCGTCCATGAAATTGCGCACGAAGCGTGCCTTGCGACCGGGAAAGACGCCGATCATGTCGTGCAGGACGAGGACCTGGCCGTCGCAGTCGGGGCCCGCGCCGATGCCGATCGTGGCCATCGACGACAGGCTGGCCGTGATGCCGGAGGCGACCGCGGCAGGCACCATCTCCATGACCATGAGGGCGGCGCCGGCTGCCTCCAGCGTCTGGGCGTCGGCCTTCAGTTGCGCCGCACCGTCCTCGCTGCGACCTTGCACCCGGTAACCGCCGAGCTGGTGCACCGACTGCGGGGTGAGTCCGATATGGGCACAGACCGGCACGCCGCGCTGAACCAGGAAATGTACGGTTTCGGCCAGATGTGCGCCGCCCTCGATCTTGACCATCTGCGCGCCGGCTGCCATCAGCCGGGCGGCGTTGCGCATTGCCTGGGCCGGCCCTTCCTGGTAGCTGCCGAAGGGCATGTCGGCGACCAGAAACGGCTTCGAACAGCCCCGCGCAACGGATTCGGTGTGATAGACCATCTGTTCCATCGTCACCGGCAGCGTGGACTTCTGCCCTTGCAACACGTTGCCGAGGGAGTCGCCGATCAGCAGCACATCGACCCCGGCGCGTTCGAGCAGAACGGCGAAACTTGCGTCGTAGCAGGTCAGCATCGCGATCTTGCGATGCTCCGCGCGCATCTTCCCGAGTTCGAACAGGGTGATGGGTTTGTCGTCCTGAAGATAGCTCATCGCTTGCTCCTGGTCCCGGCATCCGGGGCTTTCCGGTTGACCTGCCGGTCAAGAATACGGATCCGTAAGGGCGGCAGTGTTCCGCAATTTTCCGCATTGCACAAGCCCCGTTCGACGACTTTGGGGCGTGGCATCGTTCCGCTACATCGCGTAGCCGAAAAACTCGCGGTAGCTGCGCATGTTGCGCAGGCGGTCAAGCAGCAGCTCGAAATCGTCCTCCTCGGCGATCGGGTTGAGCACCTCGGCATCGACGATGAAGAGCGGGGCGGCGTCGTAACCGTAGAAGAAGCGTGCGTAGCGTTCTGCGACGCGCTCCAGGTATTGTTCGGTGATGCGCCGCTCGACGTCCAGGCCGCGCTGGCGCACTCGGCCGATCAGGGTCTCGGGTTTGGCCTGGAGGTAGATCACAAGGTCGGGTCGGGCAATCTGCTCCGGCCGGATGGCATCGAACATTCGCTGGTAGAGGGCCAGTTCGTCCTCGGGCAGATTGAGCGCGGCGAACAGGGGATCCTTCTCGAGCAGGAAGTCGGACACGATGCGTCGACCGCCTCCGCTCTCCTCGCCCAGGGCGCCGAGCTGGTCGACCCGCTGGAAAAGAAACGAGAGCTGGGTTGCCAGCGCCCAGCGGTCCGGGTGCTGGTAGAAGCGTCCGAGGAAGGGGTTGCGCTCGGGGGCCTCGAAAATCGTTCCGGCGTCGAGCCTGGCGGCGATGCGGCGGGCGAGGGAGGTCTTCCCTGCGCCGATCGGACCCTCGACCACGATGTATTGCGCCTTGTCGAGCATGATGGACCTCGGATTCCTTGGAATGGGGGCGACCCCTCAGCGGAAAGTCTATCTCAGAGTCGGACCACGGTCTGGTCCGCGACCGACGGGAGCAGGTCCGCGACCTTCCCGCGTCCAGGGATCGTGGCGTCCGGAGCGATCTCGGCCAGAGGAACGAGTACGAAGGCGCGGGTGTGCATGCGCGGATGCGGTACTTCGAGGACGGCGCTGCGGATCTCGCAGTCGCGGTAGAGCAGCAGATCGAGATCGAGCAACCGGGCGGCATGACGGGTCAGGCGAGTGCGACCAGCCTGTTGTTCGATCGCGAGCAGTCCTTCGAGCAGTTCGCCGGCTGCCAGGGTGGTCTCGATCTCGATGACTGCGTTCGTGTAGTCAGGCTGGCCGCTGACGCCAACGGGGGCGGTGCGATACAGCGACGAGCACCGGAGCACCGCGGTGCCGGGCAGCTTCCTGATCCGTTCCAGCGCGAATGCGCAGGCTGCGACCGGATCGCCCAGATTGGCGCCGAACGCGACGAAGGCGCGCGTCGCGCTGCCGCGGCCTGCCTGCGGCTCGGTGCCAGCCTGAGCCATTCGCGCGCTCAGATTCCTTCGTTGCCGCCGGCTACCGACGGCGAGGCCTGACGCTCACCGTTCTGCTCGCGTCCCCCCGGCTTGCGTCGCCGCCGACGCTTGCGCGGCGAAGCGCCGGCGGCAGGCGCAGCGGCAAGCAGGCGCTCGCGCTCGTCGGGCCCGGCGTGCGCGAAGTGCTGCCACCAGTCGACGAGTTCCATGGCGATCTCGCCTGACTGTGCGCGCAGGCGAAGGAAATCCCAGGCGGCACGGTAGGCCGGGTTCTCGATCAAGCGCCAGGGCGCCTTTCCGTTGCGCTTGTCGAAGCGCGGCTGCAGTGCCCAGATTTCCTTGATGTCGCCGGCGATGCGGCGCGTGATCGCGAGTTTGCGTGACTGTGCCTCGAGCACTCCGTCCATCGCCTCGAAAAGCGCCGGTTGTGCTGGCTCCCCCTTGCCCTTGCGGGCCTCCCAGTCGGCGAGGACTTCATGCCACAGCAGGGTTGCGAAAAGGAAACCGGGCGAGACCGATTTGCCTTGGCGCACCCGCTCGTCGGTGTTCTCGAGCGCGAGCCATACGAAGCGCTCGCCCAGCGGTTGTTCGAGGATCACGTCGAGCAGTGGCAGAAGGCCGTGGTGCAGTCCTTCCGCGCGCAGCTCTTTGAGGCACTTCACCGCGTGGCCCGAGCACAGCAGTTTCAGCATCTCGTCGAAGAGCCGCGCAGCCGGGACGTTCTCGAGCAGGCTGCTCATCTCGCGGATCGGATTTCTTGCTGCGGGATCGATCGCCAGATCGAGCTTCGCGCCGAAGCGCACCGCGCGCAGCATGCGCACCGGGTCTTCGCGGTAGCGTGCGCGCGGGTCGCCGATCATGCGCAGGGTCTTCTGGCGCAGGTCGGCGACTCCGTGGTGGTAGTCGATGATGGTTTCCCGGCCTGGGTCGTAGTACAGCGCATTGACGGTGAAATCCCTGCGTGTCGCATCCTCGGCCTGGTTTCCGTAGGCGTTGTCGCGCAGCACCCGGCCGTGCTCGTCGGTTTCTGCGGTGTCGTCATCGTGACAGGCGCGAAAGGTCGAGACCTCGATCGTCTCTCGTCCGCTCATGACGTGCACGATCTTGAAGCGCCGCCCGATGATGCGCGAACGCCGGAACAGTGCGCGAACCTCTTCGGGGGTCGCGCTGGTCGCGACGTCATGGTCCTTCGGCGTGTGTCCGGTGAGCAGATCGCGCACGGCTCCTCCGACGATGTAGGCCGCGTGTCCGTTCTCCTGCAGGACCGAACAGACCTTGCAGGCCGCCTGCGACAACTGGTCGCGGCGGATGCCATGCTGTTCGACCGGAATCAGGGCCGGCTGTTGAGGTGAGGCCGATCCGGCGCGCCGGAACACCTTGCGCAGCAGTTTACGGATCATGAGGTGCGCGAGCGAAGAGTGAAAGGGAGGTCGGGCATAGGCGCGCAATCATAACTGATGCATTCCGCCTCGTGAGCTTTCGTCCTGCATCCGGAGTCACGCGCGCAGCGAGGTGACCGTCCAGCCGTTTGCCGCCGCGTGTGCCGCGAGCTTCTCGTCAGGGTCGACGGCAACCGGGTGGGAGACCCGCTTCATCAGCGGCAGGTCGTTATGTGAGTCGCTGTAGAACCAGCTTCGTTCAAAGCTTCCGAGGTGCAGTCCGAGCGACTCCAGCCAGGATTCGACGCGCTCGATCTTGCCTGCCTTGAAGGCCGGCGTGCCGCGCGCCTTGCCGGTGAACTGGCCATTCTCCTGCGCCGCAATCGTCGCGACGAGATGGGGAATGCCGAACTCGCGTACGATCGGGCCGGTGACGAAGCTGTTGGTGGCGGTCACCACCGCGACCAGATCGCCAGCGGCGAGGTGCTTGTGCACCAGCGCGCGCGCCGGATCACCCATCATCGGCCGGACCGAGTGTTCCATGAATTCGCGGTGCCAGGCATCCAGTTGCGTGCGCGGGTGGCGCGCCAGCGGGGCGAGCTGGAAATCGAGAAACTCGAAGATGTCGAGCGTGCCGGCCTTGTACTGCTCGTAGAAAGCTGCGTTGCGGGCCTCCTGGACTTCACGGTCGAGTACACCTTTCGCGATCAGGAACTGCGCCCACTCGAAATCCGAGTCGCCCGAGAGCAGGGTATTGTCGAGATCGAACAGTACGAGGTTCACAAGCGCTCCTTGTCTACCTGAAGAGGAATGAAGATAGGTCTGTGGCGGCTGGCGGTCAGATTTCCAGTCCGAGCTGGATCAGTTCGCGCAGCAGTGGCAGGGTGACCGGGCGTTTGCGTTCGAGCGATGCGCGGTCCAGCGCCTCGACGACCGAAATCAGGCGGGGCAGCTCGCGGCTGCCGTGCCGGAGCAGGAAGCCGATCAGTTCGTCGGCAAGCTCCAGCCCACGCCGCCGGGCAATCTGGCGCAGGATCGCCGAGCGGGTTTCATCGTCGAGCGGCTGGACCTCGAAGACCAGGCACTGGCCGATGCGCGTGCGCAGGTCCTCGCGCAGGGCGAGCCCGAGCGGTGCAGTTTCACCCGACAGCAACAGGGTCTGGCGCGCATGTGCGGCGCGGTTGAAGGCATTGAAGAGGGCGATCTGCGCGGGCTCGTCGAGGGCGTCAACGTCGTCGATGCACAGCAGCAGGCCGTTTGTCGCGGGCAGCGTGTCAATGCTCTCCCCGGCGTGGAGTTCGGCTGCGCGTCCCGCTGCGCGTGCGGTCGTCACGGCGGCCTTGAGCAGATGCGTGCGGCCGCAGCCACGCGGACCCCACAGGTAGAGATGGCTTGCGCCACGGATTGCTCCGAGCAGGGCATCGATCAGGGCCTCGTTGCCACTTGCGACGAAGTTCTCGAACGTCGGATCCGCATCCGGCCCGATGTCGAGCACGAGCTGCTTCATCGCTGCGCGTCGTCCGGGTCGGATGGGGGCTGGCCGAGATAGACCGGGCTCGCGAACCAGGCTTCGCGAAGCTCGCGCCACCCGACCAGGATCGCAGCGCTCGCCGGCAGCGCAACGAGCATGCCGACGAAACCGAACAGCTGGCCGAACGCCATCAGGGCGAAGATCACGGCCAGCGGATGCAGGCCGATGCGCTCGCCGACGAGATACGGGGTCAGCACGTAGCTTTCAAGCAGCTGGCCGATCCCGAACACGATGCCGACCCCGAGCAGCGGCGACCACCCCTCGGCCTGCAGGAGTGCGGCCAGGACGGCCAGCAGCAGTCCGCCGCCAAACCCCACGAAGGGGATGAACGCGAGCAGCCCGGTCAGCACGCCGACCGGCAACGCGAACTTCAGGCCCGCGATCCACAGCCCCAGGCTGTAGTACGCGGCCAGGATCAGCATCACCGACAACTGGCCGCGCAGGAACTCCGACAGCACCGAGTCGATGTTGCCAAGCACGCGCGTCGTCGAAGCGAGCATCGGGCGGGGGATCGTATCGCGAAGCGCCTGGACGATGTTCGGCCATTCCTGCAGCAGGTAGAACATCACGATCGGGATCAGGGCCAGCGTTGCGACGGCAGAGACCAGGGCCATGCCGCCTTCGCGGGCATGGCTGAGCAGAACCGGCAGGAGATCCTTGGCAGACTGCCCGTGTTCGGCGACCCAGGACTTGAACGACGCCGCATCGAGCCGGAACTCGATCCCGAACGTCGACTGCAGGAGCGGCGCGAGACGGGCATCGGCCAGTTCGATCAGTTCGGGCAGTCGTGCGATCAGTAGCACCGCTTCGCGATAGATCATCGGCGCCAGGATCAGCACGACCAGCGACAGCAGCATGCCGAGGCCTAGGATCACGAGCAGCACGGCCGCTGCGCGGGGGATGCGCCGGGCGGTCATCCAGTTCACTGCCGGGTCGCAGATGTAGGCGAATACGGCTGCGACGGCAAACGGAGTCAGGATCGGAGCGAGCAGGTAGAACAGGCCCAGCAGCGCGGCACCGACGCCGGCCCAGGCAACGGTCTGCAGACGGTCGGGGCGGTGGAGCTTCATTTCGAGTAAAATTTCTCGCCTGTCGCGGGGCCGGATGGCCGGACCCGTAAATGTAACGGCGTGAAGATCACGCATCAAGCATTCTTCGGGCTTTTCGACCCGGCAAGTGCCTCGTGCCTTGTGTACTGAAGAGGAAAGAAATTGACCTCCCTGACCTATCGTGATGCCGGTGTCGATATCGTGGCCGGCGATGACCTCGTGGACCGTATCAAGCCGATGGCGAAGAAGACCATGCGCCCGGAAGTGCTGGGCGGGATCGGTGGCTTCGGTGCGCTCTTCGAGCTGTCGAAGAAGTACCGGGAGCCGGTGCTGGTTTCGGGTACGGACGGGGTGGGCACCAAGCTCAAGCTCGCCTTCCAGCTCGGCAGGCATGACACCGTCGGCCAGGACCTGGTCGCGATGAGCGTCAACGACATCCTGGTACAAGGGGCGGAGCCGCTCTTCTTCCTCGACTACTTTGCCTGTGGCCGGCTCGACGTCGACACCGCGGCGGACGTCGTCAAGGGCATTGCCCGCGGCTGTGAGCTGGCAGGCTGCGCGCTGATCGGTGGCGAAACCGCCGAGATGCCGGGCATGTATCCCGAAGGCGAGTACGACCTGGCTGGTTTTGCGGTCGGTGCGGTCGAGAAATCCGGGATCATCGATGGTTCACGGATCGCGGCGGGAGATGTCGTGCTCGGGCTCGCTTCGAGCGGGGCGCATTCGAACGGCTATTCGCTGATCCGCAAGATCATGGAACTCACCGGCCCCGATCTCGATGCCGACCTGGACGGCCGCCCCTTGCGCGACGTCGTGCTCGAACCGACACGCATCTACGTAAAACCGCTGCTGGAAGTGCTGCAATCGATGCCCGGTGCCGTGAAGGGCATGGCACACATCACGGGGGGCGGACTCACCGAGAACATCCCCCGCATCCTGGCGTCGGGCCTGACGGCACGCATCGAAGCTTCGAGCTGGCCCATGCCGGCACTTTTCCGCTGGCTCAAGGAGGCGGGCAACGTCGCCGATCAGGAGATGTACCGCGTGTTCAACTGCGGCATCGGCATGGTTGTGGTGGTGGCTCCCGAGGACGCCGAGGCCGTATCGGCCCGGCTAGAACAGGCCGGTGAACAGGTCTTCCGGATCGGGCGCATCGAACCGCGCGAGCCGGGAGCACCCCAGACCGTGGTGTCCTGAAGCCGGTTCTGCGGTTCAGGAGGGTCCGCGTTCGAGCAGGCGCTGTGCGAGCGACTGCACGCGCCGTTCGAGGTCCGGGGCGAGGCAGTCGATCTCGACCAGATCAGGCCAGTTTTCGCGGAACTGGCGCTGCCAGGTGAGCTGGCGTTTGGCGAGCTGGCGCGTGGCGGCGATGCCTCGCGCACGCAGGCTTGCCGCGTCGTACTGCCCTTCCAGCATTTCCCACACCTGCCGGTAGCCGACGCAGCGCATCGACGGTAGACCCGCATCGAGCCGGTAGCGTGCGCGCAGGGCCTCCACCTCTGCGATCAGGCCGTCGGCGAGCATGCGATCGAAGCGCGCTTCGATCCGGGCGTGCAGCACGCTCCGGTCGGACGGTGCCAGCGCGATGGGGAGCAGTTGGTGGCGCGGGGCGGGGGTCTCGTCCCGGCGGGCGAGACTCTCGGCCAGCGGCCGACCGGTCAGGCGGATGATTTCCAGCGCCCGCTGGATGCGCTGGGCATCGGTTGGTTCGAGGCGGTCCGCAGCGTCCGGGTCAAGCAGGGCCAGTTCGGCATGCAGGGCCGGCCAGCCGCGCTCCTGCGCTTGCCGGTCAATCTCGCGGCGCAGCTCCGGATCCGCGGGCGGCAGGTCTGATAGCCCTTCGCGCAAGGCCTTGAAATACAGCATCGTTCCTCCGGCGAGGACGGGAATCCGTCCGCGTGCGCTGATCTCGTCCATGAGCCGTGTGCCCGCTTCACAGAAGCGGGCGGCCGACCAGTGCTCTTCCGGTGACACGATATCGATCAGATGGTGTGGGCAGCGGGCCTGCTCGTCGGGGCTCGGCTTGGCCGTGCCGATGTCCATGTCGCGATAGACCAGGGCCGAGTCGACACTGATGATCTCGATCGGCAGAACCTCGGCCAGCGCCAGCGCCGAGGCCGTCTTGCCGCTCGCAGTCGGTCCGAGCAAAACGAGCGCATGCGGCGCAAGACTTCCTTGCGCCGCCGTGCGCTCAAGGAGGGGGGCGGTTCGGGGCATGGCGGGGCCGGGTTTTCCAGTGTGGGGATGGCTGCGCCCGAACCATAACAGAGGGGGGAGCGACCTGCTACCGGCGGGGCAGATGGAGGTGCTCCGGTGCGGGTCTCCGATCGGCGGGCGGGCGTCCAAGGCGCTATCATGTCGCCCGTGCCGGTGACGGAGGGGCCTGTGCCCAACCCCGGAAAGATGCTGGAAGCCTTGTGAAGATTTTCTCTCCGCTCTACGAACGTGCCATGGGCTGGGCCCGCCATCGCCATGCCCCGTGGTATTTGGGCGGGCTGAGCTTTGCTGAATCGTCGTTCTTCCCGATCCCGCCCGATGTGATGCTTGCGCCAATGAGCCTGGCGCGGCCGTCGCATGCGTGGTGGTTCGCATTGATCACCACGCTCGCATCGGTTGCGGGCGGGGTGCTGGGCTATCTGATCGGGGTGTTCGCGTTTGACCTCATCGAACCATCGCTGCGTGCGAGCCACTACTGGGAGGGGTATCTCCTGGCCCAGGCCTGGTTCGACCGATGGGGGTTCTGGGCGATCTTCGTCGCCGGGTTTTCGCCGATCCCGTACAAGGTGTTCACGATTGCCGCCGGAGCGGCCTCGATGGCGCTGCTGCCCTTCATGCTCGCCTCGCTCGTCGGACGCGGCGCGCGATTCTTTCTCGTGGCCGGCCTGATGGCGCTCGGCGGTGCGCGCATGGAGGCGGTGCTGCACCGCTACATCGACCGGCTCGGCTGGGCAACGGTGGGCGCGCTCGTGCTTGCGGTGGTCGCAATCAACGGGTTCGACTAACTCTGGCAGCAGCTGCCTCGGCAGTCGGCCCGATCATTTTCCGCGTAGGAAGAACCGGTCGAGATCGGCCATGCCGAGCTGGATCCAGGTCGGGCGGCCATGATTGCACTGGTCGGCCCGTTCGGTGGCTTCCATGTCGCGCAGCAGCGCGTTCATCTCGGGGATCGAGAGCAGACGGTGCGCGCGCACCGCACCATGGCAGGCCATCGTGGCGAGCAGTTCGTTGCGGCGTGCGGTGACGACCTCGGTGGCCGGGAAGTCGCGCAGCTCCCGCAGCAGTTCGTGCATCAGCTCGGCGACCGGTGCTGCGGCGAGAAGCGCCGGAACGCTGCGCACGGCCAGTTGCACGGGGCCAAGCGGCGCAGTCTCGAAGCCCATCTCGGCAAGCGTCCCGGCGCAGGCTTCGGCGGTTGCCATTTCCTGTGCCGAGAGTGAGAGCACGGCCGGGATCAGCAGGCGCTGGATCGATGGACGACCTTCCAGCACGCACTTGAGCTTCTCGTACAGGATCCGCTCGTGAGCGGCATGCATGTCGACGATGACGAGTCCGGCGGCGTTCTCGGCCAGGATATAGATCCCGTGCAGTTGTGCGATTGCTCGCCCCAGTGGCAGCGCGTCTTCGCTGCTCAGATGCGCGGCGGCGTGCTGGCCCACCAGCGCCTGCGCTTGCGGGGCGATTTTCGGCAACGGGACGGTAGGCTCGTTGCGCGCCCCGGCGGCGAATGCGAAATAGGCGTTGCTGGCCGATTCCATTGCGAGTCGCGCCTGAACCGGCGGGTTCGCGCTCCAGGCGCTGGGGGGCACAGGGATCGTGGGCAGCGGAACCCGGGAGGCCGCTGTCGAGGAAGATCCGGACCGGCTTTCGTCCGCAACCGCGGTTCGCGCCAGCGCCCGGGTCAGCGTGTGAAACACGAACTGGTGGATGGCGCGTGATTCGCGAAAGCGCACCTCGATCTTGGCTGGATGGACGTTGACATCCACCGCGGCAGGGTCGAGGTCGAGAAACAGCACGTAGGCCGGATGGCGGCTGCCGTGCAGGACGTCGGCGTAGGCCTGGCGGAGCGCATGGGCGAGGAGCTTGTCGCGCACGAAGCGGCCGTTCACGAAGAAATACTGGGCATCGCGGCTCGCGCGCGACCAGGAGGGCAGCGACACGTGGCCGGAAAGCCTCAGTGGGCCAGCGTCGGCATCGATTTCGCGTGCGTGGGCGAGAAAATCGTCGCCCATCAGCTCGGCCACCCGGCGGCGCGCATCACCGGCCGTCAGCCGGTGGATCAGGCGTCCGTTGTGGCTCAGCTGCAGGGCCAGATCAGGGCGGGCGAGGGCGATGCGGCGAAAGGCTTCGTCGCAGTGGGCGAATTCGGTCGCTTCGGTCTTCAGGAACTTGCGTCGCGCCGGGGTGTTGAAGTACAGGTCGGCAACCTCTACGACCGTACCGTGGTTGAGTGCTGCCGGAGCCGGCGTGCGATCGTCCGAGTGCACGCGCCAGGCGTGGCCCGCGCCTTCGGCGCGGCTGGTGATCGACAGGCGCGAAACTGCGGCGATGGCCGCCAGCGCTTCGCCCCGGAAACCCATCGTGCCGACGCGTTCAAGGTCCTCCAGGCTGGCGATCTTGCTGGTCGCGTGGCGATCGAGTGCGCGCGTCAGATCGTCGCGCTCGATGCCGCACCCGTCGTCGGCGATCCGGATCCGCCGCACGCCCCCCTCTTCGAGCTGCACGTCGACGGTTAGCGATCCGGCGTCGAGCGCGTTCTCCATCACCTCCTTGAGCACCGAGGCGGGGCGTTCGACGACTTCGCCTGCGGCGATCTGGTTGATGAGGTGGTCGGGCAGCGGTTGAATGCGAGGCATGCGGGTTCGAAGCGGGAGCAGGGCGGCCAACGGGGCATTATACGGCCGCCCATCACGCCGGTTCCGTGCCTCGTGCGGAACGTGACGTGAAGGCGCTCATGGGCTTCCGGTATCATGCACGCAGTTTTCAATCGTCCGGGGCGACACGCAGTCCAGCATGAAGTCGATCGTCATCCTCATCTCGGGGCGCGGCAGCAACATGGAAGCCATCGTGCGCGCGCAACCCGATGGCGCAAGGATCCGCGCAGTCATCAGCAATCGGGCGGATGCCGCAGGGCTCGTGTTTGCCCGGGACCACGGCATCGAGACCGCGGTCGTCGATCATCGTGCCTTCGCCAGCCGGGACGCCTTCGATGCGGAGCTCGCCACGGTGATCGACGGCTACGCGCCGGATCTCGTGGTGCTCGCTGGCTTCATGCGGATCCTGACCGATGGGTTCGTCGAGCACTACCGCGGCCGCTTGCTGAACATCCACCCTTCCTTGCTGCCGGCATTTCCGGGGCTGCACACGCATCGCCGAGCGATCGAGTCGGGGGTGCGGGTGCATGGCGCGACCGTTCATTTCGTCACCCCGGATCTGGATTGCGGTCCGGTCGTCATTCAGGCAGCCGTGCCGGTTCTGCCCGCGGATGACGAGGACACCCTCGCGGCCCGCGTGCTCGAGCACGAACACCGCATCTATCCACAGGCGGTGCGCTGGTTCGTCGAGGAACGGCTGACGCTCGATGGGGCCGGGCGGGTCCGGGTGCGCGACGAAGGGCCGGCACACGGCTGCATCGTTCCTCCGCTCGATGCGGACCTGCGAACGGGGCCGTGATGAGGCTGACGAACGGGCGTCGGCGGGGGAGCTGGCAGATGCTCGTGCTGTTCGTGCTGGTCACCGTAATCATGGTTGGCGCCCGGCAATCGGACGCCCAGGCGAGTCCGTCTTCCGGACACGGAGCCTGGGCGGCGGGCTGGCCTGCATCGGGCCGGGTCGTGTTCGACGTGCTCAAGGGGGCGGACGGACCAAGGTTGGGAAGCTCCGAGCACCGCTGGTCGCACGATGGCGAGCGCTACACGATGCAGACGCAGGTCAGGACGACCGGCCTTGCGGACCTGCTGCTGAACTTCGATTACGTTCAGAGCAGCGCCGGGCGGATCGCCGAGGGTGGCTTGCGACCCGAGCGCTTCCGCATCGAGCAGAGCGGGCGCAAGCCGGAGCAGGCAGATTTCGACTGGACCCGGGGCATGGTCGCTATCGAGCGCAAGGGCAGGGTCGGGCACTACGCACTGGGCAAGCAGGATCAGGATCTGTTGAGTTTGTGGCATCTCGTGGCGGTCGCAGGTGAGCGGGGCCTGCCCGGCGAGCTGTCGTTGGTGACGGGGCGCAAGCCGGTCGCCGTACGAGCGTCGATCCAGGGACGGGAATCGGTTCGGGTTCCGGCCGGATCGCTCGAAACGGTCCGGGTCCGTCTGCAGGCGCGCGAGGGGAAGCTGACCCTCGATCTGTGGCTGTCCACGGCGCACCGGATGGTTCCGGTACGGATCCTGATGACCGATGAAAAGGGACAGGCACTGGACCAGCAGGCGGTCACGATCGACCTGCAGGCAGCAGGCAAGGCAGATCTGCCCGGTGGCGGGCGAGGATGAGCGAGATGATACGGAAGCGGCAGTCAGCGGAACGGGGCGGAGCGCGAAGCGCGGAGCAAGACGCAGGGCGAACGCCGGGGCGAAGCGGCGAGCGGGAGGATCCCCGCAAGCGTGGAGCGGAGCGTGGGGGAGGGTCTCCCGCTGGTCGGCGCAACCGATCCGCGTCGCACGAAGGCCCGGAACGGCCCGAGGTCGTCGTGGCGCCGGCGCGGGAGGATGCCGTCTCGCGTGCGCTCCTGATCCAGGCGGCACAAGTGCTTGGGCCAGTGCTCGAATTCAGCCACCCGGCAGACGTCGTGATCTCGCGCTACTTCCGGGAGAATCGCGAACTCGGCCAGCGCGACCGGTCCTTCGTCGCCGAGACCGTGTACGGAATCGTGCGCCGCCTGCGCTGGCTGCGCAGATTGGCCGGATCCGATGCGCGGCCGCGCGAACTGCTGCTCGCCTGGCTTGCGCGCGGCGAGGGCTGGCCGATGCGACGCTTCGAAGGACTGGTGTCGCCTGTCGAGATGGAGTGGATCTCGTCGCTGAAGGCGAGCGCACTCGACGAAGGCAGCCTCGGCGAGCGAACCGATCTTCCCGACTGGCTGGCCGAGCGGCTTGCGAGCCAGTACGACGAAGCGGAGTTGGCTGCGCTCGCGCATGGGCTGAATCGGCCGGCACCGCTCGATCTTCGTGTGAACGTCATGAAGGCCGACCGCGACAAGACGCTTGCTGCGCTCAAGGCGTCGGGTTTCGATGCCTCCGCATGTCCGTTGTCGCCACATGGGGTGAGAATGGCGGGCAAGCCCGCCTTGCAGAAGCATCCGCTTTTTCTCGACGGCAGCGTCGAGGTCCAGGACGAGGGCAGCCAGTTGCTCGGATTCCTGCTGCAACCCCGGCGCGGAGAACTGGTCGTCGATTTCTGCGCCGGAGCGGGCGGGAAGACTTTGCATCTGGGCGCGATGATGCGCTCGACCGGCCGCCTGTACGCATTCGACGTTTCCGAAAAGCGCCTCGCAAAGCTCAAGCCGCGCGTCGCCCGCGCGGGCCTGTCGAACGTTCACCCGGTGCTGATCGCGCACGAACGGGATCAGAAGGTGAAGCGACTTGCAGCAAAGGCAGATCGGGTGCTCGTGGACGCACCCTGCAGCGGCCTCGGAACGCTGCGCCGCAACCCGGATCTGAAGTGGCGCCAGAGTCCGGAGTCGGTTGCCGAAATGGTCGTCAAACAGGCCGCGATCCTGGCGTCGGCGGCGCGTCTCGTGCGCCCAGGCGGACGCCTCGTGTATGCCACCTGCAGTCTGCTCAAGGACGAGAACGACGGGATCGTCGATGCCTTTCTTGCAGCACATCCCGACTTCTTCGAGCGCGATGCGTCGGACGTGCTTTCCGGTCAGGGCGTTGAACTTGCGACTGGTGAGCGCCTGCGCCTCTTTCCACATCGCCACGATACCGATGGATTCTTTGCGGCGGTGCTGGAGCGGGCGGAGGTCCGTTGAGTCCTGCCGTGCCGAAACTGCTGGTGACCGTCGCACTGGCAACTGCCGCGGCGTTCGTGCCGGTGCTGGCGAGCGAGGTGATGCCGGCGCGTGGCTCGCTCGAGCTCGCCTTCTCGCCGGCCGATGATCCCGAGGCGCTCATCGTGCGTGTCATCGACGCTGCGCGGACGACGCTGCATGTGCAGGCCTACGCATTTACCAGCCGCACCATCGCCAGGGCGATGGTCGATGCGCGAGGCCGTGGTGTGCAGGTCGAGGTCCTGGCCGATGCGCAGATGAACCGGAATGCCAAGGGCAACATGATCCCGCTCCTTCTCGACGCGGGCATTCCGGTTGCCTTCGAGACTGGGTATTCCGCGGCCCACAACAAGGTCCTGATCGTCGATCCGGCCGGGCCGGGGTGTGTCGTCGTGACCGGCTCGTACAACTTCACCTGGTCGGCGCGCAACCGGAATGCCGAAAACGTGCTGGTGTTGCGGGGGCACTGCGACCTGGCGAACGCCTATCTCAGGAACTGGCGGCGACACCGGGAGCAGGCGACGCCGGTGACGAAGCTTCCGTTCGCGCTGGGGCAGGATCGCACGGTGCGCTGAACCGGCAGTGCATGAAAGCCTGGCCGGAGCGCTTCGGCGCTACTCGGGGCGGGTCGCGTCGGCCCAGCAGTTCGGAGTTTCGTAGAGGCGGACCCGCTCGAGCCGGAGGTGGTTGCCGTACACATCGCGGTACAGCGGGTCGAGAATCCGGAAGGCGGTCTGCGCAAGATTTTCGGCCGTCGGAATCACGTCGAGCACGACGGTCTTGTGCCCAGGGATCGTCGCTAGAAAGTCGGCCACCAGACGATCCTCCCGATAGACAAGAAAGGCGTGGTCCCAAAGGCTTACGAGGTGCGTCTGGGCGATCGCCTTGACGTCCGCGAAATCCATCACCATGCCGTTGATCGCCTGTCCGGCCGCTTCGACAACCTGACCCGAAAGCGTGATCTCGATCACGTAGCGGTGACCGTGCAGGTGCCTGCACTGGCTGCCATGATCCGGAATCCGGTGGCCGGCGTCGAACTCCAGTTTGCGGGTAATGCGCATGAGGGGTACGGAAGGACGAACTCCGGTGTGAAAGAGGAACAGACCGGATTGGGGCAGGGCTATGGGCGCCGGTGCTTCCGAAGGCCGTTGCCGGGCGGACACGCAAGACGCGAGCCGGCGGCGCAGAGCCCCCGGCCCGGTACTACGTCAGATCGACGGATCGTTCAGCGCGACTTGCTTTCCTTGCGCTTGGCCTTGGCGTCCTCGCGGGCCTCCTTCTTGAGATTCTTGAACATCTCGGGGTTCGAGGACTTCAGGTAGGTCGCGACTTCGACGTCTTCCTTCTTGACCTTGTTGATATCGATCTGCTCGATATGAACGAGGCGCAGCAGGGCCTGCACGGGCCGGGGAATGTTGCGGCCGCTCTCGTAGCGCGAACCGCCGCTCTGGGTCACACCGATCTTGGA
The DNA here is from genome assembly GCA_023383815.1 of Rhodocyclaceae bacterium. Classification (GTDB taxonomy): domain Bacteria; phylum Pseudomonadota; class Gammaproteobacteria; order Burkholderiales; family Rhodocyclaceae; genus JACOUN01. The sequence continues at coordinate 297,499 of JAHDYG010000002.1, forward strand.
CCAGAACTGGGACTGGTTGAGGCCGAGCTTGCGGCGGATCTCGCGAACATCGATCTTGTCAGTGGTCTTCATTTTCGTTTCCTTGGAGGCGCCACATCACGGAGCGGGTCGGCGGTGTGGCACTGCTGATGGGTCTGGGGAGCCTGCAATGGCGATTGCAGGATACCCGGATTATAGTTCAGTATTCCTTCCTCATACAACATCAACTTGTCAATAGGCACAATGGGTTATGCGGTTCGTTGGACCGCAGCGATCGCAAAAATTCCCGCACCGGCACTGCATTTTCGGACCGTTTTCGCTAAACTTCGCGTCTTTCTCCACTTGCGGCCGGATACTGGAATGGCACTGATAGTTCAAAAGTATGGGGGCACTTCGGTAGGCACGCCGGAGCGTATCAAGAATGTCGCGGAGCGAGTGGCCCGGTTTCAGGCGCGCGGCGACCAGGTGATCGTGGTCGTTTCGGCGATGAGCGGGGAGACCAACCGCCTGATCGCGCTGTGCAAGGAGGTTGCAGCCGCTCCCGATCCGCGCGAGCTTGACGTCGTCGTGTCGACCGGGGAGCAGGTCACGATCGGGCTGCTGTGCATGGCCCTGCACGACATCGGGATCAAGGCCAAGAGCTATACCGGCAGTCAGGTCCGCATCCTGACCGATTCGGCTCACACCAAGGCGCGCATCCTCAACATCGACGAGGCTCCGATCCGCAAGGACCTCGACGAGGGCAACGTCGTGGTCGTCGCGGGCTTTCAGGGCGTAGACGAGCACGGCAGCATCACCACCCTCGGTCGCGGTGGTTCGGATACCACCGGCGTCGCCCTCGCGGCGGCGCTGAAGGCCGACGAGTGCCAGATCTACACCGATGTGGATGGCGTCTATACGACCGACCCGCGTGTCGTTCCGGAGGCGCGCAAGCTCGACACCATCACCTTCGAGGAGATGCTGGAACTTGCCAGCCTCGGCTCCAAGGTGCTGCAGATCCGTTCGGTGGAGTTTGCCGGTAAGTACAAGGTCAAGTTGCGCGTCCTGTCGAGTTTTCAGGAAGAGGGCGCGGGTACGCTCATTACTGTCGAGGAAGATCAGAACATGGAACAGCCCGTCATCTCAGGGATTGCCTTCAACCGCGACGAAGCGAAGCTGACGGTGGTCGGTGCACCCGACAAGCCGGGGATCGCATATCAGATTCTCGGACCGATCGCGGATGCGAACATCGACGTCGACATGATCATCCAGAATGTCGGCCACGACGGTGCGACGGATTTCTCTTTCACGGTTGCGCGCGGCGATCTGGGCAAGGCGATGAAGGTGCTCGAGACGCATCGTGGACAGATCGGCGCGCGGGCCTTCGAGAGCGACAACACGATGGCCAAGGTATCGATCGTCGGCGTCGGCATGCGCTCCCACCCGGGAGTCGCTTCGCTCATGTTCCGTACGCTCGCCGAAGAGGGAATCAACATCCAGATGATCAGCACCTCCGAGATCAAGATCTCGGTCGCGATCGAGGAAAAGTACCTCGAACTGGCGGTGCGTGTGCTGCACAAGGCGTTCAAGCTCGACGAGGCCTGATCCAGCGCAGAACCCGTATTTCTGCGGGTTTCCACATTTGACCCGAAGGCGCGGACTCGCTATGATCGCGCCTCCGGTTGGAGACGTGGCCGAGAGGTCGAAGGCACTCCCCTGCTAAGGGAGCAGACGGGCAAAACCTGTCTCGAGGGTTCGAATCCCTCCGTCTCCGCCAAACCCAATAAAACCGCGGGATTCCGCGGTTTTTTTATGCTCCTGACACTACCCGGTTGCGGCGTGTCTAAGCAGGTTTAAGCAGGTCAAAGCATAATTCCGTGTCCCATTATTGTCCCAAATTGTCCCAAGGGGACAATTTGGGACACGGTGTGCCGTGCTGCAGTGCCCGAGCGCAGCGCTTGACTGACTGAGGCGTATCTGTGTACGCTGCGGGAAGCTAGTCGACGGTTCCTAACCGTCAGCGCCGCTTGCGGCCGTGCCAGCCTTGGAAGATTTTTTTAGAGTTCGCGGCGCCAGCCGCGACTAGAAGCGGAAACTCCATTGACCGGGGTGGACGCAGGGTTCGTGACGCCCGCACAGCGGGGGCAGCCGTCGCGTACCCGTTCCTGTAGAAGCCTCTACCTTAATAAGCACGTGCGTGCGCGCCCATGGCGCAGCACCGGGGCCGTGCTGCGCCGTTTCTTGGCGCGCTGCCCGCCGGGAGACCGGCAAATGTCCACCACTGATTTTTTGATTGATGTTGAGCAGGCAGCTCAACTGTTGTGCATTTCTGTTCACACCCTGAGGTCTGACAGGTCGAGGAAGAACCTTGGGGTGCCCTATGTTCAACTTTCCGACCGTGTAGTCAGGTACGACCCGGCCGACCTCCAGGCCTGGATCGATGCCCGGAGGCGCCAGCCCGCGGCTCCTGCGCCGCGCAAGGCGCGGCGCGGCCGGCCGACCAGGGCAGAAGAGGTTCAGGCGGCCGAGCTGGGTATCAGTGTCGTCGAGCTGCGGGCGCGGGGTGGGCAATGAGTGCCCCGGCCACCCTGGCTTCAATTTTTGATGGGATTGAGGTCAGAAGAAAGCGGGCCAAGTGTGAACAGCCAGCCGCGGCGCAGCCGCGGCTCCCGGCATGGCCGGAGGCCGTCCGGGTAGTGCCGAACCCTATCCTGCGGTCGGCCTTGTTCGGCGCGATCGCCAGGGGGCGGCGTTGCTACATCGACGGCGAGCAGCTCGCCGCCCTCGATGGCATCGAGATCCGCTACACCGGGCAGCGCCTCGATCAGGGCGACCGCGACGTGTGGGAAGGCGTGCTGCATATGGTGCGCCTCCAGGAGCTGGGCAGCCAGTGCCGGGTCACATCCTATGCCCTGCTGAAGCTCATGGGACTGACCGATACCGGCAAGAACCGGGTGACGCTGAACAAGCGCATCACGCGGCTTGTGGCCAGCGCCCTGAGGGTCAAGCAGGGCCGATACAGCTACATCGGGAGCCTGATTGCCGGGGCGGCCAAGGATGAGGAAACGCAGGAGTGGCTCATCGAGCTGGACCCCAAGCTGCGCGCGCTGTTCGCTGCCGACCAGTTCACGCAGATCGAATGGGCGGTGCGACACGAGCTGAACGGGAAGCCGCTGGCCCAGTGGTTGCACGGCTTCTACGCCAGTCACGCCAAGCCCTTCCCGATGAAGGTGGAAACGCTGCACCGGCTCTGCGGCAGCGAGTCAGAGCTACGCCGCTACCGGCAGACGCTGGGCGACGCACTGGATGCCGTAGCCGAGGCCAGCGCAGCCCACGGCGAGGGGTTCAGCTACCACATCCGGGGCGGCCTGGTGTATGTTGAGAAGAAGGCTAGGGGGGCGCAGCGGCGGCACTTGGCCAAGAGGGCGGCCAAACCCCGGACGCCTCGCGCGTGACGTACCGTTCCAGCTGCCCCGGCGTACCGTTCCAGCGGGTGCGCTATACCGTTCCAGCGGGTGCGCTATACCGTTCCAGCGGGTGCGCTATACCGTTCCAGCGGGTGCAATATCCACAGGCTGAACAGGCCGGAAAGACAGCGCTGGTGCGGGTTTCCGGCGTTGTGGATAAGTCTGCTAATCCTTTTTAATCCTTTTCTAATCCACGACGAGCGGCCTGCGGCCGGGGCACCCCTGCGGGGTTCCCCCGGCTTCGCCGGCCCCCCCTCCCCCTGAACAGGCCCCCAAAGGGGGCCGGATGGACCCCCGGTCGCATCCCCACTGTCAGGGATGGAGAGGAGCCGTTTTCAAAGCTCGGTAGGCCGTGTTGTTTACCAGAGACAAGATTCAAGAAGGTCAGGCGGATCTAACCTCGTTGAGCAGGTCGGGGTGACGATCCAGCACCTTGAGCAATTTCACCAAGGCGAGCGGCGGCTTGGTTTTGCCGTTCTCGTAGCGTGAAAAGGCATTGATACCGCCGCCGAAGATTTCAGCAGCTTCGCGCTGGCCAAGGTCGAGCTTCTTGCGCACATTGACGATAAAGGCGGGGTCAACAATGGCCGCATTGACCTCTTTGTTGAACGCCTGCATCTCGCGCATGACCCGCTCGGTTTCGGCCATGTCGGTGATGGACTCATCGCACGCAGGGCAATAATCAGCGGTCACGGCGGGAATCACCGTGGTTTCGCCCTTGTAGGTGTAGGACAGGTCGCGGGTGTCGTGGATCAACTCCGCTGCGCCGCAAACAGGGCATTTCATGTTCATAGCTCCTTGAAGGACACGATCAGTACGTCATCAATGACCGTCAGCTTCAGGTACACGTCGCCCGCTTGCGTACTGGGGCGGTACACGTCCTGCCATACCGTGTGATCGGCATGGGTGGTCATGCTCTTGTAGAAGTCCGCTGGCGTCAGCGCCATCACCACAGCCAGCATGTCGGACAGTTCCAATCCCAATGCAGTGGCCCCAAGTCTGGCTGAACGGGTTGCGCGGACTTTGCCTGCTTCTACGAAGGCTTTGACGACGGTCAGCTTGCAGTGCGGGGTCGATTTCTCCATAGGCGCAGTCTAACCTAGTTGGTGTGGGTTGGCAAGTTGGTTAGTGTGGAACAGGCGCGCAGTGGCAGCGACATCGCCTATCTTGGAAAATACTTGCATCAGAATAATAATCGTATTATTATTCTGATGTAGCACAGTGATGCAATGACCGATTCCAAGGAGAAATGTTATGAGCAGGGAGTTTTGTGAGGAGTTGTTCGATCGGTTCGGCGGGCGCGCAGCGCTGACCATTGGTGGTGAGATCGCTGGATTTGACAAGGCCGAAGAGGCTGTGTTTTTGCAGCGGCAAGGCCGCGAAACGCTTTGGATGCCCGCAGCCAAGTTCCTCAGTTACCTTTCAACAAATGAAATCGCCGAGCTTGAAAAGCTGCCGGCTTTCTGGAACGGAAACAACGAGTATCAACCTAACCTTGCAATTCTCAAGGCGGTCAACGCAGCGTTGCGGCGTTTCCACAAAATTCCCGTCGAATTTGAGGGCGAAATGGTTGTCGAGCGCATAAAGGATGGGACGGTCGTGCGGAATTGCGCGGGATGAATGCCGGCATCAACCAGGAGGTCCGCGCGCGCATCATTGCCGCCGCCGATCAGCTCTTCGAGGCCGGCGGTCGGGGTGATTTTCCAGCGGTCGACGCGGTGCGCCGCGCCGCGCGGACCGATATGAATACGACCAGCCAGGTAATGAGGGAATGGCGCCGGGCGCAGACGGCGCAGCCGGCCTCCGTCGCGGTTGCCATCCCCGAGCGTGTCCAGCAGGCGCAGCAAGCCGCGCTGGCTGAACTCTGGACCGCCGCTCAAGAGTTGGCGAACGAGGCGCTTACGGCCGCGCGCCAGGCTTGGGAAGCGGAGCGGGTCGAGGCCGACGCGCTCCGCGCCGAGCTTTCACAGGCGTTCGAGAGCCAGGCCGAAGAGCTGGCTGCGGCACAGGCCCGGATTGCTGAACTGGAAACCGAAGCACAGCAAACCGGGCAGGCGCTGGCCGGCGTGCGCGCCGAGATGGCCCAGGCGCAGGAACAGACCCATACCGCCACCGCGCGCGTGGCCGAGATCGAGCGCCGCGCCGATAATCTGCACGCCGAGCTTGATCGTGCGCACACCGCGCTCGCAGAGCTGGCGACCGCACGCGAGCAGGCGGCCCGGCAGCTCGGCGAGCTCGATGCGTTGCGCTCGCAGAATGCGGCCCTGCTGGCGATGCTCAGGCCTGCCGGTCCCGTAGAACCTGAAAAGCCTGCCCGCACGCCGCGGGCGAGCAAGAACGACAATCCGGAGGGTTGAAATGATGGAAGCAGAAAATCACCAACAGCTGGTGAACAGAGAAAAAGCACTTGCTTTGATTGATTCGATCCGGGTTGCAGTCTCGATCGCTTGCGACCGCGTCGACCCAAAGGAAACCGATGCGCTCTTGCAATTGATCCGCAGCGCGGCAAGGGAGGCTGAAGGCTTGCTGACAAACTGAGTCGGCTGGGGAGGCACGACCCGGCCGGCGCGGCGCAAGCCGCGCCGGCCGCATTTTTTGCGAGCCCGGGTAATTCCCACCCAAAACCCCTGTTTTAACAAACACACTGCAGCGTCGCGCTGCGCCATGCTGACCTCTCATTCAAACCATTTGAGAGGTGTTCAGCATGGGCCGCACAAAAAAAATCCTCGTCACGCGCGAGCGTGACGACAAGCTTGGAACCTTCAGCTGCCGCGTCCCGCGGCAGCTGCTCGACGACCTCACGGCGCTCCGCGCCGCGGCAGCTCAAGCGGGGCTTGATCTGCCGATTCAGGACCTGATTGTTGAAACAATCAGGTCCGTCGTTCGCGCCGGCTGGCGCGAACTCCAAAATTCTCCGCCGTCACCATCGACCATGGTCGATGGTGACGGCGACGGATTCATTGCCGAGGAGCATGGCAATGAATCCTAAAAAAAGTCTCGGTCGGCAATCCAGGGATTGCCTCACACCCCACGCATCTCCGATGCTGCCGGGCGCAGCGTGCCGCAGCGCCCCTCGCCCGGAACCCGCGCGGCACAAGGCTTTGCGCTGTGCAGCACAGTGCATCCAGATGGATGCACCATGCAGCGCGCATGGAGCGGTGAAATGCGGCGCCGATTAACCATCAATCTGCCGCCCATGGCGGCCGCTGCGCTTGTTGAATTTGCGCAAAAAGAGCGCCGGCCGCAATCTGCCGCGGCCGTTCAATTGATCCAATCAGCACTCAAAAACGACCGCACAAACAGCGCTTCGGCGCGTGAATCAGATCTTAAAACAGAGGCCCATTTCTCTGTTTTAAGGGAGGAATTGAACGCGCTGCGCGAGCATGTCGACGCGCAATTTGCAGCACAAGATGCGGCGCTGGAGCGCCGTTTAACGAACCTGGTGAAGCTCATTCAGAGGTGATTCCGATGCTTAAAAATCCACTTCAAAAGGTCGAATATTGGCCGATGGCCGTCGGGCCAAAATTCAAGATTTTTGCGCACGCTGCGCGCAAAAATCTGCCGCCACGGCTGACTGTCCGGCGCGCGCTTCATGACCATATTTCAAGTGAAATCAATCACTTTTACACACTCAGCCGAGCGCATGTTTTTAGCATTGATGAGCTTTGGACACAGCTGATTCTGATCGTCAACGATCAAGACTTGGTGATTGAATTCGTCCCTGAAAACTCCCCTCACGTGCGCCGCATTGAGTGGGTTGGTGTTGAACTTGTGGACCTTGATGAAGAGCCGCCTTTGCCTCATTTGCGCGCGGTTGTGGGGGGTCGGCAGTTTATGTTTTCGCCTGTAAAAAGTTCGGAGAATTGGTTATGAGTGATGTTGCAAAAGAGTTGCGTTTTCTGCCGCGCGTCGGTATCGCTGCCGCGCTTGCAATTGCCTTTTTGATGCTCGCATTCCCCAGCAAAGAGGCGTGCAGAAAGGGGGGTATTCAGGCCTGCGCGGCGCGTGCACTGGTGCATCATCCTGAGGCGTTTGTGCCCATTATTGCACCCAAGTTTGTGCTGGTCGATTGGCAAGAAGGGCCGCTCAGAATCGAGGTTCAGAGGGCGTGGCCGCTTATGATTGAAACCGGCTGGCCGGTTTTGAGGCGGCTTTTGATTGGAGGTTTTGCGATTCTTTTCGCTGGAATCGTGCTCAGTTTCCTGATCCCAAGCTGGCTGGCGCGCGCGGGTGCGCGCGGGAAACGGCACGAGCGCGGCGCGCGAATCGTTGATTCCAAGACCCTCAAAACGCTTGTCAAAAATCTCGAGCCGGGCGGCTTGACGATCGCGAGCGTTCCAGTTCCGCGTGCGATCGAGCCGCTGAGTTTCCGTTTTTGTGGGAGCCCAGGTAGCGGTAAAACCCAGGCAATTTCGCGGCTTGTGATGGAGTTTCGCGCGCGAAATAATCCGGCTGTTGTCGCGGATTCCGGCGGGGAATTGATGGCGGGAATGTACCGCGAAGGCGACTTTATTTTGAATCCGTTCGATTCGCGAAGCGTTGAATGGTCGCCATTTGCCGAGATTCGAACGCCGGCCGATACGGTACGGATTGTGAAGTCAATCATCCCGGATGCGGATGGTGAGAGCGCACAATGGCACAAATACTCGCAGCAATTGTTGGCCGTGACGATCGACCGTTTATGTGCAAGTGGGCGGGATACGAACGGCTGGCTGGTGTTTTTTTGTTGTGCAGCTGAACAGCAGGAATGGGCCGAATTGTGCGCGAATTCGGCCGCTTCAAGGTGGTTTTCAGGGGGGAATGAACGGGCGTTCGCGAGCGTCGCAAGCGTCATTTCAACCTACATCACACCACTTTCTTACCTTACGCCAGGTGCCGGGTCGGAGGGGTTTTCGATCACAAAATTTGTGGCCGAGTGCCGGAAGTCTGGGGCGGTTTTGTGGCTTCCGTACCGGTCGGACACCCGGCCTGCGGTCGCCACTTTGATTTCCTCGGTGCTCGACATTGCCACGGCCGCGGCGATGGCCCAGGAAGTCGACCGTGCGCGGCGCTTGTTCCTGGTGGTCGATGAATTGGCTGCGCTTGGCAAGATCAATTCCCTGCCGGATGCGCTCGCGCAAGGCCGAAAGTTTGGCCTCTCGGCGCTGGCGGGGTATCAGTCCATCTCACAATTGCGCAACCTGTACGGTGAGCACACAAGTAAGACTCTGCTGGCTTGCCTGCAGAGTCAATTAGTGCTTTCAACATCCGACTTTGAAAGTGCAGATGCACTTTCAAAGGATTTGGGGCAGGCGGAAGTCGCAAGGGAAGAGCGGTCGACGAGCGGCCGGATCGGAGATTCGACAAGCCATACAAAAAGAGAGGCGCGAACGGTCGAGCAAACCATTTTGCCATCAGAAATCCAGTCGCTTCCCCCATTGCAAGGCTATTTGAGGTTTGCTGGGAATTTTCCGGTCGCGCGGGTTCAGGTTCCAATCCTGGAGTTGCCGCGGAAGGTATCGCCTTTCCACATCAAACCGGATGTTTTTAGCCAAGTCGAGCGCCCGGCCGAACCCAAGCCGGCGGCGGTCGCGGCGACCGTCGAGGCCGAAGTTTCGCCCTTGCTCGACGATGACGAGGCCATTCTCAGAGCCCTGAACTCCTCGGAGGATAAGGGATGTTGAGCATTTCCGGCGCGCGGTCGGCAGGGGGGGCTGCGACCTATTTTTCGTCTCACCTGGTTGAAGGGAAGGGGCCGGCCGAGGCCGGCCGGCTCGACGACTACTATGCTGCCGAAGGTGATCGTGGGCGGTGGGTCGGCGGCGGTTTGGAACGACTCGGGATCGGGTCGCGGGAGGTGACAAGTCAAGATTTTGCGAGGGTTTGCGCGGCGGTCGGTAGGGATGGCGAACGCTTCGCGCAGAACGCGGGCGACCCTGACCGACGCGCCGGGTGGGATGCCACGTTCAGTGCCCCGAAATCGGTTTCAGTGGTCTGGGCGATGGCCGACCCCGCGCAGCGCGCCGCGATCGAGTCCGCGCAGGCGCGCGCCGTCGAGCGAGCGCTCGAAGTCATGCAGGAAAAGGCCTGTTTCGCCAGAACCGGCAGGGATGGCCAAGACCTCCAGCGCGCCCAGCTGGTGGCCGCGACATTCCAGCATGGAACCAGCCGAGAGCAAGACCCCCAGCTTCATACCCATGCCTTCATCATGAACCTTGCGGTGCGGGAGGACGGCAAGGTTTCATCGCTCGACGCGCGCGAAATGATGCGCTGGCAGAAAGCAGTGGGCGCGGTGTACCGCGCTGAGCTGGCGCTTCAGCTCCGTGGTCTGGGGTACAAAACCGAGCGCGACGGCGCCGCGTTTCGGGTCGCAGGGGTTCCCAAAGGGGTTGAACAAGAGTTCAGTCAACGGCGCGCGCAGATCGTTGAACGCCTGCGGGAACTGGGCTTGAAAGACGCCAAGTCCGCCGAAAACGTCGCCCTTGAAACCCGCTCATCGAAAGTCGAGATCGACCGCGACACCCTCCAGTCACAATGGACCGCGCGTGCCGCGGCGGCAGGTCTCGACCGCGCTGCGGCCGCGGCGCTGCGCGATCCGAACCGGGAGTACACGGTCGAAATGCCGACGGCCACAGGGCTCTTGAAGACCCTCACTGAACATGATGCAGTCATTGATGAGAGGAGGATTCTCCAGGCGGCGGCCGAGGCCGCACAGGAGATGGGCGGCGCCGACGGTGCGCGGCTGCGGGCTGAAACCGTGAAGCTGGCGGCGGTCGAGATCCAGGGTCATGACGGCAAGACCAAGTTCACCACTCGCGAGTTGATCCAGGCCGAGCGCGACGTTCTCCGGCTCGCCCAGGCGCGCGCGCAAGAGACCAAGCACCAGCTCAAGCCGGCCGAAGTCGAGCGGGCGATCGCGAAGATCGAGTCCCAGAACACGAAACCCGGCGCCCCTTTCAAGTTGCGCGACGAGCAGCGGGAGGCGGTGAGGCTGTTGGCCGCCGCGCCAGGCGCAACGGCGGTCATGGTCGGAGATGCTGGGACCGGGAAGTCCACGTCGCTCGCGGCCGTGCGCCAGGCCTACGAAAGCGCTGGGTTCAAAGTCGTTGGCGCCGCTTTGGCGGGGAAAGCTGCCGCTGGCCTGCAGGCCGACGCCGGCATCAAATCATCGACCATTGACAGACTGCAGTTCGACCTTGAGCGCGGCGCGGTCAAACTCGATTCCAAGACGATCGTCATCGTCGACGAAGCTGGCATGGTCGATTCGCGCAAGATGGCCGTGCTGTCGCGCGCGGCCCACGAGGCCGGCGCGAAGATGATACTGGTGGGCGATCACAAACAGCTGCAGCCGGTCGGCGCGGGGGCGACCTTCCGGCACCTGTCTGCAGCCGTGCCGGCGGCGCGGTTGCAGGAGATCGGGCGCCAGCGCGAGGGCTGGGCTAGGGAAGCCGTGCGCGAAATGAGCCGAGGCGAAGCCGCGCGAGCGCTTGCGCGCTACGCCGAGCGCGGCGCGGTGCGTGTGACCGCGACGCACGCGGCGGCCGTGCGTGCCGTCGCCGATCGCGTGATCGCCGACCGTGCTGCGATCGGTGCGCGGGGCGTGGTGGCGATCGCTGGCACGAATGCCGCAGTGCGCGACTTGAACTCAGCAATCCGCGACCGCCTGCGGGGGGCGGGGGATCTAAAGGGGGAGCGCGAGATCAAGGTTCGGGATGGCAACGACCCGGAGAAGACCGTCAACCTCAAGCTCGCTGTGGGCGAACGCATCGTCGTTACAAGAAACGAGAACAAGATCGGGTTGAAGAACGGCGATTTCGCGACCGTCGTTTCCGTTTCCTCCTCAAAAATCACGCTCGCGCTCGATCGAACCGAAAAGCACATCTCAGTCGATCCTGCGGCCGTCGCCATGCGGCATGGGTACGCTGCGACTACCCATCGCCTGCAGGGCGCGACCGTGGAACGCGCGGTGGTGCTGGGCTCCGAGCATACTAGTCGCGAAATGGCATACGTCCAGGCCTCTCGTTCGAAGGGGGAGACGACCTTTGTATTTGCCGCGGCAAAGGTGGCAAAGCTTGAGCTGGCGGCGGGGGTGGAGAGCGACCCAAGAGCCGCACCGCTGGCGCGACTCGGGGCCGCCATCGAGGCCATGAGTCGTGAAAATCAAAAGGAGTCGACCCTCGATTATCGCGAGCGCGACCCGTCCTTCGCACCGCCGAGCCTCGACCAGCTGCGCGACGTGGCGGCCGGGATGGGGCGGGATTCACGCGATGATATGGGGATGTAGAGTCCAGGGCATCCCGCCCTCTGGGCGGGGCCGGACGCCCTTTCGGGCTCGCTCGCGCTCGGTCCCTGACGGGACGGGCCGCAAAGCGGTCCCCTCCAGGCCGCCTTGCCTTCCGCCCTCCGGGCGGCAATCAGAGTCCGGCTGCGCCGGACTGAGGGCACGGCCCGCAGGGCCGCGCCGCTGGTGGGGTCTGGTCGAGGACCGTTTTCGGTGTTCGTTCCCCCCTTGGGGGGCTCGCCGTTCGCTCTCGCCCTTTTCGCCGACGTGTGCCACGGCGCGGTCGCTGCGGAAGGGTGCGCTTCGCCGAATCCTCACCCGGTCCCGTCGCTTCGCTCCGGGCTGCGGCTTGCGGTTTCGCCCTTCCTCCGCTCCCTGCGCGCCGTTGCCCCCGACGGCGAGGCGATAGCGAACGGCGAGCACAACCACCAGGAGGAAAGCCATGAACACACTGAAAACCACCGACCAGGCCCCCCCAGCCAACGACGCGGGCGTTCCCCCCGCACCCCCCGAGGCTCCTGCAACCAGCGTGCGGGTGGCGGGGAGGGAGGTTTTCATTCGGTCTGGGTACGTCAAGGTGAAGTTGACCCTTTTCCGTGGACACCTGAACCTTACGGATCAAGGAGTCCCAAA
>JAHDYG010000048.1 GCA_023383815.1 Rhodocyclaceae bacterium
CGGAGGAGAATGGATCAGGGATTGTAGATCCGCTCAAACGTTCCCCGCGGTTTTGGGAGCACTCATCGCACGTCGTCTCGCAGGACTTGCACACGACCGTGAAATAGTTGGCATCCATGCTGCGAGCGCTTGCCTATCATGCGCCCATCTGCTCGAACGCAGACTCGACAAACAAAACACGAAGGAGTCATCGCAATGAACAAGAACACCAAGCCCACCAACTCCATCCACAAGCTCGACGAGCAGGCGCTCGGCGCAGCCTTCGGCGGTCAGTCACTGCTGCTCAACGAATCGATGCTGGCCGAAGAGCAAAGAACCGATCTGCTGCAGGGCGCCGTGCTCGACCTTGAATCAAAGGGCGTGGGAATCACGCATGACCATCTGCCGACGGGCGTAGGGATTACCCACGATCATCTGCCCGCAGGGATCGGAATCACCAACGACCATTCGCCCATCGGAGTCGGCATCACTCACGACCATTTGCCGACCGGAATCGGCGTCACCAACGATCACGCTCCCGCGGGCCCCGGAGGGCCGGGGGCCTCGGCGCTGCCGGGCGGCCTGGATGCGGATGCAGGCAACCCGACCGCAGAAACCATGCTAGGCGAGAAGGGCGGCTTGGTTGCTTCGGGTTCGGGCTCCTTCTCGGACCCCTACAAGGGCGAAGACGGAAATAAGGTCTGGGACAAGGTAGGAGGCTGGAAGGAAACCGACACAGCGCTGATCTACAAGAGTGAAGGCATGCAGAAGGGCGACCCGGGAGTCGCCATCTGGACCGACGAAGCCGATCCGGATACCGGGAAGAAGATTGGAGTCTTCCTGTCGGATGAGGAACTGAAGGAGATCGAGCAGAAGGCCCTGGAGGACCTTAACAAGCCATCTGGCGACAAGAGCGGCGAGGATGGAAAAGCGCCCACCAAGGAGGGCGGCAAGGAGACCACCACCGACGGCGAGGGCACCAGCGTTCCGGGCGATGTAGCGAAGGACCTGTTCGAGAAGAAGCTGGGCGGCAGCAACCCGCTGGTACGCACCATGGGCGAGGGACAGACCTTCACGATGCAGCACGTCACGCCCGACGAACTCGACGCCCTGCTGAACCCGGTCGCACCGATGGACCCGGATGCCACAGGCACGAGTGGTGATGTCGGCAAGGTCGCCGGATTCTCGGTCGAGAAGCTGCACGACCCCCTCGTGAATCCGAGCGGGAACTGATTCTCTGCACACCGCACCGGGCACCCCCACCCATCCGGGGTGTGCCCGGCGGGCACGATCGACTCCTGCGGATCTGCATGAACCCCAACAGATTTTTTTCTTATATGATGCGTCCACCATCCGGCCGGCTACAGGGAGCGATCGGCGATGAACAAGAAAGCGATGGAATCCACACCCTTCATCCGCAAGACGGCGCCTACGCTCGATCTTCGGGCATCCCGCCCACCGGAGGCGGGATTTGCATGCCTGCGCACCGGCGAGCAGACGTCGCGCAAGGAAGGCGCCACATCGGCCATCTCCGCACTGCACGTCCGGCACGGCCCGAAACCCTGAAGGCAGGAAGGCGCGCCCCCGGCGGGCAAGCGGCTGCAGTGCCACGGTTGCTCGCGCTGGTGCTTCGCGCCACCCTCCACGTCTCGCATCCTGATTGTCCCCAGCCGCGATGAGTCATCGAAAAGGCGCGCTGCGACTGGTCCTGCAGATGGAGGCTGCCGAGTGCGGCGCCGCGTGCCTCTCGATGGTACTCGGCGGTTTCGGACGCTGGCTTCCGCTCGAGACGCTGCGCGAACAATGCAATGTCTCACGTGACGGGGTGAGTGCAAGCACCTTGCTGCGCGTGGCGCGCGCGCAGGGTCTGGTGGCCGAGGGCTACGGAGCCCCCGCCGATCAGCTGCACGAACTTGACGGGCCGCTGATCCTGTTCTGGAACTACAACCATTTCGTCGTACTGGAAGGATTCGACCGACATGGTCGTGCACGGATCCTCGATCCGGGCATGGGGCGCCGGCTGCTCGGGGCGGACGAACTCGAGGAAGGCTACTCGGGCATTGCGCTGCAACTCATCCCTGGCCCCGGGTTCGAGCGCAGCGGCTCGCCACCGAACGTGTTCGGTGCGATCCTCCGGCGGCTCGCCGGCAGTCGCGATGCCTTCACCGCAGTTCTCGTCTGCGCCCTGTTGCTTTCAGTACCTGGGTTGCTGCTGCCGAGCTTCTCGCGCGTATTCGTCGACGACATCCTGGTCCGCAATGCTCAGGACTGGCTCGGTCCGCTGATCGCGGGGGTCGTCGTCACCGGGATCCTCGCTGCGGCGCTGACGCGCCTTCAGCACCATCTGCTGCTCAAGCTGGACAGCAAGCTCGCGGTCGTCGAAGCCGTGCACCTGTTCTGGCATGCCCTGAACCTGCCGCGGCGCTTCTTCATGCAGCGCTCGCCTGCGGAGGTGGCGGCACGCGTGCGCCTGACCGACCAGCTCGCGGCAGCCGCGGGCGGCCCGCTCGGGCAAGCGGCGAGCAGCCTGATCTCCGCGCTGATCTTCCTGGCGGTGATGTTCGCCTACGACGTTCCACTGGCAACGATGGTCCTCGCATTGGGCGTACTGCAGTTTGCAGTGCTGTGCTGGGCCTTGCGCCTGCTCGACGAGGGCAGCCGGCGGGTTGCGCACGAGCAGGGGCGTCTGGAGGCGGTGGCGCTATCGACCCTCGCGCTGATGCCCACCTGGCGCTCCAGCGGTGCAGAACGCGTCGCCCTCCAGCGCTGGGCCGATGCACAGGTTCGTTTCACCCACGCAGAACAGGCCTCGGCGCTACGCGGCTTATGGGTACAGGCACTGCCGGTGCTGACGGGCGGACTGGTCACGGCGCTGGTGTTGATCATGGGCGGGCTGCGCATGCTCGACGGTGCGATCACGCTTGGCACACTGGTTGCGTTCCATGCCCTCGCATTTCTCTTCATCGCTCCGATCGGGTTGATCGCGCAAAGCCTGGCCACGGTGCAGGGCGCGAGTGGCAGCATTGCCCGCATCGATGATCTGCACCGTTACCCGACCACCGCCGATCCAGGCGCCGACGATGGTGCACCGCGCGCCGGAAGCGCACCAGCACTCAAGATCTCGGATCTGACGATCCGATTTTCCGTCCATGGCAGCCCCATCCTGAACCGGGTGTCGTTCACTCTGGATCCAGGACAGTGGCTCGCCGTGACCGGCGCCTCGGGCAGCGGCAAGTCCACCCTTGGTCTGGCACTTGCACGGCTCATCGATCATCAGGAGGGTTCAATAGCGGTCGATGGCGAGCCGCTCGGAATGATCGCCGAAGACACACTGCGTCGCCGCATCGCCTACGTGGAGCAGGACCCGGCCCTCTTCGAGGGTAGCGTGATCGACAATCTGACCCTGTGGGACGGGAGCCACACGGAAGCAGAGATCTTCGCCGCAGCCGATCTGGCAGGGGTGCATCGCGAGATCTGTGCCCGACCTGGTGATTATGAGGGTCGCATCGCAACCGGAGGCAGCGACCTGTCGCGCGGACAGGCGCAGCGACTCGTCATCGCACGAGCCCTGCTGCGCAAACCCGACCTGCTGATTCTCGACGAAGCTACCAGCGCACTCGATCCGATCGCCGAGCAGAGACTGCTCGGCGCGTTGCGCGCGCTGCCCATGACCGTCGTGATGATTACCCACCGCGGCGGGCCACTGCGATTCTGTGACCGACAGATCGAACTTGCGAACGGCAGCATCGTCGCCAACCGCGCGCTGCCCCAGGAAGGACACCTCTCTTGAGGCGCGACGCCCCGAGGGCGCTTGCAAGCCTGGCGAACGCTCCGGTTGCAGGGGGATCACCCCAGCTCACCGGCGCACTGGGCCGCCTCAATGCGGCCGTGCGCTCCGGGCGGCGCGTGGCACGTCGCGGGGTCCATGGTGATGCCTGGTGGTCGGCACTGGCTGCGAGCGCGAGGCACCAGGGGATCGAGCTGGCTCCGGAGGGACGTCTGTTGCTCGGACCAAGCGACGACACGCGGACCGTCGTTCACGTGCTCGGGCAGGTGTGCGAACGCAATGGCCTGATCCTGCGCCGCATCCGTCTCGGAAGCGACTGGTGGACCCGGGTGCAAGCCCCCCTCATCGTTCAACGCCACGACGCTCGCCCGCTCGCCATCCTTCCCGTCTCGGATCGCCATTGCTGCTGCGAAGAGGAAGATGGCGCCCGCTCTCGCGTCGACAGTGCCCTCGCGGTCGGCCTCGAACCGTGGGGCTGGGAAGTACACACCAGCCTGCCCGAACGCAGCCTGAGCATCGAAGAGGTGTTCCGCATGAGTCTCATGCGCCTGCGCTCCGATCTACCACTCCTGCTAGGATCTGCCCTTGTCGCCAGCGTGCTCGGACTTGCGGCGCCGGTCGCTGCCGCCTTCCTGATCAATGTCGGTCTGCCCACCGGCGATCTCGGACTGATCCTGCAGATCGGGGCCGCACTCATCCTCTCGGTATTCGCGGCAACCGGCTACGGTCTGCTCGCCGACCGGCTCGCGTTGCGCTGTTCGACGCGCACCAGCGCCTGGTTGCGCATCGCGTTGGCCGATCGCATGCTGGCTCTGCCACTTGAACTGAGCCAGGCGCAGGCGCCCTCGAGCTGGCAGCTGCGCCTGACTGCGCTCGACCGCTACGTTTCGACGCTCCTGCGACTGGCTGCAGTTGGTCTGGTGAGCAGCGTCATGGTGCTCGCCCAGTTCGCCCTGATGTTCTGGTACGCATGGCCCGCAGCACTCGTGGTACTGGGACTGGTGCTCGTGCTGCTGCTTGCAGCCTGGTGGGTGGGACGGAATGCGGCACGCGCGTTTCTCGATGGTGAGAAACTCGGCCTCAACGTATTCGCGCTTGCCGCGGAACTGTTGCAGAACCTAGACGTGATCCGCAGTGCCGGCGCAGCATCACGCGGATTCAGCCGGTGGCTCGATGCTTTCACGGAACTTCGAATGCGCACGATCGCCTCGCGTGCGCAGGCGAACCAGATGCATCCCGTGCGCCAGCTCTACGGTGCGCTGTCCCTGGCGGGGGTCTTCGGTGCAGTCTGGATCGCACGCGGACAGTCGCTCGACACCGGCGCCTTCGTCGCATTCGTAACCGCCTTCGGAGGAGTGTCCGCGCTCGCGCTGAAGCTGGCCGGAGCAATCGTCGAGTATCTGGCGATGAGCCCGATCCGCGAAATTGCGCGCGCCCCGCTCGAAGCCAAACCAGACGCGCGCGGGCGCAACCGGATGATGCCGCGCATCCTGAGTCTGGAGATGAACGGGGTCTCGCTGCGCTACCCCGGAGCGCCGGGCCTCGCCTTCGATTCGGTGTCGCTGCGCGTGGCTGGAAAGGATTTCGTTGCGATCGTCGGCGCCTCCGGTAGCGGGAAAAGCAGCGTGCTTCGGGCGCTGCTCGGACTCTATCCGCTGGCAGCAGGCCACGTGATCGTCGACGGCACCGACCTGCTCCGCATCGACCTGCGCCACTTTCGCAACTCGATCGGCGCAGTATTGCAGGACAGCCGGATCTTTCGCGGAACGGTGCTCGACAATGTCCGTGCGTTCGCTGATGCCGATGTCCCGGCAGTCTGGCAAGCACTTGAACAGGCCGGGATTGCCGCGGAAGTGCGCTCCTGGCCGATGGGGATTCACACTCTGGTCGGTGACGGCGGAGGCGGGTTGTCGGGCGGTCAGGCCCAACGCATCCTGCTCGCCCGTGCGCTTGCCGGCAAACCGCGACTTCTGCTGCTCGACGAGGCGACGAGCGCGCTCGACGAGGTCACGCAGAAGATCGTGACAACCGCAATCGAGGCGCTCGAGATTCCGCGTATCGTCGTCGCCCACCGGATCGAGACGGTGCGCAACGCAACCGAGATCTGTGTGATGGAGGCAGGGAGGATCGCCGAGCGCGGCCGTTTCGACCTCCTTTACGCACAGAACGGACTGTTTCGCAGGATGTGCGACGCCCAGGGACTGATCTCATGAACTTCCGGATAGACGACGTACGAATCGGAGTCGAAACGTGAATAGCGCAATGATCGTGCTGGGGGTCCTCAACGACGGGGACATCGAATGGCTGGTAGCAAACGGAATGCGCTGCAGCTTCCAGCCGGGTGAGACGCTGATCGAACAGGGCCGCCACAGCCGGTACATGTACCTCGTTCTCGATGGCAAGGTCGGTTTCGAGCGGGAAGGACTGGGGCGTGTCGGCGACGCACACCACGGGGAATTGCTTGGCGAGATCAGCTTTCTCGATGCCGGACCACCGACGATGACGGTACGCGCGGAGGCCGTGACGACGGTGCTTTCGGTGCCACGCGAAACCATGCGCACCCGGCTCGATTCCGACGATGGATTTGCGGCGCGCTTTTACCGCGCGCTGGGCCTTTTCATGGCTCAGCGCCTGCGCACCACCCAGGCTCTCGTCGACGCGCTGCGCGCCGGACGGCGATTCGACGTAACCCAGGAACGGCTCGACCTGGAACTGATCGAGCACGGCGAGATCGCTGCGCGTCGTTTTCGAGACATCCTGGAGCGCCTGCCATGAGCGCAACGCCGCAAACCTCCCGCACGCCCCCGGAGGTAATGGACGGCATGCTCGCTCTGGTCGGGCGGGGCGAGCGGATCCAGATTCTGGGTGCGGCGGTGCTGATCGCACTGGCGCTGGCCGGGAGCCTGTGGATCAAGGTGTCAACGACCGTATCAGGCGCTGGAGTCATCCTCTGGTCGGAAGGCATTGCGACCGCCATGAGCCGGCACGAGGGTGAGATCGCCGATCTGCCGGTGCATGAAGGTGATTTCGTCGAAGCCGGACAACCGGTTGCCGCGCTCCGCCAGGTCGGCATCGAACTCGAACTGGCGCTCGCACAAGCGCGCCTGGAGCGCCTGCAGCACCGGCTGGCGCAGACCGGGAAGATTTTCTCCGACCAGTCCGCGCGCGAGGTCGCCGTTCGCAATCGCGAGGCCCAGGCGCTGCGCGAACGCGAACAGCGTTCGAACGAACTGCTGCGGCTCCTTGAGATACGTCTTGAGAACGAGCTCTCGCTGCGCTCCCGCGGCATGGCCTCAGAGAACCAGATCCTCGCAACCCGGACGGAAGTGAGCCGCACCCGCAACGAACTCGCGCAGATCGCGGTGACCCTTGCGCGCCTGCCACGCGAGGAAATGGATGCGGCTGCCGGACGTGAAAGGGTGCTGATGGACATGCGCGCCGAGGTCGACGCAGCCGAACTTCAGGTCGAATCGCTGGCGACTCGCCTCGGCGAAATGAGCAGCGTCTTTGCGCCCGTTTCCGGCCGTGTGGTCGAAGTCACCGCCCGGATCGGACATACCGCCGCACCGCGCGAACCCTTGCTGCGCATCGCCGAGTCGTCCCGCGACGGTCCGGCGGCAGTGCTTGCCTATCTGTACCTGCCCGCCGGAGAAGGCAAAAAGGTCCGTAACGATATGCCGGTTCTGCTTTCGCCGTCCCATGCGGAGCGCGAACGCTACGGCTACGTGCTCGGCACCGTGCGGGCCGTTTCACCCTTGCCCGCGAGTTCGGCCGGGTTCGCGGCACTGGCAGGACAGCCCGAACTGTTGCAGCTGGTCAGCCACGGCGGACCGCCCCTGCAGGTCACCGTCGAGCTGACCGCAGACCCCTCGACACCAAGCCGATTGCGCTGGACCGGATCGCGCGGCCCCGCGTTTGAACTGGAGCCCGGCACCTTCTTCAGCGGCGAGGTCGTGGTCGAACGCCGCCCTCTTCTGCTGGCACTGTTCCCCTTTCTGCAGCCGCGCCGCTTCGGCGAACTCGTCGATGGTCTGAAGTCGCCTCCTTCCCCCCCTTCCTCGACTGCCAAGGAGCCGCGATGATGATCCCCGCCCGCGTATCCCCGATCGCCCTGCGCACCCTGCAGCTTTTCCAGGGGCTGCCTGAGGAAACGATCCAG
>JAHDYG010000049.1 GCA_023383815.1 Rhodocyclaceae bacterium
TCGAGGCCCTCGCCAACCCCGAGGCCCTCGAATTCTTCAGGGATCGAAGCGAACTCGGCGACTGAGGGAGGCGTGTGACAGGGGGCAGCACACGCCAAAGACCCTGTCAATCCCGTGGGTGAGTGCGCCGCGCAGTTTCGGTATCATGGCGCTTCCCCGGGGCCGGAAAGGAGGCCCTTACCGTCGTCGAGGAAGGCAAATGAGCTTGAGTCCGGAGTCCGTCACTGAGGCCCTGAAGGGCGTTATCGATCCCAACACCGGCAAGGATTTCGTGTCGGCGCGCTGTATCCGCAACGTTTCGGTGTCCGGCCGCGATGTCCGGTTCGAAGTCGAGCTGGGGTATCCGGCGGCGAGCCAGCACGACGAGATGCGCAAGCGGATGACCGATGCGCTGGCCGGGCTTGGCGAACTTGGCAAGGTCGACATCGAGATCCGCAGCAAGATCGTGGCCCATGCGGTGCAGCAGGGGGTGAAACTGCTGCCGGGGGTCAAGAACATCATCGCGGTCGCGTCGGGCAAGGGCGGGGTCGGCAAGAGCACGACGGCCGCCAACATTGCCCTGGCGCTGGCGGCCGAAGGGGCGAGCGTCGGCGTGCTCGATGCGGACATCTATGGTCCGTCGCAACCGCAGATGCTCGGCATCGCAGGTGAGCGGCCCCAGTCGCTCGACGGCAAGACGATGGAGCCGCTCGAGGCGCATGGTCTGCAGGCGATGTCGATCGGCTTTCTCGTCGACGTCGAGACGCCGATGGTGTGGCGCGGCCCGATGGCAACCCAGGCGCTCAACCAGTTGCTGAAGGAAACCAACTGGAAGGATCTCGATTATCTCGTGATCGACATGCCGCCCGGAACCGGCGACATCCAGCTCACACTGTCGCAGAGCGTGCCGGTGACCGGTGCGGTGATCGTCACCACACCACAGGACATCGCGCTGCTTGACGCGCGCAAGGGGCTCAAGATGTTCGAGAAGGTCGGCGTGCCGATCATCGGCGTGGTCGAGAACATGAGCATTCACATCTGTTCGAACTGCGGTCACGAGGAACCGATCTTCGGCGCTGGCGGCGGGCAGAAGCTGTGCTCGGATTATTCGATTCCCTTCCTCGGGGCACTGCCGCTCGATCTGCAGATCCGCATGGAGGCCGACAATGGCATCCCGACCGTGGTTGCCGACCCGGATGGGCGGATTGCGGCGATCTACAAGGAGATCGCGCGCAAGATCGCGATCCGGATCGCCGAAAAGGCGAAGGACATGACCCACAAGTTCCCCAACATCGTCATCCAGAACACCTGACGATTCCGTTGCGGCAAATGCACCGTCCGATCGCTTCCGATTGGGCGATGCTTGCCCTAAACTACGCGCAATTTCACACCGCAGCGCCCGCGATCGGGCGGGCGGTGTTCCGTTTCTGATCCCGGCTCGCGCCGGCCTCACGCAAAGGAAACCGCCCCGGATGTCCATCAAGTCCGACAAATGGATCCGCCGCATGGCGCTCGAACACGGCATGATCGAGCCGTTCGCGCCGGAAATGGTGCGACAGAATGGTGCCGGGCGCATCGTGTCCTACGGCACGTCGAGCTACGGGTACGACGTGCGGTGCGCGAGCGAATTCAAGATCTTCACGAACATCAACTCGACCATCGTCGATCCGAAGGATTTCGATGCGCGCAATTTCGTCGATTTCAACGGCGAGGTCTGCATCATTCCGCCCAACTCGTTCGCACTGGCGCGGACCGTCGAATACTTCCGGATTCCACGCAACGTGTTGACCGTGTGCCTGGGCAAGAGCACCTACGCGCGCTGCGGGATCATCGTGAATGTCACGCCGCTGGAGCCCGAATGGGAAGGCCATGTGACGCTGGAGTTCTCGAACACGACGCCGCTTCCGGCGAAGATCTACGCGAACGAAGGGGTCGCGCAGATGCTCTTCTTCGAGTCCGACGAGGTGTGCGAGACCTCGTATCGCGATCGCGGCGGCAAGTACCAGGGCCAGCAGGGCGTGACGCTGCCCAAGATCTGAACTGCGGGGAAGGTGCACCACAATCCTCCGAACCGGGGCCGGGAACGGCCCCTTGTCCTTTGTCGGTAAGCTTTCTGCAACCTGTCACGGGTACCCTGCCCACCTGCCGCAAGGCGCCACGCTGGAGAGAAGGATGCGCTTCCATTTTCCGATCATCATCATCGACGAGGATTTTCGTTCGGAGAACACCTCGGGGCTGAGCATCCGCGCGCTGGCAAAGGCCATCGAGGATGAGGGGATCGAGGTGCTCGGCGTGACGAGCTACGGCGATCTCGCCTCGTTCGCGCAGCAGCAGAGCCGGGGGTCGGCCTTCATCCTGTCGATCGACGATGAGGAGTTCGTGTCGCCCGAGGCGGCCGACAAGGCGATCGCGGGCTTGCGCGCCTTCGTCCAGGAGATCCGCTTCCGCAATGCCGACATTCCGATCTTCCTCTACGGCGAGACGCGCACCAGTCGGCATATCCCGAACGATGTGCTGCGCGAGATGCACGGCTTCATCCACATGTTCGAGGACACGCCCGAGTTCGTGGCCCGTTACATCGTGCGCGAGGCGAAGAACTATCTCGAGACGCTCGCACCCCCGTTTTTCCGTGCGCTTACGCACTACGCGGCCGATGGCTCGTACTCCTGGCACTGCCCGGGGCACTCGGGCGGGGTGGCATTCCTGAAGAGCCCGGTCGGGCAGATGTTCCACCAGTTCTTCGGCGAGAACATGCTGCGCGCCGACGTGTGTAACGCGGTCGAGGAACTCGGCCAGTTGCTCGACCACACCGGTCCGGTGGCGGCTTCCGAGCGCAACGCCGCGCGCATCTTCAATTGCGACCACCTGTACTTCGTCACCAACGGCACCTCGACCTCGAACAAGATGGTCTGGCACACGACCGTGGCGCCCGGTGACATCGTGGTCGTGGATCGCAACTGCCACAAATCGATCCTCCACTCCATCATCATGACGGGCGCGGTGCCGGTGTTCCTGACGCCGACGCGCAACCACTACGGCATCATCGGCCCGATCCCGATCGCGGAGTTCTCGATCGAGAACATCCAGAAGAAGATCGAGGCGAATCCCTTCGCGCGCGAGGCGAAGGACAAGAAACCGCGCATCCTGACGATCACCCAGTCGACCTACGACGGTGTGGTGTACAACGTCGAGACGATCAAGGAAATGCTGGACGGAAGGATCGATACGCTGCACTTCGACGAGGCCTGGCTGCCGCATGCAGCGTTCCATGATTTCTATGGCGACTACCACGCGATCGGTGCTGATCGGCCGCGCTGCAAGGAGTCGATGATGTTCTCGACCCAGTCGACCCACAAGCTGCTGGCTGGGCTGTCGCAGGCTTCGCAGATCCTCGTGCAGGATTCGCAGACGCGCAAGCTCGACCGCGACATCTTCAACGAGGCCTACCTGATGCATACCTCGACCTCGCCGCAGTACGCGATCATCGCCTCCTGCGACGTCGCGGCGGCCATGATGGAGCCGCCCGGAGGCCCGGCCCTGGTCGAGGAATCACTTTCCGAGGCGGTCGAGTTCCGGCGTGCGATGCGCCAGGTCGAGGCCGAGTTCGGCTCTACCGACTGGTGGTTCAAGGTCTGGGGGCCGGAGTATCTCGCCGAGGAAGGCATGGGGCAGCGTGACGACTGGATGCTGAAAGCCGGGGAGCGTTGGCACGGCTTTGGCGACCTGGCCGAAGGCTTCAACATGCTCGACCCGATCAAGGCAACGATCATCACGCCGGGGCTGGACGTCGACGGGGATTTTGCCGACTGGGGCATCCCCGCGGGAATCCTGACCCGTTATCTCGCCGAGCACGGGATCATCGTCGAGAAGACCGGGCTCTACTCCTTCTTCATCATGTTCACGATCGGCATCACGAAGGGGCGCTGGAACACGCTGGTGACCGAACTGCAACAGTTCAAGGACGACTACGACAGCAACCAGCCGCTGTGGCGCGTCATGCCGGAGTTCATCGCGCGTTTTCCGCGCTATGAAAAGGTCGGCCTGAAGGATCTGTGCGGGCGCATCCACAGTTTCTACAAGGCACATGACGTCGCGCGACTGACGACCGAGATGTATCTGTCGGACATGGTGCCGGCGATGAAGCCGGCCGATGCGTTTGCCCGCATGGCGCACAAGGAGGTCGAGCGGGTGCCGATCGACGATCTGCAAGGGCGGGTCACGGCGATGCTCGTCACGCCCTATCCGCCGGGGATTCCGCTGCTGATTCCGGGCGAACGCTTCAATGCGACGATCGTGCGCTACCTGCAGTTTGCCCGCGACTTCAACGCGGCCTTTCCGGGTTTCGAGACCGACATCCATGGACTGGTGCGCGAGGAGCGCGACGGGCGGATCTCCTACCACGTCGATTGCGTGAAGTAGCGGGTGGCTGGCGCACCGGACGAAAGGCGCCGCCCTGATGCTGCCGGGTCCGGTTATTCGGCGCCGCGGCGCCGGTATTCGACGAAGTCGAAGTCGTGCTCGTTGTCGGGATCCGCGCTGTGCGCCTCGCGCCGCGTCTCTTCGAAGCGGGCTGGGTCGATCGGAGGAAAGCTGGCGTCGCCTTCGATGCTGGCCCAGATTTCGGTGATCAACAGGCGATCGGCCTGGTCGAGCATCTGGCGATAGAGTTCGGCGCCGCCGATGACGAATACGCGTTGCGCCTCCGCCATTGCGGCGAGCGCCGCGTCCGGCGAATCAAACACCTCCGCCCCAGGTGCCGTGTATTCGAGGTTGCGGGTCACGACCAGATTGCGTCTTCCAGGAAGCGGTCGGCCGAGTGATTCCCAGGTACGCCGGCCCATCAGGATCGGGGATCCGGTGGTCGTTGCCTTGAAGTGCTGCAGGTCTGCCTTCTGCCGCCAGGGCAGTTGGTTGTCGCGGCCGATCACCCCATTGCGGGCGACCGCAGCGATCAGCACGATCTCGGGCTTTCCGCTCATACGGCGACATCCGCCTTGATGTGCGGGTGCGGGTCGTAGCCGTGCAGGCTGAAATGCTCGTAGCGGAATCCGAAAATGTCGCGCACTTCCGGATCGATCTTCATGATCGGCAACGGGCGCGGATCGCGCTTCAACTGTTCTCGTGCCTGATCCAGATGGTTGAGGTACAGGTGGCAGTCGCCGCCGGTCCAGACGAAGTCGCCAGGCTCCAGGTCGCAGACCTGCGCGACCATCATCGTCAGCAGTGCGTAGGAGGCAATGTTGAAGGGCACGCCGAGAAAGATGTCGGCACTGCGCTGGTAGAGCTGGCACGAGAGCCGGCCGTCACCGACGAAGAACTGGAACAGCGCATGGCAGGGCGGCAGTGCCATGTCGCTCACTTCGCCCGGATTCCAGGCCGATACCAGATGGCGGCGTGAGTCCGGGTTCGCGCGCAGCCCGTCGATGAGTTGCGAGATCTGGTCTATCGTGCGTCCGTCGGCCGTCTCCCAGCGCCGCCATTGCTTGCCATACACCGGCCCGAGGTCGCCGTTCTCGTCCGCCCAGTCGTCCCAGATCGAAACGCCATTGTCCTTCAGATACCGGATGTTGGTGTCGCCCTGCAGGAACCACAGCAACTCATGGATGATCGAGCGGGTGTGGAGCTTCTTCGTCGTCAGCAACGGAAAGCCGTCGCGCAATGCGAAGCGCATCTGCCAGCCGAAGGTCGAGAGCGTTCCGGTGCCTGTCCGGTCCGTCTTGCGAACACCGTGCTCCAGCACATGTCGCATCAAATCAAGGTATTGCTTCATCGTCCGTGTCGCGGTTCCCGAAACCCTCATTCTACATGTGATGCCGGTTGCTTCCTCTGTGCTACTCTTTCGCGCAGGGTCCAAAATCGGTTTGGCGAGAATGACTGGATACGAGCGCCGTGGAGTCGGACGATGACCAGCAAGGGCACGCTCCAGAATGCGCGCGACTCCGTTGCGGCAGGCGAGGCTTCTGCGCACGCGCCGGCGCGAGACGCCGCGCGCGCGCTTCCTCTGTTCGAGTCGCTCAAGGCGCTGATCGAGGAGGCCGGCGAACTCGCGTGCAACGCCGCACTGGATTCCGGGGCGCGATTCAAGCGTCTGTGCGCTCTCGATGCTTATGCTCGTGCCATTCTGGATTCAGCATTGGAATCTTCCGGTCGTGCATTGGGATTGTCCGGCTATCGGCGCGATCCAGCCGTCTTCCTGGCGCGTGATCTGTATGGCTCGCTGCTTGACGGTTATCACCGGTGCGATTCGGGACGTGCGAATGACGAGGCTGATCAGCGTCGCAAGCTGCAGCTCATGAAGGCCGCGGCAGAGCGCACCAAGTGGGAGCGCTTCGCCGGAGGGCCGAGCTATGCCGGGCTCTGGCAATGGACAGGCGCGGTCATGCAGACAACGCCCGAGCTTCCTCCTTTGTCTGGAGCCGGTCCGGAGACGGGGGGCGAGCCTGCCGCCGAAGCCATGGTGCGACAGGAGTACCTGCGCACGCTTGCCTACTTCAGTGCGTCCTACGAACAGTTGTCGCCAGATCTTTTCGGTGTCGTCAGTCGCATTGTCGACCTGTCGTTGCCGTGGTTGCAGCTCGATCGACTGCCGGCGCCAGGCACGCTCTACTACGTCGACCTTGAAGGAGGGGTCGGACCGGTGCGGTTCGTCCATCACCCGCAGCCTTCGCACGGGGTGCGTTTCTTTTCGACGGCGCGCGCCCATGAACAGCTGACGGAATTGCGTCGCGCGCTGAGCAAGGGGCAGCTTCCCGCGGGTTTCGATCTCATGCCAGTCAAGCGCGGTGCGCTTGCGGCCGGGATCGATCATCTGCTGGTCCATTGGTCGGCCACACCACCCGTACGGCGCAATCGGCGCCATCCTGTGAGCGGTGCGCTCGATGCCGTGGTCGGATTCGACCTCGTCGAGCTCGTGCTGACGGGGCAGACGGCGCCCGGGATCCGGCGCTGGTGCTTCACGGACGTCTCGCGGGGGGGGGTCGGCATGCGCGCGGATTCCGGGTTCTCGGCGGAGATCGTGCCAGGAAGCCTGGTTGCGATCCGCCCGTGTGATGGCGGCGTCTGGCATCTGGGAATGGCGCAGCGGGTATGGCGGTCGGACGGCGAGGGCGTGCAGGTCGGCGTACAGACCCTTTCAGCCGCACCACATGTTGCGATCGTTGACGACGGCCTGAATTCGACGGCGGTATTCCTCTGCGACCCGATCCAGCGCGGTGAGGCGGTTCGTGTCGTGATGCCGCTGGGGGTCCTCCGTACCGACGTCAGCCTCGATCTCGACGATGGTGAGGGACGGTGCGAGCTGAGGCCATTGGGCGCACATGTCGCCGGTCAGGACTTTGACCTGAGGGCCTACCAGGTACTCCACCGGTAGTCTGGAAGCACGTCATGCTCTGCCGAAGTCGACGGCATTGCGCGTCAGTGCGGATTCACACGGGCCGATGTTTTCGTGTTGACATTGCGGTTGTGTGGCTTAGAATTCGCGCT
>JAHDYG010000018.1:0-26098 GCA_023383815.1 Rhodocyclaceae bacterium
GCTTGAGATTCAAGCGATAACCTGTCCACCGGAAGGGGGCAACTCCAACTTCAGAGCGAATGGTGCCTACACCGTCCCTCTGGAGTTCGACACTGTGATGAGGTCGAGGCGCGAACCTATGCCGACGCCGATTCCCGTTCGCTGTTCCGGGTCAGCTTCTGCAGGCTTTCGCGGATGAGGGCTTCGAGGGGTTCGAGGTCGGGGATGGGTTCGTTGGTTGCGGTGAGGGTTTCGAGGCGGTGGGTTTCGGCGGCGGCGGCGGCGAGGCCGAAGTTGCTGCAGGCGCCGGCGAGTTTGTGCAGGAGGGCGGCTTGTTCGGCGGTGTTGCGGTGGGTGGCGGCGCTGCGAAGGGCGGTGAGGATTTCTTCGAGCTGCTGTTCGAGCGTGACGAGGAGGGCGGCGAACTGCGCGTCGCCCAGTTGCGAGCGATGCTCGGCGAGTAGCCTGGTGTCGAGCAGGGGGGAGGACTCCGGGCCGGGCTCGTGGGGAGGCGGGGCCGGGGGGCGGGCGGTGCTGGGGTGGGGGTCGGCGAGGGTGCGGGCGAGTTCTTCGAAGCGCACGGGTTTGCCGACGACGGCGTCGATTCCGCTCGCGAGGTAGGCGCTGACCTGGGAGGGCGCGATCGAGGCCGTGAGGGCGACGATGCGCACCGCGGCCTTGCGCGGATCGCGGTGGGCGCGCATGCGGCGCGTGGTTTCGAGGCCGTCCATGCCGGGCAGGTGGATGTCCATCAGGATGAGGTCGTAGTCGCGGTCGTTGTGCATCGACAGTGCGGTGTAGCCGTCGTCGGCGATGGCGACGGTGTGGCCCTCGCTTTCCAGGAGGCCGCGGGTGACCTGCTGGTTGATCTCGGTATCCTCGACGAGCAGGATCTCCAGCGGGCGCAGCGCGCGCCCGGGCTCTGCGTTGGGTTCGGGCAGGGCCGATGTGACGGGATATTCGAGTTCGACCCGGAACAGGCTGCCGCGGCCGGGCGCGCTCGAAAAATCGATGAGACCATCCTGCAGCAGGACGAGCTTGCGGCAGATCGACAGGCCCAGGCCGGTGCCGCCGAAGCGGCGCGTGATGGAACTGTCGGCCTGGCTGAAGTGCGCGAAGATCCGCTCGTGCGCGTCTTCGGCGATGCCGATGCCGCTGTCCTCGACCTCGAAGCGCAGGCGCACCCGGCCATCGGCCGCATCGAGCACGCGGGTGCGCAGGGCGACGAAGCCCGCCGGGGTGAATTTCAGCGCATTGGTGGCGAGGTTCATCAGGATCTGCGTCAGCGCGCGCCGGTCGCCCAGGAGGCGCTCGGGCAGGCGCGGATCGGTCTCGACGATGAGATCGAGGGACTGGCGCGCGGCGATCGGGCCGAGCATGAGCTGCAGTTCGGCGATGAGTTCGGCCGGTGCGAACGGGTGGCGCTCCAGTTCGAGCTGGCCGGCCTCGATCTTGGTGAAATCGAGCACGTCGTTGAGGATCGCCAGCAGCGCCTCGCCGGAACGGCGGATCGCGTCGACCTGCTCGTGCTGCGCCGGCTGCAGCGCCGAGCGCATCAGGATCTGCGCCATGCCGAGGATGCCGTTGAGCGGGGTGCGGATCTCGTGGCTCATCGTCGCCAGGAACTGGCTCTTCGCCTCGCTCGCCGCTTCGGCCTTCTCGCGCGCCAGTTCGGCGTGTTCCTTGTCCTTGCGCTCGCTGATGTCGGCCAGCGAGCCCTCGTAGTAGACCAGGTTCTGCTCGGCGTCGAGCACCCGGCGCGCCGAGATCGACACGTACACCGGGTCACGATCGCGGCGCAGCCAGCGGGTCTCGAAGCCGAGCACGCGGTTGCGGATCTGCAGCGTGCCGAGGAAGCGGCGCAGATCGTCCTGGTCGATGAAGCACTGTCTTGAGACATCGGTCACGGCGCCGAGAAAGTCCTCGCACGAGTCGTAGCCCAGCATGCGCGCGAGCGCGGGATTGGCCGACAGGAAGCGCCCCTCCGGATTGACGCGGAAGATTCCCTCGATCGCGTTCTCGAACAGCGATCGGTATTCCTGTTCGGATTGCTGCAAGTCCTCGTAGAGCTTTGCATTCTCGATCGAGATCGCCGCCTGGGCGGCCAGGATCTTGAGGGTTTCGAGGCGGGTCTGGTCGAACACGCTCGGGCTGCACGCGTGTTCGAGGTAGAGCACGGCGGTCAGCTCGCCGTGATACAGGATCGGCATGCACAGCAGCGAGCGCGGCTGGGCCGAGCGGATGTACTTGTCGTGGCGGAAGAGGGGCTGCTCGGGCGCGTCGTCGAGGACGACCGTCTCCTT
Source organism: Rhodocyclaceae bacterium (assembly GCA_023383815.1). Classification (GTDB taxonomy): domain Bacteria; phylum Pseudomonadota; class Gammaproteobacteria; order Burkholderiales; family Rhodocyclaceae; genus JACOUN01. The sequence goes on from JAHDYG010000018.1 coordinate 2,283, forward strand.
GGTACGTGCGACGTAATTGACGATGCTGACCGGAAGGTGATCGTGGCCGCCTTCCAGTCGCAGCGACGAGAACACCCGGGTGGCTTCGTCGACGCCCGCTTCGGCCTCGATGTGCAGGCGCCCCTGGCGGTTGAGCACCATGATCGCGCGCTGTGCGCCGGCGTTCGTCAGGGCAAGGCGCATCAACTGGCCGAGCAGCCGTTCGAGCACGATCTCGTCGGAGATGGCCTGCGAGGCGCGGATCACCGAGGTGATGTCGAAGGCCTGGTTGCTCAGCGCCGAAGCGTTGCCGGCCGGGTCGAGCGGTGCGCTCGGGCGCTGCGTCCCGTCGCCGTCCAGCCCCTCGATCCGGCCCGGATGGCTCTGCAGCAGATGATCGAGCTTCGCGCTCGCGCCCCAGGCGCGAAAGCGGCGCCACGTCTCGGCGAGATAGGTCCGGGCGAGGACGGGATGCCCCGCCTGGTGGTGAAAGCGTGCGGCCAGTTCGCACGCCATCGCCGCTTCGAGCGCAAAGCCGTTGCGTTCGGCCTGACGGATGGCCAGCTCGTAGCGCTCGGCCGCCTCGCTGCTGCGTCCGCGCACGCGCAGCAGCTCGGCCTCGACCACCAGCACCCGGTGCTCGTTGTTGGCCGCGCAGTGCCGCGCCCAGCGCCGCAGCCGGCGCAGGTTCGCGCCGACCCGGGCGCGGATCATGGCCTGCTCGCGGCGCGCAGCGGTTCCGGTGCGGCCGAGCAGCGCGAGCGCCTGCAAGGTCGTGATCCACGATGGAACCGTGGTGCCCGAGACATAGGGCAGGTACTCGATGCACTGCGCGGCCTGCGCGATGGCCGCTTCGTGCTGGCCGAAAAGCAGGGCGAGCAGGGTCTTGTAGAAGTGATGCACGCAGATCGCGGTGCGGTGGTTCTCGCGCCGGTGCTCGGCCAGCATCGGCTCCTCGGCATAGAAATCGCCGTCCAGAGTCAGTGGGTCGGCGCACTGGCCGCGCAGGTTGGCGACCGTCTGCAGGGCCATCACCGAATACTGCAGCGACTGCTTCTGCCCCCATTCGCGAAGTTGCGCGACGTGCCGCGCGATCAGCGTCTGCAGCTCGGACAGGTTCGTGCTGAGCAGGAAGGCATACTGGATGTGGGCGGCGATGCTGTAGGCCGCGTATTCCAGGTCGCCGCATTCGAGTGCGGCACGGTAGGCGTCGAGCAGCCCGTCGAGGCTGTTGCGCAGGGGCTCCTTGTAGTGCCGGACGTAGCAGTTGAAGAGCGACAGCGTCTTGTGGCGCGTGCTCGGACTGGGGTGATGCTCCTCGATCGTCAGGCCGAGGCGGCCGATGCGGTAGCCTTCGTCGATCGCGTCGAACTGCCCGCACAGCACGCCGCCATAGCCCGCGAACGCGCTGGCCGCATACGGGGTGAGGCCGTGGCGCAACGTCAGCTCGACCTGGCGGGCCATCACCAGCGGGCGCAGGGCCGAACTCGAGAACTTGACCACGCCGAAGAGGCTGCCGAGGATCGGCAGCGCGGCGAGCATGCGTGGCTCGCGCATCGGCCCCAGGCGCACGATGCGCTCACCCGGCATGCGCCGCAGCAGCAGGCGCGTGCGCAACAGCCCGAGGCGGATCTGCAGCGGATCGGGGCGTTGCGGCAGGCGCACGCCGAGCAGCGCGAGGACTTCGATGGCGGTCGCGAGGGCCTGCGGAAAGCGGTTGCGCGACACCTCCGACTGGATGCGGATCTCGTAGGTCCGGACGCGGTCGATCAGCGTGCGTGCGTTTGCGTCGATGGCGGCGATGAGGCTTTCCATCCACGCGAAATCCATGCGGATGTTGGCGACCTCGGTCGCGGCAAGGTGCAGCTCGAGCGCGAGCGGGTAGCAGCGTTCCCAGCCATCGGCGGGCAGCAAGGCCAGCCCGGTCCGCAGATACTCGAGCGCCGAGTCGAATGCTGCCGAGTCCTTTGCGCGCCGGCCCGCCCTCAGGTCCAGCTCCGCGAGACGCAGGCGCATCGCCTCGGAGCCGATCAGCTCGCGGGCGAGATTGAGGTGATTGGTGACTTCGAAGATCCGCTGGTCGATCTCGTCGTCGTCCATGCGCGCGAGCATCTGCTCGCCGATCAGCAGATGCAGCGCCTTGAAGTCGCGCTCCTCGATCAGCGAGTAGGCGGCCTGCTGGATGCGGTCGTGCACGAAGCGGTAGCGCGACTGCCCGGGGTCGGAGGCTTCCAGCACGCGGTAGCGGTCGTCGACCGCGGCGACCAGCCCTTCGGCGAGCGCGGGCCACAGATCGTCCGCCGTTTCCTGGACGCTGCGCCGGTTGGCAACGGCCAGCGTGCGAAGGTCGAACACGCCGCCGATACAGGCCGCCATCGGCAGCACCTTCTGCGCGCGTGCGGGCAGGCGCTGGATCTTTCCCACCATCAGCGAGACCACGTTGTCGGCCAGCTCGCGGCTGCCGATCGCGGCCTCGTCCCATTCCCAGCGGTCGGCGCGGAAGCGGATCAGCCCCTGGTCGTGCAGTGAGTGCAGGAACTGGCTGAGAAAGAAGGGGTTGCCCTGCGTCTTCTGGTGACAGATGCGCGCGAGCGCCGCGGTCTCGTGCTCGCTGCAGCGCAGCGTGTCGGCAATCAGCCGCGTCACCGGGCGCAGCAGCAGGGGCTGGATGCGCAGTTCGCGAAGTGCGATGGGCAGGGCCCGGAGCCGTTCCAGCGTCGGCACCAGCGGGTGCTCGGGGCGCAGTTCGTCGTCGCGGAAACTGCCGATCAGCAGCAGCCCGGGCAGACTGGGCGTGCGTGCGAGCGATTCGAGCAGTTGCAGTGATGCGAGGTCGGCCCACTGGAGATCGTCGAGAAACAGCACGAGCGGCTGCCCTGGTCCGGCCAGCACCCCGAGCAGTTGCGTGAACAGCCGGTACCGGCTTTGCTCGTCGAGTGCGACCGGCGCCAGGGCCGGGTCGATCGCTGCCGCGATGTGGCGCAGCTCCGGGATCAGCTTGAGCAGCGCCGAGATGCTGTTGCCGACGCGCTCGGAAAGCGCCCGGCGGCAGGCCTCGACGCGCTCTTCGGGTTCGGCCAGCACCTCGCGTACCAGCCCCTGCAGCGCCTGGATGACCGCGGAGTACGGACGGTCGCGGCGGAACTGGTCGAACTTGCCGCTGCATAACCGCCCGCCGCTGCGGCTCACATACTCGTGCAGCGCATCGACGAGGCTCGACTTGCCGACCCCGGTGTGGCCGCTGACGAGCACCAGCATCTGTCCGCCCGCGGCGCAGCGGTCGTAGCCCGTCGTCAGTTCGCGCAGCAACTCCTCGCGGCCGTACAGGCGCCGCGGAATCTCGAAGCGTGCGCAGGTGTCCTGGGTGCCGGCCTCGAAGGCGTCGATGCGGGCCGAGCGCTGCCACTGTGCGAGGCAGCGTTCGAGGTCGCGGCAGATGCCGGCAGCCGACTGGTAGCGTTCGGCCGCGTCCTTCGCGAGCAGCTTGAGCACGATCGCCGAGATCGCCTGCGGCAGCTCGCGATCAATCTGGTGGGGCGGTGGTGGCGGTCTGGCGATATGGCAGTGGACGAGCGCGAGCGGATCGTCACCCGAGAACGGCGGGCGGCCGGCAAACAGTTCGTACAGCGTGCAGCCGAGGCTGTAGAAATCGCTGCGGTAGTCGATCGAGCGGTTGATGCGGCCCGTCTGTTCGGGGGCGATGTAGGGCAGATGGGCGAGCGCGAGCCGGGCGGTGTCCCAGGTGGCCTGTTCGCGCGCGAGCGTCGAGGCATGCGAGAACCCGATCAGGATCGGTGCTCCGTCGTCGTCGCTCACCAGGACGTGCTCGGGGGCAAGCTGCCGATGCGTGACCCCGGCTTCATGCAGGCGGCCCAGCAGGCGGGCAAGCCGCAGCGCGAACTCCAGCCAATCGTGCCAGGGCCGTGCCGGGGCAAGGCATTGCGAAAGCGGTCGGGCCGCCCGGTCGGCAAAGAGGATCGCCGGCCCGGCTTCGAGCTCAAGCCAGTCGAGCACCTGCGGCAATCCGGCCACATCGAGCCCGGCGAGTACCTTGTGTTCGTTGTGCAGCCGTTCCAGCTCGGCTTCGGAACACAGCCTGCGGTGACGCTGTTTCAGGATCGCCGTGCGCTCGGAGGCGTCGAGCCGGACCCGGCTCACTGCGCCTGTGCGCCCCTGGTGCAGCGTTTCGACGACCGTGAAGGGGCCGGGTTCAGCCATGGCCGGCTTCGACCACTCCGGCAAAGAGGTAGCCGGCGCCATGAGCGGTCAGGATCAGCTCGGGCGCGGACGGATCATCGTCGAGCTTGCGCCGCAGGCGCCCGACGAGCACGTCGATCGAGCGATCGTTCGGCGTCCACTCTCGGTCATGGATCGCGTCCATCAGCTGGTCGCGCGAGAGCACCTGGCCGGGGCGGGTGATGAGCGCGTGCAGCAGCTTGTATTCGCCCTGCGGCAGGCGTTCGAACTGCCCGATCGGCCCGGTCAGGTGGCGCCGATGGCTGTCGAGCGTCCAGCCGTTGAAGCGCCACACGCCGTTCGCTGCCGTCTGTTGGCCGGCCACGCGTGAATCGGCGACGCGCCACAGCAGGTTCTTCGCCCGCACCAGCAGCTCGCGCGGGTTGAAGGGTTTGGTGACGTAGTCGTCCGCGCCGAGTTCGAGGCCGACGATGCGGTCGATCTCGTCGCCCTTCGAGGTCACGAGGATGATCCCGACCCGCGAGGCAGCCCGCAGCTCGCGCGTCAGCGTCAGGCCATCCTTGCCGGGCAGGTTGATGTCGAGCAGGATGAGGTCGATCTGCTCGCGCTCGACGCGCTGCACGAGATCGTCGGCGCGTCCGCTCTCGCTGATGCGGTAGCCTTCCTTGCGGAAATAGCTCACGAGCAGCGTGCGCGAGGCAACGTCGTCCTCGACGATCAGGATGTGCAAGGGACGCGATGGGGCGGTCGACATGGTTTCATCCAAGAGGCATCCGGACCGGAGCGAAGGGACTCGCCGGGCGTTAAATTGTGTCCAGTCTGTTACAACTCGGCACAACTTAGCACAATTGGCCGGAAGTTCATTCACCCTGCCCGAGTAAATTTTCGCAGTCAAGTGAAGGGTGCGTCGTTCGCATCCGACCGCAAGCCGATTTCTCGAGCGTCCGGACTAAGGAGTCATGGCCTTGATCAACAAAGAGTTTTTCCGCACTGCAACGGCGATCGCCGGTCTTGCGCTCGGGGTCGGGCTGGTGAGTCCGGCCGCGGCCGCATCCCCGGACGGGGTCGCACTGATCCGCGAGCGCTGCCTGTCCTGTCACACCGAACAAGCCGGTGCCGATGCGAAGTTCTCGCGCATCAGCGGCCAGCGCAAGAGCCCAGAAGGCTGGCAGATGACGCTCAACCGCATGCAGCACCATCGCGGCCTGCAACTGTCGGCCGACGAGAAGCGCGTGCTGATCAAGCACCTTGCCGACCGCCAAGGGCTCGCGCCGGAGGAGGCCGCACCGTGGCGCTACCTGCTGGAGCAGGACGTCAACCGCGTCGAGTCGCTCGATCCGGCTTACACCCAGATGTGCGCACGCTGCCATTCGGGCGCGCGCTTCGCGCTGCAGCGGCGCAGCGAGGAGGAGTGGCGCCTGCTGATCCACTTCCACATGGGACAGCATCCGACGCTCGAACTGCACGCAATGTCGCGCGACCGCCCGTGGATGCAGCTTGCGCTCAACGAAACGGCACCGCAGCTCGCGAAGGATTTTCCGCTCGTCTCCGAGGCCTGGCAGAACTGGCAGAAGGCGGCCAAGCCCGATCTGGGCGGTTCGTGGCGGGTGATCGGCTACGTGCCCGGCAAGGGTGAATTCGATGCCCGCATGAAGGCCACGCCGGCCGCTGCCGACCATTTTGCGGTGACGCTCGACGGGCGCTACCTCGATGGCTCGCCGATGCGTGGTGAAGGGACGGCAACGGTGTATACCGGCTACGAATGGCGTGCCGCGCTCACCGTCGATGGTGTGCGCATGCGTCAGGTGCTGGCCGCTTCGGCCGACGGGCAGAGCATGGCCGGACGCCAGTTCGGGCGCGATGCACGGTCGGTCGGAGGCGAGCTGCGCGCGGTGCGCGAGTCGGACACGGCGAACGTGATCGCAGTCCTGCCTGCGCATCTGCGCAGTGGCGCGCGGGCGACCCTCACGGTGATCGGGAGCCGGCTCGACGGCGAACTCTCGCTCGGCGAGGGGGTGCGCATCGTCGAGGTCGTGTCGCGTTCGCCCGAGCGCATCGTCGTGCTCGCCGAGGCGGCCGGGGCGCCCGGGCTGCGCGACGTCAAGGTCGGCGCTGCCGCGGGCCCTGGCCTGCTGGCGGTGTATGACCGGATCGCGCGGATCGAGGTCTCGCCCGCCGATGCACTGGCCCGCATCGGGGGCACCGAGGGCGATCCGGCGGCGCAGATGGAAAAGGTGCCGGTCGTGTTCCGGGCCGTAGGCTATGCCGCCGGGCCGGACGGCAAGCCCGGCACGGAGGATGACCTGCGGCTTGGCCACGTGCCGGTCCAGTGGGCGATCGAACCGGCGAACGAGGCGGCCGAGAAGGAAAAGGACCACCTCTTCGCCGGTGCCATCGACGCCCATGGCGTGTTCACGCCGGGCGACGCGGCCCCCAACCCGAAGCGCCACATGTCGGCCAACAATGTCGGAATGCTGAAGGTGGTGGCGACGGCCGATGACGGCGCCGGGGCTGCGGTCCGCGCGGACGCGAACCTGCTCGTCGCGGTCCCCGATTTCGTGCGCCGCGTGCTGGATTGAGGGCGTTCGCGCCATGACGTACGGAACCCTCGAACTCGTCCGGCCCAACCTGCATCGCGTCGACGTCGATGCGCGGACGATGCTGTTCCATGTGCCGAGCAGCGCGCTGTTCGAACTGGACGGCGTCAGCCGCGATCTGATCGGGCTGCTCGAGCGCGACGGGGTCGAGGACGCCGGCCGGGTGCACGAACTGCTCGTGCCGCAGTACGGGCGCGCTGCGGTGGCCGAGGCGGTGGACGAGCTCTTGAGCCTGGAGATCCTGGTCGAGCGCGGCGGGCACGCGCGGCTCAACCCCGAGCCACGGCCGGTGACGCGCTTTCCCCTCACCACGCTGGTGCTCAACGTCAATACCGGCTGCAACCTGAGCTGCAGCTACTGCTACAAGGAAGACCTCGCCACGCCGGCGCGCGGACAGCGCATGACGCGCGAGACGGCCCAGCGGGCGATCGAGATGCTGCTGCGCGAGTCGCCCGGCCAACCGCGCTACAACCTCGTCTTCTTCGGCGGCGAACCACTGACCAACATCGAGCTGATCCGCGACATCGTCGACTGGAGCGAACCGCGGTTCGCCGCGGCCGGCGCGAAGGTCGATTTCACGCTCACGACCAATGCGACCCTGCTCAACGAGGCGCTGATCAACTGGTTCAACGCGCACCGCTTCGGACTCACGGTGTCGATGGACGGGCCGCGCGCGCTGCATGACCGCAACCGGCGCACCGTCGGCGGGCAGGGCACCTACGATGTCGTGCGGCGCAAGGTGGACATGCTGCTTGCGAGCTACACCGCGCGGCCGGTCGGTTGCCGCGTCACCCTCACGCGCGGGGTCTCGGATGTCGAGGCGATCTTCGACCATCTGCACCGCGAGGTCGGCTTCCATGAGGTCGGCTTCGGGCCGGTGAGTTCGGGCGACATCGCTGCCTTCAACCTGCCGCCCGATGAACTGGCCACCGTGTTCGCCGGCCTGCGCCGGCTCGGGCACCGCTATCTCGACGCGGCCCTGGCCGGGCGCAGCCTCGGCTTTGCGAACCTGCACCAGTTGCTCGGCGATCTGCACGCCGGCAACAAGAAGATGCTCCCCTGCGGTGCCGGGGTTGCGCTGCTTGCGGTCGATCACGAGGGCGGGCTGAATCTGTGCCACCGCTTCACCGGATCCGGCCTGCCGCGCTTCGGGGACGTCGATCAGGGGATCGACCGCCCGCGTCTGGCCGCCTTCATCGAGAAGCGGCTCGATCGCAGCGGCACCGGCTGCCAGACCTGCCGCATCCGCAACCTGTGCTCGGGCGGCTGCTACCACGAGAGTCACGCCCGCTACGGCGACGCCGCCCACCCGGCCTACCACTACTGCGACCTGCTGCGCGAATGGATCGATTTCGGCATCGGCATCTACGCACGCATCGCCGAGGCCAGTCCCGCCTATTTCGAAACGCACATCACTCCGAGAAAGGGTGCCTGAATGAAACATCTCAAGTCCATCAACCACAAGGCGCGGCAGATTGACGAGGCCGCCGGCTCCGGCGAGATCGAGGAAGTCGTCGCGATGCAGACCGTGGTCGGTTGTACCGCGACCGTCGACCCCGGCTGGGAGATCGATGCGTTCGGCGGCATGGCCTCGCTGTGCCAGCCGATGGAAGCCGACCTCTACGGCTGCGCCGACGCCTGCTGGTGGCCGGCCCAGGTGCCCGACACGATGAGCAGCCACCCGGACTGGGGTCAGGGCGCCGATGCCGCGATGCGCGACTGGCGCAAGCTCGACGGCATTTTCGAAGACAACGACTGAGCGGGAGCGGCCCACATGCCTTTCAAGATTCTCCAGACCTCGACCGGTGCGGCGGTCCGCGCGGTGGCGGGGGCGCTGCTTGCGGCTTCGGCCGTGGCTGCTGCTGCGGCGCCGGTGACCCAGGAATACCTGCTCACGGTCACGCGCCCCGGCCAGTTGCACGTGATCGACATGGCTTCGCATGCGATCCTGCGCAGTTGCGATATCCCCGGAAAATTCGGCTCGGGCTCGATTGCCCCCTCGCCCGACGGACGCGTGGCCTACGTGCTGAGCAACCTGTGGGAAGACGTGTACGGGATCGACATCACCGACTGCAAGGTCGTGTTCTCGGCCCGCCAGTCGAAGGACAACATCCGCGTCAAGACCTTCCAGTCGGTCACCGTCAGCGCCGACGGCAAGGAGCTCTACACGGTGCAGAACCCGGTGCGGCTGCTGCCCGACCGCTTCGAGGTCATGGAGCCGCGGCTCGCGGTCTACAGCACCTCCGGCGGGCTCGATGCGCCGCTCCTGAAGAGCTTCCCGGTGAGCCGGCGGATTACCAAGATCGCCGCGACGCAGACGGGCGAAGTGATCCTCGGCGGCGCCGACGTCACCGCGATCGACCCGAGGACCGGCGCCACCCGCGTCGTCACCGCGCTCGCAAACTGGGACCGCGGCCCGCAGTGGCTCACGCCCGATGCTTTCGCAATGCACTCACAGGGCGAGCAGGCCGCCGAGTACATCATGCCCTACGTCACCGCGCGCTTCACCGACGAAACGCAGAACATGGAAACCGCCGAATGGTGGTGGGGCATGAGCCGCGTCGACCTCAAGACCGGCAAGGCCGAGCAGCGCGAGATCGTGCCCTTCGAGTTCATCGTCTTCAACTTCATCACCGACCCGACCAACCCGGACATCCTGTTCGGCAGCTTCAACCAGCTCTCGAAGCACGACCTGCGCAACCAGAAGACGCTCGCCGTCGAGCCGATGCCGCACACCTACTACAACCTGAACATCACTTCGGACGGGCGCAAGATCTTCGTCGGCGGTGCCGCCAACGACATCTCGATCCACGACGCCGAAACCCTCAAGAAGATCGGCTCGATAGAACTGCCGGGCGACATGTCGACGTCGGACCTGCGGGTGGCGAGGCGGCTGAAGGACTAGACGCCGGGTTGGTCTGCCCGGAGAGACCGAAGCTACATCGCAGGTGCCGGGCGGCGGATCACAGTCTTGCCGCCTGCACATGCATCCAGTCGTAGTCGCGGCTGCGGCCGAGCGAGATCCAGCCTTCGCGCTCCCAGATCTGCCAGAAGGCTTCACAGTCGGGGTGCGCGAGGCGGGCCGTGGCGTGGGTCGAGCGCAGGTTGTTGCGCAGGGGGTCGAAGTCGATTGCGATGCCCCAGGCGTGCAGCGACCAGCGCTCGCCGCCGCGCATCTTGCGGACGTTGAAGCTGCCGCCGAAAAGATCGAGGCCGAGTTCGTGACGGGCGTCGGCGTCATAGGCGGCGGCGATCTGCTCGAAACAGCGGGCGGCCGATGCGTGGACCTTGCGGTGCAGCGAGATGCGCGGCACGAGTCGGGTGGTTTCCCAGGCGAGGCGCAAGGGAAAGGGCAGGAGAAGCGGCGCCTGTCCACCGCCGACCGGCCCGAAGAACGCTTCAACCTCGGCCTGACGCGGCCAGGGGTGTGCTTCGGTTGCCGGGGAGAGGGAATGGACCGTTTCGGGAAGCCCGTGCTGCAGCGTGTGATCGTCCATGTCTATTCCGTTTGGGTGAATCGTTCGGCATTTTATGCGCTCCGTCCTGGCTGTGACGAGTGTGTTTGCGCACGGGTTCGCGTTCGATCCGGCGTGCGCTTCGTGTGCGGCTGCGGGCGGCGGCCCGGTGCTGGCGTGCGATCGTTGTATCCGATCGAGCCGGAGCGGCGTGTTTTCTGCTATTCATAGGCTTTTCCGAGATCGGGGCAGACATGCCGGGTTGGCTGGCGCGGGCGGTGCAGGGCGCGGAGCGCGAATCGCTGCAGGCAGGGTTCGCGTGGCTCTATGGGTTCGTGCGCCCGCACCGGGCTGCGATTGCGGGGCTGATGGCGCTGTCCTTGCTCGGGTCGGCGCTGGTGCTGGCGCAGCCCTGGTTCGTCAAGCTCCTGATCGACGAGGGCCTGCTTGCGCGCGACTACCGCGTGCTGGTGACGGTCGCGGGGGCGATGATCCTGGCCGGCATTGTTGCGACGGCGCTGGCGGGGGTGAATCGCTATCTCCATACCCGGCTTTCGGCGCGCATCCTGTTCGCGCTGCGAAGCGACGTGTATGCGCATCTGCAGACGCTCTCGCCCGCCTTCTTCGGGCGCAACCGCACGGGTGACCTGCTGTCGCGGCTCGATGGCGACGTGGCCGAGATCCAGCGTTTTGCCCTCGATGGCCTGTTCTCGGCGGTCAGCAGCCTGATCGGTCTCATCGGGGCGCTGGTGCTGCTCGTCGCGCTGTCGCCGCAGCTTGCGCTGCTGGTGCTGGTGCTGGTGCCGCTCGAAGCGCTGTGGCTGCGCCGCATGCGTACGCGGGTGGCCGAACGTGCGCGCACGCTGCGCGAGCGCTCGGCGGATGTATCGAGCTTTCTCGTCGAAACGCTGCCGGCGATGAAGTTCGTGCAGTCGACCGGCCAGGAGCGGCGCGAGGCCGACCGCCTGGGCAGCCTCAACGATCGCTATCTCGGCGATCTCCTGCGGCTGCAGGTGACGGAGTTCTTCACGCATGCCGTGCCGGGCACGCTGACCTCGCTCACGCGTGCGGCAGCCTTCCTGATCGGCGGCTGGTGGGTGATCGAAGGGCAGTGGCAGCTCGGCGCGCTGATCGCGTTTTCGACCTATCTGGGCATGGCCGTGGGGCCGGTCAACAGCCTGCTGGGCCTGTACGTCGCGATCCAGCGCATGAGCGTGAGCCTCGCGCGGGTGCGTGCGCTGCGCGAGGCGCAGCCCGAGGTGACGGTTCCGGTCGAAGCGATGCGGCTGGACGGTGCGCTGCGCGGCGAGATCGAGTTCGACCGGGTCGTGTTCCGCCATCCCGGCCAGGAGGCCGAAGTGCTCAGCGGGGCGAGCGCCCGGATTCCGGCCGGGTGCAAGGTCGCGCTGAGCGGCGCTTCGGGGGCCGGAAAAAGCACGCTGGTCGATCTCCTGCAACGCCACTACGACCCGCAGGGCGGTACGGTGCGCCTCGATGACATCGACCTGCGCCGGCTCGACCTCGCATCGCTGCGCCGCGCGATTGCGGTGGTGAGCCAGGACATCGTGCTGTTTCGCGGATCGCTGGCTGACAACGTGCGCTACGCTGCGCCGCAGGCGAGCGATGACGAGCTGCGGCAGGCGATCGAAGCGGCGCAACTGGGGGAACTCGTCGCGCAGTGGCCGCAAGGGCTCGCGACCCCGCTCGCCGAGCGCGGGCAGTCGCTCTCCGGCGGCCAGCGCCAGCGCATCGCGATTGCGCGGGCGCTGCTGCAGCGCCCGGCGGTGCTGGTGCTGGACGAGGCGACTTCGGCGGTCGACGAGGCGACCGAGCGGCAGGTGATCGCCGAGGTCGATCGCCTCTTCGCCGGGCGCACCCGCATCCTGATCAGCCACCGCGCCGTCACCCTGGCAGGCTGCGATCTGCGCTGGAATCTGCGGGACGGGCGCCTGCTGGCCGAAGATGCAGCGTCCGGGGTGAGCCGTGGCTGAGCGTGCGCCGCGCGTCGGCGTGGTCGACAGCGGCTTGCCCGAGGCGCTCGCGGCTCGCGTCGTCGCGGCGCGGGTCTTCGTTGCCGGGCCAGAGGGAGGGGCGTCGGGTACGGTCGTCGCGGACCGGCTCGGGCACGGCAGCGCGATCGCGGGGATCATTGCCGGACTCGCCCCGCAGGCGCATCTGCTCAATGCCCAGGTGTTCGGCGAGCGCCTCGCCACGACCCCGTCACGGATCGCCACGGCGATCGACTGGCTCGTGGATGAAGGGGCGGAGCTGATCAATCTCAGTCTCGGTCTGGCGCGCGAGCACCCGGCCCTGGCGCACGCCTGCGAACGGGCGCTGGCGGCCGGGGTGGTGCTGTGCGCGGCGACGCCGGCGCGCGGCGGGCCTGTGTGGCCGGCGGCGATTCCCGGCGTGCTGCGCATGACCGGCGATGCGCGATGTGCCGTCGAGGAGATCTCGCATCTCGCCACGGCGCAGGCGGACTTCGGCGGCCACGTGCGGGCGCCCGCTGGCGTCGGCCCGTCCGTCATCGCCGGGGCCAGCGTGGGCTGCGCGCATCTGAGCGGACACATTGCCCGGCTGCTTTCGGTGCGCCCGGCGAACCTCGCCGAGGTTCGCGCCCGGCTCGTCGCGCAGGCCCGCTACCACGGACCCGAGCGCCGCTCGGAGTGAGCGTATTCCCTCGCCCTTTCCGTAGAATCAGCATCTTTTCCGGAGGAGTGCGCATGACCCAGGTGAGCGCAGTGGGCGATGTCGTGATTGTTGGCGGCGGGATCGCCGGAGCCTCTGCGGCGTACTTTCTGGCGCAGGCCGGGCAGCGCGTCGTGTTGCTCGAACGCGAGACGCAGCCCGGCTACCACAGCACCGGGCGTTCGGCGGCGATGTTCACCGAGACTTACGGCCCGCCTTTGATCCGTGCGCTGACTGCGGCGAGTCGCATTTTTCTGGAGTCACCTCCGCATGGCTTTGCCGAGCATCCCTTGCTCACGCCGCGGGGCGTACTGATGGTCGCTGCGGCGGGAGAAGAGCCAGAGCTGGCGCGGTTCATCCGCGAGGCCGGTGGGACGGTGGCGCTCGAAGCGCTGAGCGCGACCCAGGCCCGCGAACGGGTGCCGGTGCTGCAGCCCGCGGCGGCGGTGGCGGCGGCGCTGGAGCCGGCCGCGATGGACATCGACGTGCATGCGCTGCTGTGGGGCTTCGTGCGCCAGTTCCGGCGGGCGGGGGGCGAACTCGTCACCGATGCCGAGGTGGTGTCGATCCAGCGCGACGGCGCACGTTGGAGGCTTGCCGACCGGAGCGGTCGCGTGTTCGAGGCCGGCGTCGTCGTCAATGCGGCCGGCGCGTGGGCCGACGAGCTTGCACGTCTGGCGGGCGTTGCACCGCTCGGGCTGGTGCCGAAGCGGCGCACGGCGCTGACGGTCGAGGTCGACCCGGCGCTCGGAGTCGGGGGCTGGCCGATGGTGTCGACGGTCGGCGAGGGCTACTACTTCAAGCCCGATGCCGGACGCCTGCTGGTGTCGCCGGCCGACGAGACCCCGACGGTGCCGCAGGACGTGCAGCCGGAGGACCTGGACATTGCGATCGCGATCGACCGCTTCACGACGGCGACGGCGATCGAAGTGCAGCGGCCGGCCTCGACCTGGGCCGGCCTGCGGAGCTTCTTCGGTGACGGCCTGCCGGTGTCGGGCTTCGATCCGGCGGCGCCGGGCTTCTACTGGCTGGCCGGGCAGGGCGGCTACGGCATCCAGACCTCGCCGGCGATGGGGCGGCTTGCGGCAGCATTGATCGCGGATTCCGGGGTGCCGGAGGATCTGTTGGCGCGCGGAGTCAGCGCCGGGGCGCTGGCGCCGGGCCGGGCCGGGTTGCGTCGCTCCGGGTAAGCCGCGGCGACGCTTCGACCCGGACCCGTCGCGCGGGAGGGCGCCGACCGGCGCGTTGTGCGCGGTCTCAGGCGCTCGTGCGCTTGTCGCGTTCGATGATCGCGTAGGCCGAGTGGTTGTGGATCGACTCGAAGTTCTCGGATTCGACCGCGAAGGCGCTGATGCGCGGCTCATCGTTGAGGAGCCCGGCGACGTCGCGCACCATGTCCTCGACGAACTTCGGGTTGTCGTAGGCGCGCTCGGTGACGTACTTCTCGTCGGGGCGCTTGAGCAGGCCATAGACCTCGCACGAGGCCTGACCCTCGACGAGCTGGACGATCTCCTCGATCCACAGGTGGTCGCTGAGCGTCGCGGTGACGGTGACGTGCGAGCGCTGGTTGTGGGCGCCGTACTCGGAGATCTTCTTCGAGCATGGGCACAGGCTCGTCACCGGCACGACGATCTTCATCGTGAAGGTGTAGAGGCCGCCTTCGGCGATGTCGCCGGTGAAGGTGACCTCGTAGTCCATCAGGCTCTTCACGCCCGAGACCGGTGCCGACTTGTTGACGAAGTACGGGAAGGTCATCTCGACGTGGCCGGTCTCGGCTTCCAGCCGCTTGACCATCTCGCGCAGCATCGGCTCGAACGACTCGACCGAGATCTCGTGGTCGGGTCCGTTCAGCAGCTCGACGAAGCGCGACATGTGGGTGCCCTTGAAGTTGTGGGGCAGGCCGACGTACATGTTGAACACTGCGACCGTGTGCTGCACGCCGCCGCTGCGGTCGCGCACCTTGACCGGGTGGCGGATCGACTTGATCCCCACCTTGTTGATCGCGAGCTGCCGGCTGTCGCGGGCGCTCTGGACGTCGGCAATCGCATGCGCGTCTACGGGTTTCATGGTCGGATTTCTCTTTCTGTTCTCTGTGTGCTTCGGGGTCGGGGGTGCGGAACCGTGGAAATCGTATCGATTCCGACAAATTTACTCAACTATTGTCGTCATTGAAGCGCGCAATCGCTGCCAGGATGCCGTCCCGATCGAGCCCTACGGATTTCAGTAACTGCGCCTGATCGCCGTGGTCGATGAAGCGGTCGGGCAGTCCGAGCCGCAGCACGGCGGGGCGCTGCCGGCGGGCTTCGACGACGCGCGCGACTTCCGAGCCGGCGCCGCCGATCGCCGCGTTCTCTTCGAGCGTCACGAGAAGCTCATGGTGCTCGGCCAGCTCGCGCACGCAGTCTTCGTCGAGCGGCTTGACGAAGCGCATGTTGACCACCGTCGCATCCAGTGCCTCGCCGGCTTCGAGCGCCGGTCCGAGCAGGCTGCCGAAAGCGAGCAGCGCGACCTTGCGCCCCTTGCGCCGCACTTCGGCCTTGCCGACCGGCAGCGCGCTCATCTCGCGCCGGACCTCGGCCCCGAGCCCTGTGCCGCGTGGGTAGCGCACGGCCGCCGGACCTTCGTGCCGGTAGGCGGTGTAGAGCATCTGGCGGCATTCGTCCTCGTCGGCCGGCGCCATGATCACCAGATTGGGAATGCAGGCGAGATACGAAAGGTCGAAGGCCCCGTGGTGGGTCGCGCCGTCGGCGCCGACCAGCCCGGCGCGGTCGATCGCGAACATCACCGGCAGGTTCTGCAGCGCGATGTCGTGGATCAGCTGATCGTAGGCGCGCTGCAGGAAGGTGGAGTAGATCGCGACAACCGGCTTGAGGCCTTCGCAGGCGAGTCCGGCAGCGAAGGTCAGCGCGTGTTGCTCGGCAATCCCGACGTCGTGGTAGCGGTCGGGGTACTCCTCGGCGAAGCGCACCATCCCGGATCCTTCGCGCATTGCCGGGGTGATGCCGATGACCCGTTCATCCTGCGCTGCGATGTCGCACAGCCAGTCGCCGAAGATCTGCGTGTAGCTGGGCTTGCCGGCCGCTGCGGCGGGCTTGATCCCGGCCGTGTGGTCGAAGCGCGAGACGCCGTGGTAGAGGATCGGGTCGGCCTCGGCGAGCTTGTAGCCCTGACCCTTGCATGTCACGACGTGGAGAAAGTGCGGGCCGGGCAATTGGCGCAGGTTGCTCAGGGTCGGGATCAGTGCGTCCAGATCATGGCCGTCGATCGGGCCGTAGTAATGGAAGCCGAACTCCTCGAAGAGGGTTCCGGGCGTGATCAGCCCCTTGACGTGTTCCTCGACCTTGCGCGCGAAATCGAGCACCGGCGGCGCGATGCCGAGTACCTTCTGGCCGGCGCGGCGTGCGGCGTTGAAGGTCCGCCCGGACAGCATGCGCGCGAGGATGCGCGTGAGCGCGCCGACCGGCGGCGAGATCGACATCTCGTTATCGTTGAGGATCACGAGCAGGTTGATGTCGCGCGTATCGCCGGCGTTGTTGAGCGCTTCGAAGGCCATCCCGGCCGACATTGCGCCGTCGCCGATGACTGCGATGCAGCGCCGTGGGTCGCCGCGGTCGCGTGCGGCAACCGCCATGCCCAGTGCGGCCGAGATCGAGGTCGACGAGTGGGCGGTGCCGAAGGTGTCGTACTCGCTTTCGCACCTGCGCGGAAAGCCGGAGATGCCGCCCCAGTGACGCAGGCCGCGCATGGCTTCGCGCCGTCCGGTGAGCACCTTGTGGCCGTAGGTCTGGTGGCCGACGTCCCAGACAATGCGATCTTCCGGGGTGTCGAAGATGTAGTGCAGCGCGATGCTCAGTTCGACCGTGCCGAGGTTGGACGACAGGTGGCCGCCGGTCTGCGAGACCGATTCGATCAGGAAGGCCCGCAGCTCGCGTGCGAGGGCCGGCAGTTCGCGACGGTCCAGCTTGCGCAGGTCGGCCGGTGAGTCGATGCTCTGAAGCAGGGGGTAGGCAGACATGGCGGGCGTCGGGGCGCGAAAAGGCGGATTCAGAACTTGCGGTGTACGATGAACGCGGCCAGTTCGGCCAGCCGGCCGGCTGACGGGCCCAGCGGTGCGAGGGCGGCCTGCGCCTCGGCGAGCAGTGATTCGGCCAGTGCACGGGCTTCGGCAAGGCCGAGCAGGCTGACGTAGGTCGGCTTGTCGTGGTCGGCGTCCTTGCCGGCGGTCTTGCCCAGCGTGGCCGTATCGGACTGGGCGTCGAGCACGTCGTCGACGACCTGGAACAGCAGGCCGGCGAGCTTGCCAAAGCGGTCGAGTGGTTCGAGCATCGGGTCGTCGCGGCCGGCGTGGCAGCGCGCGCCGAGCAGGACCGAAGCGCGGATCAGTGCGCCGGTCTTGTGCAGATGCATGAATTCCAGTTCCTCGCGCGAGATCTGCTGACCGACTGCGGCGAGATCGAGGGCCTGGCCCCCGGCCATTCCGCGCGAACCCGCGGCGCGTGCGAGCAGCGTGATCATGTCGAGCTGCTCGGCGGCAGATGGGCCGAGCGGCCGTTCGGCCAGGATCTGGAAGGCGAGCGTCTGCAGTGCGTCGCCGGTGAGCAGGGCCGTCGCTTCGTCGTACTCGACGTGAACGGTCGGCTTGCCGCGGCGCAGGACGTCATCGTCCATGCAGGGCATGTCGTCGTGCACGAGGGAATAGGCGTGGATCAGTTCGACCGCACAGGCGACGCGGTCGAGCGAATCGGCCGCAGCGCCGGTCAGCTCCCCGGCGGCATGCGCGAGCAGGGCCCGCACGCGCTTGCCGCCCCCGAGTGCGGCGTAGCGCATCGCACCGTGCAGATGCGCCGGCGCGATGGCGGCATCGGGCAGGAGATCGGCCAGCGCCTTCTCGGTTCGCTCCTGAATGCTGCCCATCCAGACCTGGAAGCCGGATCCGCTCATGCGTCGCTCCCGGCCGAAGAGGGCGGATCGAGCGGAATCAGCTCGCCCGCTTCGAGCTGGCTCACGCGCAGCTCGGCATCCTCGAGCGTCTTCCGGCAGGCCTTCAGGAGGCTCATGCCCCTCTGGTAGTTGGCGAGCGCCTGCTCCAGCGGGATCGAACCGGTTTCCATCTCCTGCACGAGACGCTCGAGTTCGCCGATGGCCGACTCGAACGACTCGGGCGATGAAGCCGTTGTGGTCATTGGGGGCGCGCTTTACGGTAAAGGACGGAACATACCCGATCGCCCGACTGGTGGTCAAACGGCTTTTCCAATAAACTCAAAGGTCGCTTGTCCGGAATATTCCGGTCTTCATGGAGGGGGTCGGGAATGTCCGACATTGCGTCCGGCGCAGCCCTTGCGGCGGGGGTTTCGCAGCTACCCGTTTCCGCGTATTTCGACGACAGGATCTTCGAACTGGAAAAGAAACTCCTCTTCGAAGACGGACCGGGCTATGTCGGCCACGCGCTGATGGTGCCCGAGGTCGGCAGCTACCGCTCGCTCGAATGGCTCGACCACTCTGCGCTGCTCCTGCGCAGCGAGGACGGCGTGCACCGGCTGTCGAACGTGTGCCGGCATCGGCAGGCCATCATGCTGCAGGGCTCGGGCAAGACCGAGCGCATCGTGTGTCCGGTGCACCGCTGGACCTACGACCAGAAGGGTGAACTGCTCGGCGCGCCGCACTTTCCCGAGAATCCGTGCCTGAACCTGCGCCGCGAATCCCTGCAGGAGTGGAACGGGCTGCTCTTTCGCGGTCCGCGCTCGCCCGCGGCGGATCTGGCCGGCATGGAACTGGCACGGCACCTCGATTTTTCCGGCTACACGCTCGACCGGGTCGAGATCCACCCGTGCAAGTACAACTGGAAGACCTTCATCGAGGTGTATCTGGAGGACTACCACGTCGTGCCCTTCCATCCGGGGCTCGGGCGCTTCGTCACCTGCCGCGATCTCACCTGGCAGTTCGGCGAGTGGTATTCGGTGCAGAGGGTCGGAATCGGATCCCTGCAGAAGCCCGGTTCGCCCGCCTACGCGCGCTGGCACCAGGCCGTGCTCGATCTGTACCGTGGCCAGATGCCTCCGCATGGCGCGATCTGGCTGACCTACTATCCGAACGTGATGGTCGAGTGGTATCCGCACGTGCTGGTCGTGAGTACCGTGCTGCCGACCGCGATCGACCGCACGACGAATGTCGTCGAGTTCTATTATCCGGAAGAGATCGCTGCGTTCGAGCGCGAGTTCGTCGAGGCCGAGCAGGCCGCCTACCTGGAGACCGCGATCGAGGACGACGACATCGGCGAGCGCATGGATCGGGGCCGCCGTGCGCTGTATCTGGAGGGCCGCAACGAGGTGGGCCCCTACCAGTCACCGTTCGAGGACGGCATGCAGCACTTTCACGAGTTCTACCGCCGCATCCTCGGCGAACACCTCTGAGCGTCCGGAAGGTGGGCGTTCAGAACGGGTCCTGAAGCTCCTTCGGGAGCGGGAAGACGACATTTTCCGGGGTGCCGTCGAGCGTGCGAACCGTGCGGATGCCGAGCGCACGCAGCCGCGCGATGACGGCTTCGACCAGCACTTCGGGTGCCGATGCGCCTGCCGTGACGCCGATCCGCCGGCGACCTTCCAGCCATTGGGCATCGATTGCCTCGGCATTGTCGACGAGCCACGCCGGGATGCCGCGCACCGCTGCGACTTCGCGCAGGCGGTTGGAGTTCGAGCTGTTGACCGAACCGACGACGAGGATCGCATCGACCTGCGGCGTCATGAACTTCACCGCGTCCTGCCGGTTCTGGGTCGCGTAGCAGATGTCGTCCTTCTTCGGACCCGCGATCTTCGGGAAGCGGGCCTTGAGGGCATCGACGACCGCGCGCGCATCGTCCATCGACAGGGTGGTCTGCGTCACATAGCCGAGGCGATCGGGATCGACAACCCGCAGGCTCGCGACATCGGCGGCCGACTCGACGAGATGGATGCCGCTGGGCACCTGTCCCATCGTCCCTTCGACTTCCGGATGGCCGCGGTGCCCGATCATCACGATCTCGCGCCCCTGTTCGCGCATCCGCGATACCTCGAGGTGCACCTTGGTGACCAGCGGGCAGGTCGCATCGAACACGCGCAGGCCGCGCCGCTCGGCTTCCTCGCGTACGGCGCGGGATACACCGTGGGCACTGAAGATGACCGTCGCGCCCGCCGGCACCTCGTCGAGTTCGTCGACGAACACCGCCCCTTTGTTGCGCAGATCGTCGACGACGAACTTGTTATGCACGACCTCGTGGCGCACGTAGATCGGGGCGCCAAAACGCTTCAGCGCCTGTTCGACGATGTCGATCGCGCGTTCGACCCCGGCGCAGAAGCCGCGCGGGTTAGCGAGCAGGATCTCGCCCTCGCCGTCCTTGTCGTTCATGTGTGTCGCGCTCCTACATCACTCCGATGATCCGGACCTCGAAGCGGATCCGCTTGCCAGCCAGAGGGTGGTTGAAGTCGATCAGCGCCGACTCGGCGTCGATCTCGCGCACCAGGCCGGAATAGCGCGAACCGTCCGGGGCGTGGAACTCCATGATGCTCAAGGGTTCGATCTCTTCTTCGGGCATGTGTTCGCGCCGGACGCGCTCGATCAGCTCGGCCCGGTGCGCTCCGAAGGCCTGCTCCGGTTCGAGCACGAAGAGCTGCTCGCAGCCTTCGTTCAATCCTGCGAGTAGGCGCTCCAGGCTCGGCAGGAGCTCGCCTGCGCCGAGCTGGAGGGTCGCGGGCGTACCCTCGAAGGTGCTGATCAGCGGTTGGCCGTTCTCCAGTGCGATGCGGTAATGCAGCGTTACGAGGCTGTCGGGCTGGACGGTCTGGGTCACGATGGGTTCTCCGAAGGAGTGGAGGGTCTGCCGGGCGGATGAAACTGGGCCCACAGCATCAGGATCACGCCGAGCGTGATTGCCGAATCGGCAAGGTTGAAGGCTGGCCAGCCGTAGCGGCCGATGTGGAAATACAGGAAGTCGACGACCGCGCCGTGCACGAGGCGGTCGATCACGTTTCCGATCGCACCACCGATGATCATGCTGAATGCGAGCGGCTGTAGAAGTTCCTGCTGGTGCCGGTGCAACAGGGCGGTGAGCCAGCCGCTGATCAGGACCGCGACGCCGGTGAAGAACCAGCGCTGCCAGCCAGGCTGATCGGACAGGAAGCTGAACGCCGCACCCGGGTTATGCACCAGTACGAGCTGGAAGAAGCCGGTGACTGGAATCGGACGGCCGGGCGCGAGCAGATCGAGCATCCACCACTTGGTGAGCTGGTCCAGCCCGACGATCGCGAGCGCGAGCGCGAGCCAGGCCGCAAGGCGCAGGCTCATGCGCGCTCCGCGGCCGGTTCAGGCCCGTGGATGCGGCGTGCGGCGGCTTCACGCATGGCTGCGCAGCTCACCCTGGCCGAACAGGTTGTCATGGCAACGCCCGCACAGGGCCGGATGCTCGGGGTCGGTTCCGACATCCTCGCGGTAGTGCCAGCAGCGCTCGCACTTTTGCGCGGGCGACGGCTCGACCTCGATGCCCTCAGCCCCTTCGTCGGCGACCCGCTCGATGCGGGTGGCGGAGGTGATGAGCACGAAGCGCAGATCTTCGCCGAGGCTCGCCAGGGCATCGTAACGCGCACCGGCCGCGCGGATGGCGACTTGCGCGGCGAGCGAGGAGCCGATCTGGCCGGCCGTGCGCAGTTCTTCGAGCGCCTTCTGGACTTCGGCACGGGTTTCGCGAATCAGCGCCCAGCGCGCGAGCAGCGCTTCCTCGTCTTCCCGGGCGGGCAGTTCATGCCAGGTGTGGAGCATGACGCTGTCTTCGGCGCCGGCGCCGACGAGCTGCCAGATCTCCTCGGCGGTGAAGCTCAGGATCGGCGCCATCAGGCGCGTCAGCGCCTGGGTGATGTGCCACAGAGCCGACTGCGCCGAGCGCCGGGGGAGCGAATCCTGCGCCGTCGTGTACAGACGGTCCTTGAGGATGTCGAGGTAGAACGCACCGAGGTCCTCGGCGGCGAAGTTCTGCAGCGCCTGCACGACCTTGT
Organism: Rhodocyclaceae bacterium; assembly: GCA_023383815.1. GTDB lineage: Bacteria > Pseudomonadota > Gammaproteobacteria > Burkholderiales > Rhodocyclaceae > JACOUN01. The sequence continues at coordinate 24,219 of JAHDYG010000018.1, forward strand.
GGAACTCGAAGCGCTCGTAGTCGGCGGTGACCTGCTGCTGCAGACGGCGCGTCAGCGCGAGCGCGCAGTGGTCGATGTCGAGCCACTGTGAAATGGGCAAGGCGTTGCGCGCGGGGTCGAAGTCCGACGTGTTCGCGAGCAGGAAGCGCAGGGTGTTGCGCAGGCGCCGATACACCTCGACGACGCGGTCGAGGATCTCGTTGGAGATCGTCAGTTCGCCCGAATAGTCGGTCGCAGCCACCCACAGTCGCAGGATCTCGGCACCGAGCCGGTCCGAAACTTCCTGCGGCGCGACGACGTTGCCCTTGGACTTCGACATCTTCTTGCCCTGGCCATCCACGACGAAGCCGTGCGTGAGCAGGCCTTCGTAGGGCGCGCGACCGTCGATCGCGCAGCCCGTCAGCAGCGAGGAGTGGAACCAGCCGCGGTGCTGGTCCGACCCTTCGAGGTAGAGGTCGGCGGGCCAGCGGTTTTCGTTGGCGTGCGAGCCGCGCAGCACGCTCCAGTGCGTCGTCCCGGAATCGAACCAGACATCGAGGGTGTCGCTCATCTTGTCGTAGTCCGCCGCCTCGTCACCGAGCAGGCTGACCGGATCGAGCCGGAACCAGGCGTCGATGCCTTCGCGCTCGACCAGGCGCGCGACTTCTTCGAGCAGTTCGAGCGTGCGTGGATGCGGCTCGCCGCTTTCGCGGTGGAGGAAGAAGGGGATCGGCACGCCCCAGTTGCGCTGGCGCGAGACGCACCAGTCGGGACGGTTGGCGATCATCGCGTGCAGGCGTGCCTTGCCCCAGGCGGGGTAGAAGCGCGTGTCCTCGACCGCCTTCAAGGCCAGCTCGCGCAGGGTCGGAGCCCCCGGCTCGACACGCTCGCGCCCGGGCAGGCGATCCATTCCGACGAACCACTGCGTCGTGGCGCGGTAGATCACCGGCGTCTTGTGGCGCCAGCAGTGCATGTAGCTGTGGGTGATCGTGGCGGAGCCAAAGAGGCAGCCGACCTCGGCGAGCTTGTCGCAGATCTTCGGGTTCGCATCCCAGACGTTCAGACCGCCGAAAAACGGCAGATCGTCGGCAAAGCGCCCGTCGCCCATCACGGGAGTCAGAATGTCCTCGTTGCGCAGGCCGTAGCGCGTGCAGGTGATGAAGTCGTCCAGGCCATAGGCGGGTGCGCTGTGCACGATGCCGGTGCCCGCATCGGTCGCGACGTATTCGCCGAGTTGCATCGGCGAGACGCGGTCATAGAACGGGTGGCGGAACGCGATCCGGTCGATTGCGATCCCCTGTGCGGCCGCGAGGACCCGGCCTTCGAGCCCGAATCGCTCGAGCGCGCTCTGGCGCAGCTCGGCGGCGAGAATGAGCAGCCCCTTCGGGGTCGCGACCAGCTCGTAGACATGTTCGGGGTGGACGTTGAGCGCCTGGTTGGCCGGGATCGTCCAGGGCGTGGTGGTCCAGATTACGGCGTATACCGGTTGTTCGGGCAGTGCATCGAGGCCGAAGGCATATGCGAGGCGGCCGCGCTCTGCGGCCTCGAGCGGAAAGCCGACGTCGATCGCGGGCGACTTCTTGTCCTGGTATTCGACCTCGGCTTCGGCGAGTGCCGAGCCGCAGTCGAAGCACCAGTTCACGGGCTTGAGGCCCTTGAACAGGAAGCCCTTTTCGTACATCCGGCCCAGCGCGCGGATCTCGTTGGCTTCGGCCGAGAAATGCATCGTGCGATAGGGGTCGTCCCAGTCGCCGAGTACGCCCAGGCGGATGAAATCCTTCTTCTGGCGCTCGATCTGCGTCTGCGCGAACTCGCGGCACAGTTCGCGCGCACGGTCGGCGGGAAGATGCTTGCCGTGCAGCTTCTCGATCTGGTGCTCGATCGGCAGGCCGTGGCAGTCC
>JAHDYG010000018.1:26108-72438 GCA_023383815.1 Rhodocyclaceae bacterium
GAAGCCGGCCAGCGTCTTCGAGCGGACGATGATGTCCTTGAGGATCTTGTTGACCGCATGGCCGATGTGGATGTCGCCGTTCGCATACGGGGGGCCATCGTGAAGGATGAACTTCGGGCGCCCGGCCGAGGCCTTGCGGATGCGCTGGTAGAGCTTGCGTTCCTGCCAATCGGCGATCCAGCCCGGTTCGCGCTTGGGCAGGTTGCCGCGCATCGGAAACGGCGTGTCGGAGAGGTTCAGGGTCTTTCTATAGTCAGCCATGATCGGTTCCGGCCTCAGTTCTGAATGGGGTTGTGCGCAAACCAGTCGCGCGCGCGTGCGGCGTCCCTGGTGATCTGTTCGGTGAGGGCCGCGAGCGAGTCGAAACGCGTCTCATCGCGCAGCTTGTTCAGGAAATGCACGCGCAGGTGTGCGCCATAGCAGTCGCGTGTCCAGTCGAGCAGGTGCACCTCAAGGATCGGACGACCGCCGCCGCCCAGGGTCGGGCGCACGCCGATGTTGGCGATCCCCGCGATGCGCCGTTCGGCGAGCCCTTCGACGCTGACCGCAAACACGCCCGCGAGCGCGGGCCGGCGGTGCTTCATCTGCAGGTTGGCGGTCGGAAAACCCAGTGTGCGGCCGATACGCCGGCCGCTCATGACGCGTCCGGCGATACTGTAGGGGCGTCCGAGAAGAGCCGCGGCACGGGCCATGTCGCCGGCGGCGAGTGCAGCGCGCACGGCCGAGCTGGAGATCCGCGTCAGGTCGTCCGCGACGGTCGGCATGGCTTCCACACCAAACCCCAGGGCTCGTCCGGCCGCCTGAAGCTGTGCGAAGTCGCCGCAGCGACGGGCGCCATAACGGAAATCATCGCCGATGATGAGGTGGCGTACGCCGAGTCCGCGCACCAGGCAGCGCTCCACGAACTCCTGTGCCGTCAGCCCGGCAAAGCGGGCGTCGAACCGGCACACATGCACGCGGTCCACTCCGCAGGCGGCCAGCAGAAGGAGTTTCTCGCGCAGCGAGGCGAGCCGGGCGGGGGCGTCGTTCGGGGAAAAGTACTCGCGCGGGTGCGGCTCGAAGGTCAGCACGGTCGCCGGCAGCCCCAGCGTGCGCGCCTTGCCGACGAGCCATTGCAGCAAGGCCTGATGACCGCGATGCACCCCGTCGAAATTGCCGATCGTGAGTACCGAGGCCGATTGGGCTTGCTCGGGGATCCCTCGGAGAACCTGCATGAGCACCTTAAAAATCAGCAATTATAGCGGCAACGCACGGGATCGGCGCGAACCGGATCCGAGTGGCTGCATGAGGTGGCCCAGTGGGCACGGGAGCCGTGTGCGCGTTGCGGGGGCGGGAGGTGGGGCCGTGAGGGAGGTTAGAATGGCGCCGAAGGCAGTTCGCTGCTGGGGTTTCGCGACCTTGCGCGGGCCTGCACGCGGACTCGACCATGGACCCTCCTTCATTACCGGGAATCGACACTTCAATGAGCCAGACCGCTGAATCGGCAGGGATCCGGGAGGGAGAATCGTGCAGGCCTTCGCTCGCTGCAGCCTGGCTGGCGGTGGCCGTCGCGCTGAGCGCCTGCGGCAGCGGTAACGGCGGCGAGCCCCCTCCGGACACGACCGTCCGCAGTACTCCAGTGGCGGCAATCGAGATCCGGCCGCGTGATCTCTCACGCAGCGTGAGCCTGTCGGCGACGGTGGAGCCCCGGGTCGTGGTTCGACTGGCGGCACGCACGCCTGGGGCCGTGGAAGAGGTGCTGGTCGAAGAGGGCGCTGCGGTCGTGGCGGGTCAGGTCCTGGCGCGTCTCGACATGTCGGAAGCGCTTGCCGAACTGGCCCGGGCCCGCGCCCAGGAACACTCGGCGCGGCTCGACTACCAGCGCGCCACGGACCTGCGCCGCCGCGGCATGCTCAGCGTCGCGCAGCACGAGGCTGCGCGGGTCGCGCTGCAGGTGGCCGAGAGCGAGCAGGCGCTGTGGCGGACACGTGTCGAGTTCGGCCGCATCAGCTCGCCGCTCGATGCGATCGTCACGGCGCGACAGATCGAGCCGGGTGAAGCCGTGCAGGAACACGCCACCCTCTTCGAGCTGGCTTCGCTCGACGATCTGGTGGTGCGCTTCGGCGTCTCGGAACTGGACGTCGTGCACCTTGGCGCGGGCCAGAAGATGCGCCTGAGTCTCGATGCCCTGCCCGAACTCGAACTTCATGGCACCGTGCGTCGCATCGCACCAGTCGCGAACGCGACGAGCCGCCTGGTGACGGTCGAGGTGGCCCTGCAGTCGGATGCGCGGCTGCGCGGCGTACGCCCGGGCTTTCTCGCCCGTACGCGGATCGAGCTCGATCCGCGGCCCGACGCGCTCGGGGTGCCCGCGCACGCGGTCGGACGGAATGATGCATCGGGCGGGCCCGATGGATCCGGCTTCGTCTTCGTCATCGAGAACGGCGTTCTGACTCGTCGCACGGTCATGACCGGGGTCACGCGTGGCGAATGGACGGAGATTCTGGCGGGCTTGCAGGCGGGTGAGCAGGTGCTTGCCAGCAATCCGATCGAGATGCGCGACGGCCAGCCGGTGCGGGTCGTCGAGATGCGGCCATGAGCGCTCCGGCAGATTGGGCAGCGGGTGGAGGGTAGGCTCGTGAGTGGTCCGGGTGGCTCTTCGTCGCGTCGCGGCGTGCTGGCGCAGTGGTCGATCAGCCGCCCCGTGGGCACGCTGGCGATCGCCTCGGTGGTGTTCGTGATCGGGCTCTTCTTCCTGCAGCGCCTGCCGATCGATCTGCTGCCGGAGATCGAGTATCCGCAGATCCGCGTGACGGTGAACCACCCCGGCGTGGCGCCCGAAGTGCTCGAAGAGCAGGTCACCCGGGTGCTGGAACGCAACCTTGCAGCGACCGAGAAGCTCGTGCGGGTGACGAGTCGTACCAGCGAGGGGCGGGTCGATGTGGATCTCGGATTCGAGTTCGGGACCAACCTCGATCTTGCACTGCAGGATGCCGCACGCTATCTCGAACAGGCGAGGACCCAGCTCCCGGCCGGTCTGCAGCCGCCGCGACTGCGCAAGTTCGACCCCGGCCAGAATGCGATCTGGGAAGGTGGGTTCAGCTCCAGCGTGCGCAGCGAGGTCGCGGTTCGCGATTGGGTCGAGAATCATCTGCTGCCGCAACTCATTGCGCTGCCCGGCGTTTCGTCCGTCGAGGCCAGCGGAGGCATGACCCGGGAGCTGGTCGTCGAGGTCGACCAGGCGCGCATGCGCTCGTATGGACTGAGTCTCGGCGACATCGCGCGCAGTCTTGCCGCCGAGAATGTCGACATTGCCGGCGGGCGGCTGACGTCTTCGACCTTCGATGTCGTGGCCAAGACCGAGGGGCTCTTCACGTCGGCAGCGGAGGTCGCGAACGTGCTCCTGAGCCTGCCGCCCGAAGTGGGTTCCGAAGGCGCACTGGCCGATCGGGACGGTGTCGGACGTGTGATCCGTCTCGGCGAGTTGGCCCAGGTGCGAGACGGGCATCGCGAGCAGCGGGTGTTTGCCCGCCTGAACGGGATCCCGTCGACCCAGGTGTCGGTGTTCAAGATGACGGGAACGAATACGGTCGAGGTCGCCGACGCCGTGCTCGCGACGCTCGATCGCCTGTCGCGCAGCGGGTTCATCCCGCCCGACATCGAATTCCGGCCGTTCCGCGATCCCACCTTCTTCATCCGTGGAGCGGTGTCGAGTGTCGGTGCGGCCGCAATGCTCGGTGGGGCGCTGGCGATGGCAATGGTGCTGCTGTTCCTGGGCAGCCTGCGCAAGGGCTTCGTCATCGGCCTGTCGATTCCGGTGGCGCTGATGGCGACCTTCGCGCTGATGGGCGCGGGCGGCCTGACGCTCAACATCATGAGCCTGGGTGGTCTCGCGCTTGGGGTCGGCCTGTTGCTGGACAACGCGATCGTCGTGCTCGAGAACATCGCCCGCCACCGCGAGCGGCTGCGGGAGTCGCCCGAGGACGCGGCGCGGGAAGGGGCGTCCGAGGTCGTTTCGGCGATCACGGCCGGCACGCTGACCAACCTCGCGGCCGTGGTGCCCTTCCTGTTCGTCACCGGAATCGCGGCGCTGGTGTTCAGCGAGATGATCCTCACGATCTCGTTCGCGATCATCGCCACGCTGGCGGCCGCACTGACGCTCGTGCCCTCGATGGCAGCCCTGCTGGGCCGGATCGGATTCGAGAGCGGGCTTGCGCGGTCCTGGCCGATCCGCCGCTTTGCGGCCCTGGTCGGGTGGCTGCAGCGGCTCTACCGCGGCACGCTGCCGGGCGTGCTTCGCTGGTGCCATCTGACCGTGGTGCTCGCCGTGTGCGTGCTTGGTCTGGCGGCCTGGCAGTTTACGCAGCTGGGCAATGTGTTTCTGCCGCCGATGGATGACGGGAACGTGCTGGTCCGCGTGAGTCTGCCCGCCGGGACGCCGCCCGAGCGGACACAGGAAGTGTCCCGCCAGGTCGAGCGGCATCTGCGCGGGATGGCGCACGTAGAGAGCGTGTTCGCCCTGGCCGGTGGTGCGCTGTGGGGCGGCATCATCAATGAACGTCCCGGATCATCGCTTTTCTTCGTGCAGCTCGAACCGGCCAGCGCGCGGCCCGGTGTTGCGGCGGGGCACTGGGTCGCCCAGGCGCAGCGCGAGATCGCGGCGATGGACATCCCCGGGGCGCGACTGTGGACGCGGCCGCCGATTCTTCGTGGCCTTCGCTTCACCTCGACCGGCAACGATCTGGCCATTGGCGTCGTCGGCCATGATCTGGCCGTGATGAACCGCGTCGCCCGGGAGATCCGCGGCCGGTTCGACGGGATCGTCGGGCTGGCGGGCCTGGAGGTGGCCAACGAGGACCAGAGCCCCTTGATGCGCATCCGGGTGGACCGCGAGCGCGCCGCCGGCTTCGGTCTGCGCGTATCGGAGGTCGGGCAGGCGATTCGCGACGCCGTCGACGGTGCGGTTCCGAGCCGGTTCATTTCGGGCAACCGGGAGTACGACATCCGCGTTCGATTGCCAAACACTGCGGTGCAGGACATCGAAGTGCTGGGCGACCTGCTCGTGGCGCGCAGCGAGGGGACTCCGGTACTGCTGCGTGAAGTCGTGCAGTTCGAACTCGGTACCGGACCGGCCAGCATCGATCGCGAGAACCAGAGCCGCATCGTGCGCGTGGTCGCGGACATCAACCCGGCGCTTGCCGACGCCGGCTCCGTGATGACCGAGGTCGAGCGGAGACTCGCGTCGGTGGCGATGCCGGAGGGCGTCAGCCTGCTCTTTGGCGGGCAGTGGGAGACGATCGAGGAGACCAACCGGGAACTCACGCACGTGGCGCTGCTCGCGATCTTCCTCGTCTTCGTCGTGCTGGCGGTGCAGTACGAGCGTCTGAGCAATCCGCTCGTGATCCTCGCCGCGGCCCCCCTGTCCCTCGTCGGCGTGAGCGTTACCCTGTGGGTCACGGCAACACCGGTATCGGCACCGGTGCTAATCGGTTGCGTGCTGCTGATCGGCATCGTCGTGAACAACGCGATCCTGCTCGTCGAGTACATCGAGATCGGGCGGGCCAGGGGGCTGGACGTGATCGATGCGGTTGTCGAAGCGGGAAGCGTTCGCTTGCGGCCGATCCTGATGACGACGAGCACGACCGTTCTGGGCATGATGCCGCTCGCGATCGGATTCGGCGAAGGCGCGGAGATGATGCGTCCGCTGGCGCTCACGGTGGTCGGCGGCCTGCTCGGCTCGATGCTGTTGACCCTGTTCGTCGTGCCCTGTCTGTACCGCATCGTGTCCGCGTGGAGTGAGCGAATCAAGCGGTTCATGATACGAAAACCGGCATGAGTTGTTGTCTGGCATGTGTCACAATGGGCTGGCCGTTGGCGCGTGAACAGGGTCGGGGGGATTAAAGCCCTCAAGTTCCCTGCTCAGGTTCCGATACCGGCATTACTGTCTCTTGTGTGCCAGAGGTGGCCATGTTTAGTCGAATGCAAGGCGGGGTCCGCAGTTGGGGGCTGGCGATCGGATTGGTAGTCCTGATCGGCGTGCTGGTGTGGAGCGCAGATCAACCAGGGCCGGATGGGCTGTCGGGGATCTGGCTCTATGCGCTGGGAGCCCTGGCGGCAGGCATCGCACTGGCGCTGGCGGCGGGTGGCAAGGCGCGCGCCATGGGCGAACTCAAGGGCGTCGACAACCTGCTCACGGATCGCCCGGATCTGAGCAAGGATCTGCCGGCCGACGAACTCGGCCCCCTTGCCTCGACGTTCAACGGCTTTCTGCGCAAGGTCCGTGAAATCACCTCCGATCTGCGGGTGAAGGGTACGAACATCGCGATCGATTCGGCGCGGCTCAATCAGCGTATCCACAAGACCGCGGCGCTGGCGGCCCGCCAGAGCCGGCTCGCGAGCGAGATCTTCGAGAGCAGCAACCGCGTCAGCGAAGCAGTGGATTCGGTCACCCGCAACGCCGACACCATGGATGCCGCAACCGCAACCCACCTCGAAGCGGTGCAGGTCTCGCACCGGGAACTCCTCGAAGTCACCGACCGCGTCAATCGCATCACGGAGAAGGTCGGCGGGTTTGCGACGATCGTCGAGGAACTGCGGCAGAACTCGATCCAGGTGCGGGATATCGGCGCACTGATCAACGACATCTCCGACCAGACCAATCTTCTCGCCCTCAACGCGGCGATCGAGGCTGCGCGCGCGGGCGAGGCGGGGCGCGGATTTGCTGTCGTGGCCGACGAGGTCCGCAAGCTCGCCGAAAAGGTCAAGAATGCGACGGGCGTGATCTCCGACAACAGTCAGCGCATCATCGAACTGGTCAGCAGCACCGGCGAGGAGACAGAGCGTATCGTCAGCGACAGCGAACATGCGCGCGAAGTCGTCGGCAAGTCAGCGGCGAACTTCTCGGCGCTGGTCGAGGACCTTGGCAGCATGGGGGAGCAGTTGCGCGAGATCACCGCGGCGATCCACAGCGTGCACGAGATCAATGCTGCGGTGCACGGCAAGGTGGGTGAGATCAACGAGCTGTCGAACGAAGTAGCCTCCGAGATGAAGGAGTCGGAGCGCTATTCGAACGAACTGCGCGACCACACGGAAGGCGTGGCCGACATCGGCGTGCGCTTCCGGATCACCGGCAGCAATTTCGACCGCATGCTCGAAGCCGCAGCGAAATTCCGTTCCGAGGTCGAGACCTATCTGTCCGGGATCGCCGCGTCCGGCGTCAGGCTCTTCGACACCCAGTACGAACCGATTCCCGGCACCAATCCGCAAAAGTACCGCACCAGCTACGATCAGGCGGTCGAGCAGGGCCTGCAGGACATCTACGAGCGCATGGTGCAGGAGGTGCCGGGCGTGGCGTTCTGTGGCGCCTTCGATCAGCGGGGTTACCTGCCCGCGTTCCTCAAGAAGTTCTCGGCCCAACCGACCGGCGACTACCAGCGCGACCTCATGACCAGCCGCCACAAGCGTATCTTCGACGACAACACCGGCAAGCGCGCGATCGCCAACCAGGGCTATGCGCTCTTCCAGACCTACGTGCGGGATACCGGCGAGGTGCTGTGCGACATGTCGATGCCCGTCCGTATCGATGGCCGCCACTGGGGCGCGTTCCGCGTGGGCTTCCCGCCGGAGATCCTGTTGCGCGAATGACCAGATCGCGTCGACACCCGTGCAAAGCGGGCGACGCGGTTTCGGTCAACCCAGCCGTGCGACGGTTGTCCTGTGCACCGGCGGGTTGGTCTGGAAGTAGCGGCGGATTCCGCGCATGACGGCTTCGGCCATCTTGTCCTGGTAACCCTTGTCGTTGAGCCTGCGCTCTTCTTCCGGGTTGCTGATGAACGCGGTTTCGACGAGTACGGAAGGGATGTCGGGCGAGCGCAGGACGGCGAAGCCGGCCTGTTCGACCTGCGGCTTGTGGAGCCGGTTGATGCCGCCCAGTTCGCTCAGCACGGCGGCACCGAGTTTGAGGCTGTCGTTGATGGTAGCCGTTTGCGAAAGGTCGAGGAGGGTGCGCGCCAGATGCCCCTCCTGACGAGCCAGATTGACGCCGCCGATGAGGTCGGCGTCGTTCTCGCGCTGCGCGAGCCAGCGTGCGGCCGAACTCGTCGCGCCGCGCTCCGACAGGACATAGACCGAGCTGCCGCGCGCTTCGGGGCGTACGAAGGCATCGGCGTGGATCGAGACGAAGAGATCGGCCTGTACGCGCCGTGCGAGCGCAACGCGCCGCTGCAGGGGCACGAAATAGTCGCCGTTGCGCGTCATGACCGCGCGCATGTTCGGTTCGGCATCGAGCTTGGCCTTCAGGCGGCGGGCGATCGAGAGCGTGACGTTCTTCTCGTGGGTCCCGCGACGACCGACCGCGCCGGGATCCTCACCGCCATGGCCGGCATCGATGACCACGGTGAAGATGCGATTCGCTTCCGGCGCGTTGCGCGCCGCAGTCTGCCTGGGTGACTCGGGGGACGTGGGTGTGTCGGCAACGGCTTCTGCGGGGGCTGCGCCGTCATCGCCGGCTGCCGCCTCCATTGGTGAGGACTTGCGGATCAGTGCCAGCAGGGGGTCGATCGGCTCGCTCGGGTAGAGGTCGACGACGAGCCGATGGCCGTAGCTTGCGATCGGCTTGAGCGTGAAGATCTGCGGGCTGATCTCGCCCTTGAGTTCGACGACCACGCGTGTGACGCCGGGGCGGTTGCGTCCGGCACGGATCAGCTTGATGACGGGGTCGGTCTCCATCACGCGGCCGGGCAGCGACTGCAGGACACTGTCGAGTTCGATGCCCTCCAGATCGAGTACGAGGCGTTCCGGATCCTTGACGACGAGATGGCTGAACGCGAACTCCGCCGAGCCTTCGAGGGTGATGCGCGTGTACTCGGTACCTGGCCACACGCGCACGGCGATCAGGCTCGATGCAGCAGCCTGGCCGACCGGGCTCACGAGCAGCGTGACCGCTGCGCCGGCAAACCTGAGAAACTCTCGCCGGCTCAATCCTGCCGGGAGCGCGAAGCGCCCCTGGCCTTCTCCAGACTGGCTTTCATCCCGATCATGCATGTCCGCCCTCCTTCCGTCCGCGCGTGCACCGTGAGTCGACGACCGATGCCATCGACCGCGAGGTGGATGTCCACGTCCGGTGCCGGAGCGTAGGGAGCCGCCTTGTCCGGCCATTCGACCAGGCAGACCCCGTTTCCGGCAAAGTATTCGTCCAGTCCTGCATCGAGGAATTCTTCTGGCGATTTGAATCGATAAAAATCAAAGTGATATAAGTGTAATCTAGAAACTGTGTAAGGTTCAATCAAGGTGTATGTGGGGCTCTTGACCTTTTCTGCGTGACCCAGCGCGCGCAGAACGCCTCGAACGAAGGTGGTCTTGCCCGCGCCGAGGTCTCCGGTGAGGTGGATCACGAGCCCGGCGTGCAGGCTCGGTGCGAGCGCTGCGCCGGCCGCGACGGTGTCGCGTTCGCGCCGCAGCTGCACCGTGAACGCCCAGCCGGTATCATCCGCGGCGTGGACCCTTTCATTCATGACGATTCCTCCGGGCAGTCGCCCCGGCACACAGAACTCGCCCCGATGGTCGAGCGTATACGATGCTGGGGCCGGGAACTGGGGTTCGATGCCATCACGATTTCCGACATCGATCTGTCGCACGCCGAGGCGGGGCTGCAGGCCTGGCTGGCGCGCGGGTTTCATGGCGACATGGATTATATGGCGCGCCATGGCATGATGCGGGCACGCCCGGCCGAACTGCTGCCCGGGACGCTTCGCGTGATCAGTGCGCGGATGCGCTACTGGCCGGATGCCGAGCCCGCGGCTGCGGTGCTGGAGGATTCGCAGCGCGCCTACGTTTCTCGCTATGCGCTGGGACGCGACTACCACAAGGTACTGCGCGCGCGGCTGCAGAAGCTCGCCGAGCGTATCGGTGCCGAGGTGCCCCATGGCTTCCGTGTGTTCGTCGACTCCGCACCCGTCCTGGAGATCGCGCTGGCGAGCCGTTCCGGCCTGGGATGGCGCGGCAAGCATACGCTGCTGATCGAGCGCGACACCGGGTCGTACCACTTCCTGGGCGAGATCTTTACCGACCTGCCGCTGCCGGTCGATCCTCCGGTTGCGGATCATTGCGGCCGGTGCACCGCCTGCATCGAAGCCTGTCCGACGGGCGCGATCGTTGCCCCCTACGAGGTCGATGCACGGCGCTGCATTTCCTACCTGACGATCGAACTGCATGGGCCGATCCCCGAGCCGCTCCGCCCCCTGATCGGCAACCGGATCTATGGCTGCGACGACTGTCAGCTCGTTTGCCCTTGGAACCGATTTGCCCGGATCAGTGCCGAGCCGGACTTCGCGCCGCGCCACGGGCTGGATGGGGCGCATCTGGCCACACTCTTCGCGTGGAGCGAAGCCGAGTTCCGCGAGCGGATGGCGGGCAGCCCGATCCACCGTATCGGGTACGAACGCTGGTTGCGCAATCTCGCCGTCGCGCTTGGCAATGCGCCGACTGGACCGGAAGTTGTCGCGGCGCTCGAAGCCCGCCGCGACGACCCGTCCGGGCTTGTGCGCGAGCATGTCGGATGGGCGCTCGAGCGGCATGGAAGGTAGAATTCGCCCTTCTCTTGCAACGGAACAACGATGGATCGCTCCCGCCCGATAGGGGTTTTCGATTCCGGCGTCGGCGGGCTGACCGTCGTGCGGGCGCTGATGGAGCGTCTGCCGCTCGAAGGCATCGTGTACTTCGGCGACACCGCGCGCGTGCCCTACGGGATCAAGTCGGTCGCGACGATCGAGCATTTCACGGCCCAGATCACCGAGTTCCTGCTGCGCCAGGACGTCAAGATGCTGATCGTCGCCTGCAACACGATGGCCGCGGTCGCGGCGCAGGTGGTGCGGGAACGGGCCGGGACGATTCCGGTGATCGACGTCATCGAAGCCGGGGCCCGGGCCGCCGTCGGCACGGCGCTCGCTGCGGGGATCGGTGTCATCGGCACCCCGACGACGATCAACAGCAATGCCTACGCGCGCCGTATCCACGAACTGGAGCCCGGTGCGAGGGTGTATTCGCAGGCCTGCCCGCTGTTCGTGCCGCTCGTCGAGGAGGGATGGCTCGACCACCCGGTCACGCGCATGACGGCGCAGGAGTACCTGCGTCCCGTGCTGGCCGAGGAGATCGGAAGCCTCGTACTGGGCTGCACGCACTATCCGCTGCTCAAACCGCTGCTCAAGGAGGTGGCGGGGCCGGCGGTGCGCCTGGTGGATTCCGCGACGACGACTGCGGAGCTTGCGGCGGCGACGCTGCAGGCGCTCGATCTTGCCAGCGTCCGCCCGCAGCGCCCCGAATACCGCTTCGTCGTGACGGATGTGCCCTTGCGCTTCCAGACGATCGGGGAGCGCTTTCTCGGGCGCTCCTTCGGGCCGGTGGAGCGCGTCGACTGGTAGGTCCGCCACCAGATCGCGGCGCGAAGCACCGGGTTGCGTTCGCGTCGCGCTTCAGCACTCGCCCAGCCAGATCCGGATCCGTGCGCCACCGAGGGTTGGACTGCGATCGATCCTCAGGTCTCCGCGGTAGGCCAGCGCGATGTCCTGTGCGAGCGCGAGCCCGATCCCGTGCCCCGGCACCCGTTCATCGCCACGCTGGCCGCGCTGCATGAGGCGCTCGGGGTCTTCGATGCCGGGGCCGTCGTCCTCGACCGTCAGCACCAGTCCGCCCGCACTGCGCGCGCCTGACACCATCACTTTCGATGCCGCCCACTTGCAGGCGTTGTCGAGCACATTGCCAAGCAGTTCGATCGCGTCGCCCTCATCGATCCGGGCCTGCAGGGCATCGGGAAGCTCGCGCGAGAAACCGATCTTGTGCCCGGAGTGGACCTTTGCAAGCGATGCGAAGAGCCGCTCCACGAGTTGTCCGAGGGCGAGCGGCGGTGCACTGCGACTGGCGCCGGCGGTGGCTGCGCGCTGCAGGTGGTAGTGCACGATGTCGTCCATGCGGCGGGTCTGCTCGCCGACGACGGCCACCAGATCCTGGTCCGGTGCCGCACCGCGCAGGATCGCGAGCGGTGTTTTCAGGCTGTGGGCAAGGTCGCCCAAGGCCTTGCGGTGCCGCTCGAGCACCTCGCGCTCGCGCTGCAGGAGCCTTTCAAGATTGTCCGCAAGGGGGGCCAGCTCGCGCGGATAGGGGCCACCCAGGCGGGAGGCTTCGCCCGCTTCCAGGGTCGCCAGGCGTTGTGCGAGCACACGCAGCGGGCGCAGCCCCCAGCGCTGTACGAGCACCAGCGCGCACAGCAAGAGGAACGCCATGACGGCCAACGCGCTCCACAGGCTCTTCCGGTAAGCCTGGACCTCGATCCCCGTTGACGCCAGGGGGGCGGCGAGGTGCAAGCTGAGCGGGACTGGATTCTCGCCGATTGCCCACAGGACGCCCTGCGCTGCGGTCTGGAAATGGCCTGCGGCGCTGGTTTGTAACGCCAGCTTCTGTTCGCCGGGTGCCAGCGGCGGTCCGAACGGAACCTCAGCACCGAGTGCCGATTCCGAACGCCAGATGGTCGGCCCGACGACCTGCGCATACAGGCCGGAGCCTGGGATCGAAAGACGAGGTTCGGGGAGCGGGAGCGGGACCGAAAGCGTCCCGTCCGGGGAGACCTCCAGCGTGCCCATCAGCAGATAGAGCAGCGCCTGCAGGCGCTCGCGCTGCGCAGCGTCGGCGCTCTCGCGGAATGCCCGGTCGAGCGCAAGCCCGGTCAGCGCGACGAAGGCGAGCAGGATCGTCAGCGAGACGGCGAGCAAGCGCGTGCGCAGCGACCAGGGCGCGCGTGCCGCGCTGCCGCCGTTTCGACGTTCGTCAGTTTCCGGCGACAAACCGGTACCCTCGTCCGCGCACGGTTTCGATGGGGTGCCGTGTCCCTTCCGGATCGAGCTTGCGGCGCAGCCGGCCGATCAGCACTTCAAGAACATTGCTGTCGCGCTCTTCATCCTCCGGATAGAGATAGTCGCCCAGTTCCTGGCGCGAGACGATGCGGCTCCGATGACGCAACAGGTATTCGAGGACACGGAACTCAAAGGCAGTGAGTTCGACCGCCTGACCATCGCAGCGGGTCTGCTGGGTATCGGGATCGAGCTGGTAGGGCCCCGCGACGAGGATCGCGCTCGCCGAGCCGCCTGCCCGTCGCCACAGGGCGCGAACGCGGGCGATGAGTTCGGGGGTTTCGAAGGGCTTGGTGAGATAGTCGTCGGCGCCCGATTCGAGTCCTTCGACCTTCTCCTGCCAGCTGCCGCGTGCGGTGAGGATCAGCACCGGAAGCTTCGAGCCCTCCGCGCGCAGGCGGCGGATCACCTCCAGGCCGGACATTCCGGGCAGCCCGAGATCGATGATGGCGACGTCGAACGGATATTCGGTGGCGAAGAAAAGTCCCTCGCGGCCGTCGGCTGCCTCGGTCACGGTGGCCCCGCTGTCGCGCAAGGCCGCAGCGACCGCGGCGCGCAGCGCGCACTCGTCTTCGACGAGCAAGATCTTCATCGACGCACGGCTCCTGTCCGTGCGTCCACCACGATCACGCGTACCTCGCCCGAGGGGGTCAGCACGCGCACGAGAAAGACCGGATCCCCCCTGCGCTCGGATTCCGTGACGCCGAGTACCCGTCCACGGGTCTCCTGTTGCGCGATCGCCGCGGCCCGTTCGCGATCGACCGCCAGCGCCGATGGCGCGATCGTTACGAGCAGGCACGCGAGGACGGTGCCAATCAGCCAGTTGGTCATTGGAATCCCCCTGACGATCCGGTTCGCAATCCTTCCTGTGTGCGGCGCCTGGGCGCCGTACAACTGCCAGGGGGCAGTGCTCGGCGCAGCACTCAGGCGGGAGCGACCGACACGATCACCCGTACCCGGCGACCCGGATCATGCGTCATGAAACGAGTGTAACGGCGCCCATTGTACTCATAGGTCACGCGGTAACCGGTCACGCGGTTGTCCCAGCGATCGACGTCATAGCAGCGCGGTCCGGGGTGGCTGCGGGCGACTGGGTACGATCCGGGGTGGCCATCGTTGTCGATGCGGTCGCCGACGATCGCGCCCACTGCTGCGCCGACGGCCGTGGCGGCCGTCCTGCCGCTGCCCTTGCCGATCTGGCTGCCGATCAGTCCACCGGCAATGCCGCCGATCACTGCACCGCCGACCGATCGATCGGTGTTGTAGTACTGCGGTGTTTCATGGTCGTAGTAGGGATCCGAAGAGCACTGGCGGCCTGGGGCGCGTACGCGCTCGTAATGTGGTTCCACGTGGGTGACGCGCGCCCAGTCCTGATAGCTGCCTCCTCCTTGATGGCCGCGGTTGCCGCTGCCCGCATGGGTGGTCGTGGCGAGGCCGATCAGGGTCAGGGCGAGCAGTGTGTTGAGCCTGGACATGAGAGGACTCCTTCTTTTCGTCTGGCGCGGCACCGTGCCGCGCGCTGGAGCAAAGACTACGACCGTTGCGCTGAACGGAAGCTGAATGGTGCCGTCCGAGGTATTCTGTCCGTCCAGACTGAACCGGATACGGAATGCCGAGATGAACGTAATGATCGATCTGTGTGTGGTCCCGCTCGGGGTGGGTGTTTCGGTCTCACCCTACGTGGCGGCGTGCGAGCGCGTGATCCGCGATTCGGGTTTGTCGTCCTCGCTGCATGCGTTCGGAACCAACGTCGAGGGCGAGTGGGAGGACGTGATGGCGGTTGTGCGCCGCTGCCACGAAGTCGTGCATGAGATGGGCGCCCCGCGCATTGCGACCACGATCCGGCTCGGCACGCGGACCGATCGTGCGCAAAGCCTGCAGGACAAGGTCCGAAGCGTCGAGGAGAAGCTGGCCGGCGGTGGCTAGCTGCCAACGGCGACTGGACGCGAAGGGTCGGCGCACCATTCGCTCCACGAGCCGGCATACAGGCGCGAGCCGGAAAGTCCGGCCAGTTCCATCGCCAGCAGGTTGTGGCATGCGGTCACACCCGAGCCGCAGGAATGGATGACGGTGGACGGATCGCTGCACGCAAGGGCGGCTTCGAACTCCTCGCGCAGGCGGGCGGGCGACTTGAAGCGTCCGTCGGGGACCAGGTTGTCTCGAAAGAATCTGTTGCGCGCACCCGGGATGTGGCCGCCGACCGGGTCCAGGGTTTCGTTCTCGCCGCGGAAGCGATCCGGGCTGCGGGCATCGAGCAACCGCATTCCGGGCTGGCCGAGGTTTCGAAGCACGAATCCTGGGTCGACGGGATCCTGCGACGGATCGCGGACGATCTGGAAGGAGCCCGCATGGGCGGTCGGCACCTCCGTGGAGAGGGGGCCCGAGGCCGCGCGCCAGGCCGCGAGGCCGCCGTCGAGCACCGCGACCTTCCGGTGCCCGAGCCAGCGCATGAGCCACCACAAGCGGGCGGCGAACATTCCGCCGGCGTCGTCATAGGCGACGACCTGCGTGTCGCGGTCCACGCCCGCAGCGCGCAGCCGCGCCGCGAGCACGTCCGGGTCGGGCAGCGGATGTCGACCGTTGCTGCCGGTCATGGGCCCCGAGAGGTCTTCGTCGAGGTGCAGGAAGCGGGCGCCTGGAAGATGCCCTTCCGCATAGGCACGGCGACCGTAGTCGCGGTCGGTCAGGTCGTGACGACAGTCGAAGAGACGCCACTGCGGTTCATCGAGCTGGTCGCGAAGCGCTGCTGCGTCGACCAGAAACTCGAAGCTGCGACTCACGAAGCGGATTCCGCTTCCGCGGCGAGCCAGTCCCGTGCTTCGCGCTCGTCACTGAAGACCATGATTTCGGCGTCGACGAAGAGCTGCGACAGCCACGCGCTCCAGGTCATCCACTGGTCTTCGGTGAGCACGGCGATGCGACCGAAGTCGTGCTTGTGCTGGCGCGAGAACTTGATCTCTTCCCAGGCCACATCTACCGTGAAGCCCGCCATCTCGCGCAGGTCGAAGAGCAGATTGACCTGGCCCTGGAACTTGACCTTGTAATTGACGAGTTCCTCGAACTCCTTGTAGTCGGCCAGCGTGAACTCGCCGAACACTCCGACGGAGACGAGGTTCTGGTTGTGGTCGATCGTGATCATGATGGAACTCTCCGCGCGAGGCCGACCCGTCCGGCCGGTCGTTGCCGGGGCGGCGGCAGGCCAGACGGCCTGATCCGGATCCGCCCCCTCGGGAACACTATATCGCTTGGGTTGAGTCGATTCAATCGCTATGGCGCGCCTGGAGCCGCTCTCCGGCCGGAGTGCCCACGTCGCGGGTGGCGATCGATACTGCGACGCCACTTGCGATGATCAGTGCGATCGCGACCCAGGCTCCGAGCGGCAGTGTCTCGTCCCAGAACCAGACCCCGAACAGGCTCGAAAAAATGACTGTGGTGTAGGCGAGATTGGCCGAGACGATCGTCTTGCCGAACCGGTAGGCGCGTGTCATGGCGAACTGGGCGGCGCCGCCGAACAGGCCGATTCCGGCCAGCGCAGCCCAGCCGCCCGCATCGGTTGTTGTGATCGTGCTCCCGGTTGCCCACGGCAGACCCAGCAGGGTCGTCGTGGCCGAGAACCAGAACACCGTGCGGACCTCGGGTTCACCGGCACGACCGAGTTCGCGTACGCTCAGGTAGGCAAAGCTTGCGATGAGTCCAGAACCGAGTCCCGCCGCAGCGCCGAGCCACTGATCGGGGCTCAGGGTCGGTTGCAGCAGCAGGACGACACCCGCGAATCCGAGCAGCACCGAAGCCAGCACGGGCCAGCGCAGCCGTTCGCGAAACACCAGCGCGAGCAGCACCGCGACGAAGATCGGCGACGTGTAGTTGAGTGTGACTGCCGTGGCGAGCGGCAGGACACCGAGCGCGAAGAAATAGCACAGCAGGGCGAGCGAGCCGGCGGCGGAGCGTGACGCCTGCAGACGCCAGTTCCTTGTGCGCAGCGGGATGCCTTGCAGGGCCGCAACCCCTGTGGCCATGATCATCGCGATCGCACCCCGGAAGAACACCATCTCGCCAACCGAGAACCACTGTGTGCCGAGTTTCACGCAGACCCCCATGCAGGCGAACAGCAGGCTGGCGAGCACCATCCACAGCGATTGCATGGTGTGCTCAGCCTTCGACCGTGCGCCGCGGCAGGGTCAGGGTTGCAATGAGCCCGCCTTCGGCGGCGTTCTGGAGTGTCACGTTTCCGCCCTGCGCACGCATCAGGTTGCGTGCGATCGCGAGCCCGAGGCCGGTGCCGCCGGTGTCGCGGCTGCGGGAGTATTCGGTGCGGTAGAAGGGTTCGAAGACGCGTTCGAGATCCGCCTCGGCGAGCCCTGGGCCGTGGTCGCGGACTTCGATTTGATGGTCGTCCCCCGTTTCGCGCAGTGTGATGTCCACCTTCTGGCCGAACTTCACGCCGTTCTCCACGAGATTCCACAGGGCACGGCGCAGGGCCGTGACCTGAGCAGGCACTGGCGCGGCGAGGTTTCCGGCGCGGCTGACTGACCAGCCCATGTCGCGCGCGTCCTCGCACAGGCTGTCAACCAGGGCCTCGAGGTCGACCGGTTGCAGAGGGGCTGAGGCATCGAGGCTGCGGGCGTAGTCCAGCCCCTCCCGGGCGAGGGCCTGCATCGCGTCGAGGTCTGACTGGATGCGGGCGCGAAGTGTGTCGTCGTCGATCTCTTCGGCGCGCAGGCGCAGCCGAGTGATGGGCGTTTGCAGGTCATGCGAGATTGCGGCAAGGATCCGGGTGCGCTCGCCGACGTAGTCCTGCAGGCGTTGCTGCATCTGGTTGAAGGCATTCGCGGCAAGTGAGACTTCGGTCGGGCCGGAGGTCTCAAGGGGCGGACGATTGGGATCCTCGCCGAGTGCCCGGGCCGCCTGAGCGAGTCGGGACAGCGGTCGGGTGGCCACGCGCACTGCGAGCCAGGCGAGCAGCGTGATGCCTGCGACGAGCGCGGCGAGCGCCGCGAAGATGCGCGTGGGCGTGGTCGGCTCGCGCGCGCCCGGCAGCGCCGGGACAGGCAGGCGCACGGACAGCGGCGTTCCGTCGGACAGCACGAGCGAGGCGAGCAGCCGCTCGTGGCGCCCGCCATGTCCGTCGCCGCGGGCCGGCAGCGCGTACAGGCGGATGTCGCGATCGGGCTGTGCGCGGCGCAGCGCCTGGACGAGCGGGAAGCGCTCCGACAGCGGTCGGGCGTCGGGCGGTGGGCTTTGCAGAGAGAAGCGCAGGCGTCTGCGGCCGAGTGCTTCGATCCATGGATCGCGCTCGGCCGGCGCAAGCCGTTCGAGCACGTCGACCGCGGCAGCGATCTCGCGTGCGATGCCTTCGAAGAGGACGTCGCGGTCGAAACGGTCGCGCTCTCCGAGAAAGAGGGCGAGGCTCGTCGCGAGCACAGCGGCGATGCCGACGATCCAGATCAGCATCAGGCGTGCAAAGAGTGTACGCGGGAGGGGGGGCTTCATCCTTCGGTGTCTTCGCCGCCGGTTGCGTGCACCACGGCGGCCAGCACATAGCCTTCGTTCCGCACCGTCTTGATGATTGCGGGTTCGCGCGCATTGTCGCCGATGCGCTGGCGCAGCCGGCTCACGAGCAGATCGATCGAACGGTCGAACACGTCGGCTTCGCGACCCCGGGTCAGCTCCATCAACTGGTCGCGTGACAGCACGCGTTGCGGATGGGCGAGGAAGACGCTGAGCAGGCGGTATTCGGCCCCTGACAGGGGGACCACGGTACCAGCGGCGTTGACGAGATGGCGGGCGACGGTATCGAGCTTCAACCCGGCAAAATGCAGTGTTCGCGGCCCGGGGCCCGGCGGCGGGTCGAGATTCGGTGGCAGCGCGCGCGTACGGCGGAGGATGGCCCGGATGCGGGCGTACAGCTCGCGCGGCACGAAGGGCTTTGCGACGTAATCGTCGGCGCCCATCTCGAGTCCGACGATGCGGTCCATGTCGTCGCCGCGTGCCGTCAGCATCAGGATTGGGATGCGGCTGAGGGCACCGCCTCCGGCTCGCAGGTTGCGACACAGGGTCAGGCCGTCGTCGCCGGGCATCATCACGTCCAGGACGACGAGGTCGATGCGGTGCCGTTCGAGGGCCTCCTTCATCTCCCGGCCATTGCCCGCCACCGTGCAGCGCAGCCCCTGGCGGGTCAGGTACTCAGCGAGGAGGATCCGGATGTCGCGGTCGTCGTCGACGATCAGGATATGGTCCTGGGCGGTGTTCATGCGCCTCCGGTGCGAGCGGGCCGGTGCGCGGGCCGCGCTACAGTCCGATCATGTTGTCGCGGTGGATGACTTCAGGTTCATCGAGGTAGCCGAGTGCAGCCTCGATCGCGCTGCTCGGCTTGCGCGCAATGCGCCGGCATTCCGAGCTGCCGTAGTTTACCAGCCCGCGCGCGACTTCCTCTCCACCCTGGGTGCGGCAGGCGACGGCTGCACCGCGCCCGAACTCGCCCTCGACGCCGATCACGCCGACCGGAAGCAGGCTGCGACCGTTGCGCAGTGCCGTGGCGGCGCCATCGTCGATGATGAGACTGCCCGCGAGCTGCAGATGGTCGGCCAGCCACTGCTTGCGTGCCGCCAGCCGGGTGCTGGGAGCAAGGAGCAGGGTGCCGAGCGGCTCCCCTGCAGCGAGCCGGACCAGCATGTCGGGTTCGTGCCCGCTGGCGATCAGCGTGTGTGCGCCGCTGCGGGCAGCACGCCGCGCCGCCCGGATCTTGGTGATCATCCCGCCTTTGCTGATGCCGCTTCCGGCTCCGCCCGCCATCGCCTCGTAGGCCGGATCCCCGGCCCGCCCTTCGGAGACCAGGACCGCGTCCGGGTTGCTGCGCGGATCGGCGGTATACAGCCCCTTCTGATCGGTGAGGATCATCAGGGCCTCGGCCTCGATCAGGTTGGCGACGAGCGCTCCCAGGGTGTCGTTGTCACCGAACTTGATCTCGTCGGTGACGACTGTGTCGTTCTCGTTGATGATCGGCACGACCCCCAGTTCGAGCAGCGTCAGAAGCGTGGAGCGCGCATTGAGGTAGCGTTTGCGATCCGCGAGATCCTCGTGGGTGAGCAGGATCTGTGCGGTCTGGATGCCATGTCGCGAGAAGGCTTCCTCGTAGGCCTCGACCAGCCCCATCTGGCCCACTGCGGCGGCGGCCTGCAGTCTGTGCATCTCGTGCGGACGCTTGTTCCAGCCAAGGCGCTGCATGCCGGCCGCGATCGACCCTGACGAGACGAGGACGACGTGCTTGCCCGCTTCGCGCAAGCGTGCGATCTGGCGCGCCCAGTCCTCCATTGCGTTCTTGTCGAGTCCGGTTCCGTTGCGGGTGACGAGGGCGCTGCCGACCTTGATCACGAGGCGGCGGGCCGAGCGGATTCTGTCTCTCATGGGGGCGGTTCGAAGCGCGGGTGACGGGGCTGGAAGGAAGTTCGGATCGGGATCAGTCCGCCCGGTCCACCGGCGTGTCTTCGCTGCCGCGTGCGTCGGACCCGTCGGGCTCCGGAAAGGCAGTGTCGGGAGCAACGTCCGGTTCCATGCGGGCGAGCGTGGCGAGCCGTTCGGCCTCACGGCGCTCGCGCTGGGCATCGACGAAATCCTGCAGCGCGAAGATCAATGCGCGGCATCCATCGCCGTTGACCGCACTGATCTCGAAGTGGCGCTCTACCGGACCGTAGGCATCGAGAAAATGCTGGATGCGCCCGGCCCGATCCTCTTCGGCGATCAGATCGAGCTTGTTGAGCACCAGCCAGCGAGGCTTTTCGTACAAGCCCGGGTCGTACTTGCGCAGTTCCTCCGCGATGGCGTGTGCGTCGCGCACCGGGTCCGCCTCGGGGTCGAAGGGCGCGAGATCGACCAGGTGCAGCAGCAGGCTCGTGCGTTGCAGATGACGCAGGAACTGGTGGCCGAGGCCAGCCCCCTCGGCGGCTCCTTCGATGAGGCCCGGAATGTCGGCGATCACGAAGCTGCGCGCCTCGCTCGTGCGCACCACGCCAAGGTTCGGCTGCAGGGTCGTGAAGGGGTAGTCCGCCACCTTCGGGCGGGCTGCCGAGACCGCGCGGATGAAGGTGGATTTTCCGGCGTTCGGCATGCCCAGCAGGCCCACGTCCGCGAGCACCTTGAGTTCGAGATGCAGATTGCGGCGCTCGCCTTCCTCGCCCATCGTGCGCTTGCGCGGAGCGCGGTTGACGCTCGACTTGAAATGGAGGTTGCCCAGGCCGCCGCGTCCGCCGCGCGCGACCAGGACCTCCTTGCCGTCCTCGTCGAGGTCGGCAATCACCTCTCCCGTATCGAGATCGGAGATCACGGTCCCGACCGGCATGCGCAGCACGATGTCTTCCGCGCCCTTGCCGTAGCAGTCCTTGTTGCCGCCATTCTCGCCCCGGCCCGCACGAAAGCAGCGCGTGTAGCGGTAGTCGATCAGGGTGTTGAGGTTGCGGTCGGCGACAGCGAGGATGCTGCCACCTCGCCCGCCGTCTCCACCGTCGGGTCCGCCGCGGGGGATGAATTTTTCGCGCCGGAAGGACGCGCAGCCGTTGCCGCCGTCTCCGGCGACGACTTCGATGCGCGCTTCGTCAAAGAATCTCATGGGTTCTGCCGTGGGTGCACAAACAAAAAAGCCCTACCGCAAGGATAGGGCTTTTCGAGGCGGGACGAAACGCTCAGGCCGCGACCGGTACGATCGTGACGGTGCGGCGGCGGCTCGCGCCCTTGACCGAGAACTGCACGGTGCCGTCAGTCAGTGCGAACAGCGTGTGGTCCTTGCCGATTCCGACATTGTCGCCCGGGTGATACTGTGTGCCGCGCTGGCGCACGATGATGTTGCCGGCGAGCACCGCCTGGCCACCGTAGCGCTTGACGCCGAGGCGTTTGGATTCTGAGTCGCGGCCGTTACGGGAACTGCCGCCAGCTTTTTTGTGTGCCATGACGCATTACCTCCTGCTTCAGGCCGAAATCGCTTCGATGCGGACTTCGGTGTAGTTCTGACGATGGCCCTGGTGCTTCTGGTAGTGCTTGCGCCGGCGCATCTTGAAAATCTTGACCTTGTCGTGACGCCCGTGGGAAACCACGGTGGCCTTGACTGCGGCGCCCGAAACCACCGGCGTGCCGATCTTCACCGACTCGCCTTCGCCGACCATCAGAACCTGGTCGAAAGTGACTTCGGAGCCCACGTCAGCCGGTATCTGTTCTATCTTGATTTTTTCGCC
Source organism: Rhodocyclaceae bacterium (assembly GCA_023383815.1). GTDB lineage: Bacteria > Pseudomonadota > Gammaproteobacteria > Burkholderiales > Rhodocyclaceae > JACOUN01. Next base: position 48,208 of record JAHDYG010000018.1, read on the forward strand.
AGCGGCAATGCGATACTGCTTGCCACCGGTTTTTATCACCGCGTACATGGTGTTGCTCCAGTTGATGGGTTTTGCAAGGAATCGCGCATTTTGCCGGCAGGGGTGCACCAAGTCAAGGAGAATGCGTTGATCCGGCCGTGATGCCAGGCCGATCGCCTTGGCGTCGGAGGGGTTTGGAGCGAGGGGAATGCGGTGCGTCAGACTCGTGACAAGGGGAATTCGATCCCGTATCATTCGAGTTGTCTGACAACTTTGCTGGCTTGTTCATTTCATGACTGCACTCGCTGCTTCCGGGACGCGGCCTCGCCTGAGCGAGGCGATCGCACGCCGGCTCGAAGAGTGGATCCGTGAGGAAAATCTCGCGCCGGGCGATCAGCTGCCTACCGAGAAGGTCCTGTGCGAGCGCTTCGGCGTCAGTCGGGCCGTGATCCGGGAGGCGATCTCGCGCCTGAAGGCCGATGGCTGTGTGCGTACGCGCCAGGGGTCCGGGGCTTACGTCGCAGCCCGTCCGGGTCAGGCGGCATTCCGCCTCGTGGCATCCGCTTCCGGTGCCCCCGAAATCCTGCCGCAGGAGATTGCCGATGTGTTCGAGCTGCGCTATCTGATCGAGACCGGTGCCTCAGGGCTGGCTGCGATCCGGCGCGGTGAAGCCGATGTTGCACGCATGCGCGAGGCGATCGAGCGCATGCGTGCGGCGCTCGCGACGGGCGGGGACGGGCTGGCTGATGACGATGCTTTCCACGTCGCCGTTGCCGCGGCGACCCACAATCCTCAGATCGAAAGGTTCCAGCTCTTCATGGGCCAGCAGCTGTCCGATTCGCGCGCGCCCACGTGGAGTCCCGTCGGGCATGGTGCGGGATGGGCCCGGCTGGCGCAGGAAGAGCATGAACGCATCTTTGCGGCGATCGCCGCCGGCGACCCAGAAGCCGCACGGCTTGCCGCGGGAGCACATCTGGCTGGGGCTGCGGCCCGACTGGGGCTGGATTCGGCGCGTTGGCCCGGCGCCGAACGGGACCAGGGCAGGAGACATGAACGGAGACAGCGCGATGCAGCTTCGTGAGAAGGCGGATGCGGGAGGCGTCGACAAGGCGCGACTGGTTGAGGCACTGACGCGTGTTCTTCCGGCCGGGGCGCTGATGTTCGAGCGCGAGGCGCTGCGCCCGTATGAGTGCGACGGACTGACGGCGTTTCGTCAGTTGCCGCTGGTCGTGGCGCTGCCGACGACCGAGGAGGAGGTCGCGGGCGTGCTCAAGGCCTGCCACGAACTCGGCGTGCCGGTGGTTGCGCGGGGTGCCGGCACGGGGCTGTCAGGTGGCGCACTGCCGCACCCGGACGGGGTGCTGCTTTCGCTTGCGCGTTTTACCCGGATCCTCAGGCTCGATCCGCATGCACGCACGGCGGTGGTGCAGCCGGGCGTGCGCAATCTTGCGATCTCGGAGGCGGCTGCCCCGTACGATCTCTATTACGCCCCGGATCCTTCCTCGCAGATCGCCTGCACGATCGGAGGCAACGTCGCCGAGAATGCAGGTGGCGTGCATTGCCTCAAGTATGGCCTGACGGTACACAACGTGATGCGCGTGCGCGGCCTGACGATCGAAGGGGAGGCGGTCGAGTTCGGCAGCGAAGCGCCCGACGCTCCGGGTTGCGACCTGCTGGCCGTGATGATTGGTTCGGAGGGCATGCTTGCGGTCGTCACCGAAGTGACGGTCCGGCTCACGCCAAAGCCGCAGTTCGCCCAGTGCGTGCTTGCCGCCTTCGACGATGTCGTGCGGGCAGGCGAGGCCGTCGCGGCGATCATTGCCGCGGGCATCATTCCCGCAGGGCTGGAGATGATGGATCAGCCCGCCACGGCAGCGGTCGAGCAGTTCGTGCACGCGGGCTACCCGCTCGACGCGAAGGCGATCCTGTTGTGTGAGTCCGACGGAACACCCGAGGAGGTGGCCGAGGAGATCGGGCGCATGCGTGCGGTGCTCGCGGCCAGCGGCGCGACCGACATCCGCGTCTCCCATGACGAGGCCGAGCGCCTGAAGTTCTGGGCCGGACGCAAGGCGGCCTTTCCGGCAGCCGGAAGGTTGTCGCCGGACTATTACTGCATGGATGGCACGATTCCGCGCAAGCACGTCGGTCCGTTGCTCGAAGCGATCCAGGGTATGGAGCAGAAGTACGGGCTGCGCTGCATCAACGTCTTCCATGCCGGGGACGGGAACATGCATCCGCTGATCCTCTTCGATGCGAACCAGGCCGGCGAACTGGAGCGTGCCGAGGCATTCGGTGCCGAGATCCTCGAGCTGTGCGTGGCGCTCGGGGGTACCGTGACCGGCGAACACGGGGTCGGAATCGAGAAGATCAACCAGATGTGCAGCCAGTTCTCGCGTGCGGAGCTCGAGATGTTCGAGCGTGTCAAGGCCGCGTTCGATCCGGCAGGGCTGCTCAACCCGGGCAAGGTCATCCCGACGCTCAACCGCTGTGCGGAATACGGGCGTCTGCGTGTTTCGGGCGGGCGGATCCCGCATCCCGAACTGCCGCGTTTCTGAACGGAGGAGTGTGATGAGCACAGGATGGATCCAGTTCATGCTGGTCGTGGTGCCAGTCATGTCGCTGATCGGGTCGTGGCTGGCCCTGCGTGCGGTCGGGGATCGGCGCATGCGCGAGTCCCACCGGGATCGGGTGGAGTTCGAATGAGCGAGCTGGTCCGGCAGTGGCAGGAACGGGTGCGAGCCGCAGCGGCGGATGGCGAGTCGCTGCAGTTGCGCGGGGGCGGAACCAAGGATTTCTATGGCCGCAGGGTGTCCGGTACGGTTCTGGATACCCGCGCGCATCGTGGCGTGAGCGCCTACGAGCCGACCGAACTGGTGGTCAGCGCACGGGCGGGCACGCCGCTGGCCGAACTGGAGCAGTTGCTCGCAGACCGAGGGCAGATGCTCGCCTTTGAACCGCCGCACTTCGGTGCCGCCGCGACGGTCGGTGGTTGTGTGGCTGCCGGCCTCTCTGGGCCGCGCCGGCTCGCAGCCGGGCCGTTGCGCGACTACGTGCTCGGGGTCACGGTCATGGATGGCCGTGGCGAGGTGCTGCGCTTTGGCGGTCAGGTCATGAAGAACGTTGCGGGGTACGACGTCTCGCGGCTGTTTGCCGGTAGCCTCGGGGTGTTCGGGATCCTGCTCGAGGTGTCGCTGAAGGTGCTGCCGGTGCCGTTTGCCGAGCGGTCGTTGCGATTCGATTGCGGCGAGAGCGACGCGATCCGGCGGCTCAACGATTGGGGCGGGCAGCCCTTGCCGCTGTCCGCGTCCTTCTGGTACGGGGGTGTGCTGACCGTGCGATTGTCGGGTGCGGCGGCTGCGGTCCAGGCGGCCTCGGCGAAGCTTGGTGGCGAACCGTGTGATGAAGCTGAGGCAGCGCGGTTCTGGTTGGCGGTGAGAGAACAGGCCTGTGCTCCGCTGGCACAGGAAACAGCGCAGCCGGGCGGGCCGACACAACCGCTCTGGCGGATCGCCGTCCCGAGCGCGGCACCGGCGCTGGAGCTGACCGGACGCCAGTGCATCGAGTGGGGCGGCGGCTTGCGCTGGCTGCGCACCGAACTTCCGGCACAGGCTGTGCGCGAGCGCGCGCACGCGCTGGGTGGGCATGCAAGCCTGTTTGCCGGTGGAGACCGCGAAAGCGAGGTGTTCCACCCGCTGCCGCAGGCATCGATGGCGATCCATCGTCGACTCAAGCAGGCCTTCGACCCCGCCGGGGTATTCAACCCGGGCCGCCTTCAGGACGGACTCTGACCATGCAGACCCAGCTCGCCGATTTCATTCGCGATACGCCCGAAGGGCGCGAGGCTGACGAGATTCTTCGCAAGTGCGTGCATTGCGGTTTCTGTACGGCCACCTGCCCGACTTACCAGCTTCTCGGCGACGAACTGGACGGGCCGCGCGGACGCATCTACCTCATCAAGGCGATGCTCGAAGGGGCCGAGGTGACGGCGCGTACGCGCCAGCACCTCGACCGCTGCCTGACCTGTCGCTCATGCGAAAGCACCTGCCCGTCGGGCGTGCACTACAGCCGCCTGCTCGACATCGGCCGTCGCATCGTCGAGGAGCGCGTGCCACGCCAGGGCGCCGATGCGGCCGTTCGCTGGGCCTTGCGCGAGTTTGTGCCGCGCGCGGGATTGTTCGGTGTCGCCATGGGGGCTGGCCGGCGGGTGCGCGGGGTCTTGCCAAAGGCACTGCGCGACAAGGTGCCGCTGGCCCGACCGGCGGGCACCTGGCCGATGCCCCGCCACGCGAGGCGCATGATCGCGCTGGCCGGTTGCGCACAGCCAGCGATGGCTCCTTCGATCAACGCTGCAGCGGCGCGCGTGCTCGATGCTGTGGGGATCTCGCTGGTCGAGATGGCGGGTGCGGGCTGCTGTGGCGCAGTCCGTCATCACCTGAACGATCACGAAGGGGGGCGTATCGACGCGCGACGCAACATCGATGCCTGGTGGCTGGCGATCGAGCGAGGGGAGATCGAGGCGATCGTGATGACGGCGTCTGGCTGTGGGACCCAGGTCAAGGACTACGCCCACCTGCTCGCGCAGGATTTCGCCTACGCGCAGAAGGCGCGCCGCGTATCGGATCTGACGCGTGACGTGAGCGAGATCGTTGCTGCGGAGGTTGAACCACTCGCCGCTGCACTAGGGGTCTTCAAGGGTGAGCCGGAAGCCGTCGCGTTCCAGTCGCCGTGCACCCTCCAGCACGGGCTGCGGATCCGTGGCGTGGTCGAGAAGCTGTTGCGCGCTGCCGGCTACGCGCCGACTGCGGTGCGCGATGGACATCTGTGCTGTGGTTCGGCGGGAACCTACTCGATCCTTCAGCCCGAACTGTCGCAACGCCTGCGCGCGAACAAGCTCGAGGCACTTGCCGAGGGCGGTGCCAGGCTCATCGCCTCGGCCAACATCGGCTGCATCACACACCTGGAGGCCGGCACAGAGACCCCTGTCCGGCACTGGATCGAACTGATCGATGCGCGCCTGCAGCAGGTGGCGCGCTGACTGCGGTCGTGTTGCCTCAGCCGCACGGTGAGTTCCGTGCTCGGAGCCGGTGTCGTGCCTGATTCCGTCCTTCGGTCGTTCGTGCAGGCGATCGAGGCTTTGTTCCAGACCGGACACGGTGCGGGTGATGTGCGTTGTTTCGGACTGCGTTTCGATGGATTCGACTGCAGCGACTGGGGGCATCTGCGCGATGCGCTGTGCGCAGGGGGTGTGCGCCGGTCCGGTTTTCGCGGGCTGCCGCTCTCGGGGGGCGAGATCGCGCGGGCACGTCGGTTCGTGCATGCGGCCGATGCGGTCCGCCACCTGGCCGGCCGGATCCTGCTGCGTCGTGCGGCCCGGCATGCCGCGGGACGCAACCCCTCACGCTCCGACGGGATCGCCGACTGGCCGTGCGACGCGTTCGGCAAGCCCCGGAGGACCCCGTCTGGATGGGAGGTCAGCATCGCGCATTCGGGTCCGGAAGTGTGGGTTGCGCTGGCGAGTGGGGCCGCAGTCGGAATCGATGTCGAGATCGATGTCCCAGAGTGGGAGGCCTTCGGAGAACTGCTCCATCCGCTCGAGCGCATCGCGCTTTCCGCCATGCGGAGCGAGCCCCGGGTGTTCGATGCGGCCTGCCGGCGCGTCTGGACACGCAAGGAGGCCGTGGTGAAGGCCGCCGGTCTGGGTCTGTCGATGCCGCTCGACGGCTTTGAAGTGTTGGTCGATGCAACGCCTGCTGGCTGGTTGTGCAAAGCTCCGCAAGGATACGGAGAAGCCTGGACGGTGCAGGATCGACCCGGTGGCCTCGTGGATGGTGGTGAGGAACTCGCAGGCGCCGTGGCGGTTGCGGCCGCGGGTCAGGATGTGATCTGGCGCCTGGGGCGGGTTTCGCCCTCCTCCTAGTCGCGCCGGTTGTCGGCGACGAGCATCTTCGCTTCTGCCTGTGCGACCTGGACCCCGTCCTGATTGGTGCAGGTTCCGCTCAGGCTGATAATGCCGCCCTGGTGGCGGGGTTTGTCCTCGCGTCCGGTCACGGTCCAGACGATGGTCAGGGTGTCTCCAGCGCGCACCGGTGCGGTGAATCGCGAAGTGTGTTCGAGATAGGCGATCGCGGTTCCGTGGAACAGCATGCCAAGCTGCGCAGCCATGTAGGAGGTGGTGAGGTAGCCATGTGCGATGCGTGTGCCGTAGCGGCTCTCGCCGGCGAATCTCTGATTGACGTGCAGCGGGTTGAAGTCGCCGAACAGTCCGGCGCCAAGGACGATATGGGTTTCGGTCAGTGTCATTGTCGTCTCGAACGGATCACCGATCCGTGTTTCGTTGTAGCCGCGTCCAGGAAACATGAGTGCTCCATGAGGGGTTGGAAAATGGTACTGTCGTGCCGGGGAATGCTCCGCGAGTCCAGGGCGCGACGATTGTCGTGGCGTGGTTCGCGACTCCCCGAAACGGGGAGTGCATTGCTATCATGTGCCACCCATCAGAATCCTCTACATCATGCCACTGACCATCGAATCCTGCGTCGCCCGACACAACGGCGATCGCACCGAGCAGCAGGACCGCGTCAACCTGTTCGCTCACCCGCGGCGGCCTGGGATGCTGATGGCCGTTCTTGCAGATGGCATGGGCGGGCACAGTGGCGGCGCGATGGCCGCGGAACAGGTCCTGATCAAGGCGCAGCAGAATTTCGAGGACTACGCGCCGAACTCCGAGAGTCCGCAGGATCTGCTGGCCAGCATCATTCGTGATGCGCATGTCGTGATTCGGCTCACGCGTTTCACGAGCGAGCAGGATCCGCACAGCACTGCGGTCGTTCTGTTGCTGCAGGCGGGGCGGGTGGACTGGGCACATTGCGGAGATTCCCGGCTCTACCATTTCCGTGGCATGGAAACGGTCAGCCGCAGCGGTGATCATTCGCTGGTCGGGGAACTGCAGCGCAAGGGCAAGCTCGACGAGGCCGGCGCGCTCGTGCACCCCCAGCGCAACGTGCTGCTTTCCTGCCTTGGCGCCGAGCGGGATCCGCGCATCGATTTCGGTCATCTGGCGCCACTCGTGGCCGGGGATGCCTTCCTGCTGTGTTCGGATGGCCTGTGGGCGTATTTCAGCGACCAGGAGCTGGCGCGCGCGATTGCCCGCAACTCGCCGCGCGAAGCCGCACGTCTGCTGATCCGCGAGGCGCGTGAACGGGCCGAAGGGATGGGCGACAACATCTCGCTGTCGATCATCCGCCTGGTCGAGGCGCCCACCAGGGGGCGTTGACCGGATCCCTTCACCATTCGGGCCGTGCGGGACCGTGGATCAAACCGGTCGCGAATGTCCGCGGATGTCCGATTTATGCGCCATTTGCGCACAACACGGTTGCGATCGACGTGGGCATCAGTATGATCTGACGTGCGCCGCGATTCGAGCACCAGTCTTTGCAGGCCGGGCCGGTCCAGGTTGGAGGTGACGGTGGCGCAGCTGTCCGCAATCCTGACCGGGGTTTCGCGGGCACGTCGCTGCGTCGTCTGCGTTGCGTGCGGTGCATCCCGTCATCGGGTCCCGCTCGGCAGTGCTCGGCGCACGGTTACATCTAACCAATCAGTCAGGGAGGAGTACGGATGCCTCTGCAAATCGGAGTGCCCGCAGAGACCGTGCCGGGAGAACGACGCCTCGCCGTCGTGCCGGACGTGGTCAAGAAGTTTCTGGGGCTGGGCGCGCAGGTGGTCATGGAACCGGGAGCCGGTCAGCCAGCGCATTTTCGGGATGAGAGCTTCGCAGACGTGACGTTCGCGACCGGCGCAGAGATCTATGCCCAGGCCGACGTCGTGCTGTGCGTGCAGCCGCCGAAAACGACCCAGATCAAGACCATGAAGCCAGGCAGCGTGCTGATCGGCCTGCTGCAGCCGTGGTCGGATGCGAAGCGGGCGAAGCTGCTGCTGGACAAGCAGATCACCGCATTCGCGCTCGAGCTCGTGCCGCGCATCTCGCGGGCGCAGAGCATGGATGCCCTGTCGAGCCAGGCCGCCGTGGCCGGTTACGAGTGTGCGCTGATCGCGGCAGACCACAGTCCCAAATTCTTCCCGATGCTGACTTACGCGGCCGGTACGATCCGCCCCTCCAAGGTGCTCGTGATCGGGGCCGGGGTTGCGGGCCTGCAGGCGATCGCGACGGCACGGCGCATCGGCGCGACGGTCGAGGCCTATGACGTACGCCCTGAAACGCGTGAGCAGATCGAATCCCTCGGTGCGAAGTTCGTCGACACAGGCGTGGCTGCTGCCGGCAGCGGCGGGTACGCGCGCGAACTCACGGACGCTGAGAGGGCGCAGCAGGCCGAGCGTCTCGCCAAGGCCGTGGCGCAGTGCGATGCGTTGATCACCACTGCGGCGATTCCGGGCAAGAAGGCACCGCGCATCATCACCGCTGACATGCTGGCGCGCATGAAGCCGGGCGCGGTGGTCGTCGACCTTGCCGCCGAGACCGGTGGCAACGTCGAAGGCACGGTTGCCGGCGAAAAGACCTGGGTCGGCGAGGTCCTGGTCATCGGCCCGACGCACATCGCCAGTCGCATGCCGGTCCATGCATCCGAAATGTACGCCAAGAACCTCTTCAACTTTATCTCCCCGTTCATCAAGGACGGCGCATTGACGCTCGACTGGGAAGATGAAGTGATCGCGGGCGCCTGCCTCGCCCATGCGGGCGAGATCCGGCATGCCGGGGTCAAGCAGGTTCTGGGACTCTGAGCGGAGAACGCAAACATGGACGGATTTACCGCACTTTACATTTTCATGCTCGCTGCATTCACCGGTTATGAGGTGATCTCGCGCGTGCCCGTGATCCTGCACACACCGTTGATGTCCGGATCGAACTTCATCCACGGCGTCGTGCTGATTGGCGCGATGGCGACCCTGGGCCACGCAGACCCCGAAGATCCGCTGCAGCTCTTGATCGGGTTCGTCGCGGTGTTTCTGGGCGCCGCGAATGCGGCAGGCGGCTACATCGTCACGGAGCGGATGCTCGGAATGTTCAAGACCGGCAATCGTAAGGAAGGGGGCGCGCAATGACTTCGAACTGGTTCATCAACGCGTCCTATTTCGCGGTCGCACTGGTCTTCATTCTCGGCCTCAAGGCCATGAGTTCGCCGGTCACCGCACGCAAGGGCGTGATCTGGGCGGGCTTCGCGATGGTCGCCGCGACGGTCGTGACCTTCTTCATGCCCGGACTGCACAACACGGGCCTGATGGTGCTTGCGATCGTGCTGGGCGGCGGTGTGGCCTGGTGGTCGGGCAAGGTCGTCAAGATGACCGACATGCCGCAGATGGTCGCGATCTACAACGGCATGGGCGGCGGTGCAGCGGCGGGAATCGCGGCCGTCGAGCTGGTGCGGGGGGTGCAGCACGATCCGATGACTTCGACGCTCCTTGTGCTCGGGGCGATCATCGGTTCGGTGGCATTCTCCGGTTCGTGCATCGCGTTTGCGAAACTGCAGGGGTTGATGGACAAGGCGATCCGCCTGCCGCAGCAGAACAACATCAACTTCTTCCTGTCGCTCCTGACCTTCGGGGTTGGCCTCACCATCGGCTATTCCGACGCTCCATCGATGTTCGAGATCACGCTGTTCTTCCTGCTGGCGCTCGCGCTCGGCGTGGTGCTGGTGATTCCGATCGGCGGTGCCGACATGCCGGTCGTGATCTCGCTGCTCAATGCCTTCACGGGGCTGGCGGTCGGATTCAAGGGCTTCGTGCTCGGCAATCCGGCGCTGATCGTCGCGGGCATCGTGGTCGGCGCCTCCGGCATGCTGCTCACGCAGTTGATGGCAAAGGCCATGAACCGGCCGATCAAGAACATCATCTTCTCGCCGATCACCGGAGAGGCTGCCGCTGAGGGGGGTGAGGTGCAGGGCACGATGCGCGAGCTGTCTGCGCTCGATGCGGCGTCCTTGATGCGCTATGGTCAGAAGGTCATCGTGATTCCCGGCTACGGCATGGCGGTCGCCGGGGCGCAGCACAAGGTCTGGGAGATGGCGCAACTGCTCGAAGAGGGTGGCGTCGAGGTCGTGTTCGCGATCCACCCGGTGGCCGGACGCATGCCGGGCCACATGAACGTCCTGCTGGCCGAGGCTGGAGTTCCGTACGACAAGATCTTCGACCTCGAGGAGATCAACGCCGATTTCCCGCAGGCCGATGTGGCGCTGGTAATTGGGGCCAACGACGTCGTCAACCCGGTCGCCCGGACCGACAAGTCGAGCCCGATCTACGGAATGCCGATCCTCAACGCCGACATGGCCCAGAACGTCATCGTCGTCAAGCGGGGTCGCGGTGCGGGATACTCGGGGATCGAGAATGCGCTGTTCTACAAGGACAACTGCCGGATGCTGTACGGCAGCGCGCAAGCGGTGATCGGGGATGTGATCGCCCAGATCAAGACACTCGAAGCCTGATCGAAGGGCGAACGGGCCGTTGGCCCGTCCGCCCGAATTCTCGGCGGCGCGTTTCGCGAGGGCGAAACGCGCCGCTTTCGCGTTTGCCGCCCCGAGTCCTTCAGCTTTTTTCAGATTGGCCGAAGATTGCAGAACACCGTCGCGGAGCAGGGCAATGAACGACGAACACGAACGGCCGCTGCGCGTGAGGCTCGGGAGCCGGATCTTCGCAGCGATCGTGCTTGCGGGATGCGCGCTCGCCAGCCACGCGCAGACCGGGGGCGGTGGCGGGCAAGCGGCGGCTGCACAGCCGTCCGCGGCGGTGGCTGGCTTCCGGAACACCGGCGGATACCGTTCCGGGTCGGTTGCGCAGACGGTACGGCGCCTCCAGAACGTGGCGACGGCGATGCAGTTGCGTGAATACTGTTCTGATCCTCGCATCGAGGACGAGTTCGTGCGGATACAGCTTGCACGCTTCAGTCTGATCACGGGGCGCAGCGAATCCTGCGCCACGTTGCTCGACTACTGACTTGCGGCGCGCAGACGTATCGAGACTACGATCGTCGGGCCAGAAGTTCGCGGAAGACATCGGCGGGCATCGGTTGACCGAACAGCGGCCCTTGCTGCAGATGGCAGCCCAGCGCGGACAGGAAGGCCTGCTGGGCTTCGCTTTCGACCCCCCTGGCGAAGATCTCCAGGCCGAGAACTCCGGCCATGCTGGAGATGGCCTCGACGATCGCCTCGCTGTCTTCGCGCCGTCCGACCTCGCCCACCAGTGCGGGGTCGAGCTTGATGGCCTTGAGCGGATAGTGCTTGAGCCGCGGGATCGATGCGCTCCCGCGGCCGAAGTCGTCGATTGCGATCCTTACGCCGAGATGGTCGATCGCCTCGAGGACCGGCCTTACCCGGGCATCGTCCTCGTTCAGGATCTGTTCATCGATGTCCAGTTCAAGTTGGGCAGGCTTGAGGCCGGTCTCGGCCAGGATGTCGCGCACCTGATCCGCGAGATCCCCGCGCAGGACCTGTTCGGTTGCGATGTTGACGGTGATGTCCGGCAAGCGCCCTTGAATCCTCGGCCAGCGTGCAGCGTGGACGCAGGCGATCTTGAGAATCCAGTCCCCCATGCTTGCCAGTACCTTGCCTTCCCGGGCAACTTCGACGAACCGGTTGAAGGGGATCAAGCCCTGCTCCGGATGCTTCCAGCGCAGGAGCGCTTCGCCTCCATGGATGCTGCCATCGCGTGCATCGATGAGGGGCTGAAAATGGATTTCGAGCTGGTTGTGTTCGACCGCGCGCCGGGCAGCTTCGACGGCTGGGGAGTCGGCAGTCGTGATAGACCGTGATACGGAGCTGGCCGCAGGGGCAACCAGTGCAGGTTCGGTAGCCGGCGGGAGGAGCAGCACGCGCCAGCCGGGCTTGGGACCGGGCAGGACGCGCGCGAGGTACTCGCGATCCGGATCGTGAAGCGTCATTCGTGCGATCGGCGAGGCACCGATTGCCGGCCATTCGATAGTCAGGCCGGTGTCGATGGCCTGGCCGGTGAAGCGGTTGCGCTCGACCCCGAGCACGCGCAAGGCGACCGCGTTGGCCGCAACGACGATCCGGTGTTCGTCGATCACGATCACCGGTTGTTCGAGCGCGGCAGCCAGTCGGGGCCACAGATCGTCGGTGCGCGAAGGTGTGCCGTAGGTCTCGGCAATCAGATCGGGGCTCAGGATCAGGGCGTGGACGCCCGGACGCAGGCGCGCAGCAGCGATGAAGCGCAGGTTGCGATGGCGCCCTCCGGGCAGAGCGACCTGCAGGCTGCCACGCATCTCACCCTGGATGAACAGGCGAGCGCGTGCATCGAGAAAGGCACGCTCCGAAGGGAAGAGTGTCGACAGGGGCTTTCCGGCAATCTCCCGGTAGTCCCGTTCGAGCAGTCGGCAGGCCGCGCTGTTCGCTTCGAGCACGACCTCATCACCGGTGATGATCAGACCCTCGTCGAGGAGCTCGAGCAGGGCAAGGTAGAGCCCGGTTTCGAGCCCTTCGGAAAAATCCGCGATGAATGGCTCTGCCGGCTGGGGCGATGATTTCGGATCGGGGTCTGGACTCATCGTGAACGCTTTCCGGATGCGCCGGATCTCTTGTTCGATGGGCCCAGAATACAGGACGCGCTGCGCGCGCCTGGGCGAGAAAAGGGGGAGAAGCCCGCCCTATTTCTTTCCGATGCCTCCGAGCAGCACGGCGATGGGCCGTTGTTGACGCCGTCCCGGGGGCGTTGCAGCAGCTCCTGCCGGCAGCACACCCTCGACCGGAGCTTCGGTCCGGGTGCCGTTTGCTGGCTCGTACGGCTTGCTGAAGTCGAATCCGTCGGCGGCGATCATCGATCTGGTGCGCGGACGCCGCTGCTCGCTCCTGCGTGGACTTCCCTGTCCGCGTTCGGCGCTCGCAGGTGTGTCGGAGCCGGAGGCCGGGCCGCTTCGCTCGCTCTTCGAACCTCGCCGGCGGGCGCTGCCGGAGGTGAAGAAGTCCGGTTCCGGATCGAAGCCCGGCACGATCTCCTGCGGGATCTCGAACTTGATGAGCTTCTCGATCTCAGCCAGGCGCGGCTTCTCTTCTGCGCAGACGAGGGAGACCGCATTGCCCGTGCGGCCGGCTCGCCCGGTCCGGCCGATGCGGTGAATGTAGTCTTCCGCCGTATGCGGGAGTTCGAAATTGATTACCGACGGCAAATCGTCGATGTCGAGTCCGCGCGCGGCAACGTCGGTCGCGACCAGCACCCTCAGTTTTCCAGACTTGAACGCTTCGAGGGTTTCAGTGCGTTGAGCCTGGCTCTTGTCACCGTGAATCGAATCGGCGGCGATGCCGTGCCGTTCGAGAAAATGCGCGAGCCGCCCGCACAGGATCTTGGTGTCGACGAACACCAGTACCTGGCTGTCCGGTTCATGCCGCAGCAGGTGCGCGAGAAGATTGCGTTTGAGGCCGGAAGAGACCGGATGGACGCGGTGCGCGATGGTTTCGGACACCATGTTGCGGCGTGCGACCTCGATCAGCTGCGGGCTCTTCAGCATCTGATCGGCGAGCTTCTTGATCTCCTCCGAGAACGTGGCCGAGAACAGGAGGCTTTGCCGCGCGGCCGGCAGCAGATCGAGAATGCGGCGGATGTCGGGGATGAACCCCATGTCGAGCATGCGGTCGGCTTCGTCCAGCACCAGGATCTCGACCTGACCGAGCTGGATGCTCTTTTGCTGGACGTGATCGAGCAGGCGTCCGGGGGTTGCCACGACGATCTCGACCCCCTTGCGCAGTTCTTCGGTCTGGGCCCGCATGTCGACCCCGCCGTAGATGCAGATCGACCTCAGCGGAACATACTTGCTGTAGGTCTGCACCGACTCGTGCACCTGCACCGCCAGCTCGCGGGTTGGAGCGAGAACCAGTGCGCGCGTCGGGTGCCGCGCCGGACTCGCGGAGGTGTTCGCGTGACGTGCCAGACGCTGGATCATCGGCAGCGTGAAGCCGGCCGTCTTGCCGGTACCCGTCTGGGCGCCGCCCATCACGTCAAGGCCCTGCAGAACCACGGGAATGGCCTGCTGCTGGATCGGGGTCGGCTGGGTATAGCCGGCCTCCGTGACCGCACGTTGCAACTCGGGAATCAGTCCGAGGTCGGCGAAGCTCATAGGCGCCCTTCTGGCAATGGGGGCCGCTGCAGATACGCTACGCCGCCGAGAACGGCAGGAGGAACGGTGTCCGGAACGCGTGGGCTCCGGAGAGGACTCTGGACGAGCGGCTGCCCGAATTTGTCTGAACGCGCCATTATACACGCAGGATGCGGCATGGTTGCCGCAGATCCGGGTTGTGGCCGGGTTCGTCGGGAGTCCGTGAAGTTCGATCAGGCCTTCTTGGGAGTCGTGAGGGTCAGATAGCCCGTGATTTCCTCACGATCATGGTAGAGGTGCTTCATTCGCAGCTCGTAGCCGCCACCACGGGCGAGTCGCTTGTGGATGATCTCCTTGCACTGTACCAGCGCTTCGAGGCGCTTTTTCATTGGCAACTTGAGGTTGAAGATCGTGTGCCGGCAGCGCCCACTGCCGACCCAGTCGGCCACGAGGGCGGCGATGCGGGCTGGCTGCTCGACCATGTCGCACACCATCCAGTCGACGGCGTGGCGGGGGCGCCACGTGAAGCCGTCTCCGCGCACATGCTCGACCAGGCCGGTCGCCATGACCGACGGTGCCATCGGCCCGTTGTCTACGGCCGTCACGCGCAATCCGCGGTAGGCCAGTTGCCAGCTCCAGCCGCCGGGTGCGGCGCCCAGATCGACCGCGCGAAGCCCGGGTCTCAGTGTGGCTGCGCGCTCCTCTTCCGACAGCAGAGTGAAGAAGGCTTCGGCGAGTTTGAGCGTCGAGCGGCTGGCGGCCTCGCGCGGCATGCGCAGGCGTGGGACTCCCATTGGCCAAAGCGCGGCGGTGCCGGGGCGGCATGCGCTCAGCCAGGCGGTGTCCGCGTCAGTGAACAGGACGTGCAGTTCGGGTGCACCGCGCTCGCGCGGACGAAGCAAGGCAGCCTTGGCCAGCGCTTCTTCGAGAGGGCCGGCAAAGCGACGGCAGAATCCCGAACGTTGTTTGGCCTCGTCGGTGTCAGGGGTCTCGAGCGCCACGCTGCCAAAGCGCATGCCAGCGGTCCGCGCCGCCTCCACGATGGGCGTGGCACGATCGCGATCGGGCAGCGCATCGACGCGCGCGAACCAGGGCAGAAGCTGTCGGGCGAATACGAGGCTGCGCCAGTCACAAGCCTCGGCCAGCTCGGGCCAAGGGATCACATGCGGGCATTCGAACGTGACGAAGGCCTGCCCAGCCCGGGTGCGAAGGAATCCATCGAGGCCGATCCGGCCTGCCAGCGCCTGCAGTTCTCCAGCGACTTCGTTCTCGAAACCGGCTCGGCACAGGGCAAGCAACCCGTATGCGACGGGTTCGGGAGTGGGTTCCCTGTGGGCTGGGTCGTGGCGGGGCATGGCGGCGGGCTCATTGCGCAAGGAGGCGTATCATCGTCCCGAGGTGTCCGGATGACAAGCCTTGTGTCGTTCTTGTGCGGGGATGACCAGGGGCGGAATGAGGATTCGATCATGGAATACACGGAGCTCGGGCGCAGTGGTCTGCGTGTCTCGCGCATCTGTCTTGGAACGATGACCTTCGGGCAGCAGAACGGCACGGCGCAGGCGCATGCGCAACTCGACCACGCCGTTGCGGCTGGGGTGAATTTCATCGATACCGCGGAGATGTATCCGGTCCCGCCGCGCGAGGCGACTTACGGCGAGACCGAACGCATCATCGGTGAGTGGCTGGTTCGCCAGCCGCGCGAGCGCATCGTGCTCGCAAGCAAGGTGGCCGGTCCGGCGCGTAGCCTCGACTGGATCCGCGAGGGGCCGCGCTCGCTCGATGCGGCCAATCTCCGGGAGGCGCTGGAGGGCAGCCTGCGTCGCTTGCGTACCGATTACATCGACCTGTACCAGATACACTGGCCGGCGAGGAACCAGCCCATGTTCGGGCAATGGCAGTACGAGCCCGACAAGGAGCGCGACTGTACGCCGATCCTCGAACAGCTGGAGGTTCTGGCGCGCTTGCGCGAGCAGGGGAAGATCCGCTTCATCGGCCTTTCGAACGAGCATCCCTGGGGGGTGTCGGAGTTCTTGCGGCTTGCGCAACTGCACGACCTTCCCCGAGTCGTTTCAGTCCAGAACGCCTGCAATCTTCTCAATCGTGTGTTCGAGTATGGCCTGGCGGAGCTGTGCGCACGCGAAGGGGTCGGCCTGCTGGCATACTCGCCTCTCGCGTTCGGGCATCTGAGTGGCAAGTATCTTGCGGATCCGCGGGCGCCGGGGCGGCTCTCGGAGTTTCCCGGTTTTGGTCAGCGATATGTCCGGCCGAACGTGCGTCCGGCGGTCGAAGCCTACGCCGCGATCGCGCGCGATGCCGGCGTGTCGCCAGCAACGCTGGCGCTGGCCTACCTCTACGGGCGCTGGTACGTGAGCAGCACCATCATCGGGGCGACCTCGCTCGCTCAGCTCGAGGAGAACCTGGCGGCCGGCTCGGTCCGCTTGACGCCGGAGGTGCTTGCGGCCATCGAATCCGTGCACTTGCGGTACACCAATCCGGCGCCTTGATGGGTGCCCGGATCGCGGCTGGCGCCGGTCAGCGTGCGGGTGCGGCGGAGGGCGGGCTGGCGGCCGGAGGTGTGGATACCGCCGGCGCCGAGGCCGGGTCGGCCAGCGGCAGCGCAGGTGAACCACTGGTTGCGGAGGACGGTTCGAGCGCGATCATCCCGGAGCGCTTGGGCAGTTCTCCCGGTAGCGGGATCTTCGAGGGCACGACTTCGAGGTTGTTCTCCAGCATGTAGTCGTTCATCTCGCGCCAGCCGGCAAACACGGCTGCCTTCTGCGCACCGGGATTGAGCTGGTAGCAGTCTTCGAGCGAACGTCCGGCGTGCCGGCAGGCACTTCCGACGGCCTTGCCTTCAGCCTCGACGGCAGCCGCCTTCTTCTTCGGGTCCGGGATCTCGAGCAGGTCGTACAACATCTCGCAGCCGGTCAGCAGCGGAAACAGCAGCAGGAGCAGGGAATGTCTGGCTGGCATGGCGCGTGCAGGTTCGGGAACAGGGATCTTGTCGAGTATATCGGCGAAGTCCCGGAAATCTTGATTGTTATGGCAAGTGTTGAGGGGCCACGGTGTCCGGACGTGGCGACCGACTTCGGGATAGGATGGCAAGAGTCGCTGCGAGCGTCGCGCTGTGCTGGGTATGTACCGTCTTCAAAGATCGGAGGAGGGCGTCATGGATCGAGCCGGGGTGGGCCGCATCTGGCCCTATCCGCGGGTGCTTGCGCATCGCTGCGGGGGTTGGCTGGCACCGGAGAATACGCTCGCCGGTCTTGAGCGGGCGGCCAGATGGGTCGGAGGGGTCGAGTTCGATGTGATGCTTTCGGCGGACGGATCCCCCTGGGTGATCCACGACGAGACCCTGGAGCGCACGACCGACGGTGCCGGGAGCGTTGCCCGGACGCATGATGCCCGGATCGCGCAGCTGGATGCGGGGCGCTGGTTCGATGAGGCGTTCGCTGGGGAGCGCGTTCCCTCTCTGGAGGAGGCTGCCCGGAGTTGCCATGTGCTCGGACTCGCGGCCAACGTCGAGATCAAGCCGGCAACCGGCCAGGACCGGGAAACGGGACGGGTGGTGGCCGAGCAGGTCGCAAGGCTGTGGCGGGGGGCGGCGCGGCCGCCACTGCTGTCATCGTTCTCCCTCGCGGCACTCGAGGCTGCCCGGGAGGTGGCGCCGGATCTGCCAAGGGGCGTGCTGGTCGGGGCCATTCCGGCGCACTGGGTGCAACTTTGCCGTGATCAGGCGGCGATTGCCCTCCATGCTGATGCGCGGTTCCTGACCGAGCACGCAGTGCGGGCGGTCCGTGCGGCTGGGCTATGGTGCGTCGCCTACACCGAGAACGATCCTGAGCGCGTCTCGACACTGATCGAATGGGGCGTCAACTGCGTGATTACGGACCGCCCGGACGTCGTCAATGAGGAATCCTTGCGCGTGAGACCAGTTCCGGCCGCCTCGTCGCAGCGGTCTCCTTGACGGGCATGCTGCAGCCCCATACCATCCGGTCTTTTCCAAGCGAGCCGTTCCGCCTTGTCGACACAGCAGTTTCTTGCTCCCATCCAAGCCGACATGCAGGCGGTCGATGCCGTGATCCGGTCCCGACTCCATTCGGAAGTCGTGCTGATCCGCCAGGTCGCCGAGTACATCATCCATAGCGGTGGCAAGCGGCTCCGGCCCGCGCTCGTGCTGTTGTCGGCCGGTGCGATGGGCTATCGAGGCACCGCGCATCACGAACTCGCCGCGGTCGTCGAATTCATCCATACCGCAACATTGCTCCACGACGACGTCGTCGATGAATCCGAATTGCGTCGCGGCAACAAGACGGCGAATGCGCTGTTCGGCAATGCCGCTTCGGTACTGGTCGGGGATTTTCTATACTCGCGCGCCTTCCAGATGATGGTTGGCGTTAATGACATGCGTGTGATGCAGGTGCTCGCCGATGCGACCAACGTCATTGCCGAAGGAGAAGTACTGCAGCTTCTCAACTGCCACAACGCCGACGTCGACATTCCCGGCTACCTGCAGGTAATTCGCTACAAGACCGCGAAACTGTTCGAAGCGGCGACCCGGCTCGGTGCCATTCTCGGGCGGGCAGACCACGAGTGCGAGAACGCAATGACCGCATTCGGCATGCATCTGGGCACTGCGTTCCAGATCATCGACGATGTGCTCGACTATTCGTCCGAAGAAGCGGCCACAGGCAAGCATCTGGGGGACGACCTCGCCGAAGGCAAGCCGACACTTCCGCTGATCTTTGCGATGCGTAACGGATCATCCGAGCAAGCCGCTCTTGTCAGAAAGGCCATCGAAACAGGCGGCCGCGAGGATTTTGCCGTCATCCTGCAGACCATCCATGCTACCGGAGCGCTGGAAGACGCACGCCGCTACGCGCGAGATGAAGCTGATCTCGCGATTCGTGCGCTGACTCCGGTCCCAGCTTCCATTTTCAAAGATCTGCTGCTAAAATTATGCTCCTTTGCAGTTGAACGAAATCACTGAATTCGTCGGGGAATAGCTCAGCCTGGTAGAGCACTGCGTTCGGGACGCAGGGGCCGGAGGTTCGAATCCTCTTTCCCCGACCAAGAAATTCCAGAGAAAAAACCGCCACTTACGGCGGTTTTTTCGTTCACAACATGAAGTGCAAAGACTGTTGTTTTTTTGCAAAATCGTGTCCCAGTTGTCCCAAGATTGTCCCACGTCGACGGCGTGCGACTGGCGTGGACGAAACTCCTGGTCCCACGAGAGTCCTGGCGCCCTGGCGCCGGGTGCCCGAGATAGCGGATCAACGGGGCTTGCCCGGTTCGTGGGTGTGGTGCCCGTGAACCTTCCCATCGAGCGCCTGGTCAGTGCTGTGTGTGCGTCAGACACTCCCTTCCGCTGGCTCATGATCCCGTTGAGTCGATGAACGATTCGGCTGAAGCCCGGCTGGTTCCCGGCTCACGCTGTAGTCGGAATTCGTGAAACCGCCACATAAACCACTGTTTGCAAAGCTTTTCATCTCGATCAAACCCTGCGAGCATCAGTTGCAAGGTGTGGTGCTGACTCATCTACAGTCGGGTGAAGGGGTGAAGAATGACGTTTGTGTTCGAGACGGTTTACAAGGATCTCGTGGCTCGATTTGGGGCAGTAATGAGCATGCAGGCCGCCGCGTGTTGTCTTGGCTACTCGACAGTCGGCGCCGCCTACCATGCTGAGCAACGAGGAAACTTCCCCGTTCCGGTGCGGCGTGTAGGCACTCGCCTGCTGATCTCGACTGCAGATGTCGCTCTCTTTCTCGCATGCCCAGAACACTCCGCTAAGGAAGCATTGCAGGGAAAGCGGCGCGTCGGGAGACCTACCAAAGTGGAGCAGATTGCCCGGGAGCGGGCGAAGTTGAGCTCCTTCGTGCGCTCTCGGTCGTCGACGGATCACTAATGCATCCCGCTACGCACGCACCGAGATCCGCCCATTGCAGCCCTTCGGCCTGAGCTGCCGTTAGTCCGGTGCGCACAATCAGGTGGCAGTGCGCGGGGTACCTGTCGCTCAGGCGCTGCTCGATGCCGCCGGCACGGCCGTGCAACTCACCGCTGCCACCCGTGCGCCCTACTTCGCAATGCTCGGTACCGTGAGCGAGAGCTCGTACGCGGCGAATTAAGAGCTGCGAACAGTTGCACCTAGCGCAGAGGGGTAGCACAATGGAACCTCGGCTCCGGGCAGGAGCCGGGCACCCGCCTCACCAAAGCTGTTGACAGCACTGCCTTCAATCTCTTGGCCCTCATGAGCGACCTCTGGCTCGGATGGCGGTTGGCGGGTGACGTCACGATTCGGGCCGGGAGTTGAACATGATCGGCAACGACATTCGACCGACGACCGTCGTCGGTATCAAACGCCTCGCCAATGCTCTGCGCAAGAGCGAAGGCATCCAGCATATGAACGCCCTCGACCTCGCCTCGATGCGGGCAGGGTTCACGAACTACCGCAGTGCGTTGGCGGCCCTCGGCCGCAAGCGGGCAGAGCCGCCGAAGCTGCTGCACAGCCTCTTCCTCACCGCATACTGGCGCGAACCGCGCAGCATCGCAGAAGGCCGCGAGACGATGGAACTTCGCCTCGAGCGACCCTGGCCATCGCTGATCGACGCAAGGGAACTGCGAGCCAGCCGCGCCCTGGGCAAGTTCCGGGGGCGGGCACCGGATCACCTCGCAAGCAAGGCCATGTATCGCGGTCAGGATGCGGCCCGACAAGCCCTTTGTTTCGCCGCCCGCGAGTTGCAGTTCATGGCAGCAACGGGTTTGCGTCCAGCCGGCGGGCGTAGGCTTCTCCGCCCGAAGATTGCAGAAACACTGCCGGCGGCCGACCACACGACGCACTGGATAGATCCCGAGCGCGGCATCGACATGATGATCGACGAACCGTATGAGGGCGCAATTGGACCGGAAAAGTTGGCCCGACGGGCAGCTTGGGCAGGGCAGCACGGATACCGAATCGAGCAAGCATCTTGGCCAGGGATGTACGCTCCGGATATCGGCAGCCTGATGTTTGTCGCGGCGCACGAGACCAGCGCCATGCACTTCGACGCCATTCGAGCGTCGCTTGAATCCGCACCGGCGCCGGTCGTCCTAGCAGAATGGTCCGGGGTATCCGGCCCGTTCCGACCAGCGTTCCGATCGCCGCACGAGCAACAGGCGGGACTCCGTGCGATCGCACCGATAGACCCGTTCCTGTGCCGCGACACAGAGACCACGCGCATCATTGGCTACGACCTCGGTCGAACGATCCGGATGCCCAAGGGAAGAATGTCCATCGAGGCCCACGAGGAGGTTGGAGCCCTCCTGAAGGGGATAGCGGGCCACTGTGGTAACCGCGAGGGGGTGCGTGGGCGGGTTGAGCAGATTCGGGCCAAGCTGGACTCATGGCTGCAAGCCGAGTACACCACGGTAGAACTCGACAACGAGCGCTTCTTCGACGTGTACTACCACGGCACCCTGCCGATGCCGCTCCGAAAGGATATGCCGGCACCGGTCCGCCAGCGCCTGCTCGCAGACCTCTCGCAAGTCCGGCGGATCCTGAGTAAGCACTACCCAGACTGCGCGCCGCTCCGTGATGTTCAAGGGCGCCTGGAAGGGGCGATGAAATCGCTGCGAGACTGGGGGGCGAAGCAGGCAGCCCTCTGATTGTCGCCGCTGCCATCCTTCTGGTAGGTCGACGCCCTGTGCCGAGACCGTTCGGCCAGGGCTTTTTCGCGCGCCGTCCGCTCTGGCCGAGGTACGCCATGTTGTCATCCGCATGCGGCCGATGCTCGGCCTTTAAGGCCGTTGGAGGACTTCCCGAACTACGTCAGCAATATGGCCGACTGCTGACGGCGGCGGTATCGGACGGCCGAACATCTGCTTCAACTATCGACGAACTCGCCTTCCCGAACCAAAGCGGAAGGACTACACGCTGGATTTGTTGTAGTTCTGCCGATAGCACGAGGTAGGACAACCGCGTAATGCTAGGTATCATTGCCACCAGCTCATTCACATCGAAGGCTGACAATGGCGACCGATAGCAAGCCGAAGACGCTGCACTATCGCAGGGCACAATTCCTGACCCCCACCCGCACGCTGGAGGATCTGCTGTCGGCGGCCCTCAATGTCAACAGCTTGGTCGCCAATCGGATCCAGAAAGTGACGGCGGCAGGGGACTGCCGGTTGATCAACCACACGACCAACCACTGCGGCCTGCTCTGCGGGAACCTAATCAACTATGAGCATGGTACCAACAAGCTTTTCCTGACCGTGGACGGCAACCTGACGGCCTTCCCGGTTGCGCAGGTGGCGCCGCCGGAGTTGCCCAACAAGAAGCAGACCGAGTTCCTGGATTCCATCTTGTACTTCGGCATCAGGGGTAATCACGTCGTCCTGATGCAGTCCAGCGGGCTGAAGGGCAAGCAGTTGGAGCTGTACCTGAACTGGTTCCTGTCCGCCTGCGGGGTACTGGGTACTCACAATCGCCTCGAATTGGTGGATCATCCACCCAGGATGACCACCGACCAGCTTGCGTCTAGGCCGGTCAAGAAGGTCAGATATGTATCTGCCATGGCTCACGAAATGGTTCCCGACACCCCTTCCAGTCCAACAGAGGTCAAGAAGGAAAAAAAACTGCGGCTTACACCGGTCGGCCGGGCAATCGACATCCTGAAGGCCGCTATCGGCATCAAGGATTTTGAGAGATTGAAGTTAGACGATGCCCTGGACGGGAATCTCCAAGTCTCCTTGGAGGTGACCTACCAGCGTACGACCACTCAAGAGGGCCAGAAGGTTATCAACGACATTGCGCGGGCACTGCGCAATGTCGAGGGCGATGATATCTCGGTGCAGGTTCCTGGCCTCGGCACGCTGAAAGGTGACGACCTAAAGCTCTCAAAGCCCATTGTCGTCGCCTGCCACAATGGGCATGTCGATATGCCTGAGCTCTTTGATGAAATGCACCGCTGGTTGCTGGGATTGGCCGAAGGCGATTTCCTCAGGGATGAGAAGGTGCCGCTGACCGAGCAAGTACCTCTGAATGCCTCGCTGATTGCGTCCGCTGGCGCAGTCCCGGCATGAGATGGCGTTTTACAAGTCGCTCTTTTTCAAGATCTCGGTGGCAGTGATCCTGGCACCGATCTTCGCCTTTGTGGCGATCTGGCTGGTCGAAGTGCTAGGCGCAGAGACCCTAGCGGAGTGGAGCGGGAAGCTGACTTGGGTATGCAGCGTGGCTCTAGCGCCGGTCGCTCTCGCAATCTCTAAATTCCGCGATCTGTGCGGGATGGAGGGGTTAACCGATATTCAGCGAGCTAATCTCGTTACCATCGTTCGGAAGCGAACGCTGCGGTTCTGGCTGGCTTCTCTTTACCTTGTTGCAGTCTTTCTGCTCGGCTTCGCTGTCGGTATCACAGCAGATACCCCATTTGGCTATCTGGTGGCCGTGAGCTGGGTTGCCGGGTTCTTCTTCGCCCTATACCTTCTTGCCCTCACACACTTCTGGATCGATGAGGCTGAAGATTTCAAGCTGAAGGTGGCTCAGCAGTTGCGTGACGAGAAGGAGCGCACTGAGCTGGTACGAGCACTTCGTAAGGCCCAAGGTGACAAGATCTATCCGAATTCGGACCTGGATCAATACAACCAGGTGTTCGATCCGAAATCCGGCCTGATTCAGTGACGGGCGTATTGTAGGAATGAAGCCACCTGAGCGACCGCTCTGGGCGGCGTGCAGACACAAGGTCTGCTTGATTTCGGCAAGCATTCTTTTATCGACCCAGGTGACAAAATGGTCGAATGTAGGTTGGGTCTGCGACTTGGATATCCGGGAAAAGCGGCTCCTCTAAAGTTAAGCGCGAATCAGCTATCGATGTATCGTCGTGGGTGACAGTAATAGCAGAGGGAGTAACAGGGATGGTCGATTTCAACAAACTCAGATTGCAATCCCAGAGGGTTGCACCTGTGGATCCGCTGGAGATTTTCCGACGCTTACCCAAGCCGCAGGGGATCAACGACCTGTACACAAGCCAGGCGGAGGTGCTAGAGGCTTGGTTCGAGCGAAGGGACGAGCGGGATACGGTTGTCAAGTTGCATACCGGTGGAGGCAAGACTCTAGTTGGTCTACTGATGGCGCAGTCGACGCTGAATGAACTTAAGGAGCCCGTCCTCTATCTGGCGCCAGGGCAATCGCACCTTTATGTCATAACCCCGAGCAACTCGGCCCGAAACTCGTC
>JAHDYG010000019.1 GCA_023383815.1 Rhodocyclaceae bacterium
CCGGCCTGTCACGCCGGGGGTCGCGGGTTCGAGTCCCGTCCACTCCGCCAACACGCTACGGGAGCCGCTAGGCTCCCGTAGTCACGTCTACCATCCGGACCCTTGCTTCCTTCTCCCGATTTCTGGCGCCTTTCAGGTGAAATGCGCTAAAGTCCTGCCCATACGCTTTGGTATGGCCTCCGGTTTTCGGGGGCGTTCGGTGGATCGATCAAGACTGGAGAGGGAATCGATGAGCATTCGCAAGGTAGGCGTGGTAGGCGCGGGAACGATGGGAAATGGCATCGCACAGGCATTGGCGGTGGCTGGACTTGACGTGGTGATGACCGACGTGGCCGACGCCGCGTTGCAAAGGGGGCTGAAGACCATTTCGGGCAGTCTCGACCGGCTCGTCAAGAAGGAGAAGATGAGCGAGGCGCAGAAGGCTGAAGTGATGGGGCGGATCGCTACCGCGACCGATGTCGCGGCCGTTTCCGGCGTTGATCTGGTGGTCGAGGCGGCAACCGAGAACCTTGATCTCAAGCAGAAGATCTTTGCCCAGCTTGATGCCGTGGTCCGGAGTGATGCGATCATTGCCACCAACACATCTTCGATCTCGATCACGAAGCTGGCGGCGGCAACCAGGAGCCCGGATCGCGTGATCGGCATGCACTTCTTCAACCCTGTTCCGGTCATGGCGCTCGTCGAGGTCATCCGCGGGCTGCAGACCTCCGATGCAACGTATGCCGCAACCGAGGCGCTCACGCGTTCGATCGGCAAGACGCCGGTCCAGATCCGCAACAGCCCGGGTTTCGTGGTGAACCGCATGCTTTGCCCGATGATCAACGAAGCGGTGTTCGCACTCGCCGAAGGACTCGCGACGGCAGCCGAAATCGATGAAGCCATGAAGCTTGGCTGCAACCATCCGATCGGGCCGCTGGCACTGTGTGATCTCATCGGCCTCGACGTGGAACTCGCCGTGATGCAGGTCCTGTTCGACGGTTTCAAGGATCCGAAGTATCGTCCGGCGCCTTTGCTGGTCGAGATGGTCGAGGCGGGGTATCTCGGCCGCAAGACTGGAAAGGGCTTCTACGACTATTCGTAGAGACTCGGCAGATCGCGGACCCCGAAACGACAACGCCACCCGAACGGTGGCGTTGTCATGTCAGGCAGACGCGGATCAGCCGCGACGCATCGAATCGAAGAACTCGCTGTTGGTCTTCGTTGCCTTGACCTTGTCGAGCAGAAACTCCATCGCATCGATGTCGTCCATGCCGTACAGGAGTTTTCTGAGGATCCAGACCTTCTGGAGGATATCCGGTTTCATCAGCAGCTCTTCGCGCCGCGTGCCCGACCGGTTCACGTTGATCGCAGGGTAGACCCGCTTTTCGGCCATCCGGCGGTCGAGGTGGAGCTCCATGTTGCCGGTGCCCTTGAACTCCTCGTAGATTACGTCGTCCATGCGGCTTCCGGTGTCGATCAGCGTCGTTGCGATGATCGTCAGGCTGCCGCCTTCCTCGATGTTGCGTGCCGCGCCAAAGAAGCGTTTCGGCTTTTGCAGCGCGTTCGCATCCACGCCGCCGGTCAGCACCTTGCCCGAAGCGGGAACGACCGTGTTGTAGGCGCGTGCGAGGCGGGTCAGCGAGTCGAGCAGGATCACGACGTCCTTCTTATGCTCGGTCAGGCGCTTGGCCTTCTCGATCACCATCTCGGCGACCTGGACGTGGCGCGAAGCGGGCTCATCGAAGGTCGAGGCCACGACCTCTCCGCGGACCGAACGCAACATCTCGGTGACTTCTTCCGGGCGCTCGTCGATCAGCAGCACGATCACGACGACATCGGGATGGTTGGTCGTGATCGCATGGGCGATGTGCTGGAGCATCACCGTCTTGCCGCTCTTGGGCGGTGCGACGAGCAGGCCGCGCTGTCCCTTGCCGATTGGCGCGATCATGTCGATGATGCGACCGGTGATGTTCTCCTCGCCGCGCATCTCGCGCTCGAGCTTGAAACTCTCGTTCGGATGGAGGGGGGTCAGGTTCTCGAACAGGATCTTGTGCTTGCAGGCCTCGGGCGGCTCACCGTTGATCTTGTCGAGCTTGACCATCGCGAAATAGCGCTCGCCATCCTTGGGCGTACGGATCTCGCCTTCGATCGTGTCGCCGGTGTGCAGGTTGAAACGGCGAATCTGCGATGGTGAGACATAGATGTCGTCGGTGCCCGCCAGGTAGGAGGTGTCCGGAGAGCGCAGGAACCCGAAGCCATCTGGAAGGACTTCGAGCGCGCCGTCGCCGTAGATCGGCTCGCCCTTCTTGGCACGATTCTTCAGCAGGGCAAAGACCAGTTCCTGTTTCTTGAGCCGGTTGGCTCCGTCAATGCCCTGGGCCGTGGCCATTTCGAGCAATTGACTGACGTGGAGGGATTTGAGCTCCGATAGTTGCATGGCAGCAGGACGCGACGAGGCGTTTGTGAGGAATACGGATGGAGGGAAAGACAGGAGTGATGCCGGCGGCGCCCGGGGGAAGGTCAGAAGCCGGATGGGCGCCGCGGGAACAAACGGGTGCTTCGGGTGATGCGGGACGAATCAGAGGTTGCTGTCGATGAAGGCCGTCAGCTGGGACTTCGAAAGTGCGCCGACCTTGGTTGCTTCCACATTGCCGCCCTTGAAGAGCATCAGCGTCGGAATGCCGCGTACACCGAATTTGGCTGGGGTTTCAGGATTCTCGTCGATGTTCAGTTTGGCGATCTTGAGTCGACCGGCGTACTCGGCGGCTACGTCGTCGAGGATGGGGGCAATCATCTTGCACGGACCGCACCACTCGGCCCAGTAGTCGACGAGTACCGGAACCTGTTGCTGGATCACCTCGGTGTCGAAATTGCCGTCGGTTACGTAATGGATGTGCTCGCTCATGTTTCCTCGCTTCTGGGTGGCGAAAGGGAATGTACGGATGGACAGGGGATTCGTGGAATCGGATCGGTCGAACTGTCTGAAGTTCGGCTCTGGGGCCGGGGAAGGCCCGTTTGTTACGAGTGTGGGCAAAAGTTATGCGAAGCCGGGGGCCGCGTCAAGGATTTCAGCGGGAACCGTGCTCCGACATGAAAACGCCGTGGTAAAAAAGCCCTTGTCTCGGCTATATTGTCAGCCGTCCGCCGGCCCGGAACGTCCGACCGCAGTGCAGCCAACAGGAGAATCAATCCAATGACCTACGTTGTCACCGAATCTTGCATTCGCTGCAAGTATACAGACTGTGTCGATGTCTGTCCCGTCGACTGTTTTCGTGAAGGGCCGAATTTTCTGGTAATCGATCCTGAGGAGTGCATCGACTGCACGCTCTGTGTCGCCGAGTGTCCGGTCGAGGCCATCTTCGCCGAGGATGACGTTCCGTCCGACCAGACGCATTTCATCGAACTGAACGCCGAACTCGCAAAGCAATGGAAACCGATCGTCGAACGCAAGGATGCCTTGCCCGATGCGGACGAGTGGGCGGCGCGCAAGGGCAAGCTCGGCGAGCTGCAGCGCTGACTGGCCGGAGGCGGCTAGCCGTGCCGGAAACAATGCACTACCATGGCGCACAGTCCGGATCGGACAGATTGGACGAATCGAACCGAAATTCACGAAGGGGGATGTCGTAATGCTGGTGAGCGAGATTCTCGCGATCAAGGGCAAGGTGCTCTACACGATTGCGCCCAGCAAGCATCTGGCTGAAGCGGTGGAGATCATGACCGAGCAGGATGTGGGCTCGCTCGTCGTGTTCTCGAAGGGGCAGATGACCGGGATGCTGACCTTCCGTGAGGTTCTGCAGGCCGTCCACCGTGCAGGTCGCGAATGGGCAGACATGGAGGTGGGCGACGCAATGCTTGCGTCTCCGATGCGTGCGACGCCGGACATGGAGATGGACGCCTTGCGCCGCCTCATGATCGATCACCACCAGCGCTATCTCCCCGTCATGGATGGCGATACCCTGATGGGCGTGGTATCGTTCCACGATGTCGCGAAGGCGGTGCTCGAAGAGCAGAGTTTCGAGAACCGGATGCTCAAGAACTACATCCGCAACTGGCCGGAAGAAGACAAGGCAGATTGAGGATCCGCAGCGTTCGCTGCAAGACCGCGGGGCGTTCGTTCCGGTCCCGCGAAGCCACCAGAATAGAGAATGTCCGCATTGTAGCGGGCCGTGTTGGAATGCTCGGCGCCGATCATCGTGTGCCGATCGCCTCGGGAGGGCGGAGCCGGATCTGGAGTCCAGATCCGGCGATATTTTTCCAACTCAAGGAGGCGGCAACATGGAGCAAGTGTGGCTGAAGAGCTACCCGAAAGGTATTCCGGCGCAAATCGATCTGGACGAGTTCCGGTCGCTCGGCGATCTGTTCGAGAAGGGCGTGCGCAAGTTCGGGCAGCGCACCGCCTATATCAACATGGGCAAGAGCATCACCTACGATGAGCTCGATCGCCTGTCTTCCCGTTTCGCAGGCTATCTGCAGGGGGTCCTGAAGCTGCCGAAGGGTGCGCGAATCGCGCTGATGATGCCCAACCTGCTGCAGTATCCGGTCGCAATGTTCGGGGCGCTCCGGGCAGGCTACACCGTCGTCAATGTCAATCCCCTCTATACGGCGCGGGAGCTCGAGCACCAGCTTCGTGATTCGGGTGCCGAGACCATCGTCATCGTCGAGAACTTTGCGCATACGCTCGAACAGGTTCTTCCAAAGCTGCGTGTGCCAAACGTGATCGTCACAAGCCTGGGCGAGATGCTCGGCTTTCCGAAGAGCCTGATCGTCAATCTTGTCGTGCGTCACGTCAAGAAGATGGTCCCGGCCTGGAATCTCGGTGCGCACGTAAGGTTTTCCGAAGCGCTGGCGCAAGGTGGTGCGCATCCGCTCAAGCCGGTGGACGTCGGACATGACGACATCGCCTACCTGCAGTACACGGGCGGAACGACCGGCGTTGCCAAGGGTGCGGTGCTCACCCATCGCAACATCATCGCCAACCTGCAGCAGGCGCATGCCTGGATCGGACCTTATGTCAGCGAGAAGGGCGAGATCATCATCACGGCGCTGCCGCTCTACCACATCTTCGCCCTGACTGCGAACTGCCTGACCTTCTTCAAGATTGGCGCCGTCAATGTCCTGATCACGAACCCCCGTGACATCCCCGGGTTCGTGAAGGAGCTTGCCAAACACCGGTTCTCGGTCATCACCGGGGTCAATACGCTGTTCAATGCCCTCTTGCATAACCCGGAGTTTGCGAAGCTCGATTTCTCATCGCTCAATTTCGCGCTGGGCGGAGGGATGGCGGTTCAGCAGGCGGTTGCCGACAAATGGCGACAGGTGACCGGGAAGACGATCAGCGAGGCCTACGGCCTGACCGAGACATCGCCGGCGGTCACGATTAATCCGCTCGACCTGAAGGAGTTCAATCACTCGATCGGACTGCCGATCCCGTCGACCGAGATCAGCATCCGCGGGGACGATGGCCAGGAGGTCGCGCTCGGCCAGCCCGGCGAGCTGTGCGTTCGGGGGCCGCAGGTCATGCGCGAATACTGGAATCGTCCGGAGGAGACTGCGAAGGTCTTCACCGAAGATGGATTCTTGCGCACCGGTGATGTTGCCACGGTGGATGAGGCGGGTTTCGTCCGGATCGTCGATCGCAAGAAAGACATGATTCTCGTCTCGGGCTTCAACGTGTTTCCGAACGAGGTCGAGGACGTCATCGCAACCCATCCGGGGGTCGTTGAGGTCGCCGCGGTCGGGGTGCCTGACGAGCGCAGCGGCGAAGCCGTGAAGGTGTTCATCGTGCGAAAGGATCCTTCGCTGACGAAGGAGGCGATCATCGCACACTGCAAGGAAAACCTGACTGGCTACAAGGTGCCACACCATGTCGAGTTCCGCGAGGAACTGCCCAAGACCAACGTCGGCAAGATCCTGCGGCGCATGCTGCGTGACGGTCAGGCCTGATCGGCGGGCGGCGCGCAATTTCTGCTTGTACTGTCCGCCACCGTGTCGTTAGAATGAAAACCCGTTTTTGTTGAACGCCTGATGAACGCTCTTCTGATGCCCCTCGCGCTGGTACTGTCCGTAAGCCTGCTGATCGTAGTAGGCGCACGCGAACGCGCGTCGTAAAGGGCAAAGGACAGGCAGACAAAACCCCCCATCCAGAACCCCGCCGGCGCGAAAGCCCGGCGGGGTTTTCGTTTTTCCGCCGGACAGAACGCTGGCACCACCCCCGAGGAGAACGAAATGATGGAAATGAGCGGTGCCGAATTGATCGTGCGCCTGCTGGAGCGGCAGGGTATCCGCACGATTGCCGGAATCCCTGGCGGAGCGATTCTTCCGTTGTACGACGCGCTAGCGGCGAGCACAGAGATCCGCCATGTGCTGGCGCGCCACGAGCAGGGCGCCGGGTTCATCGCGCAGGGTATGGCCCGGGTTTCCGGCCGGCCCGAAGTCTGTTTCGCATCGAGCGGCCCAGGTGCGACCAATCTCGTCACGGCGATCGCCGATGCGCGCCTCGATTCGATTCCGTTGATCGCCATCACCGGTCAGGTGCCTTTGTCGATGATCGGCACCGATGCTTTCCAGGAGGTCGATATCTACGGCATGACCGTCCCGGTCACCAAGCACAACTTCCTCGTGCGCTCGGCGCATGAGCTCCTCGACGTGATACCGGAGGCATTTCGCATCGCGATGTCGGGCCGTCCTGGGCCGGTGCTGGTCGACGTGCCCAAGGATGTGCAGAACCAGCGCGTGCGGTTCGAGGCGTGGCCGCAACCCGTCGTCGCGGAGCCGAATCGGCCCCTCGATCTGAAGGCGATCGAAGAAGCCGCGCAGATGATCAACGACGCCGAGCAGCCGGTGCTCTACCTGGGCGGTGGTGTCGTGCATTCGGGCGCTTCGGCCCTGGCAGTGACTCTGGCCGAGCAGGCCGGACTTCCGACGACGACGACGCTGATGGCGCTGGGCACGATGCCGAGCGATCACCCTCTTTCGATCGGCATGCTCGGGATGCATGCCGCACGCTATACGAATTTCGTGCTCGAAGAGGCAGATCTTCTGATCTGTGTCGGTGCGCGTTTCGATGACAGGGCGATCGGCAGGGCCGCACAGTTCTGCCCGAGGGCCCGGATCATCCACATCGACATCGATCCGTCCGAGCACAACAAGATCAAGGCCGCGCACGTGGCCATCCAGGGGGATGTCGGTCAGGTTCTGGAAGCGCTTCTGCCCCGGATCAAGGTGCGGCTGCGCAAGCGCTGGCTGTCGCATGTCGATAGCCTGAAGGCACGCTTCCCGCTGCAGATGCCGGGGCTGGAGGACGCGCGAAGCCACTACGGCTTGATCCAGGCGGTCGCAGCGTGCCTCGACGACGATGCGATCGTCACCACAGATGTCGGTCAGCATCAGATGTGGGTTGCGCAGGCTTACCCGTTCGGGCGCGAGCGCCAGTGGCTTACCTCGGGGGGGCTCGGTACGATGGGTTTCGGGCTTCCGGCAGCGATCGGAGCCGCACTCGCCGCGCCCGAGCGTACGGTGGTCTGCTTCTCGGGCGATGGCAGTATCAAGATGAACATCCAGGAACTGGCGACGCTCGCCGAAGAGGGGCTCAAGGTCAAGATCGTGCTGATGAACAACCAGTCCCTCGGTCTTGTGTACCAGCAGCAGAATCTTTTCTATGGCAAGCGCGTGTTCGCATCAAAGTACCGCGGAGCACCCGATTTCACGAAGATCGCGGAAGGCTTCGGGATCCAGTCGCTCGATCTGGATCAGGTGCAGAATCCGCGTGCCGCACTGGCGCAGGCGCTGGCGGCACCCGGTCCGTGCCTCATCCACGCCTCGATCGATCGCGAACAGTTCGTCTATCCGATGGTGCCACCCGGTGCCGCCAACACTGAAATGATCGGAGGCTGAAATGATCGAACAAGTGGCCGAACCGCTGCAGCAATCGGGCTTCGCCAAGGTGGTCCTGGAGCTGGATGTCAACAATCACCCGGGCGTCATGAGTCACATCTGCAATCTCTTTGCGCGGAGGGCTTTCAACATGGAAGGCATTCTCTGCATGCCGATGGCCGATGCCGGGCGCAGCCGCATCTGGTTGCTGGTGTTCGAGGACCAGCGCCTGGAGCAGATGATCCTGCAGCTTGAAAAACTGGTCGACGTCCTCTCGGTGCGCCGCCATGGCGCCGAACACGAGGTGTTCGAGCGCCTGGAGCGTTTCTTTCATTGACGTTCAGACGGGTGATGCGGGGCGGATGATGAAGACCTCGGGATCCTCCCCGTGGTCGATCAGGATCCGCTTCACCCGCTCCTGCCACAGCAGGCCGAATCGGCGCATCATCGCCTCGTCCGCCTCGCCGCGCAGGCAGGCGCCCATCAGGATCGGCGTTTCCGGATCCGAAGGAATCCGTGCGAGATCGGCCAGGGCATCCACCGCCTGGCCATTGTCCAGGCGGGTGAAGCGCAGGTTCAAGGGCAGAGGCTCGGAGAACGACAACAGATCGCGTCGCACGTACTTGCCTGCCAGCCCCTTGAAGCCACCGCCCTGAGCGGCACCGGTCAGCAGCGTCACGATGCTCGCCACAACACCGGTCGTGCCCTCGTCGAACCGGCTGGCGAACGCAACCCGCACCCCACCGCGCTCAGGCAACTCACCCGGATACAGTGCGTGTAGCGCGTGACAGCCCAGCATCCAGGCCGAGGCGACCGTGGGGCACGAGTGCCCGGCCAGTTTCACGGCATCCTCGTAGCCATACTCCAGGATGCCGTCGGTGGCGGCTCCAAGAAAACCCGCCAGAGGATCGCGCAGGGCGATCCGTGGAACACGAGAATAGAACTCGGGCAACTGCATCAGCTCACTCCTTGGGGGATATGGGGGGTGTTCTTGCGTGCAGGGGGCTGCGGCCCCGCACGACGCTCGTCAGCATGGTTGCGATGAACAGGACGAGTGCCAATGCATTGAGCAAGGCGCCGTGCTGGCGTAGCGTGAAGGCTTCGGGCGACACGCCCGCCACGCGTAGCGCAAGCGATCCGTGCAGCGCCAAGAGCGGGGCATGGAAGAAGGGATGGTAAGGGATCTTCACCCGCATCACGGCGGGGAAGATGATCGGCGCATGGCCAAAGACCATCGCAAATACAAAGCCGAGCGCAACCGCATGCACGGCTGCGTCGCGCAGATCGTGGCCGGGGGCGAAAGCGCCGGCGATGCCCATCGCCCCAGCCAGTGCCAGCCAGAAGTAGCCGCTCAGCAGGCAGATCGCGATGAAGCGCACCAACCCGTGCTGGCGCGCATTGTGCCTTGCGATGTCGTAGCGCAGCAGCCAGGCCGCGAGCGCGAGCAGGCCAGCAGAGAAGATCCGCAGGCCGGCCTCTTCCTGCCACGGCACGAGCAACGCTCCACCCAGCACCAGCGCCACACTTGCGACGAAGAGCGGGGGTGCGATCCTTTGTGCAGGCAGGAAGCGGGTCAGTTCGAGACGCTCGCCGGCAATCGTCAGTACGAGAAATGCGAGCCACCATGGGACGACCATCTGCACGGACGCGCCGGCCGACCAGACGAGGCTTCCGATGAGCCAGCAGGCCGCGCCGGTCGCCAGGATCACCGTGTACAACGCCAGCTGGCGCCGGATCACGATCAGGCAACCTGCCAGCAGGACGGTCGCGGCGGCGACGAGAAGTCCACGCGACAGGACTGGAGCAAGCGCTGCCATCGTCAGGATCCCGCTCAAGCCCGCCGCAGCCGGCGCACCATAAGCCCATGTCCGCCCGAGGGCGACGGCCCGCTCAAGGCTGATCACGGTACCGAAAAATGCGCCGACCATCAGGGCGGCATGGTTGCCCGCCTGGCTGGACGCAATTTCCGGGACCGTGATTCCCAGGCGCGCGAGCCCGGCAAGCACACCCCCAACCAGCGAGAGCATTCCGAGTACGAGCAAGGGCAGCCGCCAGCCCGGTCCGCGTTGCACGATCATGGATGTCGTCCGATGTTCGTCCGCACCGTCACCATCCGAAATGCTCGCGCGCCTGCGGGCTCATCCGCTCGCGCGTCCAGGGTGGATCCCACACGATCCGGACCTCCACCGCCGTCTCATGAGGCAACACCGCGGTCAGCACCGCGTCGATCTCGTCCTTGATCATCTCGCCCATCGGACAGGCGGGCGAGGTCATCGTCATGGTCACGATTACACGTCCGTGGGAGGCTTCGATTCCGTAGATGAGCCCGAGATCG
Source organism: Rhodocyclaceae bacterium (assembly GCA_023383815.1). Taxonomy (GTDB): domain Bacteria; phylum Pseudomonadota; class Gammaproteobacteria; order Burkholderiales; family Rhodocyclaceae; genus JACOUN01. Next base: position 10,187 of record JAHDYG010000019.1, read on the forward strand.
ACGATGTTGATCCCGACTTCGGGGTCGATCACCTGGTGCAGAAGTGTGCGTATGGACTCGGCGTCCGGGTCCGGAAGTGGAGCGGATGCCGGAGAATTCATCTTGTTCTGGCTCATCGTTCGGGTTCCTGCACGGCTGAGTGAAAAGATCCTTTTGTAATGCATGTTAAACCCCTCCACAACCAGAGGTCAATCGCGTGTTCATGGGTGTATGGCGCACCGAGCTTGCGAAGTCCGCCCAATGCAACGCAGGCAGTCCATACAAGTTTCATGGATGAACTGGCTGCCTGGCCAAGCGGCTTGATACCGATCTCGGGACGCTGCAAAGGGAAGGGAAGTGGGGCTGATCCGAACCTGAGGCGGGAGGCGCGAACGCTTCGACTTGACCGGTGCATGGCGCTCTGATTCAATCGTATGTGTTCAGATGTTGAACGAACCTCGCCGGGTATGCCCCTTGTGTGCGATACGTGGCGGTAGAGATCGAGACCCAATCGTAGGAGTCTTGCGCCTTTGCACGACGAACTGCGCTACCGTATTCTCAAGCGGCTCGAGGCCAATCCGGCGATCAGCCAGCGTGAATTGGCTGATGCGCTCGGTGTAAGCCTGGGGCGGGCCAACTATTGCCTGCGCGCCTTGATCGAAAAAGGGTTGGTAAAGGTCGACAACTTTCGCCGCAGCGACAACAAGCTTGCCTACGCCTACCTCCTCACTCCTGCCGGCTTCGCCGACAAGGCGCTCGTTACGCGCCGTTTCCTGCAGCGAAAACTTGCCGAGTACGACGACCTCAAGGCTGAGATCGAGGCGCTCAGAAAGGAAGTCGGGTCGGATCGGGCGGAGAGCCGCACAAGCGCAATCTGACCATTTCTGGCGCACCGGACAATGAACCCATCCGACCTTGAATCGATCCTGCGCAGCGAGCCCCGAGTCTGGCTCGTCACTGGAGTGGCTGGGTTCATCGGCAGCAATTTGCTGGAAACGCTCCTGCAACTCGATCAGAGAGTTGTCGGGCTCGACAACTTCGCGACTGGCCATCGTCGCAACCTTGAAGAGGTACGAAGCGGTGTCACGCCCGCGCAGTGGACTCGCCTGCGCTTTGTCGAAGGCGACATCCGCGTCCTCGAGGATTGCCGCGACGCGTGCAAGGGCGTCGACCACGTGTTGCACCAGGCTGCGCTGGGTTCCGTACCGCGCTCGATCGCTGACCCCATCATGTCGAATGCTGCCAACGTCGATGGCTTTCTGAACATGCTTGTCGCGGCGCGCGATGCGGGGGTGCGGAGTTTCACCTATGCCGCCAGCAGCTCCACATATGGTGACCATCCGGCGCTGCCCAAGCTCGAAGACTCGATCGGCAGGCTACTTTCGCCGTATGCGGTGACCAAGTACGTGAATGAGCTGTATGCCGAGGTGTTCGCGCGCTGCTATGGATTTCAAGCTACCGGCCTGCGCTACTTCAACGTTTTCGGAAAACGGCAGGACCCCAATGGTGCCTATGCTGCCGTGATCCCGTGCTGGATCGCCGCCATGATCCAGGGCCGCGACGTCTTCATCAACGGCGATGGCGAGAGCAGCCGCGACTTCTGTTTCGTCGACAACGTCGTCCAGGCCAATCTACTGGCGGCGCTCGCCGGCACGGAGGCACGCGGCCAGGTCTACAACGTTGCGGTGGGCGGGCGCACGACGTTGGGTCAGCTCTTTGGCGCGCTGCGCGAAACGCTCGCCGACAACGGCATACGGTACGACCGCGCGCCGATCCATCGCGATTTCCGCTCCGGTGACGTTCGCCACTCGCAGGCCGATATCGGCAAGGCTCGTGCATTGCTGGGCTACGCGCCGGCCTTCGACCTGGCGAGCGGAATTCGTGCTGCGATGCCGTGGTACCTCGGTTTTCTAGAAAAGGATGCGCCTGCATGCCCATGACCCCGTCGCTGGAAAGGACTCGCATTGCAGTCATCGGCCTTGGATACGTCGGCCTGCCGCTTGCGGTCGAGTTCGGGAAGAGGCGCCCGGTCACCGGTTTCGACATTGATTCACACCGCATCGCGGAACTTCAAGCAGGGAAGGATCGGACCCTCGAAGTCGCGCCGTCGGAACTTGCTGAAGCGTCCAGTTTGCGCTTTTCGTCCGATGAAGCCGATCTGTGCGACTGCACGGTCTTCATCGTCACCGTGCCGACTCCGATCGATGCACACAAGCGACCGGATCTCACTCCGCTCATCAAGGCGTCGGAAACGGTCGGCCGGGTGCTCAAGCCTGGTGACATCGTCATCTACGAATCCACGGTCTACCCTGGTGCGACCGAAGAAGACTGCGTACCTGTGCTTGAGCGCACCTCGGGGCTGCGCTTCAACCTCGACTTTTTCGCGGGCTACAGCCCCGAGCGTATCAACCCGGGTGACAAGGACCACCGCCTTCCCAGTATCAAGAAGGTCACCTCCGGTTCCACTCCAGAGGTCGCGGAGTACGTCGACGCGCTCTACCGGGAGATCATCACCGCCGGGACTCACAAGGCCGAAAGCATTCGTGTGGCAGAAGCCGCGAAAGTCATCGAGAACACGCAGCGCGACGTCAATATCGCGCTCATCAACGAGCTGGCAATGCTCTTCAACCGCATGGGCATCGATACCGAAGCGGTCTTGCAGGCCGCGGGTACCAAGTGGAACTTTCTACCGTTCCGCCCCGGACTGGTGGGTGGGCACTGCATTGGCGTCGATCCGTACTACCTGACGCACAAGGCGCAGGCCATCGGCCATCATCCTGAAATGATCCTTGCCGGTCGGCGCATCAACGACAGCATGGGGAGCTATGTGGTCTCGCAGCTCATCAAGGCAATGATCAAGCGAAGGATTCAGGTTGAGGGTGCGCAGGTGCTCGTGATGGGGCTGACTTTCAAGGAAAACTGCCCCGATCTGCGCAACACGCGTGTCGTGGACATCGTGCGCGAGCTGGAGGACTACGGTATTGCCGTGGAGGTGTATGACCCGTGGGTCGATGCCGTCGAGGCGAGAAGGGAGTACGGAATTGACCCCATCGTGGAGCCGAAGAGGGAACGCTATGACGGAATCGTTCTGGCCGTGGCTCATCGTGCGTTTCGAGAGATGGGGGTCGAGGCCGTCCGATCTTACGGAAGGAAGACGCATGTTCTGTACGACATCAAGCGCGTGCTTGGAAGAAATGCGGCGGATTTCTGTCTGTGACGGTTCGGCATCGAGCTTCAGGTCTGGACCGATCGGATGCTGGGAACCAAAGGAGAGCGCAGTTGAGCGATGAAAGTGCGGCCTGCCGGGCACGAGGTCAGAAGGTCCAGTTCTTCGCTCCCTATTGGAATGGGAGATCCGTTCTGGACGTGGGTTGCGCCGGGCAGGGATACGACATCTCGCATCCGGCTTGGTTGCACGGCATCGTGTGTCGAAGCGCCAGATACTGCGTTGGGCTCGATCATGACAAGGGAGCGGTCGATGCGGCCAACCGGGCCGGATATCAACTTGTTCATGCCGATGCCCAAAGGTTTTCGTTTCAGGAACGGTTCGAGGTCGTCAACGCGCTCGACGTGATTGAGCACCTTGAGGACCCAAAAGGTTTCTTTGGTTCGGTCAGCGAGTGCCTTCTCCCCGGGGGCGTGCTGCTTCTGAGTACGCCCAACCCATGGTTCTTCATGCGCACTCTTCGGTGCTTCCTGAAGAATACCGGAGGTGCAAATCCCGATCATGTGACGTGGTTCTGCACCGAAACCATCTCGGAGTTGCTGCGCCGCAACGGTTTTGCTGTCGAGCGCATTGCCTACGGAAGTGGAGAGCGAAGACTGTACTGGTATCGCTTCCTGCCGGCGTCGATTCGACATACGTCGATATTCATCGTTGCACGTCTGGAATCGTCCAATACTCCAATCGGCAGTCTGACGTGACCACCGCTCGCCGTGCTCAACAGTGAAACCATGGCCTGGAGCGGAATTCGCAAGGTGCTGGCCGGCAATCAATTTCTCAAGGCGGTCGGTGTGCTTTCCGGGGGTGCAGTCGTTTCCCAGCTTCTGGTCATCGGAATTGCGCCGCTTCTGACTCGGTTGTACGATCCACGAGACCTTGGGCTACTTGCGACCTATGCGGCAGTGGTCAGCCTGCTGTCGGTGGTCTGTTCACTTCGCTACGAGCTTGCAATTCCTCTTGCAAGAAATGAGGGCGACGCAGATTGCCTGACGGTTCTTTGCTTTCTGGTTCTGACGACGACTTCTATTGTTGTTGGAACATCCGTTGCGCTCATGCATCTTGCGGGAGCACTCCACGCTTTCGACGCCGAGCTGGCAGCATACTTCTGGATCATCCCGGTCGCGCTGTTCGTGTCGGGAGCCGGGGCAATTCTGCATTACCGAACCCTGCGAGCCACGGCTTATCGTTCGATTGCCGTTTCACAGCTTGCACAGTCTTCAACCACCGCCATCATCCAGTTGGTCGCGTACAAGTTTGGCTCGCTGGCACTGATTGGCGCACAAGTCTGCGGCCAGATGGTGGCGTCCATCTGTCTCGGAAGAGCGGCTGCCGAGCGTCCCATGAGATGGAAGCAGTCGTGGGAGGAAATCGTCGAGTGTGCGCTGCGTTTCAGGCGGTATCCGCAATTTTCCATGTGGACGAGCCTGCTTTCGGTAGCCAATGCACAAGTTCCGGTCCTGCTGATGGCAGCCGGTTTCGCAGGAACGGCAACGGGCTATTTTGCGCTTGCAACGCGGGTCCTCGCGCTGCCGATGCATCTTGTCGGGCAAGCTGTTACGCATGTCTACTTCGCACGCGCACCGGTCGCAAGAAGCGAGGGAAATCTGGCGGAGTTGACCAGTCGGGTGCATCAACGACTCGTGCAGATCTCTCTTGCGCCATTGGTGCTTCTTGCTTCAATCAGCCCGGACCTGTTCTCGATGGTGTTCGGCGAGAACTGGCGTACGGCGGGAGAGTACGCACAAGTCATGTGTCCCTGGTTGTACTTGAGTTTCGTTTGCGGTCCGATCGTAAGGTTGTTTGAGGTGATCGACAAGCAGATGTATGGAACCGTCCTGCAGATGGCGTTTCTGCTGATGGGGGCGGGGGGTGTGTTTGTGGGCATCAGTTTCTCGGATCCTGAAATTGCGATCCAGTTGCTGACGGTGGCGAACGTGGTCTGCTGGGGAGGGTTTCTTGTCTGGCTCGGTTCTCACCTGAAACCGAGCCCTGCTGTTTTTGCTTTGGCAACCTTCAGGGAAAGCCCGGCTGCGCTGCTGTGCGTCTCACCTGTGTGGATTGAGATGCAGCTGAATCATGGCGAATGGCAGCTTGGGTTAGTGGTGTCCCTTATGCTCTTGATCTTGCGTGGCAGAAGGATTCTGACCGATCAGGCGCGAGCGGAACCAGGCAATCACGTGGAATGATGTCGATGCGGACCAAGGATCTGAGATTCTGGATTTCGATGTCTGTCCTCGCAACGACTGCAACCTATTGCCTGTTTTCAAACACCGGTTCGCAGTTCGTGGACGAACTTCCCTGGCTCTATTTCGTGGCGTGGCTTGCGATCGTCTTTTCAGTTGTCGGGAATAGAATTCCAGCGGCAAACGTATTCAAGCCATCATCACTGCTGCTGTTGTACGTCTCCACGTTCTTCTTGTTCGGGGCACTTTCCTATCGATTCGATCTCGTGTTTGATACGGCTGATCGTCACAGCCTGTACGCATTCAAGGATCTCGGATACATAACAGCCTATATCCTATCGGGATTCATGATTCTCCTTGCCGTGTGGAGGGTTCAATACACAAAGGGCAATGTACGGTCGGAATGCGGTGCTGGATCCCTTCCCGAGCGAAAACCGACTGGTCGCAGGCGGTTCAAGGGAGTATTGCTGTCGGTATCGATTCTGTTTCTATGCACTGCACTGAAGCTGTTCGAGCTGTCGCCCGGTTTTCTCGACCCGGCTGCGCCGTTCGTCGTTGCTGCCCTGTATCTGTCGAGCTATTCGTACAGGGAGTTTCCAGAGGTCAGGATCGCAGTTTATGCGCTTCTGACAGTTGTGCTGGCCTCGGTATTCTATGATGATCGACGGCTCGTGGCATTCCTGCTGTTTACCCTGTTTTTCATGGAGTATTCAAACAGGTCTGGGGTGACGTTGAGTCCCGGGGTGCTGTGGAAAGGCGTCGGTGTGATCGTTGGGTTCGTCGCCCTGGTTGTTGGAATGTCAATTGTGCGCGGTGTCGGTGGGTTCGGCGTCGATTCACTCTTTTCGGCACTCGCAAATGTGACGGATTACTTCAGGATGGAAAACAGTCTGGCGATGCTTTTTCATAACCTGGAATTTGCGCCAACGTTTTTTCATACCTACGACGCTGTTCAATATTGTATTGAATCGGGTCACTATCTCTACGGTGAAACGATCGTGAAGGTATTGTTTCTGCTTGTGCCAAGGGAGGCGTTCGAGATCAAGCCGGATAGCATGGTGCATCTCTATACCAGCACACTATATCCCGACTATCGGTATGTCGGCGGTTCATGGGTTCCGAATATTTTTGCGGAGGCATACTGGAATTTCGGGTATGTCGCCGGATTGGCCTATCTTGCGGCGCTGTTATGGATTCTTGATCTGATCTATCTCAGACAGTATTCACGCCTTTCAAGCCCGTCCTGCATCGAAGGCGTGCTATTTCTGTCCTGTTATTATTATCTTGTATTCCTATTCCGGGGAAGTGGGATCGATCTGTTCATGTATTATTGCGCATTGAGCTATTTTACGTGCCTCGTATATCGGATTTTCGGTGAGGCGAGTCGTCTGGGGCGAAGAGTGAGATGGCAATGACAAGAGTCCTGATCGTCCAGGATATCCTTGCGCACTACCGGGTTCCCGTTTATCGAGAGCTTGCCAAGACATGCGATCTGACGGTCGTTCATTCCGGAGCACCTGCGGCTGTTGAAGGTGTTCGCGAGCTGATAAGTACCCGGACTGGGTGCGCTGGATTCTTCTGGCAGTCAGGTGTACTCGGTCTGACGCGTAGCGGGAAGTACGATGTCGTGATCGTAATGTTTGACGTTCGGTGGATCTCAAACGTTCTTGGGATACTGTTTGGCAAGAGCCGGGTGATCTGCTGGGGACATCGGTACGGACGCAGACCCATTGTCAACCGATTCAGGGAGTGGTTGATGAAGCGCTGTGACGGGGTCTTGCTCTACAGCGCATGTGATCTCGATCGCGTGATTGCCGCCGGGATCAAACCGGGCGCGGTGTACGTGGCGAACAATACGATTCACGTACCGAATGCGCGTGATTGCAGTTCCTGTCGCAAGCGAAGCTTCATTTTTGTCGGACGGCTTGAAGCACGAAAGCGGGTGAATGTCCTGATTCAGGCCTTTCGGGATGCGCTGTGCCGAATCGACCGTCGTGCTGTACTCGAGATCGTCGGCGACGGATCGGAGCGCGGCCATCTCGAGGACCTTGTCGCCCGGTCTGGATTGAAGGGAAAGGTGATCTTTCACGGTTCGGTGACGGAGGCGGATCGTTTGGCGACGCTGTTCAGCGGCGCGATTGCGTATGTTTCACCAGGACCGGTCGGGCTGGGGGCGATTCATTCGTTCGCTTACGGGGTGCCCGTTGTAACGGCAAGGGCGGAGTACCACGGTCCGGAATTTTCGAATCTTGAACACGGGAGGAATGCGATCATTTTCGGTCAGGACTTCGAGCTGACAGATGTATTGGGCACGCTCTGGCATGATCGACGGTTCGCAAAGGAATTGGGTCGTGCGGCGTTCGAGACCTATTCGCAACGCTGTTCGATGGCTGGCATGGTCAGTGGTTTTGTTGCGGCGATTGATGGTGGTTGCGGCCAGGGGATTACCGCAGCGTCTCTGGTAGAGGCGCCACGGAAGCCGTCCGTGGATAATTGAGGTCGGTGCGTATCGATGTGTGGATTTCTTGGAATTGCCGGTTCAGAAGCATGCGCGGATCCGGAACTTCTTTCGCTCGGCATTGAGAAGCTCCATCACCGGGGGCCAGATGACGGAGGGATCTGGATTGCGCCCGACAGGAGGTTCGGGCTCGCTCACCGTCGTCTTGCAGTCATGGATCTGAGTCCCGCAGGGCATCAACCCTTGCTTTCCCCAGGAGGCCGGAAGGCTTTGGTCTATAACGGAGAGATTTACAATTGCGACCTGTTGCGTGATCGTCTTTCACGGCTCGGCGTTACATTTTCTGGCCACTGTGATACTGAAGTCGTTCTCGCTGCATATCAGGTCTGGGGCGTAGACTGCATTCACGAGTTTCGGGGAATGTTTGCCCTGGCAATCATCGATTGTGAGTTGGGTACTGTTTTTCTTGCACGCGATCGCATTGGCGAAAAGCCGCTGTTCTTCCACCGTGAAGGGCGCATACTCCGCTTCGCGTCGACACTGAGTGCGCTTCTCGCAGACCGCTCGCTAGAAAGAAGAGTGGATCTCGAGGCGCTCGATCTATACCTTGCAATCGGCCATGTTCCCGGCGAACGATGCATGCTAAAAGGGTTCAACAAGCTTCCAGCCGGGCATGCTGCGCAGTATTGCATCGAGAGTGGGGCGTGGAGAGTCTGGCGGTATTGGGAACTGCCAGCGGGGCCCGATTCTTCGGTACAGGGTCAGAGCCTGGGGGAGCTGGCAGACCAGGTCGAGGCGGTACTGGAGGATAGCGTTCGTTCTCAACTCGTCGCCGATGTTCCAGTCGGTGTATTGCTCAGTGGTGGTGTCGACTCGAGTCTCATCGCGGCCATGGCGGCAAGAGCATGCGGGAGGATCAAGACGTTCACGGTTCGTTTTCCTGACCATGCGGGGCTGGATGAAGCGGTGCACGCAAGAAGAGTGGCTTCGCATTTCGGCACCGATCACGCTGAGCTGGATGCGGACATGCTTGCGGCCGAACTACTGCCTGAACTCGCGCGGCATTTTGACGAGCCTGTGGCGGATTCATCAATGATACCGACACTGCTGCTGTGCAGAATGGTACGTTCCCAGTGCAAGGTCGCGTTGGGGGGGGATGGCGGTGACGAGCTGTTCGGCGGATACAGACACTACTCCCGCCTGTTGTGGCTGGAGAGGCGCTTCGGCGCCGTACCGCTGGCGATGCGCAGGCCGGTTGCGTGGCTTGCTGAGGAGATGCTCGCGTCTGGCATGAAAGGACGAAACTGGCTGTCCGCGCTGGGCGTTGATCTAAAGCTTGGTCTCCCGCACGTTGCAGCGCTATGTGGCCCTCGGCTTCGCCGAGGTCTGATGGGTGGTCGGTGTGCGCTTCCGCTGACCGCGGAGCGCATCCTGGATGAGAGAGTTCCTGCACATCATGACCTGCTTCAAAGAGCGACGCGAATGGATTTTCAGGACTATCTCGCCGATGATCTGCTTGTGAAGATCGACCGTGCGAGTATGGCCGCATCGCTGGAGGTACGCTCGCCGATGCTGGATCATCGATTGGTCGAACTTGCGTTCGGAAAGATTCCTTCTGAAATGAAGGCCTCCCCTGATCAACGCAAGATCGTACTCAAAAAACTGTGTTCTCGTATTCTCCCCAAGGGTTTTGATCTGCATAGGAAACAGGGGTTTTCCATTCCACTCGCTCAGTGGCTGAAGGGCGGAGTGTTCCGGGATCTGTTCCTCGATGTGTTGCGCGACGCGGACTGCATTTTCGATCGAAGGTGCGTTGAGGGGTTGATCCTCGGGCAGGGAAGAGGACGAAACAACGGAGAACGTCTCTTTGCCCTTGTGTTCTTTGAACTGTGGCGACGTGAGCATGGTGTTTCATTCTAGGCGCCACGTGATCGAAATCGCGCGCAAACCACACGGAGGAACGGAAACGCCAGGCATGAGCGGAGAGGATGTCCGCGTGCCCGTGACCGTTGGCGTGGATGCCTCCCGGAACCGTTCCGGGGGGGCGAAGGCGCATCTGATCGGATTGCTTTCCGAAGGGGATCCAACAAAGCACGGAATCCAAGAAGTCCATGTCTGGGCCTATCGATCGCTGCTCGATGCCATTCCCGAACGATCGTGGTTGGTCAAGCACGCGCCGCCCGACCTGGAGGGAGGGCTATGGCGCCAGCTTTGGTGGCAACGATACCGGCTTCCAGCCCAGTTGCATCGGGTGGGATGCTCGATCGTTCTGAACACAGACGCGGGAACGGTAGGCGATTTCGGCCCGGCCGTAACGATGAGTCGCGACATGCTGTCCTATGAGGCAGGGGAGATGCAGCGATATGGATGGGGTCGATCGAGGCTCCGGCTCGAAGTACTTCGCCTGGTTCAGAGCCGTTCGCTACGCCGCGCACGGGGGGTGATCTTTCTGACGCGCTATGCAGGGCGCGTGATTCAGGAATGCTGTGGTGAGCTTGAGAACGTTGCCTATATTCCTCACGGACTCGGAGACGCCTTTGCCAATACAGTTGCCTGCGAGTGGCCAGCGAACCGCAAGGAGGCGATACGAGCCCTGTATGTGTCAAATACCGCGATGTACAAGCATCAATGGAATGTGGTGCGGGCGATTGGCATGTTGCGGAACGCTGACCACCTAATCTCGCTTGAACTGGTCGGAGGCGGTCGTGGCAGGGCACAGCAGAAGCTGGAAGCGGAGTTGAACCGCACCGATCCGACACGCGCGTTCATTGAGGTCGTCGGAAGTGTTCCACAGACTGAACTTCCCTCGTATCTCGCAAGAGCCCATCTGTTCGTCTTCGCCTCCAGTTGTGAGAACATGCCGAACACCCTGATCGAAGCAATGGCTTCCGGACTTCCGATAGCCTGCTCGGATCGCGGCCCGATGCCGGAGGTTCTGCAGGACGGGGGCGTCTATTTTGATCCTGAAGATCCGGATTCAATCGCCGGGGCGATCGAGCGGATCATCCTCGACCACAGATTGCGAAGACGGATCGCCTGTCGCGCCCGGGAACTTGCAAGTCAGTATTCCTGGAGGCGGTGCGCAGATGAAACATGGGCCTTTATATCAAGGACACGAAAGCTGGAAGGTGCGCGGTGACTGAGCGAGCCTACCGCCTTTGCTCGAGCTGCGTGATGGATACCACGGACGCTGCGATCGTATTCGACGATCTGGGGTCATGTGACCACTGCAGGACGTTTCACACCCGGATCCGGCCGCGATGGATTGCCGATAGCGAAGGTGGAGTGCGTCTTGCTCGAATGGCGGACTCCATTCGCAAAGCCGGGCACGGGAAGGACTTCGACTGCATCATCGGCATGAGCGGTGGTATCGATAGCTCCTATCTCGTTTACGCCGCGACTCAGATCATGGGACTTCGTCCGCTGGTGTTTCATGTGGATGCGGGCTGGAACTCGCAGATCGCAGTGAACAACATCGAGCGTCTCGTCGATGGCCTCGGGCTCGACCTGTTTACGGAGGTCATCGATTGGGAGGAGATGAAGGATCTGCAGCGCGCGTTCTTTCGATCGGGCGTGCCGCATGTCGATACGCCGCAGGATCATGCGTTTTTCGCGACGATGTACAAATTTGCCAGGCAGCATGGCGTCAGGCATATCCTGACCGGGGCGAACTACTCGACGGAGTGCATCCGCAACCCGCTGGAGTGGATGTACTTTCAGTCTGACTCCCGTCAGATCCGCGATATTCATGAACGGTTTGGCGAGCGACCATTGCGCAGCTTCCCCCTGACTTCCGTTCTCTGGCACAAGGTTTGGCTTCCGTACGTCCATGGCATCAAGGTGATTCGGCCATTGAACTGCATGCCATACATCAAGGATGCGGCACGGCAGTTGCTGATGGATCGATTCGGGTGGCAGCCTTACCCACAGAAGCATTTTGAATCGCGCTTCACCCGATTTGTCGAAAGCTACTGGCTACCGGAACGGTTTGGCTATGACGTGCGCCGCGTGCAGTACTCATCGCTGATCCTGACCGGTCAGATGACGCGCGAGGCTGCGCTCGAGGCGCTGAATAGTCCGCCGTACGATTCTGATACGATCGGGCAGGAGATCGAGTTCGTGGCGAACAAGCTGGATCTCACGATCGACGAGCTCATGGGATACATGACTCTGCCCAAGAAGACGTACCGCGACTATCGCAACCAGCGCGCCGTCTATGGTCTTGGCGCACGTGCCATGCGGTTGCTCGGACTGGAACTCGGAGGCAAGCGGTGATTGGAATCGTGGACTATGGTCTGGGAAACGTTCAGGCCTTCGTCAACATATACCGCGGATTGGGAATCGAGGCTGCGCCGGTTCGGAATGCGAGCGAGTTGGCCGCCGCGAAGCGGTTGATTCTTCCCGGGGTCGGTGCATTCGACTGGGCGATGGAGCGACTGGAAGGGTCTGGCATGATCGAGCCGCTCCATCGAAGGGTACTTGGCGAACGGGTTCCGGTACTCGGGGTTTGTGTGGGGATGCAGATCATGGCGCGGAGATCCGAGGAAGGCATTCGACCCGGTCTGGAGTGGATCGAGGCGGATGTGCGCTTGCTCGATTCGACTCCGTTGAGCGGACGGACTCAGTTGCCCCATATGGGATGGAACGACGCCGAGCCCGTGGTCGAGAGCGCTTTGTTCAGCGGGATCGATGCACCGCGATACTATTTTCTGCACTCGTATTTTCTTGCTCCCGATCAGGACGATGTAGTGCTCGCACGTACGACCTACGGTGTTTCATTTGCTTCGGCCGTGCGCAAGGGCAACATCCTTGCGACACAGTTCCATCCGGAAAAGAGCCATGGCTGGGGCGCCCGGCTCCTCAAGAATTTTGCGGAGCTTTGATCTTGCTGCGACCCCGGCTGATTCCCTGCCTGCTTGTGAAGAATGGTGGTCTGGTCAAAACAGTCAGGTTTGATGAGCCGAAGTACGTGGGCGACCCGATCAACGCCGTGCGGATATTCAATGAAAAATCCGTCGATGAATTGATTGTGCTCGACATTGACGCTACGCGACTCGGGCGCGAGCCGGCCTACCGAATGATCGGGCGGCCCGCCCATGACTGTCGGATGCCGCTCTGCTATGGGGGGGGGGTGCGTACACTCGAACAGATCGAACGCATCGTTGGTTTGGGCGTCGAGAAGATTGCGCTGGGCGCTGCCGCTGCAGAGAACCCGGAGCTTCTTGCCAATGCATGCTCACACGTGGGCAGCCAGAGCATCGTGGCAGTGGTCGATGTCAAGCGTACGGGTCTGATGCGTCGCCATGAAGTCGTGACACATAATGCCACCAGGAGAACCGGTTACGATCCAGTGGAGTTCGCTCGTGAAATGGCGCGGCGGGGTGCAGGAGAGGTTCTGCTCAATTCTGTCGACCGCGACGGCACGATGCAAGGATATGACTATGAACTGATCGAGCGCGTCAGAAATGCAGTTCCAGTACCGATGACTGTGTTGGGGGGAGCCGCATCGCTCGATGATGTCGTAGGGCTGTATCGCCGGCTCGGGCTCATCGGAGCCGCTGCGGGAAGTCTGTTTGTGTTCAAGGGAAGGCTTCGTGCCGTGCTCATCAACTATCCGAACGCAGCCGCGAAGGTCCAGATGCTCAATCGCGCAGGCTGGCCCGCATGAAACAGATCCTTCAATCTCTGACGGATGGCAGGACCCGACTGGTGGATGTTCCTGCGCCACGGGCGGCGCATGGACAGGTGCTCATTCATTCGCGGGTAACGCTGATCTCAGCCGGGACCGAACGCATGCTGGTCGAGTTTGGCAAGGCCAGTTGGCTCGACAAGGCCCGCCTGCAGCCTGACAAGGTACGTATGGTCTTGGACAAGGTGCGTACCGACGGTATTGCGGCAACCTTCGATGCCGTTCGGAGCAAGCTCGATCAGCCGCTCGCGCTTGGGTACTGCAATGTGGGGCGGATTGCGCAGGTCGGTTCGGGCGTCGAGGGTTTCAAGGTTGGTGACCGGGTCGTGAGCAACGGCAGGCACGCCGAGGTGGTCTGCGTACCCAAGCACCTTTGTGCGCACATTCCGGATTCAGTGAGCGACGAGCAGGCGGCGTTCACAGTCGTCGCGGCGATCGGTCTGCAGGGCATCCGGCTCGCTAACCCGACGCTCGGTGAATGCGTGGTCGTGATCGGACTGGGACTGATCGGTCTGTTGACCGTGCAGATGCTGCGGGCACAGGGCTGCAGGGTTCTGGGCATCGATCCCGATCCGGCAAGACTGACCTTGGCCCTCCAGTTTGGCGCCGACATCGTGATTTCTGGTTCGGGGGAGGATGTGCAGGTCGCCGCGCTGACCTTCTCGCGCGGACGTGGCGTGGATGCGGTGATCATTGCTGCTGCGACGCAGAGCAACGATCCGGTGAGTCAGGCCGCGCAGATGTGCCGCAAGCGGGGGCGCATCATACTGGTGGGGGTTGCCGGCCTTGCGCTGTCGCGGGGGGATTTCTATGAGAAGGAACTCACCTTCCAGGTGAGCTGCTCCTACGGACCTGGGCGGTATGACTCTGCCTACGAGGAAGGTGGGCAGGACTATCCGGTGGGCTTCGTGCGCTGGACCGAGCAACGCAACTTCGAGGCGGTGCTGGACTTGATGGCGAGTGGGCAACTGGACGTGGCGCCGCTGATCTCGCACCGGTTCGAGCTGGCGCAGGCCGAAGCCGCCTATGCGCTGCTGGCGTCCAAGGAGCCATCGTTGGGTATTGCGCTGAATTACCCAGCCGAAAGCGACGCGGCGGACGAGGCGCCGTTTCAGCGCCGCGTGACGCTGGCGCCGGTGACGGCGAAACCGGGCGGTCCGAGGGTAGCCTTTCTGGGGGCAGGCAACTACGCCGGGCGGGTGCTGATCCCGGCGTTCAAGGCCGCCGGTGCGCAGTTGCAGGTGGTGGTGAGTGGCGGTGGGTTGAGTGCGGCGCATTTCGGCCGGAAGTTCGGTTTTGCCGAGGCCGGTACCGATTCGGTTGCTGCACTCGCCGATCCGGCCGTGGATTCCGTGGCCATCGCCACACGTCATGATTGCCATGCCCGTCAGGTGCTGGCAGCGCTGGAGGCAGGCAAGCACGTATTCTGCGAAAAGCCCCTGTGCCTGACGCTTGACGAGCTGACCGAGATCGAAGGAGTCGCGTTGAGCCGCCCCGGGCAGCTGCTGATGGTTGGATTCAACCGACGCTTTGCGCCGCAGGTCATGAAGATGAAGGCGCTCCTCGACTCGGTGGACCAGCCCAGGAGCTTCGTAATGACCGTGAATGCCGGGGCAATCCCGGCTGCACACTGGACGCAGGATCCCGCTGTGGGCGGGGGGCGTATCATCGGTGAGGGCTGCCATTTCATCGATCTGCTGCGGTATCTGGCCGGAGTGCGGATCGTGCGCCATCATGCAGTGGCGTTGGGCCGGCACCCGGCGATGGAGGTACGTGACGACAAGGCGACCATCGTGCTGGAATTTGCGGACGGATCAGTGGGAACCGTGCACTACCTTGCCAATGGCGAAAAGGGTTTTCCCAAGGAGCGCCTGGAGGTGTTCTGTGCCGGCCGTGTGCTGCAGCTCGACAATTTCCGCAAACTGCGCGGGTGGGGATGGAGGGGATTCTCGAGGATGAACCTTTGGAGACAGGACAAGGGAACGCAGCGGTGCGTGGATCTCTTCGTGTCTGCCGTTCGCGGCAAGCGGCCCGCGCCGTTGCCGCTTCAGGAACTCATTGAAGTGAGCCGGGTGTCGATCGAAGTCGCGGAAGCCCTGCGGTGAATGGTCTGATCGATGCGATCGACCGTCGCATGTATCCCGGGTATTCAAGCAACTGGGATGATCAACTCTTTCGCGAGCGGATCCTGACACACCTCGAACCCGACAAGATGGTGCTGGATCTGGGCGCTGGCGCCGGCATCGTGGCGGCAATGAACTTCAAGGGTCTGGTTCGGCGGGTGTGCGGGGTGGATCTCGACCCGCGCGTCGCGTCGAACCCGATGCTCGACGAAGGCCGTGTGGCCGATGCAGGAGAGGTTCCGTATCCCGATCAGGTTTTCGACGTCGTGTTCGCGGACAACGTGGTCGAGCACCTTGCCGAGCCACTTGTGGTGCTTCGCGAGGTCCGTCGCGTGCTGAAGCCGGGTGGTACGTTCCTGTTCAAGACGCCGAACAGGGCTCATTACATGCCGACCATCGCGAGGATGACGCCGCATCGGTTTCACCAGTTCGTCAACCGCCTGCGCGGGCGCGCCGACATGGACACCTTTCCGACCCTGTACCGGGCCAACACCGAGGCGGAGATCCGACGCCTTGGCCTTTTGGCGGGTTTCGACGTGATTTCGGTGGAGCGTATCGAGGGGCGTCCAGAGTATCTGCGCATGACATGGCCGACCTACCTGCTGGGGGCTGCCTACGAGAGGATCGTGAATGCCAGCGAGCGACTGGCCATGTTCCGGATCCTGCTGATTGCCCAGATGCGAAGATGTTGAGGGGATCTGCAACTGTGAAATTGATCGACATCATCGCGGGCGCACGCCCGAACTTCATGAAGATTGCGCCGATCATCCGCGCACTCGAAGCGCGCAAGGCCGCGGGAGGACTTCTGCGATACCGGCTGGTGCATACCGGACAGCACTACGATGCCCGGATGTCGGGAAATTTTTTTGAGCAGTTGGAGATTCCCGAGCCGGATGTGAACCTGGAGGTCGGATCCGGGACGCAGGCCGAGCAGACCGCAGCGATCATGACGCGCTATGAGCGACTGTTGATGGAAGCGCGGAGCGACCTATGCCTTGTCGTAGGCGATGTGAACTCGACGATGGCGTGCGCGATTTCCGCACGGAAGCTGTGCGTGCCGGTGGCACATGTGGAGGCCGGGATCCGCTCCGGGGACTGGACGATGCCAGAGGAGATCAACCGCGTGCTCACCGACGCAATCACGAACTGGTTCTTCACGACCAGCGAGGAGGCCAATCAGAACCTCCGGCGCGCGGGTGTGGGGGACGAGCGCATATTCTTCGTCGGCAACACGATGATCGACACGCTGCTTGTGAACCTGCCGCGGCTGCGTGCTCCGGCGTTCTGGGACGAGCTTCAGCTGCAGGCGGGCGAGTATTTCGTCGTGACCTTGCACAGGCCGGCCAATGTTGACGAGTGCGACGGCTTTGCCCGACTGCTGGCCGCAGTCGCCTCTGGTACGAGAGGGCTGCCGGTGGTGTTTCCGGTGCATCCGCGCACGGCGAAGTCCTTGCGTGAGCTGGGTGGGGTACCCGAGAGCATCAGGCTGGTCGATGCGCAGCCGTATCTGGAGTTCAACTGGCTGGTCAAGCATGCAAAGGCGGTGATCACCGACTCGGGTGGAATCACCGAGGAGACTACCGTGTTAGGCGTGCCGTGCCTGACCCTGCGCGAAAGCACGGAGCGGCCGGAGACGGTCACCGTTGGCACCAACGAACTGGTTGGCTCCGATCCGGCCGCCGTCGGCAATGCGTTGGATCGTCTGTTCGCGGACAAGTGGAAGCGTGGAGGTATTCCGGATAGATGGGATGGTCGTGCGGGCGAGCGCATCGTCGGCGAGCTGGAGCAACTGCTCTTTCAAGGCCGGAACGTGGCTGCGAAGCTCGGCTGACGGCGAGCGACGATGTGGGCGAATCTGAGTCGCTACTGGCACACGTTACGTCATCTGAGGCCCGTGCAGCTCTATGGACGTGCGTGGTTCAGGCTCGCGAAGCCGAGGCTGCGGCGGGGGGGGGCGCCGGCGCGACGGGCGATCGGAGGAGGGTGGCAGATGCCGGCCCGGCGCGAGGCGAGCCTGACCGGACCGGGCGATTTCCTGTTACTGGGCGAGCGGGGTGGGCCAGCGAACATTGGCTGGGACGGTCCGCAACGCGACCGGCTGTGGCGATACAACCAGCACTACTTCGACGATCTGAATGCGAAGGACGCGCCTTGGCGTGCGGATTGGCACCGTGCGCTGCTGGACGACTGGGTGCGCGAAAATCCTCCAGGGCACGGCACTGGGTGGGAGCCTTATCCGACCTCGCTGCGTATCGTGAACTGGGTGAAGTGGGTGCTGGGCGGCAATGTCCTGCCATGTGCGTGCCAAGACAGTCTTTCGATGCAGGCACGCTGGTTGATGCGGCGGCTCGAATTTCATCTGCTGGGCAATCACTTGTTTGCGAATGCCAAGGCACTGATCTTTGCCGGTCTGTTCTTCGAGGGGGACGAGGCACGGGGCTGGATGGAACGCGGCCTGCGCATACTCGCACGTGAAATCTCCGAGCAGATCTTGCCGGATGGCGGGCACTTCGAGCGCAGCACGATGTACCACGCGCTGGTGCTGGAGGATATGCTCGATCTGTGCAATGTGATGGAGGCGTTCGGCGAGGCCGTCCCTTCCAGTTGGCGGGATCGGGTGGCCGATTGGCGTGCGCAGGTTCCCGGGATGTGTGCGTGGCTTGCGACGATGTGTCATCCGGATGGCGAGATCGGGTTCTTCAATGATGCGGCGATCGGCATCGCTCCGGCTCCGACCGAGCTGCTGCGCTATGCGGACGCACTGGGCTTCGCCTTGCCCTTGCCTTTGGCTGCGTCGGTGGCGCACCTGCGCGATAGCGGCTACGTGCGCATTGCGCGAGGATCCGCAGTTGCGCTGCTGGACGTGGCGCCGGTGGGGCCGGACTATCTGCCGGGCCATGCCCATGCGGACACGCTTTCGTTCGAACTGTCGGTGTTCGGCCAGCGTGTGCTGGTGAATTCCGGTACATCGTGCTACGGCGTGAGCCCCGAGCGCGCGCGCCAGCGCGGCACGGCCGCGCACAACACGGTGGTCGTCGACGGGGAGAACTCGTCCGAGGTGTGGGCGGGATTTCGCGTCGCACGCCGCGCCCGACCATATGACCTGCAGTTCGAGGGCGAGCGTGAAGAGAGTGTCCGGATTTCATGCTCGCACGACGGCTACAGGCGTCTGCCGGGCCGTCCCGAGCATCGCCGCGAATGGATCATGTCTGCGGGAGGGTTGAGTGTGGACGATCACGTCACCGGCGTTTTCCGCGGCGCCGAGGCACGCTTTCACGTGCATCCGGATGTGATCGTGGAGAGGGGCTCCGAAGCAGAGGGCGGCCGACTGATTCTAGAAGGTGGGCGACAGGTGCGCTGGCGGGCACAAGGTGGCGCGGTGCGCATTGAGCCGGCAAGCTGGCACGCCAGATTCGGTTGCAGCGTCCCCTCGTCGTGTATCGTTCTGGCGCTGCATGAAGGATGCGGCCGGATTCGATTCGAATGGGATTGACCGATGCATATTCTGTTTCTCACCGACAACTTCCCGCCCGAGGTCAATGCGCCCGCCAGCCGTACATTTGAGCACTGCCGCGATTGGGTGAAGGCCGGGCGGCAGGTGACGGTGGTGACTTGTGTGCCAAATTTTCCGAAAGGGAAGGTGTTCGAGGGCTATCGCAACCGGTTGTGGCAGGTTGAGGAAATGGAGGGCATCCGGGTGGTCCGCGTGTGGTCGTACATCACGGCGAACCAAGGTTTCCTGAAGCGTATCCTGGATTATCAGAGCTTCATGGTGGCGGCCATGCTCGCTGCGCCATTCGTAGGCAGGGTGGACGTGATCGTGGGGACTTCGCCACATTTCTTTACGGTTTGCGCTGCCTATGTTGCGAGTCGAGCGAAGCGCGTTCCCTTTGTTTTTGAACTCCGTGACCTATGGCCGGAGTCGATTCGCGCGGTTGGTGCGATGCGCGATTCGACCGTTCTGCGGTGGGTTGAGCGGCTGGAACTTTTTCTCTACCGGAAGGCGGCCGCGGTCGTCGCGGTGACTCATGCATTTCGCGATAATCTGATCCGGCGAGGCATCGACGGTACGAAGATCCATGTCGTGACCAACGGAGTGGACGTCGGTCGCTTCCGGCCTTGCGGGAAGGACACCAAGCTTTCCAGGGAGCTTGGTCTTGACGGGTGTTTCGTGGCTGGCTACATCGGTACACACGGTCTTGCGCATGCTCTGGAAACGCTTCTGGAAGCGGCGGACCGGCTCAGGAAAATGCCGGATGGAGACCGCTATCGTCTGTTGATGCTCGGGGACGGGGCAACGAAGCAGGCGTTGGTCGTGCAAGCGAAGCGACTGGGGCTGGACAATGTGGTCTTTGTTGACTCGGTGCCAAAGCATGAGGTGGTGCGCTACTGGTCGCTGCTTGATGTGTCGATCATCCACTTGAAGAAAACGGATCTTTTCACGACGGTCATTCCGTCCAAGTTGTTCGAATGCATGGGTATGGGGATTCCGGTGCTGCATGGCGTTGCGGGCGAATCGGCCAATCTTGTCGAGTGCGAGGGTGTCGGCATCGTGTTCGAGCCGCAGAACGCTCAGGCCCTTTGTGACGGGATGATTCGTCTGGCTTCGGATCATGAATTGTATGCACGGCTGAGCGCAAACGCGGCCAAGGCAGCAGAGCGCTATGACCGTACCGTTCTGGCGGCACGGATGCTCCAGGTGATTGAGTCAACTGCGCGGGGTTGCCCCGACGAGAAGCGATCGAACGGGGGTGATGGCGCTTTGGGGTGTCCTCCTACGAATGCACGGGTCGATGGCGAGCGACGGAAGTAGATGACCACCATCCTTTCTGCCTTCTTGCTGGCATTGGCGTTGTCATTGGTGCTGACCCCCGCCGTGCGCATGCTCGGCGTGAGATGGGGGGCGCTTGACGTACCGGATGCGCGAAAAATGCATCTGACGCCCGTTCCGCGCGTCGGCGGTGTGGCGATCTTCATTGCCGTTGGAGTGACGATGGCCGCGTTGCTGTCGATCGACAGCGGTGTGTCGGGAACGCTCGTCTTGGATCGAGCGCTCGTGCATCTTGGGGCCGGGGCTGTGCTGTGTTTTCTGACCGGACTGATCGACGACTTCCGACCGCTTGGTGCGAGAGTGAAGCTTGGAGCGCAGATCCTTGCGGCCAGTGTCGCATTCACTGGAGGAAACTGGATCGCGATGGGCTTTTTCCAGTCATTGGGATGGGCGGGCGGTCTTCTGAGCTATGGCCTGACGGTGTTCTGGTTTCTGCTCTTCGTCAATGCCGTGAATCTGATCGACGGGCTGGACGGATTGTCCGGTGGCGTCTGCTTCTTCGCTTCGATGGTGATGATGGTGATCACGCTGATGGCAGGGCAGTACGTGATCGCGATGCTGTTCGCGGTGGTCGGTGGGGCGACGCTCGGATTCCTCCGCTACAACTTCAATCCGGCAAGCATCTTTCTGGGGGACGGGGGGAGCTATTTCCTGGGATATTCGATCGCCGGGCTCTCGATCATGGGGAATGTGAAGGAACAGACCGGAATTGCAGTCCTCATTCCGCTGATTGCAATGGGCGTCCCCCTTTTTGACACCCTGCTCGCGACGGTGCGGAGGTTCCTGAGAGGGCGGGCGATCTTCGGTCCGGACAATCGGCATGTGCACCATCGCTTGATCGGGATGGGGCTTACCACCAAGCGGGCGGTACTGCTCATCTACGCGATGACCATCGCCTTGTGCGCCGGTGCACTCGCGATCGTGCATCTCAAGGATCGCGGAGCGAGTCTGGTTCTACTCATTCTCGGAATGGGCGCGCTGGTGCTGACGCGCAAGTTGGGCTACTTCGACCTGATCGGTGTGACGCAACTTCGGAACTGGATTGGAGACATGTCGCATGTCTCGGGGATCTCCCGTGATCGAAGGGCATTCCTGGATCTCGAGATCGAGATCCGGAAGGCGTGCTCTCTCGAGGAGCTATGGAAGCGGGCGGAGGATGCGTTCGGGTTGCTCGGAATGGATCACGCCCGCCTGTACCTGACAAAAGCTTGCGACGGGAGCGAGGATGCTGTCCCAGATGGCTCGACGAATCGTGATCGAACGGCTTCGGGACATCCCGGACCAAATCGGCGGATGCCGGTGTTTCTCTGGAATGCACGTGCCGCGAGCTCGGAGGAGGGCGGGAAGCGTATCGAGAGGCGAGTGCCAGGCGAGGCGTGGTTCTATCGGGTAGAGCTGCCGCTCATCGACGATGGTACTGAAGAGGTATTAGGAGTGCTGGTTTTGAGCAAGAATCACGATCTGGGCCAGATCGGACCTGCCACCCTCATCTCCGTGGAACATCTGCGCCGAACGTTGGGTGGCGCTTTGGCCAGAATTTCGGCCGCCGCGACAGACGCCGGAGAGGAACCGGATTTGGGGCGAGGGGTCGCGCGGATCGGAGGCGCGGATGTCTGAACCGGCCATGGAGCGCCGGATGCTCGTGGGACGCGACCATGCGGCGCGACAGCGTGCCTTGTTTGCGCTGTGCTTGCTTGTGCTGGTTGCCGCACCACTGGTCATGGGGGGTAACCGGCCGCTGCCTCTGCTCGGTCTTGAGATTGCGGCTTTGGGAATGCTGCTGCTCAGCTTCGGCGGGCCGTGGATCCAAGCCATTCCGCGATTGCTTCTCGCCGCGCTTGTCTTACTTTGCGCGCTTCCGTTCTTGCAGCTCATTCCGGTACCGCCGGAGTTCTGGTCGACGCTGCCGGGCCGCGCCGGTTACGCTTTGTGGTCCGAAGGCGCACCTGCAGCGAACACCTGGCGGGCAATGTCGATTGCACCGGTCTTGACGGAGTATGCGGCCTGGGCGTTGTTGCCGCCGGTAGCGGTGTTCGTGGCCGCTCTGAATCTCACGCCTTCAAGGCTGCGAGCCGCGGTGTGGGTGTTCCTCGCGATGGTGCTGGGGCAGGCCGTTCTCGGTCTGATGCAGTACGGGGATGGGCCAGGATCCTGGCTGCGTTTCGGGCCTGCAGTAAAGGACGGCAGCGCAGTGGGCACGTTTCCGAACCGCAATCTCCTGGCAGGTATGTTGGTGATGGGCTTGCCCGTGCTTCTGGCCTTGCTCGCGTCGAGCGTCTTTGGCCTGGATCGTTTGACGGCGCGCGGCCGTACGGGTCGGAACTGGTTCCGCCGGGTGCGGGATTGGGGGCGCAGCGAATCAGGAAGCAACCGCAGCCTCCTCTATGGAGCCATGACCCTGGCGGTACTGCTGGCGATCGTCTTCACGCGTTCGCGCTCCGGAATTGCGCTCGCGATGCTTGGGTTGGTGACGTCGGTCTTCGTGATCGGGCGCAACCTCGGCGGACGTTTTTCGGCCCGCATCGCAACCGTGATGGTTGCCTCTGGACTCTCCCTTGCGGTTGCGATCGGGCTGGCGCCGGTCCTGGCACGTTTTGGTGCGGATCCCCTTCAGGATACCCGGTGGCTGATCTTCGCGGCGTCGTGGGAGGCCTTAAAGGAATTCTTTCCGCTCGGAAGCGGGTTCGGGACCTACCCGGAGGTCATCGCGGCGCGTCACCCTTCGGAGTTTGGAGGTGAGTTCTACATCAACCATGCCCACAATGACTATCTGGAGTGGTGGGTCGAGGGTGGTCTGATTGCGATCCTCCTCACCATTTTCTTTGGACTCGTCTATCTATGGCGCTGGAGGACCGTCTGGGCGGAGCGGAACTGGAAGACGCTTCACATGATGCAGGTGGGTGCCGGTATCGGAATGTTGCTGCTCATGCTGCATGGGGTGACTGATTTCAATTTCAGAGTTCCGTCAAATGCGCTCTATTTTGCGTTTCTCGCTGGAGTGTTCTTTTATCCTATTGAGGACGCGTCTTTGCGCGCGGGGCGGCGATACCGAATCGATGTGCGGAAATCCTTGGGTGATGCAGGATCGGTAAAGGTCGCAGACGGCGACCTTTCGGGCCGCGGCATCGCCGAAGATGCGGTGGGTCTGGCGCCCACAGGGGGCCGGAGAAGGAATCCCTTTTCAGATTGAAAGATGCAGCGATCGGCGGGACCAAGAAAGTGTGCGAAAGCAAGTATTGGTCAAAAAAGAAGAAAGGGCGGGAGAATTCCCGCCCTCCTCATCAGGCTATGCCCTGATTGATCGCGTTTTACTGAGGGCTTGCCGGGTCATCGTTATTCTTGTTGTCGTTGACAACGGCGCCGACGACCACTGCCGTCGTGATGCCGCCAACCACCAGTGCAGTTGTGCTTAATCCGGCAACGAAGCCGCCGCCTGCGACACCACCTCCGACCCCGGCGCCGCCTAGCGCGCCGGCCTGCGCCACCATCATGGGCTCTGGACCTTGAGCGGTCATCCCACTTGCGCAGAGGTCGACGCCACTCACGGTCAATACGGCGTTCTCGTCGAGGCTCTTGACACAGCCCTTGGTGAAATTGATGCTTGCGCGCGAATCCTTGAGAGTGACTACGCGTTGCCCAGCCCTGAGAGGCATGCCGAGTCTGGCTGCGCTGTACTTCTGCCCGTCATGGATCATGACGCGGCGATCCAGTCCGCCGATGGATGCAACGATCAGGGGTTCTTCGGCGCCTGCCGTTCCACCCATGAGACCGAACGTGGTAATGGCGGCCGCTACGGCGGCAATTCTGGACATGGTTCTTCTCCCGTTCCGGACACCTGACAGACGATTACAGTCTGAGCGAGCCTTCACGCAATGATCCTACCATCGGCTCAGATAGAGGGTCAACCAAACAGCCTGACATCAGATACCCATTCGGACTCCGCCATCGGGCCGATATTCATTTCGTGGAGCGGTTTGCGAATTTCGTTAGGTGTTTTCCTGCTGCCTGATACAGGCAAAGTGCATGATCACGATATTCTGGACTCGTGTGTGATCCATGAATTGCGCATCGGATCCTGCATCAGCACGATGGCAACAGGCGCGACGCCGACACGTTCGTGCCAGATTTCCCGCACAGCTGGTCGATCGACTCCAAAGTCGCCTGTGAAAGTCTCCGGATCAGGGGATATTGGCGACCCGCATTGCACGAAAGTCCAACTTCCAGTTCACTCTTTGACCGATAATCAAGTCCGGCGACACTTGAGCGAACGACCGATGATCGACCTCCATTGTCACTTGCTGCCTGGTATCGATGATGGCGCGAAGGATCTGGAAACTGCGCTGGCGATGGCACGCATGGCGGTCGCGGACGGAATCCGGGTCCTGGCCTGCACGCCACATGTCTATCCGGGCATGTTCGAAAATGATAGCCACGGGATACGAGCGGCGATCGAGGTTCTGCAGACCAGACTGGACGAGGAAGGGATCGCACTCCGGCTCGTCATCGGAGCAGACGCACACATGACGCCGGAACTGCCGCGGCGACTCAAGGAAGGGACCGTTCCGTCGCTGGGCGGTACGCGCTATTTCCTGCTCGAACCGCCCCACCATGTTTCTCCACCGCGTCTTGACGAGTATGTCTTCAACCTCCTTGCAGTCGGGCTGGTACCCGTAGTCACGCATCCGGAGCGCCTGACCTGGATCGAAGAGCACTATGAACTGTTTCAGAAACTTGTCCGCCAGGGGGCGTGGATGCAGGTGACGGCGGGCAGCCTGACGGGGCGCTTTGGCGATACTCCGCGCTACTGGGGCGAGCGGATGCTGGATGAGGGCCTCGTCCATATTCTCGCGACCGACGCACATAGTGCTCGCGGAAGACCGCCTCTGCTTGCCGAAGCAAGGGAGGCCGCGAGCCGTTACGTTGGGCAGGGCGAAGCAAGAAATCTGGTCGAGGTGCGCCCGGCTGGTATACTCGACAACCGCCCTCCGGACAAACTGCCGGCCTTGCCGGCGCGTTCTGCGACGACTCGTCGCCCCGGGCGTGGAATACTCAAAAGATTGTTCGGATTGCGCTGACCACGAGTGGAAACATTGGGTGTCCGCTCGGGTTCGAAGGAGAGTTCGAGGATGTTTCCGAGTATTTCGCGCGTCGGCGTATGTATTTTCCTGATTGGTTGGCTCGCCAGTGCCGTAGCAGGTGATCTCATCAATGATCAGGATGCAGGCGCGAAGAAGATCGGAGCGGACACGGCGACTGTGCCGGACGCGAATGCACCGGTACGACGGGTCGCGCTGCCCAGTACGCACGATTACGTGATTGGGCCACACGATCTGCTCGAGATCTCGGTTTTTCGCGTTGATGAGTTGTCTCGTACGGTTCGGGTCAATTCGCGTGGCGCAATCTCGATGCCGATGATCGGAACGATCCAGGCGGCTGGAATGACGGCAGCAGAGGTCGAAGACCAGATCGCGGCGCGTCTGCTCGAGTGCTGCCTTCAGGATCCACAGGTGAGCATCTTCATCAAGGAGTTCGTGAGCCAGCGCGTCACGGTCGAAGGCGAGGTGGAGAAGCCGGGGGTGTACGCACTGACCGGACGTACCACGCTGCTGCAGGCGCTTGCGATGGCGTCCGGGGTGGGAGAACTGGCTGAACTGGGAGACGTACGGGTGTTCCGGGATCAGCAGGATGGCACGAAGGAGCAGTTGCTATACGACATCAAGGCGATCCGCGAAGGTGTACAGCCCGATCCGGTCATCCAGGGCAATGATATCGTGGTGGTGAATCGTTCGGGGAGCAAGGGATTCATCCGCGACGTCACCAATACACTGCGTGGATTCATCGGGTTCGGTACGGTTCGATGAGCAGCTCCAGCGCTCCGACGGTCTGTGTCATGAATGAGCGTCTCTCCTTCCTGTCGGGCGCCGTTTGCGATTGCTTGTCACTGGGTTGAGTCATGTCCATGCAGAACTCCGGCAATAGCGAACCAGAAGCACCTTTTGCTGCGGAGAGTCCGAAACAGGGAACTTCGCTGATCGAACGGCGCGAGAGCACGGCGCTGGCGGCGCCTATGCAATGGCGATCGGCGTTCGATGAAGAAGATGACGACACGATCAACCTGCGGGAGTACTGGGCGATCATCGTCAAGCGCAAGTGGACGGTGATCACCTTTTTCACGATCGTGGTCATGTCGGTGATCACGGCCACTTTCCTGATGACGCCGATCTACCGATCGAGCCTGACCCTGCAGATCGATCGCCAGGAGGCCAAGGTCGTCGAGTTCCAGACCGTGACGCCGACCGAGATGCCGTCCGATGCCCGGGAGTTCTATCAGACCCAGTACGAACTATTGCAGAGCCGGGCACTTGCGCAGCGCGTGATCGATCAGTTGAACCTTGGTGCCCACCCGCTCTTTGCGCCGCGTCAGAACGAATCGATCCGGGCCATTGTCCGCGATTGGTTCGGAGTAAACGATAAGTCCGTTGCGTCCAGGGATGCGGTCGACATCGAGCGCAACAGGGTTGTGAAGCAGTATCTCGATCAATTGAAGATCGATCCGGTGCGCAATTCACGCCTCGTGAAGATCCATTTCGAGAGCCCGGATGCTGCCCTGGCGGCGCGCATCGTCAACGCAATCTCGGACAGTTTCATCAGCCTGAACCTTGAACGGCGCATGGATGCATCTTCGTATGCGGCAACCTTCCTCGAGGAGCGCTTGCAGCAGATCAAGCTCAAGCTCGAGCAGTCTGAGAAGGCGTTGGTCGAGTTCGCCCGAGAGGAGCAAATCGTTCGCAGCGGCAATCAGGACAGTATCGATACGCAGGTGATGCAGGAGTTTACGACCGCGCTGGCACGCGCGCAGCAGGAGCGCATCCGTGCTGAGGCCATGTTCAAGCAGATTCAGAGCGGCAAGGTCGACGGACTGCCGATCGTACTGGAAAACAAGGTCATCCAGGAATTCAAGCAACTCAAGGCGAAACTCGAGGCCGAGTACCAGGAGAATCTCAGGACATTCAAACCTGCCTATCCAAAAATGCAGGAGCTGAAAGGCAAGATTGATGAAATTCAGGCACGTATCGTGGAGGAGCTGAACAGCATACGGTCGGGAATCCGGGCGACCTATGAGAGCGCGCGAGCGCAGGAGGGGTTGCTGCAAGCCAAGATGGACGAGAGCAAGCAGAACGTACTCAGTGTCCAGGATCGCAGCATCCAGTACAACATTCTCAAGCGCGAGGTCGATACCAACCGCCAGCTCTACGACGGGTTGCTGCAGCGCTACAAGGAGGTTGGTGTTGCCGGCGGGGTCGGTATCAACAACGTGTCCGTGGTCGATCGTGCCGAAGTTCCGGTTCATCCCCACAAGCCGAACAAGACGCTGAACGTCCTGATCGCCGCGGTAGTCGGTCTGTTCGGCGGGATCGGACTCGCCTTCCTGTTTGAACATCTTGACGACACTGTGAAGGGTGGCGAGGATCTGGAGCGACTGATGGGGTTGCCGGTGCTGGGTGTGGTTCCGTTGGTGCGCTCAGAAGGGGGAGGGCGCGTGCCGGAACTCGTGAGTGAGCAGTTGAAGGATGTTCGCTCTGCATTCTCGGAGGCCTACCGGTCCTTGCGCACCGCTTTGCAGTTCTCGACGGCGCAGGGAATGCCGAGGGTGCTCATGGTGACCAGCGCTTCCATGGGTGAGGGCAAGAGCACAACCGCAATGGCGCTTTCCGTAAACCTGGCTCTTGCGGGTGCGAAGGTGCTGCTGATTGACGCCGACCTGCGCAAGGCGTCCCTGCACAGGAAGCTCGGTCTCGACAATTCTTGTGGGCTCACCAACCATCTGGCGGGCGACGCAGAACCGGTGGATATCACGCAGCCGACGCAGTATGAAAGGATGTTCGTGATCACGTCCGGTCCGCTGCCACCCAACCCGGCTGAGCTTCTGGGTGGGCATAAGATGCGGGCTCTGCTCGATCTGGCGCGTTCCCGTTTCGACTGTATCGTGGTCGATGGCCCGCCCGTGCTGGGGCTGGCCGACGCGCCGTTGCTCGGGACCATGACGGACGCGGTCGTCGTCGTCGTCGAGTCGGCGGCGACCCGCAAGGATTTTCTGTCGGGAGCGCTCAAGCGCTTGCGCGGAACTCGCACGCATGTGATCGGCAGCGTGCTGACGAAAGTGGACGCGCGAGGCGGTTCCTACGGCTACTACCACAATTACTATTATCAGTATGGTGGTAGCCAGGCCCGGCAGCATTCATGACTGCTCAGCCGTGGCTGGAGAAGGTGACGGCGCGCGATCTTGCGCTGTCCGTCTTCAAACGGCCGGATGCGCATGCCGGCCTGATCGCTGGACGAGTTGCGCTGCCAGATGACGTGATCGATGTCATACGCCTCGCAAAGGAGGCTGCCGACCACCGAGGTGAGCCCGCGTACGACGATGAATTCCACCAGGCAGCCCTGTTCTTTGTCGAACACGTCCTGCTCGGCAGCGGAGGCGATCACTATCGGACCCTCGGTGTCACGCGTGTGGCTGATCCGAGAACCGTGCGTGAGCACTACCGCTTGTTGGTCGCGATCTTTCATCCGGATCGCGGTCCATGGCCGGCCGGGTGCCGGGAAGATCTTACGGCAAGGCTAAATGTCGCCTACCGGGTCCTGAAGGATCCGGTTGCCCGAGGGGCCTATGACACGGATCGTGGCCGTTCGAAAACCATTCAGATGGGGGGTGGCGGGCCGGCCCCGCAACGGTGCGTGGATCCGGTCGAAGAAGCTCTGCCGGAGCCCTTTCTGAGTCGCTTTCCCCCCGTAGTGCAGAGGAACTTCCCTCAGTTCGTGCTTGGAGTCGTGGCGTTTCTGGGGTGCCTTCTGGTGCTCGGGGTCTACCTGAACCGTGCGCCCCCGGAAGCCATTGGAATGGGTGCGACGACGAGTGCCGACAGCGATCATGGGGCTCCATACGGGCATCTCCTCGGCCGCGCTCGTGAGCCGCTGCTGGCGCGGGTCGAGACTGTGGCGGCGAATGTCGAACCGGATCGAATCGGGTCAGAGCATCGTCCAGGGCTGACGCTACCGGATCACCGACCAGGTTCTTCAGGGAAGCCGGATCGTTCTTCAACGGATCAAGCCGCCGAGGACGTTCCTGGAAATAGTGGATCGGAAAGTCCATTCCGGATTGCCTCGGAGCGTGAAGCGGCGAAGTCCGATGGTGCGCTTCGAAGTAAGGCGGTAGCGCCGGAAGTGGGTGCGAGACAGGAGACGGGTCCAGTCATCGATCTCTCGCACGTGGAGACTTCGTCATCCGTTGGGGAGGAGGCGGCGAGTCGGTTGAACGTGCGTACTTCCGGGGGTGGCCAGCAACAGGGAGGTGTGGCCCCGGGATCGAGAGCGGAGGGGGCAACTCCTTCGCTTGTCGTCGCACCAGACGCCAAACGGACCCAAACTGGTCTGCGGCAAGCTGAAGTGGTTGATCTGCTCAATCGTTTTGCCATGGCGTACAGGAATGCACGTCTGGAGGAACTGATGGACCTGTTCGCCGACGATGCACGCTCCAACTCGGGTAACAGAGACGGGATTCACAGGGACTACGATGATCTGTTTCGCCTCACGAACGCGCGTGACATCGAGTTTCATGATTTTGAATGGGAGCTCGATGGCAACCACGGGACGGGTCGAGGAACTTATGTCGCCCGTGTTCTGCCCGCGGGGCGGAGCAGTGAGGACCTGCATTTGGGCAGCGTGCGGTTGAGCGTTGTCAAATCGAACGGTCGGGCACGGATTCGGGAGTTGTTTCACCGTACCGACTAGCGATCGGTCCGGATCTTCAAGCCTCCGCCTGGCGCCTGAAGTCCCGCAAACGAAAACCCAGTCCGTACAGCGCTGTGAAATACGCTGCGGCCCCGGCGGTGACGAGCAGAGCGAGACGGCCGGCGCGCTCGAACGCCGGGTAGGTGAGCCACTGCTCCGCGCTGCCCTTGCCGAACCACAGCAGCACCCCCATCACGAGCAGCGCGATCGCGAGCTTTCCGACAAAAGGTCCCCAGCCGGCGAGGGGGCGGTAAGCTTCCTGTCGGCGCAGACCCCGGTAGAGCAGGCCTGCGTTGAGCAGGGAGGCAAGTCCGATCGAAAGCGCCAGACCAGCGTGCTGGAGCGGTACGATGAAGGCGAGGTTCATGAGCTGCGTCGCAGCGAGCGTGATGATCGCGAAGCGGACCGGTGTGCGGATGTCCTGCCGGGCATAGAAGCCGGGGGCGAGAATCTTGACCAGGATGAGGCCGGTCAGCCCGACACTGTATGCGATCAGTGCAAGACGGGTCTGCATGACGTCGTTCGCGCTGAAGGCGCCATGGTGAAACAGGGTCGAGATCAGCGGTACAGCCAGGATCGCGAGGGCGAGCGCGGCGGGTAGCGTCAGCAACAGGGTCAGCCGCAGCCCCCAGTCGAGCAATGATGAGAAATCTTCGGTCCGCTCGGTGGCATGCAGCTTCGACAGACCCGGCAGCAGGATCGTACCCAGGGCGGCGCCGAGAAGCCCGGCCGGAAACTCCATCAGCCGGTCTGCGTAGTACAGCCATGAAACGCTTCCGCTCTGCAGGAAGGAGGCGAAGATCGTATTGATGAGCAAGGACACCTGTGCGACCGAGACGCCCAGCATGGCCGGCAGCATGAGCTTCGCGATGCGCCGCACGCCAGAGTCCGACAGCGCGAGGTCGAAACGCGGCAGCATGCCGATCCGTGCGAGCGGGCGCAGTTGCAGCAGCAACTGGAGGAGGCCGCCGATGAACACCGCCCATGCCAGTGCGACGATCGGCGGGTCGAACCACGGGGCGGCAAAGAGCGCCATGCCGATGAACGACAGGTTCAGCAGGACGGGTGTGAAGGCCGGAATCGCGAACCGGCTCCAGGTGTTCAGGATGCCTCCGGCCAGCGCGACCAGCGACATGAAGAGGATGTAGGGAAAGGTGATGCGGGTCAGCTCGACCGTAAGTGCGAATTTTTCGGAATCGGCGGAGAACCCGGGGGCGGAGACCAGGATGATGAGCGGCGCGGCCAGGATCCCCAGTGCAGAGATGGCCGCAACCACCAGTCCGAGCACCGTGGCCACGCGGTTCACGAGTCGATGCGTCTCTTCCGGGGAGGTGCGGTTGCGGTACTCCGCAAGGATTGGAACGAACGCCTGTGAGAACGCACCTTCGGCGAACATCCGGCGCAAGAGGTTCGGCAGGCGGAACGCGACGAAAAACGCGTCGGTCGCCATGCCGGCGCCGAAGGTGCGGGCAATGACGAAATCACGGACGAAACCCAGAACCCGCGACAGCATGGTCATCCCGCTCACGGTCGCAAGTGCTCGCAGCAGATTCATGGGATCGACGCAAAAGGCTCCATGATAGCGGCTCGCCGTACCCTGGCGGTGCCTTCTTCATGCAAGACCGGGTGTGGAATTGCGCCTTGCATTTGTTCTGTTCGGCGGCTAGAATCCCGGGTTTTACAGAACACCTCAACGGAAGAACATCTATGGCCAACTCGGCACAAGCCCGCAAGCGCGCTCGTCAGACGATCAAGGCGCGTTCGCACAACGCGAGCCTGCGCTCCCGTCTGCGTACCGCCATCAAGGCCGTGCGCAAGGCGATCGGCGGCGGCGACAAGGACTCCGCACAGGCAGTTTTCCGCACCTCGATGAGCACCATCGACAGCATCGCGGACAAGCGGATCATCCACAAGAACAAGGCCGCGCGTCACAAGAGCCGCCTGTCGGCTGCGATCAAGGCAATGGCTGCCTGATCCGGGTTCTGCCGGTCGGTTCCGACAACGGCGGCTTCGGCCGCCGTTGTTGTTTCTGCTTGTTGTCGTTTCTGCCGTGTGAGGTGCGGTTTCAGGTGCCGGACGCTTGCTTGCTGCAGGGCTCGATCTGGAGGTTGTTGTCGCTGGCGAAGTTTACGAGGAACTTGTATGCCAGCGGTTCGATGTCATAGAGGCGGGCGTCGACCAGTACCGTCTTGTCTCCTCTGGCGTTGCTGCTGGGGCGCACAAAGGGTGAGTATTTCATCCGGTTGTCGGCGCCGAATGCGGACATGATTCCGCACAGCCGATCGGCCCAGTCGCTCGGGCGGAATTTCTTCCCATCCCGGGTGACGCCGACGATCACGAAACTCTCTATGTTCTGATTCATGTGTCACGCTGTGGGGCTGCAGCGAAATTGCGGGGTGCCGCGCTGCACAATGGGGCGAGATTCTATCAGAAAACCGCTTCGACGCAGGGGTTGAGAAACGATCCGGCGTGCGCATCAGTCGGTGCTGATGGAGGATGGAAGGGCTGGGTCACGGGTCCTGAATCTATACAACCGGACCGGTTTCGCTTAAGATCCCGGCTTCGATCAGTCACGGCGGCGCCTGCCGCCGTGTGCGTTTCTGGATCACATCGACCGGGGATTGTGATGTCGCATCTCATGAACACCTACGCCAGGCTGCCGGTGGCGTTTACCCATGGTGAAGGTGCCTGGCTCTTTGATGACACGGGCAAGCGCTATCTGGATGCCCTGTCGGGCATTGCGGTGTCGACGCTGGGACACAACCACCCACGCCTGGTCCGGGCGATCGCAGAACAGGCTGCGTGCGTATTGCACACTTCGAATCTGTACCGGATTCCGCTGCAGGAGGAACTCTCCGACCGGCTCGCGACGCTTTCCGGCATGCAGGAGGTGTTCTTCTGCAACTCGGGCTGCGAGGCCAACGAGGCCGCGATCAAGCTCGCGCGTTTCTACGGACATCGCAAGGGCGTGGACCAGCCGGCGATCATCGTGATGGAGAATGCCTTTCACGGGCGCACGATGGCGACCCTGTCTGCAACCGGAAATCGCAAGACCCAGGCCGGTTTCGAGCCCCTGGTGTCGGGCTTCGTCCGGGTTCCGTATCGCGATGCCGAGGCGGTGCGCAAGGTTGCGGAGCACAATGGCAATGTGGTGGCCGTGCTGCTGGAGATGGTGCAGGGCGAAGGTGGAATCCACATCGCGGACGAGGCGTTCCAGCGCGAATTGCGCGCAATCTGCGACGAACGCGGCTGGCTCTTGATGTGCGACGAGGTCCAGTGCGGGGTGGGGCGCACCGGCGACTGGTTTGCCTTTCAGAGTTCGGGTGTGCTCCCGGACGTGGTCACTCTTGCGAAGGGTCTGGGGTCCGGAGTGCCGATCGGTGCCTGCCTCGTGGCTGGCCCGGCAGCCGGCCTGTTCGGCCCGGGTAACCATGGCTCGACGTTTGGCGGCAATCCGCTCGCCTGTGCGGCGGCGCTGGAGACGCTCGAAACAATCGTGGATGACGATCTGCGTGGCAATGCGGTGCGGGTCGGCGAGCAGATCCAGGCGGGGTTGCTGCAGGCGCTGCACGGCGTATCCGGCGTGGTCGAGGTCCGCGCGCGTGGACTGATGATCGGTGTCGAGCTCGATCGTCCGTGTGGCGAACTGGTGAAGCAGGCGCTGGATGCCGGGCTGCTGATCAATGTCACGGCAGAGCGGGTCATCCGCCTGTTGCCGCCGCTGATCTTCTCCGCTCAGGATGCAGAGGCGCTGGTGGGCCTGCTTGCACCGATCGTGCGCCGGCATCTTGGACAGTGAGGCGGCGCCAATGACCGAACTCAGACACTATCTCCAGTTCAACGATTTCAGTCGTGAAGAGTACGATTACCTTTTCGACCGCTCGCGCTGGATCAAGGACAAGTTCAAGCGCTACGAACCCTGGCATCCCCTGTTCGATCGCACCTTGATCATGGTTTTCGAGAAGGCCAGCACGCGGACACGCTTGTCATTCGAAGCCGGAATGCACCAGTTGGGCGGGTCGGCGATCTACCTCAATACCCGTGACTCGCAACTCGGGCGTGGCGAACCGGTCGAGGACGCGGCCCAGGTCATGTCGCGGATGAGCGATCTGGTGATGATCCGCACCTTCGAGCAGGATGTGATCGAGCGCTTTGCCGCAAACTCGCGGGTGCCGGTCATCAATGGGCTGACCAACGAGTACCATCCCTGCCAGATTCTCGCCGACCTCTTCACCTTCATCGAACACCGCGGTTCGATCCAGGGCAGGACCGTTGCCTGGATCGGTGACTCCAACAACGTCTGCAATACGTGGCTGCAGGCGGCCGAAGTCCTTGATTTCAACGTTCATGTCTCGACGCCACCGGGCTACGAAGTCGAACCCGAACGCGCGGGGCTCTATGGCACCGACCATTTCGAGCAGTTTGCCGATCCGATGGACGCCTGCAAGGGCGCGGACCTGGTGACGACCGACGTATGGACCTCGATGGGGTTCGAAGCGGAGAACGAGGCGCGCAAGAAGGCGTTTGCCGATTGGTGCGTGGATGCCGAGATGATGTCGCAGGCGAATCCGGATGCGGTGTTCATGCATTGTCTGCCGGCCCATCGTGGTGAGGAGGTGACCGCCGAGGTCATCGATGGACCTCAGTCGGTGATCTGGGACGAGGCCGAGAACCGGCTGCACGTTCAAAAGGCGCTGATGGAGTTTCTCGTGCTCGGCAGGGTGTCGGGCGGAGAGCAGTAGTGGCATCGTCGCGGCCGTGATGCGCCGTCTGGCGAGAGTGGATTGATCAACCTGGCTACCCCACGAGGGTGGTCTACTGTGCGGATCGGAAGCCGACATGAGTGACGTGAACAAAGTGGTGCTCGCCTATTCGGGCGGGCTGGATACCTCGGTCATCCTGAAGTGGCTGCAGGACACCTATCGTTGTGAGGTCGTGACCTTCACGGCCGACCTTGGGCAGGGCGAAGAGCTCGAACCAGCACGCCAGAAGGCGCTCAAGCTCGGCATTCAGCCCGGGAACATCTTCATCGATGATCTGCGCGAGGAGTTCGTCCGCGATTTCGTGTTTCCCATGTTCCGCTGCAACACTGTGTACGAGGGGGAGTACCTGCTCGGGACCTCCATCGCGCGGCCGCTGATCGCCAAGCGCCAGATCGAGATCGCTCGAGCGACGGGGGCCGGCGCGGTGTCGCATGGCGCAACCGGGAAGGGCAACGATCAGGTGCGCTTCGAACTCGGGTACTACGCACTGATGCCGGGTGTGAAGGTCATTGCGCCCTGGCGCGAGTGGGACCTGCTCTCGCGCGAGAAGCTGCTCGCCTACGCCGAACAGGCAGGGATTCCGATCGAGATGAAGCACAAGCAGGGTGGATCTCCGTATTCGATGGATGCGAACCTGCTGCACATCTCGTTCGAGGGGCGCCATCTGGAAGATCCGTCGGCAGAAGCGGAAGAGGACATGTGGCGCTGGACAGTGTCTCCGGAGGCAGCGCCGGACGCCGCACAATACGTCGATCTCGAGTTCGAGCGTGGCGACCTGGTGGCGATCGACGGAACGCGCATGAAGCCGCATGAGCTGCTCGCAAAGCTCAACGAACTCGGTGGCAGGCACGGCATCGGCCGGCTCGACCTGGTCGAGAACCGCTACGTCGGCATGAAGAGCCGCGGCTGCTACGAGACGCCTGGCGGAACCATCCTGCTGCGCGCCCATCGCGCGATCGAATCGCTGACCCTCGACCGCGAAGTCGCCCACCTGAAGGACGACCTGATGCCGCGCTATGCCTCGCTGATCTACAACGGCTACTGGTGGAGCCCCGAGCGGCGCGCCCTGCAGGCGCTGATCGACAACACGCAGCAGGCGGTCAACGGGTGGGTGCGGGTCAAGCTCTACAAGGGTAATGTGATCGTGACCGGCCGCGACTCGAAGACCGATTCGCTGTTCGATCCCGCCATTGCGACCTTCGAGGACGACCAGGGCGCCTACAACCAGAAGGACGCTCACGGCTTCATCCGCCTGAATGCGCTGCGCATGCGCATCGAAGCGAACGCCAAGGCGCGTCGCGGCAAGTAAGCCCGGAGCAGACCGGCGATGAACGACGGACCGGTCCTGTTCGGACTCACCATCGCGCAGTTCGAGGAGATCTCCCTCAAGGTTCTCCTGACTGCGCTGGTGCTCTACATGCTGTTCATCATCGGCAATCTCGCCTGGAAGTCGAAGGCGGGCAAGTACGGGACGATCTGGATGTTCGTTGCACTGGGGCTGGGGTTCGTGGGTTTCGTCGCAAAGGCGTTCATCCAGCGCTATCTTGATATCGAGTGATCCGGGCGGGCGCGGGGCCGTCCTGAGGAGTTCAAACGAATGAGTGGTATGGAACAGTTTCAGAACGTGACCCTGAAGGCCGCGGCAAATGTGTACTTCGATGGCAAGTGCGTGTCTCACACGTTTCATCTCGCGGATGGAACCCGCAAGTCAGCCGGCGTCATCCTGCCCTCGACGCTGACCTTCACGACGGCTGCTCCGGAGATCATGGAGTGCGTTGGCGGGCGGTGCCGGGTCCGCATTGGTGGCGAGTCCGGCTGGCATGCCGTCGAGGCGGGGCAGTCGTTCAGCGTGCCGGCAGATTCAGCCTTCGACATCGAGGTCACGGGCGAGCCCTTTCACTATATCTGCCATTTCGGCTGAACCGGTTCGGGAGCCTGCGCCATCATGCCTTCCTTCGACATTCTTTCCGAGGTGGATCTCGTTGCGCTTCGCAACGCGGTAGACGTCGCCAATCGCAAGATCGGCAACCGCTACGATTTCAAGGGCAGCGACGCGCGTGTCGAGCACAACGACAAGATCCTGACCCTGTTCGGCGACAGCGATTTCCAGCTCGACCAGATGAAGGCCGTGCTGCTACCGGAAATGACCGCCAAGAAGATCGATGTTCGTTGCCTGGAGTACGGCGATCTGCAGAAGGTCAGTGGCAACAAGGTCAAGCAGGAGGTCAAGGTCCGGGTCGGGATCGACCAGGCCTTGTCGAAGGAGATCGTCCGGCTCCTCAAGGACAGAAAACTCAAGATCCAGGCTTCCATTCAGGGCGACGCAGTGCGCGTCTCTGGCGCCAAGCGTGATACATTGCAGGAAGCCATCGCACTGGTGAAGAAGGAAGTCACGGATTTTCCGCTTCAGTTCGGCAACTTCAGGGACTGATGCGCCGCCCGCAAAGCGGGGCGGGCAGTCTGTGCGGACCGTACAGGAGGATTTCTGATGGACATCTCACGCGCGGCCAGTGCCGCTTCGAATGCCAGCCTGGGTTCCGTTCAGGGTCAGGCTTCGCTGATGGTGCTGAAGAAGGCCATCGCCTTGCAGGAATCGAACGCCTTGCAACTCGTCAACGCGATTCCGCAGGCGCCGCGGATCGATCCGGCGGCGACCGTCGGCGGACGCATCAACACGTTCGCCTGATCAGGCGACGCAGCCCAGGATCCTGAGGCGCCTGCCCACCTTGGGGCCAGCCACAGGGGAATTCTGCCGGAAGTCTCATCCGTTCTCCTGGGGGCGCACGGCCGGGCCGGAGCATGTTGCTACGCACCATTGATTTGCAAGCGTTTTTCTTGCGTTCCGAATCTGTATTGGTGATAGACTTGCGAAAATTTTGTTTCGGCCATTTGTGTTTGTCTGAATTCAAACCGGACCGGAACTCAGGACCCCAAGGAGAACGAATCCGGCTGGTGCCTCAGATCCGGATCCGAAGACCAATCGAGCCTGGAGGAGAAGAGTGGCATTTGTCATTCTTTCCGCCGGCACGTTGACTCGCTCGAAGACCCGCACGATCAGTGCGGGTTTCTTTGTGGGTCTCGTGGCGGCGGGCATGCTGGTAACGCTGCTAGGTGGTTTCGCGCTGGGTTACGGGTTGCGCGACGGATCTCCCGATCCGGCGGCTGGCGTCGGCGAGGGGGGCCTCGTTTCGCGGTTGGCGAATGAGGTGGAGGCTGCGGCTGCGACGGTTGTGGCCATCGGTACGGCGACCGTTGACTACGGCACCGCAGAGTCCTTCGAGCCCGCGCCGGTTCATGTGCCGGGGATCATCGCGGTCGAGGGTGGCGGCGACGGTGAAGATGGCGGTGCGCCGGAAAACCGGATGCTGATCGATCGTTTCGGGGAACTCTCCGGGCGGATGATCCAGCTCGAGGTCGAAGCCGCGCAACTGGCGGCCCGGATCGGGGCCATTCAGGAATTCGAGGCCAGGCTGAAGACCGATTCGGAGTCGAAGAAGAAGTCCCGCCAGGCTCGCACCCCCCCGGCAAGATCTTCCGGTGGCCCCTTGCTCAGACCCGTCGAGGCAGACCGGCTGGCGGCCGAAGCGCAGGAACTGGTTACGCGTATCCTTGATCACGCGGAGGACAGGCCGGCCTTTGCGGCATCGGATTCGCCCGACAGCGCAGATCACCTGGAGTCGGAACTCGTGCGCATGGAGGACGGGATCACCCGTCTTGCAGATGCTCTGTCCGAACTGGATCGCATTGCGACTTCCCTGAATCTGGTTCATATGTCGTTTCCAGGAAGAGCTCCTGTGAAGGGGGTTCAGGTCGGTTCGAGGTTCGGCAACCGCGTGGATCCGTTCACGAAACGTCGTGCGTTTCATAGCGGAATCGATTTTGCGGCTCCACGCGGAACGCCGATTCTGGCGAGTGCCGGTGGGCGCGTGATCTATGCCGCATTCCGCAAGGACTATGGGCATACCGTCGAGATCGATCACGGCGCCGGGCTCGTCACGCGGTATGCCCATGCGTCGAAACTGCTCGTCAAGGTCGGTCAGGTGGTGATGCCGGGCGAGAAGATCGCGCTGATCGGTTCGACCGGGCGATCTTCCGGGCCGCACCTGCACTTCGAGATCCTTCAGGACGGACGGTACGTCGACCCGACGACCTATCTGGCGCGCTTCTGAGTTCCGGGATCTGAAGGAACATGTTCTGGCGAAGCACGGCGAAGAGCCGGGATCTTGCTGACGGCTCGATCCTGCTTGCTTCGCAACGGAGTTTCCGCAAGCTCTTGCTCTTCTGGTCGCTGGCCATCCTGGCTGTCATTGCGACGGGACTGGCCATCCGGCAGTTCGAACTCAGTGTGCTGTCCGGCGAGCGGCAGCTGTCCTTCGAGGAGGAGATTCGCACACTGAAGGCCCAGATCGCCGAGATTTCAGCGAACAACGCGGTTCTGAGAACGGAGGCGGACGAGCTGCGCGGGGTGATCGAGGGGCTGAAGCATCACAACGGCGAGCTCGTTGCGGCCAACGGTCAGTTCATGAAGGCCAATGAGGAATTGCGGGATGCGCTGGAGCGTGCTTCGCTGGACCTCGAGATCGGTGCCGTCACGCGCAGTGAGCTCGAACGCCAGATCGTCGTCCTCAACGAACAGCTCAAGGCGATCAAGCAGGAACTGGAGTTTGCCAAGGCAGCCCGCAAGAATCGTTGATCAGGCGGGTGCGG
The DNA here is from genome assembly GCA_023383815.1 of Rhodocyclaceae bacterium. GTDB lineage: Bacteria > Pseudomonadota > Gammaproteobacteria > Burkholderiales > Rhodocyclaceae > JACOUN01. The sequence continues at coordinate 49,932 of JAHDYG010000019.1, forward strand.
GAAGGCCCCCTGCACGGATCGCAGTGTCCTGCATTTGCCCTGCGCGACCGCGAGCATTCCATCCGGAGAACCATCGGGGAAAGTCAGATGTTTGGCAGAAAGCAGAAGAAGACGATCGAGGTCAACAAGCTGTCGAGTCTGATCGCGGACAATCTGCGGATCGTCGGCGACGTGTATTTTTCGGGTGGCCTGCGCGTCGACGGCCACATCGAAGGCGACGTGATCGGGCGCAACGGCGACAAGAGCCTGATCGTGCTGAGCGAGAAGGGCTCCATCATCGGGCGGGTTCAGGCCTACGACGCCGTGATCAATGGGTCGGTGAAGGGCGATCTCGAGGTCGAACATTTCCTGGAGCTGCATTCGAATGCGCGGATTGCAGGCAATATCAGCTACCGACAGCTCCAGATGGATTGCGGGGCCGGTATCGAGGGGCAGCTCGTGCGGGTTTCGGAGCCGGAACAGGAGATGCGCCTGATCGGATCAAGCAGTACGGCGATGCCGGATGGCGAGGGCGGTTCGTCCGAAGCAAAGACGTCGGCTTCCGGCAACGATTGAGTCGCCCCGGATCCGGCAGGGGACTGTCGGGGTGGTTCGCTCGGGTATAATTCACCGCTTCCCGAGGAAGGCCGTCTCCTCATTCCCCGAAGCCATCAAAATGTCCCAGATTCTCAAGCTCCGCGGTACTTCTGCGCACTCGTCCGCACGTCTTGCGCGTGCTCATGCTTTGATCGCGGAGCGGCTCCGCGGCCTGAGAGGTCTGAGCGCAGAGCACTGGTATTTCGTGGAGTCTGCCCAGCCACTCACCGATGCGGAGCAGGAAAGGCTCTGCGAGCTGCTCGGTGCCGAGCCCGCACCGCAATCGGTGCCGCAGTCGCTGCTGCTGGTCGTGCCACGCCTCGGAACGATCTCTCCGTGGGCGTCGAAGGCCACCGACATCGCGCACCAGTGCGGGTTCTCCGGCATCTGCCGGATCGAGCGCGGAACGGCCTGGTGGCTGGAGCTTGCGCGGCCACTCGATGAGCGGGCGCTCGCCGGGGTCTTGCCCCTGATTCATGACCGGATGACCGAGTCGGTGCTGCATGCGCCGGATGCTGCAGACGCGCTGTTCCATCACTACGAACCGCAGCCGCTGGCCTCGGTCGATCTGCTCACCGGAGGGCGGGCGGCGCTTGTGGTGGCCAACGCCGAACTGGGTCTGGCCTTGTCGGAGGACGAGATCGACTACCTCGTCGACAACTTCACGCGCATGCAGCGCAATCCGACCGATGTCGAACTGATGATGTTCGCGCAGGCGAACTCAGAGCATTGCCGCCACAAGATCTTCAATGCCGAGTGGGTCATCGACGGCGCGCCGATGAAGAAGACCCTCTTCGGAATGATCAAGGAAACCCACCAGGCGCAGCCTGCGGGCACCGTAGTTGCCTACTCGGACAATGCATCGATCATCGAGGGCGCGCGGATCGACCGGCTCTATCCCGATCGGGATGGACGGTGGCGTTATCACGAAGAAGAGACTCACCTGCTGGCGAAGGTCGAGACGCACAATCACCCGACGGCGATCTCTCCGTTTCCTGGTGCCGCAACCGGGGCGGGTGGTGAGATTCGTGATGAGGGCGCGACGGGTCGCGGATCGCGCCCCAAAGCTGGGCTGACCGGGTTCTCGGTGTCGAACCTGGAGATTCCCGATTTCGTGCAACCCTGGGAGCAGCCCTACGGCCGGCCGGGGCGAATCGCCTCGGCGCTGGACATCATGATCGAAGGGCCGATTGGCGGCGCGGCGTTCAACAACGAGTTCGGACGCCCCAACCTCGCCGGCTATTTCCGCAGCTTTCAGCAATTGGTGCAGGAAGAGGTGCGCGGCTATCACAAGCCGATCATGATCGCCGGTGGTGTCGGCAACATCCAGGCCCTGCAGTCGCACAAAATCATCTTCGCACCCGGCACCCTGCTGATCCAGCTTGGCGGGCCGGGCATGCTGATCGGGCTGGGGGGTGGGGCTGCCTCCAGCATGACGACCGGAACGAACACGGCGGACCTCGACTTCGCCTCGGTGCAGCGTGGCAACCCGGAGATCCAGCGACGCTGCCAGGAGGTCATCGATGCCTGCTGGCAGCAGGGCGAGGACAATCCGATCCTGTCGATCCATGACGTCGGTGCGGGCGGCTTGTCGAATGCGATGCCCGAACTTGCAGACTCGGCCGGACTGGGTGCGCGGTTCGAATTGCGCGAGATTCATATCGAAGAGCCCGGCATGAGCCCGCGCGAGATCTGGAGCAATGAAGCGCAGGAACGCTATGTTCTTGCCGTCGCGCCTGATCGGCTGGAAGATTTTCGCGCATTGTGCGAGCGCGAACGCTGCCCGTTCGCCGTGCTCGGAGCCGCGACGGAGGACGGACGGCTGATTGTCTCCGACCGACATTTCGACAACCAACCGGTGGACATGGAGATGCAGGTCCTGCTCGGCAAGCCGCCGCGCATGACGCGCCAGGTATCGCGGCGAGCGGTGCATGTGCCGCCCTTCGACGTGACCGACGTCGACCTGCATGAGGCCTGCCTGCGCGTGTTGCGGCTGCCGGCGGTGGCGAGCAAGAACTTCCTGATCACGATTGGTGACCGGTCGGTTGGAGGTCTGACTGCGCGCGACCAGATGGTCGGACCCTGGCAGGTGCCCGTATCCGACGTCGCTGTCACGGCAATGGGGTTCCGCGGTTATGAAGGCGAAGCCTTTGCGGTGGGCGAGCGGACCCCGGTCGCCTGCCTCGACGCACCCGCATCGGGCCGCCTCGCAGTCGGGGAGGCGATCACGAACCTTGCGGCGGCGGCCATCACCGATCTGCACAAGGTCAAGCTGTCGGCCAACTGGATGGCGGCGGCCGGTCATCGGGGTGAGGATGCGAAGCTCTTCGACACGGTGCAGGCCGTATCCGGGTTCTGCCAGAGCGCCGGCCTGTCGATTCCGGTGGGCAAGGATTCGCTGTCGATGAAGACGGCCTGGAACGAGGATGGGCAGGACAGGGCGGTGATCGCACCGCTGTCCCTGATCGTCACCGCGTTCGCGCCGGTCGAGGACATCCGCTCGACCCTGACGCCGCAGTTGCGGCTCGATCTCGGAGAAGACACCGAACTCGTGCTGATCGACCTCGGAGACGGATGCAACCGGCTCGGTGGGTCAGCGCTTGCTCAGGTGTATGGTTCGGTCGCCGAGCAGGCTCCGGACGTCGAACCGGAGGTGCTCGCACGGTTCTTCGCGGTGATCCAGCAGTTCCGCAGCGAAGGCCTGCTGCTTGCCTATCATGACCGCAGCGACGGTGGGCTGTTTGCGACCTTGTGCGAGATGGCGTTCGCCTCGCACTGCGGACTGTCGATCGTGCTCGATACCGTCTGCTACGACGAGTTCATGAATGACGTGGATGGACTCGACAAGAAGCCGGACACTCTCAAGGGCCGCCTCAACGACCGTCTGTTCGCCGGACTCTTTGCCGAAGAACTCGGGGCCGTGGTCCAGATCCGGCGTGCCGATCGCGCCCGGATCACGGCGGCCTTGCGTGATGCCGGTCTGGCCTACCATTTCTTGGGCGAACCCAACGACAAGGACGAAATCCGCTTCTGGCGCAACGCAAAGATGGTCTTCAGCGCCAGCCGCAGCGATCTGATCCGGGCCTGGGCCGAAACCGGATACCGCATCGCGCGCCTGCGTGATGATGCTCAGTGCGCAGCAGAAGAGTTCGAATCCCTGGCCGATGCGTCCGACCCCGGGCTGTCGGTGCGGATCACCTACGATGCGTCCGAAGACGTTGCCGCACCAATGATTGCTCGCGGCGCCCGGCCGCGAATCGCCATCCTGCGAGAGCAGGGCGTCAACTCCCAGTTCGAGATGGCCGCGGCATTCGAGCGCGCTGGCTTCGATCCATTCGACGTTCACATGACCGACCTGCAGTCCGGCCGTCATCGCCTCGAAGCGTTCCATGGCCTGGCTGCCTGCGGCGGCTTCTCGTATGGCGACGTGCTCGGCGCCGGGCAGGGGTGGGCGAAATCCATTCTTTTCAATCCGACCCTGCGCGCCGCTTTCGAAGCCTTCTTCGGCCGCAGCGATACGTTTGCGATCGGGGTCTGCAACGGTTGCCAGATGATGGCGCATCTTTCCGCCATCATCCCCGGTGCGCAGCACTGGCCCAAGTTCGCGCGCAACCGCAGCGAGCAGTTCGAGGCGCGGCTGTCGATGGTCGAAGTGCTGGAAAGCCCGTCGATCCTCTTTGACGGCATGGCCGGAAGCCGCATGCCGATCGTGGTCAGCCACGGAGAGGGCAGGGCGGTGTTCGCGAATGACGAGCAGCGCAATGGTGCCGTTGCGACCCTGCGCTACCTCGACAACCATGGTCGTGTGGCCGAGACCTATCCCGCCAACCCGAACGGCTCGCCGGATGGGCTGACCGGATTCACGAGCGAGGATGGCCGCTTCACGATCATGATGCCGCACCCGGAACGGACCAGCCGCAGCGTCCAGATGAGCTGGTGCCCGCCCGGTTCGGGCGAGGATTCGCCCTGGATGCGGATCTTCCGCAACGCCCGGGTGTGGCTCGGATAGTTCCAGCGAAGCCGCGCATGCGGCAATTTGTCGCGCCTGTCCGACCCCCGCCAATTGACTGCGGTCAATCAGCGGGGGAGCTGAGCCGATAGAATCGATCCCGACCCTGAAGGCCGGGCGACATCGGCCTGACGCGTGCCCTGCGATGAGGAACGGGCATGCGGGCCGAAATCCATCAAGGAGCCGTAACCGATGCCATCTTCTTTCCGTGGCCTGATCTTGCTCGCACTTTTGGCGTTCATGCTTGCGGCATGCAGCGCCCCCGAAGCGCCGCGTTTCAACGCCGCAAACATGACCGGGGTCGAGTATGGCAAGGATCTCCGGATGCAGGACGCGGACGGCAAGGAGCGAACACTGGCTGATTTTCGCGGCAAGGTCGTGATGATCTTCTTCGGTTTCACGCAGTGCCCGGACGTCTGCCCGACGGCGCTGTCCAGGGCGGTCGCGGTGCGCGGGATGCTCGGTGAGGATGCGAAGAAGATGCAGATGGTGTTCATCACCGTCGATCCCGAGCGGGACACGCCCGAGGTGCTGCGCGCGTACATGCTGGCCTTCGACCCGGATTTCGTCGCGCTGCATGCGCCGCTGGCGCGTACCGCCGAGATCGCCAAGTCGTTCAACGTCTTCTACCAGAAGGTTCCGACCGGTGACTCCTACACGATGGATCACACGGCCACCAGCTTCGTGTTCGACCCGACCGGCCGCCTGCGCCTGGCGGTTCCACACAACATGCCACCGGAACTGATCGCGGCTGACATCAAGACCCTGCTTGCAACCACGCGCTAACCCGTAGTTCCCCACAACAGGAGAGATTTCCATGCACAGATTCGTGACCGCAACAGTGCTGAGCCTTGCCATGAGCCTGCCGGCCTGGGCACAGGTGAGTATCGATGACCCATGGGTGCGCGCCACGGTGCCGCAGCAGCGTGCGACCGGCGCCTTCATGCAGATCCGCTCGGCGGTCGATGCGCGCCTGGTCGAGGCCCGTTCGCCGGCCGCAGCGGTCGTCGAGATCCACGAGATGAAGATGGAGAATGACGTCATGAAGATGCGTGCCGTGCCGGCACTCGATCTGCCGGCCGGGCAGACCGTCGAACTCAAGCCGGGCGGCTATCACGTCATGCTCATCGACCTCAAGGCACAGGTCAAGGAAGGGGACGTCGTGCCGCTCACGCTCGTCGTGGAAGGCAAGGACGGCAAGCGCGAAGAGATTGCGCTCGACGCGCCGGCCCGTCCGCTGAACCAACCCATGCAACACCAGCATGGCAAGCCGCACAAGATGCACTGACCGGTCTCGTTCGAGCCGAAACGCCCTCCGATGTCTCGCCTGGTCTGCACCCCCCGACTGATCGCCTGGATCGCCGCGCTGGCGATCCTCGCGGGTGCGCTCTTGCCTGCGCTCGGGCAGGCGGCAGCCCGCATCACCGGTGATCATGCCTGGGCAGAGATCTGTACGGCGTACGGCATCGAGCGGATCGCGACGGACGTCGCCCCGGAGCCCGATGACTCCTCCGATCGCGCCGGCCCGTCCTTGTGCCTGTGGTGTCAGCTACACGCCACCAGCGCTTTGCCACCGGCGGCCGTACCGGAACTGCCGCGGCCTCGCTTCACGCCGGGGATTTTCCCCCGGGCTTCCTCCGTCGATATACCGCGCCCGCAGTTCGCGGCGACCGCATCGCGTCCTCGCGCCCCCCCTGCAAGCCTCTGAAACGTTTTCAATCGCGCTGCGTTGCGAGTGCCGCATGCGCGCGGATTGAAGTCCGTCACGCAGTTCGCGCCCGACCGATCGGGCCGGATCGATCGCGTGCCATGACTCCCGCACGGTCGCGCAGGCGGCCCGTCGGGCAATCGGAAGCTTCAGGGATTGCAGCGCACGATGTTGCAGCACCACGTCCTCGCTCGTTTCGACGAACCCGCGTTGCCGCGCCTGGCAACACTGGGCGTCGTGCTTTCGGCCCATGCCGCACTGGGGGCGTGGCTGCTGACGGCTGCTCCCATGGCCGTGACGGCGGTCGAACCGATCCGCATGGACGTGAGCCTGATTCCGTACGTCGCGCCGGTCATGGCGGCCGCGCCGTCGCCCGAACCCGTTGTGCTGCCGCTGCCCGAGCCGTTGTCCCAAACTGATCCAGAGCCGCTGCCGGAACCGGAACCCCCGGTTCTGGAGCCCGAACCCGCACCGCTTCCTGAGCCCGAGCCTGTTCCTGCGCCAAAGCCGAAGCCACCGCCGAAGAAGCGGGCGCCCCGCGCTGAGCCCAGAGTGCAGCAGCCGGTTGTGGCACCACCGGTGGCGGTCGCAGCGGCCGCGGAATCGGCGCCTACTGCGGCACCCGCCGAACCTGATCCTCACGCCACGCAGCAGCCACCTGCATCGCCAGCAGCACTGGTCGAAGCCCGTTTCGACGCCGACTACCTGCGCAACCCGGCACCGGTCTATCCGCCGATGTCGCGACGCCGGGGCGAGGAGGGGAAGGTGTTGCTTGCTGTGAAGGTGAGTCCGGACGGCAAGGCCGCTCACGTCGAGATCCGAGAGAGCAGCGGTTTCAACCGCCTTGACGAAGCCGCCTTGCGCGCCGTTCAGGGATGGCGCTTCGTGCCTGCGCGGCGCGGTGACCAACCGGTGGCCACCAGTGTCGTGGTGCCCATCATTTTCAGACTCGACGCCTGAGATGTCGTGATGGGTCCGCGCGCCGCAAGTAAACGAATGAATCATCTTGTGATTGCCGTGAGGCGAAAGGAAAGCCATGAAACCCACTGAAATGAGACTTGCAGTACTGATCGCCGCGCTTGGTTCGTCTGCGGTCGGAGCGGGAGAGCTCGCTCCGATGCTGGGCGAGGTCAGCGTGACTGCCACGCGCGAAGCGCGACTGGTGGCAGAGACCCCGGCGACGGTGTCGGGGGTCGGGGCAGCGGCGATCGCAACGCAGCGCCCGACCCACCCGAAGGACGTCCTCAATCGCATTCCCGGGGTGCGCTTGAGCAACCTGTCAGGTGAAGGGCACTCGACCTCGATCCGCCACCCGCTGACGACGGCCGCGGTGTATCTGTATCTCGAAGACGGGATTCCGACGCGCTCGACCGGCTTCTTCAATCACAACGCGCTGTACGAGATCAACGTTCCGCAGTCGGGCGGCCTGGAGGTGACGAAAGGTCCGGGCAGTGCGCTGTACGGGTCGGATGCGATCGGCGGGACGGTCAATGTGCTGACCCGCACCCCGCCGACGAGTGCGGAATTTGGCGTGACCGGAGAGGCCGGTTTGCACGGCTGGGGGCGGGTGATGCTCGACGGTGGCAACGCCGGCGACAACGATGCCTGGCGCGCCAGCCTCAACCTGACCCGAATGGGCGGTTGGCACAGGGATTCCGGTTACGAGCGGCAGACCGGAACCTTCCGCTGGGATCGCATCGTGTCGGACGAGGCGATGCTGAAGACCGTGATGTCCTTCTCGAAAGTCGATCAGGATCATGTCGGCAGCGTGAACCGCGAGGAGTTCCGCCGCACGCCGCGCGCAAACAACATTCCGTTCTCGTACCGCTCGGTTGATGCGTTCCGGCTGTCGACGGCCTACGAACGGGAGACGGCGGACTCGCTGCTGTCGATCACGCCGTATTTCCGCGACAACCGGATGGACATCATTCCGAGCTGGACGGTGAGCTACGATCCGAACCAGTACGTCACCAAGAATCAGTCCCTGGGCTTTCTCGCCAAGTACCGGCGCGACTTCGAGCCGATGCGCGCACGCCTGATCGTCGGCCTGGACGTCGATTATTCTCCCGGATCGCGGCGCGAGGATTCGATCCTGCTCGACCGGAGCACGAACGCGCTCGGGGGCACCGAGTACCGCCTGAGCCGAACGGTGGCGCCGGTCCGGATCTACGACTACAAGGTTACGTTCCGCGGCATTTCCCCCTACGTGCATGGCGAGATTTCGCCGCTGGAGAGGCTGCGCGTGACGGCCGGTCTGCGCTACGACGACATGCAGTACGACTACCGCAACCGCTTCAACGGCGGGGTCGCCGGCGCCACGCAGGGCGTGGTGGGGCCCTTCCCGGGAAACGGCTGGTACGGCCATGCGGCCAGCACCAAGGTCAGCTACAGCCGACTGAGCCCGAAGCTCGGGGCAACCTGGGCCTTCACGCCGCAAGTCAGTGGCTTCCTGGCCTACAGCAATGCCTTCCGTGCGCCGTCCGAAGGACAGGTCTTCCGTGGCGGGCGCGAGTCGAATGCAGCGCGCGCCCAGGCGCAGGCAGAATCGCTGCTCAAGCTGAAGCCGGTGATCGTCGACAACATCGAGACCGGGCTGCGCGGCCGCGATGGGGCCTTGCACTACGAAGTCTCGCTCTACCACATGAGCAAGAAGGATGACATCGTCAGCTATCAGGACCCGGTCACCAACCAGCGTACTGCGGTCAATGCCGGCAAGACCCTGCATCGTGGCATCGAGCTTGGACTGGGAATCGAGTTGAGCGAAGCGTGGCGATTCGATACCAGCCTCTCGTATGCGCGCCATACCTACGAGAAATGGGTGCTGTCGGGCACCGTCGACTACAGCGGCAAGGAGATGGAATCGGCTCCGCGGCTGATGGCCAACAGCCGCCTGCGCTACGCTCCGGCGGTGCTCCAGGGCGGGCGGGTCGAGCTCGAATGGATCCGCCTCGGCAGCTACTGGAGGGATGCCGCGAACACGAGTAAGCATTCCGGGCATGATCTGCTGAACCTGCGTGCGAACTACCCGATCCGCAAGGGGCTGGAATTTTACGGCAGCGTCACCAACCTGGCGGACAAGCGTTATGCCGAGACCTCCGGGCTTTCGAGCGGGCAGCCGACGTATTCGACCGGCCTGCCGCGAACCTGGAACGTGGGTCTGGAGGCGCGCTGGTGATGAATCCTCTGCGCGGACAACGCCGGCGCATCGGCGCGGTACTTGGACTGGGTGCGTTCGTCGGGGCGTCGCTGCTTTCCGGGCTGGGGCCGGCGGCGGCGCACCAGGGAGGCTCGCACGGCGCTCAGATCGGTGAACCGGCAACGCCGGTCCCCGTCGAGCGTCCGGTTCAGCGCAGTGAGCGCCCGCAACTGGGCACCAGTGTCGAAGTGGCACCGGATGGCTCGCTGCAGGCGGTCTTCGTCGAAGAAGGCCATGTCCTTCTGCAGCGAAGCGTCGATGGCGGGCTGACCTGGTCACAGTCTGTCCGCGTCAATACCGAACCGGAGGCGATCTCCGCGGATGGCGAGAATCGTCCGAAGATCGCCTTCGGTCCGGCGGGCGAGGTGTATGTTTCCTGGGCGCGGCGTTTCGAGGAGCGTTTCACCGGTGACGTGCGTTTTGCGCGCGCGCCGGACGGCTTGCGCTTCGATGCGCCGATCACCGTACACCAGGACCGCAGTCCGGTCGGCCATAGTTTCAACAGCCTGCGCGTTGTTGCACAAGGCGTGCTCGTTCTGTGGCTCGATGGGCGCCACCGGGTACCCGAAGGCAGCGCGGGTGAGTACCGCGGCTCGGCGCTCTATTCGGCGCTCTCGGTCGATGGGGGCAAGACTTTCGCGCCGGAGCGCAAGCTTGCCGACCACGCCTGCCAGTGTTGCCGCCTCGCGCTCGCACGGGATGCCGATGGGGCAACGCTGCTGATGTGGCGCCACGTCTTCGAGCCGAACGTGCGCGACCACGCGATCGCGCGTCTGGGGGCGGATGGCGGCCTGGAGTCGATCGAGCGGGCGACCTTCGACGGCTGGCAGATCGACGCCTGCCCGCATCATGGCCCGTCGCTCGCGGTGAGTGCCGACGGCACGCGGCATGCGGTGTGGTTCAACCAGCGTGACGCTGCGGGCCGCGTCTTCTACGGGCGCCTGGCCGGGGGGCGTGTCGAAGGCCAGCGTCCTGTGGGCGGAGAACGCGCGGCGCATGCCGATCTGGTCGCGCACGGGCGACGCATTGCAATCGTCTGGAAGGAGTTCGACGGCGAGCGTACGCACCTGCGAGCCGAGCTTTCGGAGGACGATGGCGCGCACTTTCGTGGTGTCGAGCTCGATGTCACGGATGGGGCCTCCGACCAGCCGCGGCTGCTGGTGCGCGATGAGGCCATTCTTGCCGTGTGGCGCACGGCGAAAGGCGGGCTGAAGAGCTACCGGCTGGATTGAACGCGAAGGCGGAGAGACCAATGAAGAGGGATTCGATGAGGCTTGAGGGTTGTCGCAGCGGGAGAGGCGTTCGCGTGCTCCTCAACGGGATCGCCCTGCTGTCGCTTGTCTGGGCGTGCGCCGTGCAGGCCGGCGAGCCGATCACGGAGATCAATCGCGCCGACGCGCGCCGGCTCGGCGATCCTGCGTCCTACAAGCTGCCGACGGTCGTGGCCCTGTGGTCGCTGACCTGCACCCACTGTAAGAAGCACATGCAGCAAGTGGCCGAACTCGTACGTGCGGACGACCGGCTGCGTCTGTTGACCATCGCAGTCGAACCGCTGGAACCGCAGCACGCGCAGACCCTCGATCGGCTCGGAATTCCCGGAGAACGCCTGGCATACGGTGATGAGGTTGCGGAAGCCCTGGCGCACGGGCTCGATCCGCAATGGCGCGGCGAGTTGCCTCGCACCCTGTATTTCGACGGCAGGGGCGGCAAGCAGGCCCGCTCGGGGGTGGCGAATGCCGCGACCGTGCTGGAACTGGTCGGCCTTGCCCCGAAGGAAGCAAAGGAGGTTCAACGATGAACGAGAAGTTCGGAATCGCACACCTGATCGCGCAGGGCGACGGGGTGACGCTCGCGGTGGCGGTGCTGCTCGGGCTGATGTCGGTGGCAAGCTGGACCATCATCCTCGGCAAGGGGGTCGCGCTCCTGCGCTTGCGTCGCAAGCTGGTTGGCGCGCTGCAGGCGTTCTGGTCTGCACCCTCGCGCGAAGAAGCACTGGCCGCGGTGCGGCGGGAGGATGCGAGCGGGGTGTTTGCGGGCGTGGCGGCCGATGCGATGGAAGCTGCGCAGGCGTTCGAGACGCGCAGCGCGGGCGGGATCGGGGCCGGCGTCGATGCCGGCGAGTTCATCGGGCGCAGCCTGCAACAGTCCACGGTGTTCGCGCAGGCGCGGGTCGAGCGCGGCCTGACGATGCTCGCATCGGTCGGCGCCACGGCGCCGTTCGTGGGGCTGCTCGGGACCGTGTGGGGCATCTATCATGCGCTGGTCGGCCTGTCGGGCGCCTCGACGGTGGTGCTCGATCAGGTCGCCGGTCCGGTCGGCGAGGCGCTCATCATGACCGCGGCCGGACTTTTCGTCGCGATTCCCGCCGTGCTCGCGTACAACGCCTTCACGCGGGCGAACCGGCTCGTCCTGGCGCAACTCGATGGCTTCGCGCACAGTCTGCACGCTTACCTGGTAGCGGGCGTGCGCATTGGTGCCCAGGAGGCGTCGAAGGTCCAGCCGCTGCGCAGCGCGCAGGCCGCTTGAGGAGCGCGTCATGGCATTCAGCATGAAGGGCGGTCCGGTCGGTCAGACCCAGCCGATGGCCGAGATCAATATGATTCCCCTGGTCGATGTGATGCTCGTGCTGCTGGTGATCTTCATCATCACTGCGCCGCTGATGACCCAGGCCGTTCCGGTCGATCTGCCGCGGGTCGAAAGCACCCCGATCGAGGACGCTCCGCGGGTGCTTGAACTGGTGCTGGACGAATCGGACCAGTTGCATTTCAACGGCGAGCAGGTCGGCTACGAGACGCTGCTGGAACTGCTCGCCAACATCGCCTCCGAACCCGGGCTGAAACCCAGCCTGCATCTGCGCGCCTGGCGCGGCGCACGCTACGAGCGGGTGACCTTGCTGATGGCGGCTGCACAGCGGGTCGGGATCACGAAAATCGCTTTCGTGACTGAAGGCGCTGCGGCGAACCTGCAATGGGATGCGAAAGGATCGTGATCCCTTGTCCAGGGGATCTCCTGTCATGAAGATCCACCGTCGGGTCTGCGCCTGGATCTGTACGCTCGCCATGCTGGCGAGCGCGCTGCTTCCGTTCACTGCGCAGGCCGGGTACGCCCTCTCGGGCGAGGCGGCGTGGCTGGAGGTGTGCTCGGCCAACGGGGTCGAGCGCATGCGTGCTGACGGCGAGCCGCTGGACGAAGCGCCGGCCGCACATCAGACGCCATGCAAGTGGTGCAAGCACCAGTTCGGGCTGGGCATCCTTCCTGTACGTGAGATCCTGCCCTCGGATCCATTCCCTAAGGGCGCTGTCCGCCTTCCTGCCCCGCGCGGTTTCCTGCGGCCACATCCGGTCTGGGCGGCGGCGCAAGCCCGCGCGCCTCCGCGCATCTGACCGTCCATCACCGAGTCTCGAACTGTGGTTCTCACGAACCGCATTGGGGCGCCCCACGGTCTTTCGCAACCAGCCTTTCGGTAGATCGGCTCTCGTCCTCGCAGCGCGGGATCGCGCGTCGCGTGGCGCGCGTGCACGGTCGCAGACAGCTCGTGAGCCCTGTGCGGTGCGCGCCCGAATCCGCCCGCCTGCGAGCATCCGGCAGCGGGCATCCCCTGCAGCACATACAAAAGAGAAAGGGAGTCATCCATGCAGCAATCGAAGCCCCGGGTTCAGAGCCCGAGACCCAAGCAACTCGCAATCATCATCGGGCTGGCGCTGCTCGGCCCGCTATCGGCGGTCAGCGCGCAGGAAACCGAGCTTCGCAGCGTCGTCGTCAGCGGTTCGGCGATCGGGGATCGCTTCGAGTCGGAGCGGCGCAGCCCCGCCAGTTCGACGCTGATCACCGGCGAGCAGGTCGAGCAGACGCGGCCCACGAGCATCATCGATGTCCTGCGCGCGGTTCCCGGTCTGACGGTCGATGAGCGGGGCGGCCCGGACGGCATCAAGATCCGCTTGCGCGGCGTGGATAACCAGCGCTTCATGAGCGAAAAGCCGGGTGTGGCGATCGTCATCGACGGGGTTCCGGTCTTCGAGCGCACCGGCAGGGTGAACATCGATCTGGACAACATCGAGAGCATCCGGGTCGTCAAGGGCGGAGCCTCGTACCTGTACGGGGAGGACGCGCTGTCCGGCGCGGTCATCATCACAACCAAGCGGGGCGCCCGTCACGACGGAGTCACCGTCGAGCATGATCGTGGGTCGTACGGCTATCAACGCTCCTACCTGAAGGCGGGGGGCTCGGGTGAGCGGTTCGGCGGCCACGTGCAGGTTTCGCACCGCGAGATGGACGACTACTACGCGCTGGCGAACAGTCATGCGAAGACGCTTGCGGGCAACCTCCAGTGGTTCATCGACGACGACAGCGATCTGACCTTCGGGTTTGAGCAATCCGATCGTTTTCGGGATCGTGAAGGGTCCGTGGTGGGCGCGACCCGGGCGAAGAATGATCCGAAGGGCGAACTCGAAGGGCGCGGCCGGACGCGCAACTTCGACATCGCGCTGCAGCGGATGAACCTCACCTATTCGAACGATTTTTCCAGTACCGGCAACCTGCTTGCGGTGGCCTACCAGTTCGATGACAAGACTGATTTCTGGGTGGCTCCGATTCTCTTCAGCGCGACCGGTACCCGCGTGAGCGACCGTGAAGCCGATCGCTATCAGCATATCAACGACTACGAACAGCAGCAGCGGGGGATCAAGGTCGAGGCGAGGGAGTCGTTCGGCCGTATCGCGCTGATGGGCGGACTGGAGATCCGGCGCAATACCTTCGATGAGATCTCGGTCGTGAAAGAGGATTACAAGAACTCGCCCGCGCCGACCGCGCCGGTCTTTCGTGCCGGCGACATCATGTCCGACTCCTATCGTGAGGAGCGCACCCGGGCCGCCTATCTGGAGGCCGGTTTTGGCGTGAGCGATGACACCACCATGACATTGAACTACCGGATCGATCGCATCGATCTCAAGGATCAGGATCGGTTGCGTGCGCAGCGGCGCAACAAGTCGATGGGCGTCCATTCGTGGCGGATCGGTGCCGACCATCGGCTCAATGAGCACAATGCGGTCTACGGTGGTATCTCGACGGGCTTCCGGATGCCGACGCTCACCGAACTTGCTGGGAATCCGGACCTCGATCCCGAGCATACGCTGACCTATGAGCTGGGAATGCGCTCGGAAGTCAGCGTTCTGGGCTGGGCCGCGCACCTGAACAGTTCGGTGTTCTACATCCAGCGCAAGGACTTCATCCTGAGCAATGTGGGTCAGTACGTGAGTAGCCGGGTCGGTGGGGACATCTACTCCGACAACATCGGCCACACGAAGAGCCGGGGGCTTGAGCTGGCCCTGCAGACCGAAGTCCGCCGCAACGTGAGCTTCGATCTGGCCTATACGTATCTGCACAACCGCTTCGCGCGCTATGACGACTTCCACCTGGCGATCGGCAACGCCCAGGGCGGCACCCCCGTCGATTCGCTGGCTGCGCTCACCAATCCGCTGACGCAGGTCTATTTCCAGCACTACGACAACAAGGGCAAGGCAGTGCCGAGAAGCCCGGCACACCAGTTGAACTTCCGCACACACTGGCATCCTGCCGAGGGCTGGCGCCTGAGCGCCGAGATCGACTACCGCGGCAAGAGCTATGCGGACGAGATCAACCAGGAGAAGCAGCCCGGCAGGACGCTTCTGAACCTGATGCTCTCGCACGACCGGGACGTACGCCTGTTCGGGAGCTCGAAGTCGCGCCTGAAGGCCTTCGTCAAGGTCGATAACGTGCTGGACAAGCGCTACTGGCTGATTGCGCGCGGCCATCACGACGCGAACCGTGACGGTGTGTATGACGCCGAGGATCTGTCGATCGTGCCGAGTCCAGGGCGCACGTGGTCGGCGGGGCTGTCGCTGAAGTTCTGATCCGTGACCCGCACAAGCCTCCAGCACGTTCCGGTGGTGCGTGCGGGCCCGACTCCATTCGATGGAGGAACGAATGAACACGAAACTTGAGATTCCGTTGCGCGCATTGGCGGCCCTGATCGGGGGGTATGCGCTGTCCAACAGCGCTGCGATCCTGCTCGCCGCGCTGGTGCCGGGAGGTCGCGCCGAAGCGGTGACCTGGGCCTTGCTGGCAAGCTTTCTCGTCTATACGGGTGCTGTGTTGTGGGTGTTCTCGGTCCGCTCACCGTGGCGCGCCTGGCTTGGCCTGCTGTTGCCGGCTGGTGTTTGCGCACTGCTTGCCTGGTTCCTGATGCAGGGAGCGCGGCCATGAAGGAGCACTTCCGCCAATCGATGGCCTGGCTCCACACCTGGACGGGACTGGTGCTCGGCTGGTTGCTGTTCTTCGTCTTCGTGACCGGCACAGCAGGCTACTTCGATACCGAGATCGACCGCTGGATGCAGCCCGAACTGCCGCTTGCGCCGGCATCGGTCGACGCGCAGGAAACGGTCAGGCTGGCCCAGGAGCATCTCGATCAACATGCGCGCGGCAATGCACGCTGGGTCATCAGCCTGCCGCTCGACCGCAACGACCCGTACCTCTCGGTGTTCTCGCAACAGGGTCGTGCGCATGGTGGGCCCGGCATGCATGCCGATCGTGTCTTGCTCGATGCCCGGACCGGCACGCCCCTGCAGGCGCGTGAGACCGGAGGCGGGCAGCAGCTCTACCGCATGCACTGGAAGCTGCATTACGTTCCGGATGCGGCCGGCGAGTGGCTCGTGGGGCTTGCGACGATGTTCATGCTGGTGGCGCTCGTGACCGGGATCGTCGTGCACAAGAAGATCTTCGCCGACTTCTTCACCTTCCGGCCGGGCAAGGGCCAGCGCTCGTGGCTCGATGCCCACAACGTCACCAGCGTCATTTCCTTGCCCTTCCAGCTGATGATCACATACTCGGGTCTGGTATTCCTGATGACCGTGTACATGCCGATGATTGTCAGTGCCTTCTACGGCCCGGGTGAAGCGGGGCAGCGGGCGTTTCGCGACGAGCTGGCGGCGCGACCGGGCCTGATGCAGCCCGCGCGGAGTCCGGCGGCGCTTGTTCCGCTCGAACGGTTCGTCGCGGATGCCGAGATACGCTGGGGAGCGGGTGCGGTCAGTTTGCTGGATGTCCGCCATCCTCACGATGCCCACGCGCGCGTGATCGTGCGCGGCAACTCGGCCGCCGACCCGTTTCGCGCTGCTCCAAGCCTCGTCTACGATGGGGTGAGTGGTGAGCTGCTGGCCGAACAGCCTGCGATCGAACCGGGCGCGAAGGCCACGCGCGACCTCCTGCTGGGGCTGCATGAAGGACTCTTTGCCGGGCCGCTGGTGCGCTGGCTGTACTTTCTGTCCGGAGTGCTGGGGTGCGCGATGATCGCGACTGGCCTGCTGCTCTGGGCGGTCAAGCGCCGCAAGCGCCAGGCGAGGCAGGCGGATGAGCCAACCCCGGGCCTGCGTCTGGTCGAACGGCTGAATCTTGCGACGGTGGTGGGCTTGCCGTGTGCGCTGGCCGCGTATTTCTGGGCCAACCGGCTGCTACCCGTCGACCTCGCGGGACGCGCTGCATGGGAGGTGCACGTTCTCTTCCTGGCCTGGGCGGTAATGGCGGTTCATGCCGCCTGGCGGCCAACGCGGCGCGCCTGGATCGAGCAGTTGTGGCTGGCCGCAGCAGCCTATGGACTGTTGCCGGTGCTCAATGCGCTGACCACCGGACGCCACCTGGGCCGAAGTCTGCCGGAAGGAGATTGGGTCTTCGCCGGATTTGACCTGAGCATGCTTGCGTTCGGTGTGATCTTCGCGTCCCTTGCGGTCCAGCTCGATCGCCGCGGACGGCCGGGTATCGCATCGCAAGCCGCCGTGTCATCCTCGCCTGGAGTGATCGGCCCATGCGCGGAGGAAACGACATGAGTGCCGCGTTCACTGTGCCGGCTGTGTTCCTGTTCGCCTATTCCGGGTTCGTTCTGCTCGCCCGTTCGATGGACCGGCATTTCCGCCAGCTGCACCCGGGCAGGCCCATGCCTGCGTGGCCCATGCGTGCTGGAACGAGGCTTGCGGGCTGGCTCCTGATTGCGCTGTCGTGGTGGGTGGCTGTTCAGCTCTGGGGCGCGGGGAATGGAACCGCCGCCTGGTTCGGCGTCGCCAGTCTGACGGCTGGCCTGCTGATCTGGATGTTGCCCTGGCGCCCCGGCTGGGTCATGCCGTTTGCAGCGTACGGGACGCTCGCGAGCCTGCTGTGGCTGTCTTTCGGCGTTGCAGTCCTGACCCCGATTTCTTGAGGGAGACGATCATGGAATTCGATCCGGACCTCGAAATCCGGCCAGCCTCCGGAAGCCGCGTTACGACGTTCACTCGTGGTGAGGATCTGTTTCATGCCGGAGAGGCCGGTCTCGCCTGGCGAATCCGTAGTGGAGTCGTCCGTCTCGACCGGCTCGGGGAGACTGGCCGGGAGTTTGGCGGACTCGCGCTCGCGGGTGACGTGCTCGGCGCCGAAACCTTGCTGTTGGGCCAGTACTCGTTTTCGGCGCGGGCACTGACGGACGTCTTCATCGAACCGTGGGCGAGTTCGCCCGAAGCGGCGACGCCCCACATGCTCCTGCAGGCCCTTTCTTCGAGCAAGGAACGCCAGGCAGATTCGCTTGCACTGCGAAGCGGAACGCCGGAACACCGGATCAGCCAGCTTCTTGCCGTGATGGGTCGCGGACTGGCACACGGGCAGCGGATCGCTCGGGTTGTCCTGCCGCAGCTGCGGGATATTGCCGAGATGACCGGGTTGACGGTGGAGACGGTGTCGCGCACGATCTCGCGCCTGAATAGATCCGGAAGTCTCGAACTGGGTGGAACTCTCCGGGCCAAACAGGTGAGCATCGATCTGCAGTCGTCCTTGCTGACGTAAAAGGGGGTGCAACACAGCACCCCCTTTTACGCTTCATTCGCCTGCGTCGTGACTACATCCCCTGATAGATCGGCCCTTCGCCACCCTGCGGAACGACCCAGTTGATGTTCTGGGTCGGATCCTTGATGTCGCAGGTCTTGCAGTGCACGCAGTTCTGGGCGTTGATCTGCAGGCGCGGGGCGCTGCCCTCGCCATCGCGGACGATTTCGTACACACCGGCCGGGCAGTAGCGCTGCTCAGGGGCGTCGTACTGTTCGAGGTTCACCCGGATTGCTACGGCCGGATCCTTGAGCTGCAGGTGGCAGGGCTGTTCTTCCTCGTGGTTCGTATTCGAGAGGAAGACGGATGACAGGCGGTCGAAACTGACGACGCCATCGGGCTTCGGATAGTCGATGGGCTGGCACTCCGAGGCCTTCTTCAGCGCGAGATGATCGGCCGTGTTGTGCAAGGTCCAGGGCGCCTTGCCCCGCAGCAGCATCTGGTCCATGCCGAAGAGCATCGAGCCAAGCCACAGGCCCTTTTTCATCAGCGGCTTGAAATTGCGGGCCTTGTGCAGCTCCTCGTGGAGCCAGCTGGTGCGGAAGCTCTCGGGATAGGCGGTCAGCTCGTCGCGGCCGCGTTCGGCTGCCAGCGCGTCGAAAGCCGCTTCGGCGGCAAGCATGCCCGACTTGATCGCTGCGTGTATGCCCTTGATGCGCGAGGCGTTCAGATAGCCCGCGTCATCGCCGATCAGTGCGCCACCGGGAAAGGTCGTCTTCGGCAGCGACTGTAGTCCACCGGTGACGATCGCCCGGGCGCCGTACGACAGGCGCTTGCCGCCTTCGAGATACGGACGGATCTTCGGGTGCGTCTTGAAACGCTGGAACTCCTCGAAGGGCGACAGGAAGGGGTTGCTGTAGTTGAGGCCGACGACGAAGCCGACGGCGACCAGATTGTCTTCGAGGTGATAGAAGAAGGAGCCGCCGTAGGTGTCGGCCGCGAGCGGCCAGCCTGCGGTGTGCATGACGAGCCCGGCGCTGTGCATCTCGGGCTTGATCTCCCACAGTTCCTTGATGCCGATGCCGTAGGTCTGGGGGTCGGCGCCTTCGCGCAGCTTGAAGCGCTCTTCCAGCATCTTGCCCAGATGGCCGCGACAGCCTTCGGCAAAGAGCGTGTAGCGTGCGTGCAGTTCCATTCCGGGCTGATGATTCGGCCCCGGATTGCCCTCGCGATCGAGCCCCATGTCGCCGGTCGCAACGCCCTTGACCGCACCGTTCTCGTCATAGAGGATCTCGGCCGCTGCGAAACCGGGATAGACCTCGATGCCGGCCGCTTCGGCCTGCTCACCCAGCCACTTGGCGAGATGCCCGAGGCGCACGATGTAATTGCCGTGGTTCTGGAAACAGGCCGGGAGAAACGCATTCGGAACTCCGCGGGCCCCTGTTTCAGACAGGAACATGAAGCGATCCTCGGTCACGGCCGTGCGGATCGGGGCACCCTTGTCCTTCCAGTCGGGGATCAGTTCGTTCAGTGCGCGTGGGTCAAGCACCGCGCCGGAGAGCGAGTGGGCGCCGATTTCGGCGCCTTTCTCGATCAGGCAGACGGACAGTTCGTGCCCTTTCTCCTCGGCCAGTTGCTTGAGTCGGATCGCTGCGGCCAGCCCGCTCGGGCCTCCGCCGACGATCAGGACATCGAACTCCATTGATTCGCGTTCCATCTGTTTCTCCCGATTTGCCCTTTGGTCTGCTTGTTGGTCTGTTCTGTCGTTTGCCTTGCGAGTGTGCGCAGTTTAATGCTTCCGGTCTGTTCGCGACAGCGCGGAAACATACGGCGCCGTATGTTACATTAGCGCTCGTCGAATCAACAACCGAAGGAGTCTCGATTGGACAAGGAACATGGGGATGCCGGGCGCAAGCTGTTGCTCACGACGCGGATTCCGGTTCGCTGGGGGGATATGGACGCCTATGGGCATCTCAACAACACCCTGTACTTCCGATTCTTCGAGCAGGCGCGCGTCGAGTGGATCGAGCAGCTCGGTTTTCCGGTCCGCTCCGAGGCTGAGAGCGGTCCGGTCATCATCCATGCCGACTGTACCTTCCTGATCCCGGTAAACTATCCGGCGACCGCCGAGGTCCGCCTCTATGCCGGGCGTCCGGGGCGCAGCAGTCTGATGACCTGGTACGAGCTCTACGTCGAGGGCGACGAGCGCATGTACGCGTCCGGCTCGGCCAAGGTGGTGTGGATGCATGTCGAAACCGGAAAATCGGCTCCGTTGCCGGATTCGGTTCGGGCCTTGTTCCCGGATTGATTCTTGCGGCGCGAGAACGTGACAACCCGATGCAAGGAGCAAGCAATGAGCACGAATGAGTCCCACCCCCTGTGGCAGCCCTCGGAGGCGCGTCGGTCCGGGACGCAGCTTGCGG